>NZ_JBIRUB010000006.1:0-545954 GCF_044334985.1 Embleya sp. NPDC020630
CGCAGCGAACACCGGGAACGCGTCCAGCAGCTCCGCACCCATCCCCACCCACTGCGACCCCTGCCCCGGAAACACCAACACCGTCCGCCCCGAAGAGCGAGCCGAGCCCGATACCACGCCGGGAAGGGGCTTCTCCGCGCTCAACGCCGCCAACCCGGCGACCAGTTCGGCCCGGTCCGAGGCCAGTACGACGCCCCGGCGGGCCAGCAGCGATCGCGATGTGATCAGCGCCGACGCCAAGTCGGCCAACCCGAGCTCGGGTTCGTCCCCGACGAACCGCGCCAGTCGGGCCGCCTGCGCCCGCAGACCGTCACGGCCGTGCCCGGACAGCACGAAGGGGAGCAGCGCGCCCGTACGCGAATCGGGCGGTGGCACCGCCTGCACGCTCTCGGCCGCCGCCTGTTCGACGATCACGTGCGCGTTGGTCCCGCTGATCCCGAACGACGAGATCCCGGCCCTGCGCGGACGGCCCGCCTCGGGCCACTCCCGGGCCCGGGTCAGCAACTCCACCGCACCCGCCGACCAGTCGATGTGCGGGGACGGCTCGTCGGCGTGCAGGGTCTGCGGCAGTACGCCCGCACGCATCGCCATGACCATCTTGATCACCCCGGCCACACCCGCGGCGGCCTGGGCGTGGCCGATGTTCGACTTCAACGACCCCAGGTACAGCGGCTGTTCGCCGTCCCGGTCCCGGCCGTAGGTGGCGATCAGCGCGTGCGCCTCGATCGGGTCGCCGAGCGTGGTGCCGGTGCCGTGTGCCTCGACCGCGTCGACGTCGGCGGCCGAGAGTCCCGCGTTCGCCAGCGCCTGCCGGATGACCCGCTGTTGCGACGAACCGTTGGGCGCCGTCAGGCCGTTGCTCGCGCCGTCCTGGTTGATCGCCGTCCCGCGCACCGTCGCCAGCACCCGATGCCCGTGCCGCCGGGCGTCGGACAACCGCTCCACGAGCAGTACGCCGACGCCCTCGGACCAGCCGGTACCGTCCGCGGCAGCCGAGAACGCCTTGCACCGGCCGTCCGGCGCCAGCCCCCGCTGTCGACCGAACTCGACGAACATGCCCGGGGTCGACATCACCGTCACCCCGGCCGCCAACGCCATCGAGCACTCGCCGGCACGCAGGGCCTGCGCCGCGAGATGCAGGCCGACCAGCGACGACGAGCATGCCGTATCGACCGTGACGGCCGGGCCCTCGAAGCCGAACGTGTAGGCGAGCCGTCCGGACAGGACGCCGGCGGCGCTGCCGGTGAGTCGGTAGCCCTCGGAACCGTCGGCGGCGGCGTCGAGCCCGGCGCCGTAGTCCTGGCCCATCGCGCCGACGAACACCCCGGTCCGGCTGCCCTTCAAGGCCGCCGGGTCGATGCCGGCCCGCTCGAAGACCTCCCACGAGGTCTCCAGCAACAACCGCTGCTGCGGATCCATCGCGGACGCCTCGCGCGGCGAGATCCCGAAGAAGTCCGCGTCGAAGTCGGCGGCGCCGGCCAGGAAGCCGCCGTGTTGGACGTGGCCGGTGCTCCCGACGCCGGAATCCGGGTCGTGGAGCGCCGCCGGGTCCCATCCCCTGTCGTCGGGGAAGGGGGTGACGGCGTCGCCGCCCGCGGCCACGAGTCGCCACAGGTCCTCGGGAGAGGCGATGCCGCCGGGCAGGCGGCAGGCCATGCCGACGATGGCGATCGGGTCGGTGTCGGTCGGCTGTTCCGCCGCCGTGTCGAACGCGGGCCGCCGGTCGTCGGGGGCCGTGTCGAGGAGCAGGCCGGCCAGATGCCGTGCGACCGCGACCGGCGTGGGGTGGTCGTAGGCTAGCGTCGTGGGCAGCCGGAGCCCGGTGCCGGTGTTGATCCGGTTGCGCAGTTCGACGGCGCCCGGGGAGTCCAGGCCCAGGGCCCGGAACGTCTGCTCGCCGTCGGCCGCGTTCAGCGCGGGCCGGTCCAGCACCGTCGCAGCGTGCGCGAACACCAGTTCGCATACGGCCTGTTCCCGCTCCGCACGGGAGAGCCCGGCCACCCGATCGGCCCATGCGGACCGCGCCCGCCGAGGGGTCCCGGCGGGTGCGTCGGCCGTACCGCCGACCCTGAAGCGCTCGCGCTGGAACGCGTACGTGGGCAGGTCGACCCGCCGCGCTCCGGGCGCCCGGAGCGGGTTCCAGTCGACCGTGACGCCGCAGGCGTACGCCTGCGCGAGCGCGGTGCGGAAGCGCTCGGGGCCGCCCTGACCGCGGCGCAGCGTGCCGAGCGCCGCGGCGTCCGCGCCGGCGTCCTCGATCGTCTCCAGGACGCTGGTGGTGAGCACGGGGTGTGCGCTGGATTCGATGAAGACGTCGTGCCCTCGGCCCAGGAGGGTCCGGACGGCCTGCTCGAAGCGCACGGTCCGGCGCAGGTTGGCGTACCAGTACTCGGCGTCGAGGGTGGTGGTGTCCACCGGCGCACCGGTCACCGACGAGCAGAACGGGATGCGGGACGGGCGCGGCCGGATGTCCGTCAGGTCGCGGAGCAGCGCGGCGCGGATCCCGGTGACCTGGGTGGAGTGCGAGGCGTAGTCGATCGGGACCCGCCGGGCCCGAATCCCCCCGGCCGCGCAGGCGACGAGGAGTTCGTCGAGTACGTCCGGCTCGCCCGAGACGACGACGGACGCCGGGCTGTTGACCGCCGCCACCGACAAACGTCCGTCGAAGGGGGCGATCAGCGCGGTGATCCGCTCGGCCGAGACGCCCACCGAGACCATGCCGCCGCGGCCGGACAGGTCGAGGAGGATACGGCCGCGCAGCGCCACGACCTTCGCGCCGTCGGCGAGGGTGAGCGCGCCCGAGACGCACGCGGCGGCGATCTCGCCCTGGGAGTGGCCGAGCACGGCGGCGGGTCGTACGCCGAAGGAGGCCCACAACTTCGCGAGCGAGACCATGACCGCCCAGAGCACGGGTTGTACGACGTCGGCCCGCTCCAGCCAGTCGGCGGACGCCGAGCGCAGCGTCGAGACCACCGAACGGTCGACGTACGGCGCGAGCGCCGCGTCGCAGTCCGCGATCCGTGCCGCGAACACCGGTGCGGAGTCGAGGAGTCCGGCGGCCATGCCGAGCCATTGCGACCCCTGGCCGGGGAAGACCAGCACCGTGCGCCCGGCGGTTCGGGCCCGCCCGGACACCACACCCGGCACCGGCTCGCCGGCGGCGAGCGCCCGCAGACCCGCGACCGCGTCGGTGCGACCGGCGGCGATCACCACACCCCGGTGCTCGAACGCCGACCGCGTCGACAGGAGCGAGTGCGCGATGTCGGGCAGGCCGAGTTCCGGCCGGTCGCCGACGAAGCGGGCGAGCCGGGCCGCCTGGGCACGCAGCGCCTGGTCGGTATGGCCGGAGACGACCAGGGGCGACACGCCGGGGGCGACCGAAGCCGGGCCGCCGGCGGCGTGGGGCTCGGTCTCCGACCTGCTCTGGGGCGCGAACTCCGCCTCCGAGAGCACCACATGGCAATTGGTCCCACCCATGCCGAACGAACTCACCCCGGCGATCCGCGGCCCCGTCGACTCCACCGAATCCACGGAGTGCACCGGCCTCGGCCACGCCGTCGACTGCGTCGCCACCGCCAACCGCAGCTCGGCGAACGGGATCTCCGGATTCGGCTCCGCGTGGTTCAGACTCGCCGGAATCTCCCCATGGGAGATCACCAGCGCCGCCTTCACCAACCCGATCACCCCGGCCGCCGCCTCCAGGTGACCGACATTGGTCTTCACCGACCCCACCGGCAGCGCCCGGTCCGCATCGCGTCCGGCGCCGAGCACGGCGCCCAGCGCGGCGGCCTCGACCGGGTCGCCGAGCCTGGTTCCCGTTCCGTGCAACTCGACGTAGCCGACCCGGGCCGGGTCCACGTCCGCGTGCTCGTACGCCCGGCGCAGCACGTCCTGTTGCCCGCTCGCGTCGGGTGCGGTCAGTGTCCGGCCGCCCCCGTCGTTGTTGACGGCGCTGCCGCGCACGAGGCAGTGGATCCGGTCGCCGTCCGCGAGGGCGCGCCGCAGCGGCTTGAGCACCACGACGGCGCCGCCCTCGCCGCGGACGTAACCGTTGGCTCCGGCGGCGAAGGTGTGGCAGCGGCCGTCCGGGGACAGTGCGCCGAAACGCTCCAGGCGATCGGTGGATCGTGCGGTCAGGATCAGGTTGACCCCGCCGGCCAGGGCCGTCTCGGATTCGCCGGAGCGCAGGCTTTCGCAGGCCGTGTGCACGGCGACCAAAGACGAGGACTGGCCGGTGTCCACGGTCAGACTGGGGCCGCCGACGCGCAGGAAGTAGGAGACCCGGTTGGCGACCATGCTGCGGTGCTGACCCGTGACGGCATGCGCGGTGGCCGGGGTCGGATCCTCGGCCCCGAGCAGCAGCGCGTAGTCGTCGGAACCGGCGGCGACGAACACGCCGGTGCGGGTGCCGGCCAGGGTGTCGGCGACGATGCCCGCGTCCTCCAGTGCCTCCCAGCCCAGTTCGAGCATCAGCCGCTGATGGGGGTCCATCGTGGCGGCCTCGCGCTCGGAGATGCCGAAGAAGGCCGGGTCGAAGCCGTCGATCGAGGCGAGGAAGGATCCGCGACCCGACACCCCGCCGAGGCCCGGACGGTCCGCGGGCGGCGGTCCGATGGTGTCCCCGCCCGCGCGCAGCAGCCGCCACAGGTCCGCCGGACCGTGCACGCCGGGCAGCCGGCACGCCATGCCGACGACGGCGATCGGCTCGTGCCGGCGCGGACCGGAGTCCCGGTTCGCGGACGGGTCGTTGCCCGGGCGGTCCGCACGTACCATGTCAAGCCTTTCGGTTCTCGGCCGAGGTGGTCCGCGATCGGGGTCCGGCGACCGACCCGGTCGGGCACGCCGGCTCCCGCCGGAAAGGCGGTCTCACGGTCGACCAAGTCTTTGATCGCTCCCGTGGCCGGCAACACCCCTGTTTCCAACCCCTGCACACCCCGACGCCCGCCCCGCCGGGCAACGAACGCGCACTGGAACGGTTTTCGGGCCGCCGTCAGGCTTGCGTCGGGGATTCTCCAACGGCCCCGAGTTCCCTGTTAACGTGACCGATGCCAACCGTTTTGCGAGCCGGCGGATCCCGATGCGGGAGTCCGCGGCCGGTCGCACGGTCGGACCGGGACGTCGGTGCCACCGCGTGGCACCCGTCGACGTTTTCGTGTCCCCATCACTGGTGCGAAGGAAGGTACATGGAGACCATCGAGCGCCATCACCGTCAGCCGAGCATGTCCACCGAGTGCACGCCGCCCCCGTTCGCGGGAGCGCCACCCCGGCGACTACCCCATCGCCCGGAACCGGCCGGCGTCCGGTACGACGCGAGCGGCACATGAACGCGCGGGATCGTTCGCAAGCGAGCGCCGCACTGGCCGAACTCCTCGACGACGCGCTCGCGGGAAAAAGCGCGATCGCCGTCGTCGGCGGCTCCGTGGCCATGGGCAAGACCACACTGCTGGCCACGTTCAGCCATTCGGTACGAGCGGCCGGCGGCCTGGTCCGGTCGGCCGTGGGGTCCGAGGCGGAGGCCGGCGTCGTGCTCGGCGTGGTGGCCCAACTGCTGGGCGAGGCAACGCCGTCCGTCCCGGACGGCACGGGCGTGGACCGACTGCTCGCGATCGCCCGGGCGCATCTGGCGGCCTCGCCGCACGGGGCGTCGGGCAGGTTGTCCGCGGTGGACGTCGAGATCGTGGAGTCGTTGTGTGCGGTCCTGCTCGGTCCGGCCGGGCCACGTCCCCTCGCCGTCGTGGTCGACGACATCCATCATGCCGATCCGGCCTCGCTCGCGTGTCTGGCCTATCTGGCCCGCCGTATGCACACCGCCCCGCTGGTGGCGGTGTTCGGTCATGCCGACGGGACGAACGAGCAAAGTGCCGACTTCGTCGAGCAGTTGTTGCGGCTGCCGCACGTGCGCGGTGTGCGCCTGGCACCGCTCGACCCGGATCAGGTGCGGGTCGCGGCGACGGCGGCCGGGCTCGGCGCGGACCGGGCGGAGCAGGTCGCGGTTCGAGCGCAGCGGTTGAGCGGAGGCAACCCGCTGCTGCTCGACGGAATCCTCGACGATTTCCGGCGCGGCGAACACGCGTCGTCGCCGGGATACTCGCGAGCGATGCTCTCGTGCCTGCACCGGAGCCCGACGCCCACGGCGGCGGTGGCGCAGGCGCTGGCCGTCCTGGCCGGTCCGGAGTCGATCGGCCGGCTCCTGGGTCTGGCGGCGGATGCGGTGGCGCGGTGTCTGAGCGTGCTCGACGCCTCGGGTGTGCTGGAACGGGGCCGGTTCCGGCATCCGGTGGCGGCAGCGGCGGTCCTGGCGGACCTGGGCCCCGAAGGCACGGCCGCGCTGCACCGGGGCGCGGCGGAACTGACGTACGCGGACGGCGCGGACGCGACCGTGGTGGCCGAGCATCTGCTCGCGGGCCGTGGAGTGCGGGCGCCCTGGGCGGTGCGCGTACTGGACGACGCCGCGTCGTCCGCGCTGGCCGAGGGCCAAGGTGCCCGGGCCGTCGACTGTCTGCGTCTGGCCTGTGCGTTGAGCGAGGACGGGGGCGAACTGGCCCGGACCACGGTGGCGCTGCTCCGGGTGGAGCGGCGGATGGAACCCGGGATTCCGGATCGACGGATTCCGGCTCTGCTTCGGGCGGTAGGTACCGGTGGCCCGACGGGCGGCCCGGACAACGGTCCGGACAGTGGTGAAATCCTGGCCGTGGTCCGGGCGTTGGTGTGGGCTGGGCACTTCGAGGCAGCCGGCGAGGTGGTACGGAGCCTGGCCGCATCGGGTCGGGTGTCAACCCCCGAGGCGGCGCCGGAGTTGCGCGCCGCCCGGATGTGGATCCGTTGCGCGTATCCTCCACTGCTCGAACTGCTGCCCGAGGTCGAGGAGTTCGACACGGCGTCGGCCGGCCTGCCCGGCACGACCGAAAGTCGGCGTCACCACGACGCCGCAGCGGTGCTCGACTCGGTGCTGACCAGGGGTTTCAGCGACGGCGCGGTGCATACCGCCGAAAGGATTTTGCACGGTGTCCGGCTGCACGGCACCGATCTGGACACCGTCGAGTGCGCGCTGCTCGCGCTGACCTACGCCGAGCGTCCCGCGTCGGCGCTGCCGTACTGCGACGAACTGATCGCCGCCGCGCTGCAGCGGGGCGAATCGGGCAGCCAGGCCCGGCTGCACGCGGTGCGCGCGGAGATCTGCGTCCGTCTCGGCGACCTTCCCGGGGCCGCGCTGCACGCGACCACGGCGTTCGACCTGGTCCCGATCGGCGCGTGGGGCGCGGCGGTCGGCGCGCCGCTGTCCTGCCTGTTGAACGCGCTCACCTCGATGGGTCGTCGGGACGAGGCGGCCGAACTGCTGTACCTGCCGGTCCCGGAGCGTATGCTCCACAGCCGCCCCGGCCTGCACTACCTGCACGCGCGGGGTCGGTACGGCATGGCCGTCGGGGACTGGGAGGGTGCGCTGGCGGATTTCCGGGGCTGTGGCGAGTTGATGGTCCGCTGGGGCATGGACGTGCCGGGGCTGATCGCGTGGCGCAACGACGCCGGCGAGGCGTGGTTGCGAATGGGCGAGCGGGACCGGGCCCGGGCCGTCTTGGAGGAGGAGGCGAGCCGCAGCGAGCACGGTGGTTCGCCGCGCACTCGCGGCGCGACGTTGCGCCTGTTGGCGGCGACCCACGAACCGCACCGGCGGCCGGCCCTGTTGCGCCAGGCCGTCGACGCGTTGCAGGAGAGCGGAGACCGCTACGAGTTGGCCCGCGCGCTGGCCGACCTCACCGACATGTACAACGCGGTCGGCGAGACCCGGCGGGCCCGGGTGATCGGCTCCCAGGCCAGAATCATCGCGGACACGTGCCGGGCGGAGCCACTGAGCAGGCTGCTTCCCGCCGACCGGGACCGTCCCGACGCCGAGTCCAAGGCCCCATCGGCGCTGCTCACCGACGCGGAGCAGCGCGTCGCCGACCTGGTGGCGCTCGGCCACACGAACAGCGAGATCGCCAAACTCCTCTACATCACGGTCAGTACGGTCGAACAACATCTGACGCGTATGTACCGCAAGGTCGGCGTCAACGACCGCGCGCAACTGGCCTCGGCTCTGTTCACCGGACCACATACGCAGGCAATCGGCGCCTGAGCCGGCAACACGGGCCACCGACGCGGCGGCGCTGTCGCCGAGTGCCCGACCGCTTCCGTACGGTGACCGAATCGGGCGTGCGCCGGTGCCGTTTCCCGTCTGCCTCACGGGGCAGCCATGGACCATAAGGCAAACATCGTTTCATGGCATTCGCACGATATGACCGCTGCTGTGTCGTCGTGCGAGCGTCGGCGGGAGGCAGGCATGTTCAGAGCCATCGGTGACGTCCTGGGCAAGATCGGGAGCGCCATCGCGACCGTTGTCACGTTGCCGTTCCGCGCCCTGGCCCGCCTGTTCGGCGGCGCCTCGGACTCCGCCCACGGGCGGCACTGAGCCGCCGCCGGCACGCCCATCCGCCGCCGAGCACCGCGCACGCCCCGATCGTCACCAGCCCACCCGCGAGGAACGTGCCGCGCACGCCGGCGAACGGCAGGATCAGGCCGCCGAGCGCGGCGCCGGCCGCGATACCGGCGTTGTAGGCACCGGAGTTCGCCGCGAGTGCGATGTCGGTACGCCCCGGGGCGCACAACAACATCGCGTTTTGCGCCGCCATGAACACCGGTCCGAGCGCACCACCCATCAGCACCAGGGACACCACCGCCGCCACCGGATGGGCACCGAAGGCGTACAGCCCGAGCAGGCCCACCGCCTGCGTGCCCATCGCCGAGGCGAGCGCGGCATACGGAAAACGGTCGAGCAGTGCCCCGGTGATGCCCACCCCGACCAGACACGCGACCCCGAACACCACCAGGAGCATGCCGACCGTGCTCGGCGCGAACCCGCTCACCTCGCCCAGGAACTTCACGATGTAGGTGAATCCAGCGAACGCCCCGCAGGCGGACAGGGTCCCGGCCGCGAGCACGATCGCGAACCGGCGGGCGTCGGGAGCGGTTCCGTAGGCGGCCTGCTCCTCCTCCGGCCGCGAGGTCGGCAGCAGTACGGCGATCGTCACCAGGGAGGCGAGCCCCAGACCCGCCGGCACGGCCACCGGTACCTGCCAGCCGCTGTGCCGACCCAGCCAGGTTCCGGCGGGAACACCGAGTACGAGGGCGAGCGACCCGGCGACGGACAACGCCCCGAGCACCCGCCCGCGCACCTCGACCGCGAACAGACCCACCGCGACCGGCGCCATCACCGCCCAGAACAGCGCCTGGGCGAGCGCGGTCGACAATCGCGCCCCGAGCAGCAGCCCGTACGAGGCCGCCGACGCCGCGACCAGACTGGACACGACGAGCGCGGCCAGCACACCCGTGAGCACGTGCCGCCGGGGCACCGCCCTGACGACGTGCGCGAGCGGCACCGAGGCCACGGCCACGGTCAGGCCGTAGCCGGTGACCAGGAGGCCGACCGCCGGCACCGACACGTGCAGCCCGTCGGCGATCAGCTCCAGGAGGCCCACCGGCAGGTTCTCCGCCGTGTTGAAGGTGAAGGCGGCGAGCATCAGCGCCGCGAGTATCGCCGTCCTGTGCCACGGAGCCGGTCGTACCGCGCCGCCACGGGTTGCTTCCGACCCTGCTCGCGTGCGTGCCGTGACACCGTCCATGGCGCCACTCCACCCGGCGCGCCGACCGCGCCGCAACCGAAATTCGCTCGGGCGGACGGGCCGACGCGTGCGCGTCAGGGCCTCGTGACGGCTTCGGGTACGTCGGTCTCGCCCGCGTCGGCGGCGTGCTCCCGCGCCCCGAAGAGCTTCCGCGCGATGACCGTGGTGCCGGGTGCGTCGCGCCCGCCCGGGCCGGGAAGCACCTCGACCGCCTCGTCGACGAGCCTTTCGCCGCAGTGATCGCACGTGACCGTGGGTGTGCACGGCCGTCCGCAGGTCTTGTGCACCAGCCGCATCGGGACCCCGTCCACGGCCAGGTGCCGGTCGCCCCAGGCCAGGAGGCTCAGGACGACGCCGTAGAGGTCACGGCCCGCGTCCGTGAGGTGGTACTCGTGGCGCACGGGGCGCTGTTGGTAGGGCTCCCGGACCACGAGTCCGGCGGCCTGTAGGCGGTCCAGGCGATCGGCCAGGACGTTCGTGGCGATGTCGAGATCGCGACGCAGTTCGTCGAAACGCGCCAACCCCAGGAACAGGTCACGCAGGACCAGCAGCGCCCACGGATCCGCGATCAGGGCGGCGGTACGGGCCACCGAGCAGGACATGTCCGCGAATCGGTCTTTGTTCACCCAGGTCAGGCTAGTGCCTTGTATTCGGCAAGTCACTGCGCCTACGGTGACTTGCAGAAGACAAGTCACTGGTTCGAGGCCGGAGGCCGGCATGTACCACACGATCGTGCGCGCGAAAACGCGAAAGGTCTGGGCCCGCATGGCCCGGGGCGACTACCGGGCGGCGGTGGACATGGCCGCGCCGACGGTGCGTTTTCGCTTCGTCGGCGACGCCGCGCCCGCCGCGGAACTGGTCGGCCGGGACGCGTTCGAGCATTGGTTCGCCGACCTGTACACGCTCCTGCCCGGTCTGCGGCTTCGGCTGACCGACGTGGTGGCCAAGGGGTGGCCGTGGAAGACGACGGTCGTGGTCCGGCTGGCCGTCAGCGCGACCCTGGCCGACGGCAGTCGCTACGAGAACGAGGGCATCCAGTGGGTCACCCTGCGGTGGGGCCGCATGGTCGACGACTACGTCCTGGAGGACACGGCCCGCCTCGCCGCCGCGATCGAGCGCCAACGCCACGCCGTCACCCAGGGGGCGGCCGGCCGCTGACCGGAGCGGGCGCGGGGAACCCGACCGCCCGCGCGTCGTCGACACGCCGGCCGCGCCCGGACTACCGGGGCGCGGTGGCGTCGAGACGCCACCATGGGGTCATGGCCACACGCGGGAAGCCGACTCCCCAGGACGCCGGCGTCGACGAGGACACGATCGTCGACGAGCTGTACGGCCTCGCCCCCGACGAGTTCGTCGCCGCCCGCGACGCACACGCCCACACCGCCCGGGCCGCCGGGGATCGGGCCCTGGCCGGCCGGATCGGCGACCTGCGGCGCCCCGTGCTTGCGGCCTGGCTCGCGAACCTCCTGGCCCGCGAACACCGCGACGAAATCGACGCCTTCCTGCGGCTGGGCGCCGCGATGCGCGACGCGCAGGAGCAGTTGCACGGCCCCGAACTGCGCGAACTCTCCCGCCAACGCCACCGCGTGATCGACGCGCTCCAACAGCAGGCCCTCGCCCTCGCCGCCGCCCACGGCCACCCCACCGTCGGCGACACCACCCTCCGCGGCCTCCAGGTCACCCTGAACGCGGCCCTGGCCGACCCCGAAGCCGCACAACGCCTCGCCGCCGGCCGACTCACCACCCCACTGCACCCCGAGGACACCTTCGCCTCCGCGCCGGCGGGCCGAACGACCGAGCAGGGCAGCGCCACTCCGCCCGCCGGGGCGCGGAAGGCAGGGAAGCCCACCAAGACCACCAAGGGTGCCAAGGCCCCGAAGGCCGCCAAGTCCGCGAAGGCCGCGGAGGGCATCCACGCCGCCGAAGAGCGCGCCGCCCGCGAACGCGCCCGCGAACAATACGAATCCGAACTCGCCCACGCCCGCTCCACCGTCGAGGCCGCGGAGAAATCCGCCCGAGAGGCGACCCGCGCGGCCCGGGAACGCCGTACGGCCGCCGAAAGAGCCCGAGCCCGCCACACCGAAGCCCTCGCCGACGCCGAGGCTCTGGCCGCCCGCCTCGAAGAGGCCCGCACCACGGCCACCCGCCTCGGCACCGCGGCCGACAAGGCCGAAGCCGAACGGGAACGCGCGGACCAGGCAGCCCAAGACGCCTCGACCGCGGCCCGATCAGCCCGCGACACCCTCGACCACGTCACCGCCTCGCGCCCCGACTGAGCCCCGATCACCCATCAAGGAATCGCGACAACTCCTCGGCCACGAAGCGCGGGTTCTCCTCGACCAGCCAATGCCCCGCGTTCGGCACATCCACCGCCCGGACAATGTCCGTCATCCGTGGCGCCACCGTGCCCCGGATCGCGTCGAGTTGCCCCTGCGCGGTCATCAGCAGCGTCGGAACCCGCACCGGTGCCGCCGCCACGGTGTCGCGGACGTCCTTCTCCAAAGCGCGATACAGCTCGAAGCCCCCCGACAGGACACCGGGCCGGCTATAGGTGCGCGCATACTCCTCGACCTCCGCGTCGCTGAACGGGGATCGATCCGAGCTGCCTCCGAACGCCGAGCCTCCGAAGGCGACTTGGGGATAGAACAGCGCCAGGTACGCCCGGACGTCATTGCCCACCACCGCCTCGGGAACCCGCCGCTGGGAGTGAAACGCGATGTGCCAACTCAGCGTTCGATACGTGGGCGCGTCGATCGCGGGCCCGGGCAGCGGCAGATCGAGGTAGCCGAGCCGCGCGGTGTCGCCGGGGAACTGCCCGGCGTATTGGAACGCCACCGCGGCCCCGAAGTCGTGCCCGACGACGCGGGCGTCACGCACGCCGAGCCGATCGGCGATCAGCGTGTGGACGTACCGCGCCAGGGTGGCCTTGTCGTATCCGGTCGGCGATCCGGTGCTGTCGCCCAGTCCGGGCAGGTCCACGGCGTACACGGTGTGGCGTTTGGCGAGTTCCGGCATGATCGGCCACCAGCCGTACCAGGTCTGCGGCCACCCGTGTATCAACACCACCGGCGTACCGCTCCCACCGGTCACATAGTGCATACGGACGCCGTCGACATCGGCGAACTCATGCCGAAACGTGCCCTCGAAGCCGCGATCACCCCGAGTCGCGGCGGCGTAGGAGGGCACATCGTCCCCGCTCGACGCCGAACAGCCCGCGAGGCCGACCGTGAGCAGGAGCGCAAGTGCGAAGGCCACCACCACCCGCCCGGATCGAAGAAGGCGGCGCGGCAACAACCCTGGTCCGAAATTCATGTCTTCCTGCCCTCGGGACGGGGAATCACCGGCCGTCCGCGAAACCCGCCCGACGGCACCCGGTGACTACGGGAACCGAACGGGGCCGGCAACCACCGGCCCGTTCGACGCACCCCAGCCTCGCCGGCCCACACCACGGCGGCACGAAATCTTGCGGTTATGGCAAGTCCGGCCGATACGAGGGCGGTAACCCCGGTGCACGATCGTGGTGCCTCCGATCTCGGAAGCGGGGCACCACGATCGGCGTGGGTCAGGACTGGCGACGCTCGATGTCGACGGACTGGATGACGATGTCCGTGAGCGGGCGGTCGTTCCGGCCCGTCGGGGCCTTCGCGATGGCGTCGACGACCTCCCGGCCCCCGACCACCTCGCCGAAGATCGTGTGCCGGTTCGTGAGGTGCGACGTCGGGGCGACGGTGATGAAGAACTGGGAGCCATTGGTTCCCGGTCCGGCATTGGCCATCGCCAACAGGTACGGCCGGTCGAACTTCAGGGCGGGGTGGAACTCGTCCTTGAACTCGTATCCCGGCCCGCCCATACCCGTCCCCTGGGGATCGCCGCCCTGGATCATGAAGCCGCCGATCACCCTATGGAATATCGTTCCGTTGTACAGCGCTCCCTTACCGGGCGCACCGGTCGACGGTTCACGCCACTGGCGAGTGCCGTCGGCCAGTCCGACGAAGTTGGCGACGGTTTCCGGCGCCTGCTCGGGGAACAGTCGCACGACGACCTGCCCGAGCGTCGTGTTCAACGTGGCAATCAGTTCTTCGGCCATCGGTATTCCGTCCTTTCGTGCGTACCCCGTGCGGGCCGCCCGCCACATCGAAGCACGCAAACACCCACCGGAGACCCCGGCGACGCCGCAACGACAACGGTTTCCGGCAAAAACCCCGGTCCTCCACCCGACCCACACACGAACAACCCACCCACACAGGGCAAATCCCCCTTCGCGGCGATTGCCTGGGCGGGATCGAACTCGACTGCCACGGCCTCTTCAACGAAGACGGGCCCCAACCCCCCGGACGGCTCCCGAGCGCCACGACCCTGACCACTCGGTGGTGACCGGGGACCCGCCGCCCCCGGCCACCCGCTCGCGCACGCGTCAGCCCAATGCCTCCGCCAGGACCGTCGCGGTCTCGGCGAGCAGCGGTTCATCGGCCGGCGCCGCCGCGTCGTCCTTTGTGGACAGCACCGCCATCACGATCGGCCCCCGCCCCGGCGGCCGGACGATACCCACGTCGTTGGTGGTGCCGTAGCCACCGGTGCCGGTCTTGTCCGCGACGACCCAGTCCCCCGGAAGCCCTGCCCGCAGTCGTTTGCCACCGGTCGTGTTGGCCCGCAGCCATCCGGTCAACCGCTCGCGGTCCCGCGCGTCGAGCGCACCACCCAGCGCGAGCCGCGCGTAGGTCCGGCCGAGCGCACGCGGACTCGACGTATCCGTCACCCGCCCCGGCTCCGCCGAATTCAGCGCGGGCTCCCACCGGTCGAGCCGGGTCACCGCGTCCCCGACGGACCGACAGAATGCGGTGACCGCGCCCGGCCCGCCGAGCCGGCGCAGCAGCAGATTCGCCGCCCCGTTGTCGCTGTAGGCGATGGCGGCGGCGCACAGGTCCGCGACGATCATGCCGTCGGCCAGGTTCTCGGGCCGCCCCGTGATCGGCGCATACCCGGCCTCGGTGACGTCCTTCTCGGTATACCGGATGCGCCTGGCCAGGAACTCCCCGTCCCGATCGAGGTCGCGCAGCACGGCGGCCACCGCGATGGTCTTGAACGACGAACACATCGGGAACAGTTCATCCGCGCGATGGACCACGGCCCGCCCCGAAACCGCATCACACGCGAACACCCCGAGCCGTGCCGCATGCGCCCGCTCCAGCGCCCGCAGCCGCCCGACGACCTCCCGGTCGTCCACACCCCGCGCGACGGCGCTCCCCGCACCCGGAACAACAACGGCAAGGACCCCCGCGGCAACCCCACCGAGAACCCCACGCCGACTCGGACCGAACTCCACAAGCATCTCCCTCGCCTCGAACACCAACCGGCGGACAGGCCACCGACCTTCCCGCCTGCCCTCCCCCAGGATCCGTCACACCCGCCGACGCCGGCGCGTCCGCGGCGAATGCGGGCGCGGCCAAGGAGCCGGCGGCCAGGGTCGGCACGAGAGCTGAGGCAAGGATCGGGGTACGGGTACGCATCGGCTCTTCCCAGGGTCGGAGGGACATCGCCGATTCAGTCTGCGAGGCCCGCCGTCCGCGCGAATCGTCGGCGCGGAGGACGCCGAACCTGGTCCATCCTGGCCGCAACGCCCGCGCCCCAGAACATCGTTGCCGGGGTTCCCCCTACGGGTCCGCGCCCCGCGTGCTCACCGTCGACCGTCGATGCGGTACCGCGCCCAAAACGGCGTCAGGTCCCGCGAAGTGGCCGCCTTGGCCGCTTTCTTGAACGCCGCGGTGGTGGAGATCCCGTACCGGTGGGCGGTGACGTAGTCGCGCAGCAGGGTCTCCATCGCGGGTTCGCCGATCAGCCGTCGCAGTTCGTGCAGCGCGCACTTCCCGTAGTCGTAGACCACCGTCTCGTAGCGCTTCGGGTGCGCGTCCCAGTACCGCATCGAGTTGGTGATCCGCTCCGTCGGCGCGGCCCAGGACAGTTCGCTCCCACACCCCTCCCCCGTCTTCCCGAGCGCGAGATCCGTCGCGTATTCGGCGAAAGACTCGTCGAGCCACGGGTCGCCGTACTCGTCGTTGCCGACGATCCCGTACCACCACTGGTGGGCCAGTTCGTGCACGAGCGCCGTGGGCCGCACGCGGTCCAGGACGAAGCCCGGATACTCCATGCCGCTGAACCACAGATCGTCGTCCAGGACCACGTCCAGTTCGGTGTACGGGTACGCGCCGAAGCGCCCGGCATGGGCATCGACGGCCGTCCGCGCGACGTCCAACATGGCCCGGACGTCGGCCGAATCGACGCCGGCGTCCGCATACACGTTGATCTCGACGCCGGTCGCGGACGCCCCGGAGACCCCGGTGAACGGCCCCGCCGCCCAGGCGAAGTCCCGCACGTCGCGGGCCGTCGCGGTGGTGACGGTACGCCCGGGTGCGCCCGGACGGTCGACCGAGGTGCCGGTGGCCGGCACCCGCAGGTTCGACGGGTGCTCGAGCGTGACGTCGAAGTCGGCGGCGAGCGAGTAGAAGGACTCACCCGTGTTCGTGTACGGGTCCAGGTGCCGGCCCGTCCCGTCCCGAACCGCCAGCACCGGCAGCGCGTTGCCGAGGAAGGCGTGGTCGCCGTCGTGGCCGAACCGGTCGATACCGGCCGGGACCCGGATCCGCAGCCGGAAGCCGATCGTGGCGCCCTCCCCGCGGCGCAGGGGCTTGCCCAACACGATCCGCAGGGCCGTGCAGCCGACCGACAGGCCCGCCGGGACACCACCGGTGACCTCGGAGACCTCGATCGGCGGCGCGGAACACGTACCGTGCGCGTTGCCCCACAACCGCAGGTACACCTCACCGAGCGGAGCGGCCGACACGTTGGTGAACCCCACCCGCTCGTGGCCGGTCCACCCGCTCCCCGAGGCGTCACCGGCCAACTCGACCGTGTACCGGGGCGCCGCCGGCGTGCGCACCGACTCCGCCCGCGACGCCGCCAACGCTCGTGCCCCATCCGGGTGCACCGACCCGGAGCCGGCCAAGCCTCCCGCGACGAACGCGGCCAAGGCGACAAGCGCGGCCACGGCAATCCTCATCGAGCCCCCGTCCCCATCCCTGTCCCGTTCGGAGCAACCACGTTCGGCGGCGGGTGGCCGAGCCTGCGCCCGACCACCCGCCGATGCGGCAACGCCCCGGTCAGCTCACGCCCTTGCCGGTGCGCTCGCGGTGCCGGGACACCGCCCGGTGCAGCGCCGCGTCGACTTCGGGCAGGTATTCCGCGATGTCCCGGCCCTGCGCGTACTCCACGTACTCCACCGTGGCCACGGTGTGCAGCCCCTGGACGAGGAACGTGTACTCCCGTCCCTCCTCCAGCATCAGCACGATGGGCTTGTCGAAGGCGCTGGCCCAGCCCATCTCGATGTGGGTGCCCGGCGAGGCGGGGAAGCCCGGGAGCGCGACGAAGACGTCGGCCTTGCGGATCTCGTCCTGGTCGAGTCCGGTGCACTGGTCCGGGCGCATCAGCTCGGCCCCCCACGCCTCGCGGCGATGCGCGTTGTGCACGGCGAGTCCGCGTGCCTCGAAGTGTCGGATCAGGACGTCGAAGGGCGCCCGTGCGTCCTCCGGCATCTCGCCGGTGGCCGGGTCCAGGAGTTGGATGAACGGCCCGGCCAGGAACAGCGAACCCACGTCGAGGCCGCACAGTCGGTCGGTCGAGGGGGCGATGGTCATGCGGCTGCCTCCGAAATGAGATCGTGGGAACGGAACGACGCGGTCAGGTCTTGCGGAAACACTGGATGTACGCCTGGCCGCTGGTGCCGTACGTGTACTCGGTGCCCTCGTACGCCTGGTATGGATGCGACTCGACCCGGATGCTGCGGAAGTGCGGCAGGTATTGCCACCGCAGTTCCGGCCGGGTGCTGAAGAAGGGGATGAACACCCCGCCGGGGCGCAGCGCTCGAACGACCTCGGGCATGGTCCTCGCCCACAGCGCCTCGTCCTTCCACACCTCCATGTCCAGGGCGGGGTCGAAGAACATGCCGTCGATGCTCTCCGACGGCAGTTCGAAGACGCGTTGGAAGAAGTCGCCGCGCTCGATGGCGAGGTTGTCGGGCAGCGTCGGGTGCTTGCGCCGGAACAACTCCTCGACCTCGTCGAAGAGTTCGAGCACGGTGTGGCTGCGGGTGGCCGGGTTGCCGGCGATCCGCAGCGCGGACAGCCCGAGACCGAGGCCGACTTCGTAGAAGTCCCGGCCGTATTCGCACAACATGTCGGCACTGGCCCACATCAGGTCGCGCTCCCAGGCCTGCATGGCCTGTTCGCCACCGATGCTCAGGGTCACCTCGCCGTTCTGCTCGACGAGTTCGATCTCGGGCTTGTCTCGGGTTTCCATGGCATCCGTCCTTTGTGATGACGAGGGAAAGGGGGTTCGGGGGCGGGCGGATCCTCAGGTCCGGCGCGGCACGACCCCGAAGTGGCGGCGTGCCGTCGAGACGGCGAGGTCCTGCACGGCGAAGACCGTGAAGTAGTAGGCCTGCGGAGCGGTTTCGGCGGCGAACCGGACCCGGAAGGCGACGTCCTGGGCTCGGTCGTCCACGGCCCGGACCCGGACGCCGGCCGGTACCACGGTCGTGTCCTCACGCAGGTACGTGGGCACGAACAGGCCCAGTCGTACCGGTCCCGGCCGGGCGGCCGTGAGCACCGCACGCACCTCCAACTCCCCGCCCTGCGCCACCTCGTCCGCCGCATAGGCCAGCAGGGACGGGGCGTCGGGCACCCGGAAGGTGACGTCGCCGCACCGCATGCAGACCGCGCAGATCGTGTCCGAGACGTGCGGGAGCAGTCCGCGTCGGGTGAACTCCTGGGCGGGGCGTCCGCAGTGGCAGGTCACCTCGCGCACCTGCGGGTCGAGCGAGCTGCGGTCGCCGAAGTGCGCGGGGTAGCTCATGATCTCGTTCTCGGGGTTCGCCACGACCTGTTCGGTGATCACGTGGTCCAGCGACTGGAGGTCGGCCGTGAGCGAGGAGCGGATCTCCTCGGGCGACTGGTCGGCAAGATGCGTCGGCCGGGCGAGCCACAGGTCCACCTTGCGCGCGAGTTTGACCAGCCTCGGGCGCAACGCGTGGTTGTGCGGGAGCAGTTCCGAGGTGAGCAGAGTGGTCAGGCGTCGTCCGACGGTGAGCACGAGCGGGTCGGGGCGGTGCTCGGAAGGGGTCGGCGCGGGCACGTCTCGGGGGGTACGGGGCAGCCCGAAGCGCATGAACGCCGGATAGGGGTGTGAGCCGGCGAGGCCGGCGTTCAGGGTGTCCACGGAGTCCGCGCCGGCCAGCGCCGCGCGCATCCACGCGACGTTCTCCGGCCGGTCGGAGTCGTGCACGGAGACGGCGGAGACGACCGTGCGGGCCGGTCCGTCGAGGGCGTTGAGCAGCAGCTGATACCGGGGGTCGTACAGCGCGAGGTCGGCCAGCGGGCCGCTGTTGCAGGCGCTGAGCACCACCTCGGCCGCCTCCACGCGGTTGAGCGGTACCAGCTTGTCCTCGGGCTTGTAGCAGGGCAGCCCGTACGCGCAGCGCGGCCCGAGCAGGCCGGCCCGGGCCGGGACGGCCGCGTTCAGGCCGCAGATCGTGAACTCGCCGAGGTTGACGCTGTCGTCCTTGCCGTGTCCCTGGAACGCCACTCGCTGCCAGCGTGTGCCCAGGATCTCGGCCTGGATGTCGACACGTTCGAAGTCGCGGTCGTCGAACACCCGGACCCCGGACGGGTGCGGCGGGCGGTCGGTGTCGGTGAACAGGCCGATCGCGTCGACCCCGGCGGCCGGTGTCGAGGTGTACTGCTTGGCCACGTTCCAGGCCACCGAGGCCGCGTCGCGTCCGCTCAGCAGGGTGAGGCCGGGCTCGCGGCCGCGATAGGTGGTCAGCAGCAGGCCGCGGATCGGGTCCAGGTTGAGCCGGTCGTAGCAGCCGACGAGCAGCAGTGTCCCGGGGTGTCGACGCCGGAACGCCTCGGCGGTGCCGCAGAGTTCGTGCTCGGTCACCCAGGTGCGGGCGAGCGGGCGGGCGAGCGCGAACAGGCCGTCGGGCAGGTCCTCCGCCCCGAGCAGGATGCCCACGTCGAGGGGTTCGGGGAGTGCGATCCCGGCGTACAGGCGCGAGGCCAGCTCGACGGCGTGCCCCAGGTCCGGGCGTTCCGCGCACGCCACGGGTACGGGGGTGTGCGCGGGCGCGGCCAGGAACTCGGCCACCGCCTGAGGCAGTCGGTCGACGCCGACCACGGCGAACAGCGCGCCGACGGGCGTCGGATCCGGGCGGTCGGGTGCTGCGGCGACAACGGGAGCGTTCATGACGGGTGACCTCGTGTGTGATGGGGATTGGCCCGGTCGGGCACGGGACGAACCGGGCTGGGGCGAGTGGGGCTTCGCGGGCGGTCGACGGCCGTCGCGGGGCCGGAGCGGTCGAAGCGGGCGGTCAAGTCGCGCACCGTGCACGGGCCTCGGCCTCGGGGACGAGCAACCTGCGCCCCGCGAACGCCAGTCCCGCCCCCGTCAGAGCCACACCGAACGCGACCGTGAACACGCCGCGCGGGCCGATGGGGTCCATCAGCAGACCACCGACCTGTTGACCCACCGCGTCCCCCAGGACCGTTGCCAGCGACGCCCACGTGAACGCCTGTGCCAGCAGCCGCCGGTCCGCGAGGGCGCCGACGAGGGTCATCTCGCCGGCCGACACCAGTGCCATCGGCATGCTCCCGACGACCAGGGCGATGCCCAGGGTCACCGGGGAGGTGGTGGGCACGGTCAGCCCGGTTCCGATCGCGTACGCGAGCACCAGTCGGGGAAAGCGCACGTGCATCGCGACCCGCGACGGGGCGCGTCCCAGCCACAGCGCGCCCAGTGCGCTGCCGACCCCCCAGCAGGCGTACACGACTCCCGTGCCGTCGCTCGATCCGTGCGCGGACACCGAGGCCGGAATGGCCAGCGTCATCAGGCCGATCGGGACGGCACTCGCGGCCATCACGCCCATCAGCACGAGCATCGACGGATCGCGCAGGGGGTGGCGCGGCGCGGCGCGGCCGTCGCGCCCCTCCGAGCCGGGATCGGTCGCCGCCTCCGGGTTCGTGGGCACGCGCACGCAGGCCAGGCCGAGGGCGCCCGCGCCGCCGACGACGGCGACCACGGTCAGCGCGGTTCCGGCGGATCCGCACACCATCAGGGCCGCGAGCATCAGCGGTGCACCGATGACCAGGATCTCGGTGAGCAGGGCCTCCCACAGGTAGGCGGTCTCCCGTTGCGCGTCGTCGAGCGGCATGCGCGCCCACAGCGCCCGCATGCACGCGTTCGTCGGCGGCAGCGCGATGCCCGAGGCAACGGCCAGGACGGGCTGCGCCCAGGAGCCGGGTCGGGTGGCCCACACCAGCGCGGCGAGCGTGGCCGGATAGGCGAGGCCGGTCACGATCAGCACGCCTCGGCGGCCGTCGCGGTCGAGCAGGCGGGCGATCAGCGGGCTGCCGAGGGCCATGCCGACCGTATACAGCGCGGCGATCAGCCCGGCCTGCGGGTAACTCCCGCCCTGCTCGCGGATCGTCAGCACCATGGCCAGCGACATCAGGTAGACGGGCAGCCGGGCGACGACGCTCCACCAGGCCACGCCGGCGACGCCCGGGCGGGTGAGCAGGGCACGGAAGCGGGCGAACAGCCCGCCGCCGGGCCCGGAGGCCGCCGCCGGCGCCGAGTCCGCGGCGACCGGGCCCGGGTCGACGATCGGGCCGGTGTCGGTGTCGGCGTCCTCCCGGCGCGGAGCGGCGGTCATCCGGACACCGGATCGGGTTCGCGGACCGGGGCCACCTCGATCGTGAAGGCGTCCAGGACCGCCCGCATGCGCTCTTCGACCTGCCCGATCGACTCGCCCACGACGTGGACGTGTCCCGAGGCGTTGTGCGACGCGCGGCGGGCCGTCACCGTGTCGCCGACCCCGGCCCGCACGACCGCGTCGACCACACCCGGCAGGCGCAGGAGTTCGTCCGCCGAGGTGACCCGGCGCACCGTTCCCGATCCGGGCAGCGGCAGCAGCAGATCGCCGGCGCACCGGCGTTCGCGGTAGTCCAGGCGGGGGCGGCGCCCCAGGTACACGTCCAGCGTGGCCGCGAAGACGTCGAATCCGTAGGCGTGTCCGTGGTTGGCGGGGATCTCGCAGCCGGCCAACCGGATCCCGATCTCGCCGGCGTGGACCTGCCCGTCGACCACGAAGAACTCCATGTGGGCGTATCCGTGGTCGATGCCCATGCCGGTGACGATGCGCTGGAGCAGTGCGGGCAGGTCCACGGCCGGGCCCTCGTCCGTGCCGACGCTGATGTTGGCGTTCATCGCGCCGTCGACGATGGCCAGCGGGCGGTAGGGCATCGCGCTGGGCCAGGCGCTCAGCACCTCGCCGTCGTGGATGAGCGCGCACACCTCCCATTCGGTGCCGCCGAGGTACTGCTCGACCATGAAGTCGCGGGTGGTGAGGTCGATGTCGCGCACCGCGTCCCGATCGCGCAGCAGGTGGGTGTCGACGCACGCGAACGAGTCCACCGGCTTGAGCACGAGTGGCCATCCGTGTTCGGCGGCGAACCGCTCCACGTCCGCCGCCGACCGCACGCGGCCGAAGGCGGCGGTACGCAGGCCGAGTTCGCGAAACCGCCGCTTCATCGCGGCCTTGTCGCGCACCCAGGCCACCTGGTGTTCGCCTAGGTGGGGCAGCCCGGCCAGGGCGGCGAAGCGCTGTGCGACGTGCTGGCGCGGCTCGGAGGGGTTGCAGAATCGGGTGGGCGGTGTGGGCAGTTCGCAGGCCCACTCCCGGTAGCGCCGGGCCTCCTCCGCCAAGGGCACACCTTCGCGAACCCAGAACGCGGGCAGGTGCGCGGTCTCGCGCAGGTAGTCCTCCCGCAGATCGCCACGCAACTCGGCGAACCGCAGCAGGACCAGACTCTCGGGCAACGCCCGCGCCGCATAGCGGGTGAACGACGAGGCACGATCGTCCACCATCAGCAGCGCGGGCGCCCGCCCCGCGCTCACACCGCCTCCAGGACGCGCCGGATCGCCTTGACCGCGGCGACCTGTTCCGCCTCCGGCAATTCCGGTGCCAGCGGTACACACAGCGTGCGATCCAACCGGTCGCGGGTGCGCGCGAATCCGTCGTGGCTGAGCATGAGCGGGCCTTCGGGGGCGTGGTTCCACGGGAAGCCGTCGGCGTACAGCGAGCGGCGGCCGGTGAGTACCGGGTGCTCCGGCAACAGGTACTTGTTCAGCGTCCAGTTGGCGATGCCCTCGGCGGTCAGCGCGGTCACGGCGGCGTCGCGCAGCGCGCGGTCGCGGCAGCGAAAGCGCAGGCTGACCTTCGCGTCGCCCTCCGCGCGCGGCCGTACCTCCAGGTCCGCACGGTCCGGCAGGTCCCGCATCGCGATGGCGTACATGCGCTCCAGCCCCTCGAGGAGTTCGTCGAGGTGGCGGAACTGCTGGCACTGGACCGCGGCGACCTGCTCGCCCGTGACGAAGTTCTCCCCGTAGTAGGCGTCTTCGTTCCAGGTGGGATAGCGCCCGGGTACCCGCGCCGAGCCGTGGTCGTGGTAGCAGCGCATCGCCGCCCACGCCTGCTCGTCGTTGCTGACCACCAACCCGCCCTCGCCCGAGGTGAGCACCTTGTTGTGGTGGAAGCTGAAGGTCCCCGCGTAGCCTGCGGTCCCGACCGAACGGCCGTCCGGGAAACGGGCGCCGAGGGATTGGGCGCAGTCCTCGATGAGGTACGGCACCCCCTCGGGCAGCGTGGCCACCGCGCCCTCCATGTGGGCCACGATCACCCGTTCGGCGTCGGACGGCAGCAGCGTGGGGTCCAGCGACAACGAGTCGTCGGCGTCGACCAGGACCGGGATCAGCCCGCAGGACAACACGGCCCCGGCCACCGCCACGAACGTGACGGCCGGCATGTATACCCGGTCGCCGACGCGCGGGCGGGTGGCGATCAGCGCGAGCCGCAGTGCCTCGGTGCAGTTGTGTACGGCCAACGTGCGGGCCACGCCAAGGCGTTCGCAGGTGACACGCTCCAACCGCGAGGCCATGCTCTCGGTTTCGGTCTGGTAGCGGAACAACACCTGGTGGTCGATCACCTCGCGCAGTTCCGTCATGTCGGACCAGTCGAGCCAGTTCGCGCCATAGGGCAGGAAACGTTGTCCCAGTCGTTTGTCCAGGGTCATCGCGCGTCCGCCTCCGTGATCGGGTACACCGCGTTGTCGACGAGCATTTCCTCGCCCTTGTGGTTGCGCAGGCGCAGGCCGTCGGGGGTGACGGTGAAGTAGGGCCGCGCGATGGGGATCTTGCCGAGGCGGGTGGTCAGCACGTACTGCGGCACCCCGAAGCCGGTGATGTGGCCCTGGAGGCCCTCCATGATCTCCCAGCCCTTGGCCACGGAGGTCATGAAGTGCGAGACGCCGGTGACGTTGTCGCAGTGGTACAGGTAGTACGGGCGGACCCGGATGCGCAGCAGTTGTGTCATCAGCGTGCGCATGGTCGCGACGTCGTCGTTGATCCCGCGCAGCAGCACGGTCTGGTTCCCCACCGGGATGCCGTGGCGCAACATGCGGTCCACCGCCGCGCTCGCCTCCGGGGTGATCTCCTTGGGGTGGTTGAAGTGGGTGTTGACCCATACCGGGTGATACCGGGCCAGCATCTCGCACAGTTCGTCGGTGATGCGCTGCGGCAACAACACGGGGAATCGGCTGCCGATCCGGATGATCTCCACGCTCGGGATCGCCCGCAGTCCCGCGATGATCTCCTCGAGTCTGCCGTCCCGATAGGACAGCGGGTCCCCGCCGGTCAGCAACACGTCCCGGATCTCCGGGTGTTCGGCGATGTAGCGCAGATCCTCGTCGAAGGACTCGCCCTCGTCGTCGCGGAAGTAGGTGCCGTTGACGTCGGTGGTGTGGAACTTGCGCGTGCAGTGCCGGCAGTACACCGGGCATGCCTCGGTGACCAGCAGGATCACCCGGTCCGGATACTTGTGCACGACACGATTGGTCTTGCGGTAGAACGTGTCGCCGACGGGGTCGACCTCCGCGCCGGAGAACTCGACCAGTTCGCCGCCGGCGGGCACGGCCTGTTGCCGTACGGGACAGAGCGGGTCGTCGGGATCCATCAGCGAGGCGTAGTAGGGCGTCACGCTCCAGCGATATCGCCCCGCCACCCCGGCGATCGCCTGCTCCTCCTCGTGAGTGAGGTTGATCCACTGCCGGGCCTTGTCGACGTTGGTGATGCGTCGACGCATGTGCCAGTGCCAGTCGTTCCAGTCCGAGTCGGGGACATCGGGGCGCACGATCGTGGGGGCGGCGGCCTGGGTGTCGGTGTCGAGGGGGATGGCGGACATGGCGGCTCCAGGGTTGACGGACCTTCGGCGACGCGAGGCGTTCGGTCGGGGTGCGCGGGGCGGGGCCCGGCCGGGTGGTGGTGACGCGGGCGCTCAGCGGGGGCGGTGCGGCCGGATGGAGACCCGACGGAAAGCCTGGTCGGGTGCCGGGCTGCTCACAGTGGTGCGAGCGCGAGTTGGCGGAGTGTGCGGGCGACGCGTTGCGCGCCGCGCAGATCGTCCGGTTCGGGGTCGAGGACGTCCCACGGCACGGTGCCGTCGGACGATTCCCATACGGAGTCGTGCTCGACATCGTCGACGAGCGGAATCGGGACCAACTGCCGCACCCGCGTGCTCAGATCGCGCTGGGCCTCACCCAGGGCGGGCAGGAACGCGAGCGGCGCCCGCCGGGCCCGGGCCAGGCTGATGGCGCCCAACGTCGGTGCGGCCAGGAAGACTTCGGCCTCGGCGTGCAGCGCGTCCACGTCCACGTCGACCGCGCGGCTCACCCGTACTCGGCGGTCGTGGCCGAGCCCCGCCAGCGCGGCGCGGATCGGCTTCAGCCGCGTATCGCAGACCACGTCGCATCGACCGGTCCGGCGCAGCGCCGCGCGGACCAGTGCGGGCACCATCTCGGCGGTGAGGGTGTCCGCCTCGGCGGCCGGCACCCCCCACGCCGACAACAGCAGCAGGGTTCCGCCGCGTCGCCGGCCGCGCGCCGACCGGGCGGGCGCGAGCAGGCCGGTGGGTCGAGCCTCGTCGCCGGGCGCGGGGGCGGGCAACCATCCCGGCCGATGGACCCGATGCAGCACACCGTCGACGCGTGCGGATGGGTCGCCCGGGGGCCGGTGGCCCGACGTCAGGTGTACGACCGGCACGCCCGACGCGCGGAGTCGGCCCGTGGCGTCCTCGTCGTCGCAGACCAACACCACGTCCGGCGGCGGCTCGTCGGGCGCCTCCCGTACCGGCCGCAGGTCGCCGAGATGGGCGGCGATCCGACGCCGGGCGAGCAGCGAGTCCAGGTGCTCGTCGCGGGAGACCAGGAGGATCCGCCGCGCGGACTCGGCGGACGCCGGCGCGGAGCCCGGTCCGGGATCCGCGCCGGCCGTCCGTCGCGCGTCGGCCTCTTCCCGGGGAGTCAGTACTGCCATGCCGTCACCGTCCCCAACCGGGCGACGTCGTCGCTGTAGCCGGCCGCCGTGGTGGAGCAGCCGTTGCACACCAGGGGCCCGCGTTCGCGGTAGAAGTCGGCGTGCGCACGGAAGGCCGGGGTGTCCAGGTCGATCACACCCGCCTCACGCAGCGGCGCGCCGCCCGGCCCGTCGTCCCCTTCGCGATGCGGGATGCAGCTGCACGCGTACATCCGCCCGTACTTGCCGTCGATGTAGATGACGTCGTCGGCGACGTGACACTGCGGCAGCGACGCACGCGGGGTGACGGATTCGGCGAAGTAGCGTTCCTGTTCCGCCGGTTCGTCACCGTAGAAGCGTTTTCCCATCGGTACGAGCAGCACGTTCGGGTCCGCGTCGTAGACGCGGTCGCAGACGCGGCGCACGTCGTCGGGGTCGGGATAGGTGATGCTGCGGTCCAGTTTCAGCGCGGACAACTCCCACTGCCGCACTCCGGCGCGCGTCAACACCTCCTGGAGCAGCGGCATTTCGTGGTAGTTGTGCGGTCCGACCACGGTGTTGACCCGGGGCAGGACGCCGAGGTCGGCGGCGGCGCGCAGTCCGGCCAGGCCGTTGTCGAACATGCCGGGCGAGCGGCGGTAGACGTCGTGGGTCGCGGCGGACGCCCCGTCGAGGCTGACGATCACCTGGGCCAGGCCCGCCTCGGCCAGCCGCTCGGCCATTTTGGGCAACATCGAGCCGTTGGTGATCAGGGACATCTTCATACCGGCCGCTGCGCCGGAGCGCACCAGGTCCACCACATCCGGGTGCATGAGGGGTTCGCCGCCGGTGAAACGTACATAGGCCACGCCGGCCGCGCGGGCTTTCGGCAGCAGATCGGCGAAGTCTTCCCGCGAAAAGCGGAATGTGTCGCGCGACAATGCGAAGTCGCACATGAAGCAGTCGGCGTTGCAGGCTTCCAGGATCCGGACGAACAGATAACGATGACGCTCACGCACAGGGGACCCCTTCGGGCCGGTCGGAGGCGGGGCGGGCATGGGTATGGCGGGATGGGACGACGGATGAGGGTGTGTGGTGGTCAGGCGGCGCGGGGTACGCCCGGCAGGAGCGCGAGCAGGGCGTCGGCCACGTCCGCGGCGCCGTCGACACCGACGGTCGCGGTCAGCGCGCCCCAGTCGCCGGCCCCGGCGGCGGCGGCGCCGCGCAGCGCGGTCAGGATGGCGTCGCGCAGCACGACGGCCGTGCCGCGGCCCGCCGTGTCCGCAGCCGCCGCGGCGATTCCGGCGTAGATGCGCTCCAGGGCGTGGTCCTCGCCGCGAGTGCGCAGCGACAGCGCCTCCTCTTCGGCGAACACCGCCTTGGGCCAGGTGATTCGGGTCTGCGTACCGATCGCGCGGCTGTGGAAACGCCCGTTGAAGATCTGGCTGAGGTTCTGCGGCGGCAGGCACAGGGTGGGGACGCGCTGCCGGCCGGCTTCGAGGAGGGTGGTCAGGCCCGGGGAGGTCAGCAGCACGTCGCAGCCGGCGAGCCGATCCAGGAACTCGCCGTGTGCGAGCGCGCCCGTGGTCACGTGCGGCGGGGTGATCGACGCGTCCACGAGGCGTCCGGCGAGGTCGGCCGGCAGGTTGCCGGCGAGGTGTACCTCGTGCACCCCGTGGGCGGCGAGCGCTTCCAGGACGGCGGGAACGACGATGCGCGGATAGGCGGTCCAGTCGGCGAGCCGAGGTGCGCGCAGGCCGCCGAGACTGACCAGGGCGGTGCGGTGGAGACCGGCGGCGGAGGCCGCCCGTTCGGCGCGGGGCGGGATGCCGACGACGGCGCCCACCCAGCGCAGCGCTCGCACGGATGCCAGCACGTCCCGGCATTCGGGGGGCAGTTCGACGCATCTCTGGGCGCAGTAGACCGTCGCCTCCAGGGGCAGCGCCGCCCGGTCCCCCTCGCCCCACAGGAACGGCAGGCTGTCCACGAACACGGTCGGTACGCCGGCCGCCTCCGTCGCCTTCGCGACGGCGCCGTCCAGGACGACGACCGCGGCCACCGCCGCTTCCGCGCCGGCGACGGCGGCGACGGCGTCGCGGACGTCCTCGGTGTCGTCCGGCAGGTCGTACCAGCGTTCGATGCCGTGTTCGGACAACACGGGCCGGCCGAGCCCGGAGGCCAGGCCGACGAACCGCAGCGGCACCACCGAGCGTTCGCGCAAGGCCGCGAGGATCGCACCGAGTTTCCCCGAGCTGCCCCAGCCGAATTCCGCTCCGGAAACGATTACGGTTCGTGTACTGGAATCAGTGCGCAATTGAATCCGTCTCGACTTCCCGGTCGGCGGTTGGCGACATCAATCTAGGTCGCCACCCCGGAGCCATGCAACCAGTTAGTCGAGATTCCCCCGTATGCAGGAATGATATTTCCATCGGGAATTCAACGTTCCGAGAATACGGATCGCTTATATGAGAATCGGAATCGCTCGATGCGACACGGCTCGCCCACGGGCCGACTCCTGCGACCCCCGCCGGTCCTCCCGTCGCGATTCGGCCGCCCGTCGCCTGCCGCCCGGCCTTGTTGGCAAGGTGGTCAACAGCCTATTATCCATCTTGCCAATAGGAGGGTCATGACCGGACGACGCAGGCGCACGCCCGAGCAGGCGCGGGAAGAGATCCTGGAAGCCGCCACCGAACTCATCGCGCAACACGGCCCGGACGGTGTGGGGTTGCGCCGGGTCGCGGAGGCGGTCGGCGTGACGCACGGACTGGTGACGCACTACTTCGGCACCTACCGGGCCCTGGTCCGGGCGGTCCTGCAACGCGAGAACGAGCGCAAACGCGAACTCGTCCGCGAACGGATGCGCGCCGACGGGGGCGTGCCCTTCGCGGGCGGCATGACGCGGGTCCTGTTCGACATCGTCGCGGACGAGCGCTACGTCCGGCTGTGGGCCTGGTCCCAACTGCACGACTGGGACGTCGAGACCCCCGGGGCGCACCTCTCCAACCTGGTCGACGCCGTGGAGGAGGGGGTGCGCAGCGTGCTTCCCCCGCCCCGGGGACCGGATCGGGCCCGGATCGAGATGGTCGTCCTCCTGGCCCTGTCCGGCTCGTACGGCTACGCGATGGGCCGACGGTACTGGCTCACCGACCTCGGCCGCGATCCCGACGACCCGGGCCACGACGAGGCCTTCCGCACCGCCCTGTCCGCAGTCCTCGCCACCCACCTCGAAGGATGACGTCATGACCGCCGACCCCGGACACGACAACCCCGAACACCTTGTGACCGACCCGAAGCAGGTGGTCCTCGCCGACGACGACGATCGACACCGGGCCGAGGAACGCCTGCGCACCGCCGTCGAGAACGGCCGGCTCGCCGTGGACCGACTGGGGCCCCGGCTCGACGAGGTATACGCGGCGCGCACCCGCGCCGAACTGGAGGCCGCCTGCCGCGGCCTCCCCGAACCGGGCCCCCGGGACACACTCGTGGTGGACCGGGCACCGACCTCCGGTCGCTTCATATCCGGGATCTTCGGCGGTTTCGAACGTAAGGGCGAGTGGGTCGTCCCATCCCGCCTGACCGTCTGGTCGATGTGGGGCGGCGGCCGACTGGACCTGTCCGAGGCCCGCTTCGGCAGCCGGGACACCGAGATCCGGGCCGTCTCGCTCTGGGGCGGCACCCGGATCCTGGTGCCGGACGACATCGAGGTCGAGGTCCGGGGGTTCGGCCTATTCGGCGTCGTGGACAAACGGGTCGCCCGCAAGCTCGACAAACCCGGCACACCACGCGTCGTGATCAGGGGTTTCGCCCTCTTCGGCGCCGTCGTCACCCGGAACAAGCAGGCCCCCGGATCCTCCCCGAAGAGCTGAACCGGCGAAGCCGTCCTCACCCACGCGCGGGCCCAACCACCGCTCCCAGCCCGGAAGTTCACGCTTCCGCGGCTACACCGAGAGCGGAACCGGGTGGATCTTGTCCGCCGGGTGGCCCGCGCGTTCGTGGATGCGTTGTACCGCGTCGGCCGTGGGGGAGTGCTCCAAGTACTTCCTCCATGGTCCACCCGCGCGTGGAACACCGCCCTCCAGCAGGGACCTTCGGTCACGTGAATCGACGTGTGAGGCGGGCGGGATACACGGGGTGGGCGCCTTGTGGGGAGAGGCAAGAACCAGGTGTGCCGTGCGGGGTTCGTGCGGCGATGGCGGGGATGACCAGGTCCTGTCCGGCGGATCTTGGTGGATCGGGCCGCGTCGTCCGGTGCCGTGCATCGGCGTGCCCAAGAAGCAGCCGGATAGTGGTTCCATTCGGCTTCTTCTCCGGTGCGGCGAGGTGCGGTGCCGGGCGGCGCGGCCCCGCCAAGATCCGCCGGACAGGGCTAGGCGACCCGGGTGGATGTGTGGTCGTCGTCGGGCAGGTGGATGTCGTCGACGGCCACGTTCACCTCGACCACTTCCAGGCCGGTCATGCGCTCGACCGTGGCGATGACGTTCCCGCGTACCGCCTGACCCAGTTCGGCGATCGGGACGCCGTACTCCACCACCAGGTTCAGGTCGAGGGCGCACTGGCGTTCGCCGACTTCCACGCTCACCCCGTGCGCCACGTTCGGCCGACCGCCCGGTACCCGCTGCCGCACCGCGTCCAGCGCTCGCGCCACCGAGCCGCCCAGGGCGTACACACCCTCGATCTCCCGGGCGGCCACACCGGTGATCTTCGCGATCACGCCGTCGGCGATCGCGGTGCGACCGCGCGTGCCCGCGGCCGTCGGCTCCACCGTTTGCGGCGAGCGGTCCGGCCCGCCCGGCGCGAGTCGCGCGCCGCCGGCGACCTCCGGCGCCACCGCCACCATGTCCGTCACGTTCTTCGACTCAGGCATCACACGCGACCCTTCTTCGGCTACGGCCAGGGCTACGGCTGTGGTTCCGGGCCCCGGTTCGGGCCCGCCGCCCACAGACTCCGTGACCGGCCGTCTGCCCGCGCCGGGCACACTCATTCCTGCCGGCGCGCCCGACCTACCTGGCGACCCACGGAACGCTGCCCGTGTTCCCCGTACGGCCGTTCTCGGTGCAGTGCGCGGGCGGCGTGGCGCCGTACACGTACTGGATGAAGTCGCGCAGGTCGTTGCGCCAGTAATCCCAACCGTGTTCACCGGGACCGGTGCAGTAGCGCGGCGTGAACGACGTACCGATGACCGCGCGCAGTTGGTCGTTCCACGTCTTGATGTCCGACTCCCCCTGCCCGCTGGGCATCCCCTGACCGTTCGCGCCACCGGAGTACATCGCGAACTTGCCCGAACCGCCCGCGTAGTCCGCGTACTTGCCCGCCGCGGCCATGCCCACCGGAGTAATCGCCGGCCAGTTCGCCTGGGGCCCGTAGACGGCTTCGGTTCGCTCCAACGGGGTACCGAACACACGGTAGTTCGGGTCGATCAGCCCATTCCAGGAGGTCGCCGCGCCATAGCCGAGCATCGAGTCGGCCACCCGGTTCAACGCCCGGTCGTCGGCGAGCGTGGTGCCGCCCGAGAAGGCCCCTACCGCCGAGAAGCGGTCCCGCAGATCGGCGGCGTAGCGCAGCGCGCCGAGTCCGCCCATCGACACACCCGCGATCGCGCGTCCCGAACGGTCGTCGATCGTGTTGAAGTTCGCGTCGATCCAGGGCACCAACTGCCGCATGTGGAAGGTCTCCCACATCGGCGCGAAGTTGCCCTGGGTGTGTCCGGCCCAGTCGGTGTACCAACCGGCCTTGCCGCCCTCGGGCATGACCACGATGCCCTTGAAAGTGCGCCGGTCGATCGTGTTCAGCACATCGCCCGCGTTCGCCTCGGACCACTGCTCGAAGTCGCCGAACCCGCCGTGCAGCAGATACAACACCGGGTACGCCTTGGCGGGATCGGTCGCGTAGTCGTCCGGCAGCCAGATGCGCACCTTGACCGGCACGGTGACCGGGTCGATCGACGGCGTACCGCCGCGCGCCTGCATGATCGCCGAGGTGGTCATCGTGGCGTCGTACATTCTGCGGTCGCTGAGCAGGTTCGAGTTCGTCCACTGGGTGAGCGTGATGCCGTGCGAGTTCGCCGCCGGCAGCGGCGGTGCGGGCGGCGGCGGGAACGCCTGCGCCCGGGTCGGCACGCCCACCACGGCCGCGATCAACGCCGCCGCGACCGCGCACACCATCGCCGCGCGGCGCACGCGACGGCGGGTACGCCCCAGTGCGCGGGGCGCACCCCGGGTGCCGCCCCGCCCCGGTGCGTGCGTCCCGTTCGTTCCGCCTTTGCTGCCTCTACCGTTTGTGCCGCCTGTGCCGTCTGTGCCGTCCACGAACACCCCCGATGGCTCTTCGCCGTCTCGATGTGCCCCCCACCCGGGCCCGACCTGGCGCAACCCTGGCCGACCCGGGACCGCCTGTCCTCCCGCACACGGTGGACATCGCGGGTAAACCTGCGCGGTAGCGCTCGGCCCGGCCTGCACCGACCGCGGTATGACCTCACCGCCCACGGCGCCCGACCCGGATGACAGAATCCGGTACATGACGCACCAGGATCGGACGGATTCCATACCCAATCTCGACCCGAACGGTCCGCTGATCGTCGTCGCGGCGGCCATCGTGCACGCGCGGCGGCTCATGGTGGTCAGCAAGAAGGCGGCGCCGGACCTGTTCTACCTGCCCGGCGGCAAGCCCGACCCCGGCGAGAACCCGCTACAGACGCTGCGCCGCGAACTGGACGAGGAACTGGGCGCGCAACTCGTGGCACCACGCTTCCTCGCCGGCTTCGACTCCGTCGCCGCCCTGGAGGGGGTGCCCATGCGACTCACCGTCTTCGAGACCCGCCTGGACCGCGACCCCGTACCGGCCGCCGAACTGGCCGACCTGCGCTGGACGTCCGGCCGGGACGACCACCTGCGCCTCGCCCCCGCGGTCACCGATCACATCCTCCCGCTGCTCCGCCGCACCGGCGCCCTCGCGGCCTGAGGCAATCGCCCACCCGTCACGGCACTCGTCCCCAAATTCGGTCGCGTCGCCCCCATACCGCGTGCCACCGTGGCGAATCGACACGAGGGAGGTCCGATGGCATCGGTCATCATCTGCGGTGCCGGCGTGGTGGGTCTGACCACGGCCCTGTTGCTCGCCCGCGACGGGCACGAGGTGACCGTGTACGAGGGCGACCCATCCCTCCCGCCCGAGGACCCCGCGCAGGCGTGGAGCGTGTGGCAGCGTCCGGGCGTGGCGCAGTTTCGTCAGCCGCACAACCTGCTGCCCAGGTTTCGGGGCGTACTCGCCGAGGAACTGCCCGATGTGATCGAGCGGCTCGTGGCGGCCGGCTGCTTCGAGGGCAGCGCACTGCATCCGCTGCCGCCGAGCATCACCGATTACGTCCCCCGGCCCGAGGACGACCGTTTCCGCTTCCTCACCGGCCGACGCCCGGTGGTCGAGGCGGTGTTCGCGGCGGCCGCGGTCGCCGCCGGCATCCGCGTGCATCGCGGCATCAGGATCGCCGGCCTGCTCATCGGCGCACCGGTGCTCGCGGACACCACCCACGTGACCGGCGTCCGCACCGCCGACGGTGCCGAGGCCCACGCCGACCTGGTGATCGACGCCACGGGCCGCCGCACCCGCTCGGCGCGTTGGCTCGCCGACGTCGGCGCACCGGAGCCGGCCGTCGACGCCGAGGACGGCGGATTCGCCTACTACACCCGCTACTTCACCGGCCCGCGGCAGCCGGTGCGACGCGGCGCGCCCTACACCGAGTACGACACGTTCGCCCTGCTGACCATTCCGGGCGACAACGACACCTGGTCCGTCACCGTCGTCACCACGTCGGGCGACGCGCCGCTCAAGGCGCTCCGCGATCCCGAGATCTTCACCCGGGTGGTCGCGGCCTGCCCGGCCCAGGCCCACTGGCTGGCCGGTACGCCCGTCACGGACATCGTGGTGATGGCCGGAATCCTCGACTGCCGCCGCCGGTTCGTGGTGGACGGGCGCCCGGTCGTCACCGGCTTCGCGGCCGTCGGCGACGCGTGGGCGTGCACCAACCCCACCGCCGCCCGCGGCCTCAGCGTCGGCCTGGTCCAGGCCCAACTGCTGCGCGACGTATTCCGCGAACACGGCGACTCCCCGGCCGAGTTCCCCCTGGCATGGGACGAGGCCACCGAACGCGTCGTCAGCCCGTACCACCAGGACCAACTCGTCGCCGACCGCGCCCGCGCCGCCGCGATGAACCCGGACCGCACCACCGAACCACCCGACGCACCAAGCCCGTTCGGCGCAGCCGCGTTCCACGACGCCGACCTCTTCCGCGCCCTCCTGGAAACCGCCACGTGCCTGGCTCTTCCCCAGGACATCCTCACCCGCCCGACCATCCAAGCCAAACTCCGAACCCCTCGCCCCACCTCCACCCCCACCCCACCCAATCCCACCCCCCAGCCCCTCACCCGTGCCCACCTGCTCCGACTACTCGCCGACTGACGCCGACCGGCCCGGGCAGCACACCGGTTGAAGAAATATGTAGACCGGTCTAGTCTCACACCCATGGGACAGAAGGGTGCCGACACGCGTGACCGACTGCTGGACGCGACCCGCGATCTGGTCGAGGCCGGCGGCTATTTCGGCGCGGGCCTCAATCAGGTGATCGCGGCCAGTGGCGCGCCGCGCGGGTCGCTCTACTTCCACTTCCCCGGCGGCAAGGACCAGATGGTCGGCGAGTCCGTCCGCCGAGCCGGTCGGTCGATCGGCGACGCGATGGGAGGGTTGGCCGAATCCGGCGCGTCCGCCGCCGAGGTCGTCGAGACCGTGCTGCGCCTGCTGGGCGACCGCCTGGAGGCGTCGGACTGGCTCAAGGGATGCCCCGTGGCCACCGTCGCACTGGAGACGGCCGCCACCAACGACACGCTCCAGCAAGCCTGTTCGCAGGTCTACACCTCCTGGGAGGCGATCCTGCGCGCCCGATTGGCCGACCATCCGGACGCCGACGACCTCGCCGTCACGATCCTGGCGCTCATCGAGGGCGCCCTCCTCCTGGCGAGGGCGCACCGCAGCCGAGACCCGCTCGACCGGGTCGCCCGCCGCATCACGACCCTCCTGAGCTGAACGCGGGCCGGATCCACTCCGGCCCACGCCTGTCCGCAAAATATGTAGATCGGTCTACCGATCTCCATGTCACCCAAGGAGCCCCATGGACGCCATCGTCTTCGGTGCGACCGGCTTCATCGGCCGTGCCCTCGTCGCCGAGTTGTTGGGCCGAGGCCAACACGTGGCCGCCGCCGTGCGCAGCGACACCCTCACCCCCTGGCTCGCCTCCCGAGGCGTCGACACCGGCGGCCTCGGCGTCGTCCGGGCCGACATCACCCGTCCGCTCACCGCGCTGCCCGAGGTGTCCGACGTCTACAACACCGCCGGGCGCTACGCCTTCGGCCTGGACGAGGCCGAGGCGCGCGCCGTCAACGTCACCGGTGCGCTCAACGTGCTCGAATGGGCCGCCTCCCTACCCGGGCTGCGCCGCCTGGTCCACGTCAGCGGATACCGGGTCAGCGCCCCCGACGGCACACCCGACTACACCGGATCCGGCGCGTACGAGGCGTCGAAGCTGGAGGCCGATCTCGCGATACGCGCCCGCGCCCGCGAGTCCGGCATCCCGCTGAGCATCGCCAATCCCGGCGTCGTCATCGGACCGGGCCAGTACATCGGCCTCGCGACCCTGGTCCGCGACCTGTGGCACGGCCGACTGCCCGCGCTGCCCGGCGGCCCCGACACCTTCGTGCCGATCGTCGCCCTCGACCACCTCGTCCGTTTCCTGGCCGAGATCCCGGCAGCGCCGGCAGGCGAACACCACTGGATCCTCGACGACACCACGCCCCCGCTACCCGAACTCGTCCGCACCATCGCCGACCACGCGGGCGTACCGGCCCCTCGGCGCAACATCCCCGTCGCCCTCCTGCGCCGACTGCCGCGCCGGCTCACCAACGCCGACCCCGAGACGTTGTCCTTCCTGTCCACCGACCGCTACCCCACCACCTCCGCCCACACGTTCGCCGCCCGCGTCGGCCTGGCGATGCCCCCGGTCGACGATGCCCTGCGCACCTGGACCGACGACCTGGTGGCCGCCCGCTTCGGCACCGCGACGCCCTGGGCGAGCCCGTACGGCTTCCACACCGTCGCCGGCAGCCCCACGTGGGTGATCGGCGAACGACACCACCCCGCCCACGTCCTCCTGCACGGCCTGCCGCTGAACGCCGACCTGTGGGCACCCGTCGCCGCCCACCTCACCGAACCGTTCCTGGCAGCCGACCTCCCCGGCCTGGGCCGCTCGGCCGCCGCACACTGCGTGGACGCCTGGCTCGCCGACCTGCTGCGCCCGGTCCGCACCCGCCCCGTCCTGGTCGCGCACTCGTCGGCCTGCGACCCGGCGCTGCGCTTCGCCGCCGCGCACCCGGAGCGCGTCGGCGCACTCGTTCTCGTCTCCCCGGCGTTCCTGCAACCTCCCGCCGCCCGCATCACCCGCTCCGGCGCGGCCGTCCCGAGGTTGCGCCGGATGTCTCCCGCCCGCCTGGCCGAGGCACTCGGCGTCCCGGAGGGCCCGGCGGTGACCGGTGCGGCGGCCGACCTGCGCCGCCCCGGCGCGGCGGGGCGCGTGGTCCGCGCCCTGCGCACCACCGTCGCCGAGCGCGAGCACTCCCGGGCCCTGTTGACCCGCGTCCGCGTCCCGGTCCGTATCCTCGTCGGCTCGACGGATCCACTCGTCGTCCCGGTCGACCACCCCGTGACCGAGATCGCCGGCGCCGGCCACTATCCGCAACTCGTCGCCCCGGCCGAGGTCGCCCGCCACCTCGCCGGCACGGCCGTGGAAGCGTGAAGCGGTGCCCGCCCCACCCGCTCGCAGACGCCGCGGGCGGGTTCAGCCCAGAGCCGGACGCCGACGCCCGTAGCGGGTCGCGGCCTCGAAGGCGGCGCCGATCCGCAGGGCCGCCAGGTCCGAGCGCGGCACGGTGACGATCTGGAGGCCCACGGGCAGGCCGTCGGGCGTGAACCCGGCCGGCACGGACAGGGCCGGCGCGCCCAGCAGGGTGACGAAGTACGCCGAGCGCATCCAGTCGAGGTAGGTGTGCTGGGCGACGCCCGCGACCGAGCGCGGGTATTCCAGCTCGGCGTCGAACGGCACGACCTGGCTGACCGGGGCCAGCAGGACGTCGTAGCGTTCGAAGAAGTCGATGCCGTCCGCGTACAGCCGGCTGTGCGCGATCGTCGCGCGCGCGAGGTCGGCCACGCCGAGTCGGCGGCCCTCCTCGATGTTCCACACCAGGCTCGGCTTGAGCGCGGCGCGCGAGGATTCGAGCACCTCGCCCAGCCCCACGTTGAACTCGTGGGCGCGCAGCGTGCGGAAGATCTCGTCGGCGTCGCGGAAGTCGGGACTGTCCCGCTCGACCCGACAGCCGAGGTCGGCGAACACCGCGACGGCGGGCTCCAAAACGGCGAGCACCTCCGGATCCACCGGTACGCTGCCGCCGAGGTCGGGCGCCCAGGCCACCCGCAGGCCGCGCGGGTCGAGGTCGAGGGGCGCCGCGAACGCCGAGCCGGGCGTCTCCAATGCGATCGGGTCGTGCCGATCGGGCCCGGCCATCGCCGAGAGCAACAGCGCGGTGTCGGCGACGGTGCGACCCATCGGACCGGCCACGGACAGCCGCTCCCAACTGTTGCCCGAGGGCGCCTTCGGCACCCGGCCCGGCGTGGGGCGCAGCCCGACGACGTTGCAAAACGACGCGGGGTTGCGCAACGAGCCGCCCATGTCGCTGCCGTCGGCGATCGGCTGCATGCCCGCCGCCAGGGCCGCCGCCGCGCCACCGCTGCTGCCGCCCGCCGAGCGGGTGTGCGCCCAGGGGTTGTGGGTGGTGCCGAAGACGGGGTTGAACGTGTGCGAGCCGGCGGCGAATTCGGGCACGTTGGTCTTCCCGATCCGGATCGCGCCGGCCGCCAGGATGCGGGCCACCAGGGGGTCGTCGAAGTCCGGGACGTAGTCGGCGTGCAACGGGGAGCCGTACGTGGTGCGCATGCCCCTGGTGTGGTGGGTGTCCTTGAACGCGATCGGCAGTCCGTGCAGCGGGCCGACGGCCTCGCCCCGCGCGAGCGCCGCGTCGGCCGCGCCCGCGGCGGCGAGGGCGCCTTCCGGGTCGAGGGTGACGATGGCGTTGATCGCGGGATCGACCGCCGCGATGCGGTCCAGGTGCGCCTGCACGACCTCGCGGCTGGACACCTCGCGCCGCCGGATGCGGCCGGCGAGGTCGGTCGCGTCGAGGTCGGGGATGTCGTCGGTCATGGGTGTCCTCACGCGGGCGTGCGGCGACGGCGGGCAACGAGGACGGTATCCGCGAACCGGCCGGGAGCACCACGATGCGGCCGACCCGGCCTGCGACGCGGCGCTCACCGGCCCGGGCCCGGCAGCGAGCGGGGGCGGGTTGCCGGGCCCGCTTCGAGGGTGAGTACCTGTTCGCGCAGGTCGTGGCCGAAGCCGCCCGGTGCTCGGCAGTCCAGGCGGGCCGAGGTGAGCACGCGAAGGGCGGACGTGCGCAGCACTCGGCGACCGGCCGCCTCCAACGCGTCGACCAGGGCGCGATCCTCGCCGACCACCAGCGGCGGGAATCCGCCGACCTCCAGGTACGCGTCGGCGGAGCAGCCGAGGTTGGCGCCGTGCACATGCGGCGAACGGCCGGCCCAGGAGTCGTACCGGGCGGTGAACGCCGCCGCGCTGCCCGGCGGGTGTGCGCTCCAATCGGCCACCCGCACGGTCCCGGCCACCGCGTCCCAGCCCCGGGCGGCCCAGGACAACTGCCGGGTGAGCCAGTTCGTGGGCACCCGGCTGTCCGCGTCGGTGGTCACCAACCACACGTCCGCCGGGTCGAGTCGGCTCCGGCCCAGTGCCTCGGCGAAGCCGGCCGCGCGGGCCGCGCCCGCAGCACCCGCATCGCACTCGACCACGTCGGCCCCCAGCGTCCGGGCGATCGCGGCGGTGCGGTCCAGGCATCGGTCGGCGGTCACCACGATGTTCGTCGCCACCCCGCGCATCGCCAGGCGACTGCGGGCGGCGTGCAACGCGGCCAGGCAGCCGGGGAGTTCGCCCTCCTCGTCCCGGGCCGGCACCACCACGATCACGCCACGCATCCGCCGGCCCGTACCCCCGGCGCTCACCGCAGCCCCTCGCGGGCCGCCGGGGACAGCGTGTCGGCGGGGGCGTCGGCACGGATCAGCACATCCAACAGGAAGTCGGGCTCACGGTGCTCCACCACCCGGACCAGGCCGGGCAACGCACGCACGGCGGCATGTACCCGCTCGGCGGAGAGCACGTGCTCCTCGGCCGCAGGCCGCCAGTGCACCGCGACGAGCGTGCCGCCGGGGGCCAGATCGGCGCGGACCCGGGCCAACACATCGGCCAGGCGCGCCGGTTCGAAGTAGTAGAGGAACTCGGAGAGCACCACGAGATCGAAGGGGACCGCGCCCGGAGCGTCGGCCCGCGTCGGCCACTGCTCGGGCAGACGCCGACACTCGACGGTGACGCCGGGCAGTTCGCGGGTACGCGCGCGCGCCTCGCGCACCGCGACCGACGCCAGGTCGCAGGCCAGCAGCCGATCACAGCGCCGGGCCAGCTCGGCCGTCAACACCCCGACCGAGCACGCCGGTTCGAACGCGCTGCGGTAGCGCTCCCGGGGCAGCGCGGCCAGGGTGAGTGCGTACTTGCGCCGGTCGTAGGCGCGTTCGCCCAACTGCCAGGGGTCCGCGGAGTCCGCGTACATCTCCTCGAACCGGCGCGACGTGGGAGGAATCCGGCTCACCGGAACAGCACCTCGAAGTCCCTTTCGAAATGCGCGAGTTCCTCCGGAGGCAAAATCACCCGGTCATCCGTGCCCGGCGCCGGCGGCGCGATCTGGCTCACGAAGCAGGCGATCGCCCGCCGCTTGCGCCGCGCACCGTCGTCGGTGAGGTCGATCCGCACGGCCCGCGCCCACGGCACACGCGGATCCTCGGGACCGGCCCAGTGCCACATCCAGACCGGATACTCGACCAGCGGTGTCCCGGCCGCCGCACACGCCGCCGCGGCGATCCGGCCGGCCGCCTCGTGGTCGGCGTGCAGATCACCGGACCACGGCGCGGCGCACAGCGCGTACCCGGCCAGCAGCTCGACCAGCGCCGCCCGGGCCGCGGCCTCGTGTGCGGCGACCCCGGTGTCGGGCAGACCCAGCCGCACGATCTCGACGGCCGGCCCACCCGCCGAGAGCACCGCGAGCGCGCGCGTACTCTCCCCGACCCGACGCGCCGCCAACTCGGCCGGGGGAATCGGGCCGTCCGGGTGCGAGGCCTCGCCATCGGTGAGCACGACCACCCGAACCCGCTCGCCGGCCGCCGATGTGCTCGCCACCAGGCCGCCCACGCCCAGGACCTCGTCGTCGGGATGTGCCGCGACCACCACGAGTCCGCCGGCCGTGGCCGGCGCGATCCGGGGCAACCCGTCCAGCCCGCGCCACCGGATCCAATCCCGCTCGGGCGTGCCCGGCGCCTGGATCGCGTTCACGGGTTCACACGTCGCGTCGACGAGGCGTCCGGGCCGCGCACCGAGATCGCGGCCGACCGTCGGCTCCGAACTCATCGGACGGTCGCCTTCGCTCGCTCGCCACCGGTGCGCCCGGTCCGCTCGGCCCGCCCAAGCGGCGCCGACGCCGCCGACGCCTGCGCCACGAGCGTGCCGAGCCGCGCCAGGTCCCGTTCGGCGTGGTGTTGGCGGATGTAGACGGTGAGATCGGCGACCGCCCGGGCGTGCTCACCGTCGTGGCACAGCGGGCCGGCGCCCAGCGCTCGCCCCACCCGCTCCAACACCTCCGTACAGGTGCGTTCGACCAGGGCGCGCAGCCGCAACGCACGCACCTCGGCGGTGCCGGCCCGGTCCGCCGGATCCGCGTCGATCTCCGCCGCGGCGGCGTACAGCGCCCGCTCCGCCGTATGCAGGGCAAGATCGACCGCACCCAGCTGCGCCAGGCCGTGTGCGTCCAACCGCCCGGCCCGCGCGGCGGCCGTCAACGGGCGGGCCACCGCACGGGCGCCACCGAACCAGCAGGCCGCGACGCCGGCGCCGCCGTGGTGGAACCCGGGCCGATCCAGGTAGGCGCCCACCGCGCCGAGCGGCCGGGCCGGCACCGCCGCCAATTCGACGTCCAGCGTCTGGCTGGCCGCCATGCCCACCGCTGGCCACGAGTCCGGCCTGGGCCGGTAGCCGACATGGTCGAGGTCGATCCGGAACAGCCTCGACCCCTCCCCCGTGTCCGCGGTGACCAGAGCGTGTGTACACATCAGCGCGCCCGAGCAGTAGCGCCGGACCCCGTCCAGCACCCACCCCCCGTCCCGAGCCGTCGCGACCAGCCTGCTCCCCGGCGGCTCCGCGGCCCACACGCCCCAGCGTGACCCCTCCGGCACGGGTTCGGCGTCCGGTGCCACCTCGGCGATGATCGCGAGAGCGTCCGTATGCCCCTCCGCCAGCCGCCCCAGCGCCAGGTCCCGCTCGGCCGTCGCGACCAACACCCGCCACCGCGCGTCGGTCGCGCCGGCCCCGGGCAGGGCGAGGTTCGCTCCCGGACCTGCCGCGAACTCGGCGAACCATCGGCCCACCCGATCCGTGTGCCCGCCCGGCGACCCGTCGCTCACGCCCATGCCGCCGCCCCGCGCGCCTCGCACGTCCCTTGGATTCGCATTCACCCCGGCTACCCCCGGGGTGGACCCCTCATGCCACCGGTCCCCGGTCCCATCGACACGGCGAGCCCGCCCCACCCCGGCCGGGATACCGCGCGGTTACCAACTCGTCGACGCGGCCCACCCGTTGGGTGGAGTGCGAGGTGTGGCTCGTGAGGTGCGCGATGCCGGGTGTGCGGTCGGGGTGGCCGGGCAGAGGTGGGTTGGAACCATCGGATCCGAGGACGTCGGACGCACGTCGACAAACGTGCCGCGACGCCGTCGCCGCACGTCCGACCCGGAGGTGCACGACGGAAGTGCACATCGGGCGCGCCTGTCGTGGTTCGGGCCCGCACCCCCGCGACAGATGTACGCACGCCGGCAACGGCACTCGCCGCCGGCAACGCACCGAGATCCGTCAGGATCGGCTGGAGTCCCGCGCATGAACACCCTTCCCCGCACACCCTCTTCCACCCCGGTCCGGATCCGCTTCCGGATCCTGCCGAACACTCCCGGCACGCCGGCGCGGGTCCGCGCCGAAGTGCGCGGCAGACTCCGCACATGGGGTTGGCCGGAGGAACGCGCGGACGACGTCGTCCAGGTCGTCTCCGAACTCCCGTGTCGTGGCCGACCGTAGGAGCAGCCGGCGCGCGTAGCGGCTCGCGCAGCCCTTCGCCCCGACGGCACACGCCGCCGCCGCGCCCGCGCCCGCGCCCGTCGGCCCGAGCATGCCCGCCCGCAGGGTGGCGAAGGCGCGGTTGAGCAGGCGTGGGTGAACGTCGAGCACGGCCCGGGGCGGGGCCACCCTTTGATCCCTTCCACCTCATGGCCCGCCCACACCCCGGGAAGGGGAGCGGGCGGGCGACGCCCGGCGGCACGGAACCGGCGGGAACGAGGCCCAGTACACGGGGCGCCATCCGGGGCGTCGCCGTATCACGCTGTCCGCCGGCCCGATGACACAGGGACATTTCCAGGGGAACACACGGCCGCCCAAACTTCGCGCCGACCCGCCGCGCGGAAATCCGCGGGGATCACCGCGGAACGTCGGCGAACACCGGGCTTCACCGAGGACCGCCGAAAATCGTCGGTAAAACCTGACCTCCCTCAGGAATGGGCGCCGAAGACGGGGGCACGCACGGAGCGGAGGTGCAAACCATGATTCCCCTTCTTCTCGTACTGCTTCTGGCCCTGATCCTCTTCGGCGCCGGATTCGCGCTCAAGGTGCTGTGGTGGGTCGCCGTAGCCGTCCTGGTCATCTGGCTGCTGGGCTTCCTGTTCCGCTCGACCGGCACCGGCGGGAGCCGAGGGCGCTGGTATCGCTGGTAATCCGAAATACGCGCCCCGACGGCGCGGCCTCCGGAAGGCGGGGCGAGGTGCGTTGCGTTCGAATTCCGAACATCCGCACCGGCGCACCCGCCTTTCCCGGCTCTCCCATGGATATCGGTATTCCCACGAGCCCCGTGAAGCACGGCACGGATTCGCGCCGGCGGGTATTTCCGGTCGGGGCGAATTCCCGTCGATCCGGGTCCGCCGTCCGCGCCGTGGCGCAGGCCACGAAAAAATCACCGTAGCGCCCGGTGCCGACACGAAGTCGGGGTAGCCGTGCGCCATGACAAACGTGACGCCCCTTGCCGCGGTGGGCATCGCCGCCGTGCTCCTGCTCGCCGTACTGCTCATCATCCCGGTCGTGGCCGGTGTCCGCCGCAGGCGCCACCCGCCGCCCCCGCCGCCGCACGGCGGGGTTGCGAGCGGCCCCGCGACACGCGACGACATCGGCAGGCGGGAACCCTCCGAGGTTCCTCGCGACGGCCACCGGCGCGGCCCGCACGAGCAGCCCGGCTTCGGCAATCTCGGCTCCCGCCCCGCCGACCCGGGCCAGGACGGCCGGGGCTGATGGTGGGGTACCGCCCGGTTTGACGGGACCGGTCTCGGGCCAGACTTCGGAAGTGAACGAGCGTGGGGTGGCGATCGAGGTCTTGCTGGTCGAGGACGATCCCGGGGACGTGCTGCTGACGCGGGAGGCATTCGCGGACAGCGTCCCCAGTTCCCTGCGCGTGGTGGGCGACGGTGTCGCGGCCCTGGACTTCCTGTACCGACGCGCGGGCTACGAGGACGCGCCCCGGCCGGACCTGATCCTGCTGGATCTCCAGTTGCCCCGGTTGGGCGGCCGCGAGGTGCTCGAACACCTGAAGGCCGATACCGACCTGCGCCGGATACCCGTGGTGGTACTCGCCTCCTCGTCTGCCGAGGAGGACATCCTGCGCAGCTACGACCTGCACGCCAACGCCTACGTGACCAAACCCGTGAACCTGGACGACTTCGTGGCGAGCGTCCGCGGAGTCGACGACTTCTTCCGCTCGATCGTGCGCCTGCCCGACCGGATGTGAGCACGGGGCAGCGCACCACACGGCCGCCGATGACGAATCGGCGCCGTGACCGTGCACCGTGAACCGTCAATCGAAAGGCCCGGCACCATGACCGAAAACGACCTGACCGACCGGCGCGTCCTGGCGATCGTCACCAACTACGGGGTCGAGCAGGACGAACTGGTCGTCCCCGTTCGGGAACTGCGCGAGTCCGGCGCGGAGGTGGCCATCGCGGCGCCCTCGGCGGAGCCGATCCGCACGCTCGTGAGTGACAAGGACCCGGGCGTGACCGTGGAACCCACGCTCGCCCTCACCGACGTGGACCCCGCCGGCTACGATCTGCTGCTCGTACCCGGCGGCACGCTCAACGCCGACTCGCTGCGGCTGAACGACACGGCGCTTGCGATCGTGCGCTCGTTCACCACGTCCGGCCGCCCCGTGGCCGCCATCTGCCACGGCCCGTGGTTGCTGGTCGAGGCCGACGTCGTCCGAGACCGCACGCTGACCTCGTATCCCTCGGTCGCGACGGACATCCGCAACGCGGGCGGTCGCTGGCTCGACGAGTCGGTGGTCCGCGACGACACGGGCGGCTTCGTCATGATCACCTCGCGCAACCCGGGCGACATCAAGGACTTCCTCGGCCAGATCGAAACGATCCTCGGCCGGTGAACGGCTGCCGGTAGCCGGTAGCCGACCGTCGCAACGCGAAACCGCCCCCGCCGACACTCGTCGTTCGGGGGCGGTTTCGCGTTGGCGCGAAGACGCGGCCGGGCGGCGCTCAGTTGCCGAGCGCCTGCTGGAGCTGCTTCTTGTTCATCGAGGAACGGCCTTTGATATTGCGGCGTTTGGCGTCCGCGTAGAGCTGGTCGTAGGTGGGGCCGGTGGACCCGGAGTGCGAGTGTTTGCCGCCTCGACGACTGGCGGGCATGTCTTTCAGCGACGTGCGGCTCGCGGTCTTGGACTCGCCCGCCTGGGCACGTTCCTTGTTCACCGTGCGGGCCGCGATCTCCTCGGCGCGCTTGGTGGATTCACCACGCTTCTTCGCACTGTCCTTGATGTGCTCGTACTGTCGTTCCCGCTTGGGACTCGATCCCCTGGGCATGGCGCCCCTCCTGTCTCACCGAGTGAAGATCGGACAACACGGCCCGTACCCGGCCTGTCCACGAGCATGCGGCCCGGCGCCGCGACCGCGGGTCCTCGGGTCAGCCGGTGCGGCGGCGCACGATCACCGCCGCGGCCAGGGCGAGGGCCGCCGTGCCGCACAGCGGGCCCGCGTGGTGGGCCGACCACTGTTGGAGGCCGCGGGCGTGGGACCGATCGTCGAAATCGCATCATGCGGTTGCCGAAGCCCGCGCGATCGTGTTCGGGATAGATCTCCGCCGCCGTCACCAGGGAGCCCGCCGCGGTGAGCAGCGCGAGGATGCGCTCGAACCGTCCGTGCCGCAGGGCAAATGTTGCGACTCCTCAAACTGCTGCGCGCCCTCCATCGCCCGCATCTCCCACGTGACCTGGTTCAGGTCCTGGTTGTTCAGGACGGCGACGACCAGGCGCGGGTCGCTCCATTCGCGGCGATACTTGCCCGCGGTGATCAGTTCGGCCATGCCGTTCATCTGCATCGCGCCGTCGCCGACCAGGGCGATCGCCGGTCGCTCCGGGTGGGCGAACTTGGCGCCGATCGCGTACGGCACGCCCGGTCCCATGGTGGCCAGGGTGCCGGAGAGCGAGCCGCGCATGTCGCCGCGCATCCGCAGGTGCCGGGCATACCAGTTGGCCGCCGAGCCGGAGTCGGCGGTGACGATCGCGTCGTGCGGGAGCAGCGCGTCGAGCGCGTGCACCACGTATTCCGGGTTGATCGGGTCCGCGTCCACCGCCGCCCGCCGCTGCATCACCTGCCACCACCGCGCCACGTTCGCCTCGATGCCCGAACGCCACGCGCCGTGCTTCTTGGCCCGTACCAGCGGCAGCAGTCGGCGCAGCGTCTCGCGGGCGTCGCCGATCAGGTTGATCTCGAACGGGTAGCGCAGCCCGATCATCGAGGGGTCGATGTCGATCTGCACCGCCCGGGCCCGGTCGTACTCCGGCAGGAACTGCGAATAGGGGAAGTTCGACCCGATCGAGATCAACGTGTCGCACTCGCGCATCATTTCGTACGAGGGCCGGGTGCCGAGCAGGCCGATGGAGCCGGTGACGTAGGGCAGTTCGTCGGAGAGCACGTCCTTGCCGAGCAGCGCCTTGGCCACGCCGGCGCCGAGCAGTTCGGCCAGTTCCTCGACCTCCGCCCGGGCGCCGCGCGCACCCTGGCCGACCAGGATGGCGACCTTCTCCCCGTCGTTGAGCAGATCCGCGGTGCGGCGCAGGTCCTCGTCGCCGGGTACCGGCGCGGACCAGGCCGTCCCGAGACTGGACGGCACCATCTTGAAGGCATGCCCGGGAGCGGTGTAGTCGAGGTCCTGGACGTCGCAGGGCACGATCACGGCGGTGACGGTGCGCCGCGCGGCGGCGATCCGGATCGCCTGCGGGGTTCGGGCTCGGCGCCCACCGGGTGGCGGACCCCGCCGTCGACGCGCCGCGAACCGCCTCCGCTCGGGCACTTCGGCTGCCGGTGGCGTGGTCCCTGGACGCGGTTCGCGAGTGTGTACTGCTGCCGCGGGTGGTCGCGGTCGGCGCGGCGTGAGTCGGGCGGCCGGTTCGAGCGGGTACGTCCGGCGCGGGCGGTCCGGCCGGCCACCGCCGCGTTCGTCCTGTCCGCCACGCCGGGTGCGTACGCGGTCGACCTCGACGACGCGGGCGTGCTCACCGTGCACACGCTGCCCCTGGGTCGTTCGCGCACCCGGCGGGTGATCACCGCCGGCGGGCGGGCGCGATGAACGCGTGGCTGATCGCGGTCGCCGTGCTGCTCGTGGGCGGACTGGCGCCGTGTCTGGTGGTCACCTCGTTCGGGAGCGTGCCGCGTCGCCTGGTCGGGCTGACCGTCGCCAACACCCTGACGGTGGTGATCCTGCTGCTGCTCGCCGAGGGCCTGCACCGCACCTCGTATCCGGTGGGCTGCGCGCTGGTGGTCGTGCTCGGCCGTTTCCTGGATCAGACGTTGCGGGTGCGGCCCGCCGACGGCGGAGCGGAGGGCCGATGACGTCCGGTTCGGTGTTTCCCTACCTGGTCGCCGTGTGGTTGTTCGCGATCGGCGTCTACGGCATGGTGACCAGCCGCGATCTGGTGCACGCGGTGGGCAGCCTCGCGGTGGCCCAGTCCTCGACCTGCGTCCTGCTGCCGACCATCGGCTATCGCGCCGGCGGCACCGCGCCGGTGTTCGCCGACGCCCCCACCGACTCTCGGGTGGTCGATCCGGTGGTGCAGGCGCTGGTGCTCACCGACATCGTGGTCGGCGCCACGGTCACCGCGCTGCTCCTGGCCCTGGTCGTGCAGTTGCACAAGCGGATGGGCACCGTGGACCCGGCCGCCGTGGCCGACGAGTTGCGCGGCTGAGCGCGTGGTCGGGGCGATCGCGCCACTGGCGGTGGCGGTCCCGCTGATCGGCGCCGCGTTGGTGTCGGCCGCCGGGCGGGTGTTGCCACGTCGGGTCGTGGACACGTTCACCGCGACGGTGGTGGCGGCCGTGGCGGGCGGATGCGTCGTCCTCGCGGTGCGCGCCGGCGACGGCCGGATCGTGTCCCGGCTCGGCGGGTGGGACGCCGTGCACGGCACGGGCATCGTGCTGGTCGCGGATCGTATGGGTGCCGCCGCCGCGGCGTTGGCGGCGATCGTGGTGGGCGCGGCGTTGGCCTTCTCCTGGCGCTACTTCGAGGAGGTGGAGGCGCATTTCCACGCGCTGATGTTGCTGTTCACGGCGGGCATGTGCGGATTCGCGCTGACCGGCGACCTGTTCGACGCCTTCGTCTTCTTCGAACTGATGAGCGTGGTGGCCTACGCGCTGACCGGCTATCGGGTGGAGGAGTCCCGGGCGGTGCACGGCGCGCTGAGGTGGGGCTGGGCAAGGCGCTCGCCGAGACCGCGGCCGGCGAGTCGGGCGCACTCTGGGCCCCGGCGCTGTTCGTCCTGGTGTCGGCGGTGACCGGCGCGGCCGTGCTCCGCGCCGGGCTGCGCGTCTTCGCGGGGGCCGGCCCACGCCCGAGCGACCGGAAGGAGGCGGACCGCACCGCCGGCGACGACAGCGACCCCGACACGGGCCGGCTGCTGCCGCGCACTCCCGCGACGATGCTCGCCGCGCCGCTGATCCTGCTCCTGGGCACCCTGGCCGTGGGGACATGGCCCGGTTTCCCCGACGTGGTCGGCCGCGCGGCCGAGGTGTTCACCGATCGGCCCGGCTACCTCGCCTCGGTACAGGGCGCGCCGCACGCTCCCCCGGCGGCGACGGCACCCGGCTGGACCGGCGAGGGCCTGCTCCTGGGCGCGGTGTCCACGGTGCTCGCGGCGGGCGGGGCCGCGGCGGCGGTATGGGGGCGGCGCCTCCACGGCGGGAGCGCCGACCGGGGCCGCACCGGCCTGCGCCGGCTCGACCGCGCCGCGGCCCCACTCCACCGCCTGCGCTCGGGCCACGTGGGTGACTACGTGGCCTATCTGGTCACCGGCATGGCGCTATTGGGCCTGCTCGTCCACCCCTGGACGACCGGCGGATAGCCCAGTTCGCGCCGGCGGCGGCCACGCGTCGTCTCAGCCCCGGAAGGAGCGCCGGGCAATGCGCTCGACGAGCCCGAGGGCGGTCTCGGGGTGCTCGCCCAGCCACCTGCCGACGCGGTCCCGAACCGCGTCGCGGACACAGGCGCGCACCAAGGAATTGCCCAACACTTGACCGGTGGAGCCCTCGAACTCGGGGCCGTCCAGCTTCACCGACACGACCGCGGTCAGGCCCACGCCGATCGGTCCATGTCGAGACCGGGGTCCGTCGCCGTCAGCAGCCCTTGCTCGCGCGCGTACGCGGTGAGCGCGGCCGTCAGCCCATCGCGAAAGCCCACCAGGTGTGTGCCGCCGATGGTGGGCCGACTGTTGGCGAAACCGCGAACGCACTCCTCGGTGGAGCCGCCCCAGCGCAGGGCCACCTCCAGCGTCCCCGCCATCCGCGCGGCCTCGCACTCGACATGGACGATGTCCGTGGAGGTGGCCGCCGGCGCCGAATCGTCGAGAAACGCGACGAAGTCCCCCGCCCCGCCCGGGAATCGATATCGCGTCGACCGGGGCTCGCCGGGGCCCCGACGGTCGGTCAGCGAGATGTGCAACTCCCGGTACAGGAAAGCCAGTTCTCGGCAGCGCTCGGCCAGGTCGTCGAACGATTGCTCCGTGGTGGTGAAGATCTCGGCATCGGGCCGGAAGGTGAGGGTGATCCCGCTCCCGGTCGCCGCCCCCGACTCGGTGAGCGGGGTGACGGCCTCGCCACGCGCGTACTCCTGTACCCAACGGACCCCGTCCCGCCGCACCTCGGCCGTCAGCCGGCTCGACAGGGCATTGACGATGGACAGCTCCGCACCGTACAGGAGCGCCACGTCGCGACGGCCGATGGGCCGCGCCCCGACCGACATCCGGGTCAACAGGCCTTCCAGGTCGGGCACTCCCGGCCCGTCGTCGGCGACGCACACGACGCCGTCGGGCAGGAGCGTGATGTCGACGGAGCCGCCGGCGCCGGCGCCGGCCAGTATCTCGTTCACCGCCCGGTCGACGACCTCGCACACCATGTGATTCAGGCCGCGTTCACCGGTCGAGCCGATGTACATCCCGGGCCGCGCCCGAATCGCCTCCGCCCCGTGGAGCAGCCGGATATGGATCGCGTCGTACGTGCCGGCGTCGTTGCTCACGATGTCCCCTTCGACAACTTGCGACAGGACCCCCAGCCTAGGCAAATTTCGGGAAAACACCAGGTCAGAGCCGGTATGCCGGCCGCGCGAGGGGCCGACTGCACGCCTCCCCGGAGGGGGCCGCCCCGACCCTCGCGAACCCCCGCCCGAGCACGCGTGCGGGTCCGCTCAGCCCCCGTACGAGGCCATTCTCGATGCCCTCCGGGTCACCGATTCTTTTTTCTGCCCGGCCCGTTCCGCGTGGGCGATCGGTGGCTCCCTCGAATTGCCCGGACGACCGGGCCCGTTGGTCGTCCGGGCAACGCGGGCGCTATGAGTGGTCGGCTGGTTCGGCCGGGTCGGCCGCTCGTCGCGTCGGTGGGAAGCCGGTACGGCGGGCGAGGGCGGTGGTCAGGACGGCCGCGGTGATGTCCGCGAACAACCCGAACGCCGCCTGGCACAGCGTGGCCAGGGTCAGCAGGGTGAGGGTCGCGGCGCGCAGTCGGCGGTCGGCGGTGAGGCCGGCGAACCAGACGCCGACCATCGAGCCGAGGCCGAAGACGAAGACGAAGAGCACGGTGCCGGTGCCGTTCGGATCCGCCCGCTCCAGGAAGGGTGCGATGTAGGTGTAGAGCACGTAGAAGCCGAGGACGATCGCCATCGAGGCGGTGTTGATCGCGGCGATCCCGGGTGTCCTGATCGTGGCCGTCAGCCCTCCGCCGCGCCGCGCCCGCTCACCCGGCAGTTGCGGCAACCACCGCAGTGCCGCGCCGAGCAGGGCCATGGCGGCCAGGGTGAGCAGGGCGAAGGTCCAGCGCCAGCCGATCAGGCCGCCGAGCGCGGTGCCGGCCGGGGTACCGAGCGAGAGCCCGACGGTCATGCCCGCCAGCGCGGTGGCGATCGCCTTGCCGCTGCGCTCCGGGGCCAGTCGTGCGGCGTACGCGGGCACCATGGCCCACAGCAGTCCGGCGAACACTCCCGAGACCACGCGGGCGCCGAGCGTCAGGGCGAACTCGCCGGACACCGCCGTCACGGCGTTGGTGCCGGCGAAGCCCAGGAGCAGCGCCACCAGCAGGGTGCGCCGCGGCACGATCAACGTCCGGGCCGTCATCGGTATCGCGGTCAGGGCGGCGGCCGGCGCGTAGACGGTGACCAGCAGCCCGGCGCGGGCCTCGCTCACGTGCAGATCGGCGCTCATGGCCGGCAGTACACCGGCCGGCAGGGCCTCGGTGAGGATGGTCACGAAGAGGCGGCGCCGGACAGTACGAGCAGCCCGCCGAGCGGCCATCGCGGCGTGCCCGGCACGGTGTCCGCCGCCGGGAGGGAATCCGTTGTCGAAGTCATGCCCGGACGGTAAAACCCTTACGTTTGCGTGAGGGTCAAGCGCGCACGGCGTCCGTGTGCTCCCGGTCCGTACGAGCCGCCGTGCGAGCGGCGCTCAGGTAGGCGTCGATGGCGTTGCGGTTGCGGGTGAGGCACCGGATACGGCGGTCGAGTTGTTCCCGCTCCGCCGCGACCTGATCGAGCATCCGCGCACACGGGATCTGCGGCAGCAGGTCGGCGGGGCCGTCGAGGTAGGGCAGGATGTCGCGGATGATCCGGGTGGGCGGCCCACAGTCGATCAGCCCGCGAATCTGCCGAACCACCTCGTCCGCTCCGGCGCAGTATTCGCGGTAGCCGTTGCCGCCGCGTGCGGGCCGGATCAGCCCCTCTTCCTCGGAGTAGCGCAACGCCCGCACACTGACCCCGGTCAGCCGGGACAACTCCCCGATCTTCATTCGATCCACCCCACGACGACTCCGTCGACCCTCACATCGACGTAAGGGTTCCGCCCTCACGCTACCGCCGGCACGTGGGGCGGCGGCGTCAGCGTGCCGCGATGAGGTCGATCACGAAGACGAGGGTGGCGTTCGGGCGCATCGTGCCGGGTGGGGTCGCGCCGTACGCCTTGTCGGGTGGGATCACCAACTGCACCCGGCTGCCGACACGTTGGCCGACCAGGCCCTCGTCCCAGCCCGGAATCAGCTGTCCCGTGCCGATGCCGAAGACGGCGTGCTCGCCGCGGGCCCACGAGGAGTCGAACACCGTGCGGTCGCTCTGGTACACGCCCACGTAGTCGACCGTGAGCTCTTGCCCGGCTCGGACCTCCGGGCCCGAACCGGGTTCGAGTACGCGGGTCACCAGCCCGCCGGCGCCCTTGCTGACGTCGAGGGCGCGGATGTCGGGTTCGGTGCGCGGTGGGGTGGTCGTGCCGGACGAGGACGTGGACGACGGCTGCCCCCCGCCGGGCGGGACGGAGGTGGGCGGGACGGACGCGGGTGGGCGAGTGGACGGCCCCGTCGTGGCGGTGCGCGTCGCGCCCGCCGTCGACGTGGGGGTACCCGCGGACCGGTTGCCGGCGTCGTCGTCGCGCGTGGCCAGGACGACCGCGACGGTGATCGCCGACACCGCGACCACCGAGCCGGCGGCCAGGAACGCCCGACGCCGCGCCCGGGCCGGCTTCTCCGGCGGCGGTGGCAGGAACCCCGGAAACCCATCGGGACGAGGCGGCCGAGCAGGCACGGGAGGCACGGGGTACGCACGAGGCGGCGGCGGCACCGGCGGCACCCCACCCTCCTCGCCCACACCCGCCGGCACGGGCACGGTACCGACCGACGCCTGCGGCACACCCTCGTCCATGGGCACGGTGACAGCCAAGGCCCCCGGCGCGCCCTCTTCCACCGGCTCGGTGACAGCCAAGGCCCCCGGCGCGCCCTCTTCCACGGGCACAGCGACGGCCGGCGCCGCCGCCTCCTCCCGGCCCCCGCCCGTGATCGCCTCGGCCACCGCCGGCGGCAACCACCATCCCGCGCCCGCTCCGGCCACGCCCGCGTCGATCGCCAGCTCGGCCAGCACCTCGGCGGCCGTCGGGCGCGCCGTCGGCGACTTGTCCAGGCACGCCGACACCAGCGGCGACAACACGGCGGGCACGCCGTCGAGATCGGGGGCGTCGTGCACGACGCGATAGAGCAGCGCCGGCACCGACCCGTGCCCGAACGGCCCGCTCCCACGCGCCGCGAACGCCAGTACCGCGCCGAGCGAGAACACGTCCGAAGGCTCGCCCACCTCACGGTCGGCGCACTGCTCGGGCGACATGAACCCCGGTGAACCGACCGTGCTGCCCGTGTGGGTGAGCACGCTCGCCTCGACCGCCCGCGAGATGCCGAAGTCGATCACCTTGGGCCCGTCGGCGGCCAGCATGACGTTGGACGGCTTCAGGTCGCGGTGGATCACGCCCACCGCGTGGATCGCCGCCAGCGCCTCGGCCAGCCCGGCCCCCAGCGCTCGCAACGGCCCCTCCGGCCACGGCCCGTACCTCGCCACCGCGTCGGACAGCGCCATGCCGTCGACGTACACCGTGGCCAGCCACGGGCTCGGCGCGTCCGGCGCCGCGTCGACCACCGCTGCCGTGAACGCCCCGCTCACCGCGCGGGCCGCCGCCACCTCGCGGGCGAACCGCCGCCGGAAGTCCGCGTGCTCGGCCAGGTCCGGCCGCACCACCTTGACCGCCACGGCCCGCCCCGACGCCGACCGCCCGAGATACACCCGGCCCATGCCGCCCTGGCCGAGCCGCCGCTCGATCCGGTACGGCCCGATCCACGCCGGATCGTCGCCCGTCGGCCCGCTCACGCCGTCCCCCACTCGCGTCCCCTCGCCACGTGCCGCCCCGACGACACCCGCCGCCCGCGCCGCGCCTCACCCGACCGGCCCCCGGCCCGGGTGTCCGCGATCATCCCACTCGTGGCCTCACCCGTGCGCCGTGTTTCCGTCAGCCCCCTCACCCCGAGGAAGCAACCCCGTCTCGATCGCGGTGACCACCGCATGGGTGCGGTCGCGGACGTCGAGTTTGGCGAAGATGCGGAGCAGGTGGGTCTTGACCGTGGCCTCCGCGATCACCAGTCGGGCGCCGATGTCCGCGTTGGACAGCCCGTCCGCCACCGCGTTCAGGACCTGGATCTCGCGGGAGGTGAGCACCACCGGGGCGGGTCGGCGCATCCGGGCGACCAGGCGCTCCGCGACCCTGGGCGCCAGTACGGTCTGACCCCGGGCCGCCGAGCGGATGGCGTCGACGAGTTGTTCGCGGGTGGCGTCCTTGAGCAGGTAGCCGATGGCGCCGGCCTCGACCGCGCTCTCGATCTCGGCGTCGGTGTCGTAGGTGGTCAGGATCAACACCCGGGTCCGCGTGCGCAGTCCCACGATGCGGGCGGTGGCGGCCACCCCGCCCAGGACCGGCATACGCAGGTCGAGCAGCGCCACATCCGGTTCGAGCCGCTCGACCAACTCGACGGCGGCCAACCCGTCGCCCGCCTCCCCGACGATCTCGATCGTGGGGTCCGCGGCCAGCAGCGCGACCACCCCCGCCCGCATCACCGAGTGGTCGTCGACCACGACGACACGCAGCGTGTCCCCGCTCGTGTCGCTGCTCATCTCGCGCTCTCCCGCCGGTAGTCGTGCACATCCGCCACATCCGCCCCGGCCGCGCCGTCGACGGGAATCATCGCCAGGATCCGGGTACCGTCCCCGACCGAGCTGGTGACGGTCAACTCGCCGCCCAGCTCGGCCAGTCGCCGGCGCATCCCGTCCAGGCCGAAGCCTCGGGCCTCGTCCACCACGAACCCCCGCCCGTCGTCGGTGATCTCCAGTTCCACACCGTCGGCGACCCGGGTGAGCACCACGCCCACCGTGCCGGCGTCCGCGTGTTTGCGGATGTTGGCCAGCGACTCCTGCGTGCAGCGCAGCAGCGCGATCCGGGTGCGCTGGTCACACTCGACGTCGGGCAGTTCGGCGTCGACCGTGATCCCCGTGTCCTGGGCGAAACGGTCCAGGGTCCGGCGCAGCACCCGGGCCGGCGACCCGGTGACCAGGCCGCTCTGCGGGGCCGCGCCGACCAGTACCCGGGCCTCGGCCAGGTTCTCCCGGGCGGTGCGCTCGATCGACGACAACTGCCGCGCGCTCGTGTCGGGATCGTTCGCCAGGCCCGAGCGCGCGGCCTCCGCGAGGACCACGATGGACGCGAACCCCTGGGCGAGGGTGTCGTGGATCTCCCGGGCCAACCGCTCCCGCTCCTCCGCGGCACCCCTGCGCAGATCGGCGTCGGCCAACCGCTCCCGGGCACCGGCGAGTTCGCTGTCCAGGGCCCGCACGCGAGCCCCGTTCTGCTCGATGTAGCGATGTACCGACAGGCCGACCGGCACGCTCACCGCGTACGCGATCAGGGTCGCCGTGGTGTTGCCGGTGAGCAGGTCCGGGCTCCAGCCCTGCGAGGCGACGCCGCCGAGCACGGTGCCGGCGGCGGCGACGCCGCTGCGCATGATGGCGGGATAGGGGGCGCGGGCGGCGAACCAGAAGTGCGGAAGACTCGCCACATACAACGACGCGCCGCCGTCGCGCACGTAGGCCAGCGCGGCCAGGCCGACGATCAGCACCGCCGGGAAGGCGCTCGGCCGCAGCACCCGATTCCCCGGGAACACCCGTACCACCAGGTAGCACAGGCCGAGCAGGATCGGCAGCCCGATCGCCCACAGCCGCCTCGCCCCAAGATCGCCCGCTCCGGCCAGGGCCATCGGGCAGAGCCCGAGCAGCACCCAGAACAGGATGTACCAGCGGTGCAGCGTCCACATCGGGAAATGCTCGGTGGACCGGGGCCGTTCGGACATGGCGCTCAGCCTACGTTTCGAGCCGGTCGAACCTCGGTGGCGGGGGTGCGGCGCCGGCCCCGGCGCAGCCCGATCGCCGGCCACCAGCTGCGTTCGCCCAGCAGGAGCATGGCGGCGGGCAGGATCATGATCCGGATCACGAACGCGTCCAGGAGCACGGCCACCGCGAGACTGAAGCCGAACTCCTTCATCTCGATCAGGTGCAGGCCGATGAAACTCGCGAACACGGTGACCATGACGAATGCGGCGCTGGTGACCACGCCCGCCGAGCTGCCGATCCCGTCGAGTACGGCCTGCCGGGTCGACACGCCGCGCTGCACGGCCTCGCGGATGCGACTGATCACGAACACCTGGTAGTCCATGGACAGTCCGAACAGGATCACGAACAGGAACAGCGGCACGCGGGAGCCGATCGAGCCGGTCGAGTCGAAGTCGAGCAGCGCCTCGGCCCAGCTTCCCTGGAAGACCAGGACGAGCAGCCCGAGCGCGGCGCCGGCCGACAGCAGGTTGAGCAGCATGCCGAGCAGGCCGAGCACCACCGAGCCGAACGCGATCACGGTGATCACGAAGGTCACCAGGAGCAGTGTCGTGACGATCATCGGCAGCTTGGTCTTCTGGTGCTCGGGATAGTCCGCGTAGCGGGCCACGTCGCCGGTGACCGCCACGTCGACCCCGCGCAGTCGGCCGATCGTGGCCGGTACGTAGTCGTCGCGGACCCGATCGAGCGAGTCCTGCGCCGTGTCGGTGCTGACGAAGTGCGGTACGCGCAGTTCCAGCATGGTGATCCGGTGGTCGGGCGAGGTGCGCAGTTCGGCGATGCCGGCGAGCGCCGGGTCGGTCTTGGCCCGTACCTCCAGCTCGCGCAGCGCGCCGGCCACCTCGTCGGCCCGGCCGGCGTCGGCGCGGACCACGACCTGGTGCATCGACTTCAGCTCCGGGAACGCCTCGTTCTGCCGGTGCCAGGTGTCCATGGCGGGCAGGTCCCGGGAGTAGGTCTCGCGGCCGATGTCGGTCAGTTTCAGGTTCGCGAGCGGGGCGGCCAGGGACAGCATGGCGAACACGGCGACGGCGAGCGTGGCGGCCGGGCGGGCGGCGGTGACCCGCAGGATGGCCGAGGTGAGCCGGCCGGCGCCACTGCGCGCGGGCTTCGCGGCGACCGGCCTGCCCCGGCGGGCCGCGCGTTCGGCCTTGGCCGCGGCGCGGCGTTCGGCCCGATCCCCGAGCTTGACAAGGAGTGCGGGCAGCGCGGTCAGCGAGCCGAGCACCGCGACCACGGTGACCACGATCGCGCCGATGGCGATGGAGGAGAAGATCACGTCGTCGGCCAGGAACAGCGTCGCGCTGGAGGCCGCGACCGCGAGCCCGGAGACCACGACGGCGTGTCCGGAGGTGGCGGCGGCCAGTTCGACCAGGGCTCGGGAGTCGAGTCGCCCGCCCGAGCGGGCCCGTTCCTCGCGTTCGCGCTTCAGGTAGAAGAGCGCGTAGTCGACGCCGACGGCCAGGCCGATCAACAGGATGACGTTGGTGCCGACCCCGGCGTCCGGGAAGACGTGCGACGCGAGCATCGACAGGCCGACGGCCGCCACGATCGCGGACAGCGCGAGCACCAGCGGCACGGCGGCCATCGCCGCCGAGCGGAACACGGTGAACAGCGTGATCAGGGTGATCGGCAATGCGATCATCTCGGTCTTGGCGAGGTCGTCGCCGCGTTGGCCCTGGACGTCCTTGCTGATCGAGGGGCCGCCGCTCTCCTCGATCCGCAACCTCGGATGTTCCGCCCGCACCTTCGCGGTCTGCGCCAAGAGCGGGTCGACGTGCTTCTTGCCGTCCTGTTCCTCGCCCTTCATGGTGACGTCGACGCGGACGGCGCTGCCGTCGGCCGCGCGCACCGGCGCGCCGACCGATGCCACCTCGGGCAGTTTCCGCATGCGGTCCGCGATCTCGCCGGCCGCGGCGTCCGCCTCCGGGCCCACCCGCTCCGCGCCGGCCTTCGCGGTGATCAGTACCCGCTCCATCGGGCGCTGCTCCAGGCCGCCCTGGGCGGCCAGCGCTTCCCCGCGACCGGCCTCGCCCACCCGATAGTCCTCGCTGGTGGCGGTGTTCGTGCCGGCGGCGATGCCGGCTCCGAGGCACAACGCGACAAACAGCACCCAGCCGGCGATCGCCCACCAGGGACGCCGAGCACTCCACCCGGCCACTCGAACAGGAAGTTTCGTCATGTCCGAATCCTGTTCGTCGGGCCGGTTGGCTCGACAGCCTCGACCGACGGAACCCGTTGTCCACCGATCGGTGGACAACGGGTCCGGGGAGGCGGTTCAGTCCAGGATCGCGACGGCCTCGACCTCGACCAGATGGGCGGGAATGTCCAGGGCGGCGACGCCCAGAAGGGTGGCCGGAGCCGCCGGCGTGACACCGAGCGCGGCGGCGGCGCGGGCGATGCCGTCGAGGAGTCGCGGCATCTTCTCGGGCGTCCAGTCGACCACGTGCACGGTCAACTTCGCGACGTCGTCGAAAGTCGCCCCGACACCGGCCAAGGCGGTGGCGACGTTGCGGTAGCACTGCTCGACCTGGGCGGCGAGGTCACCCTCCCCGACCGTGACCCCGTCGGCGTCCCAGGCCACCTGCCCGGCGAGGAAGACCAGCTTCGACCCGGTGCCGACCGACACCTGCCGGTACACGTCGATCTCCGGCAGGCCGGCGGGGTCGGTGAGGGTGATGGCCATGGCGCTGCCTCCGTATTGGTCTCCGATGGTTACTCGGGAACCATAGGAGAGTGAACCCTGACCTGGAAGAACGCACTTTTCGGTACCCGAGGAACCCAAAGGTGACCACGGGAGGGCCGGGGGTCGCCATGGTCGCCCGAGCCCGGCCGTCGGGCCCGGCGAGGTGTGCCCGGCGAGGTGCCGGCGAGGCGTCGGCGAAGGCGCCCGCGCCGCCGACGGGAGGGTTGGCGAACATTGCCCGCGCGAGTGGTCGGCGGTCCCGAAACGGGTCCGGCCAGGGGCGGAGCGTCGCGGCTCGCAAAAATGGTCTAGTCCATTTTTGGTCCAGACCATTGACTTCGATACCGCGTGAGCTATCTCATACCGATGCCGCCGAGAGCCACGCGAAGCGACGGCGGTCCGTCCCCTCTCACAGTCTGGACGCACGCACATGCGACTCCTCCGTACGTTACGAGCGGCCGTCGCCGCCACCGTCACCGCCGCCGCGGCGGTGAGCCTCACCGCCTTCGGAGCCGGCCCCGCCCAGGCCGCGACTCCCCTGCCCGCACACGTCTTTGCCCCCTACTTCGAGGCGTGGACCGGGGACAGTCCGGCCGCGCTGTCCGCCCAATCGGGCGCGAAGCACCTGACCATGGCGTTCCTGCAGACCGCCACCTCGGGCTCGTGCACGGCGTACTGGAACGGCGACAGCGGCATGCCGATCGCCCAGTCCACGTTCGGCGCCGACATCAAGACGATCCAGGGCCGGGGCGGGGACGTGATCCCCTCCTTCGGCGGCTACACCGCGGACACCACGAACACCGAGATCGCGGACAGCTGCACGGACGTCAACCAGATCGCCGAGGTGTACAAGAAGGTCATCACGACCTACGACATCTCCCGCCTCGACATGGACATCGAGGTCGACGCGCTCGACAAGACGGCCGGCATCGACCGCCGCAACAAGGCGATCAAGCTGGTCCAGGACTGGGCCGCGGCCAACGGGCGCAAGGTCGAGATCTCCTACACGCTGCCCACCACCACCCACGGCCTCGCCGAGAACAGCGTGGCGCTGCTGCGCAACGCGGTGAGCAACGGCACGCGGGTCGACGTGGTCAACCTGATGACGTTCGACTACTACGACAACGCCACGCACAACATGGCCAACGACACCGAGACGGCCGCGCAGGGCCTGTACAACACCCTCGCGCAGCTCTACCCGGGCAAGACCCCCACGCAGCTCTGGGGCATGATCGGCGTCACCGAGATGCCCGGCATCGACGACTTCGGCGCGGCCGAGACATTCACCCTGGCCAACGCCAACCAGGTGTACAACTGGGCGGTGTCGAAGGGCATCAACACGCTCTCCTTCTGGGCGCTCCAGCGGGATCGCGGCAACTGCGGCGCCTCCTCCGACAGTTGCTCCGGAATCCCGGGCAACCAGTGGGACTTCAGCCACGTCTTCGCGCCGTTCACCAGCGGCACGACGACCCCGACCAACGACTTCGCGGTACAGACGACGCCCGCCTCCGGAACGGTCGCCGCGGGCAACTCGACCACCAGCACGGTGAACACCTCGGTCACGGCGGGTTCGGCGCAGACGGTGAACCTCACCGTCAGCGGCGCCCCCGCCGGCGTCTCGGCCTCGCTCAGCCCGACATCGGTGACGGCGGGCGGCAGTTCGACGCTGGCCATCACCACGACGTCGGCGGCCGTCTCGGGTACGTACACCCTGACGGTGACCGGCGTCGGCACGTCCGTCAGCCACTCGGCGACCTACACGCTGACCATCACCGGCGGCAACGGCCACCAGTGCACGGCCCCGCCGTGGGCGTCCGGCACGGTCTACACCGGCGGGCAGCAGGTCTCGTACCAGGGCCACACCTGGAAGGCCAAGTGGTGGACGACCGGCGAGACGCCCGGCACCACCGGCCAGTGGGGCGTCTGGCAGGACCTCGGCGCCTGCTGAGACCGGCCCGAAGCGCCTGAATGAACGGTGTCGCCCGGCGGATTTCCCGCCGGGCGACACCCGCGTGTCCCCATCGAGACGGTTTCCCCGTGTTCGGCCGATTTCGGGCGCATACTCGACTCCACGGCGGGTGTTCTCGGGGGAGGAACGCGATGCGGGTGCGGCGGGTCGGGACACGGGCGGGACTGGTCACGGTGTGCACGGTGATGGCGTTGTTCGGCGCCACCTCGTGCGGCTACCTGGGATTCGACGAGGACGGCGAGCGGAAGGTGGGTCTCGACGATCCGGTGCTCGGCTACGCCATCGGTCCGATCAAGTTCTCCATCTCGACGCGCGGGAAGATCTCGGTGTCGCTCGGGGCGCGCTGGGTCACCCCGGCGGGCACGTTCGGCGTCGACGGTGGCGTCGACTACTCGAGGAAGGTGGCGACCGCCGGGAGCGAACTCGTCGTGGTGATCCGGCATCGCGAGGACGGTCGGGTCAAGGAGGACGTCTACCGCGTCACCGCCGCGAAGGGGCTCCGGGTGACGCTGGAGGGCAGGGTGGTCCAGGAGTTCTCGCCGGGGCGAGTGCTGCTGGAGGCCGACCCCGGAACCACCATCACGATCGATTCCCCGGACGGCGGCGCGAGCGCGAGCGCGCGTGCGAGCGCCGGGTCGGCCACGAGGCCGCCGGACGCTCCGCTGCCCACCGGCTCCGGGCCGAGCAGGAGCACGAGCCCGCGCCCGACCGCGCAGCCGACCACCCGCCAACTGCCGGCCGACTTCGCCGCGAGTTGGCGCGGCAGCGCCGTCGGTACCGCCACGTTCGCCGTCGGCCTGCGGCTCCACGTGGGCAGGGCCAAAACCGTCGTCGGCGAGTCGGACTACCCCGGCAACTGCTCCGGAACCCTGACCCTGGAGACCGAGGACCGCGCCGCCATCCGCGCCGACCGGATCGTCCTGCGCGAGGACATCGTCCGCAACCCGAAGCAACGCTGCGCGCGCGGCGGCTGGGTCGTACTGAGCAAGGTCCCGGGCAACAAACTCAAGTACGACTACTACACAACCTTCCCAACCGGCAACACACCGCCACAAGCCACAGGCCTTCTGACCCACAACACCGGCTGACCCCACCCAAAACAGCCCCCGCGGCCCGGCCGAACCGCACAACCCCGCGCCCCCGGACGACCGGTCCCGACCCGGTCCGTCCCCGCTTGCCGGGGCTCGGGGGGAGGGGAAGCATGGAAGCAAGAGCGCTCCGCACTCGTACGGACGCGCCGTTGTCGCACGGACATGGAGCCGGACGATGTCTGGTCCTTTTCAACAGTTTCCGCTCGAAGGGGGCTCGACGGCGGATCTCTACCTCCTTCGCTACGACCGCGACGGCGCGCTGCGCAGCCCCGTCGCCGAGCAGGAGATCAAGGACCGGCTCGCCGGGGCGAGCGACGTCTTCCTGTTCTCGCACGGCTGGAACAACGTGTTCGCGCAGGCCCTCGACCGTTATCGCAGCTTCGTCAACGGGTTCATCGAGCAGCGGCGGCAGTTCGCCCTCCCGCTGCCACCGGAATACAAACCGCTGCTGATCGGCGTCATCTGGCCCTCCACGAGCTTCGTCATGCCGTGGGAGGCGGGCCCCGACATCGCCGCCGAACCGGATCCCGACGGTCCCCAGGCCCGGCAGGTCGAGGAGATGTTCGGCCTGGTCACCGGCGCCCTGAAGAGCGAATCCGACCCGGAGTTCGTCGAGTTGACGGACGGTCGCACCACGATCGACGTCGACGACGCGCGCCGGGCCGCCGAGATCGTGCTCGGCTCGCTGCGCGCCGGGCGCGATCCGGACGACGGCTCACCGCCACCCACCGCCGAGGAATTCCTCGACGTCTGGGCGGCGTTGGACGGCGGCGGAGCCTCGGCCCCACCCGCCGCCCCGGACGATTTCGGCGTCGCGCACCCGGCCGCGCCGGGCCTGCAGGTCGCGGGCGGCGGCTTCGATCCGCGCAGCCTGTTGCGTGCCGCGACGGTGTGGACGATGAAGGCCCGTGCGGGTGACGTGGGCGCCAAGGGGGTGGGGCCGCTCGTCGCGCACATCCTGCGCGAGAGCGGCGTGCGACTGCACCTGGTCGGCCACTCGTTCGGCGCGAAGGTGGTGTTGTCGGCGCTCGTGGCCGCCGCGCCGACCCGTCCCGCCCGGTCCATGTTGCTGCTTCAGGCGGCCGTCAACCGCTGGTGCCTCGCTGCCGACGTCGCCGGCACCGGCCGCTCCGGGGGCTACCACGCGGCCCTCGATCTGGTGGACCGGCCGCTGCTCACCACGTTCTCCGCGTTCGACGATCCGCTGACCAGGTTCTTTCACCTCGCGATGCGCGGCAGTCAGCTGGGCGAACCGGGCGTCGCCGCGATCGGCGATCCCGAACTGTACGGCGCACTGGGCGGGTTCGGCCCGGCCGGTGTCGACGCCATCTCCACCCGGCGATCCGCCGCCGTTCCCGGCTCGGAGCACTACGACCTCGGCGGCGGCCTCCGGGTGATCGCCGTCGACGGCGGGGTCCGGATCGACGGGCATCCCGCCATCTCCGGCCACGGCGACGTCAGCAATCCGGCGACGTGGTGGGCCATGCACGCCCTGGCCGGACCGGACTGAGCAACCGGATCCGCCGACCCGCCCGCGGCCCAGCCGCCGGGAGGCCGCGGTTCGCCGCCCGCATCGAAGGAGTCGTGATGTCCGAGGTCACCGTCGAGAAGTGGCACCTGGCGATGCTTCGGGTGCGGCTCGATCTCGGGCGCGCGTCGCCGATCGTGACGCTCGAGCTGCTCGGCTTTCCTTCGGGCGCGACGCCGGGGAGCACGAAGACACACTGGCGCGGCGAATTCGACTACGGCGGGTTCGGGCTCTCGGAAGGTGTCGAACCCCCGCACGACCCGACCGTGCCGAACGATCTGGTCGAGGGCGTCGTGCGCTGCCTGGGCGCCGAGTTCCCGGCGGATACCGCCCTCTGGTTGCGGCTGGTCCCGCCCTACGGCCACCTGGGCGGCGTGCCGTGGGAGGGCGCCCTCGTCGCCGCCACCGGCCGGCCGCTGGTCCGGGTGCCGGATCGCCTGCCGCCCGGATCCGATCCGGGGCGGGCATGGACCGTGGCGGTCGCGCTGTCCACCGCGCCGGACGCGCCGTGGGTGGCCGGGTACCTCTCGGCGTTCGTCTCCTCACTGCGCGCCTGCGTCGCCGGCCGGGTGGACGTGCACGTGTTCACCGAGCGGGGTGGCGAACAGGCGTTGCGGGCGCTGTTGTCGACCGGGCGCGATGGCAACCTGATCCACGTCCACGACCCCGACGGCGCACAGCGCTACGCCCGGTCCGGTCCGCCGCGCCCCGAGGGCCCGGGCCCGGCCACCGGCCCGCCGCTGTGGGGCAATTGGATCGCCGGCGGACTCGACGGCAAGGCGGTGCGGGCCCTGCACATCGTCACCGACGGCACGTTCGACGGCATCCGACCGGTGCTTTCGGTCAATCCCGATCCCGCGACGGGCACCGACCGGTCCACCCGCGCGTTCGTCACCGCCGACCGGGTACGGCGCCTCGCGGACCGCGTCGGGGCGACCGTACTGTCCCTCGGTTCACCGCCGGACAATCCGTGCGACTCGGCGATCCGCATGATGGCCGACCACATCGGCCTGCGCCGCGCCGGGCCGACGATCTACAGCTCGCTGGCGCAAGATCCCGCCGGATACGCGTTGGCCCAGGCGCACGCGTTCGTCGCCGGTGACCCGGGCGCGGTCCCGATCCCGCGTGATCCGTCGCTGTTCGTATACCTCCAGCCCGAGTTCGTCGACGCCGCGCTCCGGGACCCGTGGCCGGATCCGGAGTCACCCGGGATGTCCTGGCTCAGCGGGCGCGCGCCGATCACGGATTCGACGAGCAGCGCCGAGGTCCTGCCCGACGCTCTCGGCATGGCCGGCGGCGACGAGATCACCGCGCACTACGCGAACGCCGACTCGGTGCCGATGTGGGTCGCCTCGTCCACGCGCTACATCGAGAACCAGGTGGCCTCCCTGGTCCGCACCGCCGGCGTCTCCGGCGAGACCCCGGCCGCCAAACAGGCGTACGACCTGGGAGTCGGCCAGGCCATCGCCGAGTTGCGCGCGCTCGTCGACGAACATATCCGGGAGACGTGATGCGCACCGTGCTCGGCTTCGAACCGCTGGGGAACGAGCGCACCGTGCTCAAACTGCGCGAGGCGCCCGCCAACATCCCGGGGCTCGGCGCCAATCGGGTCACCGACGTCTCCGATCCCGGCGGTACCGCCTCCAGCCGGGGCGAGGCGCTGCTGAAACGGCTGTGCCGGCATCCGGCGGTCAGTCAGGGCCTGAGCGCCGCCCTCGCCCAACCGCCCGCCGCCGGACCGACGCCGCTGTACCTGCACATGGTCTCGAACCTGGCCGACCAGCTGCCATGGGAGCAACTGCGTTCCACCGCACAGGGGTTCATCACGCTCGACGCGCGTTGGCCGATCGTGCGCATCGCCGCCATCCGCAGCCCCGTCGATCGCCGCACGTTCACCCCGCCGCTGCGCATCGTCGCCGTGCTGTCCGCGGCGGGCCGCACCGGCGTGTCCCAGCTGGAGGCGCTGCTCGCGGCCTGCGCGCTGCCCGACGCGCGGGCGCTGGACACCCGGCTGCACGTGATCAGCGCCGAACGGGCCGTGCTCGACCGCGTGGCGGCGGCCGGACGCCCCGACGTCACCGCCGACGTACTCCCCGGCACCGCACCGGAGTTGGCCAAGCGGATCACCGCGGCCAAGCCGCACCTCGTGCACCTGCTGTGTCATGGTGGCGCGGCCGGTGGTGTACGAACGCTGGCCTTCGCCCACACCGCCGACTTCGACGCGGGGGAGCCCGTCGGCTCGGTGCAGTTGAAACTGCCGGACCTGGTGGTCGCGTTGATCCCGTGCGCGCCGTGGCTGGTGGTCCTGGGCGCGTGTCAGACGGCGCAGACCTCCGACACGCTCTCGCTCGCCCACGACCTCGTCTCGCAGGGGCTGCCGGCGGTCGCGGGCATGCGCCGGCTGATCGACCTGAACGACACGGACCGGTTCTGCGCGGCGCTGTATCCGGAAGTGCTCGCCACCGTGCGCGGCACGCTGAAGGATCCGGGCGAGCACGAGATCGACTGGGCGGCCACCTTCACCGCCCCGCGCCAGGCACTGGCCCGGGACGATCCGGCCGAGACCGACGCGTGGTCGGACCCGGTGCTCTACCTCCAGGACGACCCGCTGCGGATCGCGGCGAGTTCGGCCGCGGACTCGTCCGAGTTGGCGAACCTCCAGGGGCGGCTGGACACGCACGAACGTTTCCGGGCGACCCTGGATCCGGCCACCACCGATCCGGCGCTGTTGGCCCAGGTGGACGCGCTGATCGCGGACCTGCGGGCGCGTTTGGCGGAGGCGGGCCGATGACGCTGCCGGCGGACATCCAGCTCGACGCCTGGACCGGGGACGAGGTCGCGCAGGCCACGATCGACGCCGTCGCCGCGTCGTGGGGTGCCGGAAGGGGCGGCATGCCGCACTCCCAGGCGGTGCTCCCGTTCGCGGCCCCGGCCGATCGGCGGGACTGGCGTTCGGCCGACGTCGGCTATGGAATCCTGCTGCCGGACAGTACCGATCCGCAGGTGTCCGACGCGGCGAAGGCGGCCGGCGAGGACGCGGCCGAACCGGTCCGCGAGTTGTTGGCGGCGCGGCCGGGCACCGTGGTGCTGCGCTGGAGCCCGGATCTGCCCGACCACCTGCTGCGCCGGTACTTCGCCGCCGACCCGCCCCAGGAACCGGCGATCGGGCTCTCGGAGTTCGGGACCGGGCGGGGTCGGCTCCCGAAGTACGTGGCGATCATCGGCGGCCCCGAGGTGATCCCGTGGTCCGTGCAGTACACGCTGGGCACCAGGCATCTGGTCGGGCGCATCCCCCTGGCCGGGGAGGCGCTCGCCCACTACATCCGGGCGCTGCTCGCGGATTGGGCCGGCGCCGAGGCACGGACCGACCGGGCGGTGACCTGGACGGTGGACCACGGCCCGCTGGACATCACGGCGCTGATGCGCGCGGTGATCGCCGCGCCGCTGGCGGCCCGGCTCACCCCGCCCCCGCTGGCCGGGTTCCGCGACGTCAGCGCGGCGGAGGCGACCGGCGACGCGCTGGTGGGCGCCCTCGCCGAGCTGCGCCCGGGGCTGCTCGCCACCTCCAGCCACGGCCGCACCGGTCCGCTCGGCGATCCCATCGCGATGCGCGCGACGCTCGGGCTGCCGGTGGACGGCACGCACACCACCGTGCCGCTGCGCACGTTGTGCGACGGCGTTCCGGGCGGGTGTGTGTGGTACGCCCAGGCGTGCTGCTCGGCCGGTGCGGCCGGTGAGAGCTTCTACGCCGGGCTGCTTCCGGTCGGCAGCTCCGCGCTCGGTACGGTCGAGGCGGTCGCGGGGCTGGGCACGATGGTGGCCCCGGCACCGCTGGAACTGCTGGGCCGGGAAAAGCCGGTGCGGGCCGTACTCGGCCACGTCGAGCCGACGTTCAGCTGGACCCTGCGCGTCGACGACACCGGCCAGGGCCTCGGCGGCCGCCTGGTCTCCGCGCTGTCCAGCCGGCTGTACGCGGGCGAACCGCTGGGCCTGGCGCTGGCCGAATACCGCGCCGACGTCGGCGAGTTGCACACCCGCTGGGCCCGCTTGCGCGACGCCTTGGCCAACGGCGACACCTCGGTCCGCGAAACCCTCACCAGACTCCGCGTGGCAGCCCTCGACCGCCAAAGCCTGGTCCTCCTCGGCGACCCCACGATCGCCCTACCACCCCTGAACCCCACCGGCTGACGCCCGGTTCAGGAGGGCGGGGTCGTCGTCCAGTCCCGTAGGCGGCGGGCCATGTGGCGGATGCCGATCGTATTGTGGGCGGCTTCGTTCACCAGGACGACGGCTTCCTTCGGCGGGTAGTCGAGCTGATGACCGCACAGGGAAAGAAAGGCTTCGGTGACGTGCCACGCGAATGCCTCGTTGGAGTGTTCGAGGCAGGGCAGTCGAACCAGGGTGTGCAGGAGCGCGGCGGCCTTCAGGTGGTCGGACCCATAGACATCGCGGTCCATCGCATGAGCCTGCACGCGGCCGATCGCGGCGTAGAGCGGGCCGAGGTCATCAACCTGGGGGTCACCGGGCAGGAGTTCGGCGACGTGCAGCAGGAACGCGACATCCATGTGCGGTCGTTGCGGGTCACTCACGCGGCGTGGTCCCGCTTGGGCGCGGCGGACTCGGACTCCAACTCGGCTGCGGCTTCACGCTCTGCGGCTCGGTATTCCGGCGTGGGGTCGGCATCGCCGGCCGCGGCGGCGAACGCATCGCCGCTGCGGGCCATCGACGCGCGGAATGCGTCGATGAAGCGGTTTTCGAGGGCGGTCGCCCGTGCATAGGCGGCACCCAGGATGTACTCCTGCATGCTGACCCCCTCAGCCTTGGCGGCCGCGGCGATCGCGGCTCGCTGCGCCGGGTCCGGAAAGCGGAGATTTATGGCTTTCGGATCACTCATGACCCCCATGGTACTACTGGGGCCATCGCCACCGCAGGCCGTTGCGCGAAGCCGGTGAGCGTCGGCACCCGGCCCGACCACGCTCCGCACCCCGGCATGCGGAGCAGCCCGTACGTCGTCTACCGCAACCGCGACGCACGGCCGCCGGGCGCTACGCAACCCCGGCCCCGGTGGGAGCCGGTCGACCGCCGGCGGGGTCGCGTTTCGCTTGTTCGAACAGACGTTCGGGTCGATGGGGTATCGTGGTGGAATGTCCGGCTCACTCCAGGGTTCGCTCTTCGACCAGGGCGACGTCGTCCGCGTCGGCCCCCCGCGCGGGCTGCGCCGCACCGTGTTGGGGCACGGGGCGTGGATCGACGAGCTGCCCGGGTGGGTGAGCGGCGCCGACACGCTGTTCGCCGCGCTCGCCGAGACGGTTCCCTGGCGGGCGGAGCGACGGTTGATGTACGAACGGGTCGTCGACGTCCCCCGGCTGCTCGCCTACTACCGCGCCGCCGACCCGCTGCCGCACCCCGCCCTTGCCGAGGCACGCGACCGGCTCTCCGAGCACTACGCGGCGGAACTGGGTGAGCCGTTCGTCAGCGTCGGCCTGTGCCTGTACCGCGACGGCCGGGACAGCGTCGCCTGGCACGGCGACCGCGACGGCCGCGGCGCGCACGCCGACACGATGGTCGCGATCGCGTCCCTCGGCGCGCCGCGCGATCTGCTGCTCCGGCCGCGCGGCGGCGGCGAGCCGGTGCTGCGCCGCCCGCTCGGACACGGCGACCTGATCGTGATGGGCGGCTCCTGCCAGCGCGCCTGGGAGCACGCGATCCCCAAGACGGCCAGGGCGACGGGACCGCGCATCAGCATCCAGTTCCGCCCACACGGCGTCGGCTGAGCGGGGCGCGGCACAGTGCCCCGCCGACCTCGGGCCGACGGGGCACTCGACTCTCGGCTACTTGACGCAGGTGCGGTCGGTCCTCGGCAGTCGGCCCGTGGCCAGGTAGTCGTTGACCCGGTCGTCCACGCAGGAGTTGCCGTAGAGCCCGTAGACGGCGTGCCGGTTGGCCCCCTGGAGGGTGAGCAGCCGGGAACTCGGCAACAACGTGTGCAGCGCCACACTGCCGGCGTACGGGGTCCGCGGGTCGCCGTCGGCGGCCACGATCAGCATCGGCACGTCGCGCCGTACCCGCACCGGGTCCTCGCGCGGCGCGTCCCAGAAGGCGCACGGCACGATGTTGTTGGTGAACGGCCCGTACAGCGGGTGCGCGGCGCGGGACGACTCTATGTCGCGCCAGTACACCTCGGGATCGCTCGGCGCGGCCACGTCCCCGCACAGGATGGCGGTCTGGGCGCCGGTGGGTCCGCCGTCGCCGGTCAGGAACATCCGCAGTTTACCCGCGAAGTCGGCCGAAACCGGCGCCGGTTGCCCCGCCGCGGCCCTGGCCAGGGTGGCCACCTCGGCGGCGAACACCGTCCGCGCCGCGTCGGTGTCGTCCGCGTTTTCCATCAGCAACACGAGCCCGACCCGGCTGTCGTCCAGCCGGAAGACCTCCGGGGCGGTGCCGACGACGAGCGGGTCGCGCGCCGACGCCTCCAGGACGCGGGTCACCGTGGCCAGCACCTCGGCCCGGGTGCGGCCGAGATGGTAGGTGTCGTCCCGAAGCGCGGTCCAGGCCGCCCAGTCGGACACCGCCCGATCGTTCTCGTCCTCGCTGCCGCGCAACACCCGGGGGCCGTAGCGGCGCGGGTCGAGCGCGCCGTCCAGGACGACGCGGTCGACGCGGCCGGGGAACATCTGGGAGTAGGCCGTCCCGAGGTAGGTGCCGTACGAATAGCCGAAGTAGGACACACGCCGCTCGCCGAGCGCGGCCCGCACGACGTCCATGTCGCGGGCGGTGTTGCGGGTGCTGATGTACGGCAGTACCGCCGCGTTGGTCGCCCGGCACCGGTCGGCCAGATCCTTCTGCAGCGCGACCTGACGATCGAAGCTCGCCCGACTCAGGCCGGCCGAGAAGAGGTTGGTGCCTACGGGCCATCCGCAGTCCAGCGGCGTACTGCGGCCGACGAAGCGCGGATCCATGCCGATCAGGTCGTAGCGCGCGCCGACCTCCTTCATCGCGGTACGCAGGTCCACGGTCATGTCGAGGCCCGCGCCGCCGGGGCCGCCCGGGTTGGTCAGCATCGTACCGATCCGGTGCCGGGTGTCGGTGGCTCGGATCCGCGAGATCGCGACGGTGATCGTCCGGCCCCGGGGGTTGGCGTAGTCGAGCGGGACGGTCACGTCCGCGCAGCGGGCGCCGCCCCGTTCGAGCCCCTGGCCCACGGCGTCGTCCGGGCCCAGGACACAACTGCGCCAGTCGAGCCGTTGGTGGTGGTAACGCTCCAGTCCGGCACCGGAGTTCGCCGCACCGTCGGTGTCGTCGACCTCGGCCGCAGACGCCGTCGCGGATATCGCGCCCAGACACGCGGCGAGGGCCAGGCCCACCGCCAGGACTCGGCGCGCGGGACGGGTGCGCCGATGGGGTGTTCTCGCCGTCGCGGTCGCCGCGTCGGGGTGGTGTTCACTCGTTCGGTGCGCTGACGTCATCGTCATGCTCGTCTCCGGAGTCAGATCCGCAGACGTACCCGAACTCCCGCCCCCGTCACGGTTGTCGGCGCACTGTCGAGGCGACGCGTCGCCGCGTGTCGACCCGCGTCCCGGCACGGAACGGATCGACGTGCGGCGGCACGGGCGGCGGCAGAGTCCGCAATCCGGCGGGGCGGGTGGGGGGACGCGCGGATGCCTCGTATGAACGAGCACGACCCTACGAACGTGTCCAGGGTCGGACATTGGCCGACCGCACGACGAGCGGTCTCCCGCTTCGTGGGCCCGGCCAATCCCGCCTACGCGTGTCGCCCCCTACAATCGCCGGTCGCCGACCGGCGGTTCAGCCGCCCAGGGCGTTTTCCCGGTCCGGGTGCACACACTCGATGCGGTAGTCGCCGTTCTCCGGGTCGACGACGACGCCGTGGGTTTCGCTGTGGAAGCCGGGGAAGTGCCGGTCGAACGCTTCAAGGGCGCCGAGGTAGCGCAGGAGCGGGCCGTCGGCGGCGCCGATGCTCTCCCCGGGCATCGGGACGGCGATGCCCGGCGGTGTCACGGTGACCATGGCCGCCGCCACCCGCCCGGCCGCCTCGGCCAACGCCACCCGCTGGGTACCGCCCCGGACCAGCTCGCGACAACACCGCTGCGGCGGCGCCACCGGCACCGGCAGGTCCCGGAACGCGGTGTCCAACAGCTCGACCAGGTTCGCCCCGCGCGGGTGGTCGTGCATGTCCCGGCACAACTCCCGCAGCCCCTGCTCGGCGTAGCGGCCCGGGAACTGCGCGACGACGTCGGGCAGTACGGCGGTCAGCGGCGCGTTGTCGTCGTACAGCGCCTTGAAGTCCGTCATCCGTTGCGGGTCGGGGTCAGGTGTACCGGACGGGCACCGGAGACGACCAGGCCGTGCAGTACGGATTTGTGGCAGTTGCGGTCCACGAGCGCGATCTCGTCGTGGGTGACGCAGTAGTGCCCGACCATGCGGTTCGCGGTGGAGTCGCCGTGCAGCACGAAGTAGGTGCGGTCGGCGCCGAAGATCCGGGCGACGTTGCGTTCGGCGGCACCGATCGGGCCCGAATGCTCGTACAGCGAACCCAGTTCGCCGACCGAGATGGACAGGTCGCTGCGAAACGGCTGCTCGCCGAAGTAGTCGAAGAACGCCCGCCCGACCCGGGACTTCAGGAACGCAACACCGCCGCGCCGGCCGTCTCCTTCGTGGTCTGCTCGGCGCCGGGCAGGTCCCACGACACCAGTGCGGCGGCCGGCCCCGCCTCGCTCCGCAACACCGCCTCGGCCTCGACCCCGTCCCGGGCCCACCGCACCTCGAAGCCCTGGTTCCGGATCTCGGCGGCGATCCGCCGAAACTGCTCCGCTGCGGCATCGGCCCCGTCCGAAGCCTCGGAAACCACGAAGACCACCGTACCGATCGCCATGCCCGGCCTCCTTGCGCCACGAACCCGCCTCACCGCTTCGAGGGTCACCGCCACGGTGCGGCGAAAGCCTGCGAAAGCTCGCCAAACCCCCCTTTCGAAGGAAAACGCGGTCGGGCAAGCCCGGCGGTGACGTGGACCCGCCCGGGGGACGCGCGTCGTGTGGACGGGTCCGCGCGCTCCGCCATATCGTGTCGTGGCTGAGACCACGCCGATCTGACGACAGCGAGACAAGGAGACCTCAGAGTGGGCACGGGTGGCAGTGTCGAGACGTTGGAATTCCAGGCCGAGACCCGGCAGTTGCTCCAGTTGGTGATCCATTCGATCTATTCCAACAAGGACATTTTCCTACGTGAGCTGATCTCCAACGCCTCCGACGCTCTGGACAAGCTGCGACTGGAGTCGCTGATCGACTCCGACCTCGAGGTGGATACGTCCGACCTGCACATCGCCTTGGCCGTCGACAAGGACGCCCGCACGCTGACCGTGCGCGACAACGGCATCGGCATGAGCCGGGACGACCTCGTGGAACTGATCGGCACGATCGCCAAGTCCGGCACCGCCGGTCTGCTGGAGAAGCTCAAGGAAGCCAAGGAGACCCAGGACGGCGCCGCGGCGCAGAACCTGATCGGACAGTTCGGCGTCGGCTTCTACTCGGCGTTCATGGTCGCCGACAAGGTCACTCTGCGCACCCGGCGCGCGGGCACCGACTCGGGCACCGCGTGGGAGTCCGACGGCGAGGGCACCTACGAGATCCGGGCCGTCGACGACCTGCCCGTGGGTACCTCGGTCACCCTGCACCTGAAGGCCGCCGACAACGAGGACGGGCTCGCCGACTACCTGTCCGAGTGGAAGATCCGGCAGATCGTCAAGCAGTACTCGGACTTCATCCGCTGGCCGATCCGGATGGCGACGGAGCGGACCGACGCCGACGGCGTCACCACGCACGGCGTCGACACGCTCAACTCGATGAAGGCGCTGTGGGCCCGGCCGCGCAGCGAGGTGACCGAGGCCGAATACGCGGAGTTCTACAAGCAGATCAGCCACGACGGGCTCGACCCGGCCGAGACGATCCACATGCGCGCCGAGGGCAACTTCGAGTACGAGGCGCTGTTGTTCATCCCGTCGCAGGCCCCGTTCGACCTGTTCTCGCGCGAGACGAAGCGCGGCGTACAGCTGTACGTCAAGCGGGTGTTCATCATGGACGACTGCGAAGCGCTGATGCCGAACTATCTGCGCTTCGTCAAGGGTGTCGTGGACGCGCACGACCTGTCGCTGAACATCTCCCGCGAGATCCTGCAGCACGACCGGCAGATCCGCGGGGTGCGCCGGCGCCTGGTGAAGAAGGTCCTCGGCGCGATCAAGGACATGCAGGCCAAGGACGGCGAGCGCTACACGAAGTTGTGGGCGCAGTTCGGCCGGGCGCTGAAGGAGGGCCTGCTCGAGGACACCGACAACACCGAGGCGCTGTTGGAGCTGGTGTCGGCCGCCTCCACGCACGACCCGGAGAAGACCACCACGCTGCGCGAGTACGTGGAGCGTATGAAGGAGGGTCAGGACGCGATCTACTACCTGACCGGCGAGACCCGGGCGATGGTGGAGAACTCCCCGCACATGGAGGCGTTCGCCGCCAAGGGGTACGAGGTGTTGATCCTCACCGACCCGGTCGACGAGGTCTGGGTCGACCAGGTCCCGGCGTTCGCCGGCCACGCGCTGCAGTCCATCGCCAAGGGGCAGGTCGACCTCGACGAGCCCGCCGACGGCGACGACGGGGCCGAGTCGGACAAGGCCAAGCGCGAGGAGGACTTCGCGGCCCTGCTCCCGTGGCTGACCACGACGCTGTCCGAGCAGGTGAAGCAGGTGCGCCTGTCGTCCCGGCTGACCACGTCGGCGGCCTGCATCGTCGGCGACGCCCACGACATGACGCCGACCCTGGAGAAGATGTACCGGGCGATGGGCCAGGAGATGCCCCCGGTCAAGCGCATCCTGGAACTCAACCCGACGCACCCGTTGATCACGGCCCTGCGCTCGGCCCACGCGACGAACGCGGAGGATCCGGCACTCGCCGAAATCGTCGAACTCGTCTACGGCGGCGCCCTGCTGGCCGAGGGCGGCGATCTCCCCGACCCGGCCCGCTTCACCCGCCTCCTGACCAACCACCTGGCCAGGGGCCTGTAACCCACCCTGGGGCGCGACCGGCCGGACCCACCCGGGCCCGGCCGGTCGCATCCAGCCCACCCGATCGCCCGCCGCGCGCGTGGGGGCCGGGGCGGGGCCTCAGATGAGGATGACTCGGCGCCCGCGGGTGTGGCCTGCCTGGCTGTCGACGTGTGCCGCCGCGGCCTCGGCGAGGGTGTAAGACTTCTCGATCGGGATGTGCAGCCTTCCCCGGGCGATGAGGTCGGCGGCCTCGGCGAGCGCGTCGGGCACGCTGCCGGCCGTGCCGGAGAAGCGCACTCCGAGGTCCGGCGCGCCGAGATCGGCGATGGAGATCACCTTGCGCGGATCGCCGGTCAGCTCGACCAGTTCGCGAATCACTCCCGCGCCGGCCAGATCGAGCGCCGCGTCGGCCCGGCCGAGCCCGCGCACCCGCTCGACCCAGCCCTCGCCGTACGTCGTGGCGACCGCGCCCAGGCCGCGCAGATAATCCTGGTTCGCGGCACTGCCCGTACCGATCACCGCGATGCCGCGATCGCGGGCGATCTGCAACACCGCCGAGCCCACTCCCCCCGAGGCGCCGCTGACCAACAGCGTCTGCCCGGGTTCCACACCGACCTCGCGGATGATGCGCAGCGCGGTCTCCACCACGGACGGGTATCCGGCCGCCTCCTCGAAGCTCAGCCCCTCCGGCATCCGGGCCCAGGCCGACATCACGGCAAACTCGGCGTAGGTGTCCGACCCTTCGCCGAACACGTGGTCGCCGACCTCGACCCCCTCGACGCCTTCGCCGACCTCGTCCACCACCCCGGCGGCGTCCAGCCCCACACCGGCGGGCAGCTCGATGGGATGGGCCGAGAGTTTCTGGCCTTCGCGGATCCTCCAGTCGACGGGGTTCACCCCCGCCGCCCGTACGGCGATGCGTATCCGGCCGGGGCCCGCGTGGGGCTCCTCGGCGTCCAGCAGGTGCAAAACATCGGGACCGCCGAACTCGGCGAAGCTCACTTTCCTCATGCCGTGGACCGTAGCACTAACGGTTAGTGTTTTGAAACTGTTGCAGTCTGATACCTGATAGCATCGGGCCATGACCGAGCCCGTCGGCCGCCGCGAACGCAAGAAGGCCGCGACCCGCCAGAACATCGCCGACACCGCCCTGCGGCTCTTCCTGGAGCGCGGATACGACGCGGTGGGCATCCGTGACGTGGCCGCCGAGGCCGACGTGGCCGTCACCACGCTCTTCTCGCACTTCGCCTCGAAGGAGGCCCTGGTGTTCGAGCGGGACGAGGACTTCGAACAACGCCTCGCCCGGGCGGTCACCGACCGGGAGCCGCACGAGCCGATCGTCCCCGCGTTGCGGCGCGAGATGCGGGCCATGGTGCGCCATTGCGCGTCGGAGGGCGCCGCCCCGACCTGGCGGATGATCGACGCGACGCCCGCGTTGCGCGAATACGAGGAGTCGATGCGACTGCGCCACGCCGAATCGCTGGCCGCCGCCATCGCCGCCGACCTCGACCTGCCGCCGGGCACCACGGCCTGCCGGACGATCGCCAGGTTCGTGACCGATGCCCATTCGCTGGCCCGCGAAGCGGCCGATCCGGACGCCGCGGTGGATGAGATCTTCCGGATGATCGAGGCGGCCTGGGAGGTCACCTTCCCGTACAACCGATCAGCGATCGGTTGGCACACCGCAGTCGGCACACCCGGGGCTTGAACAAACGTCGGACCACCGCGCCACAACCAATGGTTGTACCCATAGGGTGTCCGCATGGACCTCGACGCCGTCCGGACCTTCGTCACCGCCGCCGAGGCGGGGCAGTTCCAGGAGGCCGCCGCCGAGCTGGCGGTCAGCCAGCAGGCCGTCTCCAAGCGCATCGCCGCGCTGGAGCGCACCCTCGGCGTACGACTGTTCACCCGCACCCCGCGCGGCGCCGAACTCACCATCGACGGACAGGCGTTCCTGCCCCACGCCCGAGAGCTGCTGCGCGTCGCCGAACGGGCCGTCGAGTCCGTACGCATCGGCCGCCGCCCGCTGCGCGTGGACGTACTCACCTCACGCGGCGCGGCGTCGGGCCTGCTTCGCGGCTTCCATCGGGCACATCCCGAGGTCGAGCTCGACGTGGTGATGTTGTTCGGCATCGACACGGCCATCGCCGCCATCCGGTCCGGTGCGATCGACGCGTCCTTCCGCGCCGTCACCATGCCGGGCCGGCCGCTCCCCGACGACATCGAGTCCGCCCGGGTGCTCGACGAGCCGCTCCAACTCCTCACCGGCCCCGCACACGTGCTGGCCGGCGCCCGCTCGGTGCCGCTCACCGAGCTCGCCGGGCATCGGATCTGGATGCCCGGCATCGTCCCCGGCACCGAGTGGGCGGCCTACTACGACGACCTCGTCGCCGAGTTCGGGCTCACCATCGAGGCGACCGGCCCCAACTTCGGTGCCGACGCACTCCTCGACACCGTCGCGGACACCCCGGCCCTGGCCACCTTCATGGGCGGCGACACCCGCCTGGTCTGGCCCACCGACCACGGCCTGCGCCGCATCCCGGTGATTGACCCGATGCCCGTCTACCCCCACTCACTCCTGTGGCGACGCGGCAACCCCCACCCCGCACTGGCAACCCTCCGCACCCACCTCGCCGACACGGCCTCCACACCCGACGCCCCCGGAACCTGGACCCCCGACTGGGCCCGCCCCCACTGAACCCACCGGCCGGCACACACCCTCAAACACGCTGCCCGGGCGCGAGTTCGACGATGCGGTCCGGATCGGGGCGGCGGGCGACGACCGGCTGATCGAAGTCGAGCCAGTCGAGCGTGATGCCCTTATCCGCCCCCTCCCCCACGGTCATCCGGGCCGGGAGCGCGGTCCCCTCGGCGGGGATGTACAGCAGCACGTCGCCCAAGGTGTCGTCGTGCCCCCCGAGCACGATCATCCGCCGGCCGTCCACCTCGGCGTCGCGATGCCGCTCACCGTCGCGGACGGCCTCGGCCAACTCGCGCATGTCGGCGAGGTCCTTGATCCGGTCCGGTTCGGTGACGAACGGGCTGTCCGAGGGCAGCCGTACGTACTTGTCCGTCAGGCGCTCGGCCAGTTCCGGCTTCATCCGGCTCCAGGTCCCGGCATCCCCCTTGAGGTACACCTCGGAGCCGGTCCCGACCACATCGAACACCCCGACGCCGACCTCCTCGACGGTCGCGGTGAAGGCCTTCGAGCCGAGGTCGATCCGCATGTCCATACGCACCGTGCGTGTCTTCACCCGGATCACACCCCGCAGATGCACGGTCCGCACCCGCATCGCGGCGAGCGAAACGCGCGTGTACAACACCCGATCGCTGAGCGTCGAGTTGTCGCCGGCGACATCGCTCGCCGTCTCGTCCTGTGAACTCCCCGCAGGATCCGGGGTTTCCGCACATCCCGCGACCAGCATCAACACGATCCCCGCAGTCCCCACCGCGTTCCGCGCCGACCGCATCCGCACACGCTTGAACAACTGACTCCCCATCACCCACGGCCCCCACCGGCGCCAACTGCCTTACATCATCGCGGGATCCGAATCCGGGCTGCCCGCCGGGGGGCCGACGGTTAGTGGCGGGCGCCGGCACCCGCCGTCGTGGTCACGGTTACCGAATGTTCACACCACGTAGGGTCCCGGCGGCCCCTCGGGGTCCGGCACGCTGGTCGCGATCCGCGCCCGGGTCCGGGCCGGACGCCACCACGTCACTCGGGAGGCCACACCTTGTCCACCTCGACCGTGTTCCGCCGCGCCGCAACGACCGGCTGTGTCGCCGTACTTGCCCTCGCCGCGACCTCGACCCTGACCACTCCCGCGCAGGCCGCGTTGCCGACACCCGTCTCCGCCGCGACCGCCCGCTCGTATCTGGCCGGCATGTCCGCCACCGCCGAGACCCACGGCGACAGCTACGACCGCAGCCTGTTCCCGACCTGGATCACCATTTCCGGGACCTGCGACACCCGCGAGTGGATACTCAAGCGCGACGGTATGGGCGTGACCACGAACTCGGCCTGTACCGCCACGTCCGGCACCTGGACCAGCGCCTACGACAACGTCGTCACGACCGACCCGTCGACGTTCGACATAGACCACCTGATACCGCTGTCCGAGGCCTGGGCCTCCGGCGCCTGGGCCTGGACCACCACGCGTCGCCGCACGTTCGCCAACGACGTGAACGACCCGCAACTCATCGCCGTCTCCGCCTCGTCCAACCGCTCGAAGGGCGACCGGGACCCCGCCGAATGGCTGCCCCAGGCCTCCTACCGCTGCACGTACGCCCGCGCCTGGGTCCAGGTCAAGCACGACTACGCGCTCACTGTCGACAGCAGCGAGAAGAGCGCCCTCACCTCCATCCTCAACGCCTGCTGATCACGGGCCGCGAACCGGCGCCCCGGCCGCCCGTTCACCCGTTTCCCACACTGCGGATGCGGATTTCCGCGACAGAAGCGATCATGTAGACCGCCCAAGGAGAAAGCGGCACATATCGATGATTGTTGCGGAAAGCCTCACCAAGAGGTACGGCGCGAAGACGGCTGTCGACGACGTCAGCTTCGAGGTCCACCCCGGACGAGTCACCGGGTTCCTCGGACCCAACGGCGCCGGGAAGTCCACCACTATGCGGATGATCCTGGGCCTGGACCGACCCAGTGCCGGTCGGGTCACGGTGGACGGGCGGGCCTACCGCGACCTGAGCGCGCCGATGGTGGAGGTCGGCGCGCTCCTCGACGCCAAGGCGCTGCACGGCGGCCGAACCGCCCGGGACCACCTGGTCGTCCTGGCCAAGTCCAACGGCATCCCGCTCACCCGCGTGGACGAGGTCCTGGACACCGTCGGCCTCACCTCGGTCGCCAAGAAGCGCTCCGGCGGTTTCTCGCTGGGCATGGGCCAGCGGCTGGGGATCGCCGGGGCGCTGCTCGGCGATCCCCGGGTGCTGCTGTTCGACGAGCCCGTGAACGGGCTCGACCCCGAGGGAATCCTGTGGATCCGCAACCTGATGAAGCGCCTCGCCGGCGAGGGCCGCACGGTCTTCGTCTCCTCGCATCTGATGAGCGAGATGGCGCTGACCGCCGACCACCTCCTGGTCATCGGGCGCGGGCGGATCCTCGCCGACACGGGCGTCGCCCAGTTCATCGCGGAGAACTCGGTCAGCCACGTGAAGGTGCGCTCGCCGCAGGCGGATCGGCTCGCCGAACTCGCCGCGGCGGCGGGCTGGCAGGTGAACCGGGACCCGGCGGGGGCGCTGTTGGTCCAGGACGTGACCACCGATCAGGTCGGTGATCTCGCCGGGCACAACGGGGTGTTCCTGCATGAGCTGGCGAAGGTCGAGGCCTCGCTCGAAGAGGCGTTCATGCGGCTCACCGCCGACAGCGTCGAATACCACACCGGCGGCACACCCCCGAAGATCGCCGCCGAGGCGGTCCCGGGATGGGGTCCGCCGTCCGTCGCCGACCGGATCGGATGAGGCCACGATGACGACGACCGCACCCGCCGCGCCGACCGCGGTCGCGCCCGGCGCGCGACTGACCTTCGGCCGGATCCTGGACTCCGAGTGGGCCAAGATCAAGACCGTACGCTCGACCGTGTGGACCCTGCTCGCCCTGTTCGTGGTGAGCGTGCTGATCAGCTGGGGCATCGCGAGCCTGGCCGCCAGCGATGTGGCCAAACACGTGGCCGAGGGCAAGAAGAACGACGCCCCGGATCTGCTCACCGTGGGCGTCGCGTTCGGCCAGATCGCCGCGCTGGTGCTCGGCGTGATGTCGATGACGGCCGAATACTCGACCGGCATGATCCGTACCAGCCTGACCGCGGTGCCGTGGCGCGCCTCGATGCTCACCGCCAAGGCCGTGGTGCTGGCCCTGGTCCTGTTCGTGGTGGGCGCCGTCACCGGCTTCTGCTGCTACTTCCTGGCCAACCTGATGCTCGACGCCAAGGACGTCGGCGTCCCCCTCGGCGATCCCGGCGTGATCCGGGCCCTGATCGGCACGGGCCTGTACCTGGCCGTCCTCGGCCTGTTCGGCATGGCCCTGGGCGTACTGCTGCGGCACACCGCCGGCGCCATCACCCTGGGCATCGCGCTGATCTTCGTGGTCGGCGGCGTGGTCGGCCTGATCCCCGGCAAGACCGGCGACTGGATCGCCAAGTTGATGCCCGCCAACGCCGGCAGCCAGGTGATGTCGGTCAAGGCCGCGGACAAGATGCTCCAACCCTGGCCGGGCTTCGCGGTCTTCGCGGCCGAAACCCTGATCCTCCTGCTCCTCGGCGCCCTCCTCCTCGAAAAACGCGACGCCTGACCCCACCGCACCGGAGCCGGCCCCGTCCCGGCACGGGACTCGGGTCAGTCGTCCTCCTCCTCGTCGTCGATATCCTCGTAGACGTCCACGAGCCGGCTGTGGAGGTCGTCTGCGCGGGGGCTCTCGTCGGCCCACCACGGGGTGGGGCGGGGTTCGCCCGCGGGGTCCATGAGCAGTGAGCCGTCTATCGCGGTCAGCCAGGGGTATGCCTCGGCCGCGGCAACCGGCTCGTCCCATTCGTCGGGGTCGAAGTCCATTTCCTCGATGCCGCGGATCCTGGGGACGGGTACCGGCAGTTGGTGGTGCTTCACCATCCACGTGTTGCGGAAGAAGTCGAACCGCAGATGGAAGCAGTCGTCCGTCTCGGTGTAGAGGATCGGCGGCACGAGGAAGTGGGCGGCGTCGACCGTGGCCGCCACATCGAGGTAATTCGTATCCGTGCCACCCGCGTTCCAGCAGGCCGCGAAGTTCACCGGGGTCAGCGAATCCTTGCCGAGCACGTGGATCCGGTTGTCCCGGACGACGAACTTCTCCGGATCCAGAACCACGTCCTGGCCGAGCATCAGGATCGGCGCGGGCATGATGTGCGCCTTGGCGAAGTCCTGTGCCGCCTCGTTGAGTTCGACGATCTCGCCGAGGCGCGTGGCATCGAAGCTCAGAAAGTCGTGGAACGGACAGCAGGCGCCGTTCGACTCCTCCGATTCGGGGAAGAGCAGGGACTTGTCGAAGGGCGCGACGGCGTCCCCGGGGCGTGCTTCCGCGAACTCGCCCTGGACCAAGCCCCATTGCTCGGCGAGGAAGGCGGGGATCCAGTCCGCGTCCTCGGCCTCGATCACGACCGACTCGCACGTTTCGCGGAACGCCGTGTCGCCGAGCTTGCAGTTGAAGTAGTCGAGGAGGGTGATCGCGGCACACGCGGCGAGTGACAACCCCTCGCGCCGCCCGAACCAGAAGTCGTAGCCGTTCGCGACGAAGTCCACCCCGCGGAACCGCTTGTGGACGAACGGTTCGCGCCGTGCGTCGTCGGCGGTCGGCACGTTCCAGTGCGCGGCGGCGACACGGTTGTAGTAGGCGTCGGCGTAGCGGGCCAGCTCCGGGGCGAAGACGCTTTCGCCGGTCAGGTAGCACGCCTTGCCGAACAACGCGCCGATCTCGGGATCGTGGGCGATGTCGGACTCGGCCCGGTGGTAGACGAGTTCGGTGCGCAGGAACACCTTGCGGCCGTCCCGGTAGGGCGCGCCCTCGTGTTCGTACCGCTGGTCGAAGACGACGCAGTCGAAGGCCGCGATGTCGGTGAGCGCGACGCCCCCGGTCAGGTCGAGCGCGGGCTCGCCCGAGCCGCCGGTGAGGTAGAGCAGCACCGTGTACCGGGAGACGTGCCCACGTGCGGCGTCGTAGTAGGGCGTGTCCCGATGCCGGTGGAAATTGGCGTCGCCGGGCTCGAAGCGGTTGCACCGGAATACCGGGTTGACGTGCGAGAAGCCGTCGAGCATCGCCTCCGGCAGCCCTCCGGCCACCGCCTGGGTGAGCGCGTCGGCCAGGAGCGCCGAGTGGAAGATGAAACGTTCGCCGCCACGGGAGCCGCCGTTGAGCGGCGGGACGTAGAGGTTCGACGCGTCCAGGCCCTCGAGGCGGGCGCGGGCGGCGTCCGGCAACCGCAGCCGTGCCGAGTAGGCGTCCCGCGCGAGTCGCACCGGTTCGTCGAGGGTGAACTCCAGCGGGACACCCTCGAAGAGGCGGTCCAGGGGCACGATGTTCTCGAAGGTTCGGAACGACAGTTCGCGCGGGTCCACGAACACGGCGGCCAGGTGCGGGACTTCAGCGCTCGGCCGGGCGAACCGCTCCCGCACCGCCGCGTCGATGTGCTCCGCGTCGACGAAGCGCACCGCCTTGAAGCGTGCCGTCGGATGCCAGGACACCGCCAAGCCGTCGACGACGGCGGCCGCTCCGGTGTCGATCGTGTCGACCTCGGCGCGGTAGCGGGCCACATCGTCCCGGTTGGCCGCGCCCGTCGAGCCGGCCGACAACGCGAAGAAGCGGTCGCGGAGTTCGATGAGGTCGATGGCGGTCACACGCTCCTCCAGAAGCTGCGCAGTGCGCTCGAAAACCCGGTGGCGGACGCCAGAATCCGCACGCCGGCGTCGGTGACGTCCTGGCGGTGGGCGAGCAGTCGCCGTAGCGAACCGGCGAACGGCGCCTCGACCAGGGCCTGCGCGCCGTCGGCGCCGATGTGGTTGTAGCGGAGGTCGAGGTCCCGAAGCCTCTCGAAACGGGCCAGTTCGCGTACGCCCTCGCCGGTGAGTCGGTTGCGCTGGAGGTGCAGTCGCCGGACGTGGGCGAAGTTCGGGGAGGCGGCCAGGGCCGCCATGCCGTCGTCGCCGATGCCGCAGTAGCGCAGGTCGAGCGTGTCGATCCGTCCGGTGGAGGTCGCCGCGGCGAGGCATCGGGCGCCGGGGTCCGCGAAGCGGAAGTACGAGAGGTCCAGTTCGCGGATTCCGCCGAGGTCGAGATCCGCGAGGGCGTCCGCCTCGTGGGGCGGCGGCGGGAGCGGCATGTCGTGTTCGTCGAAGTCGGGTTCGTCGTCGAAGTATTCGGCGTCCGCCTCCTCGGCGGCGCTGCCCGGCCGGATCCGCAGTCCGGTCACGAAGCCGCCCGCCAGGGCCTCGGCGATCCGCGCGGGGGCTTCCGGCTCCCAGGCGACGACCACCTTCGTGGCGAAGCCGTGCAGCCGCGCCACGGCCTGTACGCCCTCCGGCAGTTCGGCGTCCCAGCGCTCCCGGTGCTCCTGCGTCAGGAGTTCGATCTCGGCTCGCAGCGCCCGCCGTCGGTCGTCGCGGACCTCGCTCGCGAGACGCAGATCCAACTCGATGAGGCTGCCACGGGCATCACCCTGCTCCCGCAACAGCTCACCGTAGGCCCGCCAGGTGCCGAGATCTCCCGGATCCGCACGCAGTATTCGCTCCAGCGACGCAACTCCCATGCCGGGCAACAGTAGGGGCTGTCTCCGACACACCGGCCGGCTCGGCCCAACGCCCCGGCACGAGCGGCGGTTACCGCGCCGTGCCCATCGGGCGCCTCGAATCCCGGTAGGGGCAGACCAGTTGGTGCAGGATCTCCTGGGCGAGCAGGTCCTCGCGGCCCTTCAGCGCGTCCGCCGAGCGCCGGTCGTGCGGGAACACCAGCTCCGCCGCGACGTTGTCCTGCACAATCCGGGCCAGGTTGTCGAGCGCGACGAGGACCGGGTCGGTGGGCGGCTGGGCGGTCGCGACGTCGATCAGGTGCGAGTCGGCCGTCGCGGGGTCCATGAACCGTTTGACGATGATCGAGTTCTGGTTCAGGGCGGACGTGGTCCAGATCGACAGGACGACGACGTACAGGCCGGGCCAACCGCCGGGGCCGACCTCGTCCCGCCACCGGTTCATCAGCTCGGTCACGCCGTCGATCTGCGCCCGCGCCGCGTACTCGATGTTGGTGGCGATGGCCTCGCCCAGGCCGCCGGTGAAGTCCTCGAACGACCGCATGTCGAAGGCGGCACGGCCGGTCGCTTGTACGATGAACTCCAGCGCCGCGTCCAGGATTTGCCCGCTCGCCCCGGCGAGCCGACCGGGCAGACGCGCATCGTCGAGCTGCCGTCGGGCATCGGCCAGGGTGGCGCCGAAAGCCCGAAGCGGAGCGATCCACTCGTTCGTACCGGGGCTCTTGAACGCCACCATGTCCACGTCGTGCCGGTCCAGGCGCGCGGTGCCGGGCAGATTCGGGATTCGCCGATCCAGGTATGGCGCGAGGATCGAGAAGATGCCCAACGGCACGTGGGCGATCGACTTGGCCAGTTCGAAGATGTCGGAGACGGGCCACAGGGACTCCCGTCGGCCGTCGTGCACGAGAGTGAACAGGCCGCCGCGGGAGTCGTTCTCCACGACGACGACCGGACCGAGGTGCGGGATCAGCCCGGCCCGCAGCGTGTCGTAGTGGTGCTGCGTGCAGCCGTCGATCGCGACGATCGTGTTGCGGGCCCGCAGTTCGGCGCCGGCCGGATCCGGCCCCGGATCGCCCGCGTCCGGGGCCGCGGCGCCGATCCCGCCGAGGAATGTCAAGGCGCCGACGGCCGTCACGGATCCGAGGAAGTCCCTACGCGCGGTCATGTTGCACCCGCCCGCCTCTCCGCCGCTGCGTCCCGGGCCCGGCCCCGTTGTCGACCTCCAGCGTGAGGGCGCGCGACAGCGCGATGCCATCCCTCGTTCGACTGAACGCGCGGGGCCGTCCCCGCGCCGAGCCACGGCGCCGGCCGGGAGTGGGAGAGGCGATGATCTCGGAGGCGCGATGATCGTCGTGGGAGTCGGGTCGGGCGAGCGAAGGGTGCGGGGCGTGGGCGAGGACGACGGCGCCGGGATCGAGTCGGCGCAGGATGCCGCGAACGACGAGCTGGTGCTCGCGTTCGGGCGGTTGCAGGGGGCGGCGGGGCGGCTGGAGTACCTGCTCGGCGGCGCGATCGAGGAGGAGTTCGGGATCAGTCACCTGATGTACGAGGTGCTGCTGATCGTGGGCCGGGCGGGGGGCGCCGGCATGGCGATGCGCGCGATCGCGCAGGAGCGGGTCCTGACCACGGGCGGGATGACCCGCCTGGTGGACCGCATGGAGGCGGCCGGCCTGGTGGCGCGCACCGACGACCCCGCCGACCGCCGCGGCAAGCTGGTACGGCTCACCGCGCACGGCCGGGACGTCGTGGTGCGGGCCAGTCGACTCCACGTGCAGAACATCCGCCGCCACTTCCTGGCCCCGCTGCCCGAGGAGGCCCGGGAACAGTTCATGGAGTGCCTGCGCATCCTGTCCCACTCGGCCCGCGACGCGCTGCCGCGCCTGCGCTAGCCGACGGTCGCCGGCGCTTACCGGGTCGACCGATCCAGGGAATACCTGACAGAGCAGATACTGTTGGAGCAGATACATCGCCTCGGGCAGCGGTCGTGCCCGGAGCGGTGCGGCGCGTGCACCCGAGCCATTCCCTCCCGAAAAGGTCCCTTCCCATGAAACTCATCTGCGTCTTCGACGCATACTGCGGCTGGTCCTACGGCTTCGCCCCCACCCTCGCCGAGGTCACCGCGCGCCGGCCCGAGCTGCCCGTCGAGGTGGTGTCCGGGGGACTGTTCACCGGGCCGCGCGCCGTGCCGATCCGCGAGTTCGGCTACGTGCAGGGGGCGAACGCCCGGATCAGCGAGCTGACCGGAGTCGTGTTCGGGCCGGCGTACGAGCGGCTGATCGCGGACGGGTCGTTCGTGATGGACTCCGCGGCGGCGGCGCACGGCATGGCGGCGCTTCGGCAGGCGGCGCCGGATCGGGCCGCCGCACTGGCCGGTGATGTGCAGGCCGCGTTCTACCGCGACGGGCTGAGCCTATCGGAGCCCGGTACATTCCTCCGCGTCGCCGCCGCGGCCGGCCTCGACACGACGGAGATCGCCGCCGCGCTCGACGCGCCGGCCGGCCGTCACGCGGCCGAGGCCGACTTCCGGCGGGCGGCCGAGCTGGGCGTGACGGCGTACCCGACCCTCCTGGCCCAGGACGGCGAGCGCATCGCGGTCCTGGCCGTCGGCCGCGCCGATCCCGACACGATCGACACCGCGCTGGAACGATTCGGCGCGGGCCGCTCCGAGACCACCACCGCCAGGCCCGCGAGGCCGTGACGCCCCGAGGCCCCGGTCGGCCGGGCTCGACACAGGGTTGGTTATGCGCATAATCTTATGCGCATAACCAATCTGCCGTCAGGCACAGTCACAGCCCGTCGAGGAGAGCCATGACCACCGACATCGACCAGAGCGCGAGCGCGATACCCACCGGCGACTACGAACCGAGCGCCTCGCCGTGGGTCCGCGAGCACGTCGAGCAGATCATGCGCACCGGAACCACCGAGGGCATCACGATCAAGGGCCTGCCCACCGTGCTGCTCACCTATCGGGGCGCCAAGTCCGGCAAGATCCGCAAGACTCCGGTGATGCGCGTCGAGCACGAGGGGCATTACGCGGCCGTCGCGTCCAAGGGCGGCGAGCCGACCAACCCGCAGTGGTACGCCTCCCTCGTCGCCGAACCCGTCGTCGGTCTCCAGGACGGCACGACCGCCGGCGCGTATCGAGCGCGCGAGGTGTTCGACGACGAGAAGGCCGTGTGGTGGCGCCGAGCCGTGGCGGCGTACCCGGACTTCGCCGACTACCAACTCCGGACCGACCGCCTGATCCCGGTCTTCGTCCTCGAACCCGTCGACGTGAACACACCGGCGCAGCACGACGCCCAGCACTGAGCCGACCGACCCTCGCGCCCGGCGAAGGCGGCCTCCACACCAGGGCGCCGCTTTCGCCGGCACCCCTGCCATCTCGACGAAACCCCCGCCGGCGCAAGCGAGTGCGCCTACCCTGATAGGGGAGGGTCGCACGCGGTGGTGCGCGGCGACCGTGGGGGGAGCGCGTCCGTATCCGCGTCCACCGGGCGCCGGTCACCGGACGCGGTGAGACGGTGGGGGTATTCGGCATGTCCTTCGGTGTGTCCCCGAACCGGGCGTCGGGCGTACGCGCGCTCGGCCGGACGGTGTGTGCGGCGACCGTGGCGGGATCGCTGGTCGCCTGTGGAGTGGTGGTCAAGCAGGGCCTTCCGGCACTGACCGTCGAAGTGGCCCGGCTGATGATGAGCCAGGGCGGCGACATCACGGTCGAGCAGGCCGCCAAGCTCACGGTGACCGTACTGGGACCGATAGCCCTGGAAGCACTGCTCGCCGCAAGCACATCCGATCCGGGCCCCGGCACCGGCGCATCCGGCGGCATCGTCCCCGTGGCGCATCGGATCGCCCCCGCCACGACGCAACCGGTCGACAACGACTGGACGATCGTGGTGCGCCGCAAGGTCGGCGGCACCGTGCGGAACACCGGATACCGAGTCGCCTACGCGGGCAAGGTGTACGTGCTCACCAACGGCCGTACCGCGCAGTCGTTCGAGCCCAGCCGGAAACTGATCACGATCGACGCCACCTCGGACACCGCGACCGCCGTCGCCGTCGTGGACAGCCTGGAGCAACCGGTGCGCAGCTCGGGCAAGTTCCGGCTCCTGGTGGCCGGCAAGTACACCGACTACGACTTCGACTCCGACAAACGCTCCGCCTCGCACGCCGGCACCGACCTGCACGCCGGCCTCGGCGGCCCCTCGGCCGCACACGGCGCGCGGTACGCGAAGTTCTCCGGCGACAAGACACCGTCCCTACAGGACTGCATCACGGAGCCGCCGGACGCCTGGGGCAGCGACTTCAACAAGCTCAACCCCTACGGCCACTACTGCCTACAAACCACCGAAGGCCACTTCGGCACCCTGGCCCTCGGCAACACAAGCGAATACTCCTACACCATGTGGCAAACCGCAGCCACCACCAAGTGAATCAGGTGCGGCCCGCGTCGTGCTGGGCTTGGCGCAGTGTTTGTGAGGGGGGCATCCAGTCGGCGCGGATCACCCGGAAGCCTGCGGCTCGGTAGGCGTCGCAGACCAGGGCGTCGTCGTCGACGACCATCGCGACGGTCCGGCCGCGGGCGAGCTTGCGCAGCAGTGCGGGTTTGGCGACCCGAGCCGGGCGGCGGTCCCGCTCGGCGCGCATCAGCAGGCGGCCGGCGGGCAGTCCATGGCGATCCAACCACTCGACCGTGTCGCGCCGGCAGCGCTCCGGGCGGCCGGTCAGGTACACCACCTCGTGCGACTCCGCACTGGTCCGCGCGAGTTCGACACCCTCGGCGAGCGGCGCGTCCTGCGCCGCGGCCGCGAAGAACGCGTTCCAGTCCCGGGGCGGCGCCTCGACGAAGTGCAACCGGTGCCGGGTATCGGCCACCGTGCCATCCAGGTCGAACACCGCCAGCGGACGGGATATCACAAACGCCTCCACGACAATCCGGACTCGGTCGCGCAGTCTACGCCTGCCCTGCGGGGTTCCCGGGCGTCGGCTCGGCTCCGCCGCCTCACGCCCCGCCGCCGGTCGACCCGATCCACGCGGTCGCGATGTTCACATGCCCGTGGTGCCGTCGAGGCGTTCGCGGAGGAGGTCGGCGTGGCCGTTGTGGCGGGCGTATTCGGCGATCATGTCGACCAGGATCCTGCGTAGCGAGATCGGCTCCCCCGTACGCTTGCGCGTTCCCGTTTCGTCCAACGAGGGTGCGGCGGCGGTGATTCGGCGGGAGTGTTCGCACTCGGCCCGCCAGACGGCGAAGGCTTCGTCGGTGTCCCCGTCCAGGCTGTCGAAGTCCTGGTCGGGATCCTCGTCGGAGTAGTAGAGCAGCGGCAGTTCCTCGCCGGCGAACTGGATGCGGAACCACCAGCGCTCGACACCGGCCAGGTGCCGCACCAAGCCGTGGAGGGACATCGTGGACGGCGGCACCGCCCGTTCGGACAGCTGATCCGAGGACAGCCCCGCGCACTTGAGCTCGAACGTGTCGCGGTGCCAGTCCAGCGCCGCGCTCAGGGTTTCCCGCTCATCTCCCACGGAGGGCGGAGCGGGCCGATCGTCCCCGTCCCATCGGGGTGCGTAGTGCTGGGGCGGGGGCGTGCTGTCCATGATCCACCTTCCGGGTCGGAGTCCGACCGAGTATCACCGGCCCCACCGACATCCGCCCCGAGCGACACCCGGCCCCCGACATGCGGTGACAGGCGCGCGAAACGCGTGCTACGGTCACTCTCGTCGAACTGAGTCAGTCAACTAACTAACAAGCAGGAGACGACAATGATCGTGATCACGGGTGCGACCGGCAACATCGGCCGGGCGCTTGTGGGGCAGTTGGCGGCAGCGGGCGAGGATGTCGTGGCCGTGTCGCGGCGCCCGCAGCTCACGGACCTTCCGAACGGCGTACGGCACGCCCGCGCCGACGTCGGGGACTCGGCGAGCATGCGGCCGGTCCTCAACGGCGCCGACGCGTTGTTCGTCCTCCTGGCGGGTGAACTCAACGCCCACGGAGAGAGCCCGGACAACCTGGTCGGCGCCGCCGCGGACGCCGGCGTCGGGCGCATCGTCCTGGTCTCGTCCCAGCTCAACACCACCCGCCCCCAGGCCCCTTCGCATGCCCGCTTGCGGGCCTTCGAGGCGGCGGTGCGCACGTCGGGGACGGACTTCACGATCCTGCGCCCGGGCGCCTTCGCGTCCAACGCCTTCGCGTGGGCCGAGTCGGTTCGCGGAAAGCGCACGGTCTTCGCCCCGTTCGGCGACTCGGCGCTGCCCGTCGTCGACCCGGCGGACATCGCCGACACGGCCGCGGTCGTACTGCGCGAGGACGGTCACGCCGGCCGTACCTACGAGCTGACCGGACCCGAGGCGATCACCCCGCGTCGGCAGGTCGAGGTCATCTCGGCGGCGCTGGGCGAACCGGTCGCGTTCGTGGAGCTGTCCCGCGAGGAGGCCCACGCGCACATGGCGCAGTTCATGCCGGAGGAGGCGATCGGCGGCACCCTGGATGCCCTCGGCGTCCCGCTCCCGGCCGAGGTGGAGGTCGGCCCGGACGTGGCGAACGTCCTGGGCCGTCCGGCCCGACCGTTCGCCGAGTGGGTGGCGCGCAACCTGCCGGCGTTCCGGTAGCGCCCCTCCCGGGCGCGAACGGCGGCGCGTCCGGGAAGGGCTTCGGCCCACGAACGGGTTCCGACGTCCCGCCCTCCGGGCGCACCGGCCACGCCGAACTCCCTTAGGCCACCGATTACTTCGCGCCACCCGGACGACCGGACGGTCGCCACATCGGCCCACCTCGGCAAAACGGCGAGGCGGGCTGGCCGTCACCGCCGCCGTTTGCAACCGGCCCGGGCATCCGGCTCCGCCGGCCCGCTCTCCCCGTGGCCGAAAGAAAGCCGTTTATCAGGATCGACAAACAGCCGCTTACATCTTTTGTGTGAGGAGTGTGTGAGTAGCATGTGAGTCTTTTTGATCTGTGATCCACATCACATTGACGCACCTTTCGTATCAAGGCTTCACTTTCGAGGCGACGGGAATCGAAAGACGGATTCTCTAGCGGTGGATATCGCTCCACCGGTCCGGGTCGCATAGGAGGCCCGGCCGGTCCACAGTTACCTGGAGGTTGTCGTGGTGAAGATCGTCAACTCTTTCTCCAAGAGGTTCAGGGTCGAAAAGAGCCTCAAGTCCGCCACCTGGTTCATCTGGTACAGCTGATCGTTTCGATCGACTCCGCCCGAGGTTCGGCCGAGTCGGATCGCCGCCCGGGCTCGCGTCCGGTGGAGCCGCGTCCCGGCTCCGCCGGGCGGGAGACTCTACGTCCTGTGGAGAGCACCGATGAATCGTTCCGACACGGTCGGAAGTGCCCGGGTCACCATTTTTGCCCCGAAGATCGAGGAACTCCTGCGCGAGCGTCGCGGTGCGGGGTTTTTCCGCATCGACGGCGACACTGTCGGAGTCGCCGATCCGGAATTGATCAACAAACTCCTGGAGAGCAGGTCGGCTCACGAATTCGAGCGGCCGACTTTCAAGCCGCTCCAGGGACGGTCGATTGCCCGAGGGGAGGCCAACGACGTCCTGCGAGCCGTCTCGCACGACGTGCGCGCCGCATTGGGCGGGCCGGCTCCCGATTCCGTCGATTTTTCCGGAATCTGGCCGCGTACGGGTCACGCCTATCTTCGCGATCTTCTTTTCGGGCCCGACCCGTCGCGGTTCCGCATGCTCACCCATCGCCGCCTCGAAAAGGCGCCGGTACTCACCCGCGCCATGGTCCGCATGAGCGCCGTCCTGCCGGGAAGGCCCGCCCTCGATCCGCCGGTGTCCCGCCTCGCGGCCGTCACCGCCACGGCCGCCGCCGAGCACGGCGACCGGCGCTACGCCATGGGACTGTATCGCCGGGTCGCCGCGCCGGTGTGCCTGGGAGTCGCGGCACTGGTCGCCAACGCGCTCTGGCTCGGCTCGCCGTTCCACCCCGACGCGAGCAACCGGCACATCGTGCTGGAGTCGCTGCGGTTGTTGCCGCCGTCGTGGAACATCCTGCGGGTGGCGTCCCCCGAGTTCGCCGCCGTGGACTCCCGGATCGGTCCGCACGACGACGTGCTGCTGCTGCCGCTGCTGACCCATCGCGACCCCGAACTGTGGCCCGATCCCGACGTGTTCAGCCCCGAGCGCTGGCACGAGATGGACGACGACGACCACCCGGGCTACATCCCCTTCGGCCACGCGAGCGATCGTTGCCGAGGCCGGCACCTGATCGTCCCGCTCGCCGAACACCTCCTCGAACGCCTGCGCGCCGACGGCCTCGCGGTGAGCCCCGAACAGAGCACCGCCAGGGTGCCGCTCGCCGGCCTGCTCGGGGTCACGCGGGTACAGGTTTCCCGAACTCACCTCCCCGGCACCTGAGTTCGGCGCATGGCACATCACGCTCGGGGTCCCCGGATCCCGTCCGGCCGTCAGCCCTCGTGTGCCACGACCCTGCCACCTCGGTAGAGATACCGAGTCCCTTCCAGCGTGAAGAACTTGATGGTCTGCCACTCGCGCGTGTCGGACACGCGGTGGACGTACAGGTCACGGCCGGCCGGCAGGAGGTGGAACTCCGACGGCGTCTGCCCCTCGAACGTCCGGCGCACATACAGCTCGCCGTCGCGTTCGAGGACGTCCTCGACGATGCCGGTGGCCGGGTAGCGGCCCAGGTATCCGCCGGCGTCGCGTGGCGGGGTACTGCCGTCGGGGGTGTGCTGCGGGCGTGGTGCGACGTGGGCGAGGTCGGTGAAGATCTCCCGGAACAGGTCCACGTGCAGCGCGGCGTTGTCGCCGCCGTTGGTGAGCAGGACCACGGCGAGCCGGGCGTCGGGCAGGATGCGCAGGAAGCACGCCTGGGCGTGGGTCGTGCCGTCGTGGCCGTAGGCGGTCCGGCCGTTCCAGTCCCAACGGGCCCAGCCCAGTCCGCAGGTTTCGCCGCTGTCGGCGGTGTCGGGGGTGTCGGTCTGGAACGAGCGCATCGCCTCGGCGGAACGGGTCGACAGGATGCGCGTGCCGTCGGACGCGCGGCCGTCGTCCAGGTGGAGGCGGGCGAAGGTGAGCACGTCCTCGACGGACGAGCAGACAATGCCGGCCGGGCCCGAAGAGCGGGGTATCCAGGCGGGGTTCACGTGCGGGGGCCGATCCCGTTCCCAGGTGTGTCCCGCGGCGGCGCGGTGGGCGAGCACGTCCTCGGGCAGGGTGTGCGTGCGGGTCAGGCCCAGCGGCTTCAGGAGGCGATCGTGGAGTGCGGCGTCCCAGGTCGTACCGGTGACACGCTCGATGAGTCGCCCCGTGAGCATCAGGCCGGCGTTGCAGTACGAGTAGGCGCGACCGAGCGGGTGCACACCACGAACGTCCCTGAGCAGCGCGGCATATCGCTCCAGGCAGTCGTCGCCGCGACCGGTGTCGGTGAGCACGTCGCCGTCGATCCCGCTGGTATGCGTGAGCAGGTGACGCAGGGTCAGGCGGGCCGTACGGTCCGGGTCCGACAGGCGCAGTTCGGGCATCACGCGCGTCACCGGCGTGTCGAGGTCGAGCAGGCCCTCGTCGACCAGGCGCATCGCCACGGTCGCGGTCCAGACCTTGGTGACGGAGCCGATCTGCCAGACGGTGTCCGGTGTGGCCTCGACCCGGTCGTCGACGTTGGCCGTGCCGGTGGCGAGCTTCGTGACGCGATTGCCGGACAGGATGCCCAGCGCGGCGCCGGGGACCTGGTGGCGGGCGGCCAGTGCGTCGAGCCTGGCCTGCCAGTGCCGCGCGGCCGGCCCGGCGGCGGACGGGTCGGCGGGCGCGGGTGGTTGCTCGGCGGCGGACGCGGACGGGGCGAGAACGGAACCGGTCGCGGCGGCGCCGGCCGCGACGCCCAACGACCCACGCAGCACCGCACGCCGAGTGGGCGACACGGACTCGCGGTCGGCTGCCCCGTCGGAGGAGGGGGTTTCACGATGGTCGATCACGGTGCGAGGCTACGAAGCCGACCCGGGCCCTCGCGTCCCCCGAGCGTACGAGTACCCGAGTACTGCGCCGGCACACTCGACCGCCACGCGCGTCCTACGCCCGTACTCGCTCCCGGGGCCGATGCCGCCGCCCGTGCGCGGTGTCGGTCGAGCCGGCCGAGATCGGCCATCAGCCGCAGGTTCTCACGCCCCGTCAGCAACTCGTCCACGGCGGAGAACTGTCCGGTCACCCCGATCGACGCCCGCACCCGAGCGGCTTCACGGCGTATGTCGTATCCGCCGACGCGGGCTCGGCCGGCGTCGGCCGGGAGAAGCGTGGACAGGATCCGTACCGTGGTGGTCTTGCCGGCCCCATTGGACCCGAGCAGGGCGTAGACGGTGCCGACGGGAACGGTCAGGTCGAGGCCGGCGAGCACCCGGTGGTCGCCGTACGCCTTGCCGAGGCCGGTCACCTCGATCGCGTGCGCTGTCTGTGTCGTCATGCCGACCATGCTGGAAGGTTGACCCTGCGTCAGGGTCAACCCGTCGCAACGCCTCTCGTACCTCCGCCCGTTCCGGGTGCGCAGGATTGCGCGTGGCACGAAATGTTCCTCCGTGCCAGTGCAGTTCGTGCCCTGTCACCGCTCCCGCCCACAGCGCAGACTGGCGGCGGCCCATGATCCGCCCGCGCGGCTCCCTCCCTTCCCCGTGGGTGAGTTCGCAGCCGCGCGGGCCCGGCCGACCCCGGACGGCCCCCGCGTCGTGCCGTCGACGAGCGCCCGCGATCATGTACCGCAGCCACGATCGGTGGGGTCGGGGCGGGAGCGGATCGGAATCATCGATGGCGCGTGTGGGTTCGGCTGCGTCGGGACGCCTGGCGGCGGCCGCGGCGGCGGGAATGGTCCTGGTGACGGGATGTTCGGCGGCTGCGGATCTGGCCGACACGGCCTCGGCCGATCTGTCGACGTTGAGCGCCGAGGCGGCGTCCGAGCGGGTCGCCAGGGCCGTGGACCGCGTGCATTCGGTCCGCGTCACCGTGGAGTTGCGGCGCAACGGCGCGACCCAACGCACCGATCTCCGGTTGGACATACGCACCGGCAACTACTCGGCGACCGGCAAGACGTCGAGTTATACGATCGAGACGGTGCGGATCGGTGAGGACGTCTACGTCAAGGCTTCGCGCGCCTACTGGCAGTCGCGGCTCGGGCGCGACAAGGCCGCCCTCCTGAACTCGCTCGACGGCAAGTACGGCCACGTGGCCACCGACGACCCGGCCCGATCCACCATGAAGAACCTCAGCCGAAAGGCAGACCCGCACACCGTCCTCCCCACCCTGGCGAAGGCCGATCGCCGCCCCGACTCCACCGTCGACGGCCGGCGCGTGGTCGTGTTCGCCGAACCCGGCGAGAAGAACCCCGACCTCCTGTATATCCCGGCCGAGGGCCCGGCCCTGCCCGTCAAGATGACCGACTCCCCGTCCAAGGGCGGCTCCGACACGGCGACCCTGACCTGGTCCGAGTACGACCAGCCCGTCGACATCCAGGCCCCGGCACCCGACCGAATCGTCGAACTTCCCAGCCTCGGCACCGCCCCACCCGGCGCCGGCCTGCTCTGAGCACCCGTCACTCCCCTCCGCCGGAAGGCACCTCACCGAGCCGAATGCTCACCTGGGCACCCAGTTCGCGATAGCCGAGCCCAACCGCGACCCGCCGCGAGGACAGCGGTCTCGCCCGCCACTTCGGCACCAGGGAGCGAGGCCGGGCCGAGGACGTCGACGACGGGCAACTCGTCCCGCAGTCGAGTGGCGTCCACGAGCCACCCCGGCGGGCACAGCAACGATCCGGGCGCGACCACCGTGGCCACCGTGTGCGACGTACCGAACTCGACCGGGGTGCAGGCAAGTTCGGCCCAAAGGCTGCGGACGGGGGCAAGCAGGGGGTCATCGGCCATCCCCGCATCCTGCCGACCCCGCGACGGCGACGCGAGCGCATTCGTGCCCCGGAACACCGTCGCCTCCCTCGGCGGGGGCGCACCGCCGGACGCGGTCGCCCCCGCCCGTCGCGTGGCACCGACCGCGCACCGCACCGACACCCGCCGCGCGGCACCGGTGGCGTCCGCCCCGAGACAGCCGCTGGACGTTCCGTCCGATCCGGACGTATAGTCCAGACATGAGCACGGTGGCGAAGGAAGACGACACGGATCCCCGGGTGCGGATGTGGGAGCCCGTGGGGCGGGCCGTCGCGTTGTTGCTCGGGCCCTACGCCGAGGTCGTATTGCACGATCCCGGAACCGACCGGGTCCTGGCGGTGTGGAACCCGTTCACCTCGCGCGGTCCGGGCGACCCCTCGGCCCTGGGCGAGTTGGCCGCGTTGGATCCGGCGGCGCGCGACGTGTACGGGCCGTACGAGAAGGTGCTCGCGGACGGCCGCCGGCTGTCGTCGGTCAGCGCGGTGTTGCGCGACGCACACGGGCAGCCGGCCGCGGTCTTGTGCGTCAACCTCGACCGCACGCCGCTGGAGCGGGCCGCCGCCGTCCTGTCCGCGTTCGGCGCGCCGACCGCGCGGCGCCCCGAGCCGCTGTTCGAACAGGACCTGTCGGCGCGCGTCGCCGAGGTGGTCGGCGGCCATGTCCGCGCCACCGGGCGCCCCGCCGAGCGCATGACCCGCCCGGACCGGTTGGCCGTCGTCGCCCGCCTGGACGAGGCCGGCGTGTTCGAGGTGCGCCGCGTCGTCCCGGTCGTCGCCGAGGCCCTGCGGGTGTCCCGGTCCACCGTGTACGACCTGTTGGCCGATGTACGAGCGACGAGCGAGAGAAGCTGACGACCATGACCCGGCTGCCCGATTTCCGGCTGGAAACGTATTTCTCCCGCTGGGAGTTCACCGCCCGCCACCACCTGACCGCGTCCGACGCGCAGACCATGACGCTGAGCGAGCTGCTCGAACTGGCGGACGACAGCGACCGGGACGCCTTCGAGCACCTGTCCCTGGGCTACACCGAGACCTTCGGCGACCCGGGCCTGCGGTCGGCGATCGCGGGCACCTACGACCACATCGAGCCGGACGACGTCATCTGCTTCGCGGGCGCCGAGGAGGCCCTGTACGTGGCGATGAACGTCCTGCTCGACGCCGGCGACCACGCCATCGTGGTGACCCCGAACTACCAGTCCGCCGAGACCGTTCCGCTGGCCCTGTGCGAGGTCACCGGCGTGGCGCTCGACCCGGCGCGGGACTGGGCCCTGGACCTGGACGCGGTGGTCGCCGCGATCCGCCCGAACACCCGGGTCGTCTCGGTGAACTTCCCGCACAACCCCACCGGCAAGGTCGTCGACCGCGCCGAATTCGCCGCCCTGGTCCGGCTGTGCGACGAGCGTGGCATCCGTCTGTTCAGCGACGAGGTGTATCGCGGCCTCGAACGTGATCCGGCCCGCACCCTGCCGCAGGCCGCCGACCTGTCGCCGCGCGCCCTGTCACTGAACGTGACGTCGAAGTCCCTCGGCCTGCCCGGCCTGCGCATCGGCTGGATCGCGTGCCGCGATCGGGCCCTGCGCTCGCGCCTGGAGCGGGCCAAGCACTACACCACGATCTGCAACTCCGCGCCGAGCGAGGTGCTGGCCAGGATCGCCCTGAAGGCCCGCGAGACGATCCTGGCCCGCAACCGCGCCCTGATCACCGCCAACCTGACGGCGTTCGACGCGTTCTTCGCCGAGTACCCCGACGACTTCGAGTGGCGGGCCCCCGACGGGGGATGTGTCGCCTACCCGCGCTACCTCGGCGCCGACGGGGTCGAGGCGTTCTGTACCCGCCTGGTGGAGGAGGCGGGCGTGCTCCTGCTGCCCGCGAGCATCTACCGCTCCGACCTCACCCCGACCCCCACCGACCGTTTCCGCATCGGCGTCGGCCGCGACCACGCCGAAGCCGCGCTGTCCGCCTTCTCCACCTGGCTGCGCACCGGCCGCTGACGCCGACGCCGAGCCGTCCGGCGGAGCGGTGTCATCCCGTGGCGCGCGGCGCCGAGCGCACGACGGCGCTCGGACCGTCGAGCCGGTTGCGGCTGTCCCGGATCGCCTCCCGCTCCCGGGCCGGATCGAAGCCCCGGGTGGCCAGGAAGTAGGCGGCGCCGGAGACGACCAGGCCGACCACGAACGCGATGTCGGCGCCGTCGAGCGCGTCGACCATGGGCCCGGTGTAGAAGCCGGTGGTCATGAACGGGATCGACGCGGCCACACCGAGGGCGTAGGAGAGCAGACCCGCGAGGCCCCAGCGGCCATAGATGCTGTCGGGGCTGAAGATCTCGGTGATGGCGTAGTGGCCCCGGCGCACGAAGTAGTAGTCGATGAGATTGACCGCGGTCCAGGGCGCCAGGGCGTAGAGGATGAGCGTGATGAAGTCGTTGAAGCTGTCCAGGTACTTCCCCGGCAGTCCCTCGGCCACGGCGAAGACGACCGCGGCGCCGGTCGCGACGCCGACGACGCGGGTGCGGGCGGTCAGCGCGATCGGCCGGAAGGCGTGCACGATGCTCAGGCCCGAGAGCATCGCGCCGTAGAGGTTGACCCCCATGATGGCGATCGCGCTGGGGACCAGGACCGCGATCACGGCGGTCTTGCCGAAGCCGGAGAAGAGCGTGTCGCCGATGTCCTGGAGGTTGACCAGCGCGTCGGGGACCGGAACGGAGCCGGCGATGAAGTTCCCGAGCACCATCAGCCAGATCGCCGACAGGGCGGCCCCGGCGTAGGTCCAGCCGATCACCCCGCGCGCGGAGGTGTCCGCGGGCAGGTATCTGGAGTAGTCGGAGACGTAGACGGCGTAGCCGAGTTGGTAGCCGGCGGCGGCGACGAACTGGGCGAGGGCGGCGGCCCAGGTGAAGGAGGCGGTGTGCGGGTCGTGATGTGGGCTCAGATGCATCAGGGCGAGCACGGTGAGGATCCCGAACACGGGTACGACCAGGTACGGCAGCAGGCGCAGCACGGTGTGCAGGAGGTCGTAGCCGACGATCGCGAGCACGGCCGCGAGCAGTACGATCACCACCGCCCACAGCGTGGTCGAGCCGGGAAGGACCGTCTCCAGCACCTGGGAGGCCAGCAGTACACCGAAGGCGCTGAAGCCGATGTAGACGCAGATGACGGCGAGCATCGGTACGAGGGCGCCCCGGGTGCCGAACTGGGCGCGTGACTGGATCATCTGCGGCAGGCCCATGGTGGGCCCCTGGTTGGCGTGGAACGCCATGAAGCAGGTGCCGAACAGGATGCCCAGGACGGTGGCCGTGATCGACCAGCCGAGGGACAGTCCCATGACCGGTCCCGCGAAGCCGACGACCATGGTGGTCGGCACGAACTGTCCGGTGAACCAGAACGGCGCCTGGTGCCAGGCGCGGCCGTGTCGCTCGGACTGCGGGATGTAGTCGATCGAACGTGTTTCCAGGACCGGGCCGCTGCGCGAGTTCTCGCCGGGTGCCGGCTGCCGGCTCCTCGTCGCGCCTGTGTGGTCAGCCATGTGCCCTCCTTCACGTGGGGCAGAATCTACAGTTGTCTGCCGGTTTGTCTGCTCGGGGAGACGCGGCCGGTGTCGGCCTGTGCCACGAAGTCGGCGAATCCCGCGATGGCGCGGGCGAAGGTGCGCGCGGCGAGGGTGAGGTCGCCGATCCCGACCCACTCGTCGGCGCCGTGGGCCTGCTCGATCGAGCCGGGACCGTAGACGACGGTGGGGATGCCGAGACGATTGCGCAGGAAACGGGCGTCGGAGCCGAGCGAGAGGCCGATGAAGCCCTCGTCCTGCGCGGCGCGCGAGCGGGGTCGGGAATGGGAGCGGGTGCGCGGGCGCGGTCGGCACGTGTCGACGAAGTCCGCGAAGGGGTGCGGCAGGGGCAGTTCGGATGCCTCGCAGAAGAACGTCGGCAGTACGCGATAGTCGACGTCGGGGCACCTCGCGTCGATGGTGCGCACGATCGAGGCGTACACGTCGTCGGCGCGCTCCCCGGGCAGCGTGCGCCGGTCGATGGTCAACTCGCAGGCGGGGGCGATCACGTTGGCCGCGACGCCGCCGCGCACCATCGCCACGTTGCACGTCGGGCTGCCGAGCAGCGGGTGTGGCCGGTCGTGGAAGCGGGCCAGGTGCAGGGCGGTGGTGATCCGCGCCGCGTCGGCCACCGCGGAGCGGCCGAGCGCCGGTTCGCCGCCGTGTCCGGCCGTACCGAAGACCTCGATCCTGGCCTGCCAGGAGCCGCGTTCGGCCACCGCGACGCGCAGCCCGGTCGGCTCGGGGACGATGCACGCGTCGGCCCGGACCAGGCCGGCGTCGACGAGTGCCGCCGTACCGTGGGCGCCGCCGGTCTCCTCGTCGGCGACGAGGTGGAAGACGATGTCGGCGTCCGGTGCGAGCCCGGCGTCCAGGCACGCGCGCAGCCCCTCGACGGCGGCGGCGATCCCGCCCTTCATGTCGGCCGCGCCGCGACCGATCAGCCGGCCGCCGCGGACGACCGGGTCGAACGGCGGCGTGGTCCAGTCCGCCTCGACCACCGGCACCACGTCCACGTGGCCGTTGATCAGCAGGGTCGGCCGCCCGGGCGCGCCGGTGCCGTACCGGGCGAGCACCGACGGCCGGCCGCCGATCGACGTGAACACCTCGCCGGCGCAGCCGATCGCCCCCATCAGGTCGAGCAGCGCGGGTACGGCCGCGGCCTCCCGGCCGGGCGGGTTGCGGGTGTCGACGCGCACCAGGTCGGCCGCGGTGCGGGTGACCCGATCCACCCGGACGAAGGCGTCGACGGCGGAATCGGGTGTGTGCGGCGAGGCGCTCGCCATCAGCGGATCACCTCGCTCCGCGGCAGGATCCCGACTTGCGCCAGGCCGCGCGCGAAATCGGCCAATTGCGGGCGTCCGGCGCTCAGTTCGTCGATCAGAGCGCGTCCCGCCTCGACCCGGCCGCTGCGCAGCAGCACCACCGCCCGCCAAAGGTCCGCCTCACGGTTGGCGCCGAGGCCGATCGCGGCGGACGCGAGCGCGGCGATCGCCTCCCGGGCCCGGTCGGCGACGATCCCGGAGGCGTCGCCGATGACCAGGGGCGGGGCGAACAAGGCCGCCCCGATCGCCCGGAAACCGTCGTGGATGGGCAGCAGCCGGCGCAACTCGCCCACCGGGTCGGCGTGGTCGTCGACCCGGATGTCCGCGAGCACGTGCCGCCAGGGCCGCTCGTCCCGGACCGGGCCGACCACCTTGAGCACCGCCGACTGCGACCCCCGCGCGTCTCCCCCGGCCCGTTCGCCCGCGAGCAGCGCCGCGACGAGCCGGTCGGCGTGGGTCGAGGTCGAGGCGCGGTGGGTGGCGAGCATGGCCGTGCACACCGTGTCCGAGGCGAGCATGTTGCCCACCGCCGCCATGCCCTCGCCGCGCGCGACGCCGGTGTGCGGCGCGCAGCCGGTGCCGGTGAAGCAGGCGTAGCGGCCGCCGGCGTCCATCACGATCGCCTGGCGATACTCGGCCTGCGGATCCGCCGACGTGAGCGCATCCAGTACGTCGTCGGGCGTCGCGCCCGCCCGCAGCAGCGCCAGGCCCTCGTGCGGCCAATCCATGTTGGCGAACGCCTGGCTGACCACCACGCCGACGCCGGCCTCGGCGTCGCCCACGACGGAGCCCACGGCGAAGAAGTGCGACTGCGAGGCGAACCCCAGGGAGCCGTCGTCGCGATTGAAGCTCACCATCGAATAGGTCATCGGAATCTCCGATCGCTGTCGTATGCCGTCTCGTGTGCCGCTGGGGGGCGGCCGGCCCCAGGGCGCCGGGTCCGGCCGCCCGTCGTCTCAGCCGCCGGCGCGTCCCGGAAGCAGCGGAAGCAGTTCGCGCGCGAGCAGGTCGACCTGTGCCTCGGCGTCCTGGTCGGGGTCCGGGCAGAGCGCGACGCGGTCCGCCCCGGCCTCGGCGAGGAGCGTGATCCGCTCGGCGCAGTCGGCGGGAGTGCCGACGACCGCCAACTCCTCGATCCAGGCGTCGGGGATGGCCCGCACCGCGTCGTCGAAGTCCAGTGCGGCCAGCGCCTCGGCCTCGTCGGCGATCCCGTGCGCCTCGGTCATCGGGTTGCGCGGTCCGGCGAGCAGGTACAGCCCGAACAACTCGCGCAGCCGCTCGCGGGCGACGGCGGCGTCCGGGTCGACCGAGCACAGCGCGTACGCCACCAGGTCGTGCCCGGCCCCGGCGCCGCCGGCGGCCACCCGCTCGGCGGCCCAGCGCACGTAGCGCGTGCCCGCGAGCACGGACAGCACCGTCCCGTCGGCCGAACCGCCGGACATGGCAAGCGCCTTGGGGCCTCCGACGCCCGCGAGGATGGGCGGCATCACCGCCGGCGGATGCGCCAGTCGCACCTCGCGGGCCTGATACGACGACGCCTCGACGGTCAGCGTCTCCCCGGCGAGGAGGGTGCGCAGCCCGGCGATGACGTCGCGGACCGAGGCCAGCGGCGTCCGGGACCGGATGGCCATCTGGTCCAGCCAGTCCGGGACCCCGGCGCCGACCCCGGCGCTCAGCCGGCCCGGGTACAGGCCGGCGAGCGTGGCCAACTCCATGGCCAGCAGCGCCGGATGGCGCGAGGTGGTGGGCACGATGCCGATGCCGACCGGGAGTTCGGTCGCGGCCAGGACGGCGCCGGCGGCGGCGATCGCGCCGGTGTAGAAGTAGTCCTCGCCGACCCACAGTTCGTCGAAGCCGCCGCGCTCGGCGGCCCGGGCCGCCGCGACGATCTCGGCCGGTCGTTGCGAACTACCCAGCACGAGGGCGATCCGTGGGGCGCGTCCGGTGGTGGTCATCGGCTCAGACGCCTTTCGGGAGCGGGTTCCAGGGTGTCCACCCCAGGCCGCGGCTGTCGGTGGAGTCGTCGAACCCGGGCCGCTTCTCGCCCGGGTCGGGCAGCGCGGTGATGTGGGTGTGCCACATGCGCCACTCGGGCGCGCCGGTGCCGCCGTCGCGGTGGTAGATCTCGGTGGCCCGGCCGAGCGTCGCGTCGACCGCGTCGACCGTCCACTCGCCGCCGTCCAGCATCTCCGCGTCGATGGTGAACTCGCAGGCCAGCCAGGCGGTGTCGGCACGGACCTCCAGGCGCATGATCCGGGTCCGCAAACCGCCGGTCTGCGCGATGAGTTCGCGGTACCACTTCCACAACGCGACCTTCTCGGTCATGCCGAAGTACGGGTGCCCGTTGAAGTTGAACATCAGGTACTCGTCGCCGGGCGATGGGAACACCTCGACCATGCGGTCGATGTCCCAGCCGATGTTGGACTCCCACCACTGCCGGTGCAGGCGCAGGATCTCGGCGATGTCCGCCTCGGGCGCGGTGCGTTCCGCGAACGGGCTGTCGGTCATGCTCGACGTTCCTTTCGGGTGATCGGGCCTCGGTCGGGTCGGGGTCGACCCGACCGGGTGCCGTCGACGAGGGAGGCGATGTACGCCGCGACCCGGGCGGGTGCGGTGTACATGGGCAGGTGTCCGTGTCCGACCAGGACGGCGAGCCGGCCGCCGGTCAGGTCCGCGAAGGCGCGGGAGTCCGCGACGGGGCAACCCCGGTCGCCGTCCCCGACGATGGCAAGGGTCGGACAGCGCAGACGGGGCGCCGCGTCCAGGCCGGCGGCCGCGGCGGCGGCCGTCCAGATCGCCGCCGCCGTGTCGTCGGGGTTGACGCTGACGTCGGCCGCGACGGTGGCGAACAGGGCGTCGTCCAGGCCGGGTTCGTCCGCGAGCACGTCCAACACCGCCTGCCGTACGCCCATCGCGGCGATCGCCGCCAGGAACTCCCGGGTATCGCCCGGTTCGGCGGCACGGAAGGCACCGCCCACCGTGGTCACGCTCGCGACCCGGTCCGGGTGCACCGCCGCCAGTTCGACCGCCACGGCGGCGCCGACGGACGCGCCGACCACGTGCACCCGCGCCGCGTCCAGCGCGTCCAGGAGGGCCACACACTCCGCCACCCACCCGTTCACGCCGTAGGCGGCGCGGCGGGGCGACGCGCCGTGCCCGGACAGGTCGATGGCCACACACCGCCAGTCGGCGGGCAGCGCCGCGAGCACGGCGCGCCAGCACCGCGCCCGGAGGTTGGCCGGATGGACGAGGAGCGCCGTGGGGGAACCGGGCAGGCCGCCCTGCCTGAGCAGTGCGGATGTCGAGTGCCCGGCCGCGTCCGCATCCGCGTTCGTGTCCACCGTCGTGCCGAAGACGATTCGTTCCAGGGATGACATCGAGGCTCCCCTCTTCGCTTGGGGCGCCATAGTTACAGTAACGATGTAAGTTTGTCGAGAGCAGAGATCGCGAACCGCCCTAGACTCCGGGGCATGAGTTGGCGAACGATCGGCGATGTCGCGGCCGAGGTCGGGGTCAGTCCCCAGACCCTGCGCGCGTGGGAGAAGCAGGACCTGCTCGTACCGGACCGCACGCCCGGCGGGCAACGCCGCTACGGCCCCGAGCACGTCGGCCGGGCCCGCCGGATCGCCGACCTGCGCCGCAGACACGGCTGGAATCCCGCCGCGATCCGTACCTCACTCGGCGAACCGGACCCCGCCGACGCCACTCCCCCGGCCGCCGACGAACCGGCAGCCGAGGCACCGGCCGACGGCGGTCGGCTGCGTCGCGCCCGGCTGGCGAGCGGCCTGTCCCTGAAGGAACTCGCCGCGCTGACCGGCACGTCCGTATCCCACCTGTCCTCGATCGAGCGCGGCGTGGAACGTGCCTCGACCCAGCTGATCGCCCGGATCACCGACGCCCTCGGTGTCCCGATGAGCAGCCTCGCGTCCTTCGCCCGAACCAACGCCAGCGTGGTCCGCGCCGACGAGCGCGCGAGCGTCGTCCTGGAGGGTGGCGTGCAGTGGGAGGAACTGCTCCTGCCCGGCCACGACCTCGAACCGGCCCTGCTGACCATTCCGCCGCACGGATCCAGCGGCGGCCCCTACTCCCGGCCGGGCGAGTCCTTCGCGTTCCTGATGTCCGGATCGCTCCGCGTCCGGGTCGGCGGCGGACTCGGCGACCACGAGCGGGTCGCCGAACCGATAGACATCGCCGAGGGCGACTCGGTCGCCCTCCCGTCCCGCACCCTGATCTCCTGGGAGAACGTCGGCCGCAAGACCGCCCGGGCGATCTGGATCGAAGTCCTCTCCCCCAATGCCTGGTCCGACCCGATGACCCGACGCATCATCAAGGCCGCGTCCGGCTTCACCCCACCCGGCGACGACCCCGCGCCGGACCGGGCCTGACCGGGCCGCTCACCGAGGACGCGCGCGCCGCGAGCAGCGCGATGTCGTCCTCTCCGGTGTGCGGCGCGAGGCCGAGGAGCACCCCCTCGAGCAGGTCGTCGGGCGTGCCCCCTGCGGGCGGGCGAAGGGCCGCGAGCCGGGCCGGCGAGTCGTCGATGTCCTGGCCCCGGCGCTCGACCAGGCCGTCGGTGTACAGCAGCAGCGTCTCGTCGGGCAGGAGTCGGCGGGTGAGAGGTTCGTAGCCGCGATGGCGACCGCCCGGACGGTCGCTCGGTCGCGAAGGTCCCGGAGCGCGTCACGGCGCCACCGGCGTCGGCCCCGTGGCGGGCCGGCGCCGGTCGAGGCGGGGCTCGGGCGGGTCAGCCCTGGACCTCCTGCAGCCACCGCAGGATCTCGGGGGTCACCGGGTCGACCAGGTCGGTGAACTCCTCGTGCTTGCCCAGGAATTGCTTGACGTAGGGGCAGACCGGGACCACCCGCATCCCGGCCGCGCGCACGTCGTTCAGCGCCTCCCGTACCAGCACGGAGGCCAGACCTCGGCCGGCGAACGCGTCGTCGATCTTGGTGTGATAGAAAACGCGCTGCTCGCCCCGGTCGTGGTACGCCGTGAGACCGGCGAACGCGTCGTCGACGCGGATCTCGTAGCGGTGCCGGTCGGCAACGTTGTGGACGGTGGGTACAACGGCCTGCTCCGTCATCGCGAATCCTTCGTGGGGTGGGGCGGGTTGAGCCGGATTGCGAAAGTTCCACTTTCAACAATCACGATGTTGATGATAGGACGTGCGACGAGGGATCGCGCGATCAAGGAGTGCAGATGACCGAAGCGGTAGTGCCGGCCCAGGACCGACGTGTCTACATCGACAAGCAGAGCCCCGCCGCGTACAAGGCGTTGCTCGCGACCGCCGAGGCCGTGCACGAGGTCGCCGCCGAGGCCGGTCTGGAACGGCCGCTCGTCGAACTGTTGAACATCCGGGTGTCCCAGCTCAATACCTGCGCGTTCTGCCTCGACCTGCACACCCGGACCGCGTTGCGCGCGGGCGAGACGCCGCAGCGGATCGCCGTGCTGCCGGCCTGGCGCGACACCCTGCTGTTCGACGCCCGGGAGCGGGCGGCGCTCGCGCTGGCCGAGGCCACCACGCATCCCGCCGACGCGGGTGCGCAGCACACGGCGTACGAGGCGGCGCGGGCGGTGTTCTCCGACGCCGAGATCTCGGCGGTGATCTGGGTGGCGATCACGATGAACGCGTTCAACCGGGTGTCCGTGTTGAGCAAGCACCCCGTACGCCCGCCGGCCACGAACCGTTCGGTCTGATCCGCGGGGCGGGGGCGCGAGTTCGGCCCGACCCGGGGGGGTGGGTACCGTGCTGCGTGTGATTGTCGTCGACCGACTCGCCCTCGGCTGATGCGTGGGCACGGGCTGCCCGTCGCGATCGTGCACGCGTGTCTGCGCGGAGGCGGCGCGGACGGTCGAGGCCACGGCGGCAGTCCCACCGCCGTGCTCGACGACGTGGCGCTGAGCGATGCCGAGCGGCGGCGGATACCGACCCTGTCGGGCACGTCGCACGCCGTGTTCGTTTCGGTGCGCGAGGAGCGCACCCACGAGCCGGCGGTCTCCCTGCGCTTTTTCACCGCCGAGGGGGAACTGCCCGCGTGCGGCCACGGGACGGTCGCCGCGCTGGCCTTCCTCGCCGAGCGGGCCGAGGGGGACGAGCGGGCCGTACGGGCCGAGGGCGACGAGTATCGGGCCACGCTCCACACGGCGGGGCGCGTCTTCGCGGGCCGGGCCACGCGGCGGGCAACGCACGTCGACGCCACGTTCGACGCCGGCCGCATCGGGCTGCGCGCGGCCACGGCGGGCGAGTGCGACCTCGTCCTGCCCGCGCTCGGCATCGCTCCCGACGCGGTCGCCGCCGACATCCGCGTCGGCTCGCCGGGGCGGTCGCGGTTGCTGGTCCCCGTCGCCGGCCGGTCCGCCCTCGCCGCCCTCGATCCGGATCCGGAACGACTGCGTGCCGCGTGTGATCGGCTCGGCTTCCTGGGCTGCTGCGTCTACTCCGTGCCGACGCCCACCGGCCGGATGGCGGCCCGCGTGTTCGCCCCGTCGATCGGCGTGCCGGAGGACATCGCGAACGCCAACAGCACCGCGTGCCTCGCCGCGCACCTGGCCGATCGGGGGTTCACCGAGATCGCCGTCGAGATGGGCGACTCGCTGGGCAGCCCCGCCACGATCACCGCCGGCACCTCGGGCACGTCGATCCACCTGGGCGGCGCCGCGCGGGTCACCCGGACGGTGCGTCTCCCGCCGGGTTGACCCTCTCCCCGTGTCAGGCGCTCGACTGTCCGCATGTTCGCCTACATGGGCTCCGGCCCCTACTGCTACTCGTCCTCCCTCGCGATGGTGCTCGGCGCCGAGGCCCCCTCGCTCGCCGTCATCGAGACCCTGACCGGCTCGCCCTTCGGCTGCCAACTCATCGGCGGTGTCGTGCCGTTGTTCGATCCGTACGGGTGGGATCCGGACCGGGGCCTCGACGACGCGATCGCGCTCCTCGGCTGGTCCCGCACGCGCGACGCGGGCGGCACGCCCGCGGAGGCCGTCGCCCGGCTGCGGGCGGCCTGTGCCCGCGGACCCGTCCTGGTCGGCCCGGTGGACATGGGCCTGCTGCACTACCTGCCCGAGACGCGAGGGGCGTTCGTCCAGGGCTCGGGGATCGCCGACCCGGGCATCGGGGACGACATCGGCGGTGACCTCGGGGTCGCCGACCACTACGTGGTGGTCCTCGAAGTCACCGACGACACCGTGCTGTTGCACGACCCGCACGGCCATCCGTACGCCACCCTCCCGATCGACCGGTTCACGGCCTCGTGGCAGGCGGAGAAGGTCACCTACACGGACGAACCGTTCGTCATGCGGACCGACTTCGTGCGCCGCGAACAGGTCGCCCCCGCCGAGGCGTTGCGCCGCTCGCTGGCCGCGGCGGTCGGCTGGTCGGGCGGGCGCGAGGACCTGCCGATGCCGGCGGGATCCCTCGCCGGCGGCGCCGCGCTGCAACGCCTCGCCGCCCAGGTGGACGGCGGACTCGCGGCTCAGGTCCGGGTCCTCCTCGAAGTGTTCGCGATCCGCGTCGGCGTCCGCCGGCTCGTCGACGCCGCGACCTGTCTCGCCGGGATCGGCCGGACCGAGGCCGCCTCGATCGTGACCGACCAGGCCCGGATCCTCGGCGGCCTGCAATACCCCCTGGTGATCGGCGACGACCGGGCCCTGGCGGCCGGGTTCCGCCGGCTGGCCCCGACCTACGAGCGCCTGCACGGGGCACTCGCCGCGGCGCTCCCGTAGGGCGCGCCGGCGGTTACCTATGCGTGACGGATTCGCCCGGCGCGGGCCGTGCGTACGTTCGTCGGGCGGGGACGACCGGGTCGGCCGGTCGCACGCGAACGGAAGGGCGATTCGAATGAACGCGGACCCGACCTCTGACCCCACCCGCGACGTGGTGGGCGAACTCCTGCGCCGGATCGGGGCCGGCGACGCCGAGGCGATCGCCGACCTGTACGCCGAATCCGTCGACTGGAAACTGGACTGGCCGCTGGCCGAGCACGGGCGGGCGGCCACGCCGTGGATCCGGCGGCGCACCACGGGTGCCGAGGCCGCCGAGCACTACCGGCTGATCGCCGAACACCACGTGCCGGAACGGGTGGGCACCACGGTCGAGCGGATCCTGGTCGACGGTGCCGACGCCGTCGTGCTGGGCGAGATCCGGCAGACGGCGCGCAGCACCGGGCGGGCGTACACGGCCCGCTTCGCCCTGCACCTGACCGTCGAGGACGGCCTGATCACCCGTCATCACGTGTACGAGGACAGCCTCGCCGTCGCCGCCGCGTTCGACGGCGACGGCGACGGCCTGGCGGGCGACGTCACGCGCTGAGCGAGGCGCCGAGGAAGCCGAGGATCTCCGCCCGCGCGGGCTCGGCCTGTGGCACCAGGCCCGGCAGGCTGAGGAACGCGTGCCCCGCTTCCGGGTATTCGCTCAGCCGCGCGGGCGTCCCGGTCGTGTGCAGTCGTTCGGCGTAGCGGCGGCCGTGATCGGCCAGCGGGTCCCGGGTCGGCACCACCACGAGCGCCGGGGCCAGGCCGCCCGGTGTGTCGGCGTGCAGCGGCGAGAGCGGACGCGGGTCCGTGCCCGCCGGCACCCCGAGCCGCCGGATCAGGTGCAGCACCGGCAGGGCGAGCGTCGGGGTCCGCGCGTACTCCCGCATCGAGTCGTGCTCGAACATCGTGTCCGTGACGTCGACGGCGGGGTTGACCAGAACCTGTGCCCGAAGCGGCAGCCCGGCCTCGGCGGCCCGGATCGCGACCAGGGCGCAGATCAACCCGCCGCAACTCTCGCCAAGCACGGCGGTCCGGGCCGGGTCGATGCCCCACTCGGCGGCGTCTCGCACGACGTGGCGGTACACGTCCCAGCCGTCGTCGACGGCCACCGCCAGCGGATTCGCCTCGTCCACGAGGCGGTGCTCGACCGAGACGACGACCGCGGGCAGCCGGCCGGCGAGCCCGCTGTTGACCCAGTCGCTCTGTACCGCGGTGCCCACGAATCCGCCACCGTGCACGTGGAGCACGAGCGGCAGCCCGGCCCCGGCGTCCTGCCCGCGCCGCCCGTCGTGTTCGGGCGGCGCCGGCCGGTATACCCGCACCGGCAGATCGCGACCGGGCAGGGCCAGAGTCCGCCACTCGATCGTGACGCCGGCCTCCGGCTCTCCGGTGATCGCCCGCGCGGCGTCGGACGCCCGGAAGCGGTTCTCCGCCTCGCGATAGGCGACCAGTTCCTCGGCCGTCAACTCCGACCAGTTCGGCTCCGCCGGCCGCTCGATGGTGGTGACCTCGCTCATGGTTTCTCCTTGCGCTCCGGGTCGTGCTCGACCTGCCCAGGTTTCGCTACCCGAGGTATCGCTACCTCAGGTATCGATACCTAAGGTAGCGCAAAGGGATATCGTGTGGCCATGACATCGACTGCTGCCGCCAGGCCGCCCGGTCGTCCGCGCGCGGGCGTCAACGACGTGGTCTTCGCCGCCACGCTGAACACGGTCCGCGAACTCGGTTACGCGCGCGCCACCGTCGAGCGCATCGCGGTCGCGGCGGGTGTCGCGAAGTCGACCGTCTATCGGCGCTGGCCGTCGAAGGGCGCGCTGATCGTGGACTGCCTGCTGGACGCGTTCGGTCCGGCGCCGCTGGAGGGCGCCGATCGCGCCGAGGCGCTGACCTCGACCATCCGCTGGATCGCGGCGAAGATCGGCGAGCCCGGGGTGGGCGACGCGTTCGCGGGCGTGTTCAGCGACGCGGTCAGCGATCCCGCCCTGCGCGAGATCCTGTCCACGCGGTTCCAGGACCCGTACCGCATCGCGTTTCAGAACGCACTCGGCGAGCCGGAGAACCGGGTCCTGTTCTTCATCGACGTCGTCGTGGGAACCCTGCTGCACCGTATGGGCATGACCGGCGAACCGATGGTCGAGGCCGACGTCACCGCACTGATCGAGATGATCGTGCCCCTCTTCGCCACCAACAGGCCCGCCGATCCGGCCTGAACGATCCCGCCGAAACGGGCCGATCCCTGCTTCGCGGCGACCCGATCCCTGTTTCGGGATGAGCTGGTTCCGGCGCCCGGGGCATGGTCTCCTGGGCGCGGGGCACCGGTTGCCCCGATTCGTCGTCCCGACCATGCGGTGTCGGAACGAACGTCCGACACCTGTGAAGGAGTTCGCAATGTCCGCACCCTCGTTATCGAGGCCGTATACGTCGAAGCCTCGGGGCGCCAGGCTCGGCCGTCGGCTCTGCGCCGCCGCGTGTGCCATCGTGGCCGTGGGCCTGGCCGCACCCACGGCCGTCGCCGCGCCGCACGCCGCGCACAACGCCGCCACACCGCACCACGCCGTCGTACAGAACACCAAGTCGCTCGTGGTGCTCTGGGCCGAGGCCCGGCCGAGTTCGTTCCCGCCGAACAACGGCACGCTGACCATCGGCGGCACCTACACCTGTACCGTCGGCAGCACCGTGCAGGTCGGGTTCAGCTCTCTCCAGATCATGCCGACGGCGATGCCGTCCGGCGCCGGATTCCTGCCGTGCGGCCCGGGCGTCGTCGACGCGAACTGGGAGTTGACCAGCCTCGGCACCCCTGACGTGCATCACGGACACGTGTCCGTCTTTCCCACCTTCGACGGAGCCGGCCAACTCCCGGTGCAGTTGACCGCTTAGCGGCGAACGACCGGCGCCTCGGCGATGCTCAGACGCCGGGGCGCCGACCCGGGGCGGAACCCGGGCCGAGGTCGGCCGGGGCGCCGCCGAGATGGCGGGCGAGGAAGCGTCCGGAGTCTTCCACCTCGAAGGCGGGCACGTCCGTGTGGCCGCCGGTATTGGCGTGCAGCGTCTTGTCCTTCGCACCGAACGCATCGAAGAGGGCCAACGCCCGGTCGCGCGGGATCAGTTCGTCGTCCCACTGGACGAGGAACCCGATCGGGACGGTGATCCGCATCGCCGCCTCCATCAGACTCGTGTGCCCGGCGAGGCCGAACACAGCCGCGCCGATCCGCGGTTCGGCGGCGACGAGCGGGATGCCGATCGCGCTGCCCATGGACAGGCCCCAGTACCCGACCGGGCCGGCAGCGCCGACATGCTCCGAGTCCCGGAGGGCATCCAGGACGGCGCGCCACTCGGGTACCGCCCGGGCGGCCAACCCACCGCTGTACTCGGCCAGTTCGGAACCCAACGGGCGGCCGGTCGCGAGCCGCCGGCGCACGCCGGCGGCGAACTCCTCGTCCCGACGCGTCCTGGGCCGCTCGCCGTGCCCGGGGGCGTCGACGGCCGCCACCGCGAATCCGTGGGCGGTCGCGAACCGGCGGGCCCGCGCGGCCAGGCCCGGGGTTCGCGCATGCATGCCGCCGCCGTGACCGAGCAGTACCAGTGGACATGTGTCGGGAGCCTCGGCGGGCGTCCACAGCACACCCGGGATGTCGCCGAGGCCGAAGGCTCGTTCCGAGACGCCGGCCGAGGTCGTCTCCGACGTGAAACGCATGCGCATGGTGTTCCGCCTTTCGCGGCGGCACCGCGTCGCGGGCCCGCCCTCGCGCGTCCGCCGCCGGTCAGGAGGCCGCGGTCTGTCGAACGATCGCCGGAACGATGGTGTCCCACGTCGCCTCGGGCGGCATTTGGTGGCCCATGCCCGGTACCGGGATCAGCGTACTGCCGGGGATCTCGCGGGCCAGGGCCTCCGCGTGGCCGTACGGGAACAGCGGATCGGCGGTGCCGTGCAGGACGAGCGTGGGCGCGGTGATCTCGCCGAGGCGGGCGCGGATCGGCTCGCCGCCGTCGATCGTCCAGTGGTTGGCCGCAGCGGCGGGGACCGGGCTGCGGTCGAACGCACGCCCCGCGGTCAGCCGCACGCGCTCCTCGTCGACGGGGATGGTTCCGGCGAACGCGTGTTCGGCGGCCAGGAAGTACGCGATGACCGCGTCGCGGTCCGCCCAGTCGGGGGCGGGCGCGGGTTCGGCGAACACCTTTTGCAGGGACTCGCTCATCGGCGGCAGCTCCGGACCGTCGTTGTCGCCGGGGCCGCCCGGGCTGGTGGAGAGCAGGGTGAGCGTCAGGACCCGCTCGGGGGCCCGGAGGGCCAGGCGCTGGGCGAGTCCGCCGCCCATGGAGATGGCGACGATGTGCGCGGCGGCCAGTTCGTACGCGTCCAGCACGGCCAGGGCGTCGGTCAACAGGTCTTCCTGCGTGTACGTCGGCGCGCCGAGCGGGAAGGTGGTCGACTGCCCCGTGTCCCGGGTGTCGTAGCGGATGACGTACCGGCCGGATTCGGCGAGCCGGGCGACGAAGTCGTCGTCCCACCAGTCCCGGGACGCCTCCGCGCCGCCGATGAGCAGGATCGCGGGCGCCGCGGGGTCGCCGAATGCCTGCGCCGCGAGGTCGGCACCACCGGCGTGGACGACGCGCTCGGTCGAGGTGGGGTGGGCGGCGCACATGGATGCCTCCGGTGGAGTGGATGGGGCGATGCGAGAACTGTACTACGACTTTCGAAGCTTGCGCTACGATATTCGTAGCGAGATGCTCTCGTGGCGACACTTTCGAAGGAGGCGGGGATGCCGGCAGCAACTCCCGGCGGCGCGCACGACGGTCGACGCACCTACGGCCAGGCGTGCCCGATCGCGCACGCGCTCGACCTGATCGGCGAGCGCTGGGCCCTGCTCGTGGTGCGCGAACTGCGGCTCGGGCCGAGGCGATACGCCGACATCCAGGCGGCCCTGCCGGGTCTCGGCCCGAGCGTGCTGGCCCAACGGCTGCGCGAGCTGGAGGCCGTGGGCGTGTTGCGGCGGCGCGTGCTGCCGCCTCCGGCCTCCGCCAAGGTGTACGAACTGACCGAGTGGGGCGCCGAGTTGGAGCCGGTCTTCGCGGCGCTGCGGGTGTGGGGCATGCGCTCGCCGGTGGTGCCGCTCCGGGGGGACGTCGGCAGCGACACGGTGTTGCTCGGCCTGCGGGCGTACTTCGTGGCCCGACCGCAGGCCCCGTGGACGGCGGCGTACCGGATCGACCTGAGCCGCGAGACCTACCGCGTCGTGGTCGTCGACGGCGAACTCGTCACGGTCGCCCGCGGCGAGGATCCGGCCGCGCCCGCGCCGGACGTACACGTCGTCGCCGAGGCCGCGACCCTGCAGTCGGTCCTGACCGGGAAGGTCTCCCTGGCATCCGCCCTCGCCGACGCCGATCTGACCGTCACGGGCGACGTGGCGGCCCTCGAACGCCTGGTCGACGCACTGCCGGCGCGCTGAGCCCGTACGGGCGCGGATGCGGGGCGCGCGCGACCGCCGGCTGTCGGACCCCTCTGGGAGCCTGGCGCGCATGGCCCAACCGCTCAAGGACATGATCAACGCGACCTCCGTCGCCACCCTGGCCGACGCCGTCGCCGCCGCCCGCGACGGCTTCCCGCGCGACCGCTTCGTCGCCGCCGCGCTGACCGGGCTGGACGACCTGGAACTCAAGGCCCGCGTCGGCCACGTCGCCCGGGCCCTGCACACGACCCTCGACCTGCCCTTCCCGGCAGCCGCCGAGGTCCTGCGCGCGGCGACCGGACACACCGTCCTGGACATGTGGAGCGGCTGGCCGGCCACCGACTACGTCGCGGTGCACGGCATCGACCACCTCGACGAGGCCATGGCCACGCTCGCCGTGATCACCCCCTTCGCCACGGCCGAGTTCGCGGTGCGGCCCTATCTCGACCGCCACGAGGACGCCGCGCTGAAGGTCATGCGCGGCTGGGCCGAGTCCGCCGACGAGCACCTGCGCCGGCTCGCGTCCGAGGGCACCCGGCCCCGGCTGCCCTGGGGCACGCGGGTGCGCCGGCTGATGTCCCCCGGTCCGACGCTGCCCATCCTGGAGCGGCTGCGCGACGACCCCAGCGAGTACGTCCGGCGCTCGGTCGCCAACCACGTCAACGACATCGCCAAGGACCACCCCGACACGGCACTGGCCATCCTCGGCCGCTGGCACGCCGAGGGCGGCGTACACACCGACCGCGTGGTCCGGCACGCCGCCCGGGGCCTGTTGCGGGCCGGTCATCCCGAAGCGCTCGGCCTGATCGGCGCGGCACACGGCAGCGGCACGGTGGAATCGCTCGTCGTCGCGGACACCGTCACGACCGGCGACCGCATCCCGTTCACCCTCACCGTCCGCGCCGACGCCCCCGGGCCCCTCGTCCTCAAGTACGCGATCGCCCGCGACGGTTCCCACCGCGTCTTCCACTTGGCCGAGCGGGTGGCCAAGGCCGCCGGCGACACCTTCACCCTCGCCAGATCCCACTCGTTCCGCCCGGTAACGACCCGCACCGAACCCCCGGGCTCCCGCACCCTCCACATCATCGTCAACGGCAAACCCCAAGCCACCGCCCCCTTTACCCTGCTCCCCTGACCCCCGCCCCCGCCGGCGCCCCGAGCGGCCGGCACGCGTGGGGCGCGGGAGCGGCGCGCGGGGGCGGCTCTGCGGTGGAAGGTCGGCGGGCGCCTCGTCGCATCCCTCGAACCGGCCGCCACGCGTGCCTGTCGCGTCGGCGACGACTCCCGCCCCGGGATCGTGACGCTCGATCTTCGGCTGCGGGACGTCACCAAGGTCCGGTTCGATTCCGGCGACGCCCTGGGCGTGGTGCTTCGAGCGGAGGCGGGTGGGGTGTCGGTCGGCAGCGGCGAGTGTGGGCTGCTCCGGGCGGCGGCGGCCGAGGTTCGCGTGGACGACCGCTACCGGGATCCGTCCCCCGCCGCTGAAGGCCGGGCAGTTCGGTTCGACGAAGCTCCGCGGCAGGGCCGGCTGGGCGTGCATGCGCGGGTCGCCGCGGACCTGCTGCGCCGGGCCATGCTGGAGATGCGGCTGGTTGCGTCCGCCGAGTACGCGTCCCGGGTCCCCTTACGGGATTTCCACCGGGCGTTCGCCGGTGCGGGCGCGGCCGTCGTCGGGGCCGGCGCGCATCGTCTGCCGTATCGCCGCGAAGCCGCCTTTCGCCGGCTGGTCGGGACCTGGATCCGCCGAGGTGGTCCGGCGCTCGCCGAGTGGTTCGCGACGACGCTGCGGGACACCGGCCACGGGGCCGTCGCCTCCCTCCCCCGGTCCCCGAGCCCCGACCGTGGAGCACGCCGACCCGGGCCGATCTCCGCTTGGCCCGGTACACCCCGGCCCGGGCATCCCGCGAAGCCTCCGCGCTCGTGCGTCCGGCCGTGCCGCCCGACCCCGAAACCGCCGAGAACCCCCCTGGCGCCTGGTCGCCGTACAACGCACCGATCCCGCCGGCTTCCGGCTCCGCGCCGAGGCGTTTCACGGCACCGGCACGGTCGACACCGACGCGGCCGGGTCCTTCGCCCTCCACGGCGGGGCGCTCGCCGTTTCGGCTCGGGGAGAGTGCGGCCGGACCGCGTCGTGAGGGCCGTGCGCTCGGCCCGGTCATGATCGAATCGCAGGTTGGCGCCCCCGGTCGCCTTGCATTTCGGGTGTGCGCATCGCCTACATGAATCAATTCATTCAGGCCGTTGACGTTGGTTTAAATGCATGCAAGATTCTGCGCACCACAACGCCACGTACGTACGCAGATCGACGGGGAGACGCCCATGACCCTCGAGCAACCGTCCGAATCCCGGCTCGCGGTGGAGCACCGCACCATCGAGGTGATCCCCGACGCGGAGCGGCACGGCACGCCGCGGAGTCAGTTCACCCTGTGGTTCGGGGCGAACATGCAGATCACCGCGATCGTCGACGGCGCCCTCGCGGTGGTCTTCGGCGCCGACGCGTTGTGGGCGATCCCGGCCCTGCTGATCGGCAACATCCTCGGCGGCATCGTCATGGCGTTGCACTCGGCCCAGGGGCCCCGGTTGGGTGTGCCGCAGATGATCTCCAGCCGCGCGCAGTTCGGCGTCTTCGGCGCGGTGCTGCCGCTGGTCATGGTGATCCTGATGTATCTCGGCTTCGCCGCGACCGGCAGTGTGCTGGCCGGGCAGGCGGTCTGCGAGATCCTGCACATCGACAACACCAAGGTCGGCATCCTGATCTTCGGCGCGCTGACCGCCGTGGTCGCGGTGACCGGATACCGCCTCATCCACCTCGCGGGCCGGATCGCGACGGTCGCCGGCATCGTGGGTCTGGGCTACCTGGTGATCGCCCTGTTCGCCAAGTACGACGTCGGCGCGCACGTCGGCAACAAGTCGTTCGACCTCACGACCTTCCTGCTCGCGATCTCCCTGGGCGCGGGCTGGCAGTTGACCTTCGGTCCCTACGTGGCCGACTATTCCCGGTACCTGCCGCGCGAGACCAGCGAACGCGCCACGTTCTGGTCGACCTTCGCCGGCAGCGTCATCGGTTCGCAGTGGTCGATGACGCTGGGCGCGCTGATCGCCGCCGTCGCGGGTGACGCCTTCCTGCCCGACCAGGTGGGATTCGTCGGCGATCTGGCCGGACCGGCATTCGTCGCGTTCCTGATCTACCTGGTCATCCTGGTGGGCAAGCTGACGGTCAACTGTCTCAACGCGTACGGCGGCTTCATGTCGATCCTGACCACCGTGACCGCCTTCGACGGCCGGTCCCGGATCTCGCCCGTCGTGCGCGCGGCGTACATCGTCGCCTTCACCGCGACATCGGTCGTGATCGCGATCGCGGCAAGTGCGGACTTCCTCGGCAACTTCAAGAACTTCGTCCTGCTCCTGCTGATGGTCTTCACCCCGTGGAGCGCCATCAACCTGACGGACTACTACCTGATCTCGCGCGAACGCGTCGACATCCCCGCCCTGTACGACCCGAACGGCCGCTACGGGCGCTGGAACATCCCGGCGCTGACCTGCTACGTGGTCGGCGTCGTCGCGCAGATCCCGTTCCTGGCCCAGAAGTTGTACACCGGTCCGTTGACCGAACGCCTCGGCGGCGCGGACATCTCCTGGATCGTCGGCCTCGCGTTCACCGCGGTGATCTACTACGCGTGGGCCCGCAAGACCAACAACCCGCCCGCCGAGACCATTTACCCGGCGGCGGATCGCGGCGACGACGCCGCGAGGGTGCTCGTGTAGCTACTCGCCCCCGGCCATCGCCGCCCGCATCTTCGCGACGGTGACGGCCGGGTCGTAGTCGCCGTCCTGTTGATCGCGGTCACGCCCCGCGCGCACCCCGGCGGGCGCGGTAGGCGGCCACCGCGTTGCGGTTGCCGCAGGCGGTGCTGCAATAGCGGCGCGAGCGGTTGCGGGTGAGGTCCAGGACGATGCCGCCGCACCCCTCGTCCGCACACAGGAACAGCCGGGACATCTCGTCCATGCGGACCACGTCGGTCATCGCCATCGCGGTCTCCACGACCACCCGGCTCGCCAGTGGCGCGTCGCCGGACACCGCGTGCAGGTGCCAGTCCTGGTCGTCGTGTCGCACGAGCTGCGGAAGCGCGCCGGCGTCGGCCAGCATCGTGTTCGCCAAGCTCGCGGCGCGGTCGCGGTCGGCGGTCAGCAGATCGCGCAGCACCGGGCGCAGCGCGCGCAGGCTCGCGAGTTCGGCGGCGTCGCCGTCCCGGCGGCCGGTGTAGCGGTGCTCGGTGTACCACGCGTCCACGTCCCGCACCGTGGTGAGGGTGTCCGGCGCCTCCGCGCTGTTGATCAGCGCCACGACGGCCTGAAGCGACGACTCGGTGTCATGACCAAAAATCATTTTGACAGCTTACCGACCACACCTCTACCGTCATGATCTATGACCGATGTAGCCCATGACATACCGGGTGTGCGCAGCTTCTCCGGCCCCTCCACCCATGCGGGTCTCGGCGGCGGTCTCCTCCTCGCCCTCGTCTCAGCGACCTCCTTCGGCATGTCGGGGTCGTTGGCGCGGGGGCTGCTCTCGTCCGGCTGGAGTCCGGGGGCGATCGTGCTGGCCCGGATCGGTCTCGCCGCGCTGGTCGTGGCGCCGTTCGCGGTCGTGGCGCTGCGCGGGCGGTGGCGTCGACTGCGCGCGCAGGCCCGCACCGTGCTGGTGTACGGCGTACTGGGCCTGGCCGGCGCGCAGTTCTGCTTCTTCTCCGCCGTCACCACGATGGACGTCGCACCCGCGCTGCTCATCGAGTACACCGCCCCGGCGGCGGTCGTGGTCTGGCTCTGGGCGCGCCGCGGTCGGCGCCCGCGACCATTGACCCTGGCCGGCACCGGGCTGGCGGCCGTGGGCCTGGTCCTCGCCGTCGACCTGTTCTCCGGCGCCGATCTGGCCTGGTCGGGCGTGGCCTGGGCACTCGCGGCGATGGTGGGCCTGACCGCCTACTTCCTGATCGCGGCGGACACCGACACCGGTCTGCCGCCGGTGGCGCTGACCGGAGCCGGTCTGGTGGTCGGCACGGCCACCCTCGCCGTGCTCGCGGCGGTCGGCCTGCTGCCGATGCACGCCGGCCTCGACCCGGCCGACTACCGCACCGGCAGCACACCCTGGTGGGTGCCGGTGCTGCTGCTCGGCCTGGTCACCGCCGCCCTGGCCTACACCACGGGCACAGCGGCGGGCCGCCTGCTCGGCTCCCGCACCGCCTCGTTCGTCGCCCTCCTGGAGGTGGTCGCCAGTGTCGGCTTCGCGTGGTTGCTGATCGACGAGGCGCCGAACGCCGCCCAGACGGTCGGCGGCCTGCTGATCATCGGCGGCGTCGTCCTGGCCGGGCTCGACAACCGCTGACGCCCCGCCCCGCTCACGCCCGCCGAACCCGCCCGTCACCGGCGCCGACCGCGAGGCCGAGCAGGCCGGCGGCGTCCCCGACCGCCCGGATCCATTCCAGCGGCGGGGCATCGCAAAACGGGATGCACGCGATGTCGTCGCGGGCGTAATAGCGGGTGACCTGGGCGCCGACGATGAAGGCGCCCAGGCCCGCGCCGATCAGGGCCAACGCCTCCTGGAGCGTTTCGAAGCGGGGACCCGCCTCGATCAGCGCGCCCGACGGGGTCTTGGCGTCGGCGCAGGGCGACCTGCAGGTCGAGCCGGCGGGCCCGTTCGGCCGCTCCTGGTTCACCAACCGCATCCGGGAGATGAGCGCGGACGGCCTCCGGGAAACGGCGGCGGCGGTCGACCCCTGACCCGCGACGGGCGCTTCGCCCCGCCGCCGGTGCCGGGACGCAAGCCGACGGCGGAGCGGCGGGTGGGTACGCGGCCAACGGTAGCCCTGTCGCCACCCTCGCGAGCGAGCCCCGCCCGTACCCGAGATCGGCGTGTCGTGGGTCCGACGCACACACCCCACCGGACTCGCCCCACCACTGTGTCCGCCCCCCACCGGCCGGGTGGGGGGCGGCGCGGCCAAGGCCAACGTCCGTGAACGTGGCGCGAGTTCGGAAGCGCACCTCGCGGATCGGCCGGCGGCGCATACCGGAGGGGCGCTGCGCAGGGGCCACGAGCGCCCCCTCGCTCACGATCCGTCGTCGCTCGTTCCCACCACTTCGCGCAGCGCCGCCACCCAGGCCTGTGGTCCGTCGGTCACGCCGTCGACGACCACGCGGCGCGCCAGGCCGGCTAGGAGCGCGCCGATCGCGCCGGGGCGCAGGTCCCGGTCGGGGTCGACGCCCATGCGCGCGGCGGCGATGGCGACCGCGTCCTGGGCGAGCTCGTCGATCCGCAGGATCGCGAATTCGTGCACCGAGCGGATGTCGGCGCAGCGGCGGCGCAGTTCGCGGCGTCGCGCGGTCGTCCCGGCCGGCTCCTCCGGCGCTCCGCCGCCGTAGCGGTCGAAGGCGTGCATCAGGGCCGCCCACGGGTCCAGTTCGGCGGGCGCCGCGGCGAACTCCTCGACGAGGAGGCGGCCGAAGCCCCAGCCGAAGAGCAGGGCCTCCTTGCACTCGTAGTAGCGGAAGAACGTTCGGTGCGCGACGTCCGCCCGGGCGCAGATCCGGTCGACCGTGGTCGCCTCGAAGCCCTGCTCCTCGAACAGGTCGAGCGCCGCGGTGCGGATGGCGTCGCGTGTCCGCGCCTTCTTGCGTTCGCGCAGCCCCGGTCGGGGTGCCGCCTCGTCCGCCTGCTCGGTCATGCCACTCGTCCTCCCAGCCGGGTCGTCGCGTACGCCCGGAGTTCGGGTCCTGCGACGGTGCGTAGTCGGGTCGGGGTCCCGGGCGTTCGGGCCCGGGTCGGGATCCCGGATTGCAATCTTCCCCACCATAAAAGTTTGCACTACTGTCACCTGGCAGTTGTGCCACTTTCCTAGGTTAGTGCAGGTCCACCTCTGTGGGCTTGTATTCCGGATGGAGCGAGGCAGATGAACAATCGCAAACGGCCGGCGGCCGTCGCATTGGCGACGGCCGCGGTGCTCTGGGCGGCCGGCTGTTCGGCCTCCGACGACGCGGTGGCGAACAAACAGCCCGCCCCCGCGGGTGCCGCCGTCGACGGCGGCACGCTGCGCGTGGGCCTGGACCGCCCGTTCGGCAGGCTCGACCCCGCCGACTCCGCGCTCACCTCGCAGCCCATGCTCCTGCTCGCCAACTCCCTGTTCGACCCGTTGATGGTCAACGACAAGGACGGGCAGGTACGCCCCTACCTGGCCAAGTCCTTCACCCCGAACGCGGACGCGAGCAGTTGGACGCTCGACCTGCGCGACGGGGTGAAGTTCGCCAACGGACGTCCCCTGGACGCCCGGGCCGTGATCGATCACGTCCAGCGCCTGGCCAAACCGGAGAGCAAGTGCCCGTGCGCGGTCGACGCCGCCACGATCGCCGGCATGACCGCGTCGAGCCCCACCTCGGTGCGGATCGACCTGAAGAACCCGGACGCGGCACTGCCCAACCTCTTCACCCGGGCCCTCGGCTACATCGCCACGGCGCCCACCGACTCCTCGCCTCCGGTCGGCTCCGGCCCGTTCACCGTCGAGCAGTCCCAGCCCGGCGTCTCGGTCACCGTCACCCGCAACCCCGGCTACTGGGGCGACAAACCGCACGTCGACAAGGTCGTCTACCGCGTCCTGCCCGATGCCGACAGCCGCTACCAGAGCGTACGTTCGGGCGACGTCGACCTGATCTGGGCCGAGACGCCCAACCATCTGCGGCAGAGCGGTACCGACGGACTGCGCACCGCCACCGCCCTGGGCGCCACCTCCACGACGATCTTCAACACCAAGGTCGCCCCGTTCGACGACCCCCGGGTGCGTCGGGCGATGCAGTACACGATCGACCGCGCCACCCTCGCCAAGGTCGTCACCCTGGACCAGGGCAAACCCGCCGACGGGCCGCTGGTCTCCACCGCGCCCTACCGCTCCGCAACGCCCTATCCGGCCCCCGACCCGGCCAAGGCGCGCCAACTGCTGGCCGAGGTCGGCGCCCCGGTGAGATTCGACTACCTCGTCCCCACCCAGCCCGAGGCGCAGCAACGAGCCACGGTCCTGCAGCAGATGCTCGGCGATGTCGGCATCCACATGACCATCAAGCCGCTGGACGTCCCCACCTATCTGAGCACCCTGTACCAACGCCAGTTCCAGGTCGCGGACTTCACCACCAGCGCGTTCGGCGACCCGTCCACGGGGCTGAACATGTTCTTCGGCGCCGGGTCGCCCACCAACTTCGCCGGCTTCGCCGACCCGGCCCTGGACACCGCGCTTGCCACCGGGCGCGGCGCGCTGGACCCCGCCCGCCGCGGCGCCGCCTACGCCGACGCCGGGCGCGTACTCGTCGAGCAGGCGCCCGCGTTGTTCCTCACCGAGAACCGGGTCGGCTTCATCGCCGCCGCCAAGGTCGGCGGACTGCCCGACCTCGCCGGCCGCAGCGTCGTCAACGTCTCCCCGGCCGCGCTGTGGGTCACCCGATGACCCGGCACATCGTGCTCCGGCTGCTGCGCGCGGCGGCGGCGGTCGTCCTGGTCACCACCGCCGCCGCGGCGCTGCCGCACCTGATGCGCGGCTCGCCCGCGCTCGCCGCCCTGGGCCCCAACGCGACCCCCGAGCAGATCGCCGCCTTCGATGCCGACCTCGGCCTGGACGACAACGTCCTGGTCGCCGCCTGGCACTGGATCGCCGACGCCCTGCACGGCGACCTGGGCAGCTCGCTCGCCAACGGGGTGCCGGTGACCACCGAGCTGGGCGACCGGGTACCGGTCACCCTCGAACTGTTCGCCGCCTCCCAGCTCGTCGCGCTCGCCATCGCCCTGCCGGTCGCGTTGTGGTCCGCGTGGCGCCCCGGCGGGGTGTTCGACCGCCTCGCCACCGCGCTGGCGTTCGTCTGGCTCGCCATCCCCGCGTTCGTGCTCGGCTTGCTGCTGATCTACGTCGCCGCCGTGCAGTGGCGCGTCCTGCCCGCCACCGGCTGGACGCCGTTCACCGACGATCCGGCCGACAACCTGCGCCACCTGGTCCTGCCCGCGCTGACCATGGGCCTGACCGAGGCCGCCGTGTTCACCCGTACCCTGCGCGCCCAGCTCATGGACACCCTCGACCAGACCTACATCGACGCCGCCCGCGGGCGGGGCCTGGGCAGCGCACGCCTGCTGCTGCGTCGTGCGCTGCGCCCGTCCGCGCTGCCCCTGGTCACCCTGATCGGCATCGGCTTCGGCATGGCGCTGGGCGGATCGGTGCTGGTGGAAACCCTGTTCGCGGTCCCCGGCATGGGCAGCCTGGCGGCGACCGCCATCAACGGCCGCGACTTCCCGGTCATCCAGGCGATCGTCGTGGTCACCGCCGTCGGCGTCGTGGCGGCCACCCTCGCGGTCGACCTGCTCTACCGCCGGATCGACCCCAGGATCGCCCATGACCACCGCTGACCCCACCACCCCTGCCGCCCCGACCTCCCGCACGCGGTACCGCGATCCGCTGCGCGGCGTCCGCCTCGCCTCCCCCGGGGCGGTGCCGGCCGCGGGGTGGCTCGCCGTCGTGGTGCTCGCGGCGATCGTGGTGCCGATGTTGCCCGGCTGCGATCCGCTGCGCGCCGACTTCGCCCACCCCTCCGCGCCGCCCGGGCCGGGCCACTGGTTCGGCACCGACGACACCGGCCGCGACGTCCTGGTCCGTACCGCCGCCGGCGCCCGCGCGTCCTTCGGCGTCGCCGCGCTGACCGTCACCGTCGGCCTGGTCGTCGGCGGGGCGCTGGGCATCGCGTCCGGCTGGTTCGGCGGGTGGACCGACCGCGTCATCGGCTTCGCCACCGACCTCCTGATGGCGGTACCCGCGCTCATCCTCGTGATGATCGTGGTCACCCTGCGCGGCCCGAGCCTGCCGGTGATCGGCGGCCTGATCGGACTGTTCACCGTGCCGTCGTTCACCCGCGTCACCCGCGCCGGCGCCCTGTCGCTGAAGGAACGCGGATTCGTCCAGGCCGCCCGGATGATCGGCACGTCCCCCGGGCGCATCCTGCGGCGCGAGATCCTGCCGAACATCGCCCCGGCCGCGCTGTCGTTCGCGTTCACCGCGACGACCGCGGCCATCGTCGCCGAGGGCGCGCTCAGCTTCCTCGGCTTCGGCCTGCGTCCACCGGCACCCTCGTGGGGCGGCATCATCGCGCAGGGACGCATCACCCTGGGCAGCGCGCCGTGGATCTCGCTGATCCCCGCCGGCGTGTTGTGCCTGACCGTACTGGCGTTGAACCACCTGGGCGAGAGCGTGCGTTCCGGCTCCCCGAAGGGGTCCTCCCGATGACCACCGAGACCACCGAGACCGCCGAGACGGCCGAGACGGCCGAGACGGCCGAGACGGCCGAGACCACCGCCGCCGCGCCGGGCGCCGGGTCGCACGATCCGACCCCCGTGTTGCGCGTCGAAGCGCTCGACGTCGTCATCCACCCCGCCCACGGCCGCCCCCTGCACGTGCTGCACGACGTGCACCTGCACATCGACGCGGGGGAATGCCTGGGCGTGGTCGGCGAGAGCGGATCGGGCAAGTCGGTGCTGAGCCGCACCATCCTCGGCGTGCCCGGACGCGGCACCCGCGTCACCCGCACCGGCCGCGTGCTCCTGCACGACGAGGACATCCTCGACGTGGACGCGCGCCGCCGCGCCGGGCTCCTGGGCACCGAGATCGCCATGGTCCACCAGGACCCGATGACCTCGCTCAACCCCGTCGTGCGGATCGCCGACCAGGTCACCGAGGCGCTCACCGCGCGCCGCCGACTGCGCCGGCGCGAGCGCCGGCGCGCCGCGGCCGAACTGCTCGCCGCCGTCGACGTACCCGACCCGGATCGCCGGGCCCGCGCCTACCCGCACGAACTCTCCGGCGGCCTGCGCCAACGGGTGGGCATCGCCGCCGCGCTCGCCGGCGAACCCGCGCTTGTGCTCGCCGACGAACCCACCACCGCCCTCGACGTCACCGTCCAGCGCACCGTGCTCGACCTCCTGGACCGCCATCGGGCCGAACGCGGCCTGGCCACCCTGCTGATCACCCACGACATCGGGCTGCTGTACGGCCGCGCCCGCCGGATCGCGGTGATGTACGCCGGGCACATCGTCGAGACCGGCCGCACCGAGGACGTCACCGACCGGCCGGCGCACCCGTACACCGCCGCCCTCCTGCGCAGCGTCCCGCGCGTCACGGGCCCGCTGCGGCGCACCCTGCCGACCATCCCCGGCGCCCCGCCCGACCCGACCCGGCCGCGCACCGGCTGCCCGTTCGCGCCCCGCTGCGACCGCGCGACCGAGCAGTGCACGCGGGCGACGCCGCCCGTGCACCACGCCGGGGCCGGCCACACCGCGTCGTGCTTCCACCCGCTGTCGCACCCCGACACCGACCCGCGGGGCGCCTCCGCGGCCCCGAACCCCGCCCCGCGAAAGGCCACTTCGTGACCGCCGTCCTCCGGGCGAGCGACCTGAGCGTGGTGCACCGCACCCGTTCGGGGCCGCTGCACGCCGTCAGCGACGTCAGCCTGACCCTGCATCGGAGCCGCACCCTCGCCCTGGTCGGCGAGTCCGGCTCCGGAAAGAGCAGCATCGCCAAGGCGATCCTGCACCTGCCCGCGCCCACCCGGGGAACCGTCACCGTCGACGGCGTCGACCTCGCCGGGCTGACCCCGCGCGCGCTGCGGGCGTTCCGTCCGCGCATGCAGATGGTCTTCCAGGACCCGCTGTCCTCGCTCAACCCGCGCCGCCGGGTGCGCGACATCGTCGCCGAACCCCTCGACGCACACCCCGACACCGCCCGCACCGTCGACCGCGAGGCCCGGGTCCGCGAACTCCTGGACGCCGTCGGCCTGTCACCCGACACCTTCGCCGACCGCCTCCCCGCTCAGTTGTCCGGCGGGCAGGCGCAGCGGGTGGCCATCGCCCGGGCCCTGGCCGCCGAACCGCGCGTGTTGATCGCCGACGAGGCCGTGTCCGCGCTCGACGTGTCCGCCCAGGCCACCGTGCTCAACCTGCTGCGCGGGCTCACCGAAACCCTCGGCCTCGCCGGGTTGTTCATCTCACACGACCTGGGCGTGGTGCGCGCGGTGAGCGACGATGTCGCGGTGCTCTATCTGGGGCGGGTATGCGAACAGGGCCCGACGGAGGACCTGTTGGCCGCACCGGCGCATCCCTACACCGCCGCGCTGCTCGCCGCCATACCCGAGCCCGGGCGCGCGCTCGGCGACGGGCACCTGCTCGCGGTCGATCCGCCGTCCCCGTTGGACCCGCCGTCCGGCTGCCGGTTCCGCACCCGCTGCCCGTACGCAAGCGCCGTGTGCGCGGACCGGGAACCCGCGATGCGCGCCGTCGCCGAGCGGCGCGCCGTCGCCTGCCACCACCCGCTGCCGCCCTTCGCCGCCCCGCCCACCGACGACCCCACCCGGCACCGCCCCGACCACTCCACCCGGCACGAGGACTGATCCGCCATGCTCCGAACCCTTCGCCACCACGACGGCACCCCCTTCCGCGACCTCAACCACAACGGGACCATGGAGCCCTACGAGGACCCCCGGCTCCCGATCGAGGAGCGGGTCGCCGACCTGCTGGGCCGGATGACGCTGGAGGAGAAGGCCGGGCTGATGTGCTGCGGCCGGATGATCCCCGGCAACGGCGCCCGGGTCCCCACCGGGGCCGAACTGATCGGCGAACGCGGCATCAACACCTTCGGGTTGACCGCCATGCCCTCGCCGGTCGAGACGGCCCGGTGGAACAACCACGTGCAGGACCTGGCCGCCGCGACCCGCCTCGGCATCCCCGTCACGCTCGCCTCCGACCCGCGCCACGGCTTCACCGAGAACCCGGCCACCGCGTTCACCGGCGGCGCGTTCAGCCGAGGGCCCGAACCGATCGGCCTCGCGGCCACCGACGACCCCGCGCTCGTCGAGGAGTACGCCGCCGCGATCGCGGCCGAACTGCGCGCGGTGGGTGTGCGGGTTGCGATCCACCCGATGGCCGACCTCGCCACCGAGCCCCGCAAGCCGCGCACCAGCGGCACCTTCGGCGAGGACGCCGACCGGGCCGGACGCATCCTGGCCGGCTACATCCGGGGCATGCAGGGCGAGCGGTTGGGCCCGGACAGCGTGGCCTGCATGACCAAACACTTCCCCGGCGGCGGACCCCAGGAGGGCGGCGAGGACCCGCACTTCGCCTACGGCACCCGCGCCGTCTATCCGGGCGGCAACCTCGACTACCACCTGAAGCCCTTCGAGGCCGCCTTCGAGGTCGGCACCGCACAGGTGATGACGTGCTACTCGATCCCCGTGGGCACCGCGCTCGCCGAGGTCGGCTCCTCGTTCAACCGCGACGTGCTGACCGGGCTGCTGCGCGAGCGGTACGGCTTCGACGGCGTGGTGTGCAGCGACTTCAACGTGCTCACCGGCATGGAGATCCCCGGCCTCGTCGCGCTGCCGCCGCGCAACTGGGGCGTCGAACACCTCACCCTCGCCGAGCAGGCGGTGCTGATGCTGCACGCGGGCGTGGACCAGTTCGGCGGGGAGACCCGATCCGACCTGATCGTCGACGCGGTACGCTCCGGCGCCGTCGACGAGGCGCGGATCGACGCGTCGGCCCGGCGCATCCTGCGCGACAAGTTCCGCCTCGGCCTGTTCGACGACCCGTACGTCGACCCCGAGGCCGCCGAGCGGGTGGTCGGCCACCCCGCGCGCGTCGAACTCGGCCGTCGGGTGCAGCGACGTTCCCTGGTCCGGCTCACCGGAGAGCCGTTCGCGGACACGCCGGGGCGCCGGCTGTACGTGGAGAACATCGACCCCGAAGTCGCCGCCCGCTACGGCACGGTGGTCGAGCGCGTCGAGGACGCGGACCTGGCCGTGGTCCGGATCGACGCCCCGTACGAGGTCCGCGAGGGCCTGCTGGAACGCCACTTCCACGCCGGATCCCTCGACTTCCCCGCCGCCGAGGTCGACCGCCTGCGCACCCTGTGCGCGACCGTGCCGACCACCGTCGACGTCTTCCTGGACCGCGCCGCGATCCTCACGCCGCTCGCCGACTGCGCCACCGCGCTGCTCGCCGACTTCGGCGCCGACGACGACCTGGTCCTGGACGCGGCCTTCGGCCGCGCCCCGACGCCCGGCACGCTGCCGTTCGACCTGCCGTCGTCGATGGAGGCCGTGCTGGACTCCCGCGAGGACGTGCCCTTCGACACCCGCGACCCGCTGTTCCGCTGCGGGCACCCGCATACGACCCGGTGACGGCTGGGACACCGGCGGTCAGGAGGGGGTTCGGGACGCGCGACGGGGGACCTCGCGCGTCCCGGGCCCGGTGGAGGGCGGCGTGGCGGTGTGGGGGATGGCCGTCGCGGTGAGTGCCGCCGCGAGGGCCGCGGCGGCGGCGAGGGCGAAGACGATGCGGTACGCGTCGAGCGAGGCGTAGGTGCCGCCCGCCGCGTCCCCCGGGCCCGCCGGCACCGTCGTGGTGACCGTGGTCAGCACGACGGCGACCACGGTGCTGCACAGGGCCTGGCCGATGGTGCGCATCAGCACGTTCAGGCCGGTCGCCGCCGCCGTCTGCGCCGCCGGTACCGCCTGGATCACCAGGGTCGGCAAGGCCGAGTACACCAGCCCGGTCCCGACCGAACACGTCGTCGCTCCGGCCGTGATCGTCCACATATGCTCACTGGTGAACACCCGCACCACATAGGCCGCCGCGATCACCAGCGCCCCCGCCACCAGCGTCAGGCGCGCCCCGCGCGCGGCGGACAACCGGGCCGACACCGGCGACATCACCACCATCGTCACCCCGCCGGGCAGCAGGCACAGGCTCGCCACCAGCGCGGACGCCCCCAGGCCGTACCCGGTGCCCTCGGGCGCCTGGACCAGTTGCACGGTGGCGAGCCAGTTGGCGTAGAAGGCGAATCCGGTCACCAGCGCCGCCAGATGCGGCAGCAGCACGGTCCGGCGGGCCGCCAGGCGCAGATCCACGAGCGGTTCGCGCACCCGCAGCTGATGCCGGCCCCACAGCGGCAGGACGAGTACGCCGGTCGCGCCGACGCCGAGCACCGCCGGGCTCGTCCATCCCCAGTCGCCGCCCTTGGACACCGCGAGCAGTACGCCCACCAGGCCGGTGGTCAGCAGCAGCGCGCCGACCACGTCGAACCGACCCGGCGTGCGGACCGACGAGCGCGGCAGCACCCACCACGAAAGCGCCGCGCCGAGCGCGCCCAGGCCGGTGGTCACCCAGAACAACACGTGCCAGTCCGCGTGCTGCACCACGATCGACGCGAGCGGCAGCCCGGCCGCCGCCCCGATGCCCACGGTCGAACTCATCAGCGCGACCGCCGAGCCGACCCGGTGCGGCGGCAGTTCGTCGCGCAGGATGCCGGTCGCCAGCGGCACCACGGCGGCGGCGGTGCCCTGGAGCGCCCGCGCGGTGATCAGTACGCCGATGTCGGTGGTCAGCGCGCACAGCGCCGAGCCCACCGTCATCACCACGAGCGCGCCGACCAGGATGCGGCGTCTTCCGTACATGTCGCCGGCCCGCCCGAGGACCGGGTTGAGCACCGCGCCGGAGAGCAGCGTCGCGGTCAGCATCCAACTCACCGTGCCCGGCGAGGACCCGGTGTCGCCGGGCAGTGCGGGCAGCAGCGGCACGATCACCGTCTGCATGAGCGCCATCAGGACTCCGCCGAAGGCCAGGGTCGGCACCACCAGACGGGAACGAAGGCCGGACGAGGGTACTGCGGTCGGCACGCGGCGACTCCGGGATCCGGGGGCCGCCAGCTGATCTGACGACCCGTCAGATCAGTTCTGTCACGAACTCCTCCGGAACGCCGGCACACGTGACGGACGTCGCACCACGTGGCACCACGTCGCACCACCTCACACGCCGGAGCCGATGTCGAAATCGCGGACGAAAACCTCTTGCTCAATGGTCAAGAAACGTTGACCATTACTCACATGCCTACGGATGATCTTCGCGAGACGTTTCACGTCACCACCGACGAGCAGCTGCGCGCCGTCTCCAATCTCACGCGTCACCGGATCATGGCCGTGCTCCGCTTCGAGCCGGCGACGATCACCCAGATCGCCGAGCGGATCGGCCTCGCGAAAGGCAGTTCCAGCTATCACGTGCGGCTGCTGGAGCGGGCCGGCCTGGTGAAGGTGGTCCGGACCCGGAAGGTGCGGGGGGTCACCGAGCGCTACTACGCGATGGCCGCGCGGTCGATCGTGCTGCCGGACCCGGGCGAGGGCGGGCCGGATGTGCTGATGCGGCACGCGGTGGCGGACCTGGAGGAGTCGCCGGCGGGCGAGCGGCATGTGCGGATGGCGCATCTGCGGCTCACCGAGGAGCGGTTCGCGGAGTTGGGGGCGCGACTGAACGCCCTGGCGGACGAGTACCGGGAGTTGTCAGATCCGTCGCTGCCCGACGTGTCGCTCGTCTTCGCGCTGTTTCGCCCCGCGTCGCGCGAGCGGGCCGAGGGGGACGCCAAGTGACCTCGGAAGGAGGAAAGTTGCCGACCGGGTTCGGCCGGTTGTGGACCGCGCAGACGGTGTCCTCACTCGGTGACGGGGTGTCACATGCCGCCCTGCCGCTGCTCGCGTTGACATTGACCCGGGATCCGATGGCGCTGGCCGTCGTCACGGCCGCGGGCACACTGCCGTGGCTGCTCTTCGGGGTGCTCGGCGGCGCGCTGGTGGACCGCTGGGACCGCCGGCGCACGATGTGGGTCGCGGACACGGCGCGCGCGGTGTTGCTCGCGATACCCGCGGCGGCGGCCGTGCTCGGCGTGCTGAGCATTCCGCTGCTCGCGGTCGTCGCCTTCCTGCTCGGCCTCGGCGGACTGTTCTTCGACACGGCCGCCACGGCCTATCTGCCGGAGCTGCTCCGCCGCGACCCCGCGCTTTTGGAGCGCGCCAACTCCCGCCTGCGCGGCACCCAGACCGCCGCGTCCGGCTTCGCGGGGCCGCCCGCGGGCAGTGCGCTGCTCGCGCTCGGGCGAGCGGTGCCGCTGCTCACCGACGCGGTGTCGTTCCTGCTCTCCGCGCTGCTCGTACGGACGCTGCCCGCCATGCCCCGACCCGAGCCGGAGGTCCGCGAGTCGCTGCTGCGGCAGGCGCGCGCCGGGGCCTCGTACGTCTTCCGGGACCGACTGCTGCTCGGGCTCGCGCTGCGCCCGGCGATCGGGAACATCGCATTCGTCGCGGTGGAGACCGTACTCGCCCTGTTCGCGCACGACCGCCTCGGCATGGACACCTACGGCTTCGGCCTGCTCCTGACAGCGGAGGCCACCGGCGGACTGCTCGGCGCGGGCATCGCCTCGTCCCTCGGCCGACGACTCGGCACCGGCACCGCGCTGACCTGCACGGCCGCCGTCGAGGGGTTCGCCGTCCTGGGCCTGGCCGCCGCGCCGAATCCATACCTCGCCGGCCTGGCACTCGCCGTCTGCGGCGCGGGCATGGGCGCCACGATGGTGCTCGGCCCCTCCCTTCGGCAGGCGATCGTGCCCGCCCACCTCATGGGCCGGGTGGCCTCGACGTCCCGCATGCTGGGCATGTGTGCCGCCCCGTTCGGCGCCTTCCTCGGCGGGTGGCTGGCCGCCGGCTACGACGTCCGTGCCCCGCTCTACGCCGCCGCAGGCCTCCTCCTGACGATGACGGCCGTCACCGCGTCCATGACCGACAACCGCCGGGTCGAGGCGGCACTGCGCGCCGCCGTCCCCGTCGAGGTGTGATCCCGTCATCGAGTCGCGGCCGGGTGTGCCGTGGGGCCGCGCGCGGCGGGGCCGGCCGGTCAGGCCCCGCGCCCGCCCGCCGTCTCGTCCGCTTCCCGGGATCCGGCTTGGCTCAGGCGCAGCGCCAACGGGAGGACGAGCCACCAGCCGAGGAACCAGATCGCCGCCCCCGACGTGAGCACGGCCGCGGTGACGGGGCCGGTGGCCACCCGCAACAGCAGCAGCAACGAGCAGCCGATGGTGCAGGCCAACAGGCCCACCCCGAGCGGGACAAGGCGGTTGGCCACTTGGACCAGTCCGGGCTTGCGGCCCAAGCCGGCGACGGCGCGATGCACCGAGACCACGGACACCAGGACCCCCATCGAGGCCGCGCCCAGCACCACGGCGGCCACGTACAGGCCGTTGTCGAAGTCGCTCAGGGTGGCGAACTTGGGGGTGAACACGACGCTCAACAGGAAGCCGAACAACACCTGCGCCCCGGTCTGGACGACCCGAACCTCCTGGAGCAGTTCGTTCCACCGTCGGTCGGCCCGCTCGTCCGCGCTCTCGCTCCGGCCGTCCTGTTCGCGCATGCTGTCCCCTTCGTCGGTCTCGCGTTTGCGTGGGGGACGACTTCCCCGACCATCGCCAAGGCACACGGGTTCGACCGCCGGATCGTGCCGCGTGACCACGACTCCGATCCCTGCCCGGCGGGCAACTCCCGTATCAGGGGCGCGAATTCGTCGCCGGGATCGATCGCGCGCCGGCTCGGAGGGCCGGCCGGACCGGGGCGCGGCACAGCGCACGCGTCGAGTGCGACCGGCGGCGGAACGGGCCGTTCCGGCCTCGTGTCGAGAATCCCGGAGGTGGCCGGCCCGGGCGTCGGTGGTTCGCACAGGATCGGGGGGTGTTCTTCGTACACGGCGACGATCCCCCGGTTTCCGGCCACTGCCTACCGTGATCGTCCGCAGCGGCGCAGGCCGCACTCCGAGGAGGTTTCCCGTGACGGGACGATCCGAACTGCCGGGTACACCACCCGCAGAGAGCCGATGGACGCCGGCCACCGAGTCGGGTGCGATGCGCGCCACCGGGCACGCCGGCGCCGAGTCTTTCCCGATGACCGAGTGTTTCTCGGAAGGCGCGAGATGAGGCGCGTCTCGCGAGGGGTCGTGGGGACCCTCGTCCTGGGTCTGCTCGCCGCCGGTTGCGGCGGCAGTGGCGACGGGGGCGACGCCGGTGCCGGCGACACGATGACCGTCGGGGTCACTGCCGATCCGGGTGGCCTGAATCCGCTCACCGCGCTGAACGCGAGCGCGTTCATGCTGAACCGCTTCTCCTACGACGGGCTGGTCAACATCCAGCCCGACGGGCGCGTCGTCTCCGGTGTCGCCGAGACGTGGACGACCGACGCGACCACCGCGAGCTTCACCGTCAAGCGCGGCGTGACGTGCGACGACGGTACGCCGTTGACCCCGTCGGCGATCGCGGCGCAGTACGCGTACGTCGCCGAGCCGACCAACGCCTCGCCCATGCTCGGCATGATCGTGCCCACCGGCCTCACCGTCTCCGCCGACGACGCCGCCGGCACCCTGACCCTGAAGACCCCCGAGCCCACCCCGTTCCTGCTGCGCAACGCCGCGACGCTGCAACTGGTGTGCCCCTCCGGCCTGCGCGCGCAGGGCAAGCTCGACCATGCCTCGGACGGCACCGGTCCCTACCGGCTGACCGAGGCCGTACCGGGCGACCACTTCACCTTCACCAAGCGACCGGGTTACAGCTGGGGTCCGGACGGCGTGGACAACGCCCGCACCCCGGACCGGGTGGTCTTCAAGGTGATCGGCAACGAGTCCACCCGGACCAATCTGCTCCTGGGCGGCCAGTTGGACGTCACCACGGTGGTCGGCCCCGACCGGTCCCGACTGACGGCGGCCGGAATCAAGTCCACGGCCATGCAGGACCCGCTCGGCCAGTTGTTGTTCAACGAGGACCCGAACCGGGTCACGGCCGATCCGCGGGTGCGCCGGGCGCTGGTCACGGCGATCGACCTGCGGCAGCTGGGCGCGGTCGCCACCGGCGGCAAGGGGGTGCGGCCGACCCGGCTGGGCACCGCGATGTCCCCGCCCTGTCCGACCGACTCGGTCACCGCCAACCTCCCGACCCACGATGTGGACGGCGCCGCCGAGCTGTTGCGCACGGCGGGGTGGCGCAAGTCCGGTGGGTACTGGACCAAGGACGGCCGGCAACTGTCCATCGAAGTGCCCTATCCGGGCCTGTCGGGCACCCAGGTCGTCGCGGCGGCCGAGTTGGCGGTCAAGCAGTGGAAGTCGTTCGGCGTGAAGGTCGCCCCCCGACCGACCACGCCCGCGACGAAGGTGTCCACGCTGATGGCCGGCCAGTGGGACGTGGCGTGGGCGCCGCTGTCGCTGAGCACGCCCGACCAGATGCTCCCGTTCTTCTCCGGGACCAAACCGCCCGAGGGCCTCAACTTCGGGTCCGTGCAGAACCCGGAGTACCAGCGCCTGACGGCGCTCGCGATGGCCAAGTCGGACACCTCGGGCTGCGCCGAATGGACCGCGGCGGAGGAGGAGTTGATGAAGCGGGTCGACGTGATCACCTTCATGGACAGCAACGTCCCCTACTTCACCCGGGGTTACGCGTTCGAGGTCGACGGCGGCGGTTTCCTGCCCACGACGCTGCGGCGCGCCGACGCGCACTGACCGCTCGCGCCGGCGCGGCGGATTCGCGGTCACCGCCGCGCCGCCGCGCCGGTTCGGGTCAGGCGGTGGCGAGGGCGACCTCGGTCGACTTGAGCAGGGCGGTCACCGGCGTACCCGCCGTCAGGCCCAAGTCCCTCGCGGCCTCGACGGTGACGACGGCGGTCAGTTCGCCGTCCGCGACGGCGACCTTGACGCCGGCCATCGCACCGCCGAAGGCGACCTCGACGACCGTGCCGGGGATACGGTTGCGGATGCTCAGCCCGTCGACGCCGCCGGTGGCGAGCGAGACCTCGGTGGACTTGACCAGGGCCAGGACGGCGCTGCCTTCGGCCAGGCCGAGGTCGCGCACCGCGTCGACCGTGACGGCGGCGGTGAGTTCGCGACCGGAGCCGAGCCGGACCTTGACGGCGGCCATCACCTCACCGGTGGTCACCGAGACCGTGGTGCCCGGGAACCGGTTGCGGATGCTGAGCGACATGCGGACACACCTGGATCCCTGATCGCCGGAAGCCGATCTCCCGAACACGCGACCCTCAGCCTAAACGGGACAAAACACCGCCCCGGGGCAGACACGAGGGGCGCGCCCCGGATACCACCCCAAGGGCGGCGGTCCGGCCGGGCCTACGCCCGACGCGGCGCCGGCGCGGCCGGGCGAAAACACGGGTCGGAGGTAGTGTTTCGGTGCGGTCCGGTGCGGCGACGTCGCCGCGATTCCCACCGCGGGCCGGACCCGCGACGAGGAGGACTCATGTCGAAGCCGCCGCTGCCCGAACAGGCCATCACGATGCTGCAAAAGCCCAACCCGGCCGTGATGACCACGCTCCGGCCCGACGGCCAACCCGTCTCCACCGCGACCTGGTACCTGTGGGACGACGGCCGCATCCTGATCAACCTGGACGAGGGCCGAAAGCGGCTCGATCATCTCCGCAACGACCCCCGCGTCTCGCTCACCGTGCTCGACGAGGGCAACTGGTACACGCACCTGAGCATCGTCGGCACCGTCGTGGACATCCGCGACGACAAGGACCTGGCCGACATCGACCGGTTGTCCCGGCACTACGGCGGGCAGCCCTACCCGCAGCGGGAACGGGCCCGGGTCAGCGCCTGGATCCGGATCGACCGCTGGCACGGCTGGGGCACGCTCAAGGACAACGACCAGGCGGGCGGCAGCCGGAACGTGTCGGAGTAGCCGACCCGTTCCCGGGCCGGCACGCCCGGCGGCGGCCCCTGTCTCCCCATTCGGGACAGGGACCGCCGAGGTGCGGACGGGACCGGCCGAGCCCGAACAGCGGCATCCCGCCTTCCCGCACAAGCCACGCGCTCCGCCCACCGTGCGCGCTCCGGGAGAGCTAACTCCCTTGGGGAGCAGGCGGGTTGCCCGGTGGCGGCCAGCCGTGGGCGAGGATGTCGAAGACCGCATCGACGGTGGCCGCGGGATCCTGCCGGCCGCGCGCCAGGGTCGGGATCTCCAACACGAATCGGGCCAGCGCCAGACACGCGATGTCGTCGTGGTCCACGCCGAGTTCGTCGGCGATGGCCGCGCCGAGGGCGTCGGTGTGCCGGGTCCACATACGTTCCGCGTACGCGCGCAGCGCCGGCGTCGAGTCCACCAGGTGACTGAACCCGGCGGCCTGCGGATGCGTCGCGACGGCGAGGAAGTTCTCCCGGACGTGCCCCCGGAGGGCATCGAGGATGTCCCGGCCGGCAGGCCGCTCCCGTACCGCGGCGACCAGGTGCGCCTCCCGGTCCTCCTCCTGGTCGAACACCAGCGCCTCCTTGCCGCTGAAGTGCTTGAACACCGTGGTCGTGGACACATCGGCCGCGTCGGCGATGTCCCGGATGCTCACCCGGTCGTAGCCGTGCTCCAGGAACAGTTCCAGTGCGGCGTCGGCGATCGTTTGCCGAGTGGCCGCCTTCTTGCGTTCGCGGCGGCCGGCAGGGGGGACGGTCATGGGTTGAGTGTATCCGATGGTTGTATCGATTCCTAAGTTGACCCATTGCACTTTCGAACTTAGTTTGCTTTCGTGAGGGCAGCGGGTGAGTTCCCCGCCTCCGTGCCCGTTCGGCCGACAGCCCTCTCCGCCGGCGAAAGGAACCCCCATGAACTCCCCCGCACCCGCCCACGCCCGGATCAGCGTCATCGGCGCCGGACCCGGCGGGCTGACCTGCGCGCGCATCCTTCAGCGGCACGGCATCGCGGTCACCGTCCACGACCGCGACCCGGGCCCCGACGCGCGCAACCAGGGCGGCAGCCTGGATCTGCACGCCGACAACGGCCAGATCGCGCTGCGCGAGGCCGGCCTGCTCGACGAGTTCTTCGCCCTGGCCCGTCCGGAGGGCCAGGAGATGCGCAAGCTGGACCCGAGCGGGCGGATCATCTCCCATCACATCCCGGCCGCCGACGAACTCTTCAAGCCGGAGATCGACCGCGGCCACCTGCGCGCACTGCTCCTGGAGTCCCTGCACCCGGGCACCGTGCGCTGGGGCCACGCGCTCGACACGATCGACGGACCCGCCGACGGGCCCCGGCTGTTGCGCTTCGCGGACGGGACGACCGTCGAGGCCGATCTGGTCATCGGCGCCGACGGCGCCTTCTCCCGGGTGCGCCCGGCGGTCTCCCCCGCCGTGCCCGCCTACATCGGGATGGGTTTCCTGGAGGCCCACTTCTCCGACGTCGAGCGGCGGCACCCCGAGCTCGCCGCACTGGTCGGCCGGGGCAGCGCCGCGGCGGCCGACGGCGAGCGCGCCATGTTCGCCCAACGCAACAGTGGCGACCACATCCGCGTCTACCTCATCCGCCGGGTCCCGGTCGACTGGATCGCCGCGAGTGGGCGCACCGTCGAGGACACCGAGGGCATCCGCGCGCTGCTCCTCGACGAGTATGCCGACTGGTCGCCCGGCCTGCGGCGCATGCTCACCGACAACGACGGACGCTACGTGGACCGGCCGCTGTTCGCGCTCCCGGTCCCGCACACCTGGGCGCACCACCCAACGGTGACCCTGCTCGGCGACGCCGCCCACCTGATGCCCCCGCTGGGCGTCGGCGTCAACCTCGCCATGCTCGACGCCGCCGAACTCGCCCTCGCGCTCGCGAGTGCCGCCTGCGTCGCCGACGCGATCCGGGTGTACGAGAAGACCATGCTCCCCCGGTCCACCGCGATGGCCGAGGCCCTCGACGGCGCCGCAGCGGGCCTGCTGTCCGCCGAGGACTTTGACGACGACCGGCCCTGAGCGGGCGACCCGATCTCCCGGGTAGCCGAACCGGACCTGCGCGGAGCCGTCGGGCGCCTCAGCGTCGGCGGGGGCGGTGGATGGCGGCGACGAGGGCCGCGGAGGCGACCACGAGCAGGGCCACGAATACGGGATGGATGTCCTTGGACAGGCTCTGGGCGCCGTCGGGGCGCACCAGCCAGACCGTGAGCGGGACGGCGAAGGCCACCGCCACGAGCGCGGCCGCCGCGCGCACCGACCGGTCGGCGACCCGGGTGAGCGCGCCGATCAGGGCGATGGCGACCGGAACGACGGCGATCAGGGCGAATTGGGCCAAGACCATGACGGGGACCAGCCAGGCGGAGATGGTGACCGCCCGCGGGATGCGCCGGTCGGTGGTGGCGGGCGAGACGGAGGTGGCTGACATGACGTTCCCCTCGTTGACTTAGCAGGCTTGCCTTTCGTTATAGGTTATAACGCTCGCGAGAGCATAGAGTCAAGAATATTCGTGACACCCTCTACCTTCGGAGACCACCCATCAGGCGCGGGGCTCGGCTGTGCCGGGCGGGATTCGGCCGGCATCGTCGGAGGGCCACGGGTGTTCCGTGCTTGGTCGAGGAGAGGAATTGCTTCGTGTCACAGCAGCAATGGAGCGCCGTGGACGGATACTTCACCGATCTGCTCGGCGCCGACGACGAGGTGTTGCGGGCCGCGCAGCGGGAGAGCGACGCGGCGGGTCTGCCGCCGATCGCGGTCACCGCGCACCAGGGCCGGCTCCTGCATCTCCTGGCCCGGATCCGGGGGGCTCGGCGCATCCTGGAGATCGGCACGCTCGGCGGGTACAGCACCATCCATCTCGCGCGGGCGCTGCCCGAGGACGGCCGGCTGGTCACGCTCGAATACGCGCCACACCACGCCGAGGTGGCCCGGGCGAACATCGCGCGGGCGGGCCTGGCCGATCGGGTGGAGGTCCGGGTCGGGCCGGCCCTGGAGACGCTGCCGATCCTGGATGCCGAGGGCGGCGAGCCGTTCGACCTGGTGTTCATCGACGCCGACAAGGACAACTACCCGCACTACCTCGAGTGGTCCCTGCGGCTGGCCCGGGTCGGCGCGGTGATCGTCCTGGACAACGTCGTCCTGGGCGGCGCCGTCCTCGACCCGGCGGCGGGCGGCGTGCGCGCCCAGGGTGTGCGTACGACCCTCGAACTGCTCGCCAAGGATCCCCGGCTCGACGCCACCGCCGTGCAGACGGTCGGCGACAAGGGGTGGGACGGATTCGCGCTCGCCGTGGTCACGGGCTGAGCACGGCTTCGGCGCGGTGGGCCCCGTCGTGGCCGCCCACCGCGCCGACGCGCGTTACACCAGCGCGTGTGCCTCGTACCGGACGGTGTTCGCGCTGCGCATCGCCGCCGCGACGGCGATGGTGCGATTGAGCCCGGCGTACCGGGCGTCGCCCGTCTCGAAGCGGCAGACGAGCCGGAAGTAGTAGCTGCGCGGATCCACGTCCTCGCCCCGCCGCAGTCGGGCCATAACCTCGGGCGGGCCGTACCGGAGCCCGGTGGTGGTCAGGTGGATCAGCGCCTCGTCGTCGGTGCGCAGGGTGTAGCGGGTGTCGATCTCGGCGGCGCCGTCGGGGTGCACGATCTGCCAGTCGCCGCCGCCCGGGAGGATGTCCCCGCGCAACCGTGGGCCCTCGAAGGAGCCGCCGATGATCGGGATGATCCGGCGCTCGCCCCAGGGGGTGGCGCCGAGGTCGAGCATGGCGTCCAGGTCCACCCGAAAGCGGGCGAGGAAGCCGAGCTTCGGGGAGGGCGGGGGGTAGGGCGCCGCGTTCGGGTCCGGCTCGACCCCGGAGGGGTCCACGTTCACGGCCGGCTCCCCGTGTCGACGGTGTACGACGCGCGTTCGTTGAGGAGCGTCGGGTCGAAGCCGGCGACGCGTTTGTAGCCGGCCGCCGCGTCCTCGCGTTCGGCCGGGGTGAGCACGTCGTCGATGTCCGTGAAGCCCTGCGGCGCCCGTTCGTGGACCAGGCGCATCACGATCTCCGGCCCCAGGTCCCGGTTGGCCAGCTGGATGGCGGTCGTCGCCGGTCGGCGGTCGGCCTCGTAGCCGGCAAGCGCGTCGTCGATCGGGTGCGTGGCGAGCCGCCACGCCAGCACCCGCGCGTCGAGGATCGCCTGCGAGGCGCCGTTGGACCCGATGGGATACATCGCGTGCGCGGCGTCGCCGAGCAGGGTGACCCGGCCATGGGTCCAGCGCGGCAGCGGATCGCGGTCCACCATCGGATACTCGTAGACCGCGTCGGCGGCGGCGATCACCGAGGATATGTCCAGCCATGGGAACCGCCACTCGCCGAAGTGCCGCAATACGTCGGCGGGTTCGGCCCTGCGGTTCCAGTCGCCGGGGGCGGGCGGCGGAGTGTCGAGCGGGCGTTCGGCGATCCAGTTCAGCAGGAGATTGCCGTCGGCGTCCGGCTCGGGCGTGAGCGGGTAGGCGACGAACTTCTCCGTCCCGTCGCCGGCCATGATCATGGACCGCCCGGAACGGAACGCGGGCGCGCGGGTGGTGCCGCGCCACAACACGAGGCCGTTCCACGGCGGCGCGCCCTCCTCGGGGAAGAGCTGCCGGCGGATCGCCGAGCGGATCCCGTCGGCGGCGATCAGCACATCGGCGTCGAGCGACCCGGCGGCGGTGTGCACGCGCACGCCCTGCGGCAGGTCCTCGTACGAGGTGACCGGCCGGCCCGTGCGCACCGCGTCGGCGCCCAGGCGTTCGCGCACCGCGTCCAGGAGCATCATCTGGAGGCCGCCGCGATGCACCGAGTACTGCGGCCAGCGATACCCGGCGCCGAGCCCGCGCGGCTCGGACCAGATGGCCTGGCCGAATCGGTTGAAGTAGGCCAGCTCGCCGGTCGGCACGCCCAGTGCGGCCAGCCGGTCGGCCAGGCCGAGTTCGGTCAACTCGCGTACGGCGTGCGGCAATACGTTGATGCCCACACCCAGCGGGCGGATCTCGGCCGCTGCCTCCAGGACGGTGACGTCCGTGATTCCCGCCGCGTGCAGCGACAGCGCGGCGGTCAGACCGCCGATTCCTCCCCCGGCGACGATGACGCGCACGAAGGCCTCCCGGAGCAATAGATTGTTTCAGCCATAACAACTTTGCTCATCCTGGGGGCATGGACCGGATTGCGCAAGGACCCTTGGCAGGATGTGTGCCACGTGCAGGATGGGCACGACACACCCGCACCACCCCACCCACCGAGCGAGACGGAACGTATGACGCCGCGCGCGACACCCCCCGCCGAGCCGACCCGACTGCCGGACGTCCGGTACGCCGACCAGGCGCGCGAACGCATCGTCGAACTGGCGCCGGACACCGACCCCGGCGCGTTCGACCTGGGCTACCACCTGCTGCACGTGGCGTATCTGCTGGTCGCCGACCTCGAGGCCACCGTGCATCGGCCGCGCGGGTGGACCCTGCCGGGCTTTCGCATCATGTTCAAGCTGTGGATACTCGGCCCCACCCAGCCGGCCCGGCTCGCCGAATTGTCGGTGTTGTCGCGCTCGGCGCTCACCAACGCGATCAACACCCTGGAACGCGACGGCCTGGTCGAGCGCCGGCGCGTCGCCGAGGACAAGCGCGCGGTCCTGGTCGCCCTGACCGAGCAGGGCCGCGCGTCGATCGCCGAGGCGTTCGCCGCCCACTCCCGCCGCGAACTGGCCTGGTTCGCCACCCTGTCCGAGCCGGATCGCGACCTGCTCACCACGCTGCTGCGCCGCCTGGTCACGGGCCGTCCCACCGCCCCCGCACTCGACTGAACGGCTCCGCGCGGCGGCGCGAGAGCGTCCCCGCCCGTCCCTCGTCCCGCGAGGGTACGAAGGACGGGCGCGCGCACCCTCAGGCGGGGACGTCGGTGAGGCGGCGCAGTGTGAACGGCTCGGCCAGGATCGCGTCGAGGACGGCCGCGACGTGCTCGAAGTGGGGCAGCGTGAAGTGGTGTTCCAGGGCGGCCGCGTCGACCCACTCCTCGACGATGACCATCCGGTCGGCGCGGGTGGGGTGGGTGTACGGCTGGTAGGCGATGCATCCCTCCTCGGCCAGGGACGGGGCGATCATCGCCTGGAGTTCGTCGCGCAACCGCTGCTCGTGGCCGGGCTTGGCGGTGAACGTGGCGATGAGGGTGAGGGTGTTCGACATGGGGTGACTCCCGCTTCCGTGGTCTCGATGCCTGGTGGTGCTTCGATGCGGCGTGGTCTCCGCCGGTGGACGATGCCCATCCTGCGGGTTCCGCGAGGGGGCGCCCAGAGCCCTGTTCGACCCGGGTCGGCCCTGCCTGGGTCTGCCGGAACCAGGCTGCGGCGGGTCGCCCGGCGGCGCCCGACGGCCGTATCGGAGACTGGTGATCATGGATCGTGCACGGCAGCTCAGCGAGTTCCTCAAGACCCGGCGGGCCCGGCTGAGTCCGGACGACACGGGGGCGAGCCGGTTCGGCGGCCGGCGCCGCGTCCCGGGGCTGCGCCGCGAGGAGTTGGCCCAACTGGCCGGGGTGAGCGTCGACTACTACACCCGTCTGGAACAGGGTCGGGCCCGCAACGTCTCCCCCGAGATTCTGGACGCGGTGGCCGACGCGCTCCGGCTCGACGTCGACGAGCGGGCGCACCTTCACAATCTGGCCAGGCCCGCCGACGCCCGCACGTCGTCGGATCGGCCGCAACAGGTGGGGCCCGAGCTGCGCCAGGCCCTGGAGGCGCTCACACTCGCCCCCGCATACCTGATCGGGCACCGGCTGGACGTCCTGGCCTGGAACGAACCGGCCCGGGCCCTGATCGCCGACTTCCCCACGATCCCGGTCGCCGAGCGGAACATGGCCCGCCTGGTGTTCCTCGACCACGCGGCCAGGACGCTGTACCCCGACTGGGAGACCAAGGCCCGGGACACCGTCGCCAATCTGCGCCTCGACGCGGGTCGCCGGCCCGGCGACCCGCGACTTGCCGCCCTGGTCGACGAACTCACCGACGCCAGTAGGGACTTCCGCCGGCTGTGGGCGGACCACCACGTCCGGGCCAAGACCCGGGGGCGCAAACGGTTCGTGCATCCGCGACTGGGCGAACTCGCGCTCGACTACGTGGCCATGCGCGCTCCGGACGACCCCGACCTGACCCTGATGATCTACAGCGCTCCCGCCGGCTCCGAGACCGCGCTCGCGCTCCGCCAGTTGGCCGAGCCCGCCGTCGTCACGCACCGTTCGCACGCGGGCGCCGAGCGTATTTTGGCGGAAGACCCCAAACGGCGTGGCGAAATTCGGACCCCACGACGGAGATCGACGACCGGGAGCCGGTGAGAATCGCGGTTGTTGTTCCCCCGAGAAAGGCCGGATCGACCGTGAACGAGGCAGAGCGAGACCCGGTGCGCGCGCTGCGGTTCCGGGACGCGGGGCACCGGGTCGGGCGGTTCGCGACGGGTGTGCACAATACGATCACCGACGTGTCGGGCGTGCTGGTGGGGCATACGACGCTGGTGGACGAGGCCGAGGGGGTGCGCTCGGGGGTGACCGCGATCGTGCCGACGGCGATGCGGGAGGCCCGGTCGTTGGCGGCGGGGATGTACCTCGGCAGCGGCCACGGGAGGTCGGTCGGGGTTACCCAGATGGTGGAGCGGGCCGAGTTGGCGACGCCGATCCTGCTCACCTCTACGCCGAGCCGGGTTTCGGATCGCCCGGACGGGCCGGTGGTCGGCGAAATCGACGACGCGTGGCCGGCGCCGGTGGTTCGGCGGCCGCTCACCCGGGAGCACGTCTCGGCCGCGTTGACGGGCGCGCACGACGGTCCGGTCGAGCTGGGCAGCGTCGGCGGCGGCGCGGGGGCGTGTGCCCTCGGCTTCAAAGCCGGCATCGGGTCGGCGTCGCGCCGAGTCTCGCTCGGCACCCGGTCGGCGACCGTGGGCGCACTCGTCCAGGCCGACATGGACGGGGAGTTGCGCCTTCTCGGGCGATCGGTGACGCCGGTCGGCCTGGGCCTGGCAAGTGCCGGTCCGGCCGCCGCGGACAGCTCCTGCGTGGTCGTACTGGCCGTCGATGTCCCCTGCACGGCAAGGCAGTTGTCCCGCATCGCGGCCCGCGGCGTATTCGCCCTCCGCCGCGTCGGCGCCGCGCTCGGCCGCGGCAACGGCGACTACGGCCTGGCCTTCTCCACCGCCTCCCAGGTCTCCCCGGCGGACCTCGAACAGGCCCACCTGGAAACCCTGTTCACCGCCGCCATGGACTGCGTCGAGGAAGCCGTGATCGACGCCCTGCTCGCCGCCCGCACCATCACCACCCCCACGGGCCGCAAGGCCCACGCCCTCCCCCGCCACCTCATCCGGACCTGATCCCACCTGATCCCACCGGATAGACCCCACGAGCCCCGTGAACGACCGAAGACGAACGGAATCTTCTTCGGCGGACCCGTCACACTCCCGGGCCGCGAAACGTCATACCCTCCGAGAGCCGGATCCGGATCGTATTCCGGTTCTCGCGGTCGCCGAAGGTCGATGTCGGGTAGGGCCCGACCTTTGGCTCCCGGGGAGCGGGCAGTTGGGGGCCCGCTCCCCGGATCTTGGGGATCCGGCAGCCGATCGGGCTCAGGGGGTGATCGCGTCGACGTAGCCGCCGTCGACGCGCAGAGCGCCGCCCGTGGTCGCCGAGGCGAAGGGGGAGCTCAAGTAGACCACCATGTTGGCGATTTCCTCGGGTTCGATCAGCCGCTGGATCAGCGACTGCGGGCGGTGCAGGCGCATGAACTCGCGTTGCGCCCGGTCCCACGGCAGGGCGGGATCCACCAACTCGTAGACGAAGTCCTCGACGCCGCCGGTGTGCGTGGGGCCGGCGATCACCGAGTTGACCGTGACACCGCTCCCCGCCGCCTCCTTGGCGAAGCCGCGCGAGACCGCCAACAACGCCGTCTTGGACATGCCGTACTGGATCATCTCCACCGGCGTGGCGATCGCCGAGTCGCTCGCGATGTTCTGGATCCGCCCCCAGCCGCGAGTCTGCATCCCGGGCAGATACGCGCGGATCATCCGGACGGCGGTGAGCACGTTGACCTCGAAGTAGCGCCGCCATTCGGCGTCGTCGATCTCCAACGCCGGCCGGGTCCCGAAGATGCCGAGGTTGTTGATCAGGATGTCCACCGACGGGACGGCGGACAACACCCTCGCCGCTCCCTCATCCTCGGCGATGTCCCCGGGCGCGGCCCGGAATCGACCCTCCGGTACGTCCTTGCGCAGCCGCTCCAAGGCCGCCGCGACCGATTCCGGCGTACGTCCGTTGACGGCGACCTCCGCTCCCGCTCCGGCAAGGCCCTTCGCGATCGCGGCCCCGATGCCCTGCGTGGAACCGGTGACCAGAGCGGTCTTCCCGGTGAGATCGATCAACACGACGCGAACCCTTCGTCCGAACAACTCGTCTGCCGGGCCCAGTAGATCATCCCGTCGGGCATGTGGACACGCGCCGCGTCCGGTCCGACCAGGGTGTCGAGCGACCTTCTCGCCTACGCCGCGTCGGTGATCCGGTGCCGGAGGTGGTCGTAGGCCCAGGCGGCGAGGGTGGTCGTGGTGGTGGTCTCGACGGTGCGGGGCTGTTCCGGCACAAAATCCTCCCGAAGCCCGGTCGACATCCCGAGCACCGCCTCGACCAGTGCGTCCTTCATCCCGGCCCCGAGGAGCCGCTCGCGCATGGCGTCGTCGGTGATGCGCTCGACGCCGATCCGCCGACCCGTGGCGGCGGTGAGGATGTCGCCGACCTGCCGCCAGGTGAGGTCGGCCGGCCCGTGTACGGCGCGTACGTGGTGCCCGGACCAGTCGGGGGACAGCAGCCGGGTGACCGCGACCTCGGCGATGTCGCGGGGCGCCACCCAGGCCATGGGTTGGTCGAGCGGCAGGATCACCTCGAGGGTGCCCGCACGCAGGGCGTCCAGTTGTAGTTCGAGGTTGGTGAAGAAGTAGCCGCAGCGCAGATGGGTGACGTCGACGTCGAGCTTGTCCAGGGCGGTTTCGGTGTGCGCGAGGCCGTCGATCTCACCGGCGCCGTGCCGTTTCTCGGCGCCCACGCTGCTCTGGAAGACGACCCGGCCGATCCGGTTGTCGGTGACGGCGTGGACCACGCTGTCCGTGGCACGGGCGTAGTCGGCCAGGGGGTCCTCGCCGCCGGTGGTCGGATCCACCCAGAACAGCGCGTCGACGCCCTCGGTGGCGGCCACCACCGTGTCGGCATCGAATTGGTCGACCTGTACCGCATCGACGTGGTCGCGCAGCTCGAGCGCCAGTCGCCCGGGATCGCGCAGCAGCACGCGCGGCCGGAGTCCGGCGCGGACCAGCATGGCGACGACGTGCCGGCCGACGTTCCCGGTCGGGGTGGTGACAGCGATCCGCATGATGTCCTCTCAGCCGGTGATACGCCATGAATCCGGCGGGTCCGGAAACGGCCCGAACCTCTCCTCTGCCCGGCCCGACGGGTCGGACACCTCCGGCGACACGGCGGGGGGTGCGAGAATCGTGGAGTGTTCGACTCGTCCGACTTCGACCTTGCGCCGTATACCGACGTCGACATGGACGGCGTCGTGCGGCGCACCTTCTGTAGCTGGCAGGACGCCGGCTGGCGCTCCCTGCTGGTCCAGAGCTTCACGCACGCGCGGGAGGCGGAGGATTTTCCGCTGCCGGGAGTCGCCGACCTGCATCTCGTGCTCTACACGAGCGGTGAAGCGGACATGCGGATCCGCGCCGGCGGAAAACCCACCCGCCGTCGCTGGGTGCCGGGCCGCCTGGAGCTGATGCTCCCGGGTCAGACGACCGTGCGCAGCTACCGCGCGACGCCGCCGATGCGAACCGTCCAGGTACACGTCCCGCGCGCGACCGTGCTTCGGGTGGCCGCCGAACTGGGCGGACCCGAGCCGGACTTCGAGGCCATGGCCGGCGGCCTGGCCGCCGGCGACACCCTCGTCGAACAGGTCGTACGCGCCCTGCCGACCGTCGCGGGCGCGACCGACGTCTACGCGGAATCGGCCGCGACGGTCCTGGTGACCCACCTGCTGGCCCGGGGCCGGGATCAGCGGGTCCCCGGTCCCGAACCCTCGACCGTCCGGCGGGCCGTCGCGATCATGCGCGAACGCCTGGCCCATCCCCTCACGGTGGCCGATCTCGCCGCCGAAGTGCACCTGAGCGTCTACCACTTCATCCGGGTCTTCCGCCGAACCACGGGCGAGACTCCACACGCGTTCCTCACCCGGCTGCGGATCGAACACGCCCGGCGACTGCTCGACGGCACCGACCTCACCATCACGCGGATCGCCGAGCGCTGCGGCTTCGCCGGGCCCGGCAGCCTGTCCTCGGCCTTCCTGGCACATGTCGGGGTGCGCCCGTCGCAGTACCGCAAGATTTCCGCGACGCGTGGGCAATCCGGCGCATGGCCCGAGCCGCAGGCGCCGTCCTAGCGTGACGACGTGCCTTACTCCTACAGCGTGACCTCCCATTCCCCCGCGAGCCCCGACGCGGTCTTCGCGGTCCTCCTCCGGGCCGCCACCTGGCCAAAGTGGTCGCAGATCGATTCCGCCGACGTCGAGGGCGACGGCGATCCCGAGGCCCCGCAGCAGGTCGGCGACGTCCGGGTCTTCCGGACCGGCCGGGGGGCCGCCCGGGAACGCATCGTCGAGCTGGTCGCCGACCGGCACTTCCGCTACACGAACGAGGGCGGCCCGTTCCGGTCCTTTCGCGGCACCGTCGACCTCACCCCGGCGCCCTCGGGCGGCACCGACATCACCTGGTCGGCGATCTTCGAACCGAAGTTGCCGCTCTCGGGCCCGTTCTGGCGGTGGTATCTGACCCGCTTCATGCAACGGATGGCCGACGGCCTGGCCGGCTACGCCGCCGGCGCCGAGGACCGGCCCGGCAGGGGTTCCTGAAACCGCACACGGCCGGGTGGGGACGGCGTCGAACCGTCCCCACCCGGCCGTGGTCGGGGCGTGCCATGCCCTCGGGCCCTGTCCGACCGTGCGCTCAGCCGGCCAACAGCGCCTCGACCGCCTCCGCCGTCGCCGGATACCGGCCGAGCAGGGCCGCGCCCGCCGGCCCGTCGCCCGCGCCCGTTTCCCACGTGCCCTCGCACCCCAGCAATCGCGCCACCGCGTCACACGTGTGCGGATGCGCGGCGAGGAGGACCGGGCCACGTGCCCCACCCGAGGCCCGGGACACCGACAACGCCGGCGGGGCCGGTTGGGCCCGCCACGGCGGCACCCACTCGTCCAGCGCGGCGAGTCGACCCGGGAAGATCCGTCCGGCCTCACGAATCAGCAGCGGCGCGAACTCGGCGCCGCCGGCGCGCAACGTGCCGATCAGGGTCGGCAACCACGGCAACAACACCGAGTCCGGCAGGCGGGCGAAGGCGTTGGACACCGCCTCCACGACGAAGTCGGTCAGCGCCGGCACCGGCTCCAACGCGTACACCAACCCGCTCAGGTAGCGCGGGTAGGCCGGCAGCACCAGCGGATTGCCGAGCAACTCGTCACACCGCGAACGCAGTTCCGCCCTGGACAGCCCGCCGATGTGCACCTGCCCCGCCCACAGCAGCGCCACCTTCGACGGCTCCTCCGGGTGGGACTGGGCGACCGCCAGCTCCAGCTGGGTCCGGTCGCAGCCCAGGGACAGCGCCAGGCTCTCCATCCCGAACAAGAAGCCCAGCGTCGCGGCGACCTGCCGCACCGTCGCGTCCTCGTCGGCGAACGCCGTCGGCAACAGCGTGCAGTAGTGCGCGTATCCGGTCTTGACGAACGACTCGATCCACGACGGCAGCACCGATTCGCTGGTCCGGTAGTACGCCAGCAACCGGCGCACCCGGCGCAGCACCTCCGGCGCGCCGTCGACGCTGCGCTCGGTGGCCAGCACCTCCAGTGCCCGCGTGCCCAGTTCGTCGGCGAGTCGGCGGCTGCGCAGGTACAGCGTGGCGTCCTCGACCGCCCCCAATACGTTCGCGGTCGTCGCGTTCGGTCCGTACGCCGCGCGCCGCAGCCGTTGCTCCAGGACCTGTTCGATGCTGACGCCCTCGTAGCCGAGTTCGATCAGCGCCCGCTGGTGGGTGCCCAGTGCCAGGTCCCACGACTCCTGGATGGAGCGTTCGCCGAGCCGCCGCTCGCCCATGATCGGACGGGCCGCGCCCTGCGGCATCAGGTAGCGCAACATCCACAACACATCGGAGCAGCGCTCCAGTTCGGGTTGCCCGGCGATGTCGAGCAACGCCCTCCGCACCCCGCGCTGTTCCAGTCTCAGGCCCAGGGGCGCGAGCCGGTCGTGCACGTCGCGGGCCAGCGGCGGCAGCGCGTCGTAGCCGACCCGGCCGATCCGGTCGCCGCCCATCATGATCTCGACGAGCCGGCGCACGTCGCGCCGGCCGGGCACCCGGTCCTTCTCGATACAGGTGACCGCCGCGTCCTGGAAGTCGTACGGCGTGGGCTTGGCCCGGTCGCGCAGCCCAGCCAGCAGGATCGACGTCTCGAACACGGCGATCGCGTCGGCGGTCGAGGCCAGGTAGCCGTTGCGGCGCGCGGCGCGCACGATGTCCACGGACCAGCCGAGCAGTTCCTCCTCGTCCAGCCGGTCCAGGACCGGCGCACGACGCAGGAACCCGGACAGCTTGTCGGCCGACAGGGCGGACGAGTCGGGCGACGCGGACGAGCCCCGCGCGCCGCCGACCACGGCGACCGCCGCCGCCGCGCGTTTCGCGGGCTTCGTGCTCTTCTTCTTCGCCCCCGCCTGCCCGGTGAGCCGGAAGGGTTTCACCCCGCTGCGGGTGAGGTTCTTCGCCCACACCGAGGCGGCGATCGTCACCGAGCCGGCCGCGAGGCCGAACTGCGCCTCGATCGCGGCGTGACTGGAGGGGATCAGCCCGTGCTGCCAGGTGGTGGCGGTACGCGGGGTGATCTCGAAGGTGTCGGCGCCGTGCACGCCGAACTCCTCGACCCGGGAGGCCGCGTGGAACGCGCCGCAGACGTAGAGGCAGTCGGCGGGGTCGGTGCCGCTCCCGGCCAGGTGCTCGCGCATCCGGGTCCACATGTAGCGCTCGCGGTCCTCGTCCACCCGTACCCGGCGCTCGTCGCCCGGGGCCAGCCGGCGGAACAGACTGCCGATCAACAGCATGACCTGCCGGTAGGTGTCGTGGTCGCAGTCGCCGAGCGGCAGTTCGACGTACTGGTGCCACCACTCCGACCAGTGCCGGACCCGGCCCTGGCGCAGCAGGTGTTCCTCCAGTTCGGCGAAGCGCGGGCGCAGGTCGCCGATCTCCAGGCCGACGGAGTCGCCGTGCAGCGCGCTCTCCTCCTCGGCCGGCGGCGCGTCCGGGTCGGCGGGCACGGCGGGCGCGGTCCCTTCGCCGCCGCGCGGCTCCCACTGGAACACGTGGTCCGAGGAGCGGTCGACCAGGACCAGTTCGGTACCGGGGGTGTCCAACGTGTAGGCGATCGCCTGGTATTCGGCCGACGCCTCGGTGATCGGCGCGACCACGGACAGCGGCGCCCAGTCGAGCGGGAACCCGTCGATCTCGCTGGCGAAGGCCTGGACGGCCACCGGCAGCGTGCAGTTGCGCAGTTCGGTGAGCAACGGCGCCATGTCCTCGCACAGTTCCAGGTAGACCACCTTCGGCTGCTTCTCCCGCAGCCGACGGGCCATGGCGGTGGCGGAGGCGGGCGAGTGGTGGCAGACGGGGAAGATCTCCAGGGGTTCGCGCACGGCCCGGTCGACGTCGTCGACGATGCCGAGCAGGATCTCGCCGAGGGAGTCGGGTCCGTCGGCGAACGTGGCCGCGGCTTCCCGGAGTTGGCTGCGCAGGGCGTCGAAGGCGCCCTCGGGCGGGCCGCTCACGACAGGCCCGCGATCGCCGAGCGACCGCCCTCCAGGAACTCCGGCCACGCGCCGCCCTCCTCCTTGCCGCGCGGCTCGACCACGCCGTGCAGGTACTTGTTGATGATGGCCAGGTCCTCCGGCTCGCGGCGGGCCAGCGAGCCGACCAGCGAGGCGGCGAGGGTGTGTGCGGTGAGCGCCCGTTCGCCGAAGAAGTTGCTGTGCAGGATGGCGTCTTCGAGCACGCCGATCTGCTCGGCGGTGGACAGCGACGACTCCAGTTTCTCGTCGTCGCTGCGGGCTGCGGCAGCGGCGGCGCGCAGGTCGGCGAAGCTCTGCAGGAGCACGTCCAGCAGGTTCGGCGGCACCTCCAGTTCGATCTCGTGCCGGCGCAGCAGTTCCTCGGTGCGGAAGCGGACGATCTCCGCTTCGCTCTTCTTGTTCGTCACCACCGGTATGCGGACGAAGTTGAAGCGGCGCTTGAGCGCGGAGGACAGGTCGTTGACACCCCGGTCGCGGCTGTTGGCGGTGGCGATGATCGAAAAGCCCGGCTTGGCGAAGACGATGGCGTCGTCGTCGAGTTCGGGCACCGAGACGTACTTCTCGGACAGGATGGAAATGAGCGCGTCCTGGACGTCGCTGGTGGAGCGGGTCAGTTCCTCGAAGCGGCCGATGGCGCCGGCCTCCATCGCGGTCATGATCGGCGAGGGGATCATCGATTCGCGGGACTGGCCCTTGGCGATCACCATGGACACGTTCCACGAATATTTGATGTGGTCCTCGGTGGTGCCGGCGGTGCCCTGGACGACCAGGGTGGAGTCGCGGCAAATCGCGGCGGCGAGGAGTTCGGCCAGCCAGCTCTTGCCGGTGCCGGGGTCGCCGATCAGCAGCAGGCCGCGGTCCGAGGCGAGGGTGACGATGGCGCGCTCGACGATGCTGCGGTCGCCGAACCACTTCTGCGCGATCTCGCGGTCGAGGCCGTCGGAGCGCTCGGAGCCGAGCACGAACAGGCGGATCATCTTCGGGGACAGCCGCCAGGTGAAGGGCTTGGGGCCGGTGTCGATCGACTCCAGCCAGTCCAGTTCCTCGGCGTACTTGAGTTCGGCGGGGGCGCGCAACAGGTCGGACATGAGAGGCCTTTCTAACCGAGGAACGTCTTGAGTTCGTGCACGAGCCCACGGATGTGGCCGGAGAGCACCGGCGTACCGAGGTCCTTGAACCGCTCCCGGAACCAGGGGTTGACACTGGCCCGGCCGGAGCTGGTCACCGAGCCCACGGGAATGAACTTGGCCCCAGAACGATGAATGGCGGCCATGCTCTCGAAGAGGGGGTCGGTGTGCCATTCGTAGAAGTCGGAGATCCACACCACGACGGTGTTGCGCGGTTCGGCGATCTTGGGTTGGGCCAGCGCCATCGCGACCGTGCCGTCGGTGCCGCCGCCGAGGTTGGTGCGCAGCAGCGTCTCGAAGGGGTCGTGCACCCACGGGGTGAGGTCGAGCGCCTGGGTGTCGTAGGCGATCAGGTGCACGTCCACCTTCGGCAGTCCGGCGAAGATGGAGGCGAGGATGGTGCAGTTCACCATCGAGTCGACCATCGAGCCGGATTGGTCGACGACCACGATCAGCCGCGAGGGTGTGGTCTTGCGGACGGTGTGGCGGTAGAAGAGGCGGTCGACGTAGAGCCGTTCCTCCTCCGGGCTCCAGTTGGTGAGGTTCTTCCAGATGGTGCGGTCGAGGTCCAGGTTGCGGTACACCCGCTTGGGCGGGATCGACCGGTCCAGGGTGCCGACGGATGCCTTGGCCACCTGGGTGCGCAGGACTTCGGCGACCTCGTCGACGAAACGGCGGATCAACGCCTTGGCGTTGGCCAGCGCGACGCCGGAGAGGTTGTCCTTGTCCCGGAGCAGTTGCTCGATCAGCGACATGCTGGGGGTCAGCCGGGCGGCGAGCGCCGGGTCGGCGAGCACTTCGCGCAACTGCATACGCTTGACCAGATCGGCCTCGATGGCGGCGAGTTCGGGGCCGATCTCGGGGATCAGGGTGCCGAGGTCGGGCGTGCCGGCGCCGCCGGTGCCGGTCGGGGAGACGCCCGTGCCGGCGCCTCCGCCGCCGCGTCCGCCCCGCAACTGGCCCGGCTTGCAGCCCAGGGCCCGCTCCAGCCAGCCGGCGTCGGACTGCCAGCCGGCCAACTGCCCGGCGCTGACCGTGCCGGAGCCGGTGGCGAGTACGTTGAGCAGCACCTTGGACACCATCGCCGCGCGGCGCACCTCGGCGGCCCGATCGCGGCCGTCCTCGTCCGCCTCGGGCACCATCAGGCCGTCGAACTCGGCGGCCAGGTCCGGGTGTCGCTGCACGATGGAGTCGACCGAGGCGCGCGGGTCGAGCAGTTCGGCGGGCAGACCGATGTCCTCGACGACGGCCATGGATGCCGATTCCAGCGCGGCCTGCTCCTCGGGGTCGAAGAGTCGGGCGAGCAGTCGCCAATACAGCACTTGGCGGCGGTTCTCGTTCGGGTCGTCGGCCGACGACCCGGTGATCTCGGCCGGTTCGGTGCCTTCGGTGGTGGGTTCGGTGTCGTCGGCTGTGGGATCGGTCATTTCCGCAGCAGCTTTCCGGCCCGCTCGCGCAGTGCGGCGACGGCTTCGGTGGCGGCCTTCTCGGCCTTGACGCCGAGCTTGTCGGTGGTGCCGCCGGCCCAGGCGCCGGCGTGCAGCGCGACGGTCTTCTTCTTGACGGTGGTCTCGACGGCGAGCGGCTGGATCCGGAACGCCCCAGCGTCCCAGCGCAGCAGGCCGATGCACGCGGTGGAGGTCGCGACCGCCTCGGGCGTGAGCGGGCTGGCGGCCGGTATCCGGTCCACGTCGAGGGGGATGGGGTGTCCGGCGAGGACCAACGCCGGTGCTCCCTCCTCGGCGACGGCGTACCCCTCCAGGAACACCGGGATCGAGATCCGCGTCGGGTGCCGGTCGAGCGGCGCGGTCGGTGCCGCGACGGCGGTGGGCAGCGCGACCCGGGCGGTGGCGAAGGCGTCGGCCGGTTCGCCGGTGCGCGCGTGTGCGTCGTCCCAGATCAGGTCGCCCTCGGTGGTGATCGGCATGTCGGTCAGGTCCATCGCCCGGCCCTCGCCGGCGGCGGTGAGCAACGACAGGTGGGGGCGCAGGAGTTGCCAGACGCCGACGCCGACGACCGTGTCCGGCTTGGGCACCGACACGCTCGCCCGGACCAGGCGCGACGGGCCCCCGTCGGCGGGCTCGAAGACGGCGTGTACCTGGGCCTGTGCGGCGGTCGGGTGCTCCTGGACGTCGACGCCCAGCGGCAACAGGCGCCCGGTGGCCGTGCCGATCGCCGGTCCGGCATCGACCGGCGCCTGGGTCGACAGCAGGGCGCGCGACCACAGGTCGGCCCAGCGGCGCAGCGGAATGCGCTCCAGGGTCGCCCCCGGGCAGGACGCGGCCAGTTCGGCGGAGAACCCGTCCAGCAGCGTGGCCAGGCGACGCAGCGTCGGGTCGGGCAACATCGCGAAGACGACCGGCGCGCAGTCGGCGATCAGGTCGTGGTCGATGCCCTGCCAGCCGGCGCGGGCCAGGTCGGCGAGCCAGGTGCGGGCGGCGACGAGCAGGTTCGGCACCGGCTCCCCCTCCCCCACAGGGACCGCTTGCGCGTCCTCGCCGAGGCCGCGCCCGGTCGCCTCCTCGGCACGGGCCGCGAGCGCGTCGTGGGCGGCGCCCAGGAGTGCGGTGCGGGCGGCGGCGAGCGCGACGAGGTGGTCCTCGCTCGCGGTGCCGGCCGCCGCCTTCTCGGCCGCCTCCGCGACGCGGCCGGCCAGGGGTGTGCCGGCGACGGCGGCGGCCAGTTCGGAAAGGGCACCGGCCTGGGTGGGGTGGGGGCGCAGCAGGCCGCCGACGAGGGTGCGGTCGAAGGCGTCCACCACGGCCAGGACTTCGTCGAGCCCGGCGACGGGTTCGACGAGCAGGTCGGCGCGCATCAGGCCACCGCCCTCGTCGGGGGGAACCACTGCATCTCCGGCAGCGGCGCGGTGGTGGGGACGAGTTCGAGGTAGCCCAGGTGGCGCAGGAACCTGCTGAACACGGGTGCGGCGGCCGTCTTGTCCCCCTGCGGCGGGCGGGTCGCGGCCATGGTCCGGGTGATGTGCCACGCGTCGGATTGCCCGTTCGCGAGTTCGACCCGCAGGTAGCGGGCGACACGCTCGGCGCCGTATTGCAACACGGCCTCGCCGATCAGGGCTTCGATGTGCTTGCAGAACGACCCGTGCGCGCCGCCGCAGGGGCGGTTGTTGTTGGTACTGCACGTGAACGCGAAGTCCCCGGCGGCGACCGAGGACACATAGACCCGCCCGATGTCCGAACCGCTGGAGACCACACCCTGCAGGCGCCCGTCGGCCAGTTCGACGAACGGCACCTTGGCGAGTTTGCGCGGCCGAGCGGGTGGCAGCACCCGCGCCACGCTCGACTCCTCCCATGCCGACAACACACCATCTCCTTTGCACCGAGGGGGATTCCACGCCGAGTCGGAAACGATCGGCGGCTACGGATACGAACCTACTGACGGTCACCGACACGCACGCGGGCGGTCCGGATCCCGATCGGCGAGAGGGGGTGAGAGGGGACGGGAGGGGATGAGGGGATGAGCGGCGGGTCATCGGGTCAGGCGCGCAGTGTGGCGGCGGCTTTGTAGGTACGCAGGACCGGTGCGGTCTCGATCCGGGTGATGGCGTCCAGGGCGAGCCGGTGGATCAGGTATCGGTGCAGGTCCTCCGCGTCGTGACACAGGGCGTGTGCGACCAGGTTGGTGGGGCCGGTGGTGGCGGCCACGACGGCGAGTTCGTGGTGGCCCGCCAACGTGTGGGCGACCTCGTCGAGGCGGCTGGGGGCGACCTGCATCCACAACAGCGCGGACACGGTGGCGCCGAGTACGGCCGGTTCGAGGTCGATGTCGAAGAACACCGCGCCGCGGGCCCGTAGTTCGGTCAGCCGACGGGTGACGGTGGCGGGTGTGGAGCCGGTCGCGGCGGCCAGTTCCGCGTAGCCGGCCCGGCCGTCCTCGCGCAATGCGGCCAGCAGGCGCAGGTCGGCGTCGGTGAGCGGGTACGGCTCGCCGTGCGTCGGGTCGGCCGGGATGTCGCGGCCGCGCAGCCGGGCCTCCTGCTCGGGGGTGAGCGCGCCGAGCCGGCCGCGCCACGGGGTGGGCCCGCCCAGGTAGGTGTGCAGCAGGTAGTGCGCCGAGACGGCGGTGATGCCGGCGGTGCGCGGAATGTCGCGCAACAGGAGGGAATGGGCGTCGGGACCGCCGGGCGGGGTGTGGATGATCGCGACGATCTCGGTACCGCCGGAGGTCAGCCGCACCCACGAGGTGTCGGCACGGCGGGCCAGCGCGACCGCGATGTCGTGGGCGGTGCGGGTGGCTGCGGTCAACCGTACGAACCACTGGTGCGCGCGGGTGCTGCGTGGGCTCGGCAGGGCGACCACGCGCAGGCCGGCCTCGGCGTGCAGGCGACGGTAGCGGCGGGCCACGGTCTGCGTCGACGTGCCCAGGACGTCGGCGATAAGGGTGAACGGCGCGCGTGCGTCCGTGTGGAGGGCGTGGATCAGACCACGATCGAGGTCGTCCGGTTCGAGCATAATCCTCAAAGTAGCCGATCAACATGGATGAAATCATCGTTTCGCTGCCCAGTAATGGAACCCCAGGCCGGAGCCGAGCGAGGGTGGTGTTCGCATCGAGCACCGGACGACGACGATCCGGCGGCCCGCGCATCCCGACATCACACCACCCACGGGGAACCCATGTCCGAGCACCCGACCGCCCCCGGCGGCGACCCCTCCATCGCGACCGCCCCGGCCGCGCCCGACCGGCCGACCCTCGGCGCCTATCCGTGGCGTTGGACCGCCCTGATCGCGCTGCTCGTCGCCGAGGCGATGAACCTCCTCGACGCCACGATCGTCCAGGTCGCGGGCCCCGTCATCCACGCCGACCTCGGCGGGCCCGCCGCCGCGATCCCCTGGTACAGCGCGGCCTATACGCTCACCTTCGCCCTGGGCCTGCTCACCGCCGCCCGCCTCGGCGACATCGCCGGCCGGCGTCGCGTCTTCCGCGTCGGCGTCACCGCGTTCGCCGCCACCTCCCTCGCCTGCGCGCTCGCCCCGAACGTGGGCGTGCTCATCGGCATGCGCGCGGCGCAGGGCGTGGCCGCCGCGCTGATCGTCCCGCAGACGTTCGGGCTGATCCGCGCCATGTTCGAGGGCGACGAACTCCCCCGGGCGCTGGCCACGATCGGCCCGGTGATGGGTCTTTCCGCGGTACTCGGGCCGGTGGCGGGCGGCCTGCTCACCCACGCCGACCTGTTCGGCACCTCGTGGCGTGCGGTGTTCGTGGTCAACCTGCCGCTCGCGGCGGCCGTACTGCTGATCGCCCCGCGCCTGCGCGAGGACCGCGCGCCCGTGCGCCCCCGCCTCGACCCGATCGGCACCGCACTGGCCACGGCCGGCACCGCGCTGCTGGTCTGCCCACTCGCCGGCGGCACCGGTGCGCCGAGTGCCGGCGCCTGGGCCGCCGCCGCGCTCGGCGCGTTCGTGCTGGCCGGGTTCGTCGTCCACCAGCGCCGCACGGCCGCCGCCGGTCGTACCCCGCTCGTCGAACCGTCGCTGCTGCGCGGCCGTGCGTTCCCCGCCGCGCTGGCCACGTCCACGCTGTTCTTCGCGGTCGTGAACGGGGTGATGATCACCGTGGTGCTGCACCTGGAACTGGGCCTGGACCGCGGTCCGCTCACCGCCGGCCTCACCCTCCTGCCGTGGTCCGCCGGCCTGGCCGTCGCCTCCTGGGCGGCCGGCGGCATCCTGGTCCCCCGCTACGGCATCCGCGTCCTGCACGCCGGCATCGCCACCCTTGCCGTCGGCCTGGTCGCCGCGGTCCTCGCCTATCGGGCGGCGCCCGCCGGCGACTATCCGCGCGGCCTGCCGTTCGCCCTGGCTGTGGCCGGGCTCGGCGTGGGCCTGTTCACCCCGCCGTTCTTCACCGCCGCCCTGCGCCGGCTCGCCCCGCAGGAGACCGGCTCGGCGGCCGGCCTCCTCAACGCCGTGCAACAACTCGGCGGCACCCTCGGCGTGGCGATCGTGGGCGGCGTGTACCTGACCGGCGACGCGTCCGGACAGTCCGCGTCCGTCGGCGCCCGACACGCGCTGACCGCGGCCGGCGTCCTGCTCGTCGCGGCGGTGCCGGCCGCGTGGGCGATGACGGCGCGCGGCCGGCGGGACCGAGCCGGCCACTGAAGCGCCGCGCCCGCCCCGAGGCGCGTCCCCGCCCCGAACCGCCCCGCCCTCCGCAACCGGTCCACCGAACCACTCGCCAACCGGTCCAGTACACCGGACCGGTCCGCTCCTAGCCTGACGCCATGACGGAAACCAACCGGCCCGAAGCCCGGCAGCCCAGCCGCTCGTCCCTGACCATGCTCCTGCCGCACGTCACCCCGACCCTGCCGGATGCGGTCGAGGTGATGACCGCCCTGATCGAACTCCCACCCGGTGATCCGGGCACCCCAGCCCACCGCCACTCGGGCCCGGTGTTCGGATACATGGTCGAAGGCGAGATGATCTTCGAGCTCGAAGGCGAACCGGAGCGAATCATCCGAGCGGGTGAGGCCTTCTGGGAACCCGGCGGCGACGTGATCCACTACCAGGCCGGCAACAACCTCCCCGATGCCTGGAGTCGCTTCGTCGTCGTGATGACCGGCGCGGCCGGCACCTCGATGCTCACGCCGGTCGACGAGGCGGAACTGGCGGCCCGCCGACACCTGCGCGTAGGCGGGGCCGGCGCGGAGGACCGACGCGGCACGGGGAAACGACGGACAACGCCGCGGACATGAAAACGACGAGGAGAACCCTCTCCTCGCCATAACCAACATATAGCGCGTCGGGGGCCTTGCGGCAAGGCCCCCGTCGTGCCGCAGAATCATCGACCTGAGCCGAAGCCCCGGCCGGGATCTGCGGAAATGGGTGAGTCGAGAAGTGTGTGTGTTGTTGTCGGCGTTCGGGTCGCGCGGGGACGTCGAGCCGATGCTGGGACTCGCCGTCCGGTTGCGGGAACTCGGCGCTGAGGTGCTGGGCATCCGCTACGTCTACGCGACGTACCAGCCGATCACGCTGCCGTCGCCGGACCGGCCGCCGCTGTCCCGGCCGGGTCGGCCGTTCCCGCCGGAGGTGACCGACAATCGGGCGCTGTGGGACATCGACGCCCGGGAGATCGCCGAGTTGTTCGGCCCGGCGCTCCCCGCCAACCGGCAAGCGTTGGGCCTGCCTCCGGTGCAGCACGTCCGGGACCACATCTACACCGACACGCCGTGGCCGGCCGCGGACCCGATCCTGAGCCCGTGGGATACGACCGACCTCGACGTCGTACAGACCCGGGCGTGGGTCACGCCGGACGAGCGTGCGTTGCCGGCCGACCTGGAGGCGTTCCTGGCCGCCGGCGCGCCGCCGGTCTACGTGGGCTTCGGCAGCATGCCGATGCGTACCGCCCGGGATGTCGCGCGGGTGGCCATCGAGTCGGTGCGCGCGCACGGCCGGCGTGTGCTGTTGGGACACGGTTGGGCCGAGCCGGCCCGGGTCGACGATCGGGACGACTGCTTCGGCATCGGCGAGGTCAACCAGCAGGCGCTGTTCGGCCGGGTGGCCGCGGTCGTGCACCACGGTGGCGCGGGCACCACGACCACCGCCGCCCGGGCGGGCGCGCCGCAGGTGATCGTGCCGCAGGGGGTGGATCAGCCGTACTGGGCGGGCCGGATCGCCGATCCGGGCATCGGCGCGACGCACGACGGCCCGATCCCGACCGTCGAGTCCCTGACCGCCGCGCTCGCGACCGCGCTCGCCCCCGAGACCGGCGGGCGGGCCGGCGCCGTGGCCGCCGCGATCCGCGCCGACGGCACGACCGTGGCCGCGAATCTCCTGCTCGACGCACCCGGCCGGGATCGCTCGTCGGTATCCGCGTGAACCTCGCGCAACCGTCGAGCCACAACCCGCCACGCACCACGGTCGCCCCGCGACCCCGGATCGGAGCCGATGCCGTGAACCCCATCACCACCAGCGCGTTCGACCTCCCCGACCGCCTCGCCGCCAAGGCCGACCCGGCGCTGATCGCCGACGACGAGCGGCACTTCGCGGCCATCGCGAGCTGCCTGGACGAGCAGATCGCCGAGTTGTCCGACCGCCTGGACACCGAGCGCAGGTCGCCGGGCGGTCAGGGGCGGGCGGCGATGGACCGCGACATCGAGATCCACCGACTGACCACGCGCCTGCGCGCGCTGCGCCGCTTCGGCCTGGACCTGTGCCTGGGACGCATGGTCGACGCGGCCGGCGAGACCGTGTACGTCGGACGGCTGGGCCTGACCGACAGCGCGGGCCGCCGACTGCTGATCGACTGGCGCACCCCCGCCGCCGAACCCTTCTTCGGCGCCACCCACGCCAACCCGATGGGGCTGGCCAGCCGCCGCCGCTACCGCTGGACGCGGGGCCGGATCGGCGACTACTGGGACGAGGTGTTCACCACCGACGGCATCGTCGGCCACGCCGCGCTGGACGACCAGTCCGCCTTCATCGCAAGCCTGGGCGGCAATCGTTCGCCCCGGATGCGCGACGTCCTGGGTACCATCCAGGCCGACCAGGACGCGATCATCCGCGCGGGTTCCGCCGGCGCCCTCGTCGTCGACGGCGGCCCGGGGACCGGCAAGACCGTCGTCGCCCTGCACCGCTCCGCCTACCTGCTCTACGCCGACCCGCGCCTGGGCCACCGCCGGGGCAACGTGCTGTTCGTCGGGCCGCACCAGCCCTACCTGAACTACGTCGCCGACGTCCTGCCCAGTCTCGGCGAGGAGGGCGTACAGACCTGCACCCTGCGGGACCTGCTCCCCGAGGGGGCCGGCGCGGCCGTCGAGGCGGATCCCGAGGTGGCCGCGCTCAAGGCGTCGGCGCGGCTCGTGCAGGCGATCGAGAAGGCCGTGGCGTTCTACGAGGAGCCGCCCACCAAGGGCATGACGGTCACTACGCACTGGTCCGACATCCGGCTGACCGTCGCCGACTGGGCCGAGGCGTTCGAGGCCGCCGAACCCGGGATCTCGCACAACGACGCCCGGGACCGGATCTGGGAGGAACTGCTCACGATCCTGGTCGACAAGCACGACGACGACGAGGCCTCGCCGGAGTTGCTGCGCCGGTCCCTGCAACGGAACCGGGAACTGCTCGCCGCCTTCAACCGCGCCTGGCCGCTGCTCGAGGCGACCGACGTGGTCGGCGACCTGTGGACGGTACCGGCGTATCTGCGCATGTGCGCCCCGTGGCTCGACGCGGACGAGGTACGGAGGTTGCAGCGCAAGGAGGCCGATGCCTGGACGGTGTCGGACCTGCCGCTCCTGGACGCGGCGCGGCTGCGGCTCGGCGACCCCGAGGCGTCCCGGCGCATGCGTCGGCAGCGGGCCGCCCTCGCGGCCCAACGCGAGAACATGTCCCAGGTCGTCGACGCCCTGGTGGCGGCCGACGACGACGGCGAGGGGGTGGTGACGATGTTGCGCGGCGAGGACCTGCGCACCTCCCTGGTCGACGAGTCCGGCGGGCCCCGCTTCGAACCCGACCTGCTCGCCGGTCCGTTCGCGCACATCGTCGTGGACGAGGCGCAGGAGTTGACCGACGCGGAGTGGCAGATGTTGCTGCTGCGCTGCCCGTCCCGCAGCTTCACCATCGTCGGCGACCGTGCCCAGGCCAGGCACGGCTTCACCGAGTCGTGGCGGGAGCGGCTGGAGCGGGTCGGTCTGGACCGGATCACCATGGCGTCGCTGAGCATCAACTACCGCACGCCACAGGAGATCATGACGGAGGCCGAGCCGGTCATCCGGACCGTGCTCCCCGACGCCAACGTGCCCACATCCATCCGTGGCAGCGGGATCCCGGTCGGGTACGGCTCCACGTCGGAGTTGACCACGATCCTCGACGACTGGCTCGCCGCGCACGACGAGGGAATCGCCTGCGTGATCGGCGATCCCACGTTCCGCTCGACGCCCCGCGTGCACTCGCTGACCCCGGAGTTGTCGAAGGGCCTCGAATTCGACCTGGTCGTCCTGATCGACCCGGAAACCTTCGGCAGCGGCATCGAGGGCGCGGTCGACCGCTACGTCGCCATGACGAGGGCGACCCGCCGCCTCGTCATCCTCACCGGCGACTGAGACCCATCGTGGGCGGGCCCGGCCGGGTCCGCCCACGCCCGCCCGGGCGCCGAACTACAGCCGCCACCACCAGGCTTCGAGATCCTCGTCGTCGGCGTATTCGACGGGCGCCGCGTACGGGGATCGTCGGGCGATCGGCAGAGCGCCGGTGTGGCGGACCACGGCGCGCAGGTCTTGGACGGCGGGCATCTCGGCGAGTTCGTCGACGTCGAACGGGCAACCCGCGGGACCGCCGACGAGGGTGGCGCAGCCGAACGCGTACCACATACCGACGAGTTCGGCATCCTGCTCCCGCTCGGCGGCGACGGCGACCTCGCGGACCACGTCGATCAATCGAACGCGGCGCGGCGGCACGGCGTCGGGGCCGCGCAGCTCGCCGGCGTCGACCATGCGCCGCCACAGCGTGGTGCCGATGTCGCAGTAGAGGAACGGCGGTTCGACGTAGCCGTCTTCGAGCCACGACTCGTAGCCGTCGAAGTCGGGGGCGTCCTCGTCGAAGGTACGCAGTGCGGTGAACTCGGTGAACTCGGTGAGCGCGTCGAGGCGTTCCGGTCGCTCGGCGTGATCCGGATGCCGGTCGAGCGGGAATCGGTACGTGTATCCGCGTCGCAGCAGGGTGTCCAGCACGCGGAAGTGCGTGAACGAGCAGTCGTATCCGTTCTGGAATTCGTACAGCGCCGCGAACCAGTCCCGAACGCGCGGGTCGTCGGGCGCGGTGTGCGTGTCGAGGACCCGAATCGAGTCCGCGACCAGGTCCTCGATCTCGTGCTCGGACACCCGCGTCTCCGTCCCAAGTCGTCTCGTGTCGATCGCGACGCCCGACTGTACCGACCCGGGGTGTCACTCAGGGTTGTGGGATGGCGCGCATGACGGCGTGCCAGGGGCCGGCGTCGAAGATGAGGTGGATGTCGGTGATGCGGCCGTCGGACAGGCGGAAGTGTTCGGCGGTGTGTTGGACGCCGACCGTCGGGATGGTGGTGTGCACGTCGTAGACCAGGGTGGCCCGGTCCTCCGCGTACAACTCGCTGATCAGGTCCACCCGTTCGACGATGGACACGAACATGTCCAGTCCCGCGAGGTGTCCGTCGGCGTCGTCGGAGGTCGTCAGCGGGCTGCGGAATCGGAAGGTTTCCGCGAGGGTGCGGGCGGCGGCGGGCGCGTCGCCTCGGAAGCGGGCGTGGTGGTAGGCGCGCACGGTGTCGCGGGTCGCGTCGGTGGGCGTGGTCATCCTGAGGTTTCCTTCCCGGCGCCGGCCTCGAGGTGGGCGGCGATGCGTTGTTGGTTTTCCACGACGCGAAGGCACAGGTGGCGCAGTTGGCTCAGTTCGGTGTCGGTGAAGCCGTGGAACACGGCGGACATGGCGCGTTGGGTCGGCACGCGGAAGTCGTCCAGCCAGGCGCGGCCGGCCGGGGTGATGCGGCCCACCACCGCGCGTCGATCGTGCGGGTCCGGTACCCGTTCGGCGAGCCCGTCGTGTTCGAGCGTGTCGAGCAGACCGGTGACGTTGCGCGGGCTGACCCCGGCGGCGCGCGCGAGTTCGCCGGGCTTGACGCCGGCCTCTCCCGCGCCGCCCAACCTCGCGAGCACGTCCAGCGCTCCCGCACTGAGCCCGCGCCCTTCCGAGCCGTGCGCCCGCAACCGCTCGACCGCGTTGTGCGCGGACCGCGCGGCGGCCGCCGCCTCCAACCGCAGGGTGTCCCCGTCCACGGCGAACTCCGCCATCGCGGACCGTACTTGCGGATCGAAGAGCAGCCCGTCGACGTCCGTCGACAACCGCCCGATTTTATTTACGTCCTTCATAATGAAGTTCTATTCCATCCGCCCGACCCGCGTCAACGACGCCCGGCGCCCGCGTGGTCGACGGCCGACTGATCGACGAGGTGGAACACGCCGCGTCCACCACACCCCACCCGCCCCGGAGGCGGTCCCGCCCGCGGGTTGCGCCTGCGGCGCACACTGATCAGCGCGCGCCGGACTACATCAGGTGCGCCCGGCAGGCCAGTTGCACCGCCAGGCGCTGTTGTGGGTCCTCCAGGTCCGCGCCGATCAGTTCGCTCACCTTGCGGACCCGGTTGGTGACCGCGTTGCGGTGCAGGTGCAGTTCGTCGGCGGCGCGGGCCGGGGAGCCCTGGTGGTCGAGGTATGCCTGGAGGGTGCGCAGCAGCGGGACCGCGCGTTGCGGGCCCAACGCCAGAACCGGGGCCGCGGGGACCAACTCCGCGACGGTCTGGTCCCGGCCACGCTGACCCTGGCCGAGGACTTGGGCCGCGCGGTTCGCGAGGCCCGCGCCGAACACCGTGACCCGGTCGCCGCCGCCCTGGAACTCCTGGGCGGGGTACGCCTGTCGACCGGGAAGGTGGTCGACGTCGAACGCCGCACCGAGGGCGGGTTCGCCCGCGGCCGGGCCCGTCTGGAGGGCGAGGGCACGGTGCTCGAACTGGACTTCCGGAACGAGCACCTGCTCACCCGCAGGGACGGCCGGGTGGTCGCCACCACCCCCGACCTGATCTGCGTCCTGGACACCGAGACGGGCGAGCCGGTCACCACCGAGGCGTTGCGCTATGGCCTGCGCGTCACCGTCCTGGCCGCCCCGTGCGACCCCCGCTGGCTGAGCCCGGCCGGTCTGGCGCTTACCGGGCCGCGCTACTTCGGGTACGACCTGGAGCATCACCCCCTGACCGGCTGACGGTCGCGGTATCCCGGGCGTCTCGGGCGCCTCGCCGGCGAAGAACCGGCGAGGCGCCCGCAGTCGTATCCGGCATGCGACCGTGCTCGGCTCCCGTGCCGAAACTTTGGGTCCCGGCCGGGCCTTCACCCCAAAGAGGGGGATTCGGTCGAAGTGTTGTGGAGGGCAGGCTGACGATGCGTGAACATCCTCACAACAGATTGTCGGCCTCGGTTCGGGGATGGCCCTCCGTGTGCGTCGCGCGAGCGGATCGTGACGGATCGCCGGCGGCGGCGCGTCCGGGATTCGAGGGGCGCAATGGCCGGCATGCCCCGAATGACCCATGCATTCCGGCCAATTTCTGCGCCCCTCCGGCCCGATCCGGGAATTCGTGTCCCGAACCTTCGGCGCGTCGTATTCGGCTGCCATTCATCGACATGACGGACATATGGCTCCATCCCGGGAATGGTCGCCCGCATGCAGTCGCGGTGAAAGAAGAAGTGTCGTCGGCGCCCGGAACGGGGAAGTCTGCGCCACTACACTCGCTACGCCCCATCGACGAGAGAGCAACGGCGACAGTGAAATGTGCAGCGGGCGGGTCGCACTTATCGCGATGCGCGGGACGCAGACCCGGTGACGTGCCTCGGGCACCCGGTCGACCCCGGATTCCACTCGCTGCGTGCGCCGTTGCCCGCCTGATAGCGCGACGAGGACCGTGGGAATGAATTTTGTACAGGACCCCGCACTCTGGTACGGGGTGGCCGGCACCTGTGCCGCGGCCGTTTACGTGGCCCGCAGCCGAATAACCGTCAGGGACCTGAGGGAGAGGAATCGCCTGCTGGCCGAGGACGTGCGCATGCGTGACGAGGAGATCGACAACGTCGTCCGCGTGCTGCTGCCGGCCCTGGTCGAGACCGGGGACCGGATCCAAGGATCGCTCCTGCGCCACGAGCAGTTGCGCGGAACCCCTTACGCGCAGGGGATCGAGACGGTCGTGGGGATGTTCACCACCGCCGTCGAGGACGCCCGCGACCGCGCCGACCACTCGGCCAAGAACGCGCTCAAGGCCGCCATGCGCACGCTCCAGGCGCTGGCCGGCGAGCAGCAGGTCGCGATCTCCGACATGCAGAACAACTACGTCGACGCGCAACTGCTCCAGGATCTCCTGGCGATCGACCACATGAACTCGCAATTCGGCCGCCGCGCCCAGGTCATCGCCGCGCTCTGTGGCGGCTGGACCGGACGCCAGCGCGCCGCCGCCCCGCTGTACGACGTCATGCGCGGCGCCAAGGGCCGCATCCGCGACTACCTGCGGGTGGAGATCCGGATGCAGTCCAACGTCGCGGTGATCGGCCGCGCGGTCGAGCCGGTCGCCCTCGCGGTGGCCGAACTCCTGGACAACGCCGCCAGTTACTCCCCGCCGCACACCACCGTCGAGATCAACTTCCAGACCGTGCCCAACGGGGTCTGTGTCATGGTCGACGACGCGGGTGTGGGTATGCACGAGGAGGCCCGGCAGAGCGCCGCGCGCTTCCTCGGCGCGACCGAACCCGTCGGCATCACGCGGCTGGGACACCCGCCGCAGTTCGGCTTCCCCGTCATCGGCATGCTCGCCGCCCAGTACGGCTTCACCGTCTCGGTGGACACCCGATCGCCCTACGGCGGCATGCGCGCGGTGGTGATGTTGCCCTCCGAGCTGCTCACCACCGCCGTCGACGCCGACCCCTCCCCGGCCGCCGCGCCCCGGCGCGTGGCCCGTGGGTCACGTGCCGAGGTCGCCGCGGCCGAGCCGGCCGCGGCCCTGCCCGCCCCCGCGTCCGCCCCCACCGCAGGAGCCGCCGCCTTGGACGGGGAACTGCCCCAGCGCCGCCGCCGCGCCCCACGACCGGTCGAGCACACCCAGGCGGTGGCGCCGACCGAGACCCCCGACCGTTCGGACGCGGAGACCGCGGGGCTGATGGGCGCGTTCCTGCGCGGAACCCGCTCCGGCCGCGTCCCCGAGACAGACGACAAAGGGCAAGAAAGCCGATGACCAACGACCTGGCCTGGATTCTCAACGACGCCCTCAAGGTCCCGGAGGCCCGGCACGCCATCCTGTTGTCCGCGGACGGAATATTGCGCGCACATTCCGACGGGATTTCCCGGGACGAGGCGGACCGCCAGGCCGCGGCGCTGTCCGGGCTGCAATCGATCAGCCGGAGCACGGCGGAGTTCATCGGCGATTCCGAGTCGCCCTGGCGGCAGACGCTCGTGGAGTTCGGCAACGGATTCATTTTCCTGGTGGCGGCGGGTCCCGGCGCCTATCTGGCCGTATCTGCCACGCAGAACGTGGACATGGAGATCATCACGTTCCGCATGCAGCAGCTCGTGCGCCAACTAGGAAAGGAAATGACCAGCCCGCCCCGACGGAATGCGGACCATTCGGTATGACCAACGACCCCGCGGCGAAATCCGACGCCGCCGACTTAGTACGCCCCTACGTCATCACCCGCGGCCGCGGCCACCCGACCCGCGAGGGTCTGGACCTGGTCAGCCTGGTGATCGCGCTGCCCGGCGACGAGTCGCCGCACATCCTCGACCCCGAGAGCACCCGCCTGCTCGCCCTGTGCCGCGGCGGGATCCTGTCGGTCGCCGAGGTCGCCGGACACCTGGCCCTGCCCATCGGCGTGGTCAAGGTGCTGCTGTCCGACCTCATGGACACCGGCCTGGTCGCCACCCGTCGGCCCATCCCCACCGCCGAACTCCCCAAGACCCAACTCCTGCAGGAGGTGCTGGATGGCCTTGCCCGTCTCTGACGGCGCCGCCGCGGACGTGTACCTCGCCGACTCCGTCAAGATCGCGGCGAAGATCCTGATCGTGGGGCACTTCGCCGTCGGCAAGACCACCTTCGTCGGCACCATGTCCGAGATCCGTCCCCTCAGCACCGAGGAGACCATGACGCAGGCCGGCGCGCACGTCGACGATCTGACGGGCGCGGGACGCAAGACCACCACCACGGTCGCCCTCGACTTCGGCCGCCTCACCCTCAGCGACCGACTCGTGCTCTACCTGTTCGGCACCCCCGGGCAACAGCGCTTCGCCCAGGTGTGGAAGGACATGACCGTCGGCGCACTGGGCGCGCTCGTCCTGATCGACCCTCAGCGCTTCGACCAATCCTTCGACGTCATCGGCCTGTTGGAGGAGTACGACGTGCCCTACGCCGTCGCCGTCAACCGGTTCGACGGCTCCGTCGAACATCCCCTGGAGAAGCTGCGCGCGGCGCTCGACCTGCTGCCGGACACGCCGCTGGTCACCTGCGACGCCCGCGACCGCGCCTCCTCGACCGAGGCCCTGATGGCCCTCGTCCGCTACCTCCAGCTTCGGGCATCCAAGGAACTCGCGTGAACACTGGGAACACCGGCCCCTTCGATCGATCGGCCCCCTCCCCCGGCGACCACGCCGGCCCGCCCCCCGGCTGCCCCGCACACGCCGGCGGGGCCCTTCCCCTGTACGACAAGACGTTCTCCGCCGACCCGCGCGCCGCGTACGAACACCTGCGCCGCCAGGGCGTGGCCGCGCCGGTGGAACTGGCGCCCGGGGTGGACGCGATGCTGGTCACCGACCACGCCGCCGCGCTGCGCGTACTGCACTCCCCCGAACTGTTCGCCAAGGACCCCCGCCGCTGGCTCGCGCTGGCCGACGGCACCGTCCCCGCCGACAGTCCGGTCGTGCCGATGATGATGTACCGGCCCAACGCCCTGTTCTCCGACGGCGCCGAACACCTGCGGCTGCGCCAGGCGGTCACCGACAGCCTGGACCGGATCGACCCGTACCAGCTGCGCCGCTTCGTCGAACGCAGCTCCGACTACCTCGTCGACCAGTGGGCGGGCATCGGCCGCGTCGATCTGCTGAACCAGTACGCCAAAACGCTGCCACTGCTGGTGTTCAGCGAACTCTTCGGCAGCCCGCCCGAGTTGGGCGACCGCCTGGTCGCGGGCATCGCCGGCATCTTCGACGCCGTGGGCGACGCGGAGGCGGCCAACACGATGTTGACCGGCGCCCTCGTCGAACTGGTCGCGCTCAAGCGCGAACAGCCCGGCTCCGATGTCACCTCGTGGCTGATGGCCCACCCGAGCCGGCTCACCGACGAGGAGATGATCCATCAACTCGTCATGCTGATGAGCGCGGGCACCGAACCGCAACGCAACCTCATCGCCAACGGGTTGCGGCTGATCCTGTCCGACGAGCGGTTCTCGGCGAGCCTGTTCGGCGGCGGCGCCTCCGTCGAGGACGCGCTCGACGAGGTGTTGTGGACCGACCCTCCGATGGCGAACTACGCCGTGCACTATCCGGTGCGGGACGTGGACCTGTCGGGCGTGATCCTGCCGCGCGGCACCCCGGTGGTGATCAGCTTCGCCGCCACCAACAGCGACCCCGCGCTGATCGCGAACGGCCGCCGGCCGAGCAACCGCTCGCACCTGGCCTGGAGCGCGGGACCGCATGCCTGCCCGGCCAAGGACTCCGCCTGGCTGATCGCCATCGCCGCGATCGAAAAGCTGCTCAACCGCCTTCCGGACCTGGAACTCGCGGTTCCGGTGGATGAGTTGGACTGGCGACCCGGGCCGTTCAACCGGGCGCTGACCGCACTGCCCGCCCGCTTCACCCCGATCGCGCCGCGCCCGACACCCCCCGCCGATCCGGCGCCCACCCGCGCCGCCACCGCGCCCGAACGCCCGGAATCCGGGGCGCGCAAGGGCGGCGTGTGGAGCTCGTTCCTGAACTGGTGGCGAGGCCAGTAGCCCCGCTCCTGCCGCACCGGGCGGGCGGCACCACCCACCGCCGGTGCCGACGTCGCGGCCCGGGACGCGTTGACCCGCTCCCGGGCCCGACCTCGGCGCGCCACGAACGAGGCAGCGGCACACATCCGTGCCGAACGCCCCAACCGACAACCGCAGACACCCTTCATCGTCGGCCGCCCCTCTTCCGGGCGCCCGATCGATCAACGCTGTACCGAGTCGCCCGTTGACATCGTGTCGAGTTCGAAGGAGCCGTCGTGCAGCCCTCCGCGTCACCCACCGTCATCGACAGCAGAAGTGTCGTCGCCCTGTTGTCCCGCCTGCGCTCGGTGGCCGGGCAGGCGGACCCCCTGCCGCTCTACGCCGGTCTACGGGAGATGGGTGACGTCGTGCCCGCGCCCTGGGGCGGGTACCTCGTGACCGGCCACCGCGCCTGCGACGAGGTGTTGCGCAGCCCCGACTGGCTCGCCCTGGATCACGCGTGGCGCGCCCGTCAGCCCGACGACTCCCGCTGGTCGACCCCGTCCTCGCGCGAACTCGAACAGACGCTGGTGGCGCTGAATCCGCCCGAGCACACCCGGGTTCGCAGATCGGTCAACACCATCTTCGACCGAGGCACCCTGGAGGCGCTGCGTCCGAAGGTGCGCCGGGTGGCGAACACGCTGCTCGACACCCTGATCGAGCAGGCCGGGGACGGGGACGCGGACTTCGCCGAACTCGTCGGCGAACAAATGCCGGTGGCCACCGTCGGACACTGGCTCGGCGTACCTCCCGAGGACTTCGACCTGCTCCGCTCCCTCACCCACGCACAGGCGTACGCCCAGGAGTTGCTGCCCGTCAAACGCCAACTCCGGGCCGCCGACGAGGCCATCCGCGGCCTGCGCGCATACTTCACCGCCCTGGTCGCACGCCGCCGTGCCGAGCCCGGCGACGACGTCATCTCGGGCTGGCTGCGCGCCTGGGACGCGCTGGAGCCGGATCGCGACCTCGCCGACGAACAGGTCTACGCGCTGGCCATGTTCACCGTCATCGCATCTCTGGAGACCACGTCCACACTGCTGTCCACGATGGTCTGGACCCTGGACCGGCATCCGCGACAGCGGGCCTGGCTGCGCGCCCACCCGACGGCCCTCGCCGACGCCGTGGAGGAGGTGTTCCGCTACGACCCGCCGATCGCCGTGACCACGCGCTACGCGAGTAGGGACCTGATGCTGGCCGGGACTCCGATCGCGCGGGGCGAGGTGGTGCACACGATGCTGGCCTCGGCGAACCACGACCCGTCCCTGACCCCGGACGCACACGCCTTCGACGTCACCCGCCGAGCCCGGCACATCTCCTTCGGCGGCGGCATCCACTACTGCATCGGCGCCGGCCTGGCCCGCCTGGAGGCCAGTCTGCTGCTGGAGGCGATACTGCGCCGGTTGCCCGCACTTCGAGTCACCGAGCCGCCGACGTGGGAGCCCCGCCTGGCGTTTCGCCGGATCACCACGATGCGGGTGAGCGTGCGCTGACCCGCCCCGACGGAGGCCGGTCGTGCCGCGCCGATGCGACCGGCCTCCGGGCGGAGGGGATCAGCGGGCCGCCCCGGCACCCAGGAACGCGGACAGGAAGTGCCCGTCCAGCAAGGACAGATCCCCGTACCGGTCGCTTCGGCTGTATGCGTTCATCAGCGTCTTCGTCGCGTGCAGCGCCGCGACCGGGCGGCGCACCACGGGCTTGACCCAGCGGCTCACCGCGTCGTCGAGATCGACGGCCGGCACCACCCGATGCAGGATCGACAACCGATGCGCGGTGGGGGCGTCGAACATATCCGCGGTCAAGACGAGTTCGCGGATCCGGGCGGCGCCGACCTCACCGATCAACCGGGCCATCGCACCGCCCCACGCGGTCGGCATCCCGAGGGCCAGCTCCGGCATGCGGAAGCGGGTCTCGATGTCGCCCACCCGCAGGTCGCAGAAGACCGCCAGGGCCAATCCGGCCCCGACAACCCGACCGTGCACGCGGGCGATGGTGACCGGATCGGCGGCGGCCAACCCTTCGCACACCGCCCGCGCCTTCTCGCCGAGCCGACGCAGCGCCGGCCCCCCGGGATCGTCGGCCGCCAGCCGCAGCATCTCGCCGCGATCACCACCCGCGCAGAACGAATCGCCCTCGCCCGACAACACCACGACCCGCACGTCGGAACGCGAGCGCAACTCGGCCAGCACCGCGAGGAGATCATCCAGCATCTGCTCGTCCAGCGCGTTTCCCGCCTCCGGCCGGGCCAACCGCACCCGCAACACCGCCCCGTCGAGGCTGGTGCGCACCGTCTTCAGATCCAGCGAGTCCACGAACGTGACCCCTTCCGGTGGTGGGAAAAACGCCGCCGCGCCGGCGGAAGCCCCGTCGATCACCAGATCGTCGCATTGATGATCACGACTTGAGGAGCCCAATCCACGCCATTCGAACACCCCTCCGAGGTACCCGCGCCACACCCCGCCGGCGCCGACGCCACACACCGGCGCGACATCCTCCGTGAGCGGCCGTATACGTTGCGTGGCCTACCACATCGCCCTTCCACACCGTCCCGGGCGGTCGTGCCGAGACGCCGGCGCACCCCCGCCGCGGCGATCCCCACGACCTCGGAAACCAGCGAATCCGCGCCCGCGTGCCGGCCGAAACCATCCGGTACCCGGCCCGAACACGACCGGGCCGATCCGAGCCGGTGCGGGGCGCGTCGCGGGCGGCCCCGGGTGTACGCGATGACGGCGGGGCGGGTTGTGGCATTGTGGCGGGTTGTGTGGGCGACGGCCGTCCGCCGAGTGTGAGGGGTCCCGACGTGCCCGAAGACGTATTCGTCCTTCCCGTCGAGCGGCGACTGGGTGCGCACACCACGCTGCGTCGGGTCGGTGCGCTGCCGGTGGTCGTGGTGACCCATCCGCGCGTGCGTGCCGCGATCACCCTCCAGGGCGCGCAGTTGGTGCACTGGCAACCGGCGGGCGAGGAGCCCGTGTTGTGGCTGAGCGAGACCACGGCGTTCGAGGAGGGGCGGGCGGTTCGCGGCGGAGTGCCGATCTGCTGGCCGTGGTTCGGTGCGGCGGGTCGGCCGAGCCACGGCTTCGCGCGCGTTCTGCCGTGGGAACTGCTCGACATCGACGAGAACGCGGCCGGGGACGAGGCCGCTCCGGGCGACGAGGCGGTGCGCGTGACGCTGGTGTTGCGGACGAGCGAGGAGTCGCGGGCGTACTGGCCACACGAATTCGAGGTGTTCGCCCGGTTCGTACTGGGGCGCGAATGCCGGATCGAACTGGAGGCTCGCGGTGACTTCGAGAGCACCGCGGCGCTGCACACCTATCTGCGGGTCGGTGACCTGGACGAGGTGCGGGTCACCGGTCTGGGCGGGCCGTACGTCGACAAGGTCCTCGACGCGCCCGTGCACGCCGACCCGGCCGCGGCGGGGATCGCCTTCCGGGGGCAGACCGACCGGGTGTACATCCGACCCGGCGACGTGAGCCGGGTGGAGGATCCCGCCGGCAAGCGGGTCGTCGAGGTGCGCCACGAGGGCCACACCGATGTGGTCGTGTGGAACCCGGGCGCCGACCTCGCGCGCACGATGGCGGACGTACCCGACGACGGTTACCGGGAGTTCGTCTGCGTGGAGACCGCCCACGTCTCGCGGCCCCTGGTGAGCACGCCGGGAACACCCGCCCGCCTGGGTACCACGCTCCGGATCGCGCCCGACGCGTAGGCGGGGCTACGGGTAGTACGGCGACGCGGTCAGGTAGGAGAGTCGGAAGCCGTTGTCGGCCGGGGCGCCGGTCGGGGTGTAGCAGGCCAGGTACATCAGGACGTCGTCTTTGGTGCCGTAGTCGTTGCGCAGCACGGTGGTGCAGTAGCCGCCGCCGACGGCCGTCAGGTGGGCGTAGCTGGTCAGGTAACCGACCGTCAGGTGCAGCGTGTAGCGGCCGGTCGCGGTGCGCGTCACGTCGGCCGAACCCGGTCGGGACATCCATGATCCGGTGATCGTCGGCGCGCCGGCGCCGGGTGCGTCGGCGACGGTCAGGTACACCGCGTGCGGGACCCGGGTGTCGTCGAGCGGGCTCTGCCGGCCGGTGTGGCTCAGGGTGAACGCGGTGTCGGCCGGTGCGCCGGTATGCGTGGTGCAGGCCACGGACGCGGTGCCGCCGGAGAGCGCGGTGAGCGCGCAGTGCCGAGGCGTCGTCCCGACCGGTGAGACCTGGACGGATTCGGTGTCCGCCGCGACCGCCACCGCGTAGCGTCCGGTGCCGGTACGGGTGACCGCGCCGGTGCTCTGCCGGGACGCGGCGGCGGGGATTTGGCGGGCGGCGGTCGGCTCGTCGGCGTATACGTACCCGCGTGAACCGGCCTGGCCGTAGGGGCCGTTGCGGTCGCCGGCGAGGAAGAGTCCGGTGAACGGGATGTCGGCGGACGTGCCGGCGCGGTCGAAGCAGGCCACCTCGACGCGCTCGTCGGTGCCCTGCGGCCACCACCGTACGGGCTGGCAGGACACGCCGTTCGCGGCGTAGTCGGAGACCGAGACGTGCGCGATGCCGCCGGGGGCGGCGCTGTCCGGGAGGATCACCACGTGCCGGCCGACGGCGGTGTGGGTGACGCGTACGGTCTTGACGACGGGTGGATTGCCGAGCCGCCAGATGCCGTAGGTCCAGTTCGGTTCGTGACTGTCCGGGCGTTGCGGGGTGGGGGTGAGTTCGCGGGTGGCGCCGATGGGGTCGTCGGCGTAGCGGACCATCCAAAAGCCCCAGACGGCCGGAACGGGGGTGGAGGCGGGGGCGTTGGCTCCGCCGGTGCCGCCGCTGTTGCCACTGCCACCACTGCTGCCGCTGCCGCTTCCGGCTCCGCCGCGGCCGTTCGGTGCGGTGCCGGTGGCGCTTCGGCCGCCGGTGCCGGGTGGGCCGGTCGGGCCGGCCGGATCGGGGTCGGTCCCGCCGGTCGTTGCCGCCGCCCCGCCCGGGGGCGTCGGGCCGCCGGGCGACGGGGCCGACGGGACGTCCGTCGGGGTGGGGCTCGGGGGCGGGGTTTCGTCCACCACCGGCTGCGCCTCCCCGCCCGGACCCGGCGGACCGCCGGGGACCGTCGAGGGGCCGGCGGACGGCCGGGCGGACGGGGTGTGCGCGGCGTCGGGCGCGACGGCCAACAGGGTGAGGGCCGCCGCGGTGGCGAGCGCGACGACCGTGCCGCCCACGCGTACCGCCAACGGATTGTCCGCGGCGATTCGCGTCGCGGTGTTCACCGCCGGCGCGACGCCGGGGACACGGAGCAACCGGTGCAGGACGGCATCACGTGCGGCGCGGGTGGCGCTGAGCGCGGGCCGGACGACGGCGTCGAAGGCGGGGCGTAGGACCCGGACGACACTGCCCAACACGCCCGGGTCGGGGGCCGCGGCAGCGACTTCCGGGGCCGGGACGGGTGACGCCACCGGGGCAACCTCGGCCTCGGCCGTGGCCGCCGGCCGCCCCGTCCACCAGGCCACCGCCGCGCGGCGCCGCTCGTCGTCGTCCTCACCCTGCCGGGCCGCCGCCGCCGCGAGTCCCGGTCCGAGCACCCAGGTGCGCTGCACGATGGCGTCCTTGGCCACGGCGGAGCAGGAGGGACAGCCGGCCGCGTGGGCGCGAAGGACGCGATACTCCGCCCGGGTCGGCACCAGGCCCGACGCCATCTCGTCGGCGGCGAACAGCCGTGCGAGCCCCTTGACTTCGGCCGCCGTCGCGCAGGAGAAGCGCATCGAACGCGCCGCCGCCAGGAGTCCGACCCGTTCACGCACCTTCTTCAGGCCCCGGCTCAGTTCGCGGTCGACGCGAACCCGGGACCAGCCCAGACGGGCGGCGAGTTCGGCCCCCTTCACGGGACGCATTTCGGCGAGCGTGTGGTCCAAGTGTGCGCTCACCACCACGCGTTGGGTCTGCGACAGCGCGTCGGTGGCGGTGTAGAGCGCGGCGAACGCCTGGGTCTTGCCATAGGCGTGGCCGAGGTCGCCGCCGGACGCGGTCATCTGCGAAAGGGTCGTCTTCTTCGCGTCGTCGGGCGAGATGTCCTCGTCGACCGGGCGGCCCGTGGCACGTTCCCGCGCCCTCAGTTCCGCCATCCTGACGTGCTTGGCGATGCCCCACAACCATCGGTCGACACCCCGGTCCGGCTTCAGGTCGCGGGCGATCCCGTCGAGCGCGCGGACGAACACCTCGCTGACACAGTCGTCGGCCTCCGCCGCCGACGGCAACTTCGCCCGGAACCAACGCACCAACGCATCGTGATGCCGCTCGTACAACGCGATCCGGGCGGCCTCGTCGCCGTCGCGCAGCAGCTGCCACGTGTCGTCGGGGTCGGCGTCCGGATCCGCGGCCCACAGGCTCTCCGGCAGCCCCCCATCCGACGGCAAGTCCCCGGACGGGTCCGGTCCGATCCGTGTCATGGCACCCTCCGCAACGGCAATGCGACGTCGTCACCGGGGACGTGTCTCGAGGGATGCGAATCTCTCCACTTTCGCGCGACCGATTATCCGCCGGCGCGCGGCCGTCGGCCCGGCAAAGCGCACATCACGACGAAACCCACACAATCGGCGCCCCCAAAGATTCCCGCCCGAAAAGTGGAGAGATCCCGCCGCGCCCGACCACGTACCGGACAAGTCGACACCGGTACACCCGAAGGGCAGCCATCATGCGCGACCACCCGCATTCCTTCCTCGTGGCACGGCAACTCATCCTGATCCTGGGTCCGTTCGTCATCCTCGTGATCGCCCTGCGGGTCCACTACCTGCGCCGATGGGGCGTGCGCACGACCGGCACCGCCGTATCCACTCTCCGCGAGCGCCGCATCCGGCGCGGCAGCGGCCCCGACCGCATCCGCGACGACGTCTACTTCGTGGACATGACCGTCGTCGAATACACCGCCCACAACGGCATTCCGTACCGCTGCACGGTCGAGGGCCGCCACCGGCCGGGCTCACCGGTCGCCCTGGTCCACCCGCCACGCAGCCCGCACCGCGCCAAGGCCGCGTCCGCGGCCTCCTACGGCCGCGTGGTCGTCGCGATCCTGACGTACACGATCCTGGTGGTCGGCCTCTCCTACATGGCGCACCGGGTCGACAACCAGGTCCACGACTTCTGTGCGCCCCTCACCCCGGAAGACCGCGCCTTCCACGACTGCCCGTAGACCGGCGATCAGGTTCCGGTCGCCGCCGCGGCCGCTCGGGCCGCGGCGGTGATCGTGGCCAGGTCCTGGTCGGTGGTGATGTACGGCGGCATCGTGTAGATCAGGTTGCGGAACGGGCGTAGCCAGACACCGTGTTCCGTGGCCGCCCTGGTGGCCGTCGGCAGGTCGATCTCGTGGTCGAGTTCGACCACGCCGATCGCGCCGAGGACACGAACGTCGCGAACGCCGGGGATGGTTCGGGCCGGGGCCAGGCCGGCGGTGAGGGCGGTCTCGATCCGGGCGATATCGGTACGCAGGTCCTGGTCGAGGATCAGGTCCAGGGACGCGTTCGCGACCGCCGCGGCCAAGGGGTTGGCCATGAAGGTGGGGCCGTGGGCGAGTACGGGCGATTCGCCGGTGCCGATCCCGGCCGCCACCTCCTCCGTGCACAACGTCGCGGCCATGCTCAGGTATCCGCCGGTCAGGGCCTTGCCGAGGCACATGACATCGGGGCCGACGCCCGCGTGGTCGGCGGCGAACAGTTCGCCGGTGCGGCCGAAGCCGGTGGCGATCTCGTCGAACACCAGCAACACGTCGTGAGTAGTACACAGTTCGCGCAGTGCCCGCAGGTAGCGCGGGGAGTGGAAACGCATCCCGCCGGCGTTCTGCACGATCGGCTCGACGATCACAGCCGCCACCTCGTCCCGATGGCGGCTCAGCAGCGCCTCCAGGTGATCCACATATGCCGGGTCGAAGTCGCGCGGCGGGGCGTCGGCGAAGACCTGTTCGGCCAGGGCGCCCTGCCACATGTGGTGCATCCCGCCCTCGGGGTCGCACACCGACATCGGATGCCACGTGTCGCCGTGATAGCCGCCCCGCCAGGTCAGCAGGCGCCGCTTGCCGCCACGACCCCGGGCCCGCCAGTACTGAAGGCACATCTTCATCGCGACCTCGACGGAGATGGAGCCGGAGTCGGCGAGGAAGACGTGCCGCAGCGGTTCCGGGGTGATCTCCACCAGGGTGTGCGCGAGGCGGATCGCCGGTTCGTGGGTGAGGCCCCCGAACATCACGTGGCTCATCCGCCCCACCTGGTCGTGGATCGCCGCGTCGAGCACGGGATGGCGATAGCCGTGCACGGCCGCCCACCACGAGGACATGCCGTCGATCAACTCCTCGACTTCCCCGATCGGTTCGGCCAGGCGCAGCCGTACTCCCTCGGCCGACTCGATCAGGAGCGGCCGCGTCGTGCCGGGCATGGCGGCGTACGGGTGCCACACGTGTTCCCGGTCCAGGTCGAGCAGTTCGCCGGGTGTGCGGTCCCGGCGCCCGGTACGCACTCGGTCCGGCCGGCCGTCGAGCGGCGCCGGGGTGCGCCACCCGGCCCTCACGTGTTGGCCGGCAGGTCGCTGCCCGCGCCGCGTCGCCGGATCGCGACCAGGTCGTGCCGGGCATCGGGCAGGGTCTGCTCGTCGGCGCCCTCGATCACGAAGCCCGCGTCGGCGAGCATCTGCCGGTCGTCCGCGCCCGGTTGACCCTCGCTGGTCAGGTAGTCGCCCAGGAACATCGAGTTGGCCAGGTGCAGCGCGAGCGGCTGGAGGCCGCGCAGGTGGATCTCCCGGCCGCCCGCGAGGCGGACCTCGACGTCGGGGAAGAAGAACCGGAACAGCGCCAGGATGCGCAGGCAACGCTCCGGCGTCAGCTCCCAGTTGTCCGCGAGCGGGGTGCCCTCGAACGGGATGAGAAAGTTGACCGGCACCGAGTCGGGATCCGACTCCCGCAACGCGAAGGCCAGATCGACGATGTCCTCGTCCGACTCGCCCATCCCGAAGATCGCCCCGGAGCACGGCGACAGGCCCGCGGCGCCGGCGCGACGGAGGGTGTCGGTGCGGTCGGTGAAGGTGTGCGTCGAGCAGATGTCGGCGTAGCGCGCCTCGCTCGTGTTGAGGTTGTGGCTGTACGCGTGCGCCCCGGCGGCGGCCAGTCGTTCGGCCTGACCGTCGGAGAGCAACCCGAGGCAGACACAGATCTCCACCTCGGGGCTGCCCTCCTTGACCGCGGCGATCGTGTCCTCGATCCGGGTGATGTCCCGTGCGCCCGGGCCCCGTCCGCTGGCCACCAGGCAGATCCGCTTGGCGCCGGCCCGCACGGCCCGATCGGCGGTCCGCGCGGCCTCCTCGGGCGAGATCCACGAATACTTCAGGATCTCCGCCGAGGACCCGAGCCGCTGCGAGCAATAGGAGCAATCCTCCGGGCACAGCCCGCTCTTCATATTGATGATCGTATTCAGTTTCACCCGCCGACCGAAGAAGTGCCGCCGCACCCGCCCGGCCGCCGCGACGATGTCCAGCGTCTCCTCCGCCCCCGCCAATACGGCCAACGCCTCGTCACGAGAGGGCGTTTCGCGCCGCAGCGCCTTGCCTACGAGCCCATCGAGCAATGTCGTCATGCCTCGCAGTCTCACCGAGTGTGATCACCCGCAACAATGAAGCGACCCCACAACATCAACCCCCCGAACTCTGTCCCCGTCCACCCCGCCACCTCCCACCCGACCTGGAAACATGAATCGATCGGGCGAGTCATCGAAAGCCGATGACCGGGCCGGGGGTGGCGCGTAACCCACGTGAGAGTGAGGGCGTTAGGGGTGACGGGGCCTTGCGCGCGGGTGCGTGGGGGCGTCCCCGGTCTGTACGCATGTGCACACGCATCGGGAGTCTTCAGTGGTGCTTCGTCGTCTCGTCGTGTCCGCCCTGGTTCTTGTCTCTGCGCCGTACCTGGCTCCCGCCGCCGTGGCCGACTCGGCGCCTGTCCCGACCGGCGCCTCGGGGATGGGGGATCGGTTGACCATCACCGTCACGGACGCCCCCGGCGGGGCGGGGGTGTACACGCTGGAGTGCCACCCCGCCGGGGGCGATCACCCCGCGCCCCGGCAGGCGTGCGAGAGGTTGGACGCCGTGACGATGTGGGGCAGGGACCCGTTCGCGCCCGTGCCGCACGGGGCGATGTGCACGATGATCTACGGCGGACCCGCCGCCGCGCACATCACCGGCGAGTGGGCCGGCCGCCCCGTGGACGCCGCGTTCGACCGGACGGACGGGTGTGAGATCGCCCGCTGGGACGACCTCGTCCCGGTCCTGCCGAGGGTGGGCGACTGAGGCGCACACCGCTTTTTCCCATTACCGGCCCCCGGCGGGGCGCCTCCGCACGGTCGTTACGCTGCGCTCATGTCGCCGGAACGACGCATGCCACCCTCGATCGACGACGAGGTGTGCGGATATTGTCCCTCCCGCCTGTTCGCCCCGGGAGCGTTCGACGTGGCGCCGCGCCCGGACCGGGCCTGGCCGTGGATCCGGGGCGAGGGACGCCGGGTGGACGCGCGCACCGGGGTGGGCGTGTGCGTGCACCCGCACAAGGTCCGCCTGCCCGTGGGCCGTTGGGGCAGCGAGGGGCGTATGCCGGACTTGTCCGCGTGGGACCTGGCGGCGGAGGCGGAGGTGGCCGGGGACCTCGCGGTGGCGGAAGCGGACCCGGCGGCAGGCGCACCCGACGGCCCGGCTCTCGATGTGACGCCGACCCCGCTCCGGGCCGCCCCTCCCGAGTCCGCCCTGCCTGAGCCCGCCACGCCTCGGGAGCGTCGTCGCTGGTGGCAGCGTGCCCTGGGTCGGCCGGTGGGCCGTTTCGGGCGCCGGGCCCCGAGCGGTCCGGGCGCGCCGGCGGCGGCCGGCCCGAGCCCGCCGGACGTACCGGAGGATGCCGGGCGGCTGGCGGAATGGATGTGCGAGGTCGTGTCAGGCGCCACGCCCGACACCCTGGCCGACGTCCTCGACACGGCCGAACGCGCGGCGGCCGCCGTCCACGAGCCGACCGTGGTCGTGGCGGCGCTGCGCCGCGCGATGGGGTCGGCGACGAGCGATTCGCGCGTCACCGTTGACCCGGTATCGGGGCGCCGGGATATGGTCCCGTCCAAGATCACGAAATCATGATCAACACGGGGAGATCCGCCATGGGCAACAGCGAAGACGGCAGGCACGAGGGCTTCTCGGCCGACGAACGCGCCGCGATGAAGGACCACGCCAAGGAGCTGAAGGCGGCGTCGCGGCGTACGTCGAAGGCCGAGAAGGCGGCCGAGGCGGAGCGGGATCTGCTCGCGAAGATCGCCGAGATGCAGGACGCCGACCGGGCCCTGGCCGAGCGTGTGCATGCCATCGTCACCGCCAACGCGCCGACCCTGGAGCCGAAGCTCTGGTACGGCATGCCGTCGTACGCGATCGACGGCAAGGTCGTCTGCTTCTTCCAGAGCGCGGAGAAGTTCAAGGCCCGCTACGCGACGCTCGGGTTCAGCGACCTGGCCAAGCTCGACGACGGCCCGATGTGGGCGGCCGGTTTCGCCCTGACCGAGGTGACCCCCGAGGTCGAGGCACGGATCGCGGAACTCGTCAGGCGGGCGGTGGGCTGAGCCCGGGCCCGGGGGACGCACCGGACCCGACTCACGCACGTACATCGGCGGCCGTCCCGCGCTCGACCGGAGCCACCGGGGCGACCCCCCGACGAACCTCCGGCGAACGCGGCCGACCGGCGCGGTGCCGGGTGGCGCGGACCCGCCAGGATCCGCCGGACAGGGCCTGGCTCAGCCCCCGGTCCCGCGACCGCCCGTGCCCGCGACCGGGATCGGCGTACCCGCCTCCCGGACCAGCGTGACCGTGTCGATCTGCGCGCCCGTCGCACTGAGCGTGCGGATCGTCATCGTGGTCTCCCGTCCGGCGGCGGCCGGCCGCACGTCGACGGCGATGAAGGCATTGCCGCGAAAGCGCACCCGCGACCACTCGACGGTCTCGTCGAGCTTGCCGGCCTTCGTGTAGTAGCCGCCCTTGACCGCGTCGGTGACATCGGCCGGGCCGCCCGCGTACGTCTCCGGCGCGGAGAACGCGTAGCCGCTCTTCCCGCCGCTGCCCACGGTCAGGTAGGTGGTGCCGTCGGTGGCCGGCCGGATCCGGTCGCCGATGTCGGCCCGCCGGGTGCGTACGCCGCCGCGCATCGGATCGGCCCGCTCGTAGACGTGGTTGTGCCCGTTGATCACGAGGTCGACCTGGTAGCGGTCGAACAGCGGGATCCACTCCTCCCGGATCGCGCCGTCCGAGACGTGGTCGGCCGCCGTGCAGTAGGCGCAGTGGTGGAAGAAGGCCACCACGAAGTCGATCCCGGGCGTACGCCGCACCTGGGCCAGATGGCCGGCCAGCCACGCCGTCTGCGCACCGGAGGTGTAGCCCCGGTTGTGCGGGATCTCGTGCGAGACGTCGTTGGCGTCGAGGCTGACCACCGCCACGTTGCCGTAGCGGAAGCCGTACGTGGCATGGGAGTTGCGCGGCCCGTTGCCCGGCAGGTGCCAGCGGGCCAGGTGGCCGCCGTAGCCGTCCGGCGAGTACAGCGCCTCCATGTCGTGGTTCCCCATCGCCACCATCCACGGCACGGACGCGGCGACGGGGTCGATCATCCGCAGGTATTCGTCCCACATCTCGGGTTGGAGCTTGTCCGCGCCGTCGGCGCTGTGGTGACTGGACGGCAGCCCCGCGCCCGAGGCGGCGTAGGCGATGTCGCCCGCGAGCAGGTGGAACGCCGGGTTCTGACGGAGCATCAGGGTCTGGTTGGCGGCGCCGCCGAACTCCACGCCCTCGTCGCCGAACGCGGTGAAGGTGAAGGGTTCCGGTACGCCGTCGACCGCCGGCGCGGTGCGGAACGAGCCGACGGTGGCGGCGACGGACGCGGAGTCCAGCCCTTCGTGGCCGAGCGCGTAGTAGTAGCGCGTGCCCGGGTCGAGGCCGTCCAGGGCCGCGTGCAGGTGGTACTGGTCGTAGTCGAAGTAGGCCGAGGCGGGGTTGTCGGCGTATTCGATCAGGTGCGAGTGCAAGTGCCGGATCTCGGCGGGCACCACCTGGTCCAGGTGCTTCGGGGACGTGCCCAGGCGCAGGTACGGCCGGCGCACCGGTTGCGGCACCTGCCAGCTCATCGCCGCCTGAGCGCGCGGGTCGGCGCCGAACGCGAGGTGTCGCGCGGCGGGCTTGAGCGCGTTCCCGTCGACGTAGTCCGTGCCCGAGAGCAGCGACGGCGCGCGGCGCGGGCCGGCCGACGATGAGGCGCCGAAGAGCGGAACGGCCGCGCCGCCGAGGCCGATCGCGGTGAGGACGCCGCGACGCGAGACGGTGCGGCGGCGCCGGGCGCGCAGGTACTCGTGCTGCTCGGCGATGCTCATCGTCGCGGCGAGCCGGTCGGGCACACCGGAACGGGGCAGGTGGGGGTTGCGGTCGGGGGCGGTGCTCATCGGGCGCTCCTGGAACGTGCGGCGAACAGCAGGACGAGGCCGGCGCCGAGCGCGGCGGTGCCGAGGAGGACGGGGAGGACGATGTCGGCGCCGGTACGGGAGAGGCTGCCGCCGGTGCCGGTCGCGGTCTCGGGGACGGTGTGGGAGCCGCCGGGGCCGCCGCCGTTCGAGCCCGGGGTGGTGCCGCCGGACCCGGCGGGCGTCGAGGCGCCGGTCGGCCCACCAGAGGGCTCACCGGTAGGCGGCGCACTCGTCGGCGGCGCCGTGGTCGGCGGCACGCTCGTAGGCGGCACGCTCGTCGGCGGCACGCTCGTCGGCGGCACGCTCGTCGGCGGCGCACTCGTGGGTGGCGCCGTAGTGGGCGGCACGCTCGTAGGCGGCGTAGTAGGCCGCTCCCGACCCAGCGCCCAGCACCCGCCGACCGGCCTGAGCGCGACCTGACTCGCGCTCTCCCCACCGCGATGGTCGGCGCCCAGCGCCACCAGGCTCCACCCGTTCGGCACGATCGCCGCGACCTGCCCGGGCCGGGTGCCCACCACGTGCGCGGCCGGCCCCTCCGGCCACGGCTGCCCCCAGATCGGCCCGGCGCCGGTGGCCACCTCGTGCCGCACACCGCTCTCGTCGGCGAAGGTGAACACCGCCGAGGCGATCACCGGTGCCCGTACCCCGCCGTCGCCCAGCGCCGCGGTGAACACCGCCCGGTCCGCCGGGACCCGCCACTGCGCCGCCGTCACGCACGACTCGGGCAGGTCGCCCGCCTTGACCGCAGGACCCGCCCACGAGGCGTGCCGGACCGGCCCCTCGTCGGTGGGACTCGGCGGCGCACCCGTCGCGGTCGTGGTGGGACCGGAACTGCCACCGCCCGGACGCGGGAAGCTCCCGGCGCTGCCCTCCCCGTGGTCGCCGACCACGAGCACCCCCTTGACGGGCGTCGCCCCCGCCGGCACGGCGAAGGCGAGCGAGGCACCATCGGCCGCCACCCGCAGCGCGTCGCCGGTGATCCGCTCGGGCGACCCGTCCACGTACACACCGATCCCGCCCGCGTCCAGGCCGCTCCCGGTCACCGTGAGCGTGTCCCCCGGCCCGGCTCCGGGCGGGCCGAACCCGCTCACGGTGGTCGTCGGCACCGCCGGGCGCCGGAACACCGCGGCCGGGTCGCCCGCGGTCACCTCGGCGATCCGGGTGTCCACGTACCGCTCGTTGCCGTCGATGCGCAGTTGCAGCGTGTCCCGCGCATCGATGCCGACCCGCCACCGCATGTCGATGGTGACACCCAGTCCGGCCCGCGCCGAGTCGGCCGTGGTGGAGGCGAGGTCGGCGACCATCACGGTCCAGGTGGCGTCCAGGAAGCCGGTGCCGTCGCCGAGCATGGCCCGGTACATCGCCGGATCGCCCTTGTACAGGCTCTTCATGGCCAGGCCGTCGTCGTCCGTGCGGAAGTGCAGCGTACGGCTGAGCAACCCGCCGGGAATGCGCCCACCGGGCAGGTCCACACGCTCCTCACGCGCCGACCCGGGGAAGAACGTGAGGCCGGTGACCTCGGTCACCGCACGCGGAGCGTCGCCGGGGCCGGCGTCGACCCGGCCGGCGTCGGCCGCGGCGCTCGGCGCACCCGCTTCCGAGTGCACCTTGTCGATGCGCACCAGCGACGTCACGCCGACCACCTGGTCCAGTTCGCGGAACTGGTTGAGCGGGTGGTCGAATCCGGTCACGTCCGACGTGGCCTTCAGGCTCTGCGCGGTACGCGAGACGTTCAGCGCCGCCGACGTGATGGCGGCCGTACGCTTGCCCAACGGCGTACCGGCGGGCACCGATCGATCCGCCGACGCGGTACCGTCCGCGCCGGCCGCGGGCACGGTCAGCCAGTCGGCCGCCCGCGAACGGGTGTCGCCGAAACTCTCGTCGGGCCCGGAGGCCAGTTCGGCGTAACTGCCGGACCGGGTGACCAACCCCGGTGTCATGGCGCGTTGTTCGCCGGTCAGGTAGTCGGCCCGCGCACCGCGCACCGGCGGTGACTCCGCAGCCGAGGACATCATGGGAAAGAGCAGAACCAGCAGACCCAGCACGATCAGACCGGCCGCGACCCGTCGCGGCCGAAAGGCGCCGATCATGAGCGGGGGACGACTACGCGTTGTACCCATGGGGAGGTGATGACCCGTCACTCACCCCGACACCGGCGGCCACCCGCGGTGAAACCATGGGGAGCGTGCATGGGATCGGGAAGCCGAAAGGACCGAAGTCGACGCCTTCCGACCACGGCACGTCGACAACGATCGTGAGTATGCAGGGCGGCCCGGTCACAAACCCGACAAAACCAAAACCTTCGACGGGAATTACCCCACGGTTCCGCCGAGATGGCTCCGAGATTCACCAACCTCCCCGAGTCTTCGCCCTCCACTACCCGCACCACTACGCGGCGTAGCAACGGCCGGCGGTAGGCTCCCGTCGGGGAAGGGTGATCACGTGGAACCACCGCGAGTCCTGGTGTTGGACGCCGCTCCCGGTGAGCTGCTCGCACGGGAACTGGAACGCCTGCTCGACCACGGGCTGAGCATCACGCTGAACCTGCGCCGGGTGGCCGACCCGGCGCGGACGCGGGCCGCCTGGGCCGACCGCGTCCGGTTCACCGACTTCGACGCCTTCGACGAGTCGGCACTGATCGCCGAGACCGTCCGGGACGGGATCGGCCATCACGCGATCAAGTCCCGCGCGGGTGTCCCGCTGCGCGCCACGTTCCTCGCGGCGGCGACCGACGCGGCCCTGACCCACCGCCTGCGGGTGATCGGCCGCGCCGGAGCCGGCACCGACCACGTCGACCTCACCGCCGCGGCCCGTCACGGCGTTACCGTCACCCACACCCCGGGCTCCAACGCGAACGCCGTCGCCGAATTCGCCCTCGCCCAACTGCTCACCCTCACCCGAAACCTCCCGGCCCACAACGAGGCTGCCCACCAGGGCCGTTGGAGCACACCACCGACCCCCGCGGCCGAACTGTCGGACCTGACCCTGGGAATCGTCGGCCTGGGCCGCATCGGCCAGGCACTGGCGACACGAGCCACCGCGCTGGGCATGCGAGTCCAGTGCTACACGCGACGCCCGACCGAATCCCCCATACCGACCACGAATTCGCTGCACGCCCTCTTGGCAACCAGCGACGTGGTCTCCCTGCACCTCCCGCTCACCCACCGGACCCGGGGACTGATCGGCCGAACCGAACTCGCTTCCATGCGACCGGGATCGATCCTCCTCAACACCGCCAGAGGCGGCCTCGTCGACGAACAGGCCCTGGCCGACGCGCTCACCACCCCGACACACCCCCTCGCGGCAGCGGCCGTCGACACCTTCGAACACGAACACGCCCGCTTCGCCTCACCCCTCTCCGGCCTCCCCAACGCCGTGCTCACCCCCCACATCGCGGGCATGACCCGATCCGCCATGGCCACGGCGGCGCTCCGGTGCGCGGACCACATCGCCGCTCTGCTCACCGACCGCCCCGACGCCGTCCCCGTGGCCACCGCGTGAACCCGTGACCGATCGACCGGGTCCCCGGCCGGACAGGGTCATCCGCAGGACCTCGATCCACCAGTCGAGGGTGTGCTCCCGGGCGCTCGCGTCGAGGCCGACGCTGCGCCGGAAGTCGTCGCCGAACAGGGGCTCCATCGCGACGGCCTGGTGCAGGCCGGCCATCGTCAGCCGGATCGCCTCGCGGGTCGGCGGCGTGCGACCGTCGGCCGCGCACTGCTCCCGCGCCTGGGCGTACAGGCGGTCCACCACCTCGTCGAGCAGCCCGCTGCCGGTGTCCCGCCGGCCGGAACGATGCAGCGCGAGCGCCAGTTCGGCGTAGCCGTCGGCGTAGAGCGCAGCCAGCGCGCGCACCAGATCGGCGGGATCGGTCGGGCCGTCGCGCCACGCGTCCAGCACGGCGCGCAACTCGGTCTTGAGCCTGGCCCCGCCGAAGCGCAACAGCGACTCCAGGAGTCGATCGCGCGTGCCGAAGTGGTGGTTGACCGCAGCATCCGTCATGCCGATCTCGGCGGCGACCGCCCGCACCTGCACGGCGGCCGGGCCACCGGCGGTCAGCAGCCTGCTCGCCGCCTCCAGGATCATCCGCCGGGCGTCATCGGGATTGCGTCGCACTCGGGTCGCCATGGCCGCATCCTACCTTGACCCATCAAGGTAATCCGCTTACCTTGAGTACTCAAGGTAATAAGAAGGCATGGAAGGACGGAGACGCCGTGCCCGGACGATCCACGATTCCGGCGATGACCGAGTTGGCGACGGCCCTGGGCGTGCCGATCCACGATCCGACGCCGCCCCGCGAGTTCCACCACTCCCGCGCGGGCTGCCGGCTGCACGGATTCGACTGGGGCGGCACCGGAACTCCCGTGATCCTGCTGCACGGTGGCGGATTGACGGCCCGCACCTGGGATTTCGTCTGCCTCGGCCTGCGCGGCGCCATTCGGCCGATCGCACCGGATCTGCGTGGCCACGGCGACAGCGGCTGGTCCGACGACTACCGCATCGACACCATGGCCGCCGACGTCGTCGCCGCGGCCGACCATTGCGGCCTCGATCGCTTCGCACTGGTCGGCATGTCACTCGGCGGCGTGGTCGCGGCCCACGTCGCCGACGCGAGGCCGGATCGGGTGGAACGCCTGGCACTCGTCGACGTCGCCCCGGGCGTGAACTTCGAAAGCACCCGACGGGTACGGGCGTTCGTGGCCGGACTGGGCCCCGTACCGGAACTGGACACGGTGGTCGAAGCCGCGATGCGGGTCAACCCGCGCGCCGACCGCCCGAGCGTCGCCTACCGCATGAACACGCTGTTCCGCCGTGCACCCGACGGCAATTGGATCCCGAAGGGCGATCCGCGCCCGCCGGACTTCCCCGCCATCCTCGCCGTCATGGATCGAATGGCCTTTCTGCTGACCGGAGTTCCGGTCCTGCTCGTGCGCGGTGGACGCAGCAGGGTGCTCCCCCAGAGCACCGCCGAACGCTTGGTCGAGCGCATCCCGGACGGGCGACTGACGGTCGTCCCGAACGCCGGACACAACGTCCAGGAGGACAACCCGGCCGCATTGGTCACCGCCCTGCGCACGTTCTTGACCCACCCCTCGTAAGGTCCGCCCTACTTCGACGAATTGCGCGAACGAGCACTCCTCGCCCGAGCCGCGGCACCGCTCGCGGAAGCGGAACCCGAACGCGACGCCGAACCGGACCCGGAACCCGACCCTGAGCCGGAACCGGCCTTGCCCTTCGCAGTGGAGCCCCCGGTCGTCCCGCCTTTCAGCTCCTCGGCATCCCGGGCAGCCTCGCCCTTGATTTCCTTGGCGTCCTGAACGGCCCGGCCCTTCAACTCCTTCGCATCCTCGGCAACCTCACCCGTGAGCCCCCCTGGCATCCCGCGCGGCCTTGTCCGCGAGCCCCTTCGCATCCCGAACGGCCATGCCCGCGAGCTCCTTCGCGTCCCGAGCGACCTCGCCCGCGAACTCCTTCGCGTCCTGCCCCGCCTCGTCGGCCCGGCCGCGAACACGGTCGACCACCTCGTGCCCCCGCGCCGCCGGCCCCTGGTAGGTCTCGCGCGCGTCCTTGGCCACCGCGTCGAACTTCTCGCCGAGTCGGTCCCGGACGTCGGCGGCGGAGTCGGCGACGCGTTCCCGGACGGGCTTCCGGTGCGCCGGCTTCTCGCTCCGCAACTCGGCGATCCGCGCGGGCACTTCACGGATCTTCGCGACCGCGAGGTCACCCGCTCCGACGAACGCGTACAACGGGGTTACCGGTCGGAGTCTTCCGGATGTCCGTGTCGTTCGCCATGACCTTCTCGCCTCCCGGATCGAGGGGAACTCATCCTCGATCCACTGCCCTTGCCTGCCCTGCCGTTGCCATGCGCGCCCGGGACACATCCGGGACATCTTTCTCGCCCGCCCACCCGGCTCCCGGCTCGCATGCCGCCCCGGCAAGGGGGTAGCAGCCCCGGCGTGGCAGACGAGCATATGAACCCACCACCGCCCCCGCCCGCAGGTGACACCGCCGCCGACGACGACGCCGGAACCCGGTTGACCGTATGGGTCGCACTCGCCGCCAACGTCGTCATCGCGATCGCCAAGGCGGCCGTCGGCGTACTCGCGGCAGCGCCCGCGCTGCTGTCCGAGGCCGCACACTCGGTCGCCGACACCCTCAACGAGGCGTTCCTGCTCGCCTCCCTGTCCCACAGTCGCCGCGCGCCGGACGCCGAGCACCCCTTCGGCTACGGCAAGGACCGCTACTTCTGGTCCCTCCTCGCCGCCGTCGGGATTTTCGTGACCGGCGGCTGCTTCTCCGTCTTCCAGGGCTTCGAGGCGCTGCGCGAACACGGCGAGCCGAAGACCGGCGCCTACGTCGCGGGTCTGGCCGTACTGGGCCTGGCCCTGCTCGCCGAGGGCGGGTCGCTCCTGCGCGCCGTCGTACAATTGCGCGGCCAAGCCCGCGCGGCCGGCGTGCCCGTACTGCGCCACGCCCGCGAGACGCCCGACCCGACCCTGCGCACGGTCCTGGCCGAGGACGGCAGCGCGGTACTCGGCGTCCTGTTCGCGGCGGCCGGCCTCGGGCTGCACATGGCCACCGGCAACGCCGTATGGGAGGCGGCGGCGTCCTGGGCGATCGGCCTGCTGCTGGTGTTCGTCGCATACCGCCTCGGCCGGGCCGCCCGGGACCAACTGATCGGCGAGGCGGTCGACGTCGAGTTGCAGCAGCGGATCCTGGCCCGACTCGCCGAACAGCCCGAGATCGACGTGGTCACCGAGGTCCTGACCATGCGCATGGGCCGTCACTCCACCCTCCTCGCCGCCCGCATCGACCTCGTCGACGGCCTCGACAGCACCGAGGTCGAGGACATGTCCGAACGCCTCAAGCACACGATCCGCGAGTCCTGGCCGACGGTCGACCAGATCTTCCTCGACATCACGCGCGCCGGAACCGCCGACCGCCAAGCCGCCCACCGCCACCACCAGTCCCTCCACCGAGCCGCCCCCGACACCGCCAACCCCCCGACCGCGAACGACTAGCCCGTCGCGCCCGAGCCCGGCCCCTACCCGCGCTCGTCCGCCGATGTCAGCGGCGGGGCGATGTCCTCCAGCGAGCGGCGTTCCGCGTTCACCGCGAGGAATCCGGCCACCACGCCCGCCGCGACCATCAGGCCCGCGCCGATGCAGAACGCCAGTACGGTGTCGCCCACATCGCCGGACTTGGTGAGGTCGGAGAAGACCAGCGGACCGGCGATCCCGCCCGCCGCCGTGCCGACCGCGTAGAACAGCGCGATGGCGGAGGCACGCGCCTCCATCGGGAAGATCTCCGAGACGGTCAGATACGCACTGCTCGCACCGGTCGAGGCCAGGAACAGCACCACACACCAACAGGCGGTGAGCGTCGACGCGTTCAGGTGTCCGGCGCCGAACAGCCAGGCCGTGCCGAAGAGCGCGAGGCCACTGCCGACGTAGGTCGACGTGATCATCACCCGCCGACCGAGCGAGTCGAACAGGGGCCCGAGCAGCAGCGGCCCGAGCAGGTTGCCGACCGCGATGACCGCGAAGTAGTACCCGGTGCGACCACTCGGCACGTCGTAGAACGTCTCCAGAATGGACGCGAAGCCGAAGGTGATGGCGTTGTAGAGGAACGCCTGCCCGATGAACAGCGACAACCCCAGCACCGAACGCCTCGGGTAGTCCCGCACCACCGCCCGGGCGATCGTGCCGAGCCCGGCGGACTTGCTTCGATCGATGGTTACTTCGCCCTCCGGCTCGGGCAACTCGGGCCGACCCCCGGGGCCGTGGGTACCCTCCGCGACCAACTTCTCCTCGACCCCCGCGACCAGCCGCTCGGCCTCCTCACCGCGACCGTGCAGGTACAACCACCGCGGGGATTCGGGGACATGCCGGCGCACCAGCAAAATCACCAACCCCAGCACCACACCCAACGCGAAGGTCAACCGCCAGCCGATATCGGCCGGGAAAAGACCGGTGTTCAACATCGGCACGGACAACAACGCCCCACCGGCCGCCCCGGCCCAGTAGGTACCGTTCACCGCGAGGTCCACGCGACCCCGGTAGCGGGCCGGCATCAACTCGTCGATCGCGGAGTTGATCGCCGCGTACTCCCCGCCGATGCCCAGTCCGGTGACGAACCGGAACAGGAAGAACATCCACGCCTCGACCGACAGCGCGGTCAGCGCGGTGCCGGCCAGGTAGACGGCGAGGGTGACCATGAACAACTTCCGGCGCCCGAACCGGTCGGTGAGCCACGCGAAGAACAGGGCCCCGATACAGGCTCCCGCGACGTACAACGCCGCGCCCGGGCCGGTGACCTGGGCCGCGGTGATGTCGAGGCCGCTGTCGGGTTCGGACAACCTGCCCGCGACGTTGCCGACCACGGTGACCTCGAGGCCGTCGAGGATCCATACCGTGCCGAGACCGATCAGGATGCGCCAGTGCCACGTCGACCACGGCAATCGATCCAGACGTGCCGGCACATCCGTGGTGAACGTCGTGGACTTCCCCGCTCGGGTACTCGGTCTCGATGCGTCGGACACGGTGCATCCCTCCTGATCGGGCTGGGTTCGGGGTGGGTTCGGACAGCGTCGAACGACTCCGACAGGGCCATGGGGCCCGGGAGTTCGCGTGTCGTCGGAATCCGTCTTCGCCGGCGAACCGGCGGCTACCCCGAATTCCCCTCCCGACACGATCAATTCGATCGGGAGAGTGACCCGGATGGCAGCGGGTAGACGCGCCATGGAGCTGCCCTCCCCCGGCCGCGGGCCGACAAGTCGGCCGGGGTAAGGGCAGTCGGACCCGGGATCACGCGCCGGAGACCGTCACCTCACCGATCCACGAAGTCGCCCCCGCCGTCCCGGCGAACACCCGTTCGAGCACGGGAAGAACAACGGGAAGGTACCCAATATGATCGCCATCGGATTGCTCCTCGCGGCGGCGACCGCCGCGTTCGTGGGCCTGCTGATCGGCTACAACACGTCCGGCGGCCCCGAATACACGGTCCGCCTCTTCCACCGCGACCTCGTCACCCTCGACATCCTGGACGCGTTCCTCGCCGGCCTCGCCCTCGCCCTGATCTTCTGCGCCGGGCTCGCGCTGATGGGGGACGGCGCCCGGACGCGTCGGCTCGCCCACGACGTGCGCAGCCTGGACCGGAGCCTGCACGCCCGAGCCGCCCGTCCCGCCACGACCGATGAGTGGCGGGCCGACGGGGCCGCCCGCCCGCACCACGCCGACACCTCGCAACCCCCCGGGCCGCCGCGCAATCCCTACTACGACTGACCCGGCACCACGGCCGATCGACGCGCGGGACCGGGGCGCAACCGCCGCCCCGGTCCCGCGCGTTCCCGGCGTACGCTCAGGAACTCTTCTCCAGGAACCCCAGCATGTCGTCGGCGTGCTCCTCCTCGACCGAGAGAATGTCCTCGATCACCCGCCGCGTGGTCGGATCCCCGTCGCCGAGCCAGCCGATGATCTCCGTGTACGCCTGGATCGCGATACGCTCCGCGACCAGGTTCTCCCGAATCATCTCGGTCAGATCCGACGACGTCGCGTACTGCGAATGGGCGCGCCCGGCGGCCGTGGACGGGTCGAAGTCCGGTACACCACCGAGCTGGGTGATCCGCGCGGCGAGCTTGTCCGCGTGCTCCTGCTCCTCGTTCGAGTGGACCAGGAACTCCTCCGCGACGGTCTCCCCGTGCACACCCTTCGCCGCGAAGTGGTGTTGGCGATAGCGCAGCACGCACACGATCTCGGTGGCCAGGGCGGTATTGAGCACCTCCACCACCCGCTCCAGGTCCGCCCCGTACGCGGCGGTCACCGGGCCCTTGTCCATCTGCTGCCGAGCCTTGGCCCGCAGGGTCTCCACGTCACTCAGGAATTCCGACATCGTTCCTCATCTCGCTCGCTCGATTCCACGCCGTTACCCCGGGCTCCTCCGCGCAATCGCACGAAACCCACGCCCGGATCCGTGGGGGCGACCCCCGGACATCGAACGGTGCCCGTCCGGCTGCCCCGGTTCGGCCGATCGATGCACGGGTCGCCGGCAGATCCGACCGACAGATCATTGGAATCGATGAACTCCCCTACCGGCAGCGCCTGTTCGTACAGCGCTCGCCGCCTCGCATCCCACCTCCGCACCGGTTCCGATACCGCCCTCACCCATGCGGCCGACCGCACCCGGCGGCACCACTCGCCGCCCCCGCCGCACAAGGTTGTGATCGGACCATCCGGGTACCCGCTCCCGCCAGGAACGACCCACCGCATCCTCGCCCGGAGAGCACCCGTGACCGACAAGCCGCAGTCCCGTGCGCGACACCGTGCCACCGTCCGGAGCCTGCTCGCCGAAGCCGGCACGACCTACGCCGAGGAAGCCGACGTGCGGCTCGCGGACAAGCCCGCGCCGCTGTGGCGACTGCTGGTCCTGAGCAATCTCGGCGCCACCCGGATCAAGGCCTCGATCGCCGTCGCCGCCGCCCGCGAACTCTTCGCGGCCGGCGGCGGCACACCCACCGGCCTGGCCGAACTCACCTGGCAACAACGTGTCGACGCGCTCGGCCGCGCCCACTACGTCCGCTACGACGAGGGCACCGCGACCCGGCTGGGCAACTGCGCCGACCTGATCCACCGCCGCTACGCCAAAGACCTGCGCCGGCTCGCCCGCGACGCCGACGAACGGCCCGAACGGGTCCGGGAACTGCTCTGCGAATTCCCCGGCATCGGGCCGACCGGCGCGGGCATGTTCTGCCGGGAGGCCCAGGCCGTCTGGCCGTTCCTGCGCCCGACCCTGGACGATCGGGCCCTGCACGGCGCCGCCCGGCTCGACCTGCCCACCACCACGAAGGCCCTCGCCGCCTTGGTGGCCGCCGACGACCTGGCCCGACTCGCCGCCGCACTGGTCCGCGTCGACCTGGACAAGCACCTGGCCGACCGCATCACCACCGCGACTCCACCACCCAAGTGAACGCGCACACCCACACGGACGTGTCATCGACCACGCCCCGGGTAGCCGCCCGACAGGAAGACGCACAGGAGTACACACAGGAAGTCACGCCCGAACCGCAGGAAGCGAGACGACGACCATGGCCACCCGCCACGAACCCCGCGCCGGCACCAAGGCCCGCATCGTGACCCCGACCCCCGACGCCGTCAAGGACCGCGCGGCCGATCACGGCGCCGCCCCCGGGCGTCGCGCCAAGCCAGGCGCACCCGCCCTCGGCGCGGCGGCGGCCGGAGTCGCCCTCCTGCTCTGGAAGCGCACCAGGACCAGGTCCCGGCGACCCGGCAAGTAGCCCGAGCCCGGACGTTTCCGCCGTACGCACGCACACCGAAGGGGGCCGAAATGTCGACGGAATCGGTGCTGCGCCTGCGCATCGCGGCGATCGTGCTGATCGCCGTCGTCATCCTGCTGGTCGTGCTGACCACCCGATGGCTGGCCAGACGCCACAACGGCCACCGCAGGCACTGACGCTCCGACCTACGTCCGCGCCCGAGGCGCACCCCGGCCGCCGTGTACGTGCGCCCGCGTGCCCTGCAGGTCGAACAGGACCAGAAGCTCCACCGCCCCGCCGTCCGCGCTGCCCAGCCAGTGCGGCAGCGAGGTGTCGAACTCGACGGCGTTGTCCGCCTGCACCGTGACATCGCGCTCGCCGACCACCAGGCGCAACGTGCCGCCGAGCACGTACAGCCACTCGAACCCCTCGTGGGTCTGCAACGTCGGTTCGAGCGGTTCCGGCCGCGCGGGAATGATCATCTTGAACGCCTGTGTGCCACCCGGCCGTCGGGACAGCGGCACGAACGTCATCCCGAACCGCCGGATCGGCTTCAGGTGAATGCGCGGATCGCCGGCGCGCGGGGCGCCCACCAGATCGTCCAGCGGGACGTCGTAGGCATCCGACAGGAGCAGCAGCAGTTCGAGGGTCGCCCGACGCCGACCGCTCTCCAGCCGGGACAGGGTGCTTTCGGACACCCCGGTGGTCGCGGAGAGATCGGCGAGGGTGATGCCACGCGCCTGCCGCAGCGCCCGCAGCCGCGGTCCGACCGCGTCGAGCACGTCTTCCAGTGCAGAGTCCATGGGACCAGCTTGCCGAAACGGCAAGGAAGCGCGCCACCCGGTGGTACGTCGGCCGAGACTGGCCGCACCGACACCGAGGGGAAGGGACCCCATGGACCACTCCGACGCCGCACCGCACCGAAACGACGCGACACCGCACCCCACCGACGCGCACCCGTCCGGGGACGACGCCGCCCGCTACTGGGACTCGGTCTACGCCGGGCGCCCCGCGCCCACCGACCCTCGGCCGAACGCCCGCCTCGTCGAGACGGTCACCGCACTGCCCCCGGGCGATGCGCTGGACCTCGGATGTGGTGGCGGCGGCGACGCGCTGTGGCTCGCGGACCGCGGCTGGCAGGTCACCGCCCTCGACGTCTCGGCCGTGGCCACCTCCCGGCTCGCCCGGTTGGCCCGCGCCCGCGGCCTGGGCAATCGCATCACCGCCACGCCGCAGGACATCCGCGCCGCGCTGCCCGATCTGCGCTTCGACCTCGTCAACGCGCACTACTTCCACACCCCGTACGCCCAGGACCGTACCGCCGTCCTGCGCTCCGCCGCCGACTTGCTGCGCCCGGGCGGACGACTGCTGGTCGTCGATCACGGTTCGACGGCGCCGTGGTCGTGGAACCAGGACCCGGACGTGCGGTATCCGACGCCCCGAGAGGTCGTGGCGCCGCTGCGCCTGTCCCCCACGCGGTGGCGGGTGGAACGCGCGGACATGCCGCACCGGATCGCGGTCGGCCCCGACGGCCGCACCGCCGAGGTGATCGACCACGTCCTGCTCGTCCGCCGCACCGTGACACCGCTCCCGCCCGAAACCAGCCCTCCGCACCACTGGCCGCCCCCACCCGCACCAGGAGAACCCCGTGCCCTCCCGCCGCCGTGACACCCCGCCGCCCCGCACCGCGAACACCGAAGTCGACGTCCTGCGCGGATTCCTCGACTACCTGCGCGCCTCGATCGCCGCGAAGGTCGACGGAGCCCCGGAACCCGCGGTGCGCACCGCGGCGGTGCCCTCGGGTACGAACCTGCTCGGCCTGCTCACCCACCTGACCGCCGTCGAGGGCGCGATGTTCCTCGGCGAGAAGGTCACCGACTGGCAGGCGACCTTCCACCCTGCCGCCGAGGACGGTGTGACCGACGTCGTCGCCCGCTACCGGGAGAGCGTCGACCGCTCGAATACGATCCTCGACACCTGCACCGACCTCGGCGCCCCGCTCCCCCGGCCGGGCCGCCCCGGCTCGGCACCGAGCGTGCGCTGGGCACTCACCCACATGATCGAGGAAACCGGTCGCCACGCCGGCCACGCGGACATCCTGCGCGAACTCGTCGACGGCGCCACCGGTCGCTGAACCCGCCGCCGGCCGGACCCGACTACGAGGCCGTCGGGGCCGCCGGTCCGGGACCGTCCGCAACGAGGTTGTCGATGATCAAGCCGAGGGCGAAGTCGAACCGGTCGTGTCCCTCCCCCGAGGTCAGTTCGGCCGCATGCCGCCTGATCCGCGGAAACCGGTCGGCCGGAAGTGCCTCGAACCGGCCGACCAGTTCGTCCCGACTGAGCACCCACGCGTAGTCCGGGTGCTTCTGCCGTTGCCCGAGCAGCGAGCGCTCCAGCGCGTAGGCGGCGACGTAGAGGGAGAGGCTGTCGATCGCCCACGCGGCCGTCCGCGGTGCGACGCCCCCCGCGAGCAGGATCGCGAGCAGCCCCTCGTTCACCCGCAACGTCTCCAGGTTGGTCGGGACCATGGCGAGCGCGGCGCGCGAGATGCCCGGGTACATCAGGAACTGGTCGCGCAGTTGCCCGCACACGTCGCGGGTCTGGGCCCGCCAGGTCGCCGGGTCGGGCTCCGGCAGCACGATCCGCGAGCACAGGCGGCCGATGATCAGGTCGTCGATGTCGTCCTTGTTGACGATGTGCGCGTACAGCGAGGACGGCCCGGTGCCGAGCACGTGGGTGATCCTGCGCACGGTGAGCGAGTCGTATCCCTCGGTGGCGACCACGTGCAACGCGGCGTCGGTGATGCGTTCGAGGGTGATCGGCTCCCGGCGCGGGGGCGTCGGCACGGGGTCGGCGGGCTGCGGTGCGTGGCGGGCGGCTCGGTCCCGCCTCGGCTGGTCGGAGGGCATGGGCACATCCTAGCTTGACGCGAACTAAGTTCGTTGCGTAGAACTTAGTTCATGACTACTGAACTAAGTTCGTTCATGGTTCCGCGGGCCGACCCGCTGCCGCTGCGCCGGGCGTGGCTGGTCCTGGCCGTCGTCTTCATGGCCGAGATCATGGATCTCCTCGACTCCGGCATCGCCAACCTCGCGGGCCCGTCGATCCGCGCCGACCTCGGCGGCGGTCCGATGACCCTGCAGTGGGTGCTGACCGCCTATACCGCGGCGTTCGCCCTCGGCCTGGTCACCTCCGGCCGGCTCGGCGACATCCTCGGCCGGCGCCGGCTGTTCCTGCTCGGCATGTCCGGATTCACCCTGGCGTCACTGGCCTGTGGTCTCGCGCCCAACCCCGGCTTCCTGATCGCCGCCCGCCTGCTTCAGGGACTGTTCGGGTCCGTGACCATCCCCCAGGGCATGGCCCTGGTCAAGGTCGTCTTCCCCCCGCAACACCTGCGCAAGGCGCTGATGCCGTTCGGCCCGATCATGGGCCTGGCCACCGTGGCCGGACCCATCCTGGCCGGCTGGCTGCTCGACCTGAACCCGTTCGGCACCGAGTGGCGCTCGATCTTCCTGATCAACATCCCCTTCGGCATCGCCGCCCTGGCCCTCGGCCGACGGGTCTTGCCGCACGACAGCGGCGAGGACCCGAGTGCCCGCCTGGACGTGACCGGCGTCGGACTGCTCACCGCGGGGTCCGCGCTGCTGATCGTCCCGCTCATCCAGGGGCAGGAGCTGGGCTGGCCCGCCTGGACCTACCTCACGATGGCCGCCTCGATCATGGTGTTCGCCCTCTTCGTCCGCTCCGAACAGCGCAGCCCGCACCCCGTCATCACCCCGTCCCTGTTCCGCCGGCGCAGCTTCGTCGTCGGACTGCTGATCGTCGGCGGCTTCTACGCCTCGCTCAGTGCGTTCGTGCTGGTCATCAACCTTCTGCTGCAACTCGGTCTGCACTGGACGCCGCTGCGCACCGGCCTGACCCTGATCCCCTGGGCGCTCGGCACCGCCGTCGCGGTCCTGCTCGCGGGCGCCGTACTGGCCGAGAAACTCGGCCGCGCCACCCTGCGCATCGGTCTGTCCATCGCGATCGTCGGCCTCCTCGGCCTGTGGTGGTCCACCGCGCACTGGTACACCGACGTCACCGTCTGGCGACTGGCCCCGTCGCTGTTCCTGACCGGCTTCGGCGCGGGCCTGATGTTCGTCCCGCTCTTCGACTTCGTCCTCGGCGACGCCACGACCGAGGAGGTCGGCTCCGGCGCGGGCATGCTCAACGCCGTCCAGCAGTTCGCCGGAGCCATCGGCGTCGCGGCCCTGGGCACCGTCTTCTTCAGCCGCGTCGCACACGGCGGCACCCGCGCCTACTTCCACGCCGCGGAACTGGTCTTCGCGATCTGTGCCGCGCTGTACCTCCTCACCCTCCTGCTCGTCGGCCTGCTGCCGAAGCACTCCCAACAGACTCACTGAGCGCCTTCACGGGGATCTGGGGCCGATTTTCGGCCACAGAGCCCGCCGCATGACGGAAAGTCATCGCCGTTCAACCCGATGTAACGCACATCACGTCCACGGTCACCGCTCGACGTCACTCGGTGGCTCACGGTTGTGCGAGTATGTGTCATGTGAGATGTGCAATGTCACACCTCATAAGAATCGACGTCCGTTCCGGGCGTCACGACACGGAGGTATTCCCATGAAGAAGGTCATCATCACCGCGGCGGCGATAGGCGTGGCCGGTCTGAGCGTCCTCGCCACGGCGCCGGTCGCGTCCGCCGACGACACGCAGCCGACCACGCCGACGTCGGTCACCTGCGGCACCTACGGCCTGCAGTCGGGCCTGTCGACCAAGGTGTGCGCGGAGGTCACCGGTGAAAATGTCCAGCTCTTCGGCCAGGTCGGGCTCGCCGGTCCCCCGTCCCCGGGCGGCCCGTATCCCCAGCCGCTCCCGGTGACGCTGCGCCTGACCGGCAACGTGTCCGGCGTATCCCTCGGCGCGGTCAGCCGCAACGACGTCTTCAACTTCACCACGATCAAGGTGTATGGCGTCGGCGGCGCGATCAAGTGTGGCTCGACCATCCACGGCAATTTCGAGGTGGAGTCCTACCAGTGGCCCGCCCGCCCGGTGACCCTCGACCTGCCCGTGCCCTGCTGACCCCGGATCACACAACGACGGCCCCTGGGAAGCGAGTTCCCGGGGGCCGTCATCACACGTCTACTTTGATTCGACGCGACCCATGGGCTTCGGCGCGGACGTCAGCGCGTCGCACGCCGATTGCCAGGCCGACTGCCATGCGGGGTCGTCGGGGTGGAGTCGGGCGCGCAGGTAGGCCCCGGTGAGGTGCTGGACCGTGGCCACCCGCTCGGGGTTCTCGTCCGTGGTTTCGGCGACGTCGTAGCCGGAGACGCCGCCGAGTCCGTGTTCGGCGTCGAACAGGGTGAGCAGCGACTTGGGGCCCGGGGCGAGGAAGTACGGGTCGGTGTGCCACTCGGGACCGGCGACCGTCAGATGGGCGGAGGCGTCCTTGTCGCCGGCGACCACGAGTGTGGGCGTGGTCATCCGGGAGAAGTCCGGGGTCGCGAGGAAGGGGAAGTGCTCGGCCATGGGCGCCGTGAGCGCGTCGCCGCCCCGGCCGGGCGCGGCGAGCAGTACGCCCGCCTTGATTCGCGGGTCGGCCGGGTGGACCTCGCTCCCGTCGTCCGGGTCGGTGAGCCGGGCGCCCAGCAGCAGGCTCGCGGTGTGGCCGCCCATGGAGTGTCCGGCGACGGCGACCCGGCTCGGGTCCAGGCGCCCGAGGAGTTGTGGCACGGCGGCCTCGATCACGTCGAGCGCGTCGAGGACGCGGGTCATGTCCTCGACGCGCGATCGCCAGTACATCGGCGCCCCGGGGGTGTCGTGGGCGAGCTTCAGCGTCGTCGAACTCAGGTGGGTGGGCTGGACGACCACGAAGCCGTGGCTCGCCCAGAAGTCCACGAGGGGCGCGTAACCGTCCAGCGAGGAGAGGTGGTTCGAGTGCCCCTGCCCGTGCGAGAGCAGGAGGATGGGCAACCCGCTCCCGGTCACGGGCGCGGTGACGCGCACCTGGAGATCCACGGCGCGACCGGGCGCGGGGATCACCACCGGCCGAACGGACAAAACGGGGGTGGGCGGGCCGAGGAGGTCGCCGATTCGGGTCGATGTACGCATGGGCAAATCCCCTGGAGAGAAGCGGAGCGTCGTTCCGCTTAATATACGGAACATGGTTCCGGTTAGTCGATCACCCGCCGCCCCCGGTGCGCGGCCACCCGGACCCGGGTGGCGCAGCGGGGGGTGCAGTAGCGCTGCGGGGTTCGGCGACCGGTGTCGATGAAGAAGTGGTCGCAGTCGGGCGCGGCGCACCGCCCCCAGGCGCAGCGGCCTCGCTCGCCGAGCCACAGACCGAGGGCCAGGGCGCAGGTGGCCAGGAGCCAATGGGCGGGGGCGGCATCCCCGGCCGCCTTCGCGTGCATCGACCAGGGGCGTCCGGGGAGGCGGACCAGGTAGGGCTGCGCGGGGTGTTCGTCGAGGAGGGCGTTGATCGCCTCGGCCGCCCGGTCCTCGTCGTCGGTCTCCAGGATGCGGATCAACCGGGCGGCGGCCTCGCGCAGCTGCCGGGCTTCGTCCTCGGTGAGCATGAACGACGGGCCGCCGTGGTGCGCCAGGAGGGCCTGGAGGGCCGGCGCGCCGACCCCGGGGTCGTCCTCGATGGTGTTCGCCAGGTCGGCGATGAAGTAGAGGCCGCGGGGGTTGCCCGCGCCGGGGTCCTCAAGCATGCGCTTCGTCCTTTCCGACCGGCTCCGTCGCGGGCTTCTTCCCGGGCGACCATGCCATGGTAACGTCTAAATCATTCGCCGAGCGTTACAATCTCGATGATCGTCCGCTCCATCGCTCGCGATCCGCCTCCGGGGAGAGCCATGCACGCACCACCACCGACGACTCCTGTGCTCATCGTGGGCGGCGGGCCGATCGGCCTGACGTTGTCGATCCTGCTGTCCCGGTACGGCGTGGACCATCTGCTGGTCGAAGCCCATCCGGGCACCTCCCGCCATCCCAAAGCCCGTGGCATCGCGGCTCGTTCGATGGAGATCCTGCGACGTCTCGGGCTCGAGGACGCGGTGCGCGAGGCGGGTCTTCCGGCCTCGCAGGTCTTCTTCTACCGGGGCCGGGACCTGGTCGATCCGGACTTCGTCCGCACCGGTGTCGCCCATGACACGTCCGCCGGGGACGAGCACACCCCCTCACCCGGGGTGATCTGCTCCCAGGACGCGCTGGAACCGGTGCTGCTGCGCCGGGCGCGCGAATCGGCACCCGGCCGCGTTCGCTTCGGCATGCGCCTGCTGTCCTTCACCGAGGCAGAACACGAAGCAGGAGCCGAAGCAAGAGGCGAACACCCGCCCGAAACCGGGGCCGGCGCCGGTCTCGATGTCGTCCTCGAAGACCGCGACACCGGCCGTCGGCATACCGTGCGCGCCGCATGGCTCGTCGGTTGCGACGGGGCCGCCGGTACGGTCCGCCCCCGCGCGGGCATCGCCATGGAGGGGCCCATGGGCCTCGCCCACTACCTGAGCGTCCGCTTCGAGGCGCCGCTCGGCGCCGTCGTGGCCGACCGGGCCAGTGCCGCCTACTTCCTGACCCCGCCCGCACTCGGCGGCTTCATGGCCGTGGACAACGACCGCTACTGGATCTACCAGTACCCCCTCGACCCCGAGCACCCGCGCGCGGGCGAAAACCTCGACGACCCGCACCGGCTCGTGGCCCTCGTCCGCACCGCCGCCGGCATCCCCGACCTCGACGTGACCGTCCGCGACACCGTGTACTGGCGGATGGACGCCCGGCTGGCGGCCGGCTACCGCAGCGGGCGCGTGCTCCTGGCCGGCGACGCGGCCCACGTCGTCCCGCCCACCGGCGGACACGGGATGAACACCGGGATCGGCGACGCGGACAACCTCGCCTGGAAACTCGCCGCCGTCGTGGCCGGCCGCGCCGACCCGGCTCTCCTGGACAGCTACGACGCGGAGCGCCGCCCGGTCGCCCGCCACGTCATCGAGGTATCCGACGGCAACGCCCGCTCCCGGACCGGCTATCGCATCGACGACGAACTCCTCCTCACCGCCGCCTACCGCTCCACCGCCGTGGTCCCCGACCCCGACATCCCGGCCCCACCGCCCCTGGACGCCACCGGCTACCACCCGAGCGGCGCCCCCGGACACCGTGCCCCGCACATCCGCCTCGCCGGCCCGCCCGCAGTCGCCTCCACCCTCGACCTCGTCGGCCCGGACTTCACCCTGATCACCGCCACCGACACCCCCGCCTGGCACCGGCAGGCCGACGCCGCCGCGGCGGCCGGGATCCCCGTGATCGTCCACCCGCTCGACGGTGTCCGGCTGCGCGAGGAACACCCGGGCGGCTTCCGGCGGTGGTACGGCCTGCCCGCGAGCGGTGCCGCCCTGATCCGCCCCGACGGCCACATCGCCTGGCGCGCCGCCGCCCCACCGGCGGGCCCCGAACTCCGCGAGGTGCTGCGGCACATCCTCACCGGAGCCCGATGACCCCGCCGACTCGTTACCGCGCCCCCGTGAGGCGCGCCGCGTCGGCCCTAACCGATCCACCCGACTGGGGGCCCATCAAGCGCAGTTGCAGCGTCATCGCGAACCGTGCCGCCGGGTCCTGGAGGTCGACCCGGCCCACTTTGGCCAGGCGACGCATGCGATAGCGGAACGTGTTCGGGTGCACGAACATGCTCGCCGACGCGGTGGCCACGTCGCCGAAGGCGTCCAGCCACGCCCGCAGCGTCTCGACCAGGTTCGACTGGTGCTTGGCGTCGTAGGCGACCAATCGGGCCAGCGGGCCCACCAGTTCGTCACCGTTGACGGCGGCGAGGTCGCGCATCTCCAAGAGCACCGCGTCGATGTGCACGTCGGCGATCGAGGCGACCCGCAGCTTGACCTCACCGCTCGACAACACCCGCAGCGCACGGTCGGCGTTTCGACGCGAGCGGCGCAGCGCGGTGGGCTCCTCCGCGATCGATCCGACGCCGATCAGCGCCTTGACCCGATCGCCGGTGCGTTCGAGGAAGTTGTCGGCGATCTGTACGGCCCGCTCGCGCGCGGCGCTCGGATCGCCCGGCGCGGGCAGCACGGCGTAGGCGACGTCGCCCAGGAGCGCGACGGCCGAGCGGGGTTGCACGGCGTGGAGGTGTACCGCGAAGGCCGAGGTCAGTCGTTGCCGTTCGGCGGTGAGTCGGGTGTCGTCCTCGGCCCCGTCCGGAACCACGCCCAGCGCGAGCACCACCGTCGGCTCGTGCACAAGACCCAGGCGGGCCAGCGCGTCGGTCGCGCCGGCGCCGCCCTCCAGGACCGTGGTGACCAGGTCGGCGCGCAGCCGGTGCTCGGCGTCGGTGCCGGCCCGGTGGCGCAGCAGGTGCAGGGCCACGAGCTGGGCGGCGTCCCGGAACGCGGCGGTGCGCTCCGGGCTGAGCGGTTCGCGGACCGCCGCCCACACCGAGCCGAGGATCTCGTCGCCCGCCCGGACCACGACCGCCGTGCGCCAGAGCGCGGGCTCGTCCGGGTCGTCGACCGCCGGGGCGATGAGCAGCGGCTCACCGGTGCGGTACAGCTCCTTGAACACGCCCCGGCTCTCGAAGACGCGCAGGTACTTCTCCGGGACGCGGCGGGCGAGGATGGTCTCCACGCGTGACGGGTCGGCCTCGTCCTGTCGGCCGGAGAAGGCGAGGATGTGCGAGCGGCGGTCCTCGATGGTGATGGGGGCGTCCAGCAGCGTGGCCACGGCGTTGGCCAGCGCGAACAGGTCTCCCGAGGGCACGCCGCCCAGGGTCTGCCCGCCGGCGTCGCCGACGTCGCCTTCGGTGAGCAGCGTGCGGAGCATGGCCGCGAGCTGGGCCCAGGACGCGCCCCGGGTCAGCGCCAGCACGGCGATGCCCGTCTCGGCGGCGACGCGCGCGACCTCCTCGTCGGGCTCGACGGGTCCGCGCACGATCAGGGCGGTGACGCCGTGCACGCGGAGCGTGCCCAGGAGCCGGGCGATCTCGGCGGGTCCGTGCACGGCCGGTCCCAGCACCACGGCGTGCCGGGGGTAGGCCGGTTCGTCGTACGGGTCGTGAATGACCACCCCGCCGATCTCCTCCACGGTGTCCGCGTCGCCGTGGACGAGATCGAGGAAGGTGCGGCCGAAATCCTCGACCACGCGGGCAAGGCTTCGGCGGTGGCGGTTCGTCACGTGGGTGTCACCTCGGTGCGGCAAAACGATACGGTCCCCCGATGTCGTACCCGACGATCACTGTCGAAGGGAAGATCACCGGGGGATCGAACCACGCCGAGCACCCGGGCAAAGCCGGGACAAACCGTCGGCCCGATCCTGTCGGCGACGCGGGTGCCGTCAGGCCGTGGCGTGGTCGGGAAGCAGGCGGGCGCGGAGGAATGCGAGGACTTCGTCGCGGGCTCGCACGGTGGGGTGGCCTTCCTCGTCGACGAGGTGCGCGGTGACCACGCTGTGCGGGGTCCGGACCACGTCGCGGAAGAACGGCGGTGGTGCGGGGTTGGCGTACTCGCCGGGGAGGACGCGGCCGTCGAAGCGGTCGCCGAGGAGTTGTGCGTAGGCGGCGAAGCGTTGGCCGGTACACCACGTGTCGTTGTCGAAGCGCAGGCCGAGTGCCGTGAGTTCGTCACGTTCGAAGCGCTCGCGGATGGCGGCCGCGTCCTCCGGCGACAGTTCCAGGGCGGCGGGATCGTCCAGTGGAAGTGAGGGTTGGCCGAGGACCGGGGCGATGACGGCCGGCTCCAGCGTCATGCTCAGCGCGAAGTTGCCGGTGAAGCACATCCCCACCGCGCCGACGCCGGGTCCGCCGCACTCGTCGTGCGCGGCCTTGGCCAGAGCGCGCAGCCACACCGCCACCGGACTCGTGCCGCCGCCCGCGAACGCCCTGAACTCCTTGCTGACGCAAGCCCGTTTGAGGATCGGCTCGGCGAGCTCGACGGTGGGATATGCCCCGTCGACACCGAAGAGCGACGGCATGTAGACGGTGAACCCCGCATCGCGTACCCACCCGGCGAAGCGCACCACGTCGGGGCTGATGCCCGGCATCTCGGGCATCACGATCACCGCGGGCCCGTTCCCGGCCACGTGCACGGTCTTCTCGTCCCCGGACAGCGAGAGTACGCGTTTCGCGAAGCCGTCCAGCCCGGCGCCGCCGTCGACACCCATGATCCGCGCCTCCACTATGCGATCGATCGGTCGTAATTATTGCCGACGCTACACGACCGATCGATCGCATACAATCGGCGCATGGCCCCGGACACCCGTGACTCCGCCGCGAATTCCCCGGCGCCGCGCGCCGACGGCCGCCGCGCCCGCGGCGACCGGACCCGGCACGAAGTCGCCCGACAGGCCGCCATGTCCGCGACCGTGCACGGGCTGGACGCCATCACCGTCGGCGCGCTCGCCGCCCGGACCGGGCACAGCAAGAGCGGGATCCTCACGGTGTTCGCCAACCGGGAAGCCATCCAGATCGCCGCCGTCGCCGAGGCCCGCACCCTGTACCTGCGGCACGTCGTCGAGCCCTCGTGGCCCGCCGCCCCGGGACGGCCCCGACTCCGGGCCCTGCTCGAGAACTGGGTCGCCTACCTGCGCGACGGCGTCTTCCCCGGCGGGTGCTTCATCACCACGACCTCGGTCGAATACGGCCGCCGCGAAGGCCCCGTCGCCGACGCGGTCCGCGACCTCGCCCGCGAGTGGCTGCACCTGCTGGAGTCGGAACTGTCCGCCGCCGGCAGCCACTTCCCGACCGACGACGCCTTCCGAATCGACGCCTACCTGCGCGCCGCCAACACCCGCTACCAACTCTTCGGCGACGACACCGAGTTGGACCGCGCCAAACGCCTGTCCCTGGACGTGCTCGGCGCCTGACGCCGACCCTCGACGGCGTTGTCTCCAAGCCGGCTCCGTTCGGCGCCTTCGTTCACGCCGCACCGGGGATCGAGGGCCCGGTGCCGTTGGCCGCCTGCCGTTGGCCGCCGCCGCGCGACTACACCCGATCGAGCGGGATGCCCGGGTCGGCCAGCCTTTCCGGGTCCACGGCGCGGCCGGAGCGCACGAGTTGCCCGATGGCTTCGGTGACGTCCCAGACGTTGACGTTCATCCCGGCCAGCACTCGGCCCTCGGCCAGCCAGAAGGCGATGAACTCCCCGCCGGCCGGGTCGCCCCGGAACAGCACCCGGTCGTACTCCCCCGGTTCGGCGTAGCCGGTGTACTCCATGCCGAGCTCGTATTGGTCGGTGAAGAAGTAGGGGATGCGGTCGTACGACACGTCCCGATCGAGCATCGAGCGCGCCGCGGCGGGCGCCTGGTTGAGCGCGTTGGCCCAGTGCTCGACCCGGATGCCCCGGCCCAGGACGGGATGCAGCGCGTTGGCGACGTCGCCGGCCGCGTACACGTCGGCGGCCGAGGTGCGCAGCGCGGCGTCGGTACGGATTCCGTTGTCCACGGTGAGCCCGGCGGCTTCGGCGAGCGCGGTGTTCGGGGCGACGCCGATCCCGACGACGACCACGTCCGCGGCCACCTCCGTGCCGTCGCCGAGCCGGACCCCGGTGACCTTGCCGCCGTCGCCGGTGATCTCCGCGACGTCGGCGCGCAACCGGAACTCGACGCCGTGCGCGGTGTGGAGGTCGAGGAAGATCCGGGCGACCTCGTCTCCGAGCACGCGCAGCAGCGGCAGCGGAGCCGCCTCGACCACGGTCACCGGGCACCCGTGCCCGCGCGCCGCGGCGGCGGTCTCCAGGCCGATCCAGCCGCCGCCGATCACCACGACCCGACGGCCGGCGCGGAAGTCCGCCAACAGCCGGTCGCTGTCGGCCAGGCGACGCAGATAGCGCACGCCGTCCAGGTCGGCGCCGGGCACGGGCAGTCGGCGCGGCGTGGCACCGGTGGTCAACAACAGTTTGGCGTAGTCGATGCGCTTACCGTCGTCCAGCACGACGGCGGACGCCGGGAGGTCGATCGCGGTGACCGTACGCCCCAGGCGCAGTTCCACGTCGTGGTCGGCGTACCAGGTCTCCTCGTGCACGTAGGCGTCGTCGCGGGGGTTCTTGCCGAGCAGGTATCCCTTGGACAGGGGCGGGCGTTCGTAGGGATACTCCCCTTCGTCGCCGATCAGCACGATCCGGCCCGCGTATCCCTCGGCACGCAGGGTCTCCGCCGCCTTGGCGCCGGCGAGGGACGCGCCGACGATCACGTACGGGGAGCCTGTCGAAGTCGTACTCATGGCCGACCCTTTCGTCACACTGCACGGCAACCTCCCGGCAGCGTAGCGATCACACACTGCTCATTGCTCGTCACGCCACGTGCGGACCTCGGACGAAAGCCGGCGCCGCGCTCACGATTTCCTCACGGTCGGCCGCGCACGATGGGCCCGTTCCGCGCACCCCGCGCGGTCGTACCCGTTCGCCGACCCCTCCGGAGTCTCGACCATGCGCCCACCGGCTCGCCGTCGCCGCACCCTTCTCCTCGCGCTCGCCGGGGTGGTGACGGCGACCCTGCTCACGGGGTGCGCGTCGGAGGGCATCGAGATCGCGGCGGATCCGCCGACGCCCGCGTCGATCGCCCCACCCGCTCCGGGCGTGGTGCGCCCCGAGCCGCATGCCCGGTTCGACTACCAGATCGGCGGCGCCTACGCCCCGCCGCCCGGCGTACGCGTGGTGTCCCGCGACCGGACCGCCCGCCCCGAACCGGGCCGGTACAACATCTGCTACATCAATGCCTTTCAGGTCCAACCCGACGCCCTCGACCGATGGCAGCGCGAACACCCGGACCTGCTGCTGCGCGACGGCGGCACCATCGTGATGGACACCGAGTGGCACGAGGCCCTGCTCGACATCTCCACCGACGCCAAACGCACCGCCCTCGCCGCGATCGTCGGCGACTGGATCGACGGGTGCGCCCGGTCGGGTTTCCAGGCCGTCGAGCCGGACAACTTCGATTCCTACACCCGCTCCCACCGCCTCCTCACCCCGGCCGACGACATCGCGTTCGCCCGCCTCCTCGCCGCCCGGGCGCACGCCGCCCACCTGGCCATCGCCCAGAAGAACGGCGCCGAACTGCTCGGCCACGGCACCGATGTCGGCTTCGACTTCGCGGTGGCGGAGGAGTGCGGCCGGAACAACGAATGCGGCGCGTACGCCTCGGCCTACGCGAACCGCGTCTTCGTCGTCGAGTACGCCAAGCCCCACTTCACCGCGACCTGCCGGGTCTGGGGCGAGAAGTTGTCGGTGGTCCTGCGCGACCGGGACGTGACGCAGGCGGGCAACCGGGAGTACCGCTACGAAACCTGCTGAGCGCCGGCGGCTTCCCCCACCCGGATCAACCCTCGCCGATCCTTGCACCCGTGCCCGATCAAGCCGCTACGGTTCCGGTCAAAGCCCACCCATCCGGACCGGAGAGCACGTGAGCAACGACGAACCCCTGGAAGACTGGGCGGCCCGACGCGAGCAGCGGCTGCGTCCCGTCGGCGAACGCAAGGCCGTACACCTCACCGGCCCGCCCCGCGCGTCCCACGTCGATCGTGAGGCACCGCGCGTCGTCCTGGAATGGGACGGCTATCAGTGGGTCACCCTGGCCGTCGCCGCGAACTACCTCGAAGCGGCAAGGCTGTTGTATCCGTGGTCGCGGGAGGGAGCCGCCGAGGACGGTACGACGGCCGCCCACCGCACGCAACCGGGCCCGTACCTGGGCGAGGGCACCGGCCGCCACCGCAGGACGACGTAGCACGAGCGCGACAGCTCGCGGGGGCCATGGGCGAGTTCGGCCACCGTCCCCTCGCCTCCGTCATCGCCCTGGCAGGCGCGACAGGCCCGTGACGGCGGTGACCAGGGAGTATAGGGCGTTGTTGGCGGCGATGAACATGCGGTTGCGCTTGGCGCCGCCGAAGGTGATGTTGGCGACGGGTTCGGGGGTGCGGATGCGGCCGATGAGGGTGCCGTCGGGGGCGTAGCAGTGCACCCCGTCGGCCATCGCCGCCACCCACAACCGACCCCCGTCGTCGAAGCGGATGTTGTCGAACCGCCCGTCGCCGGCCCGGCATTCGACGAACACCTCGCCCTCCGAGAGGGTGCCGTCCGCGCGGACGTCGAACACGCGCACATGGTTGGCGCGGGTGTCGGAGACGTACAGCCGGCGCTCGTCGGCGGACAACACCAAGCCATTGGGCCCGGCGAACCCGTCGGCGACCAGCCGCACATCCGCGGTCACCGGGTCGATCCGGTACACGTTCGTCGCGCCGATCTCGCTCTCGCCGCGATGCCCCTCGTAGTCGGTGGTGATGCCGAAGTCGGGGTCGGAGAAGTAGATCGAGCCATCCGAGTGAACGACCGCGTCATTGGGGCTGTTCAGCCGCTTGCCTCCGAAACGATCGGCCAACACGGTGACGGAGCCGTCGTGTTCGGTGCGGGTGACCCGACGATTGCCCTGTTCGCAGGTGATCAGTCGACCCTGCGCGTCGAGGGTGTTGCCGTTGGGATGCCCGGCCGGCGAGCGGAAGACGCTCACCACCCCATTGGTCTCGTCCCAGCGCATCATGCGGTCGTTGGGAATGTCGCTCCAGATCAGGTAGCGCCCGGCCGGGAAGTACAGCGGCCCCTCCGACCAACGACCCCCGTCGTACAGCGTCTCCAGTCGGTCGTCGCCGTAGATGCACCGCTCGGTGCGGAACCGTTCGTCGATCACGTCGTAGATCGGAGTTCGTGGGTCGGACATCGTCTCGCAACTCCTCGTCATCACAGAACATCATCTCGCGCTTTGCAATGATTACAGAATAGGATTCGATCGCGTCAATACCGAGCCAAACGTGCCACACCTCGCCCCGACGCCGCCGACCTCGCCCGCTGGCATCGAGCCCCCGCGATCGACACCACCCCACGGAGGACCCCATGGACGACGTCGATCGGGGCCTGCTCGCGCTGCTCCAGGCCGACGCGACGCGCACCTACGCCGACCTCGGCCGGGAGATCGGCCTGTCGGCCGGCGCCACCCACGAGCGGGTCCGCAAGCTCCGCGCCGCCGGCGTCATCCGCCGCACCACCGTCGACGTCGACCCCGCCGCCGTCGACCTCGACGTGCTCGCCTTCGTCACCGTCGACTCGGTCGCCTGGATCGGCGACTCCGGACCGGCCTTCGCCGCGATCAGCGAGATCCAAGAGGCGCACGTCGTCGCCGGCACGGCCTCCGTCCTGCTCAAGGTCCGCACCACGTCGACCGGCGCCCTTCAGGACGTACTGCGCCGCATCCACGCCATCGCCGGGGTGAGCAGCACCCAGGCCACGATCGCCCTGGACACCTTCTTCGAACGCCCCGCCCCCACCGGCGGCACGCCGACACCGGTCAGGACCGAGCCCGACAAACGTTGACCCGAGGCGGCCCACGCGCGCGTCGGGTCGCACGCCACCCCGCCGCGCCCTACGAACCGCCGGACGTCGCCCCGACCGCGTCGCCGGCCGACCGGGTCGCGCGCCTGCCGCGCCACCACGCGTCCGGATCCCATCTCGGCCGACCGCGCGCGAAGCGGTGGCAGCACAGTCCGATCAACGCCGCGCACAGATGCCCGGTCGCGGTGACGTCCCGCTGCGAAAGCAACGGCAGGCCCACGTACAGGGCCAGGCCCACCGCGTAGGCCCAGCGCCAACGGCCGGCGATGCCGTGGAACAGCAGCCCGGCGACCGCCATGTAGCCGTAACTGGGCCCGACATCCACCTGAAGGCGCGCACTCTCCGCCAGCGTGCCCTCGTGGATCCGGATCAGGACCAGCGCCTGGCTGATGCACGTGGCACCCACATGGCCGAGCGCGGCGACCGTGAGCATGCGCCGAGTGCCCACCCACCGTTCGGCGACCGCGCACAGCGCGGTGAGTATCACGACGAACCTGACCACGTGCCAGCCCTCGGCCCACACCGCGCTGGCCGGCATCACCCACAGCGGCCTGGTATCGAGATTGTGCAGGTTCGTACTCTGCCGACGCAGAAAGGCCACCCGCTCGTCGGCGGTCAGCCGCACATACATGTCGAGCGTCGTGACGTGAATGATCAACAGCCAGAGGTACGTGGCCGGCGCCGACACGACCCAGGCGCACATCGCGCCGACGGCACGCCGCGTCGAGTCGAGGGTTGACGCGAGCAATGGTTCCCCCATCGGGATGCGGACGTCCGTACCGATCCAACCGCGCGGATCCCCGACCGAACTCCCGGCCCGACGCGCACAAACGCACACGGCCGCACGACGCGAGGCCGCACGACGCGTACGGACGACAGGGTATGCCGGCGACCCGCGCGTTCCGGCCCGTCGCACCGGCCACCGGCAGGCGACGGCCTCGGGGCCGCCCGGCGGAAAACCGGCGTCGCGGCGGATCCGTGTCGCTATCGTTACTCACCGTCCGCGCCCGTTCGGGGTGCGCCACGGAAAGGCCCACGGTGTTCACGAGCGTCCTGATGGTCGAGCAGCCGCTGTCCGCGGCGGACGTCGACCTCGTCACCACTCTCCACGACGACACGATGTCCTTCGTCGTACTGCTGCAACCGCGCGGCGCCGAGGACCGTCTGCTGCGCGCCATCGACGACGTCGCCCTGGGCGAACTCCAGCAGGCGGTCCACGAATCCGACGAGCCCGAGGGTGAGGAGGCACTTCGGCCCGCCGCCCTCGCCCTGGAGCATTCGCTCCGCAGCCTGCGGGACACGGGCAGCGAGGCCGTCGGACAACTGGTCGAGGGCCATCCGCTCGATCTGCTCCGGGCCGTGGTCGAGGAGACGCACGCAGACGAGGTGATCGTCCTGACCGCCCCGCATCTGGTCGAGGAGTTCTTCCACCGGGACTGGGCGAGCCGCGCCCGACACAAGGTGGGTGTGCCGGTGCTGAAGCTGTACGCCCACAACGACGACGAGGAGTGACACGCGTCGCCGCCACGCGTCGCCCGGGTCGACGCGGGTCGGCGGCCGTCGGCGGGGAGCCGACGGCCGCCTGATCACACCGGGTAGAGGGGTCGACGGGTTATCGGAGGGGTTATCGGAGGACGCCCCGAACAGCCTCGGGGTCGGTGGGCACGAGGGGCGCGGCCCCGCCCGCGCTCTCGGCCGTGAGTCCCGGCGGCGGGGGCACGTACACGGGGGTGGGATCGGCCTCGGGGGCGCAGGTCTTGGCGATCCGGCCGCCGCCCCTGGGGAGGCTGCCGTCGCGCAGGTAGGCGGTGAAGGTGTCGTCCAGGCAGGCGTTGCCGTGGAACAGGATCTCGTGGAAGCTGCCGCCGGTCTGGACGACCAGCTTGGAATTCGGCAGCGCGTCGCGCATCGCGAGGCCGCCCTCGTACGGCGTGGCGGCGTCTTCGGTGGCCTGGAAGAGCAGGACGGGCGGCAGGCCCTTGCCGGTGATCTTCAGCCGGCCCGCCTGGTTGCCCTGGTAGGGCCAGAACATGCAGGCCGCGTTGTACCACATGTTGTTATAGGTGTAGAAGGGCGCGGTCGCGTCGACCCGGGCCTGGTCCTTCTTCCAGAACTCCCAGTCGCGCGGCCAGGCGTTCTCCGTGCACTGCGCCGCGTTGTACGCCGGGAAGGTGGCGTCGTCGGTGCCCGGCGCGGCGTAGCGGTTGTAGGCGATGTTCAGCGGCCTGGTGTCGTGTTGGGTGACATACGCGGAAAGCACGGTGGCCATCCGGGGCCAGCGCAGGAAGTTGTAGCCGCCGCCGTAGAAGGTGTCCTCGAACTCGGCGGGGCCGATCTTGCCGGGCGCGGGCGCGGCGTCGACGGGGTCGGTCCGCAGCGCGGCCTCGACCTGGTCGTACGCCCGCCGGACGGCGGCGGCATCGGTGCCGAGGTGGTAGACCGGGTCGGCCTTGGCGGTCCACTCGGCGAACGCGTCGAAGCGGCGCTGGTGTTCCCTGTCCTGGAGGATGTTGTGGTCGTACCAGCTGATGGTCGGGCCCACGATGCTGTCCAGCACCATGCGGCGCACGCGTGACGGGAAGAGTTGGCCGTAGGTGGAGCCCAGCGAGGTGCCCCAGGATCCGCCGTAGAAGTTGATCTTCGACGCGCCCAGTGCGCGTCGGATGCTGTCCATGTCACGCGCGTTGTCGACGGTGGTCATGTGCGGCATCAGCCAGGACCAGTCGGCCGTACAGTCGGCGGCGTATCCGGCGGCCTTCGCCAGCCACGCCTTCGAGGTGCCCTGGCTGATCTGGTAGTCGGGCCGTTCGCCGTGGAAGTAGGTCGCGTCGCACACGACATGCGGTTCACTGCCGTTGGTGCCGCGCGGGTCGAAGCCGATCCAGTCGTAGGTCGAGGCGACGTCCTGGGGGATCTGCCCGGAGATGAACGCGGGCATCCACAACCCCGAGTCCCCGGGGCCGCCCGGGTTGAGCAGGATCGGTCCCTGCCGCTTGTCGCTGGGCGCCGTGGCGGGCAGTCGGTTCACCTTGATCTTGATCTTGCGGCCGCGCGGGTCCGCGTAGTCCACCGGCACGTCGAGCATCGCGCATTCGAGCGCGGGTGTGGTGGCGTCGTTACAGGAACTCCAGACGAGTTTTCCCTGCCCGGTGTCCTCGGCTGCGGGATCGTCGGACGCGGCACTGACCGACGCTCCCCCGAGGGCCACGATCGCGGCGACCGCCGAGCACAGGGCGATGACTTTTTTCATGATGAGCATGATGTGATATGTGAAATTGCATAACCACCCTACCGTCCACACGTTGCCAAGCTTTTACTCGCGGCGGTCGGCGTTTTCGACCCGACCGGTGGTCGGCGGGGACACGAGCGGCGGTCGGCGGCGGTCGGCGGCGGTCACCGATGGTCACCGGCCGCCCGCATCGGCCGCTCGTTTCCGCTGCGGGGCGCCGGCCGGAGCGGGGGCGGCGGGGATGGCGGACTTCTGGGCGGGGGCGGGGAGTTGGCCCGCGACGATGGCGGCCAGGGCGAGGGCGAAGCCGACGAGTTGGATCGGGCCCAGCGTCTGGTCGAGGACGACGGCACCCAGCGTCGCGGCGACCAGCGGGGAGAGCAGGCCGAGGACCGCGACGGAGGTGACGGGCAGCAGGCCGATGCCCTGGAACCATAGGACGTAGGTGATCAGGCCGCCGACCACGCCCAGCCAGAGGTAACCGGCGGCGGCGTTCGTGTCGATCGCCGGCGGCGCTCCCTCGGCCAGGAAGGTGACCGGTACCAGGAACAGGCCCCCGGCGGTCATCTGCCACCCGGCGAAGGCCAGTGGGCCGACCCCGTCCGGGCGTCCCCAACGTTTGGTGAGCGTCAGGCCGGACGCCATCATGGCCGCGCTCCCGAGGCCCGCCACGATACCCATGGTGTCGAGCGCCGCGTTCGGCCCGATCACCACCAGGCCGACGCCGACCGCGCCCGTCACGCCCCAGAACAGCCGCCGCAGGGACAGGCGTTCGTGCAGCACGCCGACGGCCAGGACGGCGACGATCAGCGGCTGGGCCGCGGACAGCGTGGCGGCGACGCCGCCGGGCAGGCGTTCGGCCGCGATGAACAGCAGCGGCAGGAACAGCCCGATGTTCAGGACGCCGAGCGCCGCGGCCTTGGCCCACCAGGCGCCGCGCGGCAGCGTCCGGGTGAACGCCAGTGCGATCAGGCCGGCGGGCAACGCGCGCATCAGGCCGGCGAAGAGCGGGTGGCCGGACGGGAGCAGCTCGGTGGTGACGATGTAGGTCGTGCCCCAGACCAGGGGTGCCAGGGCGGTCAGGGCGGTACGCGGCAGGTTCCCGTGGCGAGCGCCGCCCGCGCCGCCGGACGGCCCTCGGCCGGCTCGGTTTGTCATGGCTGGGAGTCTGGCCCGACATCGATCAATGAGTCCAAGACATGTTTGTCACCACATCGTTCTCGATTCAAGATTGATCCATGGAACTCCAGCAGATGCGCTACGTCGTCGCCGTGGCCGAGACCAACAGCTTCACCCGCGCGGCGGAACGGTGTCTGGTCGTACAGTCCGCCCTCAGCCACCAGATCGCCCGGCTCGAACGCGAACTCGGCGCGCGGCTGTTCGCCCGAACCAGCCGGCGGGTGCGACTCACCCCCGCCGGCGAGGCGTTCCTGCCCGCCGCCCGGCAGTGCCTGGACGCGGCCGAACGGGCCGCGGCCGAGGTCGCCGCCGCCGTCGGCGAAGTACGCGGACGCCTGGCCGTCGGCCTGATCCCCACCGTCTCCGCCGCCGACATCCCCGACGCGCTCGGCGACTTCCGCCGGCGCTACCCGCGGGTACGGATCAGTTTGCGGGTCGGTGCCAGCGACGACCTGATCGAGCAGGTCCGGGACGGGACACTCGACGTCGCCTTCCTCGGACTGCCCACCACCGCCCACCCCCAGGGTGTGGCCGCCCACGAACTCGGCCGCGACCACCTCGTCGCGATGGTCGCCCCCGACCACCCGCTCGCCGGCGCGTCGACCGTCGACCTGCACCGGCTCTCCACCGAGGTGTTCGTGGACCTCCCGGCCGGGACGGCCGGACGCGTCCAGTCCGACCAGGCCTTCGCTGCGGCCGGGCTCACCCGCGATGTCGCCTTCGAGATCACCACCACCGACTTCATCCCCCGCCTGGTCGGCCGCGGCCTGTGCGTGGCGATGTTGCCGGCCGCCTACGCGCCGCGCTTCGCCGGCGTCGTCACGCTGGAGATCGCGGACGCGCCGGCGCGGGTCGAATACGTCATCTGGAGCCGCTTCGCCCGCACTGCGGCGGCAAGCGCGTTCCTCGGCATTCTCGGTGTTCCCGGTCTTCCCGATCTTGCCGACACAACGACCCCGGACCGAGACGACGCGTGAGCCGAGGGGCCGGAAAACCCGGGCGCGCCCCCCAATCCCCGGGCGCGACGTTTTGGGCGGCCGGGTAGCGAGGAGGCCGCCACCCTCCCCGGCCGTCGCCGACAGCGGCCCACGGGGCGCAGGAAGGGCACGGCACGGCATGGCACAAACTGCGGCGTCCGCAAGGCACTTCGCCCGCACGCGGATGACCGGAACCGTGCCGTGTACCGACGCGTGCGTGCACGATACGGTGATCCTCGTGCATCGCCATCGTGTCATCACCCCGCCGCCCCGCCACTGAGCGGGGCGTCTTTCGGGTCCGGCAGGCCGTTGCCGCCGAGGCCCCATTCGGTGCTGCCCGATGTGCAGCGATCCGCATTGAAGCGCTGACACCCCGCTCCGACGTTGTCCTCGTCCACGTCGAAGTCGGAGCTTTCCCATGTCCGCACGTTCATCGTCGTTCCTGCCGGCATCCTCCTCGGCCGCCGCCCGCAACCCGCGTGGCGGCACCGGCCTGCTGATCCTCGCCGGCCTGCTCTGGGGCACCGGCGGCCTCGCCGGCTCCCTCCTCGCCTCCCGCGCGGGGCTGAGTCCACTGGCCGTCGCCGCGTACCGCCTGCTGCTCGGCGGCATCCTGATCACCGCCTACGCCGCGGCCGGCGGTCGCCTCGGAGTCCTTCCGCGCGGCCGGGCCGCATGGTCCCGGATCGCGGCCGCCGGCCTGTTGCTCGCCGTCTTCCAGGCCGCGTACTTCGGTGCGGTGGCGGCCACTTCCGTCGGTCTGGCCACGCTGACCACCATGGTCGGCGTCACCGTCATGGTGACCGTCGGGTCCGCGCTTCTCGACCGGCGGCGGCCCTCGCGCCGTGCCGTCGGCACCCTCGTCGCCGCCGCGAGCGGCCTGGTCCTCCTGCTCGGCTCACCCACCGCCGGGGGCCATCGGGTGGCGGGCGCCGCACTGGCCCTGCTCGCCGCGGCGGGCTTCGCCATACTGTCCCTGGATCGCCGCGAACAACCCGCCGGCCTGGACCGCGTCGCCTCCACCGGCCTGAGCTTCCTCGCCGGAGCGGCCCTGCTCCTGCCCGCCGGCCTCGTGTCCGGGATGACCTTCCAGGTCCGCCTTGACACCTTCGGCGCCCTGCTCTTCCTCGGCCTGTTCCCGACCGCCGCCGCCTACACCGGCTACTTCGCCGGACTCCACCGTGCCGGCCCCGGCGCGGGCACGATCGCCGTGCTCCTGGAACCGCTCACCGCCACCGTCCTCGCCGTGCTGCTCCACGGCGAACACGTCGACGGCCGCCGGATCCTCGGCGCTGTCCTTGTCCTGATCGCCATCTCCATCCAACAGACGGCCTCCGCGGCACCTCCTGAACACCAGCCGGTCGCCCGGGAGTTGCCACATGTCGCAGCTCCCGGGCGATCGGCCGGCCGCGCGGGTGCGTCAGCCCGTCACGACGTCATCGCCACCGCCGTGGCCAGGAGTTCCGCCGGTGTCCCGGTGAAGTCGCGGAGCAGGTTGGCGGCCACCGTCCAGGCGTCGTCGTCGCGCAGGTGCCCTCGGACCAGGTCGCGGGCGTACGCGTGGCAGACGACCAGGGCGGGTGCGGCCGGCCGGGCTCCGGTCAGGATCTCGCCGGGGGTGAGCAGGCCGTCGTACAGCAGGTCGCCGATTTCCCAGATGGGCAGATCGCGTACCGGGGGGTCGGCGATCAGGGCGCGCGCGACGGCGGGCGATCGAATCGATCCGTGGGAGAAGAAGCCCGGTTGACGGCGGATCAGCGTCGGGAGCAGCGCCTCGGGGCAGTCCGGGTGGTACGCGGCGACGACGACCGCCGGATCACGGGCCGGCGCGGGTATCGGGCCCGGGTCCTCGGCCAGCCTTGCCCACAGGGCGGCGGGCACACGAGCAGGCAGCGCGTGCAGCACTTCCGGAGCCGGCCATGTCGCCAGGTCCGCCGCCGAGGCACGGCCCTCGACCCGGTAGTGGGTTCGGCCGCGGTGGGAATCGAAGTACCAGATGCCCTCGTCGGCGTCCTCGAGCGACTTGCGGACGTGCGCGGGGAGTTCGTCGTCGATCGCCGCCAGCGCCTGGAGCGCGTCGCCGCGGGCGGTGATCCGCCGGGCGAGCCGGTACGGGAACTCCCCGAGCCCGCGGCCGATGAGCGCGAGCGCGACCGGCGGGGCCAGGGTGTGCCGGCCGGCGCCGAACGCGAGCAGGTCGGCCGGTTCGAGCACGGCGACCACCTCGGCCACCAGTTCCGGATCGACCCGGGACAGCAGCAGCGACAGCGGGCTGGGGGCGCCCCGGAGCAGCTCGGGCGGCCCCACCGGTGGCCGAGGTCGCGCGGCCGAATCGGCACCGACCACCGGAGCCCTCCCGATCCCGTCGTCCCCATCCACCCCACCCGACTCCCGGACGTGGCGCAGCAGTTCGTACACCGTGCCCGGATACTCCGGCCCCACCCGGGCCAGCCGCAGCCACCCCTCCACGTCGTCCGGCAGCAGCGGCCGCAGCCCCGTCACGAGCGGGCCGAACGCGGCGGCCTGCGCCGAGCGGGGGCAGAAGTCGTCGACCGAGCGCAACACGTCCCACGCGGGCCGGCCCGCGTGCAGGAAGTGCTCCGGCGTCACCACGTGTTCCAGCAGGGCGCGTTCGAGCGGCCGATTGGCGTGGTCGAGGGTGGCGTCGAACTCGACGACGGCGTCCGGCGGGCAACCCTCGGTGCCGGCGAGCGCGGCGGCCACGATCGGCGCGAACGGGGTCCGCCGGTGGGCCCGCCGCAGCGCGTTCCAGTCCGGCGGCGTGGCCGCGAGCGAGAGTACGTGTCGTGCCTCGGCGCGGCGCAGGCCGGGGGACCGCAGCAGCCCGATCAGTTCGTCGGTGTCCGCGTCGGCGCACGCCCCGACCTCCAGCAACATCAGCCCCTCGGGCGCGTCCAAGGCCGCGCGCACGAGCGGGGCGACCACCCGGGTGCGGTAGTTCCGCACGGACAGCGCGGCAAGCACCGCCTCCGGCCCCTCGGCCCGCCATAGCCCGACGAAGGCCTGGAGCCGGGCCCGCTCGACGACGGCCCGGTTCGGCTGCCGACCCAGCACGGCCAGCGCGTGCCGGATCAACCGGGCCTCGCGCGCGTACACCAGGGCCAGGATGTACGGCCGGGTCCGCGTCGTCGACAACATCTCGCGCAGTTCGGGGTGCGGTGGCCGGTCGCGGCTCAGGATCCGGCGCCGGATGCGGGTGTCGGCGCGCGGATTGACGAAGACCTGCCGATCCACCTCGGGGTCGTCGAGCGCGACCAGGTCCGCCAGTACGGACCGCCGCTGCCGATCGTATCGGGCGAGCGCGAGATGATCGCTCCGGTCGCCGTGCGCCAGCGCGTATTCGACCACGCCCGGCACATCCGCCAACTCGGCAAGCACCCGCCCGCGTTCGGCCGGATCGCAACGCGCGACGAGCCGGATCACCCGGTCCGGATCGGCATGCCGCCACAGCGTCGAGACGGCCCTGCTCAGCACGATCCTTCGCCCCCTTGGCTCCCCACCGGTGTCGGGCGCGCAAACCGTCATCCCGCCACCGCCCGCCGCCCAGTCTGTCAGCGCCCCCACCCAACACCCACACCCGGCTGCCCGGCACGCGTGCCCCGAAACCACCCCCGGTGACGAGATCCTGCCGAACGTCCCGGCGAGCCACGGCAACGGCGTCTTCCACGTCCCCGCTCGGGGCACTCGCACGTTGCCCACCCGGACGACCACAGCCCCACACGTCGATCCGGAGTCGGGGCTGGGCCCACCCGGGTCGGTCGACGGCCGCCCTCGGCGGATGGGCCCGCGCCGAGCGCCCCGACCCGGGTGGGCGGGTCGGGGCGTTCCGGACAGGGGGTGGGCCGCCTATGCCCGCCTGTCCGCCGGGGTCAGGTTCTTTTCGATCGCCGCGATGTAGCGGGGGACGGAGTGGTCCTTGACGCCGTCGGTCGCCGATCCGAACGGGTCCCCAACCATGCTGTAACCGGACGCGGCATGATCCCACGGCGCAACCACCACGGCATACTCCCGATCCTGACGACTGTGCACAAAGGTCGTGAGCCGCATACCCCGCCACCTCGACCGCGATATCGCCCACACCGGGATTCATTCATCCGGGCCGGCACTCCGGGGACCGACGGGAGCAACCCATTGGGCCGAGCGGGCCGGCCTGCGCCTGCGAACTACACTCACGTGATCATGGGCCTGTTGTGGACACTCGGCTGCCTCGCCGCCGGATACGCGTTGTTGCGCCGTTTTCCACGGCTGAATCCCGCCCGCGATCTCTCCTTCGACAAGGTCGCGGACCGACTGCCCCGCATACTCGTCGTGTGCGCGATCGTGCTCGTCGCCTGGATCGGCGTGCTGATCGCGGAACTTCGCGGCGACGCCGGCAACCGCGACTTCGACAACTCGTGGATCGGCCTCGACCTCATCGAGATCGGCATGCTGGTCTGCCTCGCCCGGCTGATCACCCGCCGCCACATCGCCACCAGCCCGGCGGCGGCAGCGGCGGCGGCCGTACTCGCCCTGGACGCGTGGTTCGACTACATGTCGGCGGCCCCCAAGCTGGAATACCTCCAGGCCATGTTGCTCGCCTACTTCGTCGAACTCCCCCTCGCCGCCTTCCTGACCTGGTTCTCCCTGCGCTCCCTCGTCTGGGCGCGCACCACGCCGCAGCCGTAGCGCGCGTCGACCGTGTCGGGTCAGGCAGAAGGGGTGGTTGCCCCGGGCGCGGCCCCCGGGCCCGGGTCGACAAGGGCGTCCCAGAGGTCGGCGACGAATCGGTCCGGGTCGTCCAGTCCCGCCGCCGCGGCCAGGCCGGGTCCGCCCACGGCACCCTGGACACCATCGTCCCCGTCGAGATCGCCCGACCCCTCGAAGCCGGCTCCCGCAACCCCGTCGTCTACGCCGAACTCCCGGGCGCCCTGCACGCGTTCGACCTGTTCCGCTCCCCGCGCTTCGAGGCCGTCGTCGACGCCGTCGAAACCTTCGCCACCCGGGTCCTTGCCCGCACCACGGGAGGGCGTGTTGACGGAGTGAATAGTTAGGGGCCATACTACTTTCCATGCACCACGATCCACTGCCCGAGGAAACCCCCACGCTCGATCAGGCGGCCCGCCAGATCCGGCGCTACGGGCTCGACGCCGACCCGCAGGCCGTACTGGTCGCCGTGCGATTGTTGGCGGCCGGGGCACGACTCGGGCAGGCGGTCGAGGCGCACTTCGCCGGATTCGGCCTGTCGGCCGGCCGCTATCGATTGTTGGCCGCCCTCGAGGACGCCGACGGGGAGATGACCCCCTCGGGCCTCGCCGATGCGCTCGGGGTCACCCGGGCAACGGTGACCGGACTGCTCGGCGGCCTCGAGCGGGAGGGACTGGTGCTGCGCCGACCGTCCGCCGAGGACGGCCGCTCCGCCGTGGTCGTACTGACCGCGCGGGGGGCGCAGAAGATGCGCGAGTTGGCCCCGACGCACTTCGGCCGACTCCAGGAGATGGTGAGCGCGCTCGACGCCGAGGAGCGCACCGTGTTCCTGGATCTGCTCGGTCGTGTGGTCCGGGGGATTCCGGCGCTGACGGCGGAGTAGCACCCACCGTCACTCACCACTTACCACCCGTCATGCAGGTGCGCCGTCCCAAGGTTGTCGTCACGTGAGTGCGATGACCTGGGTGGCCTTTTCTTCGCCCATATAGTTAGGGAGCTAATTATATGGCGACCCCGAAACGGAGATCGATATCCCCATGAGGCATGGACGTTCCACCGGACGTGGCGCCGGCCCACCCCGCTTCACGCTGTGGCGGGAGGTATTGGTCGCCTACCTCGCCCCCGCCCTGATGGCCGGAGCGGGCGGCGTGGCAACCGGGCAGCAGGAGTTGACCATCGCCGCCTGCACGTCGATCGCCGGGACCTCGGCGATCGTGGCCGCACTCGTCGGCTCTTGGCTGCAACGGCGCGGGCCGGGCCGGAGTTGGCTGACCTCGACCCCCCGGGTGATCCCGACCGTCGTCCTGGCGCCGGCGATCACCGCCCTCGCGGCGTGCGTCGGCTGGTTCGTCGGGGGCCACGTGCCGGAGCGGATCATCCCGCACCACGGGAACTGGCCGGAGCGGCTGCGCCTGGACCTGCCGCTGTCGGCGGCCCTGGCCACCACCATCATCACCTGGCGCTGGCGCGGCGCCCAACGGCACCACTCACCCACGGCACAAGGAGCACGGACATGATCGTCGTCATGGGCGCGACCGGGACCACCGGAAGCGCACTTCTCCACCGCCTGGTCGCCCTCGGCGTTCCGAGCCGCGCGCTGAGCCGGGACCCGGACGCGCTGCGCGAGCGCCTCGACGGGCCGGCCCGCGCGCTGGTGGAGGTGCGGGGCGCGGACGCGGCGGACCCGGATTCGCTGCGCAAGGCATTCGACGGCGCAAGCCAACTGTTCCTCGCCATGGCCAACAGCCCGGCGCAGGTGGCCCACGAGACGTGCGCGATCTCCGTCGCAGCCGCAACCGGCATCCGACACGTCGTCAAACTCTCGGCCCCGGAGGCCACTTCGGACTCGCCGGTGGCCGTCTCACGCGGCCACCACATCATCGAGCAGGCACTGCGCGACACAGGCATGGCGCACACCGTGCTCCGGCCGTACGCGTTCATGCAGAAGCTGCTGACCCTCGCCCCGTCGATCGCCGCCGAAGGCGTGTTCCTGGGCAGCATGGGCAACGCCCCCTGCAACTACGTCGACTGCCGCGACATCGGCGATGTGGCCGCCGAGATCCTGACCCGCCCGGACCTCGCCGGCCACACGTACACCCTCACCGGCGACCGCACGTACACCAACCCCGAGCTGGCCGACCTGTTCAGGCGCACTCTGGGCCGCCCGATCCGCTACATCGACCTGCCGACCGAGGCCATGCACACCACCCTGACCACCACCGCCGGCCTCCCCGCCTGGCTCGCCGACCACATCGTCGAGATCCAACAACTGGCCATCACCCACCCGGAGTCCCCGACCCGAACGGTCGAAACCCTCCTGAACCGCCCCCCACGCACACTGGAGTCCTTCCTCGCGGAGAACGCCCACCACTTCCAATAGCCCTGAACGCACACGCAGGCGCGCCGAGGCCGAAGCCGAAGCCGCAAACTCTGCCGATGCCGCCCACCGCCCTGATCGTCGTCGTTCCTTCGCAACCACGACGATCAGGCGGCCGGGCACCGGAACACTAGGGTGGACGTCACGAGAGTCCGGTGACGTGATGGGTCCGGAGGCGCCATGTCCCCGCAGATGAAGTTGGTCGCGATAACGCTCGATTGCCCCGATCCACCGGCGTTGGCGGCCTTCTACCAGGAGGCGACGGGCTTCGAACCGCACCCGAAGTCGGATGCCGACTTCGCGGGGCTCAACCGCGAGGACGGGCTCTTCATCGGTTTTCAGCGCGTCGACGACTACCGGGCACCCGACTGGCCCGGACAGAAGGTTCCCCAGCAGTTGCACCTGTGCTTCGACGTCGTGGACCTGGACGAGGCCGAGGCCCGACTGTTGGAATTGGGCGCCGGTAAGCCGGACCACCAGCCCCATGACGCCGCCAAGACGCGGGTCCTTACCGACCCGGCGGGCCACCCCTTCTGCATCTGCCGGGCGTGACGGGGGATTCGGATTCCACCGGCTACTGCCCCGACCCCCGCTCGTGGCCGGCCGTCGCCGGCGCGCTGACCCGGGCCGGGATCGCGCACCCGGGCGGCTTCACCCACGGGGTGGTCTTCCGCCGCTGCCCCTCCTGTCGGCAGCTCAACATCGTGCGCGATCGGCACTACGTCTGCGCGGTCTGCGACGAGGCGCTTCCCCGCGCGTGGAACGTCGACGGGGCCCGACTTCCCCGACCACGCGAAGACTTCCGGGCGAGCCCGGGTCCCGGCCCACACGACACGTAGCCCGCCCCGGTCAGTCCGTCGGCAGCAGGCCCACATCCGACACCGGGCCGAGGTGGGCGAGCTTGTCCGGGTTCGCCACCGAGCGGATCGCCCGGATCATGCCGTCGGCGATGTCCAGTTCGACCACGCTGAGCACGCGGTCCTCGGCGTCGTGGAACACCACACCCGGTCTGCCGTTGACCAGGACCGGGTGCAGGGACGCCCCGAGCTTCCGGATCCGGCGCAGGCCGCCGACCAGCAGTTGCGCGACCCGCCGAGGGTCGGTCATCGGCCGACCGAGGGCGCGTGCCTTGCCGCCGCCGTCGCCGTGGAAGACGACGTCGGGCGCGAGCATGTCGAGCAGCGCGTCCAGGTCGCCGCCTCCGGCGGCGTCGAAGAATCGGCGTGCGAGTTCCGCGCCCTCAGCCCGCCGCGCCGGGGGCTGTGCGCTCTCTCCCGCCTCTCCGGCGGCGGCGATGCGCTGTTTGGCGCGCGTGAAGATCTGCCGGCAGTTCACCTCGGTCTTGCCGGTGATCCGTGCGACGTCCGGATAGCCGTGTCCGAACACCTCGCGCAGCATGAACACCGCCCGCTCCACCGGCGACAGGGATTCCAACAGCACCAGAAACGCCATCGACAACGAATCGGCCAGCTCGGCGTGTTCGGCCGGTCCCGGCGCCTCGGCCGAGGTGACGACCGGTTCGGGCAGCCAGTCCCCCACGTACGTCTCCCGCCGTACCCGCGCCGAGCGCAGGTGGTTGATGCCCAGGCGCGTCACCGCCGTCGTCAGGTACGCCTTCGGCTCGACGATCGTCGTACCCGCCTGACAGGCGCGCGTCAGGCCCACAAACGCGTCCTGGACGATGTCCTCGGCGTCACCCACGGAGCCGGTCATCCCGTAGGCGATGGAGAACAGCAGCGGCCGGTATCCGATCGCGCCCGTCTCGTCCAGCGCTCCACTCACCGCTCCCCTCACGGAACCCCTCCCGCCCGGCTCATCACCGCTCATGTCCATGCCTTCCCGTCGGGGACGCCTCCGTGCGACGTCCGCAGGGTAGTCGCACGCGATGGTCGGCACCGAAGGCCGCCGTGTGTTCGTCACGCCCTCCAGGACAAGACACCCGGCCCGGCTGTGACACGGTGTGAGCGGCCTCACAGCCGGCCGCCCACGCCCGGACACACCCGGGCGCGCTTCCCATCCGTACCCCGCCCCAACCGTCCCGGCCGCCCGACACGACCCCGGGGCGAATGTGGAAACATCCCATCGTCGGAGCTCGCTTCCCCCGCCCGGTAAGGAACCACGCCATGACGACCTCGCGCGCCTTCCCCCTGGAGCCCACCCCGATCCACGTCGCCGACGAGGTCCTCGACGATCTGCGCGCCCGTCTCGCGCTGACCCGTGCGCCGCTGGACGAGGGGAACGAGGACTGGTCCTACGGCGTCCCGGACGGCTATCTGAGCGAGTTGGTCGCCCACTGGCAAAACGGCTACGACTGGCGCAAGGCCGAGGCCGCCATCAATGCCCACGAGCACTACCGGGTGAGCGTCGCCGGTGTCCCGGTGCACTTCATGCGCAAACCCGGCCGCGGCCCCCGCCCGATCCCGTTGATCCTCACCCACGGCTGGCCGTGGACGTTCTGGCACTGGTCGAAGGTGATCGACCCGCTCGCCGACCCGGCCGCGTTCGGCGGCGACCCCGCCGACGCGTTCGAGGTCATCGTGCCGTCGCTGCCCGGCTTCGGTTTCCCCGGCCCGCTCACCGGTTTTCCCGACGTCAACTTCTGGAAGGTCTCCGACCTCTGGCACACCCTGATGACCGGGACCCTGGGATACGAGAAGTACGCCGCCGGGGGTTGCGACATCGGCGGGCTCGTCTCCAGTCAACTCGGCCACAAGTACGCCGACCGGCTGTACGGCATCCACATCGGGTCGGGCCTGCCGCTCGACTTCTTCACCGGCCCCCGCGCCTGGGACTTCGCCCGGAACCGGCCCCTCACCGACGACCAGCCCGCCGAAGTCCGCGCCCGCATCGTCGAGATGGACCACCGCTGGGCAACCCACCTCGCCGTGCACATGCTCGACGGCGCCACGCTGGCCCACGGGCTGAGCGACTCGCCCGCCGGACTGCTCGCCTGGCTGCTGGAGCGCTGGAACGCCTGGAGCGACAACGGCGGCGACATCGAGTCGGTCTTCTCCAAGGACGACCTGCTCACCCACGCCACGATCTACTGGGTGAACAACTCCATCGCCACGTCGATGCGTTACTACGCCAACGCCAACCGCCATCCGTGGACCCCCGCCCACGACCGCACCCCGATCGTACCGGCCCCGGTCGGCGTCACCCTCGTCACCTACGAGAACCCGCCCGGCATCCACACCGCCGCCGAGCGGGTCCGGGCGTTCGAAACCGGCCCGCAGGCCGCGTGGTTCAACCACGTCAACGTCAACGCGCACGACCACGGCGGCCACTTCATCCCCTGGGAGAACCCCGACGCCTGGGTGGACGACCTGCGCCGCACCTTCCGCGGCCGCAGGCCCTGAAACGGCGGGACCCGGCCCTCGAACGCGGCTTCGGCGGTGCCGTCACCCGCGCCCGGGAGTTCGCGTCACCTCCGGTGACGGTGCGGCCGGGTGGGCCAGGGTGCCCGCGAAGACCGCCGCCTGGACACGGCGTTCGAAGCCGAGTTTGTGGAGCATCGTGGAGACGTAGTTCTTGACGGTCTTCTCCGCGAGATGCATACGCTCGGCGATCTGGCGGTTCGTCAAGCCCTCGGCGACCAGGTCGAAGGTGCGCCGTTCCTGGTCGGAGAGGGTGGCGACGAGCGAGTCCTCGCGGTTTCCGGTACGCACACGTTCCAGGACCTTCGCGGTACTGGCCGGATCCAGCAGCGACCGGCCGGCTGCGATCTCCCGGACGGCGCGCACCAGATCGTTGCCCCGGATCTGCTTGAGGACGTAGCCCGCGGCGCCGGCCATGATCGCGGAGAACAGCGCGTCCTCGTCGTCGTACGAGGTCAGGATCAACGCGTTGATCTCCGGGAACGACGAACGCACCGCACGACACACATCGATCCCGCTGCCGTCCGGCAACCGGCCGTCCAGGATGGCGACATGCGGGCGCAGCGCCGGTATCCGGCGGGTCGCCTCCGCCGCCGACGCCGACTCGCCGACCACCTCGATGTCGCCCTCTGCGCCGAGCAGATCGGCCAGGCCGCGGCGGACGATCTCGTGGTCGTCCAGGAGGAACACCCGGATCGTCTCGCCCGGTTGTCCGGTCACCCGCCCCGGCGCGGAAGTTCGCGTGGCACCGGTGTCGCGGGGCAGGCGCGCTCCGGCGACGACTTCGGTGGTGGACCCGGCTTCCATGGTGTGTGCTCCCCGACGATGACGAACAGGCGCCACCCGGTCGGGTCGGCGTCGTGCTCATTCTGCGCGGGGCGAACCGCGCCCGACAGGGCCGGAGGTCCCGAAACCACCAGGGCCGAGAGACCTTGATCGGCGACCGCGAGCGGCGGGGCGCACCCGGCGAGAGCGATGACCCTGGCCGAACGGCCCTGGGGACCGGGTATTGCGGCCCTGCCGGGCCGGCCGGATCGCCGCCATGCTCGACGGGTCCGGCCGAGGACGCCGATGCCGTCGGCGACTCTTCACCTGCGGGCAAGGGGGTACGCATGGGTGCACGGGACGAGCGACGACATCGTGCCCCGGCGGCCACTGCGACGCGAACCCCCGGACGAGAGCCGGGACTTCGCCGGACCGGCCGCGTCACCAACCTTACGGGCGCATACCCCTACCCCACCCGACTCGGGAGCAGTCCATGAACCACAACCCCTCGCCCGTCCCCACCCCCGAGCGCAACGGCGCGCCCCTGCGCGACCACGTGGTCGTCGGCGTCGACGGATCCGGGCTCGCGGACCTCGCCGTCGAACAGGCCGCCGACGAAGCGGCCTTCCGAGGCGTGCCGCTGGAGGTGCTGCACGTCGTCGACCGGGCGCCGGACCGCGAGGAGGACCAGTCGGCGGCGGAACTGCGGGAGGAAGCGGAATCCCTGGTCCGAACGGCCGCCGAGCGGGCCCGGCTGCGCCATCCGGACCTGGCGATCGTCACCACGGTCGCACTCGCCCGCATCGTGCCGACCCTGGAGCAGGCCACCGACCGCGCGGCGCTCGTCGTCCTCGGCAGTCGCGGACTGGGCGGCTTCGTGGGCCTGTTGCTGGGTTCGGTGTCGTTGTCCGTCGCCGCCGCCGCGCGCTGCCCGATCCTGGTGGTCCGCGCGCCGCACTCAAACGTCCCGCTGGACGCACCCGGCACGGTCGTCGTGGGGGTGTCCGGCATCGACTGCGCCCCCGCCGTCGAGGCCGCGTTCGCCGCTGCCCAGGCGCGCGGCGTGGCACTGCGCGCGGTACACGCGTGGGCACCCCCGATGTCGCCCGCCGCGCCCTACGCGGCCCCGTTGTGGGTCGGCGACGATGGCCGCAAGACCGCCGAGGCCACCCTCGCCGCGGCCCTCGAACCCGTCATGAACCGCTATCGCCAGGTACCGCTGACCGAGCAGATCGTCTGCGACATCCCCACCCACGCGCTGCTCGCCGCCGGCGACGAGGCCGAGCTGGTCGTCCTGGCCGCCCACCGCCGCCACGGCCGCTTCGGACCCAACCTCGGCCGCGTCACCCACGCGCTGCTGCACCACTCCAAGGCACCGGTGCTGCTGGTCCCGATCGCCTGACCGGATCCCGTCGCCTGCCGGGCCGACCGGACGCGGCGGCCACACCCTCGACCCGGTTTGACACGATGGTCCCGAGAAAGCGTTTTCGACGGATCATCGATGGTGGGGAGAGGTTGTGGCGTCGGAGCAGCGGCCGGCTTTGCCGCGGATGCGTCTGGATGAGTTGTTGGATGAGTTGCAGGCGCATGTGGAGGTGGTGCGTTCGGCTCGGGATCGGGTGAACGGGCTGCTGGAGGCCGTGCTGTCGGTGGGCAGTGATCTCGATCTGGAGACCGTCCTGCGTCGCATCGTGGAGTCGGCGGTGTCGCTGGTGGACGCCGAGTACGGTGCTCTCGGTGTGATCGGTGACGAGGAACGACTGGCCCGGTTCCTGCCGGTGGGTATGGATCCCGCCACGATCTTGCGCATCGGTCCGTTCCCGACCGGGCGTGGGATCCTCGGTCTGATCATTCGCGATCCGCATCCGCTGCGGTTGCACGATCTCTCCGAACACCCCGACTCGTTCGGTTTTCCCGCCGGTCACCCGCCGATGAACACGTTCGTCGGTGTGCCGATCCGTATCCGTGACACCGTCTTCGGGAACCTCTATCTCACGGAGAAGCGCGGTGGCGCGGACTTCGACGAGGACGACGAGGCCGTTCTGCGCACCCTGGCCGCCGCCGCGGGCGTGGCGATCGACAATGCCCGTCTGTACGACGACGTGCGCCGCCGGGAGCGATGGCTCACCGCCAGTTCCGACCTCACCCGCAGCCTCCTGTCCGGTCAGCCCCCCGCCGAGGTGCTGCGCTCGTTCACCGCCACCATCCGGGAGATGGCCGACGCCGACCTGGTCACCCTCGCCGTGCCCGTGCCCGGCAGCGACGACCTCGTCGTCGAGGCCGCCTCCGGACCCCTCGCCGACGGCATCCACGGACTGGTCCTGTCCGGGGAGAGCACCCTGATGGGCAAGGTGTTCGGCTCCGGCGAGACGATCGTCACCAACAACCTCAGCCAGGACCCCGGCGCCGTGGTCGCCGGCGCGGTGGGGCCCGATCTGGGGTCGGCGTTCCTGCTGCCGCTCGGCACCCCCGACAGCATCCGCGGCGTGCTCCAGGTCGCCAACCGCGCCGAACGCCCCCCACTGTCCGACGCGGTGCTGCGCATGGTCACCGGCTTCGCCGACCACGCCGCACTCGCCCTGGAGATCGCCGAACGACGCCGCGACGCCGAGTTGTTGACCGTGTTCCAGGACCGCGACCGCATCGCCCGCGACCTGCACGACCTCGCCATCCAACGACTCTTCGCCACCGGCATGACCCTCCAGAGCGCCACCCGCTTCATCGACCACCCCCAAGCCCTCGAGCGCGTCGAAACCGCCGTGGACGCCCTCGACGACACCATCAAGGTCATCCGCTCCACGATCTTCTCCCTCAAGGCCCGCGACCGCGACACCACCACCGGACTACGCTCCCGCTGCCTCCGCGAGGTCGACACCGCCACCCAAACCCTCGGCTTCGCCCCCACCCTGCGCGTCGACGGCCTCCTCGACACCACCGTCCCCGAACCCGTCACCGTCCACCTCGTCGCCGTCCTGCGCGAAGCACTCGCCAACACCACCCGCCACGCACACGCCACCCGCGCCGAAGTACACGTCGAAACCGACGGAACCGACGTATGGATACGCGTCCGCGACAACGGCATCGGCCCACCACCCACCCCAACCCGCAACAGCGGCCCGGCCAACATGCGCGAACGCGCCGAAACCCTCGGCGGAACCTGCACATTCGGCCCCGCACCCGACGGCGGCGCACAGCTCGAATGGCGCGTACCGCTGCCCTGACGGCCTCGCGGGGCGTCCGGCTCCCGGCGGCGCGGCACGTGGTACCGCAGCGCTCGACAGCGCGGGCTCAGGGCCGTTCGGCCCTGTGCCACGCCCGCGCCCGGTTCGAAAGTTGAGCCATGAGCAAGCCCCCACCCACGAGCCACCCCCTCGGCCGCCGCGAAACCCTCCGCCTGATGGCAAGCGAACCGATGGGGCGCGTCATTGTCAGCGAAGGCGCCCTCCCGGCCGTCCACGTGGTGCCGTTCGCCCTCGACCGGGAATGCGTGGTGTTCCGCACCCCGCCCGACTCCCCCCTCGCCAAGGCCGCCCTCGGCACGGTGGTCGCCTTCCAAACCGACCACATCGACCCCACCGCACACACCGGCTGGGCCGGCACCATCACCGGCCACGCCTCCCGGATCGACGACCCCACCACACTCACCCGCCTGAACCACCTACTCCCCATCCCCCACGACCCCCACCAGGCATGGTTCCGAATCACCTCCGAACTCGTCACCGGCCACGCCCTCCACCCCCGCCGGCCCCCCACCCCTCCCACTCACCCCGAAGCCGCCTATAGAAGGCTTCCACCGTGACCACCACCAACAACCCGCGACGAACCGTCCGCCCCCACGCCTACACCCCGGCGATCGGGTACGCGTCGTCTCCCCCGCCGGTCCACCCACCCGCGAACCGGTGCGGCCCCGCCTCGGCGACCGCGCTGACCACCACCACGCCGGTCACCCTGCACCGGGACCCCACCGAGGTCACCGCCCCGATCACCTTCGGGGGCACCGCGGTCGGCGTCCTGGTGGGCGGCAACCTCGATGCGATCCGCACCGAGGCCGGGGCCGGGCTGCCCGCGCTCGACGGAACCATCCTCTTCCTCGAACACCAACGAGGCACGGGACTGGGTGAGGTCGATCGTGCACTCACCCCAACTCGCCCGCAGCGGAGCCCTGGACGGTCTGCGCGGCGAGGTGCTCGGGCAATCCTCGGCTTCGAGCGGGACGCCGACGGCCCGACCCTGGGCGGACGGGGGCATCGTGGACGTCCCGCGTGACCGACTGGGCCCGCTGGGCATCCCCGTCCTCGGCGGCATCCCCGCCGGGCACGGCCCCCACCCGCCGACGATTCCGCTCGGCACCGAGGCGGCCCTCGACACCGCCGCCGGAACCCTCACCATCCAGGCGGCCGTGGTCTGAGCAGCAACCGCAAAACGCCTGTGCCGTCGGGGGTTCGGGATTCCCGGGGTCGGCGCGCCTACACTCCCCGCATGGCAGGACACGCGACTACGACGGCACTGTCCGATGTGCGCTTCGTGGGGCTTCGCTTCCGGTTGGTGACCCGGGGTGTGCAGCGCCCGGCGCCGGTGGAGGTGGCCGCCCTCGCGCATCACGGGATCGGGGACCTCGTCTCCTGGCGGGCGCACGCGGTGATCGAACCGCCCGGGCCCGGGAGCCCTCCCCCCGCGCCGATCACGGCCCCCGTCCCGCCGGCCGAGCCCGGATCCCTGGCCGAGGCGCTGGCCGCGATCGACCGGCGGATCTCGGGCGACCATCCGCACGCGCTGATCGCGGTCCCGCCGTTCGCCGAGACGACGATCATCCGCGAACAACGCGCGTACTGCCCGGCCCTGGCGTCCTGCGTCGTGCTGGACCTGATGACTTTGGCCGCCGTCGTCCGGCCCACCGCCACGCCGCAGTCCCTGGACGGCCGCCTGCGCGCCATCGGCCTCCAGCCGCCGCAGGACCGCGCGGCCACCTGGGACGCCTACGCCGTGACCCACCTGTTCCACACCCTCGTCGGCGAGGGCATCGCCGGCCGCCGCTGGTCCACCCTGGAGGACCTCGCCCGAACCGCGGGCACGTACCCGCCCCCGATCGAACCGGAGTTCCTCCCCCCGAGGGACGTACAGGAGTCCCTGTTCGACTGAATGCCGGCCGCCTGCTTCGCCGAATGTGATCCGGCCGGTGATCAGTCGGGGCGCAGGTCGCCGGCGGCGTAGCGTTTGGAGATCCTGGCGCCCGTGTCGGTGCGGAGCAGGAAGTACCAGGTGCGGTCGCGGTAGTGCCAGAGTTTGTGCCGGATCGAACCGCTGTGGGGTGTGCGGTTGCGATCGTCGACCACGACGCGGACGCGGTCGCCCTCGTGGTAGGCGGGCTTGGGGATGTCCACGATTGCGGACTCCAGGACCAATGCGCGCGCCTGGTCGGTGAGTTGATCGGCTTCGAGCGCGGCACGCAGCGCCGAGGCGGCGGCCGAGAGGTCGTGGCGGGTGCCGAACGGGGTCAGCTCGTGCAGGTCGAACCGCCGGTCCGGCTCGGCTCGCAGGCGGGCGATCGCATGGTGGTACATCGGGACCTCGGTCCAACCCCCGGGCGGGAGTTCGCGGTGCACCTCGCCCGACGCACCCATCGCGGACAGGATGTCGTCGGACACCAGCGGGTGCCGGACATAGGCCTCCACGACGGCCAGGCGCAGTTCAACGTCGGCAACGGCCCGGCACAGCAGGACCAGGTCGCCCGGCCTCGTGATCAGGTTGACGTAGGTCTGGTCGACGAACCGCCGGGCGTCGCGGTGCTGTTCGTCGCGCCCGAAGACGAGTCGTGCGGCGTCGGCGAACACCGTGGCGAAGACGTCCTCGTGTGCCCACAACCGGGTGGCGTGCAGTCGATCCGCGAGCAATCGGTAGCGCTGGTAGGCGGATATCGACATCAACTCGTGGACCGGCACGTGGTCGTCGATGTACATCCGCCCGCTTCCGTCGTCCCTCGCCCCGCCCCGTGCCGTGCGTGCCGGATCGGCGCCGACAGTCTAGCCGGCGCCGATCCGCGGTCGATCCGTGGTCGATTCTCACCGGGGCCGGCGGCCGCGCCCCCGCTCCGTACCCGCGCGGGTCCAGGAAGCCCGGTGCGGTGGCCGGGAGGGTGCCGAGCCGACGACGATCACGCCGGTCGCTTCCCCGATCGTGTGGGTACAGCGCTCGCTCGCGCCCAGGCATCGCGGGCACGACATGGCGCGTCGACGTCGCCCGTCGCCGGCACCGCCCCCCGCCTCGCCACCCGGCGTGTTCTTCGCCGCCCCGGTCGTCGTACGCATGTTCACTCCCATTCGGTGAGGCCGATCGCCCACACCAGAAAAGCCGCCCTCGCCGCATCACGCATACGCACGACCGGACCGCCCCGGCCCCACAGGGCACATGTCCCGGGGAAATCCCAGCTCCGACCGACGCACCCGTGCGGGTGAACGGCCCGGTCGACCGATCCGTATCGCGCCGGGCAAAAGCGTTTGTCGGGTGCCGTGGTGCGGACTAGCGTGCCCGTGTGGATCTCTTCTCACGCTCGTGGACGGCGTTGCGCGCGGCGGTTGCCGAGCTTTCGGACGAGGACTTCGCCCGGCCGTCGGGGTGTACCGGCTGGCTGGTGCAGGACCTGGTGTGCCACCTGGTCATCGACGCGCAGGACGTCCTGATCACACTCGTGACGCCCGCCGACACGGAGCCGACGCGCGATGCGGTGACGTATTGGGAGGTCGCCGAGACGCCACCGACCGGTGACGATCCGCTCGACGCGTTGACGGTTCGGCTGGCCGCCGCGTACCAGGATCCCGGGTTGCTGAAGTTCCACCTCGACGACGTGGGCTCGGCCGCCGGGCGTGCGGCCGAACTGGCGGATCCGGAGCTGCGCGTCGGTACGCGGGACCAGGTGCTCACCGTGGCCGACTACCTGTCCGTGTACGTCCTGGAGTGGACCCTGCACCACCTCGACCTCATCGCACACCTCCCGGACGCGGCGGACCCGCCCGCCGAGGGACTGGCCCGGACCCGCGAGCTGCTGGAGCGGATCGCCGGGGCCTCCTTCCCTGCGTCGTGGTCGGACCGGGACGCGCTGCTGATCGGTACCGGGCGGCGCGCGGCGACGGACGGGGAGCGGGCCGAACTGGGCGATCTCGCCGCGCGGCTGCCGCTTTTCCTCGGCTGACGGTTCGGGGCGGGGCTCACGAAGTGCGCCGGGTGCGCTGTTAGGGTCCGTCGATGACAAGAATCGTGCCCTACACCGGTGCCGAGAAGGAGAGTCTGCTCGCCAGTCTCGATCGGCATCGTGATGCGGTCCTGTGGAAGCTCGACGGTCTCGACGACGACGCGCTGCGGCGACCGATGACGCCCTCGGGGACCAATCTGCTGTCCCTGGTCAAGCACTTGGCGGCGGTCGAGTACGGGTGGTTCTGTACGACCTTCGGGCGCGAGACCGAGCCGCTGTGGTTCGACCCGGAAGACGACATGACCGTGCTGCCGAGCGAGTCCACGGCCGACCTCGTCGCCTTCTACGGCCGGGCGCGGGTCGCCGCCGACCGGGTCGTCGGCGAACTCGGCCTGGACGACGTCGGCACGTCCTGGAACGGCAATACGGTGTCCCTGCGCTGGGTCCTGATCCACATGATCGAGGACACGGCGCGGCACGCCGGCCACATGGACATCGTGCGCGAACTCCTCGACGGGGCGACCGGCGACCACCCGCGTCCCTGATTCCTGCTCCGCCGCAGCGACTCGGCCCCGGTGCGGCGTGAAGACTACTTCCGGGAGAGCATGGGCTTTGCTGTGCCATGCCGCCCACGGAGCACGCGAGGAGCCTTCTCCCGTCGGATGCGGGCGCCGGGGGGCGCGGGCGAGAGTTGTTCTCGTCAGGGCGGCTGCGTGGGCGGAGGCGTCCGCCCCACCCGGTGCGCCGCCGCGTCCGGGCCGGGTCGTGTACCGGCGCTTTCGACCATCGACGGGGAACTGCTGTGGAGCACCGACCAGCCGAGAACGGCACCGACGACGAAGCCGGTCCCGAGGTCGGCGCCGACACCGGCGCCGACGGGGCGGAGGGTGGCGGCCGGGGCGACGAGGCCGGCTCGGCCACCGAAGCCCGGCCGGGCGACGCCCAAACGACCGCGACGGTGACCGAGGCGGCGGCGGGTGTAGGTGCCTCCACGGCCGACCCGCCCTCGGACGCCGACCATCAGGCCACGGACCCGCCCTCCGACGGGACCCCGCCGCCCCGGACGCGGTCGCGGCTTCGCCGTTGGGGGCGACGGATCGCGTTGACCTGCGTCGTGACGCTGGTCGCCGTGACGCTCGCGTCGTTCACGTACAACGCATTCACCGACGACCGGGCCGACCCGCCTGAAGGGCTGACCTACGTACAGGCGGCCGACATCCGTACTCGCTACCAGACGTGGGGCACGTCCGGGCCGCCCGTCGTCCTCGTGCACGGTGCCTTCGAGTCCGTCGACACCTGGTCGCGGCTGGCTACGCTGCTGGCCCGCGACCACCGGGTCTACGCGCTCGATCTGACCGGATACGGCTACAGCCAACGGCGCGGGCCGTACACGGTCGACCACCTCACCCGGCAACTCCTGGGTTTCCTCGACGCGATGCACCTGGGTGGTCCGGGTGAACGGCCGCTGCTGGTGGGCCACTCCAGCGGGGCCGCGATGGTCGCGGAGGCGGCCCTGCGCGCGCCCGAGCGCATCGGGGGCATGATGCTCCTCGACGGCGACGCGCTCGACACCGGCGCCGGCCCGCCGTCCGCGCTCAAGTACGTGCTGATCGACCCGTTCCGCACCAGCCTGCTGCGGATAGGGCTCGGTACGGACTGGCTGATCCGGAAGGTGTACGGCTCGCAGTGCGGACCGGAGTGCCCTCGGCTCGACGGCGCGGGGGTCGACCAGTGGCGGCGGCCCTTCCAGGTGGCGGGCGCCGAGGGCGCGCTGTGGAGCATGCTCGGCGAGGGCGTGTTGGGTATATCCGCCGACCGCCTGCAGCGGCTGCGCGACGTGCCCATGCCCAAGTCGGTGGTCTTCGGCGCGAACGACGACGTGTTCGACCACAAGACCCCCACCGAAACCGCCGACCGCATAGGCGCCCCGCCCCCCACGCTCATCCCCAAGTCCCGCCACCTCCCCATGATCTCCGCCCCCGAGGCGGTAGCCACCGCGATCGACGCGGTCCCGGCCCGGCAATAGCCGGCAAACGACGGTCGGGCCCTGCTCGGCTCACGCCCGGTGCTGACCCGCGCCCCGTGAGAATCACCCGATCGAGGTCGTCACAGGGACAACGGCCGCGCCCAAACGCGACATCATCGACACCATGCCCGGCGAACCGACGGCCGGGGTCAATGACTCGCACGTGTTGTCGATCGCCTCGACGCCTCGATCGTGACCGGCTTCGCACACGCACGCGGTCCGGCGCGACAGCGCCCCGACGGCCGTCCACCCACCGAACCGGAGCATCGAAGCGGAACACCGACCCGGAACACAAGGACGACATGACCGGCACCACCACGCCCGCCCTGGCACCCGACGCGGTCCCGGACGTCACCGCGCCGTCGGAGCCCGCCGCCGGCCCACGGAGGGGCCTCGCCCGCCGAATCAGGCTCCTCGACCACCTCGCCATCGCTCTTCCGGTGCTGATCCTGGCCGGCATGGGGTGGCACCGGCGGTGGATCACCGACGACGGGTTGATCTACGTACGCGCGGCCCGGCAGATCCTGGCCGGCAACGGTCCGGTGTACAGCCCCGGCGAGCGCGTGGAGACGTCGACCGGCACGTTGTGGCAGTGGCTGCTGGTGCTGCTCGACGCGTTGGTCCCGGGCGATCCGGCCCGCGTCGCCGTCTACGCGGGCCTGGCCCTGTCGGTCGCCGGGCTGTGGCTCGCCCTGTCGGGCACCCGTCGACTGCTGCGCGCGGAGACCGGCCGGACCCTCGCCCCCGCCGGCGCCCTCGTCCTGGTCGCCCTGCCCCCGGTCTGGGACTTCGCCACGTCCGGACTCGAAACCGGCCTGCTCGTCGCCTGGATCGGCCTGTCGTGGCGATTGCTGATCGCAGACGACCCCCGGGCATGGACGACCCGGCATCGCCTCGGCACCGCGGCGGTCTTCGGGCTCGGCTTCCTGATCCGGCCCGAACTGGCGGCGACCGCAGTGGTGTTCCTGATCGCCCTGGTCCCGGTGTCGGGATCGGGACGGCGCGCCGTCGTGGCGATGTTCCTCGCCGCCGGCGCGCTTCCCGCGGCGTATCAGGTCTTTCGCATGGGCTTCTACGGCCTGCCGTATCCGATGCCCGCCGTCACGAAGAGCGCGACCCGCCTGTACTGGGGGCGCGGTTGGGACTATCTCCTCGACGTCGACCGGCCCTACCACCTGTGGATGCCCATCCTCCTGATCCCGGCCGTCGTGGCGCTGCTCCTGCTGCGCCGTCGCCCGCGCGAGCGGCGCACGCTCGTCGTCGGTGCGGCGCCGGTCGTGGCCGCGCTCGTCCAGGCGCTGTATGTCGTGGGCGTCGGCGGCGACTTCATGCACGGTCGTATGTGGGTGCCGGTGCTGGTCCTCGCCCTGCTGCCGGTCCTGGTCGTGCCCGTGGACCGTCGGGTGGCGGCCGTGGTCGGGTTGGTGGCGATGTGGGCGCTTTGGTGCGGCGTGTCGCTGCGGTCCGGTCTGACCACCACCGACGGGCCGCGTGCGGGGGTGTACCAGACGTGGAACGAGCGCATGGTGTATGTGAATTGGACCAGGACCACCAACCCCACCACCTCCCACGCGCACAGCGAGACCCTCCCCGGGCTGCGCGCGGAGTTGTTCCGCATGGACGCCCAGGGCCGGCACCTTCTGGTGTTGGACGGCAATTACCTCTCCGCCGCCGGTGGTCCGCCGCCGCTGCCGCTGCGACCCGACGTGCGGGCCGCAGAGGGCCTGGTGATGGGGCGGCTGGGCGTCGGCGGCGTGGTCACCCCACTGCGCGGGATCGTGGTCGACGTGTGGGGGCTGAGCAACACGGTCGGCGCGCACATCGAACGCACCCAACACGTCGCCGCCGGCCACGAAAAGCTCCTCCCCCTCGCCTGGAACATCGCCCTGTACGTCGACCCGACCGCCTGGTCCCGGATCCCACCCAACGCGGCACCCCCGGAGGACATCCGCGCCGCCCGCGCCGCCCTGGACTGCGGCGACCTGAAAGAGTTGGTGCGCTCCACGACGGAACCGATGACACCCGGCCGATTCCTGCGCAACCTCACCGGCTCCTTCGACCGCGCCCGACTGACCATCCCGGCCGACCCGAAAGCGGCCGAACGCACGTTCTGCCGCCACTGACCCAGGCCCGGCCGGCGCCGGGACACCACCCCGCAGGGTGTGGTTTTCCGCAGGTGGACCCGGCGCTCGGCCCCATATCGCGGCCGTCCGCGCTCCGGCAGGCTGCTTGTACCGGTGATTCGGGGCCCGTTCGAGGGAGCGGGTACGCGCCGGCCACATCGCCGGTGGCGGCGCGGGCGCGGGGTTGGTCAAGGAGTACGGGTCCGGCGCCGGTCCGGTCACGGCGTTGGCCGGGGTGGACGTGGAGCTGATGCGCGGCGGCTTCACCGCGATCATGGGGCCGTCCGGTTCGGGCAAGTCGACGCTGATGCGGTGTTTGGCCGGGCTGGACACCGCCACCCGGGGCGACGTGGCGATCGGGGACACCGAGCTCGGCGATCTGGACGACACCGCGCTGACCGAACTGCGGCGCGACCGGCTCGGGTTCGTCTTCCAGGCGTTCAACCTGCTGCCGACGCTCTCCGCGCCGGAGAACATCACGCTGCCGGTCGAGATCGCCGCCGGGTCCTGGCCATCCTGCGCTATCTGGGCTCCTGGCCCCACCGCGAGCGTCGACGGGCCGAGGACATCCGGGAAGCCCCGCCGCGCGCACCCGTTGACGCCCGGCGGGAGCCGCGTGACGATGGGTCCGGCCGCGGGCGGGTGGCGGTCTCGGCGGACGTGGATCCGGCATGGTGAGGACGACGCGTGGCGCACACCGACCGTACGCGACACGAACTGACCGCGCTGGCCCGGGATCGGCTCGCCTCGGGCGGCGTCGTCCTGCACGGCCCGGTCGGGATCGGCAAGTCCCACGTGCTGCGCGCGTTGCTCGCCGGTGACCGTGGCGCACCGCTGCTGCGGACCGAACCGGCGTCGGCGGAGCGGGAGTTGGCTTTCTCCACGCTCGCCGATCTGCTCGATCCGGTCACCGACGAGGTGCTGCGCGCACTGCCCGCGCCGCAACGCTCTGCGCTGCGGGTCGTGTTGTGCCGCGAGCCGGCCGAACCGGGTGGACCGGATCCGCTGGCACTGCGTCTGGGTACGCTCGCGGTGTTGCGGGCGTTGTCGGCGTCCACTCCGGCGATGGTGGCCATCGACGGTGCGCAGTGGGTGGATCCGGCCAGCGCCGAAGTGCTGACGTTCGTCGCGCGGCGCCTGGATCCCGCGCGGGTGCGCGTGGTCGTCGCCGAGACCACGGATCCGCCGGCCGGGCCGATCCACGGCGGCCGGTTCTGTCCCGGCGACGTGCTCGAACTCGAACTCCCGCCGCTGGGCTTGGCGGAGACCCGCGATCTCCTCCACCGCACGGACCGCACGGACCGCACGGATCGGACGGATCGGACGGATCGGATGGACCGAACTGCCGGTTCCATCGAGGCTCTCGGGGCCATCGGCGCCCTCGAAGCCGGTGGGCCCTTCGGCGTCCTCGGCGCCGTCCCGATACCGCCCGGCCCCGACGATCCGACGGACGAACGCCCCCTGCCGCACTGGCTCAGCCGGCAGGTGCATCGGGCCGGCGCGGGCAATCCGATGTACGCCCTCGAACTCGCCCGCGCGCTGCGCCGGTTGGACCGGTTCCCGACCCGCGACCAACCGTTGCCCGTGCCCGATCGGCTGCGCCGGCTGCTCACCGCCCGCCTGGAGGGTTGGTCGACCGATGCCCGCTGGTTGTTGCTGCTCGCCGGGGCCGCCGCCCGTCCCACCGTCGCGACGTTGCGGGCGGCGGCCGGTTTCGTGCACGCCGCGCACGACGCGCCGATCCACACGGCGGACCCGAGCGGCGACGATCTGGTCAGGCGCACCGTCGCCGACGCGACCGCGGCCGGCGTCCTCCACGTGGGCGAGGACGGTGATCGACTGCGTTTCGTGCACCCGCTGTTCGCCGCCGCGCTGTACGACGGCGGCACCGCGGAGGAGCGCCGCGCCGCGCATGCCGCGCTCGCCGAGGTGTGCGGCGAACCGATCGAACGGGCCCGCCATCTGGCCCTGGCCCTGCCCGGTCCGGACGAACGGGTGGCCGGCACGCTGATGGCCGCCGCCGAACAGGCCCGCCGCCGGGGCATGCCCGACGAGGCCGCCGCGCTGGCCCGCCTCGCCGTGGCGCGCACGCCGGACGAACACGCCGACCGCAGATGCGAACGCAGCCTCGACGGCGCCGGGCACGCCTACGCCGCCACCGACTACGAGCTGTGTCGCGAACTGGCCGGTCACGTCTTCGCCCTCGGCCCCACCCCCGCGCAGCGTGTCCGGGCCTGCATCCTGATCATCAACGCGGCCAACCAGGCGCTGCACGACCTGGACGAGGTGTTCGCGGAGGCGTTCGCGCAGGTCGGCGACGACACGTGCGGGCGGGCCCGGTTGCACTATCTGCGCGCGTGCAAGGCGCACATCAGCGACGGCGACTCGGCGATCGCCTGGACCGAGGCGGCGCGCGCCGCGACGCTCGCCCGGCGCGGCGGCGACCGCTCCACCGAGCAGGTCGCGCTCGCGCTCCAGGCGTTCGTGGGCACCCTCCAGGGCCGGCCGAACGCGCGCGAACCGCTGACCCGGGCGCTGGCCCGGCCGCAGGACGCCGGGCCGACCGGCAGCCACAACGGCCCTCGCGGGGTCAAGGCGCGATTGGACTTCTTCGCCGACCGGCTCGTCGACGCCGCGGCCGAACTCGACCGCATGTTGCGCCGGGCGAAGGAGTCCGACGACGCGGAGGAGAAGGTGTTCCTGCTCTGTGCCAAGGTCGACGTGGACGTCCGGGCGGGGCGGTGCGCCCAGGCGTTGTCGGCCGGGCACGAGGCGTTGCGGGTGGCGCGCGAGATCGGCGCACAGCTCGGTCCGGCCTACTATGCGGCGGCGGTGGCCGAGGCCGCCGGGGGCGATCCGGCCCGGGGCGCGGAACTGGCCCGCGAGGGCATACGCGTGGGTCGATCCGAGCAGGATCAGGTGTATCTGCCGTTGGCGCTGTGCATCCTGGGGCAGATCCAATACCGGCTGCGCGATCCGGTCGCGGCGGTGGGCTGTCTGAGTCGGGCCCGCACGATCGCCGAGCGGCGGGGCATCGTGGATCCGGCGGCGATCCCGTGGGGCGTGGATCTGGCCGAGGCGCTGGTGGCAGTGGGCGATCACGATCAGGCGCGCGCGGTAGTGGAGGAGGTCGGGGAGGCCGCGCAACGGTTGGGCCGTGACGGGGTGTTCGCGTCGTTGTCTCGGGCAGACGCCCTGGTCCGGGGCGAGTCCGGTGACCTGGCCGGCGCGGCCGAGTGCCTGCGGGCGACCGCCGAGCGGCATCGCGAACTGGGCCTGCCGATGGAGCACGGCCGCGACCTGTTGGCGCTCGGCGTCGTGGAGTTGCGCCGCCGGCATCCGGCCGCCGCACTGGCCGCCTGGCGCGGCGCGGAGCTGGCGTTCGTCCGCACGGCGGCGCGTCCCTGGCTCGATCAGGTCCGCACCGAGTTGGAGCGGGTCACCTTCGCGGACGACCCGGCCGCGGGTCGTCCGGCCGCCGAGGCACGCTCACGGGCGTTGACGCCGGCGGAGCATCGGGTCGCGGAGATGGTCGGCGACGGCGCGACCAACCGCGAGATCGCCACGCGCCTGTTCCTGTCCGCCAAGACGGTCGAGTCCACGCTGACCCGGGTGTACCGCAAGCTCGGGATCCGCTCGCGCGCCGAGCTGATCCGGCTCTCCCTGGGCGCGAACGGCCGGTCCCACCAGGCGGAATAGCCGCGCTTCGCGGTTGGTCGCGGCACCGAGGGGGGCTCGGGGGAACCCCCTGCTTTGCGTCCGGGGGGTTCCGGAGCGGGCCTTGGAGGATCAGCGTTGCCCATGTTCCCCCGCACGACCGGCGAGGGACTTCCTCCGCGTCCCGGACGACTCATCGCGCGTGTCGTCCGGGATGTCCGGCACCGCGTGTCCCGTTCCATCCGCGGTGCCCCCTCGCCGGTCGCGTCCCCCTCGATCTCCGTCCGGTGCCCCCTCGCCGGACGAGAAGGAGACACGATGATTCTGCGGAATCACGGTACGGTTCGCGGCGCCGCGAACCCGCCGGCCACGCCGTCGCGGCGCTGGAAGTCGGTCTGTGCCGGAGTGACCGCCGCGCTGTGCCTGGCCGTTCCGTTGGCCGGCAACGCGTCGGCGGCGCCGGCCAAGCCGTCCGTCGCCGCGCCCCTGAAGGTCGCCCCGGGCACTGCGCACGCCGCCTATGGAGCACGGCAGTTGGCCCTCACCGAACTGACCCAGGTGCAGAACCAGTGGTGCTGGGCAGCCACCGGACTGTCCGTGGCCAGGTATCTCGGCCGCGGTCTGAACACCAGTCAGAACACCTTCTGCGACTACGCCCGCGGCCTGCCCACCAACTACCAGTGCCCGAACCAGCCCGGTGAGCTGAGCGACGTACAGCGGGCCTGGTCCCGCCTCGGCATGCGACCGGGACGGGTCGCCGGGACGCTGGACCTCGGCACGGTGGCGTCCTCGATCGACGCCAACTCGCCGATCGTGGTGGGCATCTACTGGACCGCGGGCGGTGGGCACGCGAACGTCCTGTACGGCTACGACTCGGACAACGGAACGCTGATGTACTCCGACCCCTGGCCGTCCAGTCAGCGCTACGGCGAGATGGATTACAACTCGTACGTCAGCAACTACGAGTTCCAGTGGGCCGAGTCGCTGTACGGAGAGGCGTGAGTGTGATGACCGACATCTTCCGTTCCCGGCCCGACCACTCCCGCGCGCCCGTCCGGCGCGTCGGGGTGTTGGCCACCGTCGGTATCGGTGCGTTGCTGTTCCTCGCACCGACCGCGTCGGCCGCCGGTGACGCCGCCCTGACCGGTGGCGACTCGCCGACGGCCGCCGACCGGAACGCGGCGCAGCAGGCTCTGGTCTCCCCCGAGACCACGAACCGGCTGGCGACCTTCTTCGTCCACCTCGACCAGCGTGCGACCGCGCAAAACGGCGCGGTGGTCCAGTCGAAGGTCGCCCCCGAGGCCGCGGCGGCGCAGGCCCCGCAGCTCGTGGGCGCCGCGGTTCCGGTGTACTCGCTCAACGCGGACTTCGTCCGCGGCGGCAACTCGTCGGCGCCGGTGGCCAATTTCGCCTATCTCGCCACCGAGGCCCGTTCGGCCGCCGGGGTCGAGGCGACCGTGTGGACGGTGCGCGACCGCGCCTCGGGCGCGTGGCGGGTCACCAACGTGCTGTCGGGTGCCGACGAGGTCGGCTATGCCCGCCAGGCGGGCGGCGACACGGTGTTCACCGAGCCGCAGATCGCGGCCTGGTATCGGGTACACGCGGGTCGTGTCCTGCCGCTGAACCCGGCCGCGCAGCAGTCGGTCGGCCCGAACGGCGCCACCCTGGCCGACTATCGCACGCTCGTACACGACCGGTACGCCGACAAGTTGCCCGGTTCGACGTACCGACGCGACGGCAAACTGGGCGGCTTCGCGGCCACGCCGAGCACGCATCGCGGTGGATCCTCGGCGGCCGACATCGCGCTGCCGGCGAGCGCCGCCGGCGTGCTGGTCCTGGGCGCCGGCACCCTGGTGATTCGCCGCCGTCGGTCGGCAACGGCCTGATCCTGCACATCGGTTCATGCTCCGTGCGGACGTCTCCCAACCGCCGCGGACCCCAATCCCACCGCCCCGCGGGCCGAAGTCGCGGGGCGGTGGCCGTTTCGCCCCGAGCGGGCGATCGGGTGGGCCGATGGGTCAGCGCGCGCCGACGGGTTCGGTGGGGGCGGACGGGATGGTCGCGATCACGTCCCGGTTGGCAACGAGAGTGAGCAGCTCGGCGCTGTTCAGGGCCGGTCCGTCGTGAATCGCGCCGAACTTGTCGCGGTTGCTCGACGCGACGTAGTAGGTCAGGCCGGCGGGCGTGATCAAGGAGACCGAGATGCGGGTCTCCTTCCCCGAGCGCAGTTTGTCGGTGATCGCCTTCGAGCCGTCCGGTAGGATGCTGCGCTCGCACTCGGAGTAGTCGGGTTGGATCATCCGGCCCGTCTTGTTGTCGAGTTGCGGACCGAGTTGGCACAGGTTGTCCGGCTCGGCACCCGGGATGGCGGGCTTGCCGCCGGTGAAGTCGATCGTGGTGACGGTGCCGTCCTGGCGGGTCAGTAGGAAGAACAGCGTCTTGTCGCCCTCGTCCTGGTCCTGGGCCTTGACCACACCTGCGGGCAGGTGCGCGCGCAGCGCGGCGAGGACCCGGTCGTGGAAGGGGCCGGGGTTCAGCAGGAATTCGTCACCGGACACGGTGGGCGGCGGCGCGATGGCGGATTGCGATGGCTGCGGTACCGCTTGGCTGGGGGCGGCGGCGGGGCCGCCCGTGGCGGGTTCGTCGTCCCCCCTCAACGCCAGTGCGCCGACGGCGGTGCCGGCGAGCAGGGCACCCGCGGCGAGGCCCGCCACGCCGACACCGAGCCGACGGCGACGTCGGCGGCGGACACCGCCGGCTCGGACTCCGGGCAGGACGTCGGGAATCGGCGGCTCGGCATCGGCCGCCGGCAGCATCTCCCGCAGCAGTCCGGGCATCTCGTCTTCGAGAGGCATCGTGCGCTCCTTGGTGTGTGTTGTCGTGCCGGGCTTGTCGTCGCCGGGCTTGTCGCCTTGGGGCGGGTTGTCGTCGTGCGAGTTGTGCGATCGTTCGCCGTGGCGTGCGGCTTTGTCGCCACTCGGGGAGTTCGCCGTCGTGTACGGCTGGTTGTTGCGCGGGTTCGCCGTCATGTCGGGCCCGCTTGCCCCGCGCGATCGGACGCGATCGATCACGCGAGCGCGATGTCCGTCACCGACTCGCCGAGGATCGCGCGCAGTTGGCCCAGTCCACGGCTCGCGGCCGACCGTACGGCCGACGAACTCCGGCCGAGGATCGCCGCGGTCTCCTCGATGCTCTGGTCCTCCCAGTACCGCAGGACCAGCACGGCCCGATAGCCGGGCGACACCTTCCCCAGCGCCGCCAACAGCGCCAACCTGCGGGCACTGTCCTCCGGGACCGCCGATCCGTCGGGGACGGTCGCGGCCGGGAACTCGCGGCTGCCGCGCAGGCGTTTGCCGTCCACGAACCCCCGCACCATCACCCGTCGGGTATAGGCGTCCACCGCTCCCGGATCACGCATCCTGTGCCACGACGCGAACACCTTCTCCAACGCGTTCTGGACCAGGTCCTCCGCCTGGTGCCAGTCGCCGCACAGGAGATACGCCGTCCGGCGCAGCGCCTGGTAACGCGCCGCGACGAACTCGTCGAACATGCGCTCTCGTTCCTGCCTCATCCCCGGTCCAGCCTCATTCCGGCCCCTGCTTCCCGTGCGACCGATGTTCACGGCGGCCGTCTGCGCGCCGGTGTCGGGAGATAGACGGGTCGACGGCCCGGGAATGTTGCGTCACGATCGCGGACGGAGAGGACAACCGGCCCGGTCACGGAACATCGGGCCCTGCCAGTGCGAGGTTTGCACTGTCCGGGGTGGGTGTGGTGGTCGATGATCGGTGGGTCCGAGGCGATCGTGGGCGGTGTGGAGGGGATCCACGATCGTGCGGCGAAGGCGCGTGCCCCCATCCGTGCTCCCCGGATGGGGTCGCGCCGTCTCGGTCGGGGCGCCTCGGCCCGGCCGCGTCACCGAGGGTGTGTCACTGCTCGCCGTCGAGCAGGGCCAGCGCCGCCGCGGAGACCGCGTCCGCCGGCGCGTAGGCGATCACCACCTTGTCCGGGTCGTCGGACGGGTGCAGGGATTCGTAGGTCAGATCGAGCGCGCCGACGAGCGGATGCCGGATGCGACAGGTCCCGTGGGCCAGGTCGAACTTCGCCTGGGCCGACCACAGCCGGACGAAGTCGGGGCTGATCGCCGCGAGTTCGCGCAGATGTGCGGCCAGGTCCGGGTCCCGGGGCCGCTTGCCGACCTCGGTCCGCAGATAGGCGACGGTCTCCCCCGCCTTGCGCTCCCAGTCCGCGTACAGGGCTTTGGCGCGCGGGTCGCCGAACATCAGGCCGCCGATCGAGCGCCGCTCGGGCGGGACTTCGCCGAAGTCGAGGAACACCCGGGTGGCCGCGCGGTTCCACGCCACGATGACGCCGTTGCGGCCGACCACATACGCGGGCGGGCCCCACGCATCGAGCAATACGCGCAACCCCGGGCGTACCGCCGCCCGTTCCCGCGCGGGCGCGGCAGCGGGCCGGGCCAGGTTGCGCAGGTACTGCCGTTCGCCCCGGGTCAGACGCAGCGCCTCGGCGACGGCGTCGAGGACCGAGTCCGAGACGCGCGAGGCCTGGCCGCGCTCGAGGCGTATGTAGTGGTCGACGCTGACCGCGGCGAGCGAGGCCACCTCCTCGCGGCGCAGACCGACCACCCGTCGGTGACCGTCGTCGGACAGCCCCACATCGCGCGGCGACAACCGGGCGCGCCGGGACACGAGGAATTCGCGCAACGCGGTACTGGGGTCCACGCCGGCCAGTATCCCCATCCAAACGAGTGCTTGGGAAGCGTCTCGGTCGCCTCGATGCCGAGGTCGGCCGTCGTCCTGCGGCGCCGTCGGGTTCGGGGCGGCGGGTCGCCGGGTCAGCCGCCGTTGACCGTGACGCGCGGGACGGCGCCCGCGCCGAGTTGCCGGCGGTCCAGGATCGCCCGGTATTCCCCGGTTTGCAGCAGGCGCTCCAGCGCCTGCCGCACCGCGTCCCGCAGCGCGGTGTCGGACTTGCGCAGGGCGATGCCGTACGGCAGGGGGTCGATCTGCTCGCCCACGACTTCGAGGGCACCGCCCGAGGTCCGAGCGCCGTTCACCGCCACGGGGAGGTCGAACACGCCCACGTCCGCGCCGCCTTGGGCGATCTGCCGCGTGGCGGCCTCGATGCCGTCGTACTTGGTCGGGCTCGACGTACCGGGCCCGCAGCGGGTGGTTGCGCGGGTGACGATGTCCTCCTGGACCGCGCCGCGTTGCACCGCCACCTTCGCGCCGCACAGGTCGGCCGGGGTGCGAATGCCCCGGGGGTTGCCCTTCGGGACCAGGAACACGCTGCCGGCGGTGAAGTAGTCGACGAAGTCGACCGTGTTCGACCGCTCCTTGGTGTCGAACATCGACGACACGACCAGGTCGATCCGACCCGAAGTCAGCGACGGGATCAGGGCGTCGAATTGGGTGTTCTCCAACCGCGGCTTCACACCCAGCAGTTGCCCGATCGCACCGATCAGATCGGCGGACATGCCGATGACGCTCCGGCCGTCGGTGTCCAGGTACTCGTTGGGTGGGTAGGCGGCGTCCACGCCGATGACGAGGGGCCGTCCGGACCGGTACGGCTCGGGGAGGAGGTGGGCCAATGGGGCGGGGACGGGCGATTGTGCGCCGGCGCCGGTGCCGTTCGGCGCCGAGGCGGATGTGGTCGGGGGCGGGGGTGAACCGGTGCCGGACGGCGGCGGGTTCGCGGCCTTGCCCGCGCCGCCGGCGCCCTTGCCGTCGTCGCGGGTGAACAGATACGTACCGCCGCCGGCGAGCGCGGCGGCCACGACGGAACCGCCGATCAGGAGGCGGCGGCGCGCGATGCCGGGGCTCGATGGGGCCGGCGGGATGGGCCCGGGGACGTACGCGGGCCGGACGGGTGGCGGCGGGGGAATCATCGGCGGCTCCGACGGGCGGGCCGGGGGTTGGTCGGGCCGGGACGACGGGGTGGCTACCGGGCCGACGGTGGTGGTTGCCGACGGTGCGTCGGCCGGGAGGTCGGAGCGGTGCGGGGGTCGAAGGTCGGTCGACGGCGCGTCGGTTGGCGGCACGTCGGTTGGCGCCGCGTCGGTCGGCGGGGTGTCCGTCGGGCCCGTCGCATTCGTCGCGCCCGGTGCCACCGGCGCCGCCCCACCGCTCGCCGCCGCCGTCGCGGAACGGCTCCGGACCAGCGCGGAGTGTGCCGGCGGCAGCCAGTCCGCACCCATCGGGCGGGCCGCGGTGCCCAGCATCTCGAGGATCTGCGCCGGGATGGGCCGCTCGGCCGGATCCCGACGTAGACACGCGGCCACCACCGGCCTCAATTCCTCGGGGACGGCGTCCGGATCGGGGTCCTGGAACACCACCCGGAACATCAGCTGCGCCGCGTCGCCGAACCCGAACGGGGAGCGTCCGGTCGTCGCGTGCGCGACCACGAGGCCGAGCGCGAACACGTCACTCGCCGGCCCGACCTCGTCGCCCCTGGCCTGCTCGGGCGACAGGAACCCGGGGGTGCCGACCAGGTGTCCCGTCCGGGTCGGCCCGTTCGCCTCCCGCACCATCCGGGCGATGCCGAAGTCGATCACCCGGGGGCCGTCGGAGGCCAACAGCACGTTGGAGGGCTTGAGATCGCGGTGCACCAGCCCCACGGCGTGGATCGCGGCCAGCGATTCGGCCAGTCCGGCGGCGAGCAGTCGCGCGCTCGACGCGGGCAGCGGGCCGTGCGCGGCTATCGTCTCGGTCAAAGAGGGGCCGGCGATGTACTCGGTCGCCAACCACGGCGCCTCGGCGTCTGCGTCCGCGTCGACGAACGCGGCGGTCCAGAAGCCGCCGATGCGGCGCATCGCGGCGATCTCCGAGGCGAACCGGCGGCGATAGTGCGGATCCTCGGCCAGGTCGCCCAGGACCACCTTGATCGCGACGAGCCGCCCGCCGGGCGAACGGCCCAGGTACACCTGTCCCATGCCCCCGGCGCCCAGCCGGCCGAGCACCGCGAAGGACCCGATCCGGGACGGGTCCCCGACGCCGATCGATTCCACGCCGTACCCCCGTCGTCGAGCTGCCGATCCGTTCGAGGGCTCACCGTACGCGATGGGTCGTCTCCCCCGGCCGGGGGAGGCGTTTCCCCCGTTCCGGGGATCCGGCGACATGGGAGAGCGGGCTTTCCTGGGGACATGAAAAACGCAAGGCTTGATCGAGACCGGGCGCCGCGCGACCCGGGCGGCGTGCAGTGGGCCCCGGGTGGGGCGCGGCGGGCCTTCGGCGGCGGCACGACGCTGCGGGGCCGGCGCAGGCTCGCGGCGTGGGCGGTGGGCGCGGCGGTGTTGGTGCTGTCGGGGTCCGGCACGGCGGTGGCGGCCCCGGTGCAGGTCGCGGCCGGCGGCGCGGCGGCGGAGAGCAGCGGGATCGACATCCGGGACCGGATCGCCGCGATACCGGGCATGCGGGTGGTGGCCGAAAAGCCCGCCGCGCCGGGCATCCGCTATTTCGAGCTGACCTATCGCCAGCCCGACGACCACCGACACCCCGAGCGGGGATCCTTCGAGCAACGCCTGAGTCTGCAACACCGCTCGACCGAGCGGCCGATGGTCCTGTACACCAGCGGCTACGACCTGGGCGCCGGAGCAAGCTTTCGCTCCGAGCCGGCGACCCTGCTCGACGGCAACCAGATCTATACCGAACAGCGCTACTTCGGCACCTCCCGGCCCGTCGACCCCACCGATCCCGCCGACATGTCCGACCTGAACATCCGCCAGGCGGCCGACGATCACCATCGGCTGATCCAGGCACTGAAGTCGATCTATCGGGGCTCCTGGATTTCCACCGGCGGCAGCAAGGGCGGCATGGCCACCGTCTACCACCGGCGGTTCCACCCCGACGACGTGGACGGCAGCGTGGTCTACTCCGCGCCGAACAACGTCGACGACCGCGACGACAGCGCGTACGACACGTTCCTGGCCCGGGTCGGCACGCCCGAGTGCCGGGCCGCGCTGCAAGCGGTGCAGCGCGAGGCGCTCCTGCGGCGCGACGAGATGACGACCCGCTACGCCCAGTGGGCGGCGGCGAACGCGCAGACCTTCGAGACGCTCGGCAGCGTCGACCGGGCCTTCGAACTCGCGGTGCTCCGCCTGCCGATGATGTTCTGGATGTACGCGGGCGAGCCGAAGTGCGCCGGGATACCCGGGCCGGGTGCGTCCGCCGACGAGCTTTACGCATGGGTCGACGGCGTCACCCGGCTCGCGGTCTACGCCGATGAGAGCGTCGCGTTCTTCCGGCCGTACTTCCACCAACTCGGCACCCAGCTGGGCTACATGCAGCTCGCCACGCCCCATCTGGACGGCCTGCTGCGCTACCCCGGCATCCAGGAGGTGCGCAACTACCTGCCGGCGGGCACCGCGCTGCGCTTCGACTCCGGCGCGATGCCCGACATCGACCGCTGGGTCCGCCACCGCAGCGATCGCATCCTGTTCGTCTACGGCGAGAACGACCCGGTACGCGCCGAGCCGTTCCGACCGGGACCGGGCAGCCGGGACACCCGGGTCCTGATCGCGCCGCATACGGGCCACGGCGCGCGCCTGGGCACCCTCACCCCGGACGACGCCGCGCAGGCGAGCACCACGCTGCGCCGATGGGCCGGGGCCTGAGCCGGACCGGGGTGCGAGTCGGCCCGGGCCAGGGCCCGGCGGGTGCCCGGGCGGGGTCAGGCGCGGTCGCGGTGCGGGAGCTTCCAGCCCGGGCGCGGGAAGTGGCAGGTGTACCCGTTCGGGTAGCGCTCCAGGTAGTCCTGGTGCTCGGGCTCGGCCTGCCAGAAGTCGCCCAGCGGCTCCAGCTCGGTGACCACCTTGCCCGGCCACAGGCCGCTGGCCTCGACGTCCGCGATCGTCTCCAGCGCCGTCGCCTGCTGCTGCTCGTCGGCGTAGAAGATCGCCGAGCGGTAGCTGCGACCGATGTCGTTGCCCTGACGATCGCGGGTCGTCGGGTCGTGGATCTGGAAGAAGAACTCCAGGATGTCGCGATAGCTCGTCACCGAGGGGTCGAACAGGATCTCGATCGCCTCGGCATGGTCACCGTGGTTGCGGTAGGTGGCGTTCGGGACGTCCCCGCCCGAGTAGCCCACGCGGGTGGCCGTCACCCCGGGCTGCTTGCGGACCAGGTCCTGCATCCCCCAGAAGCAACCTCCGGCCAGAACCGCCTTCTCCACTCCAGCACTCATCTCGCAACTCCTGACCGACGCCGGTAATCACTCCTTCAATCGTATCGATCCCTACCCGAATGGCGGCGGGTGCGACGGATGCGGTGAACGTGGGCCGGGCCACACGGGGTCAGCCGCCGATGCGATCGAAGCCTTCGTCGACGCCCGGGAGGCCGGCGGACCCGGGAAGGCCCTGCATACCGGGCACCCCCGGCAGTCCGGGCACACCCGGGCCGCCCGCCACCGGGGGTGCCTGCACGGTCGCCGAGACCGGGTCCGGCTCGTCGGCGCAGACCGTGCCGCGTGGCGGGAGGGTCAGGTCCGTCAGGTAGCGGACGGTCGCCGCCTGCGCACACGCGCTGCGACCGAAGGCGGTGTGCCCCTCGGCACGGAACGTGAGCAGCCGCGCATTGTCCAAGCGCTCCGACAGCGCGACCGCGTCCTGATACGGGGTGTCGGGGTCACCCGTGGTCCCGAGCACGAGGATGGGCGCGGAGCCCCACGCCCGATACGAGCCCCGGTGCCGGCTGACGCGTTCGCCGCTCCACTGCGCACACGCCGGCGCGTGGTTGTGGTCGTAGGTCGGCGGCCCGAACCCGATCGGCGGGCCGAGCAGCGGCGCGTCGCGCACATTGGCCAGCACGTTCCGCTCCAGCCGGCCCGGGTCGCGCGGGTAGGCCCGGTCGATGCACTCGACCACGACGTTCGCGGTGAGGAAGTCGAAGCTCGCCGCCGACGGCGGTCGCAGCAGGAAGGCGGTACCGTCACGCAACTCCGCCTGCCGCAGGGCCGCGCCGAACCCGGGCCACACCGCCTTGCCCCCGTTGATGTTGAACATCAGCCGGTAGGCGAGCGTGTACCCGTTCGCCGCCACGCCCGACGGGGTGGGCACCGGGTGTGCGTCCAACTCCCGCATCAGGCGCTCGAACGCGCCGCGCGCGTCCCCTTGGCCGAACCCGCAGCGCACCGGCTCGGCGCTGCACCAGTCGAGGAAGCGCCCCATCGCCGCGTCCAGCGCGAGGTATTGCGGCCGGTCGTACTCGTACGGGCGCTCCGCGTAGTGCACCGGATCGTAGGCACCGTCCAGGGCCATGGCCCGCACCCGGCCGGGATACCGATCGGCATAGACGGTGCCGATGTAGGACCCGAACGAGCGTCCGTAGAAGGACAATCGCCGCTCTCCCAGCGCCCGGCGCAGCAGGTCCAGGTCGCGCGCCACGTAGTCGGTGCCCATGAACGGCAGTACGTCGCCGGCCTTTGCCGCGCAGGCCGCGTCGAAGTCCCGCGCCGTCGCCACCGCCCGATCGAACCCGTCGGGGCCGGGCCGACCCGGCGATTGTGCGACCTCGCGCGAGTAGGTGGCGTCGTCCCAGCACTCGTACGGCGCGCTGCGCCCGATGCCGCGCGCGTCGAAGCCGAACACATCGAAACGTTCCCGCAACTCGGCCGGCAGGGAGGCGTGGTTCCCGCGCACGAAGTCCACCCCGGAGTTGCCCGGCCCACCGGGTTGGAGCACCAACGTCCCCAGCCGCCGCGTCGGGTCCGCGGCCCGGTGGCGAATCACCGCGAGGGTGAGACGACGCCCATCCGGTTCCCGATAGTCCAAGGGGACGGAGGCATTCGCGCATTCGAAGCCGGCGTCCTCGACGCAGGGACTCCAGGCCAGGGTGGGGGCCGCCGTCACCTCCCCCGGTTCCGGTTTCGGTTTCGGTTCCGCTGTCGCGTTCGCCGAGGCGTCGACCACGCCGCCCCCGACCATCGCGAGGGCGACAGCCGCGACGGCGGCGGTTCGCCGGTACAGCGCCCGCCACCTCGCGCGCGCCGAACGGCGGGTCGGCTCGTGCACCGATTCGTGGGCCGGATCGAACACACGGCGGTGGCGTGTCATGCTCGTCGATTCCCTTCGCCGGACGGATTCGCACTCGTGTTCTTTTCCCCGGGGCACCACCGCCCGCACCACCTCCGCCGATCGGAACTCCCGCTACCTCAACGCGAGAACCCTTAAGCGGACACGCGGCGATCACCCACCCGCGCGCGGATCCACCGGCGTCAGTGTGCCCAGCCGGTCCTCGACGGCCTGGGCCGCGTCCAGGCAGAGGTCCTCCCGGAACGCGCGCCCGACGATCTGCGCCCCGGTGGGGAGGCCGTCGACCACCCCGGTGGGCACCGCCACCGCCGGCAGGCCGACGAAGCTGGTCACCGTACACAGCCGCATCGCCGACGCCACCCGATCCCGACCGGCCCGGTCCCGCGATTCCAGACCGGGTTCGACCGGGGGCTCGGTGAAGGACGGGCCGAGCAACAGCGGGTATTCGTCGAGGAATTCGGCCCAGGAACGACGGATGTTCAGCCAGGTGCCCATCAGCTTCACCAACTCGTCCGCGGTCGCCGGCGGGGTGCGCTCCATCGCCATCCCGATATAGCGGTCCCCGCCCGGGCCGAGCAGCGTGCGCACCACCGGCCAGGTCGGCGCGAACTCGGTCAGGGTGATCAGGTCGTACGCCTCCAGGGCCTCGTCCAGGCGCGGTACGTCCGGCACTTCGCGGACGTCGTAGCCGGCGTCCCGCAGCGCGTCGGCCGCCGCCTCGACCGCTCCGCGCACGGCCGGGTGTACGCCGCGTCCGCCGGGATCCGCCACCACCGCGACCCGCACCGGCCCGGCGATGGGCGGACCGTACGGCGGCACCGGCAGGGCACGCGGATCGCGGGGGTCGGCGCCGGCCAACACCTCGTACACCGCGCGCAGATCGCCCACCCCACGCGCCAACGGCCCATCGGTGACCAGGATTTGCGTCGCCGGGCCGGGATCGTCCGGCCCCAGGACCCGATGGTCCGCCGGGAACCGTCCCGTCGACGGCTTCAGCGCGGCCACTCCGCAGAACTGGGCCGGGATCCGCAACGACCCGCCGGAGTCGTTGCCGAGCCCGATCGCGGCCATCCCGGCGGCCACCGCCACCGCGTCGCCGCCGCTGCTGCCGCCCGGGGTGCGGCCGGGGTGCCAGGGGTTGACCGTGTCGCCGAAGAGTTCGCTGCGGGTGTGCATCCCGGCCAGGATCAAGGTCGGTATGTTGGCCCGCCCGATCGGGATCGCCCCGGCCGCCCGCAACCGCGCCACGGGCGGCGCGTCCGCCGCGGCCACCAGGTCCCGGAAGCGCGGCACGCCGAACGTGGTCGGCACGCCGGCCACGGCGGTGCTCTCCTTCACGGTGAAGGGCACCCCCGCGAGCGGCCCCAGCACCTCTCCGGCGGCGCGCCGACGATCCGTGCGCAGGGCCTGCGCGCGAGCTTGGTCGGCGAGCACCCGGGTGATCGCGTTCAGCTCCGGGTCGACCTCGGCGATCCGCCCCAGGTGCGCGTCGACGAGGTCGACGGCCGAGACGACCCCGTCCCGCACGGCCTGCGCCTGCGCCGTGGCGGACATGGCCCACAGCTGCTCCGACGTGGTGCGCGCTTCTGCACTTTCGCCCCGGCCCATGTGTCCCGTCGTTTCCATCGTTCCTTCGCTTCCGTCGTTCCGATGCAACTGCATCGGAACGATAGCCTGGAAACCGATGCACCCGCATAGCAATTACGCGCACCACGACCGGAAGGGCGCAGCAGCCATGCCCAGACAGGTGGACCACGCGAGCCGACGCCGCCTCATCGCCGAGGCCGTATGCCGGCTCGCCGACGAACGCGGACTCGAAGGCGTGACCCTGCGCGACGTCGCCGCGCGCGCCGAGGTGTCGATGGGCGCGGTCCAGCGCTGCTTCCGGACCAAGGAGGAGATGCTCGTCTTCGCCCTCGGCCACGTCGGCGAACAGGTCGCCGCCCGGGTACGGGCCCGCCTGGTCCGCAGCCCCGCCCAGTCGGCCGCCACCGCCCTCGGCCACGCTGCCTCCGAGTTCGCCCTGCTCCGCGACGAACACCGCGCCGAGGCCCGCGTCTGGCTGGCGTTCCTGGCCCAGGCCGCGATCAGCGCCCCGCTGGCCGAGATCCTCAAGGCCAACTACGCCGCGCTGGAGGAATCCTTCACCCACCTGATCACCACGGCCGCCACCACCCCGAATCCCCCCATCCCCCTGGACCCCCACCACGAGGCCCGCACCCTCCTGGCCCTCGCCGACGGCCTCACCACCCACGTCCTCCTCGGCCACCTGACCCCACCCGAAGCCGAGGCCGTCCTAGACACGCACCTGACGAAACTGTGGGCGGCATAGGGCACGGGCAACCGCCGCCGCAGCCCTGCGGCCGGCGCCGAGGCGGATCCGGGAGGGGCGGGGCGGCCGGCAAGGCCGCCGGGGAGCCTGACCGAGCGGGTCGGGTGCTGCTTGGCGGGGGTGCGCTTCCGGTTGCGGGCCGGCTGGTGCGGGGCTGGTCCGGGCCGGTAGTGGGCCGCCGGGGTGCGGGGCTCCGAGACTTCGGCTTTCGGCGAGGCAGGTGTACTGGTCGGCGAAAAAGCGGCCGGCAGCGGCGGGCAGGGAAGGCGGTCAGGTCGAGTCCCCCGAGGGGCCCTCCCGAGTGGGTCTGGTCTGGTGCTTTCGGCGCGCGTTGCGCCTTGAGCTGTGGGTGGCCGGTCCGGGGCTTGTCAGAGTCGGTGATGGGCCGCCGCCGGTGTGCGGGACCCGAGGCCCCGGGGCTTGCGGCGACACGTCCGCGCTGCTCGGTGAAAACCGGCCGGCAGCGGCGGGGAGGGTGGTCGGGTCGGGTTCTCCGGGGGCCTTCCCGGGTGGGCCGGGGTGCTTCGGGGGCGTTTGGAGGGGGTTGGGGGTTCGGAACCGGATCGCGGTGGGTGGTTTTGGGCCTCGGGCTTCGGTGACCTGCGGTTTTGCAATATGCGGGCGGGAATTGGGGTGTCGAGTGCGGGTTTCGTGGGGCTGTTGGCTTCGGATACGTCGCTGCGATACGGGCGGCGGCTGAAAAGTCATACGCCCACCGACGTCCCACGGCAGGCAGGCTGGAACAACCGGGCAAACCAACGGCAATCCCGATCGGATGGATTTCGTCTGCTTTGACGCGGACTTCGTTGTCGGCTTCCTGGAGTGTCGCCGGCGGGCGGTATTTTGCGGCGACCCATGTGACACACATCGAAACATCGATAGGAGCGCTCATCGTGATGCCCGAGACGACCGTGGTGACTGACCCTGACGGGTGGGATGCCGCGCTGACCGGCGCCTTCGAGATACTGCTCGACGGCCGGCCGGCCGTTGATCCCGCTGCCCGGTACGGGGTGTACTACGTCTCGGATTCATTCGACGAGTTCCTGTTCCCGAATTCCTGGATCACCCCTGCTGCGTTGGTGGGTCGGGAATCGAGGCAATTGCCGGATCCGGACGGGGAATACCCCTTCTCTCCGTGGGCATGGCGATTCGACCTGCGCGAGTCGCTGTTCCTCTTCGACGCCGACCTTCTGGCCGGGGCGGGACCGTGGGGTCACGGTGGGCACAAGGGTCGACGCCCGTTCGACGATGCCTTCGTCGCCGACTTGCGGACCCTTTCGGCGGTGGATGAGGCCGATGAAGTCTTGGTCTACGGCGCGGAGTTGGGGGCGCTCCTGGACCGCCATGGGGTCGACCTGACCGACAAGGCATCCGAGAAATTGAACGGCTGGCTGTCCGTGCTGCTGCGGGTCGCCACCGACGGCACTCCGACCGACGCGATGCGGGCCGCCACCTTCACCGGGCGCGGCCCCGAGCATCTGGTGTCGATCCACGACATGAATGCCGTCCGCACCGCCGCCGAGCCCTGGGAGGAAAGCCTGAGTGCGGTCGCACATCCCGCCCTCCGCGACCATCTCCGCATGCTCTGCCTCAGCGAAAGCGACGCACGAAGCGAGGGCGGCTTCTACTACGGCAGCGGCCGCTGGCCGTGGACCGATGTCCTGGAAGCGGTCGGCTGTTCCCTTGTCGCAGGCTGGGGGTTCGGCGAGTCCCAGGCCGGCGTGGCCGTTGTGCAGTTGCCCGAGAGAGCGGACACATCCGGGACAAAGTGAGTACGCCCGCTGTCACGGCGAATCGGCGCCCTCTCCGGGCGCCGATGTGCCCACCCGGCTGAAACGGCAGGTCGCACAGCTACGCCGGCGCCGCGAGTGTCCTCACTCACCGTGCAGGATCACGGACGGCGCCCGACCGCAGTCGGGTGGCGAGTTCAATGGATTTTCGGCCCACCGAAGCTTGCTGACCTGCGGTTTTCTCTCACCCCGCGTCCGCAACACCCCACGCAATCCGGATTCGTGCACTTTCACCGAACCTCCACCGCCCAACCCCCCTCGGGAACGCACGCCCGGCGAACCCAACCCGAGCACCCACCCCGCCCGCCGCTGCTGGTCGCTTTCTCGCCGACCGACACGCCCGTCTCCTCGGGACCTCGAAGTCTCGGAGCCCCGCACGCCGGCGGCGGCCCACCACCGACTCAGACCCGCCCCGCACCAGCCACCCGCAACCCAAAGCCCAACGCGCGCCGAAAACACCCGACCCACTCGGGAAAGCCCCCGACGGACTCGCTCCGACCGCCCGCTCTCCCCACCCCTGCCCAGGCCCGCCCGCCCCGAGCCGGAGCCAAATCCCGGCCCCGACCTCGACCTCGACCCACGTCGCCTACCTCGGCCTCAGTGGAAGCACAAGCAGAACGGGTGGCCCGCCGGGTCTGCCAGTACTCGCCAGTTGGCTCCCTCGCGGACCTGGTCCGTGCGTTCCAGGACCGTTGCGCCGAGGGCCACGGCGCGCTTTTCCTCGCCGTCGAGGTCGTCCACGTCGAAGTCCAGGTGGAGTTGTTGCGGGGCCTGTTGGCCCGGCCATTCCGGTGGGCGGTAGCCCTCCACGCGTTGGCAGGCCAGTGGCGTGCCCTCGAAGCCGTGTACCTCGATCCAGTCCGGGTCGTTCGCATCCGCGACCACCCGGCCCCCGAGAAGTTCGGCGTAGAACTGCGCGAGCCGTGCCGGATCGGCGCAGTCCAGTGCGATCGCCTGCAGCTTTCGAATCACTTCGACCCCCTGTGTCTCCTCGGCCACTGTCCGCGGCACCGTACCCGAGGGGTCGTACCCACCGCCCCGGTGGCCATGCCCGACCACGCGCCGGCCTGCCGGGGGTCGCGCCCGGGCGTCGGGAAGAATGGGTGGGAACGTGCGATCGACAACCGATCGGCAGTCGAGTCCGGAAGTCCGGAAAACTCGAAGATCGAGAAGCCCGGAAGTCCGGAAGTCCAGAGGTTCAGGAGGCAGGCGTGGGTGCCGAGAAGCGGTCGTCCGACGAAGAGCGGGCGCAGGCCATCAAGCAGCGCAAGAACGGCCTCTACCGCGGCGAGGTGTCGGAGGAGCTGGCCGCGAACATGCGCACCGGGTGGGCCGACACCGAGCGCGTCGACTTGGCGCCGATCGAGCAGGCGCCGAACACGGCCCGCCGCCGCGCGGCTCTGTCGGCCCGGTTCCCGGGTGAGCGTCTGGTGATCCCGGCGGGCAATCTCAAGACCCGGTCCAACGACACCGAGTACCCCTTCCGGGCATCGACCGAATACGCGTACCTCACCGGCGACCTGACCCAGGACGGCGTCCTCGTCCTCGAACCGGTCGCCGACGGTCACGAGGCGGTTTTGTACCTGCTGCCCCGGTCGGACCGGGGCAACGGCGAGTTCTGGCTGGACGGGCAGGGCGAGCTGTGGGTCGGTCGGCGCGCCGGGTTGGCCGAGGGCGAGCTGCTGTACGGGCTGCCGTGTCGGGACGTGCGCAAGGTCGTCGAGGAGCTGACCTCGGCCGAGGGGCCCGTGCGTGTGGTGCGCGGTCACGACGCGGGGCTGGAGAGCGCCCTGGGCGAGCGCCTCGACGCCGGGCGGGACGAGGAGCTGCGGGTCTTCCTGGCCGATGAGCGGCTGGTCAAGGACACGTTCGAGATCGGGCAGCTCCAGGCCGCGGTCGATTCGACGGTGCGCGGTTTCGAGGACGTGGTCCGGGTCCTGGATCGGGCCGAGGCCACCTCGGAGCGGTACATCGAGGGCACCTTCTTCCTGCGCGCGCGGCTGGAGGGCAACGACGTCGGCTACGGCTCGATCTGCGCCGCCGGGCCGCACGCGACCACGCTGCACTGGGTCCGCAACGACGGCGCGGCGCGGGCGGGCGATCTGCTGCTCCTGGACGCGGGTGTCGAGACGCACACCCTCTACACCGCCGACGTGACCCGTACGCTGCCCGTCTCGGGCCGCTTCACCGCGCTTCAGCGCCGCATCTACGACGCCGTGTTCGCCGCGCAGGAAGCGGGCATCGCCGCGGTGCGGCCCGGCGCCAAGTACCGGGAGTTCCACGACGAGGCACAGCGTGTACTCGCCGAGCACCTGGTCGAGTGGGGCTTGGTCGAGGGCCCGGTGGAGCGGGTGTTGGAGCTGGGTCTGCAGCGCCGGTGGACGCTGCACGGCACCGGCCACATGCTCGGTCTGGACGTGCACGACTGCGCGGTGGCGCGGACCGAGTCGTACGTCGACGGCGCGCTGGAGCCGGGCATGTGCCTGACCGTCGAGCCCGGCCTGTACTTCCAGGCCGACGACCTGACCGTGCCCGAGGAGTATCGCGGGATCGGCATCCGGATCGAGGACGACATCCTGGTGACCGAGGACGGCAACCGGAACATGTCCGCCGCCCTGCCGCGCGGCGCCGACGAGATCGAGTCGTGGATGGCCCGCCTGCGCGGCTGACCCCACCCAGCCGGCATCACACCACGACACGGGCCGCCCTCCCCGGACACGCCTCGGGGCGGGCGGCCCGCCCCACGCCGCCCCGCGAACCGTCATGGCGACCCGAACACCCCACGTGCACCCGGCTGTTGCCACCCGCCCCCGTCGCTTTTCGGCCGCACGCCGACGATCACCGGCCAATCCCCGCGGCAGCGCCAAGCGTTATCGACCGGTGACCTTCGCGGGGTGCGGGGATTGCCATGATCATCTTCGCGGCGCGCAATCCGGCCCGCCGCCGCGTGAAACGCACATCCACCAGGAAAGAGAAGCGATGCGCAAGAAGATCGCCGCGACGCTCGCGACAGGTGCCCTGACGGTGACGATGGCCGCGGGGGCCGTCGTGACCGGTGCCGGCACCGCGTCCGCCGGGACGAACGGGCAGCAGATCCACTTCGTGGACCTGTACGGCAAGACCCAGTCGATTCGCATCGAGGGTCCCAACCAGAACGGCCAGTGGGCCGCGCTCTGCGTCAACACGCCGAGCGAGCACAAGTACGTCGACGGCTGGTGGTGGAAGGGCAACATCACCTTCACCCACTACGCGTACTCCGACTGCCAGTTCCAGTACCAGAGCCAAAAGACCGAGTACGTGGCGCCGTACCTGCCGAACACCGACTGGTTCCTCACCACCAACCGGTAGTCGTCCGGCTCGGGATCGAACACCCGTCGGCGACCGGCCACTTGGTCGGTCGTCGGCCGGGGCGTACGGACACGGCACCGCGACGGCGAGGCGGGCGGCCTCGGGAGTCGACCTCGCCTCCCCCGTGGATCGCGCTCAGGTCGTGCCTCCGTGCGCACCACATTCGACCTGCGGTGGACGTGGCGATGAGCGCGCAGGGTGATGCCGAACCCGCGCTCCGGGTCGTACCGTCGCCCCGTGCAACGAATCTATGCCTGGCTGCGGGCACATCCCCTGTGGGTCGACTCGGTGTGCACCATCCCGGCGTTCGGCCTCGGTGTTCTCCAGATCCTGTCCTACGAGTACGGCATCGTCATGTCGCTCTGGGCCTACACGATCGTGGTGACCCTGAGTCTGGGCATGGCGCTGCACCGGGTCCGGTTCCGAGTGGCGACGATGCTCGTGGTCGGGGCCGGGGTGGCCCAGTTGCTCTGCGACGGGACGATCACGTTCGCGAACTACGCGATGCTGGTGATCGTGTACACGGCCGCCAAGTCCGGGCCGCGTTGGCTCTCCCGGGCCGCGCTCGCCGCCACGGTGTCGGCGCCGGCGGTGCTGCTGGTGCGTTTCCCGCACGCCGACGGCGGGACCTTCAGGGCCAACCTGTCCGCGTCCGGCTTCATCGTCGTACTGCTCGCCATCTCCTGGGTGTTGGGCGATTCGATGCGTACCCGGCGCGCGTTCTACGCCGAGTTGATCGACCGGGCCGCACGCCTGGAGGTCGAGCGCGACCAGCAGGCGCGGCTCGCCGCGGCGGCCGAACGGGCCCGGATCGCCCGCGAGTTGCACGACGTGGTCGCGCACAACGTCTCGGTGATGGTGGTCCAGGCCGACGGCGCCGCGTACGCGATCGACGCCGCGCCCGACGCGGCCCGGGAGGCCCTGGGCGCGATCGCCGCCACCGGCCGCGAGGCGCTCGCCGAGATGCGGCGCCTGCTGGGTGTACTGCGTTCCGAGAGCGATGTCGAGACGTTCGTGCCCCAGCCCGGCGTCGACCAACTCGACGAGTTGCTCACCCGGGTCCGCGGCGCGGGCCTGACGGTCGACCTGCACGTCGAGGGCCGACCCGTCGAACTGTCCCAGGGCATCGGCCTGACCGTGTACCGCATCGTCCAGGAGGCCCTGACCAACACCCGCAAACACGGCGGGCCCGGCGCCGGCGCCCGGGTCGTCCTGCGCTACACGGGCGAGGACATCGAACTCGACGTGCGCGACGACGGCCGCGGCGCGGCGGCTCCCGGCGACGGCATGGGCCACGGCCTGGTCGGCATGAACGAACGGGTCGCCCTGTTCGGCGGTCGCCTCGAAACCGGCCCCTACCCGGCGGGCGGCTGGCGCGTACACGCCCTGCTCCCCACCCGCCCCCGCACACCCGCCCTCCCGGGCCGCCCATGAACGACACACGGCCACCCACCCGCAGCGCCCGCTCAGCCCGCCGCCGTACCCGCCCACCGCATCGCCGTGTCCACGTCGGCCGTCTCGACGACTCGGTTCCGCAGCCGTTCGTGCAGCGCGGCCCGCAGTTCGAGGACGCGCGGCGCCGTCGAGCCGGGCAGCAGCGGCCCCCGGTAGCGGTCCAGGAGGGTGTCGGCCGTGGTGTTCCGATTCGACAACGCGTGGTCCAGGTCGAGGAAGTCGGCCTCGCAGTCGCCGGTCAGCCGATACGGGTCCGACGCCAGCCGATGGCCCAGGATCGCGCGCAGCCGGGCGAGTTCGGCCCGCACCGTGGCCGGGCGACCGGTCGGGCCGTACACCGCGTCGGTGATCGCCTTCGCCGTCATCCCGCCCGGTTCGCTCAGCAGGGTGGTGACGATCTCCGCGTGGCGGCGGGTGAGTTCGTGGGTGGCGCCGGCCACGTGCAGCCGCGCCCGGCGCAGCCCGAGCGCCTCGAGGCGCATCGGCGCGGCGGTCACCGGCCCGGAGGCGCCGTCCTCGGCGATGAGCAGGAACAGGCCGCCCGCGGCCAGCCGTTCGACGAGCACGAGTTGTCCGCCGGGCAGCAACATCGGGCCTTCGCCGACCGGCATCGGGAGCCGATTGGGCAACCAGCCGGGCGGATCCGCGCGCACCACGCGCCCGCCGGCGTCGACGATCGCGCTGCGGGTGCCCAGGCGGCGGGCGATGCGCTCGACGTAGCGGGTGCGTACCCGCATCTCCTCGCGCAGCCGGACCGTCTCCAACTCCGACTGGGCCAACCGCCGGGCGGTGTCGAGCAGGGGGATCGCCAGTGGCTGCCAGTGCCGTTCGGGGCAGGTGAAGTCCAGGATCCCGAGCAGGTCGCCGCTGATCGGGTCGTGGATGGGCGTGGCGGTGCAGGTGTAGGCCGTGGCCGCGGACAGGAAGTGCTCGGCGCCGAACACCTGGAACGGCCGACCGGTCGCCAGCGCGGAGCCCACCCCGCTCGTGCCCGCCGCGTCCTCGCTCCACAGCGCGCCCGGCAGCAGGTGCACCCGCTCGGCCGAGCGCAGCGACGTGTGGTCGCCCTGTACCCACAGCAGGTGGCCCCGGGCGTCGCTGAGGAACAACAACCGGCCCGGATCCTCGGTCAGTCCGCCCAGCGAGCGGCGCAGCAGCGGCCAGATCCCGGTGAGCGCGTGTTCCTCGCGGTGGCGGGCCAGTTCGTCGTCGTCGAGGCACACCGGCGGCAGGTAGGCGTCGGGTGCCAGCCCGTGTCGCCGGGCGCGCGACCACGAAGCCCGGATCGGGCCGCGCACCCCCGATGCCGTGCCGCCGCTCAGCGCCCGTTCCCGTGCGTCCGATCGGTGTGCCATGGAGTCATCATGCCGGCACGGTCGGTCGCCGGCCGGGCGGGTGTCGTCGCGGGTTCTGCAACGTTGGTGCAACCCCCCTGCGACGTCTGGCGGAACGGCTCCCGGCTCGCGCAGACTGCCGGCAGTGCGGCGCGGCGAACGGGGTGCCGTGACCGAGACCGGAGGAGATGGCGTGCCCTACCTGGAACTGTCCGACACCGTCCCGCTCTACTACGAGGAGCACGGCGAGGGCCGGCCCGTCGTCCTGCTGCACGGATGGACGATGAACGGCACCTTCTGGTCCGGGAACGTGGCCGCGCTGGCGGCGGAGAACCGGGTCATCGTGCCGGACTTCCGCGGCCACGGCCGGTCCGGGAAGACGCCCGAGGGTCATTCCCTGGACCAGTACGCCCGCGACATCCGCGAGTTGGTTCGGGCCCTCGATCTCGCCGAGGTGACCGTGGTCGGTTGGTCGATGGGTACCTCGGTACTGCTGTCGTATGTGCGGCAGTTCGGGTGTGAGGGGCTGCGCGGCGCGGTGTTCGTCGATCAGTCGCCGCGCTTTTTGGACGGCCCCGACTGGGAGTTCCCGCTGCTCGGCGGGTATTCCCCCACCGATCTGGCGGTGTTCGCGCAGACCGTACGGCACGGTCGGCCGATCGCGGTGAAGCCGTTCATCGAGGCGTGTTTCGCCGAACCCCCGGCCGCCGAGGCGGTGGACGCGGTATACGCGGAGACCACCCAGACGCACACGTCGTCCGCGCTCGACGTCTGGATGGACATGGCGCACTCGGACTGGCGGTCGGTGCTGCCGCAGGTGACGGTGCCGACCCTGCTGGTCTACGGCGAGCGCAGCCGGGTCTTCCCGGGTGATCTGGCCGGGTGGCTGGCGGGTGTGTTGCCCGATGCGCGGATCGAGAGGTTCCCCACCAGCGGGCACGTACCCTTCGTCGAGGAACACGAGCACTTCGACGCAGTCGTCACGGATTTCCTCCGCCGCTGATCTCCCCCGGCGTACCGGAGGAATACGCGGGCCCGCCCGGGCGGGTACCCCCGCCTCGCCCGATCCGGGCGGCCCGTGACCCGAGAATCGGGAAGGCCGATGATTGTGATGCCCCAGCAGGCGCCGGAGACCCGATCGTGCGTGGGCCGGCCGGTGCCGGTCCGACCGCCGGTCCAGGTGCCCGCGACGCGCCGGTCCGGACTGCGCACCGATCTGCCGCATCCCGCGCGCATGTACGACTACTACCTGGGCGGCAAGAACAACTTCGGGGTCGATCGCGAGGCCGCCGACGCGGTGCTCGGGGCGGCTCCCGAGGTGCGCGCGATGGCTCGGGCGAATCGGGCGTTCCTGCGTCGCGCGGTGTCGTTCGCGGCGGGGTGCGGGATCCGCCAGTTCCTGGACATCGGGGTCGGCATGCCCACCGCCCACGACACGTACGAGTGCGCGGTGGCGGCCACCGAGGAGGCGCGGGCGGTGTACGTGGACAACGATCCGCTGGTGCTCGCGCACGCCCGGGCGTTGTCCGGTCGGCCCGGTCGGGTGCGGGTGGTGGAGGGCGATCTCCGCGATCCGCACGCGCTGTTGGCGCGGGTGTCCGGGCGTTCGGGGCTGGATCTGGATCGGCCGGTGGCGGTGGTGCTGACCGCGGTGTTGCACTACCTGTCGGACGCGGACGATCCCCGGGCCGTGGTGGGCGCGTTGGCGGGTGCGCTGGTGCCGGGCAGCATGCTGGTGCTCTCGCATGTCGCCGCGGATCTGCGGCCGGAGGCGGCGCGGGCCACGGCCGAGGCGTATCGCCGCTGCGCCGCCCCGCTGTTCCCGCGCACGGCCGCGCAGGTACGGGCGCTGTTCCCGGGCCTGGACCCGGTCCGGCCCGGCGTGGTGCCGATCTCGTCCTGGCGCGCCGACCGACTTCCGCGTCCGCTGGTGGAGCGGGAGTGGATGTACGCGGGGGTGGCGCACAAGCCGCCTCCAGGACGCCGGGAGTGCTCGGGTGCGGGTCGTGTCCCCGCCCGGGCACTGCGCCCCTGCGCCTGAGCCGGTCGCAGCCCCGCAGGGGAGGGCTGCGACCGGCTCGGAAACGGGCGGGTCCGCCCACGCACGCCGGCCGCCGGGTCGGCGTGCGTGGGCAGCCCGCGAGCCCGGCTCCGGATCGCCCGCCCTGGCGCAAAGACTGCCCAGCCGCGCCGTCGAACCATCGCGGCACAGCCGGGTCGAACCGCCCGCACCGCCGCCTCGCACCGTCCCCGCACGACCACGCCGAACCACCCGGACCGCCGCGCCGAACGGCCCCTGCACCGCCGCCTCGGACCGCCCCCGCACCGCCGACAACGATCGCCCCTCAGACCACCGTCACCGCGACCCCCGCCTCCGTGATCCGGGCCAGTTCGTCCTTCGGTGCGTCCGCGTCCGTGACCAGGTGGCCGATCCCGGACAGCGGGCAGATGCGGGCCAGGGTGGCCTTTCCGATCTTGGAGTGGTCCGCCACCACGATGGTGTGGTTGCTGCGGTCGGTGAAGGCCCGGTCGGTGGCGGCCTCGAGTTGGTCGTGCGTGGTGCAGCCGTGTGCGGCGCTGATGCCGTCCACGCCCAGGAAGGTCACGTCGGTGTAGTAGTCGGCGAGGGTCTTCTCGGCGATCGGGCCGACCAGTTCGTAGCTCTCCTTGCGGGCGGTGCCGCCGATCACCACGAGCGTGACGTCCTTGTGCAGGACCAGTTCGGCGGCGATGTTCACCGCGTTGGTGACGATGGTGACCGGTCCGCGCTCGGCCAGAATGCGGGCGATCTCGGTGGCGGTGGAGCCGCCGGTCAGGCCGACCACGGCCTCCGCCGGGACCAGGGCCGCCGCGGCGCGGGCGATCGCCAGCTTCTCCGGTCGGCGGCGTTCGCTGCGGTACTGCATCGGCGTCTCCAGGCCGATGTTGCCCACGGACGCCCCGCCGTGGGTACGGCGCAGCAGGTTCACCGCGTCCAGGTGTTGGAGGTCGCGGCGCACGGTGGCTCCCGAGACCGCCAGGATCGCGGACAACTCCTCGACGCTCACGCTCCCGTGTGCGGCAACGTGTTCGAGGATGCGCGCGTGGCGCTCGGTTCTCAACATCCGCGCAGCATATCCGTGCGCATTCGCGCAGTCACGGGTCGGGGGACGGCATTTCCGGCCTCCGTATGGCAACTCCCGTGAGCATTGTGCGCACTGACGATCTCTTGACATGACGAATGTTGCTCGATTTACTGCTCCGACGCCGAGCAGCGCAATCGGCGTCAAAGGTACGCCCAGCCGGTAGTCGGCGTGAAGCCGCAAGCCCGGACAAAGTCGCCAGGATGCCAGTCGACATCCGAGGCGGGGACGTATCCTCCGCACCTGGAGTTCGATGATGAACACCTTCCTCCCGGGTAGATCGGCCCGCCGTCTCGCCGCCGTCGCGGCGACCACCGCGGCGATCGCGGGATCCCTGTTCCTCACCTCGTCCGCGAGCGCCGGCACCGCCGGGCCCGCGAACGCCCCCAAGAGCGCCGCCGTCACCCTGCCACCCACCCACGCGAACTTCGACTACCAGATCGGCGGCGCCTACACGCCGCCCACCGGGGTCAAGGTGGTCACCCGTGATCACTCCGCCACCCCTGCGCCCGGCCTGTACAACATCTGTTACGTCAACGCCTTCCAGGCCCAGAAGGGCGCCGAGGGCGACTGGAAACCGGGCGAGTTGCTCCGCCGCGACGACGGCACCGTGGTCTACGACGGCAAGTGGAAGGAAGCGCTGCTCGACATCCGCACCCCCGAGAAGCGCACGTCCGTCGCCGCCAAGGTGAACGCCCTGATCGACGAGTGCGCGGGCAAGGGCTTCCAGGCCGTCGAGCCGGACAACTACGACAGCTACACCCGCTCCGAGGACCTGATCACCGCCGAGAACGCCAAGGCGTTCGTCACGCTGCTCTCCGCGCACGCGCACCAGCGCGGACTGGCCATCGCCCAGAAGAACACCTCCGAACTGGCCCCCGACCGCGCGAGCACCGGGCTCGACTTCGCCGTCGCCGAGGAATGCGGCCAGTGGAACGAATGCGGTGAGTACACCAAGTCGTTCGGCAACAACGTGATCGTGATCGAGTACACCGCCAAGGGCCTGAACACCGCCTGCTCCCAGTGGGGCGGCAAGCTCAGCGTCGTGCGCCGCGACCTGAACGTCGTCCCGGCCGGCAGCAGCGGATACCTGCGCAAGACCTGCTGATCCCCGGCCACGATCGTCGGCCCGGCGCCTCGATCCCGCACGGATCCCGCCGCCGGGCCACCCCCTCCGCCACGCGCCCCCTCGCCCTCGCCCGTCCGAGCCCGCCCCGGGGCGACCGCCGGCGCGCGCCCACCCGCTCTCGCCTTTGCCTCGCCACGCCCCGCCCCCGTACGCGTTCCGACATCTCCCGGAGGTCCAGTGGTTCTCGACCGGTTCCATCCCACCGGCCTCTCCCGACGCGGCCTGCTCCGCATCGGCGCCGGTGCCGCCGCCGCGACGGCGCTGTCCACGACGCTCGCCGGGTGCGCCGGCACCGACGACGGCGTGGGCGCCGACGGCCGGGTCACGATCGAGATGTGGCACGGCCAGACCGACACCGGGCGCGCGGGGTTGGAGGCCCTGGTGGAGCGGTTCCACCAGGCCCAGTCGGGCATCCGGGTCGACCTCGGTGGCGGCGTACTCGCCGATGCGATGCTCCAGAAGATCACCGCGGCCCTCGCCGCCGGCTCCTACCCCGACATCGCGTACGTCTTCGGCTCCGACCTCGCCGGCGTCGCCCGCAGCCCCAAGGTGGTCGACCTGGGCGACACCGTGCGCTCGGCCCCCACTCCCTGGGACGACTACTGGGACCCGGCCCGCCAGGCGGTCACCATCAACGGCCGGGTACGAGCCGCGCCCGCCGTCCTGGACGCGCTCGCCGTGATGTGCAACAAGAAGCTCTTCGAGGACGCCGGCGTCCCGCTCCCGCAACCCGGCTGGACCTGGAACGACTTCCTGGCCACCGCACAGCGCCTCACCGACGCGCAGCGCGGCGTCTTCGGCACCGGCTGGCCGGGCGCGGGCGACGAGGACACCGTCTGGCGGTTGTGGCCGATGATCTGGGACCTCGGCGGCGACGTGGTCGCCGCGAACGGCCGCGACATCGGCTTCCACGAGGTCGGCGCCCGCGCCCTGGAGACGGTCGAGGCGCTGGCCCGCGCCAAGAGCGTCTACATCGACCCCAAGCCCGGCGGCGAGCAGATGTACCAGGTCTTCGCCTCCGGCCGGATGGGCATGGTGGTCACCGGCCCCTGGCAGATCCCCGACGTCACCGAGGCGGGCATCGACTACCACGTGGTGCCGCTGCCCAGCTACAGCGGCCGGCCGATGACCATCTGCGGGCCCGACACGTGGACCGTCTTCGACAACGGCAGCGCCCGGGTACGCGCCGCGCGCACCTTCGTGTCCTGGCTCAACCAGCCCGACCAGGACGTCGAATGGGGCGTGCGGGTCGGCAGCCTGCCGCTGAGCCGGACCTGCGAGGCCAAACCCGAGTGGCGCACCCACGCGGCCGAGACGCCGGGCCTGGACGTGTTCACCCGCGCCCTGGAGACGGCCCGGGTACGGCCCGCGCACCCGGCCTATCCGCAGATCTCCACGGCCCTCGGCGAGGCCATCGTGTCCGTGCTGCTCGGCAAGAGCAGTCCGAGCCGGGCGCTGAACCGCTGCGCCGCCGCGGCCAAGGCCGCCCTCGTCATCCCGCGTTGACGAATCCCGCGTTGAGGAGCCCCTCCATGTCATCCCTGCCCGCTCCACTCACGCTGTCCGACCACGATCGCCGCCACCGCACGCTGCGTCGCAGACGCCGGCGCGAGACGGCGACCGCGTGGGCGTACATCCTGCCCGCCGTCCTGGTCGTACTCGGCCTGAGCATCGTGCCGTTCGTCTGGTCCCTGCTGCTGTCCTTCCGGGCCGACGACCTGGTCACCCCCAGCCGCTGGGTCGGCGTGGACAACTACGACGCGCTCACCCAGGACCCGCACTTCAGCCAGGCGGTGCGCAACACCCTGCTGTACACCGCGCTCTACGTGCCGCTGAGCATGGCCCTGGGGCTGTTCCTGGCGCTGGTGCTCAATCGGCGGATCAAGCTGGTGGGCCTGTACCGCACGCTGATCTTCGTGCCGTTCGTGATCTCCGCGACGGCGCAGGGCGTGTTGTTCTCGTTCATCCTCGACCCGGAGTTCGGCGCGGCCAACTCGGTGCTGCACGCGCTCGGGATCAGTCGGCAGGGCTTCCTCACCGATCCCGGGCAGGCGTTGCTGGTCCTGGTGGCGATCTCGGTGTGGAGCGGCACCGGGTTCTGCGTGGTGATCTACCTCGCCGCGCTCCAGGACGTGCCGCCGTCGCTGTTGGAGGCGGCACGGCTCGACGGTGCCGGGCGGTGGCAGTTGTTGCGGCACGTGGTGATGCCGACGCTCACCCCGGTCAGCCTGTTCCTGGTGTTGTGGCAGACGATCAACGCGTTGCAGGTGTTCGACCTGGTCTATGTGACCACCAAGGGTGGTCCGCTCGGGTCCACCACGGTGATCGTCTACTTCATCTGGGAGCAGGCGTTCAAGAACTTCACCGCCGGATACGGCGCGGCGGCGGCCTACGTGCTGGCCCTCGCGCTCCTGGTGATCGCAGTCGCGTCGAGGCTCGTGCGAGGCCGCAAGCCCGCCGGTGCCGTGCTGGTCGAAGGTGGTGCCAAGTGAGCGCGACGACCGTCGAGGCCGCCCCCGCGCAGGCCCGGCCGGCCCCGGTCGCGGCGCCGCGCCGCCGGCTCCCGTTCAGCCCGTGGCATCTGCTGCTGATGCCGCTGTCCCTGCTGTTCGCCCTGCCGCTGGTGTGGCTGGTGCTCAGTTCGGTGATGACCAACGCGGAGATCAACCGGTTCCCGCCCGCGTTGTGGCCCTCCGGGATCGACCTGGGCGGCTACCGCTACGTGCTCGGCAATGCGATGTTCCCCCGCTGGTTCGCCAATTCGCTGATCGTCTCGGCGGTGGCGGTGGCCTCGAACCTGGTGTTCGGGGCACTGGGGGGCTACGCGTTCGCCCGGATGCGGTTCGCCGGGTCGCGCGTGTTGATGGTGGCGATGTTGGCGACCATGGCGATCCCGTTCCAGCTCACCATGATCCCGACGTTTTTGATCATGAAGCGGCTCGGGCTGATCGACACGCTCGGCGCGCTGATCATCCCGTCCCTTGTGACGCCGTTCGCGGTGTTCCTGCTGCGGCAGTTCTTCCTGTCGCTGCCGAGGGAGTTGGAGGAGGCCGCCTGGATCGACGGGTGTTCGCGACTGCGCGTGTTGTACCGGATCGTGTTGCCGCTGTCCCGGCCGGCGCTGAGCACCGTCGCGGTGCTCACCTTCCTCACCACCTGGAACGACCTGACCTGGCCGTTGATCGCGATCAACCACGACACCAAGTACACGCTGCAACTGGGCCTGACCACCTTCCAGGGGCAACACCACACCCAGTGGGCCGCGGTGATGGCGGGCAACGTGATCACCGTGCTGCCCGTGCTCGTCGCCTTCCTCTTCGCGCAAAAGGCGTTCATCCAATCGATCACCTCCAGCGGTCTGAAGGGGTAGCGATGTCCCGGGAGTTCGACCCTCTCGTGATTCGCCCCCCGTCCACCGCACACACCCGGGAAGCCCGATGCCGCACACCTTCGACCTGCTCGTCCTCGGCGACGCCAATCCCGACGTCGTGGTCGGCCCCCTCGACCGGCCGTTGGCCTTCGGTCAGCACGAACACCTCGTCCCCACCGGCCTGCTCACCCTCGGCGGATCCGGCGCGATCACCGCCTGCGGCGCGGCCCGGCTGGGCCTGTCCGTCGCGATCGCCGGCCGGATCGGCGACGACGACGCGGGCCGCTTCGTGAGCGCCGCGCTCGCGGATCGCGGCGTGGACACCTCGGCGCTGCGCGTCGATCCGAGCCTGCCGACGCCGCTGACCACGGTGCTCACCCGCACCGACGGGGACCGGGCCATCGTCACCGCGGGCGGCACGCTGGCCGCGACCGGACCCGACGACGTGCCCGAGGAGTTGCTGCGCCGAAGCCGGCACGTGCATGCCTCCTCCTACTTTCTGATGCCACGACTCGCGCGGGCGCTGCCCGAGTTGTTGCGCATCGCCCGTGCGGCCGGCGCCGCCACGTCCCTGGACACCAACGACGATCCCGCCGGGCTCTGGGACCCGACCGGGCTCGCCGCCGTACTGCCCGCCGTGGACTACCTGTTGCCCAACGCCCAGGAGGCCCGGGCGTTGGCCGGTACCCCCGCCGCGACCACCGAGCAGGCCGCCGCGCGGCTGGCCGGGCACGGCCCCGTCGTGGTGGTCAAGGACGGCGGCGCCGGCGCCTTCGCGCACGACGGCGTGAACGTGCTGCGCACCCGGGGCATCCCCGCCGAGCCGCTGGACACCGTCGGCGCCGGCGACAGCTTCGACGCCGGCCTGATCGCCGCCCTGCTCGCCGGCGAACCCCTCGCCCGAGCCCTCGATTTCGCCGCCGCGTGCGGCGCCCTGTCCACCCGAGCAACCGGCGGCACCGCCGCCCAACCCACCCGGGACGAGGCGCTGGACGCGCTCGCCCGCAACGGAAAGAACCAGTGATGACCCGCACCAAGATCGTCTTCGTCGGCGCCGGCAGCGTCGTGTTCACCCAGGGCCTGTTGGCGGACCTGTTCGCCTTCCCGGAGTTGAAGGACGCGCACATCGCGCTGCACGACATCGATCCCGAACGCCTGGCCACCGCGCACGGCGCGGCCCGGCTGATCGCCGACGACCGGGGCGCGAGCCCGCTGATCACCGCGCACGCCGACCGCCGCGAGGCGCTGGCCGGCGCCCACTTCGTGATCAACATCATCCAGGTCGGCATGCGCGAGGCCACCCGGACCGACTTCGACGTGCCCGCCGGCTACGGTCTGCGCCAGACCATCGGCGACACCCTCGGCATCGGCGGCGTCTTCCGCGCGCTGCGCACCTTCCCGGTGTTGCGCGCGCTGGGCGAGGACATCGCCGAACTGTGCCCGGACGCCTGGCTGCTCAACTACACCAACCCGATGGCGATGAACGTCGGCTACCTCCGGCGCGCCACCGGCCTGACCCGCGTGGTCGGCCTGTGCCACTCGGTCTACTGGACCATGCAGGGCCTGGCCGAACTGGTGGGCGTGCCCTACGACGAGGTCGACTACCTCGCGGCCGGCGTCAACCATCAGGCGTGGGTGCTGCGCTTCGAACACGCCGGCGCCGACCTGTACCCCAAACTGGACGCGCTGATCGCCCGGGACGAGCAACTGCGGCGCCGGGTAAGGGTGGACATGTATCGCCGGCTCGGCTACTACCCGACCGAGACCAGCGAGCACTCCAGCGAGTACGTGCCCTGGTACCTGGGCCACGACAGCGAGATCAGCCGACTGCGGCTGCCCGTCGGGGCCTACCTCGACATCGTCGACGAGAACGTCGCGGCCTACGAGAGCACCCGCGCCGCACTCGCCGCCGGACAGCCGGTGCCGGTGGAGTCGACCATGGAGTATGCCCCGCAGATCATCCACAGCATCACCACCGGCACCCCGCGCACCGTCTACGGCAACGTGCCCAACCAGGGCCTGATCGACAACCTCCCCGCCGACGGCGTGGTCGAAGTCCCTTGCCTGGTGGACAGGTTGGGCGTACAGCCGACCCGAGTCGGCGCGCTGCCGGCGCAGTTGGCCGCCCTCAACCGCACCTATCTGAGCGTCAACGACCTGGTGGTGCGCGCCGCGTTGGAGGACGAGCCCCGACACATCCGCCACGCCGCGATGATCGACCCGGCCACCGCCGCCGTACTTCCCGTCGAACGCATCTGGGACCTGTGCGACGACCTGGTCCGCGCCCACGGCAACCTCCTCCAGCCGGCCCTGCGCGCCACACTCGGCCACTGAGATCCGGTGATCGACGTGCCCGGCCCGGAGTCCGGCAAGCCGCGACCCGCCGCCCCCCGCGCCGGCCCCCGTTGGCGCGTCAGCGCCCACGCCCCGGGCCACCCCCCGGGATCGACGCGCGCAGCGCGGAGAGCGGCGGAGCCGCGAAGTTCGGGCTGGGTGACCCGGAGCGAAGCGGAGGGGCATCCGGCCCCGAGCGAGGGGCCGCTTTTCTGCGGAGGAGCGAAGCGGGGGAGCGGAAAAGTGGTCCCTCGCGAGCCGGCGCGAAGCGCCCAAAGAGAGCCGCCCCCGTCGCTCAGTAGTCCTCGTGCGCGTACGGCAGCAACTCCGTGCGGAGCGCCGCGTCCAGGCGGTGCGCCGCGCCGGGTGTGGCCTCGGTGACCAGTCCGGCGGCCACCAGCCGGCGGATCGGCGTGCCGCCCAGGTAGCAGGTGGCCAACTCGCGTACGTCCAGGGCCAGATCGGGCGCGGCGTCGGTGGCGGTGTAGGTCGCCCCGGTCGGATCGGCGGTGAGCCGGAAGCGGCCCTGGTTCGCGGGCAGCGCGGCGTCGCGCACGTCCAGGACCAGGTCCACCGGCGCCGCCCAGGACCGCGCGGTCAGCGCGGTACGCACATCGACCAGGCGCAGCCGCAGCGCCGGATACTGCCTGGTCACCCGCACCTGATCGCGGTCCCCGGCGAACTGCAGCAGCGGATCGTCGAGCGGCCGGGCCCAGGCCACCACCTTGTCGATCAGGTCGATCGAGACGAGATAGGCCCACAACGCGGCGGCCACCGGGGCGTCCTGCGCCTCCAGTTCGAACACCTGGAGCATGTTGGCCGAGCCGGCGGGCCCCTTGACCTCCTCCACCCGGTAGACGACGTAGCCGGCCGGGGTCTCGCCCCGCTCGCCGAGCGCGACGACCCGGATCGGCTCCTCGTCCTCGTCGTCGAGGAGCACCATGGTGCGCCACCACTCCTCGTCCCGGTCCAGCCGCCCGCCCCGCCTGCCCCGCACCGCCGCGTAGACCGGACCGAGCAGGCCCGGCGCCTTGGCCGGGTCGACCAGCCGCAACGGCCGGGGGTCGGGTGTGATGCGCAGGTCGAGCGGCCGGCGGGCGTCGATCTCGATGCTGCACCCGAAGGTTCCGTCGCCGTAGCCGAAGCGGCCGTAGATCGTGTCCTCGGAGGCCCACAGGCAGGACAGCGGCTGACCGAGTTCGGCGCACCTGCGCCACTGTTCCGCGATCATCCGGGTCAGCAGTCCGCGCCTGCGGTGGGTGGGCGCCACGGCGACGTAGTCGAGCCCCGCGCAAGGCAGTTCGCCGCCCGGCACGGTCAGCTTGAAGCGGTGCGCGACGACGGCCCCGACGAGGGCGTCGTCCTCGTAGGCGCCGATCCGCCCGCAGACGCGCAGCCTGCCCCGGTGTTGTTTGCGTTCGTCGGCCGAGTCCGCCTCGTGGAAGGCCAGATCGGCGAGATCCACGATGCGATCCACCTGCGACTTGGGGATTTCTCGGATGTCGAGGGTCACCCTCGCGACGCTAGCCGGGTCGGGTTCGCCGCGCATCGAGTTTTCTGCGGGCCTGCCCTGCGCGGCCCGGGGCCGGCCCGGCTCATCCCCCACTTGAGGGATGGGCCGGGGCCCTCGCGCACGCGATCGTCGTCGGCACAGTCACCCGCGGGCCCGAGAACGCTCGTCCGCGGGCCCGAAACGAAAAGGAGCGGTCATGCGGCTGCGTTTGATCGTCCTGGCCGTCGGCACCTTCGCCATGGGGGTCGACACGTTCGTCATCGCGCCGATCCTGGGGCCGATGGCCGACGACCTCGACGTGTCCAGAACCGCGGCGGGGTGGCTGATCACCGCGTTCGCGCTCGCCTACGCCCTGGGCGGGCCGGTACTCGCCGCCGCCGTCGGACACCGGGCGCCGCGCGGCCTGTTGCTCGGCGGCCTCGCGGTCTTCGCCGTCGGCAACGCGCTGAACGCGGTCGCCGGCGACTACGGCCTCGCGATGATCGGTCGTGCCCTCGCCGGCGCCGGCGCCTCGCTCTACACCGTCAACGCCTTGGCGGTGGCCCGGGCCACCGCGCCGCCGGGGCGGGAGGGGCGGGCCACCTCGGTGGTCGTCGGCGGCCTGACCACCGCCATCGTGCTCGGCCTGCCGCTCGGCGCCTGGCTCGGCTCGACCACCGGCTGGCGCGTGGCGCTGTGGCTGATCGTCGGCCTGGCCGCGGTGGCCGGCGCGGGCATCGCCGCCGTGGTTCCCGACCTGTCGGGGCTGCCGCGCCGGACGCTGCGCGAACGCGTCGCGCCGCTCACGGACTTCCGGGTCGTGGTGATCCTCACCGCCACCCTGCTGTGCCTGACCACCAGTTGGACCGTTTACACCTACTTCGACAAGGTGACCCGGCCGGCCACCGACGGCGACGCCGGGCGCACGTCGCTGATTCTGCTGACCTTCGGCATCGGCGCGGTCTGCGGGAACTTCCTCGTCGGCCGCCTGGCCGACCGCTTCGGTCCCGCCCGCACCATCGTGGTCGCCGCGCCGCTGCTCACCGCCGTCGCCGCCCTGGTGCCGGCGCTGTCCCGGTCGATGGCGGCGGCGTGTGTCGTGGTGCCGCTGTGGGGGCTGCTGCACTGGATGATCAACGTGCCGCAGCAGTTGCGGGTCACCGCCGCCGCCCCGGACGCGGTCCCGCTGGTCCTCGGCCTGCACCAGAGCACCATCTACCTCGGGATCAGCGCGGGCGGCGCGGCCGGCGCGGCGGGCTTCGCCCTCGGTGGCCGCGCGGGCATCGGGTGGGCCGCGCTGGCCACGGGCGTGGTGGCGCTGGCCGTGCTGGCCTGGTCGTTGCGGGTCGGGCCGGGGTCTCGGGACGAACTGCGGTCCACCCCGGCCGAGGTGCCGGCGACGTCCGGCTGAGCCCGGGTCCGGAACAACCCGTACGGCCCCGTTCCGGCGGGGCCGTACGGGTGTCGCGGCCGGCCACCCACGAGAATCGAGTAAGGGTTATAGTTCTACTTCACCGCTTACTTCGGCGAAGGGCAACGTGTGCGCATCCCGATGGCCGACTACGTCGCCGGCGCGACCTTCGCGTCCGACCTGGTCAATACCTCGCCCACCGTGCGCACCGACACCGGCGACGCGCTCCCCGATCCGGCCGCGTTGGCGGGCCTCCTGACCGGGCACGACCTGCGGCTCGATGCCCTTGCGGGCAAGGGCGCGCCCACCGACGACGACCTCCACGCGGTTCGGCTGCTGCGCCGGGAGGTGCGCGGCGTCGTCGAGACCGAGACGGCGGAGCAGGCCGTCGCGGGCTCCGGTGTGCTCGTCGCCCGGGCGGGGCTCGCCCCCGTCCTGGACCGGGCGGCCGACGGCGGTTGGCAGTGGTACGTCCCGACCGCGCCGGGGGCGTCGCTCGCCGAGGAACTGGCCGCGTTCGTCGCGGTCGGGCTGTTCGGCGCCGTCCGCACCCTCGGCCACGACCGTTTCCGCGCGTGCGCGGGCCCCGACTGTCGCGGCGTGTTCGTCGACACCAGCCGGGCCGGCCGGCGCCGCTACTGCCTGCCGGACCTGTGCGGCAACCGGGTCAACGTGGCCAACCACCGGGCCCGGCGGCAGCGGGCGGGGGTGGCCCGATGAGCGCCGCGATCGAACATCCGCCCCTGACCGGCGCGCTCCGCCTCCCCGACGGGGCCTGGATCCGGGCGCGCGGGCTGCGCCGTCTGCGGCCGGCGGGTCCGACGCCCGACTTCGGCCTCTATCTCGGCGACGAGCGGTTGCGCCGCCGCCACGACGCGGCGCTGACGTGGCCGCACGTCTGGCTCGACTGGCCGGACTTCCGGCTGCCGCGCGATCGGGAGCGGGCGATCCGGGAGATCCGCGCGCTGCACGAACGGGCCCGCGCGGGTGAGGCGGTCGAGGTGGCCTGCGGGGGAGGCATCGGGCGTACCGGGACCGTCGTCGCGTGTCTGGCCGTACGCGCCGGCATCGCTCCCGCGGACGCCGTCGCCTGGGCCCGCGAACACCACCACCGCCGGGCCGTCGAGACACCGTGGCAACGCCGCTGGGCGCGCCGCTTCCCGACGGACGGCTCCGGATCGTCCGGGCCCTACAGGTAGTCGTCCAATCGGGCCAGGGCAAAGCCCTGCGCGGTGGCCGTGTCCACGACGCGGCGCAACATCTGGGCCATGTCGCCCTTCCACTGCCCGGGGCCCCGGAAGTGGGTGAGGATGATGTCGCCCGGCTTGAGCCGATGGTCGTAGCGATACTCGATCCGGTCCGGGAACGCCTCCTGGTTCCAGATCGGGAGCGCCACGATCCCGCACGACTGCGCCGCACGCAGGGTGTCCTCGTTGAACTCGCCATACGGCGGCCGGAACAACCGCGACGCGACGCCGATCTCGCGTTCGGCGGTCTCCTGTTCCCCGCAGATCTCCTGCTGCTGCCGCGCATAGCCCAGCTTCCGCAGGTCCGGATGATTCACCGTGTGGTTGTTCACCGCGACACCCTGCTCGTGCAGGCCCCGGAAGTAGTCCCAGCCGCCGCGAGCCAGATAGCCGCTGACGAACGCGCTGAACGGCACGCCCAGTTCGCGGGCCATCCGGGCGAACTCCGGGTCCTTCTCCGCGCCGTCGTCGACGGTGAGGAAGACCACCCGGTCCTCGGTGGGCACCCGGTGCACCACCGGCGGCAGATCGCCGTAGCGGGTCACGCCGGGACCCGACCTCAGCACGGGCCGTGTGGCCGGCGGCGCGGGGGCCGCGATCGGCGCCTCGGCCAGGCCCCACTTCCGCGCGGCGGCGGCCCGACTCGCCGCGATCCGGGCGGCCTCCTGCTGCTCGGCACCCAGCCGGGCGGCCCGGATCTGCGCGTCGGCCTGCTCCCGGACGGCGTCCGGAATCGGCGCGGCCGGTGCGGCGGGCACGCCGGGCGCGTTCGCCGCCGCGATCGGCTGCCCCGGCTTGGTCCGCGGCGCGCCGGCGTCCTCGTCCGCGCACCCCGAACCGGCCAGGCAGGCACACAGGCCGAGCGCGACACCCCATCGGGTGAGCGCGCGCCACGACGGGGACCTCATCGCATCCACACAGCTCATGGCGCCCCTTGTTGCCCGCTCCCACCGACTTCGAACCCGGACGTTTGTTCGCCTCGAATGCCTCCACGCCTCGCACGGCCGAACGAACCGAGGTCCGTGACGGCACGCGAGCCGGCCACCACTAGGTTTCCGATCATGGACGCGACTGTGGACGACGCGATGGTCCCCCTCCCCGCCGGACGGGTCACCCTGCGCGATCGGCGCACCCGACACAGCTGGTCGGTCGACATCGCGCCGTTCCGGCTCGCGGTGTTCCCGGTCACCCAGGCGCGGTACGCGCGGATCACCGGCGAGCACCCGAGCGCCGCCGTCGGGGACCGGCTACCGGTCGAGGGCGTGTCCTGGTACGACGCGGTGCGCTTCTGCAACGCCCTGTCCGTACACGAGGGCCTCACCCCGGCGTACCACCTCGCGGCGGGCGTCGAGCCGGTCGCCTGGGACACCTCGACCGACGGCTACCGACTGCCGACCGAGGCCGAGTGGGAATACGCCTGCCGCGCCGGAACCACCGGCCCCCATCACGGCCCGCTCGACCACATCGCCTGGTATCGCGCCAACTCGGCGGAGCGTATCCACGACGTGGGCGGCAAGCAGCCCAATGCGTGGGGCCTGCACGACATGCTCGGCAACGTCTGGGACTGGTGCTGGGACGTGTACGACGCCGAAGTCTATGGCGAATACCGGGTGTTGCGCGGTGGTGGTTGGTTCGACGAACACTGGAGCCTGCGCGCCGGCGCCCGTCGGCGCAGCCATCCGAGCTACCGCGTGGACGATGTGGGATTCCGCGTCGCCCGCTCGATCCTGCCCTGAGCGGGCGACCGCGTCGCAACTGCCCTACACGGACGGCCGCGCGGGGCGAATGGAGGCGGCCCGGCGAGCGGACGGGGGGCCGGACGCCGGGCCGCGGCGGGCCCGGCCACGGGGGGAGCCGGCGCCCACTCGCACCACTTTCCGCCCCGGCACCGGTGCCGCACAAGCCCGAACACGCCGACACCGGAGGATAGCCGGCCGACGCACGCCGTGGGAGCGCGCTCATCGGTATCCGGCGCACCCCCGGCGCGCGCCCGGCCCGGGTATGGCCGATTCCATACCCTCGCCCGAACCGGCTCGCACCCGAACCCGGACCGGGGCCGGGGCCGGGGCCGGCTTGGGCATTACTCCCCAGGTCCCTTGAGCCGGCGGCACCGACCACCGCCGACAGCACCGACCCGACCCCCGCTCCGGCGGCCGGGTCCTCGTCGTGCCCGCGCCCCCCGCCTCCCATCTCCCGCCCGAACAAGCGTGCCCCTCCGGGTGGTTGACAGTGGAACCGAGATCACCTCTATTATTCTATCCGGAATCATATACGTTCCGAGATGGCATCGCCGATCCGGCGGGCGGTACCAGGCACGAAGGGCGGTGGCGAGTGACGCAGGACGCGGTGACCGCATCGACGGGACGGCGGCCCGGCAAGGTGCTGGCCGTACACCTGAACTACCCCTCCCGCGCCCGCCAACGCGGCCGTGTCCCCTCGCACGCCTCCTACTTCCTCAAACCCGGCAGCTCGCTCACCGGATCCGGCCGCGTCGAGCGCCCGGCGGGCGTCGAACTGCTCGGCTTCGAGGGCGAGATCGCCCTGGTCGTCGGCCGCGCCGCGCGTCGCGTGACACCGGCCGAGGCCTGGGCGCACATCGGCTGGGTCACCGCCGCCAACGACCTCGGTCTGTACGACCTGCGGCACGCGGACAAGGGCGCCAACGTGCGTTCCAAGGGCGGCGACGGCTTCACCCCGCTGGGGCCCATCCTGCTGCCCGCGGCCGAGCTGCGTCCCGAGGCACTGCGGGTACGCACCTGGCTGGACGGCGAGTTGGTCCAGGAGGACACCACCGCGACCCTGCTCTTCGACTTCGCCCACCTGATCGCGGACCTGTCCCGGCTGCTCACCCTGGAGGTGGGTGACGTGATCCTGACCGGCACCCCGGCCGGCGCCGGCGTGGCCGAGGTCGGGCAGCGCATCGAAGTCGAGGTGGACAGCCTCGACGACCCGACCCGGTGCACCGGACCGCTGCGCACCGACGTGGTCGCCGGCCCCGCGCTCGCCGACTGGGGCATCCCTCCGCTCGTCGACCCGGCCACCCGCGCCGACGCCCACGGCACCGTGCCCGACCCCGCGCTCACCGACGACCTGCGCACCCGGCTCGGCCGGGTCGCGGTGGCCACGCTCAGCGTGCAGTTGCGCGCCCGCGGCTTCGACACCGTCTCCATCGACGGCGTACGTCCGCTCACCCCGGGCACCCGCCTGGTCGGCACCGCCCGCACCCTGCGCTACATCCCGTTCCGCAAGGACCTGTTCGCCGCCCACGGCAACGGCCACACCGCGCAAAAACGTGCCGTCGACAACCTCGAACCCGGCCAGGTCCTGGTCATGGAAGCCCGCGGCGTGGACACCGCCGGCACCCTCGGCGACATCCTGGCCCTGCGCGCCCGCACGCTCGGCGCCGCCGGAATCGTCACCGACGGCGCGGTCCGCGACAGCGCCGCCGTCGCCGCCCTGGGCCTGCCCGTACTGGCCGCCGCCGCCCACCCCGCCGTGCTCGGCCGCCGGCACGTGCCCTGGGACGTCGACGTCACCGTCTCCTGCGGCGGCGCCACCGTACAGGTCGGCGACGTCGTGGTCGCCGACGACGACGGCGCGGTGGTGATCCCGCCCGCCCTGGTGACCGAGGTCCTGGCCGCCGCCGAAGAGCAGGAGGCGCGCGAGCGCTTCATCACCGAACAGGTCGCCCGGGGCGCCGCGTTGGCCGGCCTGTACCCCATCGGCCCCGACTGGGAACCCGCCTACCGCGCCTGGCGGGCCGCGCTGCCGCCCACCCACGACCCGGCTTCGCCCATCACCCGCGAGGAGTACCGATGAAGTACCGCGCCGACCCGTCCCTGATCCGCGGCTCGATCGCGCCGCTGGTCACCCCCTTCACCGCCGACGGCGCCCTCGACACCGCCACGCTGCGCCGCCTGGTGCGCTGGCAGCTCGCGGCCGGCTCGCACGGGATCTCGCTCGGCGGCTCGACCGGCGAGCCGTCCGCGCAGACCCTGGCCGAGCGGGCCGAGGCGATCCGGGTGGTCGCCGACGAACTCGACGACCGGGCACCGTTCTTGCCGGGTACCGGTTCGGCCAAGCTGGAGGAGACGTTGGAGTTGACCGGCGTCGCCCGGGACGCGGGCGCCGACGCGGTTCTGGTGATCACCCCCTACTACGCGCGCCCCACCCAGGACGCGCTGTACTCCTGGTACTCCACCGTCGCCCGCGAATACCCCGACCTGCCGGTGGTGATCTACAACGTGCCCAGCCGCACGGCGGTGGACATCGATCCGCGGACCGTGGCCCGGCTCTTCCGCGCGCACGAGAACATCGTCGGCATCAAGGAGACCACCAGGGACTTCGAACACTTCTCCCGGGTGATGGAGGCCGCCGGCCCCGAACTCCTGGTCTGGTCCGGCATCGAACTCCTGTGCCTGCCCGTGCTGATCCTCGGCGGCGCGGGCTTCGTCTCCGCGCTCGCCAACATCGCGCCCGCCGCGGTGGCCGAGATGTACGAGGCGTATCAGCAGGGCGACCTCGGTCGGGCCCGCGAACTGCACTACGCCGTACAGCCGTTGGTGGACCTGCTCTTCGTGGAGACCAATCCGGCGCCGGCGAAGTGGCTGATGCACCGGCGCGGCCTGCTCGGCTCCGACCTGGTCCGCCCCCCGCTGCTGCCGCTGTCCGAATCCGGCCGAACCGCCGTATCCGCCCTCGCGCAGAGCCGGTTCGACCTGCTGACCGACCCCGCCCTTGGAGAATCCGCATGAGCACCACCACGACGACGCCCGTCGAGCCCGCCGAGGTGCCCGCCGGGCTGCCCACCCGGCTGCGTCACTTCATCGACGGCCGACACGTCGACTCCCTGGACGGCGCCACGTTCGAGGTCTGCGCCCCGGCGTCGAACCTGCCCTACGCCACCGCCGCCGCGGGCAAGGCCGCCGACGTGGCGGCAGCGGTGGCCGCCGCCCGTCGCGCGTTCACCACCGGGCCGTGGCCGCGACTGCCCGCCAGGGAACGGGCCGTGGTGCTCAACCGCATCGCCGACGAGGTCGAGCGACGCGATGCGCGGCTGGCCGAACTGGAGACCTTCGACACCGGCCTGCCGATCACCCAGGCGCTCGGCCAGGCGCAGCGCGCCGCCGAGAACTTCCGCTTCTTCGCGGACCTGATCGTGGGTCAGACCGACGAGGCGTATCAGGTGCCGGGCCGCCAACTCAACTACGTGCACCGCCGACCGGTCGGCGTCGCCGGGCTGATCACGCCGTGGAACACGCCGTTCATGCTGGAGTCGTGGAAGCTGGCGCCGGCCCTGGCGGCCGGCTGCACCGTGGTGCTCAAGCCCGCCGAATTCACCCCGCTGTCCGCGTCGTTGTGGGCCGACATCCTCACCGAGGCGGGCCTGCCCCGAGGTGTGTTCAACCTGGTCGGCGGGATCGGCGAGGAGGCGGGCGCGGCGCTGGTCGAGCACCCCGACGTGCCGCTGATCTCGTTCACCGGGGAGACCACCACCGGGCGCACCATCTTCGCCGCCGCCGCCCGACACCTGAAGGGGTTGTCGATGGAACTGGGCGGCAAGTCACCGGTGATCGTCTTCGCCGACGCCGACCTGGACGACGCGATCGACGCCGCGCTGTTCGGCGTGTTCTCGCTCAACGGCGAACGCTGCACGGCCGGTTCGCGGATCCTGGTCGAGCGCGGGGTGTACGAGGAGTTCGTCGAGCGCTTCGCCGCGCGGGCCGAGCGGATCGTGGTCGGTCCTCCGGCGGATCCGGCCACCGAGGTCGGCGCGCTGGTGCATCCGGAGCACTACGAACGGGTGTTGGCGTATGTCGAGGTGGGTCGCACCGAGGCACGCCTGGTCGTCGGCGGCGCTCGCCCGGCACATCTACCGACCGGCAATTACCTCGCGCCGACGGTGTTTCGCGACGTGCCGCCCGATGCCCGGATATTCCGGGAGGAGATCTTCGGCCCCGTCGTGGCGCTGACCCCGTTCGACGACGAGGCGCACGCGGTGGAACTGGCCAACGCGGTCGACTACGGCCTGGCCGGCTACGTGTGGACCAACGACATCCGCCGCGCCCACCGGGTGGCACACCGGGTCGAGTCCGGGATGGTGTGGATCAACTCGCACAACGTGCGGGACCTGCGCACCCCCTTCGGCGGGATCAAGGCCTCCGGCCTGGGGCACGAGGGCGGCCACCGCTCGATCGACTTCTACACCACGCAGCAGGCGGTACACGTGGCCATGGCGCCACTGCACACGGCCCGATTCGGCGCCGCGTGACGATCACGGCCGAACCCCGCGCGATTCGGCCGTCGGTTCGTGCTCGACCGTATCCGCGCAGGTCGCTCGCTTGCTAGGTTCCGCACAGCTCTCGAAGCCGGTTCCGCACGACCCCAGGACACCGGCTTCCGCACCACCTCTCAACCGAACAGCGCGTCGAACAGGAGGAGAGCCCCCATGCCCACTCCCGCCGTTCCGCCCCCGCCCCCCGTGCCCACCGTCCGCCCCGGCACCCCCGCCCCCGTGCCCGAGCCGGGGGCGATACCCCCGCCCGACATCGTCCGGGCCGCCTACGCCGAGCTGATCGTCACCGACCCCGCCGCGTCCCGGGAGTTCTACGTCGACCTGCTCGGTCTGGTGGTCACCCACGAGGACGAGGACGCGGTGTACCTGCGCGCCTTCGAGGAGTACCTGCACCACTCGCTGGTGCTGCGTCGCGGCGCGAGCCCGGCGCTGGCCGCGCTCGCGTACCGGGTGCGCTCGCCCGGGGAGGTCGACGCGGCCGAGCGCTACTACCGGGCCCTGGGCGTACCGGTGGAGCGCCGCGCGGCGGGCGCCACCCGGGGCATCGGCCCGGCGGTACGGGTGCTGGACCCGCTGGGGTTCCCGCTGGAGTTCTTCTACGCAGCCGAGCACGTGCCGCGCCTGCATCAGAGCTACGACCTGCACGGCGCGGGCGCGATCGCCCGGCTCGACCACTTCAACATCGTGGTGCCGGACGTGGCGCGGGCCGAGCGCTACTACCGCGACCTGGGCTTTCGGGTGACCGAGGACATCCGGGGCGCGGACGACACGCTGTACGCGTCCTGGCTGCACCGCAAGGACACGGTCCACGACATCGCGCTGACCGGCGGCGACGGTCCCCGGCTACACCACATCGCGTTCAGCACCCACGAGCGCGGCCAGGTGCTGCACGTATGCGATCTGCTGGGCGCCCGGCGCCGGTCGGCGCACATCGAGCGCGGTCCGGGGCGCCACGGGGTGTCCAACGCGTTCTACGTCTACGTGCGTGATCCGGACCTGCACCGCGTGGAGATCTACACCACCGACTACTACACCGGGGATCCCGACCACCCGGTGCTGTCCTGGGACGTGCGGGACAACCAGCGGCGCGACTGGTGGGGCAATCCGGTGGTGCCGTCCTGGTACGCGGAGGCGTCCACCGTGCTGGACCTGGCCGGGAACCCGCAGCCGGTGTTCGCCCGGGAGGAGAACCACGAGGCGGAGGTGACGGTCGGCGCCGACGGCTTCTCGTTCGCTCGTGACACATCGCCGCAGGTGGGGTCCCCGCCGTGAGTGTCCACCCCTGGTGTAAGATCCGAAATCGTATCCGAAATAGTCGAGTGGAGAAGTAGGATGCGCCAGCGGCAGCCCCTCGCCGTCACCACCTATCCGAGCGCCGGGCCCTCCGAAGAGGTCGGGGAGTCCGAGCAACCCCCGGTGCTGCTCGTGCACGGGTTCTGTTCCGACGCCCGCCGCTCCTGGTTGGAGACGGGCATGGTGACGGCGCTGATCGACGCCGGCCGCACCGTCATCGCGCCGGACCTGCGCGGACACGGCGCCAGTCCGGCCCCGACGAGCGGCGACGAGGCGGACGCGAACACCACCGTCGACGATCTGCTCGCCGTGCTCGACGCGTACGGCGCGGAGCGGGTCGACATCATCGCCTACTCCCTCGGCGCCCGGCTGGTCTGGGCATTGGCCGAACGCGCGCCGGAGCGGGTGGGTCGCGTGGCGTTCGGCGGCATGAGCCCGGTCGAGCCGTTCGCCGCCGTGGACGTCGCGGAACTGCGCCGCGTCGTACGCGGCGAGGCGACCACCGCCGATCCGCTCACCGGGATGATCGCGGGCCTGATCCGCGCCGAGGGCGACCGCGCCGACGGGCTGGTCACGTGTGTCGAGGGCCTGCGGAGCACACCCTTCGAGCCCACGCCATGGGCCGGCCACACCCCGCCGTGGTTCGTGGTCGGCACCGACGACCCGATGACCCGGGACATCGACGTGTTGGTCGCGGCGGCCGCCGGATCACGCATGGTCGTGGTGACCGGCGACCACCACGGCGTCCTGGTCAGCCCCAACTTCCAGGGTTTGGCCGTGTCGGTCGTCGGCCGCTGACCCACCCGCCGCATACCGCGCGCACCGGATGACGCCGGGCCGGGACACCGTGTCCCGGCCCGCGACCGTATCCGGTCGAGACTGAGGAGACCGTAGTTGAGCCCCGCAAAGGCAACCGCCGCGAGCAAGGCGTCGAAGTCGTCCAAGTCGGAGATGTGTTACGAGCTGCTGCGCGGCCGGATCCTGGACGGCACCTACGGCCCCGGGTACCGGCTGGTGTTCGACCAGCTCGCCCGCGAGGCGGGAGTCAGCACCATCCCGCTGCGCGAGGCGGTGCGCCGGCTCCAGTCCGACGGCCTGGTGGAGATCGTCCGCAATGTCGGCGCCCGGGTGGCCGTGTTCGACCGCTCGCAGGTCGAGCACTCGCTCAACGTGCTGGCCCGCCTCGAGGGCTACGCGACGGCGATCTCGGCGCCGCTGATGAGCCCCGAGAACATCGCCGAGGCGAGGGCGATCAACGACCGGATGATCGAGGCGCTGGCCGACTTCGACCCGACCGCGTTCACCGCGCTCAACCGGAGGTTCCACTTCTCGCTCTACGCGCATTGCCCCGATCGGCACCTGAACGCGCTGCTCGAATCCGAGTGGGCCCGCCTGGACCACATGCGCCGCTCGACCTTCACCTACGTCCCCGGCCGGGCTCGCACCTCGGTGCGCGAACACGAGCACCTGCTCGACCTGATCGGCGCCGGCGCGGACCCCGGGGAGATCGAACGCGCGGCCTGCGCCCACAAGATCGCCACCGCGGCGGCCCTGCACCAGGCCAAGACCGGGACGCCGTAGCGGAACGTCCAAGCCCCGGTCGAACCGGCCGCGCGGCGCCGAAAGCCCCGGCCGGTTCGGCCGGGGCCCGGGTACGCCGGCCGCGGCCGGAGCGAGGTCGCGCCGTCAGCCGACCCTGCGCCCGAAGCGCAGCTTCCAGGGCGTCAGGGCGGATTCGATCTGCACGGCCAGGCTCATCTTCGACGCGCCCTCGGCCCGTTCCTCGAAGCGGATCGGCACCTCGACGATCCGGAGCCCGCGCTTGACCGTGCGGTGGTTCATCTCGACCTGGAACGAGTAGCCGTTGCTGTGGATCGACGGCAGGTCGATCGCCCGCAGCGCCGACGCCCGCCACGCCTTGAAGCCGGCGGTGGCGTCCTTCACGCCCAGCCGCAGGATGGCGTTGACGTAGTGGTTCGCCCACGTCGACAGGAGCTTGCGGTACCAGGCCCACTCGGCGGCGGTCGAGCCGCCGCGCACGTACCGCGAGCCGATCACCACGGCGGCGTCGCCGGTGCGCAGCGTGTCGAGCATGGTCGGGATCACCGCGACGGGGTGCGAGAGGTCGGCGTCCATCTGGATCACCACGTCGGCGCCCTCGTCCAGCGCGCGGGTGATCCCGGCGACGTAGGCGCGGCCCAGCCCGTCCTTGTCCTTGCGGTGCAACACCCCGACGAACCCCGATGACTCGGTGGCGAGCTTGTCCGCCACCTCGCCGGTCCCGTCGGGCGAGTTGTCGTCCACCACGAGCACGTGCAGGTTCGGCAGGCCCAGATCCGCGAGCAGGCCGACCAGAACGGGCAGGTTCTCCCGCTCGTTGTAGGTGGGAACGACGACGACGATCCTCGCGAAGGTCTCTACCACGATCCGGTTCCCGCGCGATCTCCCGGAGCATCGCGCGGCGGCACCCAGGCACCGGCGGACGACAGGTCTGTATGCATGAGGCGCGAGTCTATCGGCGCCCGGGCGCCGGCCGTCCGCACCCGAGCGGCGTGTCCGCCCGCGCGCGGCCGGCGGCACGGCGACCGGGGGCGGCTCCCGGTCGCCGGGGCCGGGTGCGCCCGGTCGCCGTGGCCGGGCTCAGACCAGCAGTTGGCCGCCGTCGACCTGGACGATCGTGCCGGTGATGTGCGCGGCGGCGGGTGAGGCCAGGAACACCGCGAGCGGGGCGACGTCCTCGGGGACCGCGATGCGGCCGAGCGGGATCCGGGACTCCCACGCCTGCCGGGCCTGCGGGTCGTCCATCAGGCCGGCCGTCATCGGGGTGTGCACCGGGCCGGGCGCCACGCCGTTGACCCGGATGCGGTGCGGGGCCAGTTCGATCGCGCCGGTACGGGTGAGCGCGTCCACCGCGGCCTTGGTGGCCTCGTAGTGGCCGAGGCCGGCGGTGGGTTGCCGGGCGCCGATCGAGCTGATGTTGACGATCACGCCGCCCGCGTCCTCCGCGATCATCCGGCGGGCCGCCGCCGCGGTGACGGTGAACGTGCCGCGCAGGTTGACCGCCACCACGGTGTCGAACACCTCGATCGGCAGGTCGACCAGGAGGCCGCCGCCCGCGACCAGGCCGGCGTTGTTGACCAGGACCGCGAGCGGGCCCACCTCGGCGAGCACCCGATCCAGGGCGGCGGCCACCGACGCGGGGTCGGTGATGTCCATCGCGACCGCGGTGCCGCCGATCTCCCCGGCGACCTTGTCCGCCGCGGCGGCGTCGATGTCGGCGATCACGACCCGGTCGCCGCCCTCGGCGAAGGCCCGGGCGACGGCCGCGCCGATCCCGCTCGCGCCGCCGGTGACCACGACCACCCGGCCCGGCCGCGCGTCCGGGGCGGTCATCGGGCCTCCGCCACGATCACCCGGGGGCTGCCGGGCAGTTCGAGCACGTCCACCGGGTGCCAGCCGGCCTCGACGAGCCATTCCTCGACCTCGGCCCGCGGATACACGGTGGTGCCGTCGATGACCAGGTATTCCCCGGCGTGCAGCGTGTCGATCAGGCGCGGCGTCCCGGTCGGCTCCAGGAAGAAGTCGAGCAGCAGCAGCCGGGCCCCGGGCTCGGCGGCCTTGCGCGCCGCAGCCACGATCCGCCGGTTGTGCTCGGGGTCGAAGCGGTGCACCACGTGTTCGAGGAGCACCAGGTCGAATCCGGTGGGCACCTCGCCGGACAGCGGATCGCCGCCGGTCACCTCGACCCGGTCCTCGACGCCGGCGGCGGCCAGGGTGTTCTCCGCGTGCCCGACGAGGTCGCCGTCGGACATGAACGTCGCGGACAGCCCGGGGTGCGCGCGCAACGCCTCGGCCAGGAACGAGCCGGACAACCCGGCCAGGTCAAGGACCCGCCGGTGGCCGCCGAAGTCGTAGCACCGGACCAGCATCGCCGCGTGCAGCGCGTTGTAGGTCATCACGCCGCCGAGGAAGGTGCCGAGCCGGTCGCCGCCGAGGTCGAGCGGGGCGGGGCGGGCCGTGCGCGAGGTCTCGCCGAAGCCGAGCCAGTGCGGGTAGCTGACGCCGTCGAGGAAGGTCAGGAACGGGCGCAGGTCCACGCCCTCCCCCGAGCCGGCGAGATGGTGCGCGGTGGCGGGCGAGTTGGCGTAGCCGGCGTCGCCTCGCTCCAACAGGCCCAGGCCCACCATGGTGTCGGCCAGGATCAGTGCGGTCCGCGCGGGCAGTCCGGTACGGGCGACGATCTCGTCGAGCGGCGCGGGGCCGTCGGCCAGGGCCGCGAACAGTCCGGCCTCGCCGGCCGCGAACAGCTGCTTGGCGGCCATGTATCCGATCGCGACATCGACGATGGGAGCCGGATCGACCGCGGCCCGGGCGTCCGAGGGAACTGGCATGCGGAACTCCTCGAGGGCAGGAAGTTGGTATCTGGAATGCTATATGATTACCGATGCCATCAACAATGCCGATCTTCGTGGAGGACCCGTGACGCGCTCCCCCGGCAGCAGTCCCGTGCCCCGTCGCCGCCTCGGCGCGCACGGCCCCGACGTACCGGTCCTGGGCCTCGGCTCGTGGAACACGTGGGACCGGATGCGTCCCGCCGACGCGGTCGCGCTGATCCTGGACGCGCTGGAGCACGGCGTGGAGTTGTTCGACGTCGCGCACTACGACATGGGCCCGCACGCGGAGAACGCCCGCACGGACCTGATCTTCGGGGAGGCCGTCCGCGAGGCGGGCGTGGCCCGCGAGGACTGGCTGCTGTGCGGCAAACTCTGGCTCTGGGAATACCCGAGGAAGGGCTTCGCCGAGCAACTGGACGTCGCCCTGGACCGGATCGGCACACATCGCGCCGACCTGGTCGTGGTCGGCGACTTCTTCGGCGAATTGCCCATCCCGGCCGTAGTCGCCGACGTCGCCGAACAGATCGCGGCGGGCCGGTTCACCGCGTGGGGCGTCAACAACTGGTCCGCACGCGACGTGTGGACCGCCCGCCGGTTCGCCGCCGCCGAGGGGCTGACCCCGCCGACGTTCGCCCAACTCAAGTACAGCCCGGCCCGCCGGGCGGTGGCCGAGGGCGCGCCGTTCGCCGAACTCTTCGCCGACGGATTGGCGTTGCAGGCGTCCGACGTCCTGGAGGGCGGCATCCTGGCCGGCAACCTGCACCCACAGCGCAAAATCGGCGCCGACCCCGGCAACCTCCGCGACCGCATCCGAGAGGTCTACCCAAAACTCGCCCACGCGGCAGCCGAGTTCGACGCCACCCCCGCCCAACTGGCCATCGCCTTCTGCCTCACCCACCCGGCAGTAGCCACGGTCCTCTTCGGCGCCAGCCGCATGTCCCAATGGCACGACAACCTCAAGGCATTGGACCTCGTCACCAAACACGGCACCACCCTCCGCGACTCCCTGGCGGACATCTGGGTGGACGCCGACATCATCGACCCGGCAGCCTCCGGCACCTGACCCTGCCCCCCGACCGGCACCCAAAACCGCCCGGGCTCCCCTGTTCACCCCAGCCCGGCACTCGAAGCCACCCCACCCCAACCAACCCCCAATCACCGGCCGGGCTCCCCCCTTCAGCCCGGCCGGCACTTGAGGCCAACCCAACCCAACCAACACCAAACGCCGACCGGACTCCCCCCTTCAGCCCGGCCGGCGCTTGAGGCCAACCCAAGTCAACCGACACCCAACGTCGGCCGAACGCTCACGGCCCCTCCGGGGACACCACCTCGCGGTCCGCGTAAAACGGCACGAGGCGTGCCCGCAACGCCGTCGCCCCGACCCGCTCAAGCAGCCGCAACCCCCCGATATTGTCGGCCAGTTGCGAGACCTTCGTCGCACCGAACAGCACACTCGCCGTAGCCGGATGCGACAGCGCGAACGCCACGCACACCTGCGCCGCCGTCGCGCCCAGATCCGCCGCCACCTCGGCGATCCCGGGCGCGGAGGCGATGATCCGCTCCCGCACCCCACCCGGATCCCGCCCGATCTCCCGCGCCGGCGCCACCCTGCCCGCCAGAATCCCGCCCTCCAGGACATCGGACGCCTGCAACGACAGCCCCGCCGCGAACAGTTCCGCGAACGGCGCGCCGTCCGCGATCGAGCGCCGGCACGGGCTGTACTTGAGCTGCGCCACCTGCGGCCCCGGCGACCCGGCGGCGAGCGCGTGCCCCCCGATGGTCCGAATCGCGGTCGCCGACCAGTTGTTCACCCCCCAGTGCCCGATCAACCCGCTCTTCTCCAACTCGGCCAGATCCCCAGCCAGTCGGGCCAGATCCAGATCCGGATCCCGGATGTCCCCCAGGATCGCCAGGTCGGCGTGATCCGTCCCGGCCCGGAACATCGCCCGCTCCACCTGCTCGCGCAACGACTGCGCGGGATACCCCTCCAACCAGATCTTGGTCGACAACTGGTAGTCCGTACGGGCCAGTCCCGCCGCCCGCACGATCGCCGAGAACAACACGTCGGTGAACACCGGCCGCTGCCCGGGAATCCCGTACACCGCGACGTCGAAGAGGTTGACCCCCCACTCCACCGCCTGCGTGACCAGGTCCACCGCGTCGTGGAAGTCCATCCGGTCGTAGGTGTGCCACGACCCCAACGACAACAGCGGCACCTGCGGCCCGTCCGCACCCAACCGACGCCGCGGCACGATCGCGTCGGAGCCCGCACTCCGCCCGCCGGCCTCCGACGCCGCAACCACCGGCTCCGCGCCTGCCGACGCCGAGTCCTTCGAAGTCTCACCCATTGCAATGGTCCTTTCGGCACCGCGAACATCCTCGCGGGCCATCGATCTCGGGGACGATACGGGACGTCACGGCAGCCAGGGGTGCACGACCGCCTTGACCTGCTCCTGCCGATGCATCGCCGCGAGCGCGTCGGTCGCGCCCGACAGCCCGACCGGAGCGGCGAACAGCCGATCCCACGCGAACCGGTCACGGAAGTCGCGCAGGAACTCGACGGCCCGGTGGTAGTCGCCGACATCGCCGTTGAGCGAGCCGACGACGTTCAGTTCCTTGCCCATCACGGTCCCGAGCGGCAACCGCTCCGGGGTGGGACCGGTACTGCCGACGATCACGAACGTGCCGCCGAACGCGGCGAGATCGACCGCCTCCGCGCCCACCCCGGGTGCCCCGGCCAGGTCCAACACCAGGTCCGCGCCGCGCCCCCCGGTGGCCTCCTGTACCGCCTCGCGCCGCTCGGCCGCGTCGACCGCCAGGCCCAGGGTCAGGTCCGCGCCGAACTCCCGGGCAAGGTCGAGCCGGGCATCGGGCGCGCCGATCGTGATCACCGTCCGGGCCCCGCTCGCCCGCGCCATCGCCCCGGCCACGATGCCGAGCGCCCCGGCGCCCTGTACCACCACCGACGCCCCGGGCCGCACCCCGCCGGCGCGGTCGAACGCGTGCAGCACGGTCTTGACCGCGCATCCCGCGCACGCGGCCCAGGTATCCGGCACGTCTTCCGGGATCACCACCTTCTCCGCGCGCGGCCCGACATAGGCGAACTCGGCCAACCCGGCCGTGGCGTACGGCCATTGGTCCGCGCGCTGGCGAAATCCATAGCCCCGATCCACGCACCCCACCGGCCGGCGCAGCACCGTACAGGCGTAGCAGGTCCCGCACGTGGACTCGGACCAGCCGATGCGATCGCCCACCCGCAACACCCGGCCGAGCGCGTCGGTGGCGCCCACCCCCACCGCCTCGACGGTGCCGGTCATCTCGTGGCCGAGCACCATCGGCAACATGCCCGGGAAGCTCATCGCCCCGCGCCACAGGTGCACGTCGGTGGCACACAGTGTGGCGCAGCCGATCCGGACCAACACCGCGCCGGGCTCGCAGCGTTCGGGCAGCCCGATCTCCTCCAGGGTCAGCGGTTCCTCGTGCGCGCGCAACACCGCGGCGCGGGTGGAGCCGTCCGGGACGGCCCGGGTTCCCATGATCATCAACGCTCTCCGGTTCTGTGTGTCATCGACTGTGCGCGCATCGGGTCCGGCTCATCGGCTGTGCGCGGTGTCCCACACCTCGTGCCGGCTGCGCCACCACAGCAGCACCAGGATCACCAGGAAGGGGATGACGCCGCGGTATTCGCGCACCTCGCTCAGGGAGGCGGAGACGCCTTCCAGGCAGCCGAGCAGCAGCCCGCCGCCCAGGGTCAGCGGCAGATTGCGGAATCCGCCGACCATGGCGACGGCGAGCGCGGTGACGATCAGCTTGCCCAGGGTGGAGAAGTCGCCGCCCAGGCGCGGCGCGACCAGGATGATCACCAGCGCGGTCAGCGCGCCGATCGCCACCCACACCGCGGTGGCCAGGCGCGGCGCGGAGATGCCGACCACCTGGGCGGTGCCGGGTCGCTCGGACAACGCCTGCAGGCGCAGCCCGACCAGCGTCCGGCGCAACATCACCTCGACGCCGACGGTGATCGCCACCGCGAAGGCGAGCGAGACCACCACGGCCCAGGACACGACCACGTCGCCGATCCGGAACACCGCCCCGTCGAAGGGCGCGGGGAAGCGGCGCGCGCCGGTGGAGGTGGCGCCGAACAGCCGCAGGCCCACCGCCATGACCGCGACGTACACGGCCACCGTCACCGCGGCTTTGGTGCGTTCGTTGTGCTCGCCGAACCAGCGGATCAGCACCGCGCCCAGCACACCGGACAGCGCCGCGCTGACCGCCACGCCCAGGAACAGCGCCGGCCACACGTTCAGGCCGTCGTCGGTCAGCGACACCATGGTGAAGGCGCCCATCGCGCCGACCGCGGCCATCGCGAAGTTCACCACGGCCACGAGTCGGTAGGTCAACACCACGCACAGTCCCAGCAGGGCGTAGCCGCCGCCGCTGCTCAGGCCCGCGATCACAGAGTTCAGCATGTCGACACCTCGTTCTCGGGCGATCCGCGCGGGGCTACTTCTTGCCCGGCACGATGAAGCCTTCGGGCAGTACCTGCCACTTGCCGTCGACGGCCTTGACGAATCGGCTGCCCTGGACCGGGTTGTGCTTGTCGTCGGGGCCGAACACCCAGGGGGAGCCGACCATCGGGTAGTCGATCGGGCTCATCTTCTTGAACGCCTCGGTGACCGTCTTGCGGGTGATGTCGCCCTTCATGCCTTTGAGCACCTGGACGAAGACGTCGGCGGCCATCACCGCGCCCTGGCTGAACGCGGTGCGCTGGATGCCGCGCTTGTCCATCAGTTCGGCCCAGCGCGCGTTGCCCGGCAGGGTGGTGTCGGTGTACGGCTGCCATTCGGTGCCGACGTAGGCCCGCATGCCCGAGGGCACCAGCTTGGCGTTGGCGTCGGTGTAGCTGTTCGCGCCCATGATGAAGTCGACGTTCTGCATGCCCTGGGTCTGCGCCTGGGCGAACCAGGGGCCGACCTGCGCGTTGTAGAGCACGGCCTGGCAGCCGGCCTGTTTGGCGGCGATCAGGTGCGGGGTGGGATCGCCTTCGCCGACGGCGGTGTCCTTGGCGGCGAGTTGTTTGCCGGTGAGGGTCTCCCACTCCTTGACCGCGTCGCTGATGCCGCCGCCACTGCCGGGCAGGGTCGTGTAGTACAGACAGACCTTGTCGTGGTGCAGCGTCTCGGAGGCGTAGTAGAGCATCGCGGTGAGCAGTTTGAACGGACCGGGGTTGACCGGCGCGATGTCGGGGCTGTTGAAGCACGCGGGGTCGACGCCGACGGCCGGGATGGAGACGATCTTCGCGGTCTTGTACGCGGCGCGGTTGACCCCGCAGTCGACCGCGCTGGAGGAGCCGACCAGGGCGACCACTCCCTTGGACTGCACGAGTTCGACCTCGTTCTCCGTGGAGCGTTGCGGGTTCATCGCGTCGTCTTTGCTGATCAGTTCGAGTTTGCGGCCGTTGATCCCGCCGGCCGCGTTGACCTCGTCGAAGACGGCCTTGACCGCCTGCGGGACCTCGGGGGTCTGGAACAGCCCGGTGATTCCATTGATCGAGCCGACCTTGATGGCGCCTTTGGTGGAGCCGCCGTCGTTGCCGTCGTCGGCGGCGCAGGCCGTCGCGGCGAGGGTGAACGCGAGCGCGAGCACGGCCGCGGCCGGTCGGCGCACGAGGGAACGCTTCATGGGAACGTCCTTGTCTTCGTGGGGGGTTGGATCGGCACGGGGTCGATCCGGTCGAAGGCATGCCGGGGGGATCCGGGTCGGCGGCGCGAGCGGGCGCCGGCCCCGGGGGACGGTCGGGCGGTCGGGGTTCAGCCGGTCGGGGTGACGATCGCGGTCGGGGGGACCGCGCCGTCGGGGGTTTCGGAGCTGCCGAGGTAGGCGGCGGTGACCGCCGGGTCGCGCAGGACCTGTTCGGTGGGCCCGGCGGCGATCACGTGGCCGAAGTCCAGGACGGTGACTTCGCGGCACGCGACCCGCACCAGTTCCATGTCGTGTTCGACCAACAGGACGGACACGCCGTAGCGTTCGGGCACCCGGGCCAGTCGTTCGGCCAGGCGCCGGGATTCGGCGGCGGACTGGCCGGCGGCGGGCTCGTCGAGCAGGGCCACCGCCGGTCGGGCGGCGATCGCGGCGGCGACGTCGAGCAGGCGCCGGGTGCCGGCGTCGACGATCGAGACGGGCAGGTCGCCGACGGGACAGCCGAAGAATTCGAGCAGTTCGTCGGCCTCGGCCCGGTCCAGGCGGCGGCCGGCGCCGATGTCGAGGTATTCGTACTGGGTGAGTTCGGGTGCGATCAGCGTGGTCTGGAACGTGCGGCGCAGGCCGCGTGCGGCGCGTACCTGCGGGGCGAGTCGGTCGATCGGCACGCCGTCGAGGCGGACCGTGCCGGGGAGGGTGCCGAGGAAGCCGCCGACGGCGGAGATGAAGGTGGACTTGCCCGCGCCGTTGGGGCCGATCAGGCCGACCACGGCGCCGGCGGGCACGGTGAGGTCGACCGCGTCGAGGGCGGTGACCGGGCCGTATCGCACGGTCAGGCCGGTGACCTCGAGGGCGGGCCCGGTGCCGATGGGCCGGGCCGGGGCGCCGACCGTGCGCTCCGCGGGCGGGCCCGCGTCGGCGCGTTCCCGGTCGGCCACCGGGGCGGCATCGCGTAGTTTGCGGGCCTTGGCCAGGCGTTTGCGGTTGCGGGTGAAGTCGGTCTGGCTCATCCCGCTGCGCAGCGCGAAGATCGGCACGATGCCGAAGACGATGCCGCCGAGGTCCTGGGGCAGTCGGACCTTCTCCAGGATGGTGGCCATGGCGGCCCCGAACACCCCGCTCATCAGGGCGCCTTCGGGGTGGTGCGGGCCGATGAGGATGGCGATGGCGAACAGGGTGACGGATTGGCCCATGGCGAAGTTGCCGGCCACCACCAGACCGAGTTGGCCGGCCATCAGGCCGCCGCCGACCCCGGCGACGAAGGCGCTGATCGCGAACGCGGCGAGTTTGCTGCGGGCCACCGAGATGCCGTGCGAGGCGGCCATGCGTTCCGAGTGGCGCAACTCCAGCCAGGATCGGCCGAGTCGGGTCTTGTCGAGGGCGGCGAGGGCGAACGCGATCACGGTGAAGACAATCACCACGAGCACGAAGTAGTTCGCGTTGGTGCTGAAGGCGGCGGGTCGGGCCACCGTTTTCAGTTCCTCGGTGCCGGGGAACTGCTTGGCGCCCAGCACGATGTCGGTGGACACCGCGGCGCCGAAGGTGATCACCGCGAGGTTGACCCCGCGTACCCGCAGCGCGGGCAGGCCGATCAGCATGCCGACCGGGGCGGCGGCGAGGCCGCCGAGGATCACCCACACGATCAGCCCGCCGGGGGCGTCGGCGAGGTTGAGCCGCATCACCACCCATGCGCCGATCGCGGCGAAGGAGAGTTGGCACAGGGACATCACGCCGGCGCGGCCGACGATCACGCCGTAGCTCTGCATGACGACGGCGCCGATCACGCTGGTGATGGCGAGGTAGAGCCAGTAGGGCGACAGGATCGCGGGGACGGCCACGCAGGCCAGGGCGGCGAGCGCGATGCCGATTGCCACGCGGCGCGGGTCGACCAGGTCCGAAAGGGTCTTCGCGGCCCGGGACTTCATCGGGTGCCACCGCCGATCGGGGTGTCGAGCGGGTGTGGGTCGAGGGCGTTGTCGGCGGGCGCCGGCTCGGCCGGGTCGGGGGTGGTCGAGCCGAAGTAGTACTCGTGCAGTAGCTCGTGCCGGCCGCGCAGGTCGGCGCAGGGGCCGTCGTGCACGATGCGGCCCTTGCGCAGCACGTAGGCGTGGGTGCCGACGTCGAGGGCGAGGTTGGCGAACTGTTCGATGAGCAGTACGGCCAGGCCGGAGGCGGCGAGTTCGCCGACCACGCGCATCAGTCGGCGCACGATCAGCGGGGCCAGGCCGAGCGACATCTCGTCGACCAGGACCACCTTGGGGTCGGTGACCAGGGCGCGGCCGAGCACGAGCATCTGCTGTTCACCGCCGGAGAGGTGGCCGGCCTGGAGGGTGCGCCGGCGGGCCAGTTCGGGGAAGAGCCGGTAGACCTGTTCCGGATCGCCGGCGCCGGCCCGGGCGACCAGGAGGTTCTGCTCGACGGTGAGAGTGCGGAAGATGGTGCGGGCCTGTTCGACGTAGCCGACGCCGGCCCGGGCGCGTTTGTACACGGGCAGTTTCTGCACCGGGCGGCCGGCGAGTTCTATGGTGCCGGCGGTGGTGCGCACCAGGCCGGCGATCCCGTCCATGAGGGTGGTCTTGCCCGCGCCGTTGGCGCCCAGGAGCACGGTGACCGCGCCGGGGGCCACGTCCAGCGAGACCCCGCGCACCACCGGGATCTCGTCCCGGTCGATGTCCACCTCGCGCAGCCGCAACACGGGTTCGGCGCCGGCCGGGCTGTGGGTACTCACCGCGCTCTCCCGTCGAACGTGTCCCGCAGCGCGCGGATCACCAGGTCGTGCGCGCGCCGTGCGTCGGTGAGGTCGGTGGCGAGCAGGCCGAAGAAGCCGTGGATGAGCCCGTCGAAGCGCACCACCTCGACCGGGGTGCCGGCCGCGGCCAGCGCCCGCGCGTACTCCTCGCCCTCGTCGCGGAGCACGTCGTATTCGGCGCCGAGCACCAGCGCCGGCGGCAGGCCGGAGAAATCGTCGGCGCGCAGCGGCAGCAGGTACGGGTCGGTCAGGTCGGCGGCGTCGCGCGGGTACTGGGTGAAGAACCAGTCCATGCTCGCCTTGGACAGGAAGTAGCCGTCGGCGAAGTCCCGGTAGGAGGGCCGCCCGTCGTCGGGATGGCCGAGCACGGGCGAAACCAGCACCTGGAGCGCGATCGGCGGGCCGGCCAGGTCCCGGCTCATCAGCGCGACCACCGCGGCCAGGTTGCCGCCGGCGCTCTCCCCGCCGACGGCAATTCGGTCGCCGTCCACCGACCGGCGCGCGCCCTCCTCGTGCAGTGCGCGGACCACGGCGTAGCAGTCCTCGGCGGCGGCCGGGTAGGGGTTCTCCGGGGCCAGCCGGTAGTCGACCGAGACCACGACCGTCTCGGCGCCGGCGCATACGGTGCGACAGGCGTACTCGTTCTCGTCCAGACAGCCGATGGTCCAGCCGCCGCCGTGGAACCAGACGAGCGCGGGGAAGGGACCGGCCCCCTCGGGGGTGTAGATCCGGACCGGGATGTCGCCGCCGGGCCCGGGGATCGTGCTGTCCTCGACAGCGCCGACCGCCGGCAGGTCGGCAGGCATGGTCCAGGTCTGCGCGAAGCCCTCGCGCATGGCCTGTGCGTCGAGGGCAAGGGGGGCGGGGCCGGATTCGCCGATCCGAGTGCGCTCGATGATCTGCTGGGCTTCCGGATGCAAGGGCACCGTATGCCTCCCAATCGACTCGCAAATCGTATCTGATTGCGTGTACGGTATGGGCTCTCGCAGGGCCTGTCCAGATCCCAGGAGGAATTAAGGTGCGCAACCGCGAATCGTGGAACGCCCGCCGCCCGGCCGCCCCCGCCGACGACGCGCCCGCCGATCTGGTCCTGACCGGCGGACGGGTACACGTCTTCGACGAGGGCGACCATCTGGCGCAGGCGATCGCGGTGCGGGCCGGACGGATCGTCCGGGTCGGCCACGACCACGAGGTCGCCCCACTGATCGGACCGGGCACCCGGCAGATCCCGCTGCGCGGGCGCGCGGTGCTGCCCGGCATCAACGACTCGCACCTGCACGGGGTCTGGCTCGGCGCGATGTGGCCGCACCTGTTGATGGACGCGCTCACCGCCGGCGCCGCCGACACCCCGCCGCCGGCCGCGCCCGCGCTGCGCACCTCGGCCGACCGCCGCACAGCCATCCTGCGCACCCGCGACCTGCTGGCCGCGCTCGGCGTCACCAGCTACACCGAACCCGGCCTGGGCCCCGGCGAGGACGGCGGCGAAACGGGCTGCTTCGGCTCCGCCGCGCTCGCCGACTACGCGCAACTGGCCGCCGAGGGCGAACTCGCGGCCCGGGTCACCGCGTTGCTCCTGTTCGGCGAGTTGGACGGTCCCGGCTCGGCCGACGCCTTCACCGCCGGACTGCGCGAATTCGCCGCCCCCGCCGAGGTGTCGGGCTGGTTCCGGGTGGCCGGCGTGAAGATCTTCGCGGACGGCATCCCGCCGATGCGCAGTGCCTGGGTGTGCGAGCCCTACCCCGACGGTACGCACGGCGCGCTGCTGATCGACGGCGACTCGGCCGAGCAGCGGCTACACCGGCTGACCGGGATGATTCGCGCCGCGCATGCCGCCGGGCACCAGATCGGCGTGCACTCCACCGGCGACCGCACCTCCGCCGCCGTGGTCTCCGCGCTCGGCGCGGCGCAGGCCGACGACCCCCGGCCGGCCCGGCACTACCTCATCCACGGCGACCTGTTGCCGCCGGCGACGCTCGCCGAGATGGCCGCGGCCGGCATCGGCCTGAACACCCAGCCCGGCATCGCGGTGGCGACCCGACACCTGCTGCACGACACGCTCGGCGCGCACACCCTGGCCCGGATGTGTCCCACCCGCGACGCGCTCGACGCGGGCGTCGACGTCTGCCTCAGCTCGGACTCTCCCGTGCTGACCCCGGACTGGCGCCGCGGGGTGGTCGCGGCGGTGACCCGCGCCGGCGTCGACGGCTCGGTCTGCGGCGTCGAGCAACGCCTCGCCGTGCGCGAAGCGTTGCGGGCGTACACGGTCACCCCCGCCCGCCAGGACGGCGCCGAGACGTGGAAGGGCTCGTTGGAACCGGGCAAGGTCGCCGACCTGTGCGTACTCGCGGCCGACCCGCTGCGGGTCGAGGTCGAGGCGCTGCCGCAGGTCCCGGTGGAACTGACGGTGGTGGACGGGCGGGTGGTGTACGAGGCGGCGGGTCGGGGGTGAGCGGCGGGCCGAGCCCCTCGTGCGAAGATCACGGTGATCGAGAACGGCCAACGTGGAGGACGACGATGTTCGCGATATCGCTGGGCGACGGTGCCGAGCTGCGCCCGCTGGAGCCCTGGCGGGCCGAGGAGTTCCTGGCCCACATGGATCGCGGCCGGGAGTTCGTCGGCCTGCACATCGGCCTGGCCGACGCCACCGCCGACCTCGCCGGCGCGCGAGCATGGCTCCAGTCGTACGCCGACAGGGCCGCCACGGACACCGGCCGGCTGTACGGCATATGGCTGGACGGCCTTCTCGTCGGCGGCGTGCTCTTCCGGACCTTCGACGCGATCGCCCGCACCTGCGAAGTCGGTTGCTGGCTGGAGCCGGCCGCCGCCGGGCACGGTCTGGCCACGCGCGGATCGCGGGTGATCATCGACTGGGCGATCCGCGAGCGGGGCATCCACCGCGTCGAGTGGCAGGTGTCCGACCAGAACGCGCCGAGCATCAACGTGGCCAAACGACTCGGCATGACCCGCGAGGGTACGCTCCGGCAGAACCACCTCTACCGCGGCGCATGGCAGAACACCGAGATCTGGTCCGTACTCGCCCACGAATGGCTCGCCGCGAACGCCCTCGCCTGACCCGAACACCCGAACCCGTACCGGGGTGCCCCGCGTCGCCGCAACCGGCCGGGGCCCCGAACCGGCGGGCGCACCCGGCCCGTTCGGGCTCAACCGCCGACCGCCGCCTCCGCCGGGCCGTAGTACCCGTCGCCCGCGAACCGCACCCGCACCGGCTGCCCGGCCACCGGATCCGGAACCCGCAGCACCGCCTCGCCCCGTGCCCCCGTCACGACCCGCGCGACCTCCCCGCCGGCACCGAGCAGGACCACGTCCACCTCGAACAGCGGCGCCCCGCACGCGTCCCGGAGCACCACCGCCACAGTGCCCGGGTCCCGTGCGGTCACCGCCAGGTCGGGCTCGCGGTTCGCACACAGGTCCCGGGTGAAGTCGCCGACCTCGAACAACTCCGCGCCGCCGAACCCGCCGCCGAACCAACCGATCCCGCCGTTCCCGCGCACCACCGGCCGATAGTGCCCGCGGTCGCCGAGCACGGCGAGCAGCAGGTCCCGGTCGCCGTTGCCGACACCGAGCAGCAGGTATTGCGCGCCGGACGCCCGCAACCGGCGGGTGAAGTCCGCGACATCGCGGGGCTCGCCCAGATTGGTGATCCGCCGCTGTCCGTGCTCGCCCATGATCAGGTACAGGAAGTCCGCCCGGGTGAAGTCGGTGAAGGCGATCGTGCGACCGTCGGGCACCCGGTCGAGCCCGGCGTAGGCGGCCGTGGGCAGGATCCGCCGGTCGCGGTCCGGATCCCGCATCAGCTCCACCGCCTCCCGCACATTCGCCCGATGCGCCCCGTAGCGGTCCCCCGTCCAGGTGTTGGTCGGCTGCGTCGCCCACCACATGGACACCGCCGTGGTCCCCACGAACACCGCCGCGAGCAGCCCCGCGAGTACCCGTCGCGCCGACATCGGCACCGCCACCCGCCCCCCGCGCACCCGGTCGGAGCGTTCAGCCAGCGCCGTCAGCACCACCGCAAGCCCCACACAGCCCAGGGCCGGCACGATCAACTGGTAGCGCGCCCACCACGGCGCCGGGGACGCGATCCCCCACACGATCACCGGAAGCACCAGCCCCCACAGCAGATCGAAGCGCCGCCGAACCCCGAACACCACCAGGCCCGCCACCAGGACAGGCAGCAGCAGGTAGATCCACTGCAACCCGAACCCGCCCGGCTGCTGGTCGTACGTATAGGCGAAGCGCTCCCGATCCAGCAGCCACGAGTGCAACGTGGCCCGCGCCTTCCCCTCCCCGATCACCAGCGGCGAGATGGTGGTCCGGATGATCAACTCGTCGACGGTGCCCCTGCCCGGGAAGCCGAACATGCTGAACGGGTAGAACGGGTTGCCGTAGCGAATCCAGGTACGCACATACCAGTAGCCGCCCAGCGCCGTCATCGGCAGGCCGAGCCGCGCCACATTGGGCACGGCCTCCCGGACCAGCGCGGCGGCATCCCCCCGCAGCCCGGCGACCCGACCGCGCGGTGGCCCGGACGGCGCGCCCCGGCGCACGTCGGCGAGCACGTACCCGGTCTGCACCACGACCAGCACGCCGACCATCGCGGCGGTCAACAGGTTCGACGACTTGACCCCGACGGCCACCCCGAGCGCGATCCCGATCCACCACACCTGGCGGCGCAGCGCGCGCTTCGGGTCCACGCCGCGCGTGATCGCCGCCGCCACCGTCGAGCGCAGGCCGAGCGTCAGGTGCAGCGAGGCGAGGGCGGTGGCCGTCGTCCCGAAGTCGACGTAGGTGGTAGACGCCTCCAGGAACACTGCCGGGACGGCGAGGATCCCGAGCCCGGCGAGCGTCGCGTGTGCGCGCCGGGCGCCGGCGGTGCGGGCGATCCCGGCGGTGGCGACCGCGCCCAGGGCGAGGAAGGGCAGTCCGGACGCCCAGCCCAGGCGGGTGTCGCCGAGGAACGCGCCGCTGAACCCGGTGAGCAGTTCCTGCCCCTGCGGATACACGTCGGCCCACAACACCTGTGGGGTGTGGCCGACATACCCCTGCTGGAGCCAGATCCCCGGCCCGGGCAGGTGGTACCACAGCCCGTCGTAGTCGAGCGGACCCAGGAACACGGCCAGCGCGCCCCGCCAGCAGTACTGCGCACCCACGAGCAACGCCACCACGCCGACCGCCGGATGCCGCCACGACCGCCGCACCCGGGGCGCGAGCGCGCGGACCAGGTCCCGGCCCCGCCGGCGCTCTCCGTCGACGCGGGCCCGCCGGGTCGCCGCGATCTCCGCCGCCGCGACCACGAGGGCGGCGACGAACAGGGGGACCGCGTCCAGTCGGCGCAGCAGGGCGCCGACCAGCAGGGTCAGCGCGGACAGTTGGGCCGTGGTCAGCAGCAGCCACAACAGCACGACGTCCACCGCGCGGCGCATACCGCTCGCGCACGCCAGGTGCCCGCATCCGGCGAGCGTGGCCGCGAGGGCGATCACCAGGGCCGCGGCGTTCACCGCAGACCCTGGGTCGCGTCTCGACGGACGTCGGCCGGGAGGGGAGCGGTGTCGGTCGCAGCGCGGAAGACCCAGGTGCGGTAGCCCCAGAAGCGGAACCCCGTGGCCAGGCCCATTCCGATCACGTTGCCGGAAATGTTGTCCGCGAGCAGGCTGTCGAAGCCCAGGACGTGCCGCGACACCCACAGGCAGCCGACCTGGATGACCAGACCGCCCAGGCTCCAGCCGATGAACAACAACAGTTGCCGACCCGCGTCGTGCACGGCGCCCGACGCGGTGCGCTCGCGGTAGGTCCACCGCCGGTTGCCCAGGTAGGCGACCATCGTGGCGACACTCAGCGAGACCAGCTTCGCGGGCAGGGCGGAGACGTCCAAGAGCGCGCGCAGGACGTTGAACAGAACCACGTCGACGCTGTAGCCGACCCCGCCCACCACCGCGAACCGCGATATCTCGGGGACGAATCTGCGCAGGTGCTTCGGGGGTATGGGCAGGATCATGAGCGGTCTCGTCAACCTCGGGAAGTCGAATGCGGGGCGCCGGTCGCGGACCGAGGCGTCTTCGGGTGTCGCCGACCGGTTCGGCGGTACGGACGGCCGCGATCACCGGGGCGGCACACCATTTCGGGCAGCGCGGAACCCACCCCCGGCATCGAGTCGGCGCCGGGGACAACGCGGGATGTCACATGGGCGGTTCGGTGGTCAGCGCGCGGGTCGGCGACGACCGGCGCGTGTCGTCAGCGGGCGTCCCAGCGCGCCGAGGCCGCCATCGCCTTCAGCATCTCCAGGTCCAACCCCGTGGTGCCCGTGGCGAGTTCGCCGTAGACGAGAGTGGATTTGGCGGATGGCGCGTCCACCTCGAACCGGATCTGCAGCCCGTGCGGCCGGTACACGGTGAGGCTCAGGGGCACGACCCGTTCGTCCACGGTGCGATTGAGAGCGGCCAGGGCCCGGTTCCCGTCGGACAGGGTCACCTCACCGCAGGTCCACGCCAGTGCGCCCGGAGGGCAACCCTGCCACCCGCCGAGCGGAGTCGGATCCACCCGGACGGTCAACAGATGACGGCCGGTAGCGGCCTGCACGACGAACTCGCCGCTGCGCGAGTCCCCGTCGCGGGCTTCCAGCCGCACCGCGTCCGGCAGCAGAGCCGGAACCAGGCCCAACACCTGCTCAGCGGCCGTCGGCTCCACGGCGATCACGGGTGCCCAGACCGGGCTGCGGGCGATCTCGGTGATCTGCTGGATGCTCATGGTCGGCACGCCCGCCGGCTCTCCGGCGTCGTCGTACGCCCCGGAGAGGCGGACCCCGACCATCGCTCCGTCGGCCCGGGTGTGTACGACGCTCCACTCCGCGTCCGGACTCCCGGGCTCCTTCGTGGACTTGCGTACGGTCAGTGCGCCGCCCTCGGGCTGCACCACCCGGACGCACTCGTTGTCCGGGCGAACTCCCGTGCAGTAGGCATAACTTCCCAGCTCGGTACGGCTGCCGGGCACCGGTCGGGAGATCGACACGACCAGCGACGACTTGCCCGCGGCCGTGGCATACGTCCCGGAGACCTGTGCCTCGGTCCGGAGCACCTTGGGCGCGTCGGCCTCGAAACGGCTTTCCGCATCGGTCAGCACCCCTTCCGGGGGCAGCGCCTTCATCAGGTACGGCACCAGATCCCGGCGCACGTCGGCCGCCGAGGGCAGCCGGGTCCGGTCGGCCGAATCCGACGAAAGCCCGAATCCGCCGTCCGTCGCGGCCCATCCCCCCACGCTCGCCGCCACCAGCACGAAGGCCAGTGCCGACCGACGCAGGGTACGGGCCCGCCGGCGCTGTCGGCCCCGGGCGAGCGATCGCGCCACCAGGTCGGAACTGGGCGCGGGGAAGTCCTCGACGGCGGAGCTCAGCGCCGCGGGCAGGTCGCGCTCGTACCGCTCGAAGTCCTCGTCGGTGATCACGGCCACCATGTCCTTTCGATCGCGATCGCCGGGGTTGGGGGAAGCGGTGGGGTCGGTCAGCATGTCGCCGCCAGGTCCCGCAGTTCGCTCCCGAGCAGCGCCCGCAGGCGAGTCAGCGCCCGTTTGGCGCGGACCGGGACGTTGCCGGGCGCGATGCGCAGGATGTCGGCGGTGTCCTTGATCGAGTAGTCCTCCCAGTAGCGCAGCACCAGCACCGCCCGATCGTTCGGGGACAGCCGGTCCAGGCCCTCCAGAAGGGTCAGCCGCAGTTCGATGTCGGTCCCGTCGGGCGACTGCCGGTCCGGCACGTCGCCGGCGGGTCGCTCCGACCAGCGCCGGAGGCGGCGGGCGGACAGATACGTCCGTACCAGCGTGGTGTGCGCGTAGGCCATGGGTGCGTCCATGACCCGCACCCGGCGCCACACCGGGAACAACTTTCCGAAGGTCTCCTGGACCAGGTCCTCGGCGAGATGCCAGTCTCCCGTGAGCAGGCAGGCGGTACGCAGCAGTTGTCCGCTGCGCGCGTGCGCGAACTCCTCGAAATCCGCGGCCATGCTTCTCGACATGGAGCCTCCGTACTTTGGCGTCGCACGAGTAACGCCACGACCCGCGGGTTACATGACACCCTCGCCGAAGATTTTTTCGACGGGTGTCGGCCGCGGCTCCAGGGGGCTCCGATCCGCCCCTCGCCGGGACGCCGAGGGGAGGCAACACCTCGGATCAACCGGGATATCCGGTGATCATCCGGGCTCCGCCCGATGCAGGGCGTGCCGCAGTGCGTGGACCAGCGCGCCCGCGTCGACGGACGGGTCCAGGTACCCGAGCGGCGCGAGGTGGTCGGCGGCGAACGGATCGGGAGCGGGCACGGGGGCGGCGACGGGTTCCGGGGGCGGCACGGCCTGCGGATCCAGGCGGTCCAGGGTGTCCTCGATGGCGTCGATGAGGCTGCTGAGCGCCTCGTCCAGCGATGCCGGTGCGGTCATGGACGGTTAACGAGTGCCGCGTTCACCCGAAACGGCGTACCGCCCGGAGCCATCCGATCGACTGCTTTCCCGTCACTCCCACGGTGCCGCTCCCCGGGCGGACCCGCTCCCGGGCCGAAGCCCGGGAGCGGGTCCCGCGTCGAATCCCTGCGGGTGTGCCGGGTTTATCGGGCCGGGTCGTCGGGGGACTCGTACCGGGCGCCGGTGGCGCTTCCGCCACCGACCGTTTGCCGTTCAGGAGGTTGTCGTGACCATCGCCCCCGGGAAACTGTCGGATCCCATCGTCGGAGCCTTCGTCTCCGCCGTGAACGCACACGACAAGGCCGCCTTCGTGGCATTGATGGCGCCCGGGGCGACCATGTCCGACGACGGGACGGATCGTGACGTCGACGACTGGGTGGATCGTGAGATCTTCTCGTCGAACGGGCACATGAACGTGCGCTCCGAGGCCGACGGCGGACGATCGCTCGTCGTCGACTACCGCAACGACACCTGGGGCGAGATGCGCACCGCCTGGCGCTTCACGGTCGAGGACGGCCTGATCACGCGCTTCGAAACGGGCCAGGCGTAACGGCCCGGGCCCCACGCGACGGCGGCCCGCGCCGTCACCCTGCCCGACCGGCCAGTTCCCGGAACCAGCGCAGCGCGGCGGCGGTGCCCAGCCGATTCGAGCCGGCGTGGTCGACATCCGCCCCGAATCGGGTCACCCGGACGTCCATACCCTTGGCCCGCATCGCCGCCAGGCAGTGCGCGGTGTTGGCGGGCGCCACCTCGTCGTCTCCGGCCGCCGCGTACAGCCGGACCGGCACCCGGGGCCGCCAGTCGGTGCACACCGCATCGGTCTCCCGCAACGCGGCGGCCAGTGCCCCGGTGGGTCGGGTGAGCAGCGCCCGGCCCCCTTCGGTCAGCAGTTCGTCGACGGAGTTCGGGGTCGCCTTCAGGATCTCGTCGTCCCGGTGCGAGCCGTCGAGCAGGCCCTCGATGGTGTCCGCGTACAGGCTCTGGAAGACGTCCGCCGGGCTGTCGTAGATGTGGTGCAGACGGTTGTAGGCGACCAGGAGCAGGGCGCTGTAGAGCACGCTCGGCTTGTCGGCCAACTGGCCGCCGAGCAGCGCGGGCAGTTGCACACCGCCGAAGTCGTACGCGCCGCCGATCGGGGCGATCGCGCCTACCCGGAACCACGGATCGGCACCGGATTGCAGCGCCCGAGCCAGCCCCAGCGCGGCCGACGCGCCCTGCGAGAAACCACTGACGTACACCTCGCGCGCCGTCGTGTGCCCGTGCCGGCCGACGAACTCGCGGGCCGCGCGCAGCAGATCGAGCGACGCGGTGGTCTCCGAGGGAATGTCCATCCAGGGGTGCGGGCCGGGCCCCTCGCCCTGGCCGAGATAGTCCGGCATGGTGACCGCGAAACCGGCCGAGGCGTAGGTCAGCGCCGGTGCGATGCCCCAGGTCTCGTCGCTGGTCGACGGCGCGTCGCCGCGGTACAGCTCGGTGCCGTGCGTGTACGACACCACGCGCAGCCGCCGCTCGCCGTGGACCGGCAGCGCGAGCAGGCCGGTCGCGGTGGTGGGGCGGCCGTGCGCGTCGACGGTGCGGTAGACGAGGCGGCGCAGTACGACGTCGTCGTGGATCGCGCCGGCGTCCCATCCGTCGTCGGCGAGCGCCCGCGCGGCCTCGGCGGCGGACACGGTACGCAGGTCCACGACGTCCACGAGCGTGCCGCGTCCGCGCGCGTCGGGGGCGGCGGCGACGGAGTCCGGCGCGGCGGGGGCGTCGGCCCGGGCGCCGCCGGCGAGGGGGACCACGAACAGCCCGGCGAGGGCGAGGCCCACCACGATCCGGCGACCGGTGGACCGGACGAACGACGGCCGGGCGAAAGGGGGCTCGGCGAAACGGGGCTCGGCGAACGGAGACTTGGCGCACGGAGACTTGGCGAACGAGGGCTTGGCGAACGAGGGCTTGGCGAACCGGTGCTTGGCCGGCAGAGGCATGGCGAACCGGGACTGGGCACCGTCGGGCGATGCCGTGCGCTTCTTGGTCATGTCTCGACGGTAGATTTCCCGAACTCGTCCCGGCAGCCGGTCGGCCGGGGGTCGCCGCGGCGGCATCCCCGGCACCGGACACCCCGGCGAACCCCCGGCGCCGACCCCGGGGCGTGCCGGGTGGACGCGGCGCGGATCCTCGGTACCCACCCACGCGACGCCCCCGACACACCGCCGTCCCCCGACGCGTTCCCCGATCCGCGATGCCGCGCTGCTGGAATGGGTAGGACACCGCACGGCACGAGCCGAAGCCGAATCCGCGCCGAATCCCCAGGGAAGTGCCCATGACCACGGCCCCCCACCCGCCCCGCGACCCGGCGCCCGTCGCCCGCGCCGGTCACGCTCCCGGCGCCTGGCCCGTGGCCGGGCACCTCCCGCACCTGCTCCGCGCGCCGCTGCGCTTCCTCGGCTCGCTGCCCGCGTACGGGGACCTGGTCGAGATCCGCCTCGGCCCGCGCCCCGCGTTCGTCCTGTGCCATCCCGAAATCGCCCGCCAAGTAATGAGCGACGGCCGCACGTTCGACCGCGTCGGACCGCTCTACGAGGGCTCCCGCGCCGCCCTCGGCAACGGCCTCGCCACCTGCCCTCACGCCGACCACCGCCGCCAACGCCTGCTGATGCAACCGGCGTTCCGCACCGAGCACTTGTCCGGCTACGCGGCGGCGATGGGCCACGAGATCGGCGTCGCGCTGGACCGGTGGCGGCCGGGCACGACCGTGGACATGGTCGACGAGATGTTCGCGCTCACCACCACGGTGGCCGTCCGCACCCTGTTCGGCTCGGGCATCGACGACCGCGACATCGCCGAACTGCGCGACAGCCTCGACACGTTCCTCAAGGGCGTCTATCTGCGCGCCCTGCTGCCCGCCGTCGACGCGGTGCCGACCCCGAGCAGCCGCCGCTACCGTCGGGGCCTTGCCGGCTGGCGCGCCCACGTGGCGCGCATCGTGGCCGACCGCCGGGCCGACGGTGCCACCGGCCGCGATCTGCTCGCCCGCCTGCTCGCCGCCCGGGACGACGACGGCGGCGCGCTCAGCGAGAGCGAACTACACGACCAGGTGGCGGTGTTGATCCTGGCCGGCGCCGAGACCACCTCCTCCGCGCTGGCCTGGTCCCTGCACTTGATCGCCGGCCACCCCGACGCGGAACGCGCCCTGCACGCCGAGGTCGACGCCGTCCTCGACGGGCGCGTCGCCGGCCCCGACGACCTGCCCCGCCTGGAATGGACCGGCCGGGTCGTGCGCGAGGCGCTGCGCCTGTACCCGCCCGCCTGGGTGCTCCCCCGCACCACCACCCGCGCGGTCGACCTCGCCGGCCGCCGACTCCCCGTCGGCAGCACTCTCGTGTTCAGCCCGTACATCCTGCACCGGCACCCGGACTTCCACCCGGAGCCCGAACTCTTCCGCCCCGAACGCGAGTACGCCGACGGCACCGCTCCCGGCGCCTGGTCGCGGTCCGCGTTCGTCCCCTTCGGCGCCGGCCCCACCAAGTGCATCGGCGACACCTTCGCGCTCACCGAGAGCGTCCTGGCCCTGGCCTCCGTCGCCGCCCGCTGGCGACTGCGCCCGGCCTCGGCCACGCCGGTTCGGGCCGTCCCGCGCAGCGTGCTGACCCCGCGCACCCTCCCGATGCGCCTGATCCCCCGCTGACCCGCGCCGCTCAGACCCCCTTCGCGACTCGCTCGCCCATCGGCCCGAAGAGCACTGCCCAGTTGCCCGGGAACGCCGGCACCGCCGCGGACAGATGGAAGCGCACGACCGTGCACTCGTCGGCCCCGGACCCGCCACCCCGGATCGCCTCCAGGCAGTGGTCGACGCAGTCGTTGACGTCGTCCTCGTCGAACCCGAGCCGCTCGTACGCCTCTCGCACCTCCGCCGGCAACGACCGCGACTCGTCCCACCCGGCGACCGCGTCGAACAGGTAGAGCAGGTGGCTTCCGGGCTCGGGCGGTTCGGCCCGCAGCCGCGCCGTCTCGAACTCCCGGTGCACGTCGTCCGGGACCAGGCCGGACAGCCTCACCGCCGCGTCCACCAGTTCGGCCCAGTAGGCCGCGTCGTGCTCGCCGTCGGTCTGCCGCAGATACGCGCTCGCGAACGCCGCCATGACCTGCGGGTCCTCGATCAGCGGCGAGACGACCATGTCGCTCTGGTAGTCGAAGCCGAACCAGAGCCGGCGCCCGTCGAGCACGAGGGATTCGATCCCGGCCACATGGCCGACCCGTCCGGGCAGCGGCTCGGGGCATTGCGCGGAGGTGATGTCCATGCCGCAGACCGTACCGGCGCTCCCCGACGCCGGCCCGGCCCTCCCCCCACGCACCCCGACCCCCGCAGGGTGATCCTGGTCACCGGCGGCGGCCGGCACTGGACGCGGCGGCTGTTTTGTGCGCCGTCGCGGGCGTGCGAGAGTGGTTCCCGGAGCCCGAACCGGCTCCCGGACGAGGCACGCCGTACCCGGTCAGGACAAGACGGTGTCAGGGAGTGCTCGTCATGGCCTGGATCGTGCTGATCGTCTCCGGTGTCCTGGAAGCCGTCTGGGCGACGGCCCTCGGCAAGTCCGCCGGCTTCACCCGCCTGTGGCCGACCGTCGTCTTCGGCGTCGCGCTGACCGCCAGCATGAGCGGCCTCGCCTACGCGCTGCGCGACCTGCCGGTGGGCACGGGGTACGCGGTGTGGGTGGGCATCGGCGCGGTCCTGACCGTCACCTACGCGATGGTCTTCGACGGCGAGGCGTTCTCCGTCGTCAAGCTGCTCCTGCTCGCGGGAATCGTCGGCAGCGTGGTGGGCCTCAAGGTCCTGCACTAGCGGGCGGGTTCACCGGGTTCACGACAGACCCCGGCGCCGGACATCCGCTACGAAGGTCCGGCGCCCTCGGGGGTCCGGAGCGCCTGCCCGGCGTCAATCGATCTGTAGTTCCCCCATCGCGCTCCACCCGCTCGCGTCCGGGATCACCGTGCTGACGATCTCGGGCGTGTGCCGAATCAGCGGCCGGAACCGCTCCAACGCGTCCCTGAAGTGGTCGGAGTTCACGTGCGCGGCGGCCGCGTCGTCCCGAAACGCCTCGACCAGGACGTATGTGGTCGGATCGTCGAGACTGCGCGACCACTCGAACCACAGGTTGCCCGGCTCGCCCCGCGTGGCCTCGGTAAACGCCGCGGCGTGTTGCGGCCACTCCTCGGCGTGCTCGGGCTTCACCGGGAACTTCACCACGATAAAAATCATTCGGTAACTCTAAGTCGTCATAGTCGTCGTCGATACCGGCGCCGCGAGCAGTTGGCCCGTTCGGAGGCCGGCCGTCGGGTCGCTCATGCCGCGCCATTCGGTGGCGACGATGTACAGCGTGCGCCCGTCGGCATCGAGCACGCAGGAGAAGCAGCCCCGATCCAGATCGAGCGTCGCCGTCACCTCGCCGCCCTCGCGGACCCGTACGCACCGTTTGTTCGGGACGTCCGCGTACCAGACGGCCCCTTCCGCATCGAGGCAGATCCCGTCCGGGACGCCCGCACCGAGGTCGGCCCACACCCGGCGGCGCGACAGGCCGCCGTCGGCGTCGATGTCGAAGGCGGTGAGGCGGTTGGCGTAGGACTCGGCGACGATCAGCGTCGTGTCGTCGGGGGTCACGGCCATGCCGTTGGGGAATTCGACGCCGCCCGCGACCCGGCGTACCGACCCGTTTGCGGCGATCACCGCGACGAACCCCGGGCGCGGCGCCTCCCCGGTCATCGGGTCGAAGTCGGCGCCGTTGACGAACACGTTGCCCCGCCCGTCCGCGACGATCTCGTTGAAGCCGCCGCCGACCGCGCTCAGATCCGCGTATGTCGCGAACGTACCGTCCGGCTCCGGCGTCACCACGCGCGCCTCGCTCGACGAGACGATCAACCATCGACCGTCCAGCGCCCGGTCGAAACACATCGGCAGGGACGGGAACGGCACCCGCACGACCACCTCGCCGACCCCCTCCGGATCGACCGCGACGATCTCCCCCGTGCCCCAGTCGGCGAACCACGCCCGCCCGGCGTGCCATCGCGCGGACTCGCCGAAGACGATGCCCTCTCGCAGAACCGTGCTCTCGGACATCGCGCACACACCCTTCTCGACACGACCCTCGAAACCGTTGTCGGCCCCGATGCCTGTTCCCCCCTTTCCCGATAGACCCTCGCCGGCGACGGAACTCATCGCCCGCGTCGCTTCGCTTCGTCCCACTACCCGACGAACCGAACCTCCGGATACGCCCTCGACGGTCGGTCGAGCAGATCACCCGACCGGCCGCACAAATCCACCGGACAAGGAAATCCGGGACGTCGGCACATCTCCGCACATCCTCGGAACACCATATATAACAAATCAATAACGGGTCCGGACCAGAAGTTCTCCCGCTGTTCAACCGGCCGACCGCCGCCCGTGCATGGCCACACCCCCGCCCGTTGCATCGTGGTTCCGCACGCTCCCGCAGGACTCCGACGCCCACCGCAACTCGGGCCGACGGTCCGGCGGTTCGATACGTCCACCGGTCCGGCTCGACGCCGGTGGCACTCGACGAAACACAGCCGGGCCGATCACGAGAACGTGCTCGGCCCGGCGGGTCCGCGGCGGATTGCGCCCGCCTCGGACCGACCCCACTCCGGTTCATCCACCGAGGGAGTTATCGCAGTGTACGGATCCATCCGCGCCCGGCGCGGCCTCGCGGCGACCGCGGTCGCCGCGTTCGCCGTCCCGCTCGCCCTGGCCGGCGCCGCACTCGCCGCGTCCCCCGCCGCCGGCGACTCGACGCCACCGTTGCCCAACGGCACCAAGAAGGCGAAGACGCTGGTCATCGGCATCGACGGACTGCGCTTCGACAAGTTGCAGAGCGGTGACGCGCCCCACCTGAAGGCGCTCATGGCCGGTGGTGTCAGCGCGCCGAGCAACCTGTACGCGCAGCCGTTCGCGCCCACCGTCTCCGGCCCCGGCTGGTCGACCATCGCCACCGGCGTCTGGCCCGACAAGCACGGCGTGCACGACAACACGTTCGCGGGTTCCCGGTACGACAAGTACCCCGACTTCGCGACCCGCCTGGAAACGGCCGATCCGACCGCCTCGACCCTCGTGGTCGGCGCGTGGGGGCCGATCGCGTCCACGATCTTCTCGCCGAAGGTCGACGTGCGCGTGCCCACCGACGAGAACGACGACGTCGCCGCCGACACCACCGCGCGGTACCTGTCCACGGGCAATCCCGACACCACGTTCATGCACCTGGACGCGGTCGACGGCGCCGGCCACAACAACGGCGGCACCAGCCCCGAATACGCCAAGGCCGTCAAGGACGCCGACACGCGCGTGGGCAAGGTGCTGGACGCGCTGCGCGCCCGTCCGACATACGCCCAGGAGGACTGGCTGGTCCTGGTCACCGCCGACCACGGCCACACCGACTCCGGCGGCCACGGCGGCGCGACGCCGCAGGAGCGGCAGACCTTCGTCATCGCCAACGGCGCCGGTCTGCCCGCCGGCGCCGTGCGTTACGACGTACGCCTGGTCGATATCGCGCCGACCGTGCTCAAGCACGAGGGCGTCCGCATCGATCCCGCGTGGGGCCTGGACGGGCAGCCGATCGACGAGATCAAGCCGGACGCCTTCGACACGCTGCGGCCGACGCTGTCCGAGCGGGTAGACGAGGCCGGTATCCCCGCCGGCGTCAAGGGCTTCACGCACACCGCGCCCGAGGGCTGGTCCATCGACAACTCCGCGATGCCCACCGGCGGCGTGACCGAGTGGCGCGGCTGGTCGTTCGCCACCGACGAGTTCTTCACCCGCGCCGAGGGCGGTCAGGCCCGCGAGGGCAACGTGCGCAGCCGCAACGTGTTCGCCGTCGCCGACTCCGACGAGTGGGACGACAAGGCGCACGCGGCGGGCCGATTCGACTCGACCCTGGTCTCCCCGGCCTACCCGGTCCAGGGCAAGGCGAAGGTCGACCTGAGCTACGTCACCGACTACCAGGCGGACGGCCCGCAGACGGGTGATGTGTACGTCTCCTGGGACGGCGGTGAACCGGGGCTCGTCAAGTCCTACCGCGCGGACACCAACCAGGTCGAACGCCTCACCCTCGACGTGCCGGCGGGCGCCGGGACCGCGCAGGTCCGCTTCCGCTACACCGGCACCAACAGCCGCTTCTGGGCCGTCGACCAGGTCGCGCTCACCGCGAGCGGCGGCACCACCCCCGGCGGCGGCGACCAGCTGTCCGGAAGCCAGATCATCACCACCACGGTCACGAGCACCGGCGCCCTGACCATGACCTCGACAGGCGGCACCGTGACCCTGCCCGCCCCCGAACTCACCGCCTCCGGCGACCGGCTGGCCGCCTCCGGCGCGCTGAACACCGTGCAGGTCACCGACCTGCGCGCGGCCGACCCGGGCTGGAACGTCAGCGGCCAGATCACCGACTTCACCACCGCCCAGGGTGGCACCGGCTTCGACGGCTCGGCCCTCGGCTGGACCCCGAAGGTGGTCAAGGCCGGCGACGGCCAGCAGGTCACGGCCGGCAGCCCGATAGCCCCGGCGACCGACGGCGGCATCAAGACCACCCGCACCCTCGGCAGCGCCGAAGCGGGCCACGGCCGAGGCACCGCGGTCCTCGGCGCCGACCTGAGCCTGAACCTGCCCACCACCACGGCCCCCGGCACCTACAGCGCCACCCTGACGGTCACCGCGATCTGACCGGCGAGCCCCACCCACACCACAGGCGGCGCGAGGACACCCCGACCCCGCGCCGCCCACGGGCCCGAACGGAACCTCATGCCCCACCCCCCGACCCGCCGCTTCCGCCGGGCCGTCACCACCCTTGCCGACATCGCCGCGACACTCGCCTGCCTGTTCGCCACCTGCCTGTTCACCACCACCGCCGCCACGGCGGCGCCCGCGCCCGCCGACGCCGTGCCCCCGCCCGCCACCTGGTCCGTCCAGCCCTCCACCGAGCACGGGCCCAACGACCGGCCGGCCTTCCGGTACGCCCTGGCCCCCGGCGCCCGCCAGGTCGACTACGTCGCCGTCACCAACGTCGGCGACGAACCCCTCACCGTCGACCTCTACGCGCAGGACGCCTTCACCACCGCCTCCGGCGGCTTCGACCTCCTCGCCGCCGGCCGCCCCGCCGCCGACGTCGGCGCGTGGATCCGCCTCAAGGAGAGCCGGATCACCGTGCCGCCGCACGCTCGCAGCGACGTGCCGTTCGAACTCGCCGTCCCCGCCGACGCATCCCCCGGCGACCACGCGGGCGGCATCGTCGCCTCGCTCGCCGGCCCCGGCCGGGACCAGGCCGGCAACCGGGTCGTGGTCGACCGCCGCGTCGGCACCCGCATGTACCTGCGCGTCGACGGGCCGCTGCGTCCCTCGCTCACCTCCGGCGGGCTCAGCGTGAGCCTGCGCACCTCGCTCGACCCCCGCGACGGCGCCCTGAACGTCACCTACACCGTCCGGAACAGTGGCAACATCCGCCTGGGCGCCCGTCCCGAGCTGACCGTCCGCGGCCCCTGGGGCCTGACCGGCACCCACCGCAAGCCGGCCCCGCTCCCGGAGTTGCTGCCCGGCGCCTCGCTCACCCGAACCGTGCGCGTATCCGGCGTCACCCAGGCCTTCCGCCTCGACGTCGACCTCGCCCTGCACCCGACACCCGTCCCCGGCGGCTCCCCCGACACGGGCCCGACCACCCACGCCCACACCACCGTTCGTGCCATTCCCTGGAGCGCGGTGGCCACGGCGGCGGCGCTCCTCGCGCTGATCACCGCCCGGTTCCTGCACCGCCGCCGGCGCCGCAGGTCCGCCGGCCCGACCGAAAAGGCCTCCCCACCACCAACACCCCACCCCCGCCCCGAGCACCAACCGATCGCGTAATGTCCCCAGGGCCGCACCAGCGCCCCCAGGAGGCCCCGCATGCACGAGACCGGCACATCCGGAACCGCCGCCCTGGTGGCGCTCCGAAACGTCGGTCGGGGCCAATCCGGCGCACTGCTGCGGCGACTGGGCGGTTCCGGCCTCCTGGCCCTGCGCCGTGCCCGGTCGCTGCCGCGTGCCCTGATCGAAGCCGTGTTCGAGACCGACGACACGGACCTGCTCCGGGCGTTGGCCGCGAACCCCGGCCTGGACCACGACACCCTGCTGCGCCTGGCCCGACTCGGCCACCCCGCCCTGGCCCGCACCCTGTACCGACCCACGAACCCCGAGCGGCACACGGTCGTGCTCCGGCGCGCCGTCCTCGCCGCCGCCGACCCCGCGGATACCGACTGGCGCGCGCCGCACGGCTTCGTGCCCTGGCTGCTGACGCAGCATCACGAACGGCTGCTCGAACCGGCGTTGTGGGCCCCCTTCGGCGAACTGGTCGCACACGCCCTGCTCGCACTCGGCCCCGACCTGCCCCCGGCCGTGGTCGCCGACCGCCACCGCGCGCTGCGCGACCTCCTCGACGAATCCGCGTTCGCCCGCTTCCGCCGGGCGGCCGGCGACCTCGACCACGGCGACCTACTCGACCGCCTCGACGACCCGGCCGCCGCCGAAGGCCGCCAACTCTCCTCCGCCGCGCACCTGTTACTCCTGCGCATCCGCCGCGCCAAAGGTCCCGTCCCGGTCCCGCCCGACTGGTCCGCCGCGCGCGAGGAGCACCTGCGCAAACCCTTCCCCTCGTCGGTGACCGCGGTCCTCGCCCGATGGGCCGACTGCCCCGACGAGATCGTCCGAGACGGCGGCCGATCCGCCCGCCCCACCCTGCGCGCCCGCGCCTTCCGTCTTCCCGCGCCCGCTCCGGGGCGAGACCGCGATCACGATCTCGACCACGACGAATGGGAATGGACCCCGCTCCTGCGCCGGGGCCTGCGCCGCGGCCGATTCACCGCATCAGCGCTGCTCACCGAGGCCGGACCGGCCGTGGCCGTGCTCCTGGCCCTGCCCGACGACGACCCCGCCGTCCACGCCGCCGTACACGAACTCCTCGCCCCCCTGGGCACCGACGCCGACGCGTGGTCCACCGTCCTCGCCGAGCTCCCGCGCTTCCCCGGCACCCCGGCCGCGCTCGTCGCGACGGCCCTCGCGGGCTCCGCCCCGAACCGGGCGCACACCCGCCCCTCCGGTGGCGACCCGGCCCGCAACCTGCTGTTCCGCTGCGCGAGCAGCGCACAACAACACACGCTGGTGTCCCTGCTCGACCCGCCCGCACTGCGCCCCCTGCTGGCCGCCGCCCCGCCCGACCGCGCGCTGCGCGAACGCCTCCGGGCCGTGCACGGGCCCGCCGCGAACCTGATCCTGGCCGGCATGGCCGAGCAACTCCCGGATACCGTCGCCGAGTTACTGGATCTCGACGATCCCGCGGTGAACGCCCTGCTGTTCCGCCGCGCCGAGTTGGACGACGCGGCGGTGACCCGCCTGCTGTCCGGCGTGGACCGCACGGGCCGCCCGGGCACGGTCCCGCTCGCCTCCGCCCTGCTCGGCTGCCTCGAACGCGACGAGGGGCCCAACCGCCGGCGCGCCGTCGACGTCGCCCCCGCCTCGGACGACCCCCGCGTCGCGCGGATCGTCCTGCACCGGCGCGCCCTCTACACCGACGCCGGTCGACTGCGCGCGCTGCTCGACCGGTGGCGGGACGCCGGCCCCGACGGCGTGCGCGCTCTGATCGACGAGGCCACCCGCCACGGCCTGGAGGACTCGCGCAACCCCTTCCCGGCCGAGACCGTGAAGCTTGTCCGCGCCGCCCTGGACGACGTCGACGGCCCGGCGCTCCTGCGCGCCCGACTGGCCGAGGTAACCACACCGGCGGCGATCGTCACGGCCCTGCGCGGCCCGGCCCATGCCGCCGACGTCGTCCTCGCCGAGTCCGGGCCACCGCCGTGGGACACGCTGATCGAGACCCTGACCCGCGACTCCTGGCCGGATCAGGTCCGGGACGCGGTGGTCGCGCACCCCGACTGCCCGCGCGAACTCCTGCTCGCCCGGCTGGCGTTCGTATCCGACCATCCGCACGATGTGCACACGTGGGTGCGGGCCGCGCTGGATCGCGGCGCGTTGACCGTCGAGGACATCGTCCGCACGTGCCGCCCCGCCCACGTCGCGTTCGACCTCCTGGCCGGCTCGGCGATCATCGAGGATCCGACCGCCCCCCGACCCGCGCTCGACCCCTGGCGACTGCCCGACGAATTACGACCGCGTCGCCTCCGGGCCCGCCTCGGCACGGCCCCGGAGGCCTGGACGGTGGCCGTACGACTCCTGCCCGACTTCTCCGGCACGCTGATCGAGCTCCTGGACACTGCGGCGGCCATGGCGACACCCATCAGCCGAGCGACACCCGCGTGCCGAACGCCGCTCAGCCGAGGCGTTTGACGAAGATGTACTCGACACTGCCCGGCGGGTAGTCCGGCACGGTCCCCACGAGTTCGTAGCCGTGCCTGCGGTAGAAGTCCGGAGCCTGGAAGTCCCACGTCTCCAGCCGCACGTGTCGACACTCCCGCTCGGTCGACGCGATCTTCTCGGCCCGCTCCAGGAGTTCCGAACCCAACCCGGCGCCGCGCAGGCGTGCGTCGACCCACAGCAGGTGCACGTGCAGCCAGTAGGCCCACGTGTAGCCGGTCAACCCGCCGACGAGATCGCCGTCGTCATCGCGCACGTAGAGCTGGAGGGGTTCCTCGTTCTCGGCGGAAGTCCCGCGCAGGGCCGCCAGATTCGGTGAGACCGCCGTATTGGATTCGGTGAGCATCCGCCCGAGCCAGGCTTCGCGTTCCGGGTCCACGATTACTTCGAACTGCGCCACCCACCCACTGTAGCCGGACCCTCGGGCCCCACGACAGCGACGGATCGGCGGCGACTCCCACCCATGGGAAGCCGCCGCAGAACGCCCGGACCCCGTCGGACAGCCGGGGCCCGCCGAACATCAGAACCGGCCCGCTCAGTCCCCGTCCACCGTGTACCACGCCGCCGTGTCGCCCGGCAGCACGCCATCCCCGGGCAGCTCGCCGCTCGCGAGCAACACCGGCCCGTACTCGGGCAGCCGCACCGGCTCCGCGCCCAGATTCACCGCGCACACCGGCCCGCCCCCGCGCCGGAAGACCAACGTGCCCTCCGGTGACGGCAACCACCGCAGTTCCGCGCCGTCACCGAGGTCCGGGTGCGCCCGACGGATCGCCAACGCCGACCGATACAGCGACAACGTGGACGCGGGGTCGTCCCACTGCGCCTCGACGCTCAACCCGGCCCAGTCACCCGGCTGCGGCAGCCACGTCGGCGCGCTGCCCGGCGCGCCGAATCCGTATGGCGCCCGCCCGCCCGACCACGGCAGTGGCACCCGGCAACCGTCCCGGCCCCGCTCGGTGTGCCCGGACCGCTCCCACCTCGGGTCCTGCAACACCTCGTCCGGCAGGTCCGACACCTCGGGTAGGCCCAGTTCCTCGCCCTGGTACACATAGACCGAACCGGGCAGCGCCAGCGTCAACAGCGCGGCGGCCCGGGCCCGGCGCAGCCCCGTCGCCCCGTCGCCGTAGCGCGTGACGTGGCGGTGCACGTCGTGGTTGGACAACACCCAGGTCGCCGGAGCGCCGACACCGGCGGCGCCGGCCAACGACGCGTCGATCACCTCGCGCAGCGCGGGCGCGGCCCAATCGGTGCCCAGGTAGTGGAAGTTGAACGCCTGGTGCAGCTCGTCGGGGCGCACATAACGCGCGGTGCGCTCCGGGCTCGGCGTCCAGGCCTCGGCGACGGCCATCCGGGCGCCGGGGTACGCGTCGAGGATTCGCCGCCAACCGCGGTATATCTCGTGCACCCCGTCCTGGTCGAAGAACGGCAGTTCGGCGCTGCCGAGCAGTTCGATCCCGGCGCCGCCGCCGATGTCGGGCAGACCCTCGGCCTTGACCAGGCCGTGTGCGACGTCGATCCGGAAGCCGTCCACGCCCAGGTCCAGCCAAAAGCGCAGTACGTCCTCGAACTCGGCGTGCACCTCGGGGTGTTCCCAGTTCAGGTCGGGCTGCTCGGGGGCGAACAGGTGCAGGTACCACTCGCCGTCGGGCACTCGGGTCCAGGCCCGGCCGCCGAACACCGACTCCCAGTCGTTGGGCGGCAGTTCCCCGTCGGCGCCGCGTCCGGGACGGAAGTGGTAGCGCTCGCGGGCGGCCGATCCGGGGCCGCCGGCCAGCGCCTCGACGAACCAGGCGTGCGCCTCGGAGGTGTGGTTGGGCACCAGGTCGACGATCACCCGCAGGCCGTGCGCGTGCGCGTCGCGCAGCAGCGCGTCGGCGTCCTGGAGGGTGCCGAACAGCGGGTCGACGGCCCGGTAGTCGGCCACGTCGTAGCCGTGGTCGGCCTGCGGGGAGGCGTAGAACGGGGTGAGCCAGACGGCGTCCACGCCCAGTTCGCTCAGATAGCGCAGTCGGCTGCGCACGCCGGGCAGGTCGCCGATCCCGTCGCCGTTGCCGTCCGCGAAACTGCGCACGTACACCTGATAGATCACCGAGTCACGCCACCAGCCGGTGGTCGTAAGGGTGTTCGTGGTCGTGACGGTCATCCGAGAGCTTCCTTCAAGGAGAAGTAGAGAAACAACGTGGAACGCGCGCGCCGGGTCAGTTCTTCACCGCTCCGGCCGTCAGGCCGCCGACGATGAAACGTTGCAGGAACTGGAACAGCACCAGCACCGGCAGCGCCGCGATCAGCACGCCCGCCGCGAAAACGCCCCAGTTGCGACCCACTCCGTACGAGATGAAGTGGTAGAGGCCGACCGCGAGGGTCTGCTTGTCCGGGTCGTTCAGGACCAGGCTCGCGATCACGAAGTCGTTGAGCGTGGCCACGAAGGACAGCAGCGCGACCACGGCCAGCACCGGTGCCACCAGCGGCAGCACGATCCGGAAGAACACCTGGGTGTGCGAGGCCCCGTCGATCCGCGCCGCCTCGTCGAGGTCGCGCGGCACGGTGTCGAAGAAGCCCTTCATCAGGTAGGTGTTCACCCCGAGCGCGCCGCCGAGGTAGATCATCACCAGCCCCAGCCGGCTGCCCAGGCCGATCGCCGGGAACACGTCGTCGAAGCTGGACAGGAGCAGGAACAGCGCGACGTAGGCGAGCAGTTGCGGGAACATCTGGACCAGGAGCAGCGTGGTCAGCCCGGCCTTGCGTCCCCGGAACCGAAAGCGCGAGAAGGCGTAGCCGGCGCACGCGCCCAGGAACACCGACCCGATCGCGGTGGCCAGCCCGACCGCCATCGAGTTCAGGAACCACGTGCCGAACGGGTGCAGCGGGTCGTCGAACAGTTCCCGGTAGTGCGCGTCGGTGGTGTCCGAGAACAGTTCGTTGGATCCGGTCAGGGTGCCGCTGGGGTTCAGCGACGCGGAGAGGACGAACACCAGGGGGAAGAGGGCGACCACGACCGCGAGCACCCCGATCAGGTGCCGCCATCCGGTGCGCGCGAACCAACGGATCATCAGGACTCCTCGAACGCGCGGCTGCGGCGCAGGCCGACGACGGAGATCGCGGCGACCACCACGAAGATCAAGATCGAGACGGCGCAGGCCATGCCGTATTGGCGATTGCTGCCGCCGAAGGCGAGTTTGTACACCAGCGAGATCAGCAGGTCGGTGGAGCCGACCTCGATCGGCGCGTCGGGGTCCTTGGGGCCGCCGCCGGTGAGCATGTAGATGACGTTGAAGTTGTTGAAGTTGAAGGCGAAGGTCGCGATCAGCATCGGGGTGACGGCGGTGAGCAGGAGCGGCAGTTTGATGTGCCGCAGGATCCGTCCGCGTCCCGCGCCGTCGATCCGCGCCGCCTCGGTGACCTCGGCGGGGATCGCCTGGAGCGCGCCGGTACAGATCAGGAACATGTACGGGAAGCTGATCCAGACGTTGACCGCGAGCACGCTGAGCCGGGCCAACCACGGATCGGTAAGCCACGGGATGTGCGCGCCGTCCAGGAGCGAGACGTTGACGTAGCCGTAGTCGGTGTTGAGCAGGCCCTGCCACACCAGTGCGGCCAGGAACGCCGGGAAGGCGTAGGGCAGCATGATCAGCGAACGGTAGATCCGGTGCCCGCGCAGCCGTTTGCCGTCGAGCACCGCGGCCAGGACCAGTCCGATGGCGAACGGCACCGCGACCGAGATGCCGGCGAAGACGAAGGTCCATACCAGCACGCCGAGGAAGGGGCCGCGGATGTCGCGGTCGGTGAGGATCTTCTCGAAGTTGTCCAGGCCGACGAAGACCTTCCACCCCGGACTGAGCCTGGTGCCGTCGGCGGCGGCGAATACGCCGTCGGAGGTGGGTCGATAGACCTTGCCGGTGGCCCGGTCGGTGATGGTGTCGGCGTCGCGGTCGTAGTCGAGCGTGGACCGGTAGGCGGCGGCGCTGATCCCGTCGGCGGTGCGCAGGCTGCCGCTGTTCGGGTCCTCGCTCGCGGGCACCCGCAGTTCACTGATCTCCTTCTGCCGGCTCGCGATCTGCGCATAGCTCAACTGGTGCCAGCCGGGCGCGGCCACCGCGCGACCGACGGAGTCGTACACCGGGTCCGCGACGGGCTCCAGCGGGTGCCCTGCCCAACCGAGGCGTACACCCCGGTCGGGCAGGGTCACCAGCAGGCCGACCCGGTCGCCGCGGGCGACGACCGTGGCCGGGCGTACCGGCGAGTCGGGTACGCGGGTCTCGCTGTGCGCGAGGATCGCCGCGACGGCGTCGGGTTTGTCGCTGTTGTGGCCGTCGCCGTAGTTCGTGAAGGCGGCGAACCCGGTGTAGAACACCACGTACACCTGGTACACGAGCAGCAACGCGACGCCGGGGGCGAGGTATTTGGCCGGCACGTGGCGTTTGCCGGCGTAGATCACGTTGACCGCGACCGTGCCCAGGAGCAGGGCTCCGAACATCCCCCACTTGTGCTGCGCGGCCAGGGCGAGGAGCCCGTAGACCGCGAGGGCGTCGACGACGGCGAGCAGGACGATCCGCACGGCGAGGCCGACGAGGCCGCGGCGGGCCGGGGGGTGGCCGGGGTCGGCCGTGGGTCGCCGGCCCGGTGGGGTGTGCGGCGGCTGGGTGGACAGGGTCTGGGTCACGATCTCGGTCTCTCCTCGTCGCCCCGGCTCAGCCGGCGGCGATCTTGGCGCGGATGCGTGCGGCCATCGCGCCGGTCAGCTCCCCCGGGTCGCCATGCCCCTGGATGATGGCCAGTTGGGTCAGGCCCCAGTCGCCCCACACGCTGTCCATGGCGGGCAGGTTCGGCGTCGGCATGCCCGCCTGGGCGGCGCGGGCGAAACCGGCCACCACCGGGTCGTTCTCGACCTGCGCGAGTACGGCGGTGGTCGCCGGGACCCGGCCGCCGGTGTCGTACAGGGCACGCTGCGCCTGCGGGGTGGAGAGGTAGTTGAGGACGAAGTCCTGGGCCAGGATCGGGTTTGCGGACTTGGCGCCGACGAAGAAGCCTTGGACGCCGACGAAGGGCCGGGCCGGGGAGCCGTCGGCGCTGGGCACCGGGTCGACCGCGAACGGCACGTGCGCGGTGCGGAAGGTCGCCGCGTCCCAGGGGCCGGCGAGCAGGAACGGGGTCTTGCCCTTGAGGAAGGCGTCGGTGGCGATGTCGGCGGTGAGCGAGGTGGAGAGCACACCGTCCTTGCCCAGGCCGCGCAGCCAGGGGCCGAAGCGCCGGCAACCGGGGCTGTCCAGTTCGAGTTTGGCCTGGTCGTAGGCGCCGTCGGGCCTGGTGCCGAAGACCTGACAGCCGAACGAGGTTTGCAGCGGGTACAGGTGGTACGGCGATCCGCTCTTGGCGTCGACCGGTACCGCCACCGGCAGTTCGGCGCGGCCCTGCTCGACCAGCCGGCGCCCGGTGGCGAGCAGTTCGTCGAAGGAGGCCGGGGCCTGCGGGGCCAGTTCGGTGTTGCGCAGCAGGGCGATGCTGTCGACGGCGTAGGGCAGTCCGTACGTGCGGCCCTCGTAGCGCATCGCCTCGAGCGCGACCGGGGAGAACGCGGCGGCGCGGTCGCCGAGTTCGAGCGGTGCGAGCACCCCGTTGTGGACGAGTTTGCCGAGCCAGTCGTGCGGTCCGACGACCACGTCGGGGCCCTGGCCGGTGGGGGCCTGGGAGACGAAGTCGTCGCGGATCTCGCCTAGGCCCTTCTGCACGACCTTGACCTTGACGCCCTTGTCCCGGGTGAACGCGGCGGCGATGTCCTGAAGCGGCTTGGCCCGGGCGTCGTCGGCCCAGACGGTCAGCGAGCCGTTGCCGGCCGCCGGGGCCGAGGCGGGCGGGGCGGTCTTGTCGTCGCCCTTGTCGCCGCTGCCGGCGCACGCGGTGACGAGCAGTGTGGCGGCGGCGAGCACGGCCGGGAGCAGCAGTCGTGGTCTCACGGGGTCTCCTCGATGGGTGCGGTCGCGTCGGTCTCGGGCGCGTGGTCGGCGGCGGGCGCCGTCTGCGCGTTGGGGTCGGTCCACGCGGGGACGTGCACGGTGATCCGGCGGTCGCCGTCGTGGTGGAAGGGGTCGCGGATCGGGCTGCCGTCCTCGGCGAGGCCGTCGCAGCGCCAGCCGCGGCCGACCGCGCCGTTCAAGCCGACCCCGCGCGGCAGCCGCCAGGTGCCGTGGTGGATGCCGGCGGCGACGCGGGTGGTGACCAGTCCGGAGTAGTAGACGGTCTCGTCGGCGGGCAGGTCGGCGGCGGCGGTCACGGTGACCTCCAACAGCGCGTCGGCGCCGCCCTCGACCACCTCCAAGGTGCCCTCGGCGGTATGGCCGCCGGCCGTCGCGGTCAGTGCGACAGGCCCGGGTCGACCGGGGGTGACCCGGGCCAGGCCGAGCGGGCGCAGCGCGTCGGCGGGGGTCCAGGCGAGCGCGGCGTCCAGTACCGAGTAGGTGCAGCCGTCGGCGCGCACGCCCACCGGCGCCACGCTCACGTCGGCCTGTCCGGTGGCCACCGCGGGCCGCTCGGGCATGGTCAGTTCGACCAGCGGCAGATCGGCGTCGCCGAACAGGTGCAGCAGCGCGCTGCCCACCCGCCGGGCCCAGGCGCTCTCGTGGTGCGGCGCCTGCGGATCCTCGTGGAAGCGCACCTCGCGGTCCGGCGCATAGCCGAGGTCGGAGACGAGGTGGTCGACCAGGTCGCGGGTGTGCCGCACGGTGATCAGGCCCTCCATGCCGCCGATGTCGATCCAGATCCGCGCCGGGCCGCGCGCGCTCTGCCGGTGGTGCACGGGCGTCTCGGCGAGGGTGATCGGATCGACGAAGACCAGGAACGGCGAGAGCACGCCGGCCAGGCCGAACACGTCGGGACGGCGAAACGCCAGGTGGTAGCTGACCAGGCCGCCCATCGAGGAGCCGAGCACGGCGGTGTGCGCCGGGTCGTCGGTGATCGGGTAGCCGGCCGCGATCAGCGGGCGCAACTCGTCGATCAGGAAACGCTCGTACAGCTCGCCCCGGGACAACGCGCGCGGATCGCGCGGGTAGGGCACGTAGTGGCTGTACTCGGCGCCGCGGTCGTCGCGCCCGTTGTCCACGGCCACCGCGATCAGCGGCGGCAGCAGGCCGGCGGCGATCAGCCGGTCCAGGGTCTCCTCGACCCGCCAGCTGGGTTCGAGGCCGGTGCGGGCGAACACGTGTTGCCCGTCGTGCAGCCACACCACGGGGTACGGTCCGGCCTGCCGGTCGTAGCCGGGCGGCAGGTACACGTGGACGTCGCGGACGTTGTCCAGGTGCGTGGAGCGCACGTTCGACAACGTCTCGATCACGCCGCCGGTGTTCGCGGGCAGGGACATGCGGGGTGACTCTCCCGGGGTGGGCGCGGGGGCGGTGGGCTCGGTGCGGGTCACGGGCGCTCCACCCGCCACACGTGGAAGGCCGGTCCGTCGGCGGGCATCGGCTCGCCGGGACGCAGGTCGGGTCCGCCGGTCAGGCTGTGCGCGGCGACCGGCGCGGCGATCGGGGCGTGCGAGGCGCGGTCGACCTGGACGAGCAGCGTCTCCTCGGGCAACCACCGCTCGAACAGCACGGTGTCGGCGGCGCAATGCAGCCAGCGCAGGCCACCCTCGCGCAGGGCCCGGTATCCGCGCCGCAGCGCGATCAGGTCGCGGTAGACGCGGTGGGTTTCCTGGTCCCAGCGCGCGGGGTCCCACGGGAACGGCCGGCGGCCGTCCTCCAGGTGCACCCCTTCCACGCCGACCTCGTCGCCGGCGAATACCATCGGCAGGCCCGGCAGCGTGAACAGCAGTGCGACGCCAAGGTGTTGGCGTTCGCGACCGGCCATCGAGCGGAAACGCTGGGTATCGTGCGAGTCGAGCAGGGTCAGGTTGTGGGTGTATGAGCGCCAGGGCAACAGGGCGGCGAAGTCCCGCATGACGGAGACCAGTTCGGCGCCGCCGTAGTCCGGGATCGGCCCGGGTACCCCCCAGAACTCGGTGAGCGGCGCGTCGGCAAGCCATCCCCAGACCGGTCGGGTGAAGCCGGCGTAGGCCATCGTGCCCTGCCAGCCGTCGCCGCGCAGGGACGCGGACGCGTCGTGCTGGTGCTCGGCCAGGAGCAGCGTGTCCGGCGCGGCGGCGTTCAGCGTGGCGCGGGTGGCGCGGGCCACCTCGGCGTTGCGGTCCTGGGTGCCGTAGCGGCCGGCCGACTGGGCCACGTCGATCCGCCAGCCATCCAGCCCGAAGTCGCGCGGATACCGCGCCACCACCGAGCCCGCGCCTTCGTACAACCGCGCCCGCAACTCGGCGGACGCGTGGTCGAACTTCGGCAGCGTGTCCACCCCGCAGAACGAGGCGTAGCGGCCTCGATCCGCGCCGTCGAAGTAGTAGAAACCCGCCTCGGCGGAGTCCGGTTCGGCCTGTCCGCGCCGGAACCACTCGTGCCCGTCCCCGGAGTGATTGAGCGTCAGGTCACCGATCACCCGCATGCCGCGCCGGTGCGCCTCGGCGGTCAGCGCCCGCAGCGCCTGGTCGCCGCCGAGCAGCGGGTCGACGCGGTCGAAGGTGGTCGCGTCGTAGCGGTGGTTGGAGCGGGCCGGGAAGAACGGGGTGAGGTAGAGGACGTTCGCGCCCAGTCCCCGGATGTGGTCGAGCCGGTCGAGCACGCCCCACAGGTCGCCCCCGTAGATCTGCTGGAGCGCGCCCGGGGTGCCCCACGGGACGGGATCGTCCCAGGCGGCCGGGGTGGCCCAGTCCGGGAGCGTGTCGCTCTGCCGGGCGGAGCGGGCGAAGCGGTCCGGGAAGATCTGGTACACGACCGCGTCGGCGGCCCAGGCGGGCGGCGCCGGGTGGGTGGTGAGGGTGAAGTCGCCGGTGTCGGGCACATCGCGCGAGGCGATGCCGGCGCCGGTCAGCCAGCGGTTGCCGGTGGGGGTGTCGAGCAGGAAGCGGTACCCGAACTCGGTGCTGCCGACCTCCACTTCGACCCGCCACCAGGTCTCGTCGCCGGCCACCCGGTCCACCCGCGCCTCGGTGAACACCGGTTCGCCGTCGAGCTTGGTGCGCACGTGTACCCGCTTGGTGCCGGCGTCGGTACGGGCACGCACGAACAACTCGACGCGCTCGCCGGGTTGCGGCGACGGGTTGCTCACGTAGCCCTGCGAGCCGTCGTGATGTGCCGCTGTGTTACAGAGTGTTTCCGGTGGGTGCATGGTGTTTGCGACTCCGAAACATGCCGTTCATCAGGTCGAATGCCGAGGAGCGTAAAAGCTCGCCGCCAACAACTGCAACACTCTGCAACATGTTTCAAAGATTTTGTTGCAACGAGGAAACACGTTTCGCTAGCGTGTGCGTGTCCCCCGTGCGCCGTATCCGCCCTAGAGAGGTGACCATCGCGTGACACCAGAGCGCCCATCGGTCCGCAGGATCGCCGACCGGATCGGGGTGAGCGCGGCGACCGTCAGCCGGGTCCTCAACGACAAGCCCGGCGTCGCCGAACACACCAGGACCCGGGTCTTGGCGGCGATCCGCGAGCAGGGCATGGTCGCGCCGGCCCCGGTCGGCCAACCCTTCGTCGGCATCATCGTGCCGGAGCTTGAGAACCCCGCCTTCGCGCTGCTGGCCGGCGCGGTGGAGGCGCGGCTGAGCCAGTACGGGGTGACCGCGCTGATCGGCAGTTCCACGAAGCACGGACCGACCGAGCTGGACTACATCGAAACGCTGTTGAGGCGTGGCATCGAGGGGCTGGTCCTGGTCTCCGGACGACACGCGAACCCCGAGGCCGACCACGGCTTCTACTGGCACCTGCACGGGAAGCACGTGGCGATGGTGCTGGTCAACGGCGGCGTACCGGGACTGCCGGTGTCCACGGTCACCACCGACGAGGCGGCCGGCGCCGCGATGGCGGTGGCGCACCTGCACAGCCTCGGACACACCCGGATCGCGCTGGCCGGCGGCGAGGAGTTCTACCGCCCCTCCCGCCACCGCCTGGCCGGCTACCGCGCGGCGATGACCGCGATGTTCGGCGGTTGCGACGACGCGCTCTATGTGGAGTCCACGTACTCGATCACCGGCGGCCAGGCCGCGGCCCGCCGCCTCCTGGACGCCGGCGCCACGGCGATCATCACCGGCAGCGACCTGATGGCCCTGGGCGCAATCTCCGCCGCCCGCGAATCCGGCCGGCACGTCCCGACCGACGTGTCGGTAGTCGGCTACGACGACTCATACCTGGCCGCCCACAGCGACCCCCCACTGAGCACGATCCAACAACCCATAGAACAAATGTCCACAGCAATCGCCACGGCAATGTGGCAACAACTCCAGGGCTACCACGTCCCCCACGTAGACCACCGCTTCACCCCCCGCCTGGTAGCCAGAGCCTCCACAGCAGCACCCCCCTTGAAAGCCCCCGGCCCCTGCGGCACGCCCGACGCTTGAAAACACCGGGCCGGAGGCCAAACCGCAGCCCCCAACACCCGCAACACCCAAACCAAACCAGCCCGTCCAGCGCCTGAGGACAACCGAACCCGGGCTCACCCGCAGCCGCCCCGAACCCGCCCCAGCGACTGCAACATGTAGCGCTCCCGGTCATACGGATCCACCCCCACACGCTCCCGCGTAGGAACCGCATGGCCGCCCCCAAACGGCCGATACCCCTCGAACTCGCTGACCAGAACCCCCTCCCCCCGCGTCAGCCCCGGCAACCGCCCCGTAACCCCATGCACCATCGCCGCCGGAAGGCTCCCCCGCACCAGGAACCGATCCCCCCGAGCCACCTGCTCCACCGGCACCCCCCGCACCGCGGAAAGCGCCGACAACACCACGCCCAGGCAGTCCGCCGGAGTCTCCACCTCGAACCGATGCGTCGGCTCGAACACCCGCGTCCCGGCCCGCCGCAACGCATCGGCCACCACCAACGGCGTCACACTCCGGAAGTCCCCCGCCGCACTCACCGGACTGAAATACCCCGTACGGGTCAACGTCACCGTGCAGTCCAGCACTTCCCACCCGTGCAACCCCTGCCGCAACGTCCGACGCGCACTCTCCTCGATCGCCCGATGGAACGCGAGCGGCAGCGCCCCCAACTCGACCCCCAACCGCAGCTCGATCCCACTCCCCGGCGCCGCCGGCTCGACCCGCACACCGACCGTGGCCCAGAAGTAGGTGGGCCCGTCCGCGTCCATTTCCTCCACGGCCTCACCCACACCCACCGGGCGCTCGAAGTACAGCGGCCGCGACTCGGCGAAGGCCACCCGCAGACCGAACTCCTCGGCCAGCGTCGACCCGATCACCTCCTTCTGCACCTCGCCGTACAGGCGCACCGAGATCGCCCCCGACGACTCGTCCCCCCGCACGTCGATCATCGGGTCCTCCTCGGCCATTCGCTGCAACGCCGCGTACAGCGCGGGCCGTTCGCCAGGCTGCCGTGGCATGACCTCGGATTCCAACGTCGGCGGCGCGAACAGTCCGGTCCGGGGCAGCCCGTCCGCCGACCCCAGTTGATCGCCGACCCGCGCCTGCGCCAGACCCCGCACCTTCGCGATGGTGCCCGCCGTCGCATCCGCGTCCCGCACCGCTGTACCACGATCGAAAACCTGCACCCCGGAGGCCCGCACGGTCGACTCGACCACACCGCCCCCGTGTTGGCGCCGGAACAGCGCGACCGACTCCCGCGCCCGAAGCACCCCGCTCCAGGTCCGCACGTACGCGATCTTCTCCCCCGCCCGCCCCCGCTCGATCTTCAACACGACCGCCCGCAAAGGCTCTTGCCCCGCCGCCGCGACGCGCGGCAACCACGCGGCGATTCCCCGCACCAGGTGCGCGACCCCCTCCCCGTTCAGGGCCGAGCCGAAGAACACCGGGTACACCCACGCCTCCCGTACCTGGCGCCGCAGTTCGCGCGTGTAGTCCGCCGCCGTGAGCACGACCCGGTCGTCCAGATACGCGTCCACGAACGACTCGCCGTGGTCGGCGAACGCCTCCGCGAGCCGCTCCGCGAAGCCCGGGTCGCCCACGTCGAACGGCGCGAATCGCGCGTCCGCGGTCCCGATCCCGGCCACCGACCCCATCGCGACGCACCCGGGCCCCAGTTCGGCGGCCAGCGCGTCCAGCACCTCCCGGTAGCACGCGCCCATCCGGTCGATCTTGTTCACGAACACCAGGACCGGGATCCGCAATCGGGCAAGTGAGCGCATCAGCACCCGGGTTCGCGCCTGCACGCCCTCCACCGCGGACACCACCAACACGGCGCCGTCCAGTACGCGCAGCGCCCGCTCCACCTCCGCGACGAAGTCGGAGTGGCCGGGGGTGTCGATGACATTGACCTGGAGGTCGTCCACCCGAAACGCCACCACGGCGGAACGGATGGTGATCCCACGCCGACGCTCCAGGTCGAGCGAATCGGTCTGGGTACTGCCGGCATCGACACTGCCGGCTCGGGAGATCACCCCCGCGTCGAACAGCAGACGCTCGGTCAGGCTGGTCTTCCCCGCGTCAACATGCGCGAGAATCCCGATGTTCAGATGGTTCATGACGGCCAGAGGCTCCCGCGGCTGCACTGATGGGACGAATTCCGTAGAGACCGCTGAACCCTCGGCGCATGACGTTCCCTCTCCGAACGAACTCATCCCATGTGACACAGTGCGTCTGGCACCCTAACACCGCCCCGACGCACGTCCGCGACCTTTTCCCGGCGTCCGCCCACCGCCCACGACCGCTACTCCGGCGGCAGCTCACCCTGCACGATGCGGGCGATCAGCGCCCGGCGACTGGACACCCCGGCCTTGGTGAACACGGCCTTCAGGTGGTCCTGGACCGTGTACGGGGTCATCGCCAGGACCCGGGCGATCTCCCGCGTGTCGCAACCGCGAATCGCCTGCAGCGCCACCTCCTGCTCGCGCCCGGTCAACCCGAACGCGGCCAGGTACAGCGGCATCGTCTCGGCCGGTGACGCGGGCGAGGCCACCACCCCGACGTGCCCGTCGGCGAGACCGTCGACCAGCGAGGCGTGCAACACGAACCACCGCCCGTCCCCGGTACGCACCCGAATCGGCACCTGCGCGGCGAGCACCCCGGACGCGGCCCGTCGCGCGTGCTCGGACGCCATCGCGAAGGCGGTGGGCACGGACAGTGAGGCCGACGAGTCGTCGGCGAGGTCGGCGAGCAGCCGCTGGGCCCGCTGATCCGCCGCGACCAGGCCGTTCGACGGACCGAGGATTATCATCGCGGGCGCCGTATCCGCCGGGAGCGCCCACGTCGGGGCGGCATGGCAGGCCCGCAGCGCGTTGCCGATGTGCCGCGCGGCGACATCCGCCAGGTCCCGCTGCCGGCCCAGAAAGGGGCCGTGCTCCCGACCCCGCATGAACGCGGCACAGCCCCACCGGCCGCCTTGCGTGTCGAAGACCACGCGCAATTCGTCACCGAACCCGGACGGGGCGAGCTGCTCGCGAAATCTCATCGCCCGTTCGGGCCGCCCCCGCGTCGCCCGACTCAGCGTCTCGGCCCGGACCCCACTGCGCCGGATCGCGGCGAAGGAGGTGATGTCCTCGTGCCACACCTCCATCCGCACCGCCTCGCGAAACCCCTCCATGCTCAGGTCGTTGCTCACCACGGAGGTGACGAGCCCGGTGGTGGGATCCGCGGTGTGCCAACAGACCGCGTCGTACCCGAGCACATTCCGCAGCAACTCGTCGGCCCGCGCGAACACTTCGGCGGCGGATCGACCCGGTGCGGCCAACTCCCGTAAACCATCGATGACTTGCTTCGCAGCACTCGATGCCATGGCGGGAACGTAACACGCTGGAGCCGGCCACGTCCGCAGTGCGACGATCGGAATTGCGGTGTCACCGACCGCCGATCGACGCTTTCGCTTCTGTTCCACGAGTCGCGTCGCGTGCGAGGATCGGGGTGATCGGAAGGGGGCCCCATGGCACGGGAACACGAGAACGGCGCACGTCCGCCGGTACGGGTGCGGACGGTCGACATCGACACCGGCGCCGTGCCAGTCTTCCTCACCATGCTCGACAGCGCGGTGGCCTGGCTGACCGCCGCCGGCCGCCCCGGCCAATGGGGCACCGAACCGTGGTCCACCCGCCCCGGGGGCGAGGCGCGCGTCGAGTCGGTGATCCGCCGCGGGCACGCCCGCCTGGCCGAGATCGACGGTGTCCCGGCCGGCGGTTGTGTCTTCTCGGACACGCCTTCCGCGTACATCGACCCGATCGACGAACCCGAGTTGTTCATCAACCTCCTCGTCACCGACCGCCGCTTCGTCGGCGCGGGCGTCGGCGCCGCCCTGATCACGGACGCCCGCCGGGAGGCGGCGAGCCGCGGCGTCGACCTGATCCGCGTCGACTGCTACGGGGGCGACGACGGCGCTCTGGTCCGCCAATACCAAAGCCTGGGCTTCACCCCGGTCACCCCCTTCACCGTCGAGCGCCCCGACCAACCCGAGTGGCCCGGCCAGTTGCTGGCCATGCGACTGAAGTCCGGCTGGTCCGCCACGCCGGCCGGCAACACGGCATCATGAGCGCATGATCACCATTCACCTCAAGTACGAGATCGACGCCGACAAGCTCGCCGACTTCGAGGAGTACGGCCGCCGCTGGGTCCACCTGGTCAACCGCTTCGGCGGCACCCACCACGGCTACTTCCTGCCGAGCGAGGGCGACAGCGACATCGCCTACGCCCTCTTCTCGTTCCCCGGGTTCGCCGCCTACGAGCAGTACCGCATCGACAGCGCGACCGACCCGGAATGCCAGGCCGCGATCGAACTCGCCCGCACCACGCGCTGCATCAAGCGCTACGAACGCCGCTTCCTGCGTCCCCTGGACGCAAACCCGCAGCCGTAGACCCGCAGCCCTGGCCCCCCAAGCCCACAGCCACCTCCGCATGGCGCCCCATCGCCTCGTACGACCGCCCGTCCCGCACCACCGCGGCAAAGCCGCCGCCGAGGGCGTCGTATACGAAGCCACAAGGAGACGGTTCGGCGCGGCGAGCAGAGTCCCGGCGTACGGGTACGACCAACGCCGGCCGCCGTCGGCGGCCGAGAGGGCGTAGACCTTGTCGGACGACGCGTACACGGTCAGGACGCCGTTGCGGCTCATCAACCACAACCGATCACGCCACAGCGAGGGTGCGCTGGAGAGATCGGCGATATCCGCGACCCGCCACCGAGTGCGCTTCGGTACACCGGGCCGCGGTCGCGTCGGTGGCGGCGATATGCGACCGGTTCACTCGCGGCTCTGGGGGCTCAGGACTGGGCTATCAGGCGGGTTTGGGAGAAGTCTCGGGTGGTGAGGGCTTCGGGGTGGATCAGCCAGTACAGGGTTCCCGTGTCGGCCCATTCCATTTCCGCGGCCTCGTCGCTGTCGAACTGGGCCAGGAGGACCCAGCGGGTGGCTGCCGCGTCCAACTGTGGGTCGCCCCATGAGCGTTCGATGCCGACGTCCGCGGTTGCGGCCTCGTATTCGACAGGGCCCTGGATCGGTGCGGCATGTCCGCCGATCCGGTGGCCGATGTGGCTGTTGAGCTTCGCGAAGGCGCGGCGGAACGGCCTTAGTGCGAGCGGGATTTCGCGCGGTTCGGGCCATGGGTCGTCGGTGCCGAGCAGGGCCTTCCGCGCTTCCGGCAGCCAGAGATCGGGGGCACTTTGCTCGACCTCGGCCGCCAACTCCACGCGCGGGTACGGTTCCGGCCCGTGGGGCACGTCCGCCGGGAAGACCGGCGTGCCCTCGGGGACGTACAGCACTCGGGCTCCGGCCCACGTCGCGGGATCGTAGATGGAGACGAACGCCGGCCCATCGTCGCCATCATTGTCGACCCGGCCGTCGAAGTAGAAGAACAGCAGCGTTCCGTCGGGCGGAAAGCCCGGCGACCGCCCGGCCGCCGGCAGCGCCGCGCACCGCACCGAGGCGATGAACGACAACGGCCCGACCCCCGGCCAGTCAGGCCAATCGACCCCACTCGGCAGCTCCGGCACGCCGCCGAGGACCGCGACGACCTGCTCGCCCGCACCCGCTCGGCGCAGCCGAACGCAGGGACGCAGCAGCGCGCTCCACCGTTCGGCCAGGTCGGGGGGCAGGTGCTCGGCGGCAAGCCGGGAGTAGCGCTCATCGATCACGTCGACCATGGTGCCGCCCGCTCCCGACAGCCGACCACCGGCGGTCGGCCGACCTCGGGAATCAACCGAGCAGCAGCGCCCAGTCCCACTCCGGGGGGTTCGGCGTCGTCGCCGCGAGCAGGGCCAGGATCACCCCGACCACACCGTCGAGCAGCCCCGGACCGGCAACCGCGCCCGGAGCGGGGTACCGGTCGAGCAGTTCCTCGGTCAGCACACCCGCCACCGTGCGGAACGCCGGATCACCCGAGGCGGGGCGGGCCGGTACGCCGGTCAGTGTGTCGGTGGCCAAACCGCGCACCGTCGCACCGTCGAGCGCCCGCCGACCGTCCGGATCGACCGCGTCGCACAACCGCGTCGCACAACAGATTGGTACAGATGCCGGTAAGCCCACGGTCGCCCGGCATCGGCGCCGCCGGTCCGCGACACGAGGTCGACGTCGAGGCCGGGCGCGACCTCGCGTGACCGCGCGGCCAGGCGCCGATCCGGAGCGCGCGGCACCCCCTCCCCCGCGCCCCGACATGGCGCGGGTGCACCGCGCCGCGCACCACACGCAAAGGCCCGGGGCCGCCATCCCTCGCGGGACGGCGACCCCGGGCGGTCGTACCGAAGTGCCCGAGCTCCGTCGGCCGTGGTCCTACCGGCCGAAGTCCTTGCCCACGACCAGCGGCCGACCGGCCGTGTCGGCGGACGCGAGGTCGCGCCCGGCCTCGACGCGCCCGTCCACGGTGTACTGGTAACAGGGGAACCGAATGCACACCACGGAGCGACTCACGCCGTGGAGCACATCGAAGCCGGTGCGGTTCGCGATCGACAGAACCGGCTCCTGGATCGTGTATCCGGCGTCACTGCGCTCCTCGATCGCCCGCGCCGAGATGACCGTGCGCGTTCCCGTGAGGCTGTCCCCGCTGTAGACGCAGAGGTTCCCCGTCGGGCAGGAGGTGTCGGGAGCGGCGGCGTCGGCCCGTGCGGTGGGCGCGAAGACGAGCGCGCCCATGAGGGTGCCGGCAACCACGCCGGACGCCACGGTGGCGAGTGAGCGGAACATCGAAGTGTCCTCATTCCTTGTTGTGCGTTCTACATGGCTGAGTTCGTACCGATCTCGTCGAGCCGGCCCCTCCGCCCCGGTGGAGCCGTGCGGTTGGTTGGCCCGGCTTCGACGCAGGCCACATTTCCCTATCGACAGCAGTGCGTGAAACCCCATTTACAGACAGTGGCGACACGCTCTGTTTTGGCCTCGTTACCGAAAGTGGACAACGCCCTCGGCCGATCATGTGACCAGGCGACTACACCCGGTGAAATCCCGGAAAACAGCCGAGCGAGCCGAAAGTGAAGAACCCCCTCCTCGGCACGCCCCCGGCGGCCCGCACATCCACATCACGCAGAACCCCCCGCACACTCTCGGACATCACCGCGTGGCCGATTCCGAAGGGTCATGCATTCCGATTCCGACAAGGCGCGACCGGCGCGGCGTCCGGCTCCGGCTCCGCTCGGCGCGTGTCCCCCGGGCCGCCGCCCACCACCGTCGCGCGAGCGGTTTCCAGGCGGGTGCTCGGCAGGCGGTAGGGGGAGCAGGAGACGTAGGTGAGGGGGAGGCCGGCGAGGTAGTGGATCGACGTCGGGTCGCCCGCGTGTTCCCCGCAGACGCCGATGCGGAGGTCCGGCTTGGCACGGCGGGCCTCGGTGACGGCGCTCTCGATCAGTCGGCCGACGCCGGCACGGTCGAGGGTTTCGAACGGGGAGACGGCCAGGATGCCGCGCTCTAGGTAGGCGGCCAGGAAGGAGGCTTCGGCGTCGTCACGGGACAGGCCCCACGTGGTCTGGGTCAGGTCGTTGGTGCCGAACGAGAAGAAGTCCGCCTCACCGGCGAGTTCGGCCGCGGTGAGCGCGGCCCTGGGCAGTTCGATCATCGTGCCCACCGGACACCGCACCGCCACGCCCGCCTCCCGCCCGACCTCGACGAGGACCCGTTCCACCTCCGCCCGGGCCGGGCGCAGTTCCTCGACGGTGGCCACCAGCGGGATCATGATCTCCGCCCTGGGGTCGCCGCCGGCCCGCAGCCGGGCCACCGTCGCCTCGGCGATCGCGCGCACCTGGGTGGCGATCAGGCCGGGGACGACCAGGGCCAGGCGCACCCCGCGCAGCCCCAGCATCGGGTCGCGCTCACGCAGGCGTTCACCCGCCTCGTACATCCGCACCTCGCGCGCGTCCGGCTCGCGCCCCGCCGCGCGCTCCCGGGCGATCCGTACCGCCGATTCGGTGTGGTCGGGCAGGAACTCGTGCAGCGGTGGGTCGATCAGCCGGATGGTCACCGGCAGGCCGTCCATGGCCGCCAGGATGTCGGTGAAGTCGCGGCGCTGGAGCGGCAGCAGGGCGTCCAGGGCCCGCCGACGGTCGGCGTCGTCGCGGGCCAGGATCAGGTCCTCGACGAGCCGGCGCCGGTCGCCCAGGAACATGTGTTCGGTGCGACACAGGCCGATCCCCCGGGCGCCGAAGCGCCGGGCCCGGGCCGCGTCCTCGGCGGTGTCGGCGTTGGCGAGCACGTCCAGGCGGCGGGTCGCGTCGGCATGGTCCAGGAAGCGGGCGACCGCCTCGACCACGCCGGGCGTACGCTCGCCGGTCTCCAGGTAGTGGGTGACGGGCGAGGCCACCAGCGGCAGCTCGCCGAGGTACACGGTGCCTGCCGTGCCGTCGACCGAGATCATGTCGCCCTCCGCGACCACGGTCCCGTCGGCCGCAGTGGCCCGCCGGCCCTCGATGTCGATGTCCAGGTCGGCCGCCCCGCATACGCAGACCTTGCCCATGCCGCGCGCGACCACCGCCGCGTGGCTGGTCTTCCCGCCCCGGCCGGTGACCACGGCCTCGGCGGCGATCATCCCGGGCAGGTCGTCCGGACTGGTCTCGGGCCGGACCAGCACCACCGGCTCCCCCGCCTCGGCCCGCCGGGTCGCCTCGGCCACGTCGAACACCGCCGCGCCGACCGCCGCCCCGGGCGAGGCCGGCACACCGTGCGCGAGCGGTTCGGTGTCGGCGTGCGCGTCGAAGCGCGGGAAGGTCAGCTGGTCGAGCTGCCCGCCGTCGACCCGTGCCAGCGCCTCCGGCCAGTCGATCACGCCCTCGTCCACCAGCGCGCAGGCGATCCGGAAGGCCGCCTCGGCGCTGCGTTTGCCCACCCGGGTCTGCAGGATCCACAACCTGCCCCGCTCGACGGTGAACTCCACGTCGCAAAGGTCGCGATAGTGCGCCTCCAACAATCCCAGGCACCCGGTCAGCCGTTCGTACGCGGCGGGATCGAGCCGTTCCAGGTCCTGAAGCGGATGCGCGTCCCGCACCCCGGAGACCACGTCCTCGCCCTGCGCGTCGGGCAGGTAGTCGCCGTACACGCCGGGGCGGCCGGTACCCGGGTCGCGGGTGAACGCGACACCCGTGCCCGAGTCGGGCCCCGAGTTGCCGAACACCATCGCCTGTACGGTCACCGCCGTCCCCAGGTCGTCGGGGATGTGCTCACGCCGCCGGTAGACCCGGGCCCGCTCGCCGTTCCAGGACCGGAACACCGCGAGCACCGCCCGATCCAACTGCTCGCGCGGATCCTGCGGGAACTCCTCGCCGGTATCCGCCGCGATCAGCGCCCGGAACTCCCGCACGATCGCCATCAGGTCGGACACGCCCAACCCCAGGTCGTCGGCGATGCCCAGCTCGGCCCGCCGCCGGCTCAGCACCCCCTCGAACCGCGCCGCGGCCACGCCGAGCACGGTGGTTCCGTACATCTGCACCAGTCGGCGATACGAGTCCCACGCGAAGCGCTCCCGGCCGCTCGTCTCGGCCAGACCGAGCACCGAGGCGTCGTTGAGGCCGACGTCGAGAATCGTGTCCATCATCCCGGGCATGGAGAACCGCGCCCCCGAACGCACCGACACCAGCAGCGGATCGTCCGGCTGCCCCAGCCGCCGTCCGATCGACTTCTCCAGGCCGGCCAGGTGTTCGTCGATCTCCCGGTCCAGACCGGTCGGCGGCGCGCCGGTGCGCAGGAAGACCCGGCAGGCGTCGGTACTCACCGTGAACCCGGGCGGTACCGGCAGGCCGAGCCGGGTCATCTCGGCGAGGTTCGCGCCCTTGCCGCCTAGCAGATCGGCCCGATCGCGGGAGCCTTCGGAGAAGTCGTACACGTACGCGCCGGCCATGGGCGTCCCCTTCCTGCGCGGCGGCCCGCGACGGGCGGGGGCCGTACCGGGGCCGGAGGCGACGGCGCCGAGCGTGGTGGGACTCGGGACTCGGGACTCGCATCGGCGCGGCTCCACGCGCACTCCGCCGCGAAGGGCTCGATCCGCCACGCCCGATCGGCGGCGCCGCCCGGGTCCGGGGGCTGCCCCGGACGCCGTCGTGGCGTCGACACCGGCCGTCTTTCACGATAGCGCCGGGTGGGCCCGACCACCGGGTGCGCGATCAGGTGCCGGCGGCTTCCGGGAGGGCCGGGCGGGGTTCGCAGGACACACCTCGATCTCCAGTCGAGGTTCAGGGTCGGCTTCCTTCGGCTCGCTCTTGCCCTCTCGGCTGCCTTGACTCCGGCTTCAGGGTTCGGCGGCCGTCCGGGATCAGTCCTCGGTCAGTCGCAGCACCAGGTTGGCGCGGTCGATCGCGGTCAGCACCGGGCCGGGCGGGACGGCCGCCGCCTGGGCCCGCTCGATCAGCGTCGCGGCGTCGGTCCGGGCCAATTCGGCCACCGTGCGCTCGCCCAGTACGTCGGCCAGGTGCGGGGTGTCCGCGACCGCGAGCAGGGCGCGGGCCGGCAACGCACGTACCGCCGCCGGGTCGTCGGCGGTCAGCACGTCCTCGGCGCGGCTCTCGTCGAAGGCATGCGCCGCGGCCTGCCGGGTGACCTCGCCCCACCGCGATCCCGCCAGGCTCTGGCCGGGTTGGCCGCAGTAGAAGCCGAAGCCGCCGAACGAGGCGGCGAAGCGGCGGTTGTACAGCGGGTCGACGGTGAGCCGACCGTCCGCCGCCGCGGTGAAGTCGGCCAGCACCACCCACGGGTCGGTGGGGCACGACGGGCACGGCCGGGTGCCGTTGCCGGTGATCCGGGACGAACAGCCGGTCGTCTCCTGGCGGGTGTCGTCGATGTCTGCGAGGTACGCCGGGGGCAGCGTGTCCAGCACACCGAGCACGAAGCCCTCCCGCACCCGGCTGTACTCGCAGGCCGTGTCCTCGCACCCGCACCCCGCCGCCGCCACGGGCGCGGTGAGGCATTCGTCGTACCGCACCGCCAGGTAGTACGTGCGCCCCGGTTCGCGGCGCCGGCGCACCGGCGCGCACCACGGGTCGGTCGGCGGCGGGCAGCCCTCGGTGCCGCCCGGCAGCGCGTCGCGGACGTCCACCCGCACCGGATGCTCGATCACGATCTCGTCGCCGTACGGGCCCAGCACGTAGCCGGCCGACACGTCGAGCAGCCACGGCACCCGGCCGCCGTCGCCGAACGGCACCGTGCGTACGGTCGCCCCGCACACCACGCCCCATCCGTGCAGCAGCCGGTTGTGCCGACGCATGCGCTCCAGCAGCCAGACCCCGGTCTGCGTCAGATCCTCCGGGCCGACGAGTTGTCCGCCGAACCAGCGGGGGCGCAGCCGCCCGGTCGCGTGCCCCGACAGGCAGTCGCCGCATCCGCAACCACCGGAACCGGAACCGGAACCGCCGGTCCCGGCACCGCCCCCGCCACATCCACAACCGCACCCGCCCGGCCCGCCCGGCGCCACGGGCCGGATCGTTTGTTCGTACCCGGTCAACGTCCCTCAGCTCCTCGGTATGCGTATCGGTGTGCGTATGGGTGTGCGAGTCGGCGTGCGTATCGGTGCGCGCATGGATGGGTGCATGGATGTGCGGATCGGTGCGCGTGCAGGTGTGCGTCACGGCATACGCCTCGGTAGGCGTCTCGGCATACGTCTCGGTCCATCGCCGCCGCGCTCATCCCCGCGCCACCGTGAACGCGATGTGCAGGAACCCACCGGGGCTCCCGTCGAACAACCGCTCGCCGACCGTCGACCGCGTGCCGAGGGCGCCGGCCGGCAGCGGCGGGAGCGGGTGCCGGTCGCCGGACCAGATCGAGAAGAGCGTGTGGTTGTCCAGCGCGGTGCCGAGGAAGTCCGCGTCCAGCGCCAGGGTCGGCGCGTCCGCGCCCAGCGGCGGCACCGGGACGGTGTCCGAGGAGCGCACCTGGAGCAGGAACTCTCCGTCCGGCTCAGCCCCGGTCACCTCGAACGTGTAGGTGACCGATTCGGCCGGTGCCGGCGACTCGCGCTCGGGCTGCCCGGCGACGCCGCCGCCCAGTTCGAGCCGCCGGAAGCCGGCGATCCGGTCACCCTCGCGCACCGCCTGGAACAGCCGCACCCAGCCGCCGGGGTCGGCCAACGCGGCATCGGCGAGCGCCCGATCCACCGTGAGCCGGATCCGCGGCCTACGCGTGAAGCGCGACGCTCCGGCCCGGTCGGGGCGTACGCCACCCTCGGGCCAGACCCGCAGCAGCCGGGGCGCGCGCTCCTCGTCCTGCAGGGTCGGCGGCGGGAACGGGGTGAACACGTGCATCTCGCCGCCCTGGGTGCCGTTGCCGGAGGGGAACGGCGGGACGGCGGTGAGCGGCGCCCGGTCGATCAGCGTGTTCAGGGTGGTGTCCCGGGGCGCGCCCGGGGCCAGCGCCCACAGCGTGTTGCGATCGGCCGTGGTCAGTGCCGTGCCGACCAGGTCCGGGTCCAGGGCGAGACCGTCCGGGCCCTGCGCGCGCGGCGGCCCGCCGAGCGCCACCCGGCTGCCCACCACGAACACCGTCGAGGTGGGCAGCCCCTCGCTCTGCAGGCCGACGGTGTACGCCACACCCTCGCCGCCGGCGGGCACCGTGACGTGCGTGAACGCACCGCCGGCCCGGGTCAGGGTCAGCCGCCGGGCGCCGAGGTGGTCCAGTTGCCACAGGCCCAGCCAGGTGTCGGGGGCATCGAACGCGGCGTCCACGAGCGGCCGGTCGAAGGCGATCTCCAGGCGCTTCTCGGCGACGAACGCCCGCCAGGTGTCCGGGTTCGCCCCGGTGCCCACCTTGGGCCACAACCCGGTGATCCGGGGCGGGGCGGTGGTGTCGGCGCAACACTTGTCCACCCGCGCGGCCAGGCACATCAGCAGGTCGAACAGCACCCGGTTGGAGTACACGACCGGCCGCGCGGTGACCGCGTCCAGGTCCGGCGCGTCGGGCGGGTCGTAGGTCACCGTCGCCAGCGCCAGGCACTCCTCGACGCACCCGCAGTCGTGCTCGACGGTGTCGGCGATCTTCTCCCGGCGGTCGAAGTGCTCGCCGGGCCGGGTCGGGAAGATCGCGGCGCACTGCGCGGCGGTCAGCCCGACCGGATCGGGTTCGCCGGCGGTGATCCGCAGGGAGAACCGTTCCAGGGTCAGCGAGGGCACACACTCCTCGCGCACCTCGCAGTCCACGACGGGCATGCGCGCGTACTCGGCCCCGCACTCGTGCCGGCACAACCGCAGTACCACCGTGCCGGTCTCGATCGGGTCGCCCTTCGGATCCCCCTCGCAGTCCGTGGGCTGGTTCGGGTGCTCGATCCGTACCTGCTCGTCGACCACGATCAGCCGGCCGTGGCCGTCCACCGCGACGCCGGGGAAGACGGTCAGCGCGCCGTCGGCGCCCAGTTCGACGTCGAGCCCGCACAACACGCCCGGGCCGAGGCCGAGTCGGGCCAGGGTGGCCGCCGTCCGCCGGTGGTAGGACTGTTCGATGTACCAGTGGCGGACGTCCATCGACTTGCCGGGATAGAACCGGTTGCGCACCGGCGGCGCCGGGGCCGCGTCCTCGCCGCCGCAGCCGCATCCCGTGTCCGACGTGTGGTTTTGCCGGTCCTGGATCACGTGTGCTCAACCCCTTGCAGACGGACGGGGGTCGCACCGCGACCGCCCGGTGTGGGAAGCGTTGTGTCGAGGCGGGTCTCGACCGGGCCGCCGACGTGCGCGGCGGGCGAGCCGGGCAGGCGTACGTCGGCACCCAACTCGGGACCGGCGCCGGCGGTCCACGCGGGCGGCGGGCCCGCCACGACGGTGTCGATGCCGACCTGTCCCGGAATCACGCCCTGGCGGGCGAGCCGGACCTGTGCGAACACGTGTGCCGGTCGCTCGCGCTCGACCACGCGGGCGATCTCGGGCAGCGCGTCGGCCCGCTCCGGCGGGACGTGCACGCACACCCGGTGTGCGTAGGCCGCGTACAGCGGCAGGCCACGATCGTGTGCCGGGACGAGGTCGGCGCCGTCGAGGACGGCGGTGGTGTCCAGTGCGGGCGGGCCGGGGTCGGCGACGCGGGTGCTGGTGTCCCGGCCGAGGCCGCCGGTGCCCAGGCGCCAGACCTGTGCGCGCAGCAGCGGTTCGACGACCCGGACGGCGACCCCGGTCTCGCGTGCGACCGCCTCGATCAGGCCGGCGGGGGTGCCGCGCCGGCCGTGCGCGGCGTACGCTCCGGCGACGTTCGCGCGGCGGGCCGCGTCGTCGGCGGCGGTGAGCGGTACCGCGTCGACCCAGCCGGCGAGCCGGTCCAGCCACGGGTCGTCGGGGCGGTCGGGGGCCGAGCCGGGGTCGAGCGAGGCGGGCAGGTCGTCGAGGCCGCGCACCGACGCCGCGTGCGCGGAGCCGAACAGGCCGAGCAGTCGGCCGAGCGTGCCGGAGCCGTCGTCGTCGCCCGTGTACGCGGCGGGCAGCGCGTCGAGGAGGCCGCGCCCGAGGCGTTCCACCCGGATGTCGTCCACGCGCGGGGTGCTGCGGCCGTCGCCGAGCAGTTCGATCGTGATCCAGAGCCGGTCGCCTGGGCGGGCCGGGCCGGCGAGGACCCGTACATCCAAGCCGTCCAGCGGGCCGGCACGCCAGCGCCCCCGGGCGGTCGGCACGGGCGCGTCGTCCGCGTCGGCGTGCGTCGGGTCGGGCGGATCGGGGGTGCCGGCGGCGTCGGTCGCGAGCATCGTCCAGACCCGAACGTGGGTGCCCGCCGGCGCGGGTTCGGCGAGCACGACCCGCACCCGATCCCAGTGCTCGACCCCGACCGGCTCCCTCGGCGCGGGCACCACGGCGACGCCGCGCGCGCCGATCAGCCGGGGGCCGAGGCGGGCGATCCCACCGGGGCCGGCGACGAACACCCGCCCGCAACGATCCACCGCGATGCCGGCCAGGTACCCGGCGGCCAACAGCACGACGTCGCCGCCGCCGTCCGGAACGAACACCACCCCGGCGCCCGGCACCTGCCGCGCCCCACCCGCCACCAGCACCCCGTCGGACACCCGCACCGCCGCGAGCCCGCCGACCCGCTCGCGGGCGGCCCGCAGCGCGGGGTCCTCGGCCGGCGGCGGATCGGTCCACGGCGCCAGGTATTCACCGGTGTCGGCCCGGACGACCATGCCGACGGGACGGCATTCCGCTCGGCGCGAACCGTCGGGGGCGCGGAGGCCCTGCGGCGCGTCGTCCACCACCAGCAGCCGTCCGCCGTCGAGCAGCCACAGGCCGCGCGGTTCGCGGAGTGCGGCCGGGTCGCCCGTCGCGACGTCGAGGCAGCCGAGGACGCATACCGTGTGGTCGCAGCCGTCCACTCGTAGCACGCGGCCGTGGCCCGGGTCGGTGACCAGGACCGTGCCGTCGGCGAGCACGACCATGCCCAGCGGGCCGCCCGCCGGGGCGGGGTCGGCGACGGCCACCGGTTCGAGCGAGGCGGTGCCCGGGGCCAGCGCCAACCGCTCGCCGTCGGTGCGCACGCCGGCGAACCGCGCGCCGGGCCAGCGGCCGAGGGCGTTGACCCAGCGGTAGTCGCTCGCGCCGCTCACGCCCCCTCCACCCCCATCCACGAGATGTGCCAGCCGAGTGCGCTTCGCACCAGGTCGGGCAGGGTGACATCGGCCAGCACCTGTGCCGGGTTCAGCGGCAGGGTCGTGGCGCCGCCGATAACCCCGCCGATCCGGCCGGCGGGCATCGGCACCACCACGGTCATCCGTCCCGGCTCGGGGGCGTCGACGTAGGGCGTACCGTCCAGCACGCACGCCTGGCCGCCCGGCGCGCCGGCGGCGGTCAACTCCCGGTCGCCGTCGAGGCGGACGAGATAAGCGGGGGTGTCGCCGAAACCCGCCGCACTCGTGTCCACCAGCGTGCGCAGCCCGACCACCACACCCCCGGCCGGATCCACAACCGGCGACCACACCGTGCCGAAGGCGCCCGTGGAGCCGGTGGCCACATACGGCGTCGGCAACACCGGAAGTACCCGCCGTCCGGCCGGATCGGGCGGCGCGGTCAGCGCGCAACCCCGCACCGACACGGTCGCGAGCAACACGTCCAGCCCGTCGCGCAGTTCGGCCGGCGTACACCAGGCCGCCGTCGGCCCGTCCGCCAACCGCACCGCGCCGACCGCCCCGCACTCGCCCGACCGGGTCCGTACCGTCGCCTCGTCGTCCTCGGTCCAGCGCAGCGTCAGGCAGAACACCACGGCACCGCCGTCCGGCCCGGCGGCGACGGCCGGTACGTCGACCTCCACCCCCTCGGCCAGGATCAGGTCCCGCCCGAGCGCATCGAGCGCGTACCCGGCACCGACCGCCACCCGCTTGCCGCCCCGAGCGCCGGTGACCTCGAGCCCGAGCGCCACCCCCCACCCGTGCAACACCCGGTTGTGCAACCACCGCCGCGAACGCTCCACCGCAACCACGTCGTTCAACTCCGCCGCGGCAAGCACCTGCCGGGGGAAAAAGCTCGGCCGATGCGTAGGCGGCAACCCCGCCCCACTCGTCGTCGGGCCCGTCATACGAACTTCCCCCTCGATCGAGGATCCGGGCGCGTGCCCGGTCGGACGTCGGCCGGTGTGTCGGCTCGGCCGCGGAGGCCGGGCAGGTTCAGGGGTGGGCGGGTGCACGGCGGTGGGCACGGGTCGGTGCGGGGCTCGGGGCGCGCCGGGATCGGCTCGGCGGCCAGTACCGCCGTCCACCCGAACGCCATCGGCGCCGCGGACACCTTCGGCTGCTCGGTCGGCGCGCCGTCGTCCGGCAGCACGTGCCGCACGGTGATCCGGAAGCCCGCCGCGTCGACCGCCGAGACCTGCACGGTGGTGGCGCCCGCGGGGGCCGGCGGCGGCCCCTCGACGGTGACGAACACCTCCGGTACACCCGCGAACGGGCGGACGAAGTCGATCCGGGCCGACCACTGCATCCGCGACCCCTCGGCGGCCGTCCCGCCCCGCGCCATCCGGCCCGCGACCAGCACCGCCGGACCGGGCCCGTGCGCGTTGCGCCGCGCGCCGTCGCCGACGTCCAGCGTCCCCGTGTCGGGGTGGTAGACCGCGAGCGGTACGTCCTCGGCGCCCGCCGGCACCCCGCTCGCCACCCAGCGCGTCCGCGCCCTCGGGCCGCCGCATTCGGCCCGCAGCACCAGCGTCAGCGGCCCGGTCGCCTGCGCCGGCACGAACGGCACCTCGTCGGCCCCGAGCACCAGCAACTCGCCGCAGCGGGTGTGCGCCACGCCCGGCTCCACGAGCACCCGCCCGTCGCCGAGGTTCCACACCTCCAGACCCACACCGACCCCCCACGTGCGATGCGCGGCCCGGGTGTGCCGGGCCAGGCTCGACACCTCGTTGCCCGTGAGGGCGCGCAGATCGGCGGCGGCCAGTCGCACGCCGGCCTCCTCGACCACCCGATCCGCGGAACCCGTCGCCGCCGCGCCGCCACCGACCCTCATCGACCCGCCTCCGCCCGTACCGCGTTCACCGTGTGCGCCCCAGGCACGACCAGCGCGGTCGGCGGTACGCACAACCCGCCGCAACCGGGCGGCCCGCCGTCGGCGCGCAGCGCGAGCGCGCTCACGTGGTCCACCCCGGGGGCCTCGTCGATCACCCGCATCACCTCGCTGCGATACACGTCCCGCCCGAACGGCCAACCCGTACCGCGCGGTCCGCCGGTGACCGGGTGCAGGAAGGTGTCCAGCGCCGTTCGCACCGCCGCCGCGACCACGGCCGGATCGTTGCCCGGGAGCAGGACGACCGTCGTCTCGGCACGCACCTCGACATAGCGCGGCCCGGTGACGAAGAACCGGGTGCCGGCCGTTCGCCGCCCGGCCAGGTGCCGCCGGACCGCGCGCAGCAGGCCCGTGGTGGGTTCGGGGCGCTCGCGCGGCAGCGCCGGCACCACCACGACGGTCACGCAGCCCGCCGCGACCAGGCCCGGAAGGCGCGGGTCGGTCTCGGCGAAGGCGCGGGCCCGGGCGATCCGGGTGCCGGGGGTGGCCAGGGCGCACCGCTCCACGCCCGGCAGGGTGACCGCGCGTTCCGGCACGGCCAGGCGCGGCACGGTCGCACGGGGCAGGTCGTCGAGGGATTGGGCGTCGGCCGCGGTGAGCGCGTCGAGCAGGCGTTCGTGGGCCCACAGCGCCCGCTCCGCGCGGGCCGCGGCGGCGGCCGTGTCCTCGGCGTCGGTGCCGCCCTGCGCCGGGCCGACGAGGGTGGCGGTCAGCGCGGGTGGTCCGCCGAGCAGGACCCGGGTGCGGGCGTCGTCGGCGACGGCCACGGGTGCGGGCGGGGCGAGTACGCCGCCTCGGGCCCCGGCGGTGCTCCGGTAGCCGGCGAGCACCGTACGGCCCGGTTCGGGCACCCGTCCCGCGCGGCCGTCGCCGAAGGTCAGCGTGCCGGTGCGGGCGTCGAACACGGCGGACAGGTCGGTCCGACGGGCCGCGTCCAGATCCGGAACCAACCGCACCGCCTCCACAGCGCCCGCCGGATCGGCCAACCACACCCTGGGCGCCTCGGCCGTCGCACCGCCGGGCAGCGCGAAGACCTGCTCCGGCGCGCCGTCCCCGACGCCCACCGCGACGAGTTCGACCACGAGCCGCCCGGGCACCGTCGCGGTCGGCGCGATCCAGCGCAGCACCCGCACGGTCGGCGCGGCCGAGTCGCCGGTATGCACCGTGCGAACCGTCCGCGCGTTGTCCACGGTGATCGTCAGCGCGATGCGGGCCCCCTCCACCGGAGCGCCCGCCCCGCCGACCACCACCCCCGGCGCGACGTCGTAGGCACCGACCGCCGTACTCGCCTGCGTCGCCTCGACCGCGTCCGCGACCACCCGGCGCAGCCGCGGCGGCGCATCGTGCCGGCCGCGCGCAAGGCGGCAGCGCAGCCAGGCCCGGGCACCGGCCGAGCCCAGCGGCTCGACGGGCAACCCGCCGGGGCCGATCCGCAGGCGCACGGCGGCGGATCGGGTCAGCGCGCGGGTGTGGTCGTCGACCTCGGCCGGCGCCACCCAGGCACCGCCGGAGCGCACCTCCCAGACGGTTCGCGCGCTGTGATGCGGCTCGGTGTCGAGGTCGTCGGTTCCGTCGGCGTCCACCCACAGGGTCAGCGCGGTGCCCGCGGGCAGGGCCCGGTCCAGGCCGAGCAGCAGTGCGGCGCCGATATGCGGGTCCGGGCCGAGGGCGTCCACGGGGGTGCCGGCCAGAAGGGTGGGGGTGTGATCGGTCCAATTGGACTCATCGGCGGAGTCCGCCGCGGTGCCGGCCGCCGCCACCGTGGCGCCGGTCAGGGGCAATGCCGCCACGGTCTCCAGGCCGAGCGGCGCGTCCGCCCCGTGTGCGACGAAGCCGAGCCCGGCGGGCAGTTCGGCCGGTGCGCCCGGCCCGGGACGGATCGCCAACACGACCCGTGCGGCGCTCGGCGCGGCCGGTCGTACACCGAGCAGCGCGAGCAGCTTGCGGCGATGCCGGTCGGTCACCCTGGAGACCCGGTAGACGTCGGTGTCCACCAGCCACGCCAGCATCTCGATCACCGCGATGCCGGGATCCGAGTGGTTGTGGTCGGTCCACCGCGGGCTCTCCAGCGGCAACAGCGCCCGCGCCTCGGCGACGAGGTCGGGCCACCGCCTGGTGTCGGGATTCGGCGGGAACAGGGGCATGGTTCAGTACTCCCTTCCGGAACCCGCGGACCGCCCGGCCGCCCCGGCCAACCGCACCGCGAGCGGACCCGCGCACACCACCGCGTCCGGATCGACCGGAACCACGTCCCCGGCCGGCACCCCGCCCACGGTCAGCTCCAACGAGGTCACCACGTCCACCCCCGGCACCGCCTCCAGCCGCCGGGCGAGATCGGACAGATACACCCCGCGCCCGAACGGCCACCCGGTCCCGCCCGGCCCGCCGTCCAGCGGATGCAGGAACAGCGCCAGATCGGCGAGCACCGCACCGCGCACCGGCCCCGCGTCGCCGGCCCGTATCGGCCGCACCGTCGCGGCCACACCGACCGGGAAATAGCGCGCCCCCTCGACCACCAGGCGCGCCGCCGCCGGCATCCGCGCACCCACCGCGTCCCGGACCCGCCGCAACAACTCCCCGGTCGACGCGGGCCGTTGGGTACCGTCACGCGGCACCACCACGAGCCGGACCACGCCCGGAAGCACCCGCCCGTGCCGATCCCGGGCGCCGAGCGCGCGGGCCGCCGCAATCGCCGGTACCGTCTCCCGGGCCAGCGCGGCCACGTCCGCCTCGGTCAGCGCGAGCCGCCGATGCCGCAGCAGCGCCGGGCCGCGACGCAGCACGTCGGGAAAACGCTCCGCGTCCGTACCGCCGCTCGCGCCAAGGGGGTTGCTCACCCCGCCGACCGCGACCGCGCTGATCGCCTGGGTGATCGCGCCGGCCGGTACGTTCCCGATCGCACCGCCCCCGGAGCGGTAGCTGCGCAGCCGCACGTTGTCCGCGCCCACCGGCGGCACCCGGCCGTGGCCGTCGCCGCCGAACAGCAGGCGTCCGGTGGCGTGGTCGCACACGTACACCCGGTCGGCCGGGCCGGCCAGGCCGAGCGAGGGCAGTTCGTCCCAGCGCACCCACACCTCGGTGGTCCGACCGGTGCGCGGATCGCCGACCAGACGCAGCGCGGCCGCCGCCCGCTCACCCAACTCCCTTTGCAGCAGCGGGAGATCGACCGCCGCCCGGTCACCGTCCAGTTCGCGCACCTCGACCACGGCGCCGTCCAGGACCGGGATCCGCAGGGCCTGGAAGACCTGTCCGGCGCTGCCGTCGGCCGAGCCGAGCAGTTCGTCGGTGACCGTCTGCACCTGCCGCACCCGCGCACCGCCCGGGACCAGCGCGGTGAGCGCCGCCTGCGGCGGGTCGGCCTCGGCCGGGAAGCGGGCCCGGATCCAGGTGCGCGGGGTGCCGAATCGGGCCGGCGGCGCGTCGCGGATTTCGCCGCCGGCGAAGGCGCGGGTGAGCCGGTCGCGCACGGTCAGCGTCTCGCCGTCGGCGGCGGCCACGGTCACCGGCTCGCCGCCGCGCAGGTCGGTGAGCAACAACCGGTCGCCGGGGGCGAATCGGGCCGCGGCGCCGCGCCCGAGCAGGGTCACCGTGTGGTCGGCGGCGCCGGCGACGGGGGCGCCGGGCGCGCCGGAAGTGCCGGGCCACAGCAGGCCGATCACGCCGGTGCGGGTCAGCCCCTCCGTGCCGTCGTCGGTCGCCAGCGTCACCCACGCGGTGCCGTCGTACCCCTCCCAGGTGGGCCGCACCGGTACCGCGTCGGGGTCCTCGTCGGCGGGCTCGACGTAGAGCCCGAGGCGGTCGGCGGGCAGTTCGCCGTCGAAGCCGAGGTACAGGCTCGGAGCGGTCTCGGCCATCGGTCGAAACGGCGTGGCGCCGGGTCCGGGGAAGGCGAGGCGGGTGGTCAGGTCGGCGAGCGAGTGGTCGTCGAGCGCGAGCGTGTGGACCGGGTCGTCCGGTCCGGCGAGGTGACGGTAGAAGACCTCGAACCGGTCCAGGATCGGCGGGCGCGGTTCCACCACGGGCAGGAAGTTGAGCACGCCGGACTTGTCGGTCCAGCTGACCTGTCGCAGGAACGAGAAGCTGCCGCGTTCCAACCTCGCCCGCAGCCAACGGCGTTCGTCGCCGGTGACGCTCGCGCTCGCCCAGTCGTGGGGCACGGTGAAGTGCAGCGCCCCCGAACGTTGCAGGGCGAGTACGGCGGGGGCGCCGGCGGCGCCGATCGGCCGCCAGCGGGTGCCGTCGAAGTATTCCCACGTCACCTCGGGCGCGGTGAGCTGATTGGGGGTCTGCGCACCGGCGACGGCCTTGAGCAGGTCCTCGGGGGCCAGGTTCTCCAGGTCGGTGGCGATCGTGCGCGCCTTTTGCACCTGGGTGTCGACGGCCGCCTTGGCCGCGCCGATCCGCGTGGTCACGTCGGCGACGAACGCGACGGGGTCGGCGGCGAGGAACGACGGCAGCGGTGTGTCCGCGAGGTAGGGCGTGGGGGTGGCCAGCACGGTGCCGAGTACGCCGGCCAACGGCCCGTGTGCGGCGGCCACTTGGGCATCGGTGCCACCCGTCAGGGCCTGGGCGAGCGCGGCCCGGGGCGCGGCCAACGCGCTTGCCCCGGCCGACAGTTGCGCCGCCACATCGGCGGTGGCAAGGAGCAGCGCGGCACTTGCGCGCGGCGCGCCTCCGAGGACGGTCAGCGCGGCGGCGAGGTCGGGACCGGGATCGGCCGCGGTCTGTGCGGCCTTGACGTGGTCGCGGGCGCTGCCGACGCCCGCGAACAGGCCGGGTTCGGTCTGCGCGGCGGTGCCGAGCGCGGTGAGCGCGTCGCGGATGTGCGTCTTGACGCCGGTGTACCAGCCGACCGGGTCCTCGCCGGACAGCGGCGAGACGACGGCCCGGCCGAGGTCGCCGGTGACGGCGGTGAGCGCGGCCAGTTTCGTCGCCACGGCGCGGATGTCGGCGACGGTCTTGTCCCGGAACTCCTTGGCGTTCTGGACCCCGCCGGTCAGTTCGCCGGTGCGCTGGTCGGCCTCTTCCGCCGCGGTGCGCGGTCGGCCCACCACCACGGTCACCCGGGCGCCGGGTTTGCCGAAGGCCGCGTCGCACGCGACGTGGAACGCGCTGCCGCGTACCGGGGCCGGGCCCAGCGGGGTGAACGCCCGGGTGAGATCGACGGCTTGTGCGTCGGCGACCGCCTTGTCCGGGGCCAGTCCGGCGCGCAGCGTCAGGTCCAGGTGCAGCGGCGTGTCCAGGGCGAGCGGCGCGGTGAGGTCGTCGGGGTCGTCGAGCGGGAAGTAGTCGACGCCCGGTTTCGGGGCGGCGGTGCCGGCGGTGAAGGTGTCGGCGGCCGTCGGCGGCACGGTGACGCCGAACCGTACGGTGTGTCCCTCGTGCCCGCCCGCCACGGCGAGCGGCTTGTCGGGCTGTCCGGCCACGTCCTCCTTGACGCCGGCGGTGGTGTCCGCGACATGCAGCGTCACGGTCGGCGGCGCGGTCGTCCCGTACGGCGCGCGCACCGTGACGGTGGTCCCGGCGCCCGTAGCGGGATGCGCGAACAGCGCGATCCGGGCATGCGCGCTCTCCGCGGTGAGCCGGATGTGCGCGAACTCCGGTACCACGAAGCCGGGTTGCGCCGAGAGCGCGGAGTCGAGCCGGGCCCGGATCCAATAGCCGTCGATCCCGTCGACCGTCGTGGTCACGGCCGTCGCGCAAGGGGCGACCAAGCGCACGGTGCCCGAGCGGGTCAGTCCGGCCGTGCCGTCGCGGGAGGCGTCGTCGCCGTCGCCCCACGGCGCGAACGGCCGCCAGTCGGCGCCGTCCCACCAGGCCCAGCCGACCGGCAGCGCGGTCGACGCGGGGCGGGCGAGGGCAATCGCCACCTCTACGACGGCCCGCCCCGCGAACGCGAGCAGCGTGTCGTGTGCCAGGTACAACTCCCGTACGGCGGGCCGCAGTCCGGTGAACAGCGTGACCGGGCGGCGGGCCAGGATGTCGGCGGAGTGGTCGGCGGCGGCGTCCGCACCCGGATCCACGCTCCACACCTCGACCAGCGGCGCGCCGGCCAGGGCCACCGTCTCCTGGGTCTCGAAGACCAGCGGCGCGTCCTGTCCGGGCACGGTGGCACCGAGCCGCGACCCGGCGGTGACCCGGGCGTCGGGCACACCCGGCAGCGGTTGCAGCAACACGGTCGTGTCGGCCCCCTGAGCGGGCAGCAGCGACACGCCCACCATGTCCAGGAGTGCGGCGAGTTGCCGATCCGGCAACGCCGTAAGCCGCTCCTCAAGCGCGGCCAGCAATGCCCCGAAGCCATGCGCAACCCCGATCGAAGCCCCACCCGGCGTCGGATGCCAATCAGGCACCCACCCATTCCGCAGGGCCAACAAGGCCACCACCACCTCACCCCGCCCCCGCACCCCACTCACGACCCCACCCCTTCACCCACACCCACCACACACCGCCCCGACACCTCACCCACGCCCCCACCCGACCGCGACCGCAGCCCACCCACTCGACCCGTGGCCGCCCCACGCGCACGCCCGCGCCCGCCGGCGGCACGCCCGGCCGGCCCCCTCACGAGGCCGCCCCCTCGCGCACCCCCGGCCGCGACCGCAGCGCGCCCCCTCGACGCCCTCAACCGGCCGCCCCCTCGCCCACGCCCGCCACCGCGCACCACCCCGACATCGCAGCCGAACCCGCCTGCGGCATGTCCCCTCGACGCCTCCACCCGGCTGCTCCCTCGCCCTCGCCCGCGGGCCACCCCGCCCGCGCCCCGCCCGCGCCCAAGCGCTGCGCACCCTCTCGATGCCCTCACCTGGCTGCTCCCTCGTGCAGGTAGAACGGGTAGACCAGGTTGTAGAAGGTGTTGGTGGAGCGGATCCGGTAGTCGATGCTCACGTCCAGCCGGCCCGCCGCCCGGTCGGTCACCGACACCTCGACGCCGAGCACGTCGATGCGCGGTTCCCAGGCGATCAAGCCCTGTTCCACCCGCAGCCGCACCACGGCGGCGGTGGCCGCGGTGACCGGTTCGAACAGCAGGTCCTCCAGGCCCGCGCCGAAGTCGGGGCGCATCACCCGCTCGCCGCGCCTGGTGCCCAGGATCAGCAGCAACGACTGGCGGACCTTCTCGGGCCCGGACGCCTGCGCCGCCTCGCCGAGCGCATCCAGGTGCGCGGGCGCGGCCCAGCCTCGACCCAGCACGGCGGCGTCGTCGGGGGTGCGCTGCGCGGGATCCGGATTCAGCGGCGCGTTCGGCTCGGCCACCGTCAACCTCCGATCAGCACGGTCGGCGCGCCGGCCACCACGGGCGCACCGCACCCGGCGAGATCGCCCTGTCGCAGCGCGCCGCGACCGCCGACGAGCACCGTGGCCGAGCCCTTGGTGAACGGCGACGGCGGGTGCGCGGCCGGCGGCGGGAACGCGCACGCGTGCATGTCGCCCTGCACGGCGGCGGGAAGGCCGCCGATCAGCACGGTGGCCACGCCGGGTCCCGCGACCATGCCGGGGTGTCCGGTGGGGTCGGTGACACGCGCTGCTGCGGGCACGGCTGCCTCCTCGGGTGTGGTGCGTTCGGGTGCGATGTCGTGGCCGCGGGCCCGGCCGGGCGGATCAGTTGATCTTCACGAGCGCGCCCTGGATGCTGCATGTGGCCGCGGCCTGGATGTCCGCCCGAGTCGCGTTCGCCGTCAGGCCGTTGCCGGCCTTGACGCTCACATCCAGGCCGGTCACTTCCACCGAGCGGGTACCGGTGATGGTCACCGCGCCGGACGCGCTCAGCGAGATCTTCGCCGCGCCGCCGGCCACCGACAGGGTGATCCCGTCCGCGGCGATCTCGATCGAGTGGCCCAGGGTGTGGCTCAAGGTGAGCTTCTGCACCAGGTCGTCGATGGCGATCTCGTGGCCCACGGGAGTGCGGATCACCCGCTTGGTGATCGAGTCGGTGGGCAGCGCCGCGGGCGGGCGCGAGGTCATCGTCCAGAGCCCGCCGAGCACGTACGGCTCGCGCACGTCGCCGTTGCGGAACGCGACCAGGACCTCGTCGTTCGGCTGCGGCATGAACCACACGCCCGAACCGTTGCCCGCCACCGTCGCGCACACCCGTGCCCACGGCTCGACGCCCGGCAACCACGCGTACCGGATCTGCACGCGCCCGGCCCCGGTCAGGTCGAGGTTGTCCACCACGGTCGCGGGCGCGACGCCGGTCACCCGGGGGCTGTCCGACTCGTGGATGTCGTCGAGGGCGTCGAAGAGCGGTTCGAACATGCCGGTCCTCCCGGGAAGTCGAGCGGTCGGAACATCGGTCCGGTCCGCGCACACGGCGCGGGTGGTCGTCGGTAGCGGATTCGGTCGGCGCTTTCGGTCGGCAGTCGACAGACAGCGTGCGGCGTGCCGCGTTCGGCGTTCGGCGTTCGGCGTTCGGCGTTTGATGGCAGCAAGTCATGTCCCCCCACCTACGAGTTCGGCGCCGGCAACGACAACAGCCCGCCCTGCACCCGCACCGCACCCTGTGCGGCCGGCGGGATCCCCCCGAACCAGATCTCCTTGCGCAGGTCGAAGGACGTGCGGTAGCCGCCGCCATCGAGGGTGTGCTGGGCCGAGACCACTCGCCACAAGCCGCCGAACGTCTCCCCCACACCCTCGATCCGCAACACCCGCCCCGCCGTGATCCGGGGATCGCCCACACACGAACCGCTCGCGGTGGTACGCCGGTTCAGCCGAGGCAGCAGCTTGGACACGATCAGTCGCGGCGCCGTCGCGATCGTCACCGGTTCGTCCACGAGCAACACCTCGCGCGCGGGCCCGCCCTGACCTTCCGGCCCCTGGAATCCGGGCACCACCTCGATGGTCAGCGCCCGACGGTCCCAGTCGTAGCCGACCGCGATGGTCAGTTCCAGGCCGACCTCCGACCGCCACACCCGCACCGAGACCCGCCCCACCTGGCCGACGGTGCTGATTCGGGGGTTGAACTCGATCAGCGAACTCCCGTATCGCAGCGTCACGTCGGGCGACAGATACGCGGCGGGCGACATCAGCCGCAGCACAAAACCCGACGGTTCGCTGTCGTGCTCGACGATCAGCTCCCACGCGTTCTCCGCGGCGATCTTGCGCAGGAAGTCGAGCGTGGTCTCGGAGTGTTGCCGCCGTACCACCCGCTGCCGCATGCTCGGGTCCTCGACCGAGGCCACCACGTCGACCACACCCAGGGCGGCGGACAAAAACGCGCCCAGCGGGTCGAGCAGCGGGATCATCCCGTGTTCCACCGCGAGCAGCGGGGCGACCACCAGGTCCGGCAGGGGCAGTACACCGAGCTTGGGCACAGGCACCCCGAACCAGCGCGCGGGCGAGGCCGCGGCGAGCCTGGTCCGGCGGTCCTGCGCGATCACCCGCAACATCGGCATGCCGTCGGCGGGGAACGTCGCCTCGCTGCCCACCACTTCGCCGGTGAACAACCGGCGCGGCTCGTCCGGCGCGTAGCCCAGGGCGATGCTCACCTCGGTGTCGAGCCCGAACAGCGGGTCGTCCAGCCAACGCAGCGCCTCGTTGGCGAGCGAGACCTCCAGGCGGTCCGCGTCGCCCATGCCCGTCTGGCAGGTCACCCCGGTGACCGAGCCGCGCACCGCGGCCGGCGCGGGCCGCCCGGCGAACCGCAACCGCATCTCCGGGGCGTAGTGCGGGAACACGGTCATGCCGGCACCTCCGGCGGCGGCGCGTCGAAGACCTCGTCGGTACCCCGATCCCGGTACGGCAGGCGCGGGATGTGCAGTGTGTCGCCGACGGCCAATACGCGCGGGTCGTCGAGCCCGTTGTGCAGCGCGATCGGCCGCCACGCGGCGGCGGACCCGTACTCGCGCCAGGCGATCAACTGCAGCGTCTCACCGGCCACGACGGTATGCGCCTTGGTGTAGTCGGAGGTCTGCCGCTTGACCTCCTTCGCCTCCATGTCCACGTTGCGGAACTCACTGAACGTGACGCTCAGTCGGGCCCGCACCGGGGTACCGTCCGGTTTGAACATCACGAACTTCTGTGCGACCCGGGTCAGTACGCAGGTGAAGGTCAGACTCGACCAGGCGAACACCAGCGGCGGCGGCGCGTGCAGCGTGGGGTCGATGTCCATCAGGTCGACGACGCGGCGCACCAGGATCCGCACGTCGCTGCCCGCGCCCGCCTGGTCGTTCGCTTCCAGCGAGTCGAGGAACAACTCCATCTCCAGGGTCTGCGCGTTGCCGTGCACGAACTGCACGATCGGCGCGGACAGTCCGGGGACCGGGAGTTGGGCGTAGGTGGTCTCCCGGTTGACCGTGTAGTCCTCCGGGTTGAACAACACGCGGGTGAGCTTGCCGGTGACGGAATTGGTGATCGTCGCGCGTTCCATCACGGTCATCGGCTCCACCCCCGACGCTCCTGGCGGGCGAGCACCCGACGGTCGATCTCCCGCACCACGCCGTCCACCAGACGCGGCAGATCCGCCGAGGTGAGCGCGGACGCGGGCGGGGCGGCGCGGGACGGCTGCGCGGTCCGGTCCCGCGTGATCGGATCGGCGGGATACCCGGGCACGGCGGCGGCCGGGTCGGGCGCGGGTCGGGCGGGCGCGGCAAACGTCAACACAGTCGGGGGCCGGGCAAAGGACACTGCCCCGGGCGAGCCGGGCCGAGCACCACGCGACGTCGGGGTCGCCCGCCCGTCCGGCTCCTCGATACGCCGACCGTGCCCGGCACCCCGCTCGTACAACTCCCGTGCCGCGCGCGCCCGTTCGACCACCACACGGCCGGCCGCGGCGGAACCCGTACGCAACACCGGTACCGGCAGCCCACCGACCGCCCCGAACCCGGCCGACCCACCCGCGTCGACCCGCTCGACCCGCGTGAGGGCCACCATCGGCGGCAGGCTCACCCGCACGTCGAGACGCACATGCGCACACCGCCGAATATCCGCGCTCCGCCCGGAAATCGCCCCAGGCTTCGCGGGCTTCGGCGCACGCGGCGCCACCCGCAGCACGAACGCGGCCCCGGACACCCGCCCCTCGACCCGCGTCGCCCGTTCCCGTCCCGCGCCCGGCTCGACCCGGGCACGAACGGCGGCGAGCATCGAGGAGGCGGCGGCCCGAACCGGCCACCCCGCCGACGGCGGACGCGCTCCCGTGATGATCACGGTCGAACTCCTCTCCCGCTAACCACGTTCACGACCAGTGCTCCCCTTCGCGCCCGGCGCCCGCAGTGCTCGGACCCACATCCACGCCCGCCGCGCTCTCATCCGCGACGTCACCCGCCGCCCGCCGCCTCGTTGAGGCGCTGGTTGATCGCCGACACCCGCTCCACCCACCGGCGGCGCTCGGCGTGGTCGAGGTCCATCAATTCGGCGTGCGACCAGTGCAGGTGGTAGGCGACGAAGGCGATCTCCTCCCTCAGCCGATCGACCGGATATCCGCGGATCCCCCCAGGCGCTCATGGCCCGGACGGACCTCCTCGCCGCAGTTCGGACAGGACCCCTCGGCCGCCGTATCCGGCTCGTCCACGCTGTTGATCCGGTTGTACAGACCCTGGAGGTGGGCCAGATCGGCGGCGAACAGCGTCTCGATGGTGCGCGGGGTGACCGTCTCGACCGCGCCCACCCGGGTGACCACTCGGCTGAGCAGGATCACCGACAGATAGGCCGGGTTGCGCTGCACGCGCGGGTCGGCGAGCGGCAGGATCTCGTCGGCGGCGGTGGCCAGCCGCATCGTCCCGTCACGGTGCAACGTGCCGTCTTCGCCGAGGAGTCCGACCGGGAGCGTGAAGTCGTGTTCGATCCGCAACATGGTCACTGCACCCGCTCCAGGCCCTCGTGGACCAGTTCCAGGGTCTCGATCGCGATGTCGTTGGACTCGGCGGTGAGCGGCGGGGCGGTGTACTTGGTCGGCCAGGCGCGGACGAAGTTCCAGCGCGAGGTGACCACACCGCGCCGATCCAGGAGCAGCACCGCGCCGTTCTTGCGGACGATGTCGCCCTCGACGATCTGCCGGTGCCAGTCGTACAGTTCGGTGTCGGTGGTCATGCCCCACTTGAGCATGATGTTGGCGAATTTGGCCTGGCCGGGGAACTTGTACGGGGTGATGTTCCAGCCGCCCTCGCGGTGTTCCATCACGTCCACCGTCGCGTCGAGGCCGCTCACCTCGTGGAAGCCGACGCGGATGATCCCGTCGAGTTCGACCTTGAAGTTGAAATTGACAAAGGGATCCTGGATATCGCCCGTGCTCACGACGCCCTCCACTGCCTGTCGTTGCCGTTGCCCTGTCGTACCGGTCTCGCGCCGGTCGGTCTCGCGCCGGTCGATGTAGTACCGGCCGATGTCGCGCCGCCGCGCGCCCACTACTGCTCGCTGACCTCCGCGCCGCCGTCCCAGATGCCGATCCGGACCACGATGAACTCGGCCGGGTAGACCGGCTGTACGCCGATCTCGATGTAGAGCAGCCCGAGTTTGCGGGTGCTCGGCGGATTGAGCGCCTCGTCGATGCGGACGAAGAAGGCGTCCTTGGCCTTGGCGCCGAACAGCGCGCCGTCGCGCCAGACCCGGGTGAGGAATTCGGTGAGGGTGTGCTTGAGCTTGCCCCACAGTTCCAGGTCGTTCGGCTCGAATACCGCTCCGCGCAGGCCGAGTTGGATCGACTCCTCGAGGTAGAGGAACAACCGTCGCACGTTGACGTACTGCCAGTTGCGATCGCCCGTGGTGGTGCGCGCGCCCCACACCACCGGCGAGCCGCGTCCGGGCAGGATGCGCAGCGCGTTGACCCCGTCGGGGTTGAGCAGGCCCTGATCGGCGTCGCTGAGGCGCCGTTCCAGGCCGAGCGCGCCGGCGATGCCGACGTTGGCCGGGGCCTTGTGTACGCCCCGGGTGGCGTCGGTGTGCGCGTAGATCCCGGCCAGGTGGCCGGACGGCGGTTGCAGCACCACCGCTTGCTTGGCGGGGTCGCGGAGTCGGATCCACGGGTAGTAGAGCGCCGCGAATCCCTTGTCCAACGCGCCGGTGAGGTCGGCGCGTTGGGCCTTGACCGTGACCACGTCGACGCCGGGCAGGCTGTCCAGGATCGCGAAGCGGTCGTACAACGACTCGCAGTGCTCGACGATCGCCCGCTGTGCGCCGGTGTCGGTGCAGCCCGGCGCGAGTACGAGGCTGATCTCGTCGATCGGCCGGAGCAGGTTCAGGTGCTGGGGCATCTTGTTCGCCACATCGGCCCAGGAGGTGGCGGGCACGTCGGCGACGGCGCCCGCGAGGGCGTACGTTCCCGCCTTGGGGCGCGGATCGCCCGCCGGGATCGGCGCGTCGGCCGCGATCACGATCCGCAGGTAGTCGCTCGCCACCGTCGGCCCACCCCACCAGCGCGGATGCGACGGAGTGGTGGACAGGCTCGGATAGCCGACGGCTCGGCCGTTGCGGTCGGTGACGGTGAGGTCGAACTCGGCGGTGGCCACCCGCGTCGGCGCGGTGAGCCTGTACGCCTTGGCGAGCGGCTTGCGCAGGGTGATCGCGTCGTTGGAGACCGCCGCGACGATGCCCCACTCGGTGTTGGTGCCGTCGGAGATCCGCACGGACGAGCCGACCGGAACCAGTGGGCGCAGCGCGATCGCGGCGGGCACCGTCAGCCGCAACACGGTGTCCCCGGAGGCGAGATCGTCGCCGCTCACGGTGCCGCCGGCGAAGTCGACGGTGCCCGACAGGCCGCTCGCCAGCACGACCGTGTCCGGCGCCTGGACCGACTTCACCCGCAACGTCTGCCGGTCGGTGCCCTTGGCCACCACCACCCGATCGCCCACCGCCAGGCCGTCGACCGCGTTCACGGTGAGCACGCGCCGGGTGGCGTCGACGGCGGTGATGCTCGCGCTGCCCCGGAGCACGGGAAGGTCGGTACCGGCGCCGGCCGCGGTCAACGCGGCGGCCAGCGCGCTGGAGTCGGCGATCTTCACCGAGCCGCCCTCGCCGTCCGGACCGTCGAGGCGGGCCACCGCACGGGCTACGGCCGGCGCCCCCGCGGCCCGTCCCGGCAGGTCGATCCCGGCCGGTGTCGCGGTACCCACGCGCAGCACGAAGCACTGGGTGCCGCCGTTGCGGAAGAAGCCGTCCACGGCGAGCGGCAGGTAGTAGGGCACATCGCCGCCGTCGACGGGCGGGCCGAACAGCGCGGTGAACGCGTCCGGGCTGGTCACCAGGATGGGTTCGGCGATCGGCCCCTGCGCGGTGATCCCGATGAACGCCGCGATGCTGGTCGACACGCCCTGGATGGGCGCGGCGGGCTCGGTCTCTTCGATGTAGACGCCGGGGTACGAGACCTGCACGGCCATGGCGGACGTCCTCTCAGGTGATCGGGTGATCAGGTGAAGCGCAGTTCGATCAGCGCGTCGGGGGAACCGGGGACCTGGACCGGGGTGGGCGCGGGTGGCGGCAGTCCGGCGGCGGTGACCAGCGCCGTGTACGCACCCGGCCGCACGTCGACCACCACGAAGCGTCCGTCGGCGCCGCTGCGGGCGCGGACCGCCTCGCCGCCCGCCGCGTCGAGCAGCACCACGCGGGCGTCGGCCACCGGCACCGGCGGCACACCGGGGCCCGCGGTGGCGTCGAGCACCAGGCCGCCCACGTCGGCCAGTTGCTCGGCGGGATCGTCGGGCGGTGTGCCCGCGTAGGAGGTGAGCACGGTATGCACCACGCCGTCGATGCGCCGGTCCACCTCGGGGACCGGCATGGTGACGATCAGGTACACGGCGGGACGCCACGAGGTGGCCCGACCGACCGTGCCCCAGAACTCGGCGAGTTTGCCGAACCCTTCCGGCGGCACCACCTCGACGGGCAGCTCCGCCTCGCGCAACACCTCGGGCACCCCGGCCAGTTGATCGGGTGTCAGTACGGCGGAGGCGACCAGCGGGTCGGCGTGCAGGAGCACGGCCAGGACCGCGCCGAGCACCATGTGCTCCTGCTCGGTCGCGGGCATCTGCGGGCTGTCCTTGGCCGCGTTCCACGCGGTGATCAGGTAGTGGCAGCGGATCCGCGCCGGCTCGGGCCGCTCCACGGTGACCGCGCCGGTGGTGATCCGCTGCCGGATGTTCTGCCGCATGTGCCGGTCCTCGCGCAGGTCGACCAAGGCGCAGTTGACCCACACGCCCTGGCTCGCGCCCACCCGCTGCCGCCAGTCGTCGTCGGGCGGCTGGAACCCGATCCGGGCACCGGTCAGGCCGGGCACGCCGGCGATCAGCGTCTCGCGGATGATCAGGTCGAGGATGTCGATCACCGCGCACCGCCGGAGCCGATCGGAAACCAGATGCCTTCGGGTGGTCCGCCGGGCCACCAGTAGTTGATCCGCCCGCCGCTGCGCAGGGCCGCCGCCTGCATGGCGGCGCGGCAGGAGCCGCACGGGTCGTACTGGCCGGTGATGTACGTCCGCTGACCGGCCGTCAGCGCGACCCGGGCCACCGCCTTGGCCTCGGTGTGGCTGTCCTGGTTGGCCCGGTTCAGGCCGCGGGCCGCACGCTGTTCGGGGGTGACGCCGCCGCTGCGCAGGGACTCGTTGTGCACGACACGTCCGTCGGGGTCGAGCACGCGGACCGTGGCCTCGTGCGGCGGGCGAAAGTCGCTCGCGTCGATCCTGGCGAGTTCGTCCTTCTGCTGCTGCGCCCGGCGGCGGTCCCGGACCTGCCCCGCCACCGGATCGTCGCTCAACGCAGCGAGCACGTGGTCGGGTTGGCCCTCGTACAGCTCGCGCAGCCGGTCGACGGCGGACGGGTCCTTCCGCGCCTCCCCCCGCAGCACCTTGGCCCGGGCGCGAACGTCCTTGACCAGTTGTCGCTTGTCCTGTGGCGTCGGCTGGACCGGGGTGGCCTCGGTCCGTCCGACCTCGCCGGGAATACTGCCGGCGGCGGGCTTGCCGGCGGTCTTCCGCTCGGCCGCGGCCTTCTTGGGGGTCGCCTTCCGCGCGGCGGCCTTCTTCCCGGCCTTCGCGCCCGCCTCCTTCGCGGCGCCCTTCGGCGCCTTGGCGGGTGCGGCCGTACCGGGCGCCGGCTCGATCGGAGCCGGCCCGGTGGTCGACGGGGCGGGCTTCGGGTCCGCCGACGCGGTCTTGGGGCTGCTCGGCGGCTTCCTGGCGGGCGCCTTGGCACCGGCGGACCCGCCGGCCGATTTCCCACCGGACTTCACGGCCGGCTTCGGCGGCGCCGCCGGCGCGGGTGTCGCCGGGCCGGCCGTGGTCGGCGCGACCGGCGCCGTTCCCGCACCGGCGTGCGCGGGCGCCGGCGGCGGTCCCGCGGCATGCGCGTCGGCGGCCGACCGCGGCTGCTTCACGGGCGGCCCGGCATGCTCTTGGCCGCCGGTGCCCTCCGTACCGCCCGTGCCGCCGCCCGGTGCCTTCGAGCGTCGGTAGCCGGCGGCGTGCAGCAGGATCTGGTGCATCACCGCGATCAGTGCCCGCACCACCTCCTTGAGGTCCTGTTCGACCACCGCGTCGCGATCCGGGCCGTGTGCGCCCTTCCAATCCACCCACAACTTCCGCACGGCCGGAGCGGTCGACAACGTGGCCGGCGCCGCGTCGAGCATCAGCGCCGCCAACCGCTTGCCCGCCGACGACGCGGCCAGCCCGGCCACGTTGAGCACGGCGCCGACGACTTGGAGCCAGAACCGCGAATCGGACGGCCAGCCCTGCGGATTGGCGTTGATCGCGTTCAGGATCGCCTCGACCGAACTCGCCACGCCCAGCACCTTGAGCGCGAGGAGCACCTCCTCGCCTCCGGTGTAGGCGAGGATGGTCTTCACTCCGAGTTGCACGGCGATCTGGGTCAGCTCGCGGTCGCTGAACAGGCTGCCGTCGTCGGGCGCCCGGCCGCCGCTGACCCGGTCGTAGTACGCCTCGGTCAGGTTGCCCGCCTGCGTGACCCCCGGCGAGAGCGCGGGTACACCGGTGTACGGGTCGACCAACTCCGCCGCCTTGGCCCGGTCGCGCACGGCGTCCAGGACGAATCCGCCGGAGGTTCCCTCGAACCACGCCTGGACCAGCTTCGTCCGGTCGTCCGACAGGCCGAGCAGCGACGCCGCCTTGCGCACGCCGAGGCGGCCCGCGTCGTGTGCTCCGTAGCCGAGGCCGATCAGGGTGTCCACGGCGCCGGTGACCTCCAAGGCGATGCCCTCGGTGGCGCCCAGCGCGACCATCGCCGCGGCGCGGTTCTCCCGCAGTTCGGCGCGTGCGGCCTCCTCTTCCGCTTCGTTCTTCGGCGCTCGGGACACCCCCGGCGCGGTGCCGCCCGCGACCGGGGCGGACAGGCCGGCGGCGGCTCGGGCGCCCGCCGTGTGCGCGGCGCCCTCGGCGGCGGTGCCCGGGGGGTGCACGCCCTGCGGGCCCGGCCCCGGGCCGCCGCGCCGCTGCTGCACCACGTGCGCGAGTTCGTGGCCGATCAGCGCCCGGCCCGCGGTCGAGTGCGGGTCGTAGCGCCCGGGGCCGAACACGACGTGCCGACCGACGGCGTACGCCTTCGCGTCGAGCCGGTCGGCCGACGCCGCCGCGTCGGCGTCGGTGTGCACGACCACGTCGGCCAGGGACGTGCCGAACGAGCGCTCCATCGAGCCGCGCAGCGGCGCGTCCAGCGGCCGGGCCCGTTCGGCCCGCGCCTCCAACTCGGCCGGCAGGTGCGCGGCGGCGTGCCCCGCCTTCGTCGGCGCCGCCATCACCGCGCCCCGATCGTGGCGGGGGTCTGCGGGAACGGGCCGATCTTGTCGTATTCGCGCTCCATCGCCCGGAGCACCGCCGCCCGGTCCACCGCGCGCCCCTCGGCGGCGGCCAGGTGCGCCGCCGCGACCGCGACGTTGTGGATGTGGCCGCCGGAGAGCGGGTAGTGCTCGGCCAGTTCGCCCAGGTCGACGTCCACGTCCCGGGGCAGCGCCGCCGGCCAGGCGCCCTGCCAGATCCGCCGCCGCTCGGCGGCCTCCGGGAACGGGAAGTGCACGCAGTAGGTCAGCCGCCGGATGAAGGCGTCGTCCATGTGGTGCAGGAGGTTGGTGGCCAGCACCGCGAGCCCGTCATGGTCCTCCAACCGCTGGAGCAGATAGGCCACTTCGAGGTTGGCGTAGCGGTCGCGCGCGTCGTGCACCTCGCTGCGCTTGCCGAACAGCGCGTCGCACTCGTCGAACAGCAGCACGGCGTCGGTGCGCGCGGCGGCGGTGAACACGGCGTCCAGGTTCTGTTCGGTCTCGCCGATGTACTTGGACACCACCGACGCCAGATCCACCCGGTAGAGCGGCAGCCCGAGCCGGCCCGCGACCAGGCGGGCGGCGAACGTCTTGCCGGTACCGCTGGGTCCGGCGAACAGCACCGACACGCCGCGGCCCAGACCCGGCCGGTCGGCGAAGCCGGAGGCGTCGAGCACCGTGCGATGCGCGCTCAGGTGGGCGCAGACGTCACGCAGCCGCTCCCCGACGTCGTCGGGGACGATCAGCGCGGACCAGTCATCGGAGGTGCCCAACCGGGTGGCGAGTCGGCCCAATTCGCCGCCGGTGATCCGAGCGGCGACGTCGGCGACCTCGGCCGCGGTGGTGCGCAGCGGCCTGCCGGGCTCGGCCCGACCGCGGGCCCGGGCGGCGACCGCGTCCAGGGTGTGCCGCAACTCCGGCCCGGCCAGGTGGGTCCAGCCGGCCAGCGGGTCGGCGCCCGGCGTGCTCGCGACCTCGACGCCGTGTGCGGCCAGGGCGGTGGCCAGGCCGCCGGGCACGCCGACCGCACGGCGAACCGACAGCGCGGCCACCCGCTCGGCCGGCACGTCGGGACCGGTGGGTGCGAGGGTGTCGGGGCCGCCGACCACGACGGCGTGGGTGAACCGCTCCCACACCGCGTCGGGCGGGCCGCCGGCGTGTGTGTCGACCACGAGTACGGCCTCGCGCAGCAGTGCCTCGGCGGCCAGGCCGGGCAGCAGGGCCGGGTCGGCGAGCGCCTCGGGCCGCGCGGTCAGCACCCGCCGGCCGGCCCGCGCCACGCTCCACCACGCGACGTCCAGGCAGGTCGCGGCGGGTGCGCCGGACAGGTGGGTGAGCGAGGGCGCGTCGCCGACGAGCCGGGCGACCAGCGCCTCGGCGGCGATCGGGTCGGGCGCGTCGACCGGTGCGTAGGTGTCCACCGTCGCGAACGGGGCGAGCGCGTCGTCGAGTCGGCCGATCGTGAACAACCGGCGCAGCAGCACCGCCGAGGGCCGTACGGCGCCCGCGTAGGAGGGCCCGGAGCGCCCGCCGACCGGCTCCACCAGTCCGCACCGGAGCAGCGGACCGGCGGCGGACAGCCGTACCGCGACCGCCGCCCGGTCCGCCCCGGTCTCGCAGCACAACCGGGCGAGCAGGTCGAGCGTCGGGTACGGCTGCCCGGAGTCGCGTTGCAGCCAGGCGATCGCGCGGCCGTACGCCGGGTCGAGTTCGGGCGCGAGGATCAACGCGAGCGCGGCGAGGTCGAAGGGGTCGAAGCCGCGCCGGGCCAGCGGCAGCGCCAGGTGGGCGGGCAGCGGCGGCCCGGTGATCAGCACCGGCGCGGGCCTCGGCGCACCCGCCAGCGCCGCGCGTACCTCGCCGTGGGAGGGGTACAGGCGTTCCAGCGAACTCTCGGCCGATTCGGGCCCGTTGGCCTGCACCGCCCGGGCCAGCACGTCCGCGATCCACCGCTCCAGGTCGGAGAGGTCGGGGAAGACGGGTGCGCTCGAACCGATCGAGCCGGCAACGGCCATGTCGCGATCGTTGATCATCGGCCCGAAGCGCGTCATCCACCCGCCGGTTGGATCTTTGCCGGGCGCGGGAGTAGACCTTGACCGTCGGTCGGCTCCGCCCGCCTCCACCTCGGATGGAGCGCGTCGTCCATCCGATCGGGTGGGCCCGTCGCGCGCCCCCGCAGACCCGGCTATCCGGTCGTGGGCCCGCCACCGGCGGGTTGTTCGTGGTCCGGCGCCCGCCGGGTGCGCGGCGCGCGCGAGCCCCATACGGGTGGTGGCACGGCGTGCGGTGCGCCGAGCGCTCGATCCGGTGCGCCGTCGGCCTCCACCCGGGCGCGGCCGAGGGGTTCGCCGGCGGGTGTCGCCCGCAGCAGGCCGGCGGCGGCCTCACGGTGCGGGACGCGCAACTTCCGCAGTACGGCGTGCACATGGGTCTTGACCGTGGACAGGCCGATGGACAGGCCCCGGGCGATCTCGTGGTTGGTCCTGCCCTCGGCGATCAGGAACAGGATCTCCCGCTCGCGCGCGGTCAGCGTCTCGGGAAGCGCCGAGACGGTGCGCTGCGCGGCGACGGTCGGGGACTGTACGCGTTGCAGCAGCAGTGCGGCGATCCGAGGGCTGCACGAGGCCTCGCCGCGCACGACGCCGATGATCGCGGCGGCGGTCTGCGGGAGCGAGTATTCGCGGCCGATGAACCCGGCAACGCCCGCCTCGGCGGCGGTGATCACGTCGTCGCGGGACTCGTCCACGCCCATCGCGATCAGCCGGGTCTGCGGCGTCCCGCGTCGGATCGCGCGGATCGCGGGAATGCTGTCCGGCGTGCTCAGGTCCAGCAGGAGTACGGAGGGGCGCAGCCGTCGTGCGCCGGCGACCGCCTCCGAGGCGGAGCCGCCCGACCCGACCAGCCGCAACGCGGGTTCGTCGGCGAGCGCCCGCACGGTGGCGTCGCGATAGATCCGGACCGGGGTGATCACGAGTACCTCGATCGCCACACTCATCGGCTCTGCTCTACTCCCCGCCGTCGCGGCCCACGACAACCAACACGCGGGCACACACGGTAATCAATCGATCACACCAAGAGATTCGCGTAATGGATACCCCATCAAATCCTCCGGAACACACCCGACAGCCGGCCACCGCCGGCCATCCACCCATCATCCCGGTCGGGCAGGCGAGCGGGCGTCGAAAGAGCCCTGGGCGCGCGGAACACACGCGGGAGCCACCCGGAATCGGGCCTCATCCCGGTCTGGCAGGCGAGTCGATGTCGATGTCGACCGACGGCTCCCAACCCCCGGCGCCTCGCACGCGAACCGCCCACCGCCCCCATCCGCCCGCCGTTCCGGCCCGAGCGCGCGCGGGCCGGTGTCGACCGGCGGTTCGTCACCCGCCGACACCGGCCCGTCGAGCGCGGTCGGTTCCGTGCCCCTCAGGCGAGCGAGTGGACCGGCCGATTCGTCGACGACTCGATCTCGCCCGCCGCCTTGTCCAGCAGCTGCCGGGTCAGGTCGGTCAACGCCCGCGCCGCGGCGATCTCTTCGCCGACCGCCGGCTGATCCGGGTCGTCCGGATACCGGCTGGCGTGCGCGTGCGAGCGCAGTTCCGTACCGTCGCGCAGGCGCAGCAGCGCCGCGGCCTCGGTCCGCTTGCCGTCCTCCTTGAACTCCATCTCTATGTGCCATCCCACGATCTGCATACCTGTCGCCTCCAAGCCCCCGACTCCGTCGGTCCACTCGGTTGCCGCCGCCGCTTTCATCCCCTCTCACCAGGATGGTTCAATCCGCCATGAATCGGTAGTTTTACCGCGATCGCTCACGCAGCCGACCCATCCGCTCACGCGGGCGGCCCGTTCATCGTTGACGCAGAGCCGGTGTCGGGCGGATCTCGAACCCGACCAGCCCCTCCTCCGCCGGATCCTCGTCGTACACGTACACCCGGTCGACGACGGCCGGCAACGGCCCGCGTCCCGTCCAAGCGGTCAGCCGCGCGACGTCGTCCGGCTCGCCCTCGAACACCGCCTCGACCGTGCCGTCCGGCAGATTCCGCACCCAGCCCGCGACACCGTGCCGCACCGCGGTACTGCGGCACGTGTCCCGGAAGTAGACGCCCTGCACGTCCCCCGACACGACCACCCGCCGGCGACTCATCGCGCACCCGCCGCCGGCGGCCCGGTCACCGTCACCCGGGCCGGACGCAGCAGCCGATCGCCCACCCGATACCCCGGCTCGTGCACCGTCGAGCAGATCGGCGGATCGACCCCGGCCGCCACGTGCAGCGCCAACGCGTCGTGCACGTACGGGTCGAACACGTCGCCCACCGCCCCGAACGCCCGCAACCCGAGCGCCGCGAGAGCGTCCTCCAACGCGTCGACGACACTCGCCACCCCCGGCGTCAGATCACCGGCGGCCCGCGCCCGATCGAAGCCGTCCACCACCGGCAGCAGCGGCGTGAGCACATTGGCCAGCGCCGCCTCCCGCACGGCCAGCCGGTCCCGCCGCACGTGCCGCCGATAGCCGTCGTAGTCCGCCCGGAGCCGGCACAACTCGTCCACGCGCTCGGTCACCTGCTCGCGCTGTGCCGCGATCTCGGCCAGCAGCGACGCCAGGATCGGCGACGGCGGCTGCCCGGCCGGAACCGGCAGCAGCCCCGGGCCGGGAGAGATCCGGTTCATGCGGTTCCACCTCCGCGTTTGTCGTCGTCGACGATCTCGGCGTCGACGACCTCGTCCTCATCGACGTCGGCCTCGGCCGAGGCACCGCCCGCCGCACCGGCCGCGCCTTCCGCGCCCGGTTGGGCGTTCGCATACATCGCGGTGCCCAGCTTCTGGCTGACCGTGCTCACCCGTTCCGCCGCCTCGCGGATCGCGGCCGTGTCCTCGCCCGCGAGCGCCTCGCGGAGTGCGGTCAGCGCCGTCTCCACCTCGCCCTTGACGTCCGCCGGCACCTTGTCCCCGTTGTCCTTGAGGAACTTGTCGGTGGTGTACACCAGTTGCTCGGCCTGGTTGCGGGTCTCCGCGGTCTCCCGCCGCTGGTGGTCCTCCTCCGCGTGCGCCTCCGCCTCGCGCATCATGCGGTCGATGTCGTCCTTCGGCAGACTCGAACCGCCGGTGATGGTCATCGACTGCTCCTTGCCCGTGCCCAGGTCCTTCGCGGACACGTGCACGATGCCGTTCGCGTCGATGTCGAACATCACCTCGATCTGCGGCAACCCGCGCGGCGCGGGCGGCAGACCGGTCAGCTCGAACATGCCCAGCCGCTTGTTGTACGCGGCGATCTCGCGCTCACCCTGGAACACCTGGATCTGCACCGAGGGCTGATTGTCGTCCGCCGTGGTGAAGATCTCCGAACGCTTGGTCGGGATCGTGGTGTTGCGCTCGATCAGCTTGGTCATGATGCCGCCCTTGGTCTCGATACCGAGGGACAGCGGCGTGACGTCGAGCAGCAGGACGTCCTTGACCTCACCCTTCAACACACCCGCCTGGAGCGCGGCGCCGACGGCCACCACCTCGTCCGGGTTGACGCCCTTGTTCGGCTCCTTGCCGCCGGTCAGCTCCCGGACCAGCTCGGTCACGGCCGGCATCCGGGTCGACCCGCCGACCAGGACCACCTGATCGACCTTCTCGACCGAGATCCCCGCGTCGTCGATCGCCGCGTGGAAGGGGGCCCGGCAACGTTCGAGCAGGTCCGCCGTGAGCTGCTGGAACTGGGCCCGGGTCAGCTTCTCGTCCAGGTGCAGCGGGCCCTCGGGCGACGCGGTGATGTAGGGCAGGTTGATCGACGTCTCGGTCGCGCTGGACAACTCGACCTTGGCCTTCTCCGCCGCCTCGCGCAGCCGCTGTACGGCCATCTTGTCCTTGGACAGGTCGATCCCGTGCGCGTTCTTGAACTGCTTGACCAGGTGGTCCATCACCCGCTGGTCCCAGTCGTCGCCGCCGAGATGCGTGTCGCCGTGTGTGGCCTTGACCTCCACGACCCCCTCGCCGATCTCCAGGAGCGACACGTCGAACGTGCCGCCGCCCAGGTCGAACACCAGGATCATCTGGTCGCGCACCTTGTCCAGCCCGTACGCCAGAGCCGCCGCCGTCGGCTCGTTCACGATCCGCAACACCTGGAGGCCCGCGATCTCCCCGGCCTCCTTGGTGGCCTGCCGCTGGGCGTCGTCGAAATACGCCGGCACGGTCACCACGGCGTCGGTGACCTTCTCGCCCAGATACGCCTCGGCGTCACGCTTGAGCTTTTGCAACACCCGCGCGGAGATCTCCTGCGCGGTGTACCGCTTGCCGTCGATGTCGCCGGTCTCGGGAAAGTGCCAGGTGTTGTCACCCATGTGCCGCTTCACCGACCGCGCGGTGCGCTCGACGTTGGTCACCGCCTGGCGTTTGGCCACCTCGCCGACCAAAACCTCGCCGTTCTTCGCGAAGGCGACCACCGACGGTGTCGTCCGAGCCCCTTCCGCGTTCGCGATGACGGTGGGCTCACCGGCCTCCAGAACCGCGACCACCGAGTTCGTCGTACCGAGGTCGATACCAACAGGACGTGCCATGAGGGGGCTCCTCGACTCTCACGCGCTCCGACGCCCCACCCACCCCAGGCCCATCCGCCGAACGCTCGCACCTTCCGGCCGCACGGATACCACTACCCCCTCATCATGACCCACCATCCCAACCTCAACCCACCGCTCACCAACCACCACCCCAAGCCCCCACAAACCCCACACTCGGTAACCGTGCCCAACAGCGGGTATCGGATCGGCTCGGCCACCGTGTGCGGCCGAGCCCGCACCCGCGGCGACGACCGCAGTGCGACCCCACGCCCGGGACCGGCGACCGCGAGACGTGCGGGTGGGGGCCAACTTGGTGGTGGTGGGGGGTGGGGGTCGACATAATGCTGGGGCAAGGAGTTGCAGGGCGGCGAGTCGGTGTCGGGGCGGTCTTCGCTCGGGGCGAGGGGCGTGGGTCGGGCGTGGGGGCCGGTGGGTGCTCCGTGGTCGGTCGGGCACCGGTTTCATCGAGCGCCGTAGGCAAGGAGCGTCACCGTGGTCTTCCCCCTTCCCCGTACGCTTGCGGCGCTGCGCGTCGCCCGAGAGGCCGCCCAGGTCATTCGCCGGGCCGGGCGACCCCGGCGGATCCGGCTCAAGTCGTCGTCCGCCGACCTGGTCACCGCGACCGATCTGCGCGTGGAGAAACTGGTTCGGGCGTGGCTGGGCAGCCATTATCCGCAGGACGCGGTGGTCGGCGAAGAGGGCGGCGGGCTGGCCGAGTTGGACCTCGAACGCCCGACCTGGTTCGTCGATCCGCTCGACGGCACCACCAACTTCGCACACGGACTGCCGCACTACGCCTGCGCGATCGCGTTCTGGGACGGCGAACGACTCGCCCTGGGCGTGGTCGCGGACGCGACGCGGCGCCGGACGTACTGGGCCGAGGCCGGGCGCGGGGCGTACGAGGGCCGCAAACGCCTGCACGTCTCGGACACCCGCACCCTGGGCCGCAGCGTGATCGCCACCGGCTTCCCGCCGTCGCGGGCGACCGATCCGGACAACAACCTGGCCGAGTTCCTGTCGGTGGTCAACGACACCCGTGACGTGCGGCGGTTGGGCTGCGCCGGCATCGACCTGTCCTGGGTGGCCGCGAGCCGGCTCGACGCCTATTGGGAGCAGCGCTGCGGTCCGTGGGACTGGGCGCCCGGCGCGATCCTGGTCCGCGAGGCGGGCGGTCGGGCGACCACCTTCGAGGGCGACGACTGGAAGCCCGGCGACGGGGAGTTGGTCGCGTCGAACGGCGCCATTCACGACCGTTTGCTGGGCTCGTTCGCCGAGGCGCGAGCGGTCGCGGGCCTCCCGGCACGGCCGATCGCGGCCTGATCACGGCCTGAGCGTGGTCTGATCGCGCGCACGAGGGCTCGGGTGGCGCGATCCACCCGAGCCCGGCGGCGCGGGCTCGGTCAGCCCCGGGCCGTGCGTTCCGCTCTCGCCTCGTCCATCCGGCCTCGGGCCGCCGTCACTTCGGGCCGCGCGGAGACTTCGGGGACGCCGACCTCCCACCACGCGCCGGATTCGGTCCAGTGGTTCGGGCTGGTCCGCACCACCACCACGGCCGGCCGCCGCGACGCCCGGGCCGCCGTGTACGCCTTCTCCAGGTCGGCCACCGTGTCGGCGGTGAACACCTCGGCGCCCAACGCGGCGGCGTGCGCGGCGAAGTCGACCCGGTGGTCGGCGGCGGCGCCCGGCCCCCGGCAGTCGGTGATCATGTTGTTGAACGGCGCCGCGCCCTGCCCCTCCTGCAACCGCGCGATCACCGCGTAGCCGCCGTTGTCGCAGACCACCGCGACGAACCGGTGCCCCGACAACACCGCCGAGTACACCTCGGAGTTGAGCATCAGATACGACCCGTCGCCCAGGAGCGTGGTGACCACCCCCTCGGGCCGCGCCATCGCCGCGCCCCACGCGCCCGCGATCTCGTAGCCCATGCAGGAGAACCCGTACTCGACGTCCATCGTCGGCGCCCCGACCGCGCCCACCGACCGCCAGCCGCCCACCAGTTCGCCGGGCAGCCCGCCGCTGGCGGTGAGTACGTAGTCCTGGGGCCCGGCCAACCGGTTGACCACGCCGACGACCTGCGCGTACGTCGGCGGGTCCGCCGGATCGCCCGGCGCGCGCAGTGCGTCGATCACGCCGTCCCAGGCCCGGCGTTCGCTCGCGGCGCGCGCGGTCCAGGCCGGATCCGGGCGCCAATCGCCCAGCAGCGGGGCCAGTTCGCGCAGCGCCTCCCGCGCGTCCCCCGTCACCGGCGCCGCACCGCGCTTGACCGCGTCGAACCGGGCCGCGTTGATCGACACCAGGCGCGCGTCGGCGGCGAAGACCGTCCAGGACGCGGTGGTGAAGTCCTGAAGGCGGGTGCCCACGGCCAGGATCAGATCCGCGTCGGCCGCGAGCGCGTTCGCCGACGCGGATCCGGTGATGCCCAACGGTCCGGCGTGCAGCGGGTGTTCGTGCGGCAGCAGGGTGCGCCCCGCGACCGTCTCGGCGAACGGGACACCGTACGCCTCGGCGAGCGCCAGCACCTCCGCCGCCGCGTCCGCGTACCGCACCCCGCCGCCCACCACCAGCAACGGCCGCGCGGCCGCCCGCACGAGCGCCGCCGCGTCCGCCAGTTCGCCCAGATCCGGGCGCGGGCGCACCGGCCGATGCAGCCGGGGCGCGAACATCGCGACCGGGAAGTCGTACGCCTGCCCCTGCACGTCCTGCGGCAGCGCCAGCGTGACCGGTCCGCAGTCGGCGGGGTCCGTGAGCACCCGGGCCACCTGCGGCAGCGTGGCGATCAGCTGCTCCGGCCGGGTGATCCGGTCCCAGTAGCGACTCACCGAGCGGAACGCGTCGTTGACCGTGCCGCTCGGATCGTGGAAGTGCTCCACCTGTTGCAGCACCGGATCGGGCGCCCGGCTCGCGAAGGTGTCCCCCACCAGGAGCAGCAGCGGCAGCCGATTCGCGTGCGCCACGCCCGCCGCGGTGACCATGTTCAGCGCGCCGGGCCCGATCGAGGACGTGGCGACCATCACCTGTCGGCGCTGCGTCGCCCGCGCGTAGCCGACCGCCGCGAGCGCCATGCCCTGTTCGTTCTGACCGCGCCACACCGGCAGTTGCCCACCCGCCTCGTGCAGCGCGTCGCCCAGGCCGAGCACGTTGCCGTGGCCGAAGATCGCGAACACGCCCGGGAACAGCGGCACTCGGCGGCCGTCCACGAGTTCGCTCCCCTGGGCGATCAGCCAGCGCACGAGAGCCTGGGCGGTGGTCAGCCGCACGGTGGCACCGGACGTCGGCACCGGAGGCACCGGAGGCACCGGAGTCGTCGCAGTCATCGGCTTCCTCCGTCGAGGGCGGGCGGCGAGGTGAGCGGGCAGCGCGGATCGACCGGCTGCCCGGCCCAACTGTCCCGTACCCAGTGGTGGGCGGGGTCGTCGCAGGCGAGCATCGCGCGTTCGGCGGCGGGTCCGGCCATCACGTTCAGGTAGTAGAGATGGTGTCCGGGAGTGGCCACACACGGGCCGTGGTAGCCGCGCGGGACCAGGAAGACGTCCCCGTCGCGCACCGTCACGGTCTCGTCGATCGAGCCGTCGGCGGTGTAGGTGCGATGCAGCCCGAAGCCCTCCCGGTCGGGGGTGCGCCCGTCCCGGCCGGCCACCCGGAAGAAGTAGATCTCCTCGTTGACGACCTCGTGCGCGCTCGCCTCGTCGTGCTTGTGCGGCGGGAACGACGACCAGTTGCCGTCCGGGGTCAGAATCTCGCAGACCACCAGTTTGTCCGCGTCGAACGCATCCGGCGTCAGCAGGTTGTTCGCCTGCCGGGTGGCCCGACCCGCGCCGCGCACCTCGACCGGCACGGCGGCGGCCGGCCCGTACGCGGGATCCAGCCGTCGGGTCGCCCGCGCCGAGGCCAACGCCACCTCGCACCCGTGCGCCGCGCTCAGCCGCAGTTCCGCGTCGCGCGGGACGTACGCGAAGTCCGGCACGGCGGTGAACACCGTTTCGCGCCCGGCCAGTTCGAACCGGCGGCCCTCGGTCTCCACGGTCAGCCCACCGGCCAGCGGGATCACCGCCACCTCGTGGTCCCCGGTGTCCAGCACCCGCCGGCCCCCCGGCGGCAGGTGGATCACCCGAAGTCCGCTGTAGCGCCAGCCGGCCAGTTCGGGCGTGATCAGCAGCGGGTCGTCGGCCCCGCCCGCCGTGCCCCAGGGGTGGAACAGTCGCGGGTCGCTCACACGATCACCTCCGCCGCACGCGGATTGGCCGCGCGCAGGATCCGCGCGGCGGCGTCCACCGCGCCGCGCACGTCCCCGTCGGCCGGATACAGCAGCGCCCGGCCGACCACCAGGCCGCGCACCGCCGGCTGCGCGAGCGCCCGGCCCCACGACGACAGGTCGGCCCGCGGATCGGCCGACGGCACGCCGCCCAGCACGACGGTCGGCAGGGTCGTGGCGCCGGCCACCTTGTCCGGCTCATCGGTCGCGGGCAGCTTCAGCCACGTGTAGGCGGAGGTCGTCCCCAGCGCGGAGGCCACCGTCACGGCCCGCACATTGGCCTCGGTCGACCGATCCAGAACCAGCCGCCCGGACGTGTCGCGCCGATAGGGCAGCGGTTCGATCATCGCCCGGACCCCCCGGTCGGCCAGCTCGCTCACCGCCCGCGCGCAGCCCTCCAGGGTGGGTATCGTGCCGGCGTCGGCGTCCACGATGCGCAACAACATCTTGCCGCCGTCGAGCCGGTAGCGGTCGATGGCCTCGGCGTCGTACCCGGTGAACCGGTCGTCGATCTCCCAGGACGCGCCGGCCAGGCCGCCCCGGTTCATCGACCCGATCACCACCTTGTCCTCGAGCACCCCCAGGAGCAGCAGCTCCTCGATCACATCGGGTGTGCCCAACACCCCGTCCACGTCCGGGTGTTCCAGGGCGGCTGCCAACCGGTCGAGGAGGTCGCGCCGGTCGGCCATGGCGAGTGCGTCCCCGCCCACCCCCAGCGAGCCGCGGCCGGGGTGGTCGGCGGCGACCAGGAAGAGGGTGCCGTGCGAAGAGAGCAGGCTCGGTCGGCGACGGCGCTCGTCGTACGCGGCGAGCACCGCGTCGGGCCGATTCGCCCGGGTCGCGAGCAGGGTGTTCCAGTCGTGGTCGCTGATCACGTTCGGGTCTCCAACATCGGGTGGTTCACGATCGGGTGGTTCACATTCGTCGCGTGTGCGCTCAGCAGTTCCGCTATCTCCCCCGGCGTCGGCATCGCGTCCGCGCACGCGAGCCGTCCCGCCACCAGCGCCCCGGCGGCGTTGGCGAATTCGGCGATCCGCACCGGGTCCCACCCGGACAGCAGGCCGTGCACGAGCGCGCCCCCGAACGCGTCGCCCGCGCCGAGCCCGCACACCACCTCGACCCGGCGCGGCGCCACCGTGTGGCTGCCCTCGGCGGTGGCCACCAGCACACCCTCGGCGCCCTTCTTGACCAGGGCCAGCCGCACCCCCCGAGCCAGCAATCGCCGCGCGGCCTCGTCCGGATCGGCCGTGCCCACCGCGATCTCCACCTCGGCCCGGTTGCCCACCACCACGGTGGCCTCGTCGACGAGCGCGCCGATGTGCCGCGAGGCGGTGTCCCGGTCCGGCCAGAACATCGGCCGATAGTCGAGGTCGAGCACGGTGTGCTCGCGCCGACCGCGCGCGGCCAGCATCCGCAGATGGGTGCCGCGCGAGGTCTCGACACTGGCGCCGGTCCCGGTCACCCACAACACCGGGACCCGACGGACCAGGTCCCACGGCACGTCCGCGTCGGTGAGCGTGAGATCGGGCGCGGTCGGCAGTCGGTAGAACAGCAGCGGCGGATCCTCCGGCGGGTCGAGCGCGCAGAACACCACCGGCGTCAACAGCCGTTCGTGCGTGGACACCCAGGCGGGATCGACCCCGAACCCGGTCAGCGCGTCGCGGACGAACGTACCGAACGGATCCGCGCCGACCTTGGTCAACACCGCCGATCGACGGCCGAGCCGGGCCGCGGCGACCGCCACGTTGGTGGCGGTGCCGCCCAGGAACCGGGCGAAGGTCTCGACCCGGTCGAGCGAGACGCCGCTCTGCTGCGGGTACAGGTCCACCCCGACCCGTCCGACGGTCAGCACCTCGGGCCCGGTGTCGAAGGGCCCGCCGCGCTCCGGCTCCACCGCGGGCCCGGTCATGCCCGCACCCCCGCCATGGCTTCCCGCGCTCCCGTCATGCCTTTCCGCGCCGCCGGCACGTCTTCCCACGCCGCCGTCATGCCTTGGCCCCCGAATGCAACTCGTGTGCCAGCGCTTCCAGTTCGGCGCCGCCGGCCATCTGCCGGGTGAGTTCGGCCAGGGTGATCTCGTCCTTCGTGTAACTGCCCTGGCTGCGCCCGCGGTTGAGCAGGAGGAACCGGTCCCCGACCGGGTGCGCGTGGTGCGGGTTGTGCGTGATGAACACGACGCCCAGGCCCCGATCGCGCGCCCGGGCGATGTACCGCAGTACCGTTCCGGCCTGCTTGACGCCGAGCGCGGCGGTGGGCTCGTCCAGGATCAGCACCTTGGCGCCGAAGTGCACGGCCCGGGCGATCGCCACGCACTGCCGTTCGCCGCCGGAGAGCGTACCCACCGGCTGCTCCACGTCCCGCAGGTCGATCCCCATGTCGAGCAGCGCCCGGCGCGCGCCGGCGCGTGCCTGCGCGATGTCGAGCCGGGCGAACGGCCCGCGCCCCTTGCGGGGTTCGGAACCGAGGAAGAAATTGCGCCACACGCTCATCAGCGGCACCACGGCCAGGTCCTGGTAGACCGTGGCGATCCCCCGGTCCAGCGCCTGGCGGGGCGAGTGGAAGTGCACCGGCGCGCCCTCGACGAGGTATTCGCCGCTGTCGTTGGCGTGCACGCCGGCCAGGATCTTGATGAACGTCGACTTGCCCGCGCCGTTGTCCCCCAGGACACACGTGACTTCGCCGGCGTCGACCGAGGTGGACACGTCGTCGAGCGCGATCACGTTGCCGAACCGCTTCCCCACACCGCGCAGTTCGAGCAGGTGCCCGGCCCCGGCGCCGGCCCGGGTGGCACCCGAACCGAGCGGGGCGGGGGCGTCCGGTGCGGCGCCGGTCGGCCGGGGTTCGGGAGTGGTGTTCGTCATCGGCGGGACCTTTCCGCGCGGCGCCGGAAGGAGTTGTTGACCAGCACGGCGGCGAGCAGCATCACCCCGAGGAAGAGCTGGAACCAGTCGCTGTTCCACTTCGCGTAGACGATGCCCTGCCGGGCCATGCCGAAGATGAGCGCACCCAGGGCGGCGCCGATCGCCGACCCGTAGCCGCCGGTGAGCAGACAGCCGCCGATCACCGCCGCGATGATGTACTGGAATTCGAGCCCGATGCCCTGATTGGCCTGGACCGAGGTGTAGCGCAGGATGTTGATCGAGCCGACCAGCCAGCCGGCCGCGGCGGTGGTCATGAACAACACGATCTTGGTCCGGTCGACCGGGACGCCGACGTTGCGCGCGCTCACCGGTGCGCCGCCGACGGCGTAGATCCAGTTGCCGAACCGGGTACGGGCCAGCACCCACGTGGCCAGCGCGGCCAACAGCAGCCACCACAACACGGAGACCTGGATCTCGGTGCCGGCCACGGCCATCGTCGAGGCGAAGAACCGCCCGGCCGACTCGTAGCCGTCGGTGGCCCGCATCCCGCTGACCTGGACGCTGTTCGTCACATGCCGGGTGACCCCGAGGTTGAGGCCCTGGAGGGCCAGGAACGTGCCGAGCGTGATGATGAAGCTGGGCAGTCCGGTACGCACCACCAGCCAGCCGTTCAGCGCACCGACGGCCAGGGCGAAGAGCAGGGACACCGCGAGCGCCGGCCAGACGGACCAGCCCGCGCGGGTGGCGAGCATGGCGGTGATCAGCGCGGTCGAGGCGGTCATCACCCCGGCGGACAGGTCGAATTCGCCGCCGATCATCAGCAGGGCCACGGCGACCGCCATGATCCCCAAAGTGGCCGAGTCGTCCAGCCAGGTCGCGGCACCTGCGGCGGTGAAGAAGCCGTCGGCGACGACCGAGAAGAACACCATGACCAGCACGGCGCCGATCAGCGAGCCCAACTCCGGTCGCACGAGCAGTCGGTGGGCCAGGCTCACGGGCGACACCCGCTCGTCGCGGGCGCGCGCGGGCCCGGGCGCCTCGGCGCCGGCGCCGCCGGAGATCTGCACCGACGGCGCGGGGGTGGGCGCGGGCTTCGACGGTGGCGTCGTGGTCATCTCGTCCCCCGCTGCGCGTATCCGGCCACCGCGTCGACGTTGTTCTTGTCGACGAATCCGGGACCGGTCAGGACCGGCTTCCCGCCGCCGACGGTGTTGGCGTTGTCCCGATACAGCTTGATCATCGTCACCGGCAGGTAGCCCTGGAGGTACTGCTGCTGGTCCACCGCGAAGACGATCTTGCCGCCCTTGATCGCGGTGACCACGTCGGGATTGAGGTCGAATGTGGCGATCTGCGCCTTGGAGTTGGCGTCGCCGACCGCACCCACGGTCACCGCGGCGACCTGCGGGTTGAGCGCGAGCACGGCGTCGATCGAGGAGTCGGACTGGAGCGCGCCGCGGATCCGGGCCTGGGTGTCGGTGGGGTTGCCGATGTCGACCTGGAGGGTCTGCGTCGCGCCGCCGAAGCCGGCCTTGGCGCCGTCGCACCTCTGGTTCAGGCCGATGTTGCCCGCCTCGTGGATGACGCACAACATCTTGGTCCGGCCCGCCTGCTTGAGCTTGGCGCCGGCCGCCTCGCCGGCGATCGACTCGTCCTGGCCGACGTGCGCGATCGCGCCGAACTCGGCGGACCTGCTCTGCCCCGAGTTGATGGTGATCACGGGGATGCCCTTGGCGGTGGCCGCCTTGATCGAGTTGGCCAGCGCGTCCGGGTTGGCCATCGAGACCACGATCCCGCCCACCCCCTGGGTGACCGCGTTGTCGACCAACCGGGCCTGGCCGGCCGGGTCGCCGTTGCCCTGGTACTGGACGTCGACGCCCAGCTTCTTGCCGGCGTCCTGCGCGCCGTTTTGTACGACGCTCCAGAACGCGTCACCGGCCGAGCCGTGGGTGATCACGGCCACCGTGTTGTTGCCCTTGGCCGCGACCGTCGGTGCGCTGTTCGCGGTGTTCTTGGTGTCCGGGTCCGAACCGGAGGGACTGCTGCAGGCGGCGAGGACGAGCGCGGACACGCCGAGGGCTGCGGCGAATCCGAGGGAACGTCGGGGCATCGAATACTCCTCGTCAGGACGTTCGGGAGGTTCGGGGGAGGTGATGAGGGTGAGGGTCGGGTGCGGCTCGGGTGCGTGGGCGGCTGGGGGTACGCGGCGTACCGGGCACCCGGCCCGGTAGGTGTGTCGTACCCCGACCGGGCGACCGAATCCGCCCGCCGCACCGCGCCCGGCGCCCACCGGTCAGTTGCCGCGCAGGTGGGCCAGCGCGCGCGCGGTGTCCCGGCGCGGCAGGTCCGCGTCGGCCGGGTCGTCGCCGAGGCGCGTGTCCTGTTCGAGGACGTACCAGTTCCGATAGCCCGCCGCGCGCAGCGTCGCCACTATCTCGGCGACCGGGACGTCGCCCTCGCCGATCGGGCGGTATATGCCGCGCCCGACCGCCTCGGCGTAGGTCAGCGCGCCGGACCGCACCAGCGCGGCGGTGTCCGCGTGGACGTCCTTCAGGTGCACGTGCCCGATCCGGTCGGGGTGGCGGCGGACCAGGTCGAGGGGGTCGGTGCCGCCGATCAGCAGGTGTCCGGTGTCCAGGCACAGCGGCAGGGTGCTGTCCCGGAGGAAGCGCTCGACCTCGGCCGCGTTCTCCACGTGGGTGCCGACGTGCGGGTGCAGCGTGGCGCGCAGGCCGCGGTCGGCCGCGATGCGGGCGATCTCCTCGGCGGTGGAGACCAGTTGCCCCCACTCCGCGTCGGACAACTCGCGTCGGCTGTCGTAGCCGTCCAGACCGGTGGCGGCGGCCAGCACCAATACCTCGCCGCCGGCGACCGCGATCAGTTCGGCGGTGTGCGCGGCGGCGGTCAGCGTCTGCGCCAAGCGGTGCGGGTCGTGCAGGACGAGGGCGGCGAAGGAGCCGACCAGGGCCAGGCCATGGCCGGCCAACACGTCCTTGAGCGCGGCGGGGTCGTCCGGCAGGTAGCCGGGCGGGCCCAGTTCGGTGGCGGTCAGGCCCAGAGCGGCCATCTCGCCGAGCACGGTGTCCACCGGGAGCATCGGGCCCCACCCGGGCACCTCGCACACCCCCCACGTGATCGGCGCGCCCGCGAGCCGCAGGTCGGCTCCGGCGGGGGCGCTCACGACGCCGCCTCGCCGAGCGCCGACACCGCCGGGTCGACGGTCGGCGGGTCCGGGACCACCGGGCGCCCCTCGCGCCGCGACCGCTCGCAGGCCTCGGCCAGGATCAGACTGCCCAGCGAGTCGCGCACCGGCGACGGATTGGCCATCCGCCCGGCGACCACCTCGACGAACACCCGCATCTCGTTGCCGTACGCCCGCGCGAAGCGCTCCGGGAAGCCCGGGTAGGCGTCCGGCCCGGCCTGCGGTCCGCCCTCCTCCAGCGAGGTCAGCGGGGTGCGCGGGTCCAGACCCACGGCGAGCGACTGGGCCGAGCCCAGTACCTCGATGCGGTGGTCGTATCCCGCCGGGTTGTGCCGCCCGCCGGTGAGCACCGCGTGCGCCCCGCCGGCGAAGCGCAGCATGACCACCGCGTTGTCCACGTCGTCGGCGTCCGCGAACGCCTGGTCGACCAGCACCGATCCGCCGGCGTACACCTCGACCACGGGTTCGCCGATCAGCCACGGCACCGCGTCCAGGTCGTGGATCAGCAGGTCGCGGAAGATCCCGCCGGACGCGGGCAGGTAGCCGAAGTCCGGCGGCGCGGCGTCCTGGCCGACCGCGCGGACCAGGTAGGGCGTACCCACCTCACCCGCGTCCAGGCGCCGCTTCAGCTCGACCACGGCCGGGTCGAACCGGCGCTGGAAGCCGACCAGCACCGGCACCCCGCTCGCCTCCACCTCGGCGATCAGCGCGCGCATCGCCGGCACGTCCGAGGCGATCGGCTTCTCGCACAACGTCGGGACCCCGGCGGCGACGGTGCGGCGCACCATCTCCGGGTGGGTGTCGGTGGGCGTGGCCACCACGACCCCGTCCACCTCGCCGAGCAGGGTGTCGAGGTCGGCGACCGCCTCGGCGCCGATCTCCCGGGCGAGGGCGTCCGCGCGCCCCGGTTGGGGATCGAACAGGACGAGCTTGTCGACCGTCTCCAGGTCGGTGAGGTTGCGCGCGTGCATCGCGCCGATCCGCCCCACGCCTGCGACTCCGATACGCATCAGATTCATTTCTCCAGTGGGCAGGTGGAACTTGGCAGTCGAGCCGATCGAGGAGCCTCCCCGGGCCCGCCCGACGGAGCACTCCGCATGTTGGTGCGCTCCATTTTTTGGAGCGCTCCAATCCGAGAACGCCACAAGACTGATACTCGCCGTCCGAGCATGTCAAGGGTCACCCGCCACGTTGGCCGAACGTGGTCGACACACCCGGATCAGTGGGCAGTACAGCCATTCGCAGGGTCGGTCGCCGCGGCCCGGGCCCGGTCGGAGTGGAGCGCTCCATTCTTTGGAGCGCTCCAAGCGTGTATCTTCGGTTCAGGTTGTCGGTCGGGAGCCCGGTGTGACCGGGGTCCGGCCGCATGGGGATCGTGGGGATCACGGCGCCGAGGTTCGGGTGCCGGGTGGACGGGGCGCGGTTGTGCGGGTCGCGCTCCCACCGTGACGTCGACGTCGTGGAGTCGTCGTCGCCAATCGACGCCACCGACCCGGCCGGCGGCGCGCCGTCGGATCGACAACGCCGCATCCGGGAGAAAGGTGAGCATCAGTGTCCGGTCCCACCCTCGAGGACGTCGCCGCCCGCGCCGGGGTCTCCCGCTCCCTCGTGTCGTTGGTCATGCGCGACTCGCCCAAGGTCAGCGAGGTCCGGCGGCAAGCCGTGCTCGCCGCCGCCCGCGAGTTGGGCTACCGCCCCAACCTCAACGCCCGCACGCTGGCCACCGGCCACAGCAGCACCCTCGGCGTGATGATCTCCGACCTGCACAACCCGTACTTCGCCGAGGTGGTCGACGGCGTCGAGGCCGCCGCGCACGACAACGGCATGGAGATCATCCTGGGCACCGGTGGCCGCCGGCCCGCGCACGAGCGCCGCAGCGTCGAGCGCCTGCTCCAGTTCCGCCCCGCCGGCCTGCTCCTGCTCGGCCCCGTGGTGGAGACGGCGGCGATCGAGGAGGCCGCGTCCCAGGTGCCCACCGTCCTGGTCGCCCGCGGCGTGCGGGCGGGGCACGTGGACACGGTCAACGACGACGGCGCCACCGGATCGGCGCTGGCCGTCGAGCACCTGGCCGCGCTCGGCCACCGCGACATCGTGCACGTGGACGGCGGTGGCGGCTCGCAGTCGTCGGTCCGCCGCCGGGGCTACGAACAGGCGATGCGGCGACTGGCGTTGGCCCGCCACCTGCGCGTGGTGCCGAGCGAGTACACCGACATCGGCGGCGCCGAGGCCGCCCGCGTCCTCCTGGCCGGCGACGCGCTCCCGACCGCGATCGTCGCGGCCAACGACTTCAACGCGGTGGGCATCATCGGCGAACTGTCCGAGGCGGGCGTCCGGGTGCCCCAGGACGTGTCGGTGATCGGCTACGACAACACGCATCTGGCCGGGCTTCGGCACATCGGGCTGACCACGATCAACCAGCCGAGGGAGGAGATGGGCCGGCTCGCCACCGAGACCCTGCTCCAGCGCCTGCGCGGTGAACGCACCCGGGCCGCCCGCCACCTGCTGCACCCCGAACTGGTCGTCCGCACCAGCACCGGCGCGCCGAGGAGTTGAGCGCTGACCGACTCTTTGCCGTGCCGGGTCCGCTCCGGTGCCACACTGGCGATCATGCGAAGGGCCGGGCGGCGTGCACCGGCCACCGGCGACGGACAGGAAGCGCAGGGGCATCGTGGTGGTTCGTCCTCCCTGGGAATTGACGACGGCCGAGGTACGCGAACGGGTGATCCGCCGCGCCCGGCTGTTGCTCGTCGTGGGCCACGGACGTGGCCGGCGCACGGTCGTCCTGGACGCCGACACCGGCGATTTCGTCGGAATACCGGGTCGGCCGCGCGGCCCCGAGACCGAAGCGCTGTCGTTGTCGCCCGACGGAACCCACGTGGTCTTCCGCGCCGGCTCCCGGTGGCGGTCGGCCCGCCGGCTGGTCGTGCACACGCTGGCCACCGGCGAACAGCGCACGTTCGACGCCCGCGCCGACGGCCTCGACCGACAGGCCGTGCTCTCCCCGGACGGATTCTCCCTGGCAACGCTGGGCGACCTCGACGACGACGTACTGGTCTCGATGCTCGACATCCGCACCGGCACCCGGCGGCGCCTGTGGTCGACCGAGGGCATGAGCATCCTCAGCGGTTGGCTCGGCTGGTCGCCCGACGGTCGCCGACTGGCCGTCACCTACGACACCCACGACGCGGACGGCCGGACAGTGGTGATCGACGCCCGCGACGGCCGCCTCGTCGGCCGGCACGAGGGCATGGTGGCCCTGCCCGGCGCCAACGGCGGCTGGCTCGGCCCGGACGAACTGCTGCTCACCCCGGACGAGTTCGACACGGACACGCCGCCCGTGTTCCTGGCCCGCCCGGACACCGGCGAAGTCGACCGGTACGACCCGGAACTGGCCTGGCTCGACCGGCTGGCCGCCGTCGACGGCCGGGTGATCCAACGCGAGAACATCGACCCCGACGTGGCCGGCGTACGGCTGGTGAGCACCGAACTCGACGGCACCGACCCCCGCCCGTTCCTGACCATCGGCCCCGGGCCGGCCCTGGTGCTGTTCGACCACGCCCCACGATCGGGAGCATGGTCGGCCTGACCGGGCGCGGCCGGCCGCCCGCGTCCCGGTCCCTCGCCGCATCGATAACTCCTGGGTTAACCCCGGTTCCGGGATCGGCCGTTGTTCGGGAGCGACGCACCCGCGAATCTTGAGGTGTCGGAAGAACGGCACGGCAGACCACCGAGGAAAGCCACCGCCCCGACGCCAACACCTCATCGCCACAAGGGAGTTCGTCATGGCCGCCATCAACGACACGCTCGTCGTCGCCTCGACCGCCACGGCCCGCACCCACACGACCGTCGGCCGCTGGCTCACCGCCGGCGCCGTCACCAACACCCTGATGGCCGGCACCTACGTCGCGTTCTCCGCGGTCGTCATGCCGTGGCTCGGCACCAAGGACGACGCCGGCTTCGTGACCACCATGCAGGACATCAACACCGGCATCGAGAACCCGCTGTTCTTCGCGGTCTTCACCGCCGCCATGGCCGCCCCCGCCGTCGCCGCCTGGAAGCTCCGCAGGCTCGGCGGCGGCGCAGCCATGAAGTGGGCCCTCGCCGCCCTCGCCCTCTACACCACCACCGTCCTGACCACCTCCGGCGTCAACGTCCCCCTCAACCAGGCACTCGCCCACGCCGGCAGCGCCGACCCGACCAAGACCCGCACCGACTTCGAAACCACCTGGAACATCTGGAACGGCATCCGCGCGGCCCTCTCCACCATCGCCGCCTACGCCTCGGTCAAGGCCGTCCGCCTGCACCGCCGCAACCGCGTCTGACCTCGGCCCCGATCGAAATCGACGGCGAATGCGCCCTGTTTCACCGACCGAACCGACCAGCCGCACCACGATCCCAAATCGACCGTGCGACGCATCGCGCACACGACCTGGCCCGCCGCGGCCGGCCGCTGCCGATCGCCGGCCCCGCCTTCCCGAACACCGCCGCCGGCCGGGTGCTGATGGCCCGTCGGCCGGACCTGGTCGCGCACCTGCGCACCCGCCCGCTGCGCTCCGTAACCCTCGACATCGTCCGGGCCTTCGCGGCCACCCACGCCGCGCCCTTGGCGGAGATCGCGACGATCGGGCGCCGACGTGCCACATGCGCGACATGCCGCCGCCGACCGGTCGCGTACGGCGCGAACGATCGGCGGCGGCCGACCCGCGGGCGGGTAGGCGTGATCGCGCCCGCGGGCGCTCACCGGCGGGTCGAACCCGCCTATGGGATGGGCTACATCGGGGTGACGTACGCCCCGGCGATGCCACCGTCGACCAGGAATTCGGCCGCGTTCACGAACGACGCGTCGTCGCTGGCCAGGAACGCGACCGCGGCGGCCAGTTCCTCGGGCTCGGCGAACCGGCCCACCGGGATGTGCACCAGGCGGCGCGCGGCGCGCTCGGGGTCCTTGGCGAACAGCTCCTTCAGCAGCGGGGTGTTCACCGGTCCCGGGCACAGCGCGTTGACCCGGATGCCCTCGCGGGCGAACTGCACGCCCAACTCGCGCGACATCGCGAGCACGCCGCCCTTGGACGCGGTGTAGGAGATCTGCGAGGTCGCCGCGCCCATCACCGCGACGAACGACGCGGTGTTGATGATCGAACCGCGGCCCTGCCGGCGCATGTACGGCAGCGCGGCCTTGCAGCACAGGAACACCGAGGTCAGGTTGACCTCCTGGACCCGGCGCCAGGCGTCCAGGCCGGTGGTCAGGATCGAGTCGTCGTCGGGCGGCGAGATGCCGGCGTTGTTGAACGCGACGTCCACCGAGCCGTAGGCGTCGAACGCGGCCTTGAACAGCGCCTCGACCTGTTCCTCGTTCGTCACGTCGACCCGGACGAACAGGCCGCCCACCTCGGCGGCGGCGGCCTTGCCCGACGCCTCGTCGATGTCGGCGCACACCACGTTGGCGCCCTCGGAGGCCAGTCGCCGGGCGGTGGCCAGGCCGATTCCGCTGCCCGCTCCCGTGACGACGGCGGTACGGCCGACCAGGCGGCGGCACACGGGGGTCTGCTCGGTCACTTAGTTCTCCTCGGTGCTGATGAACACGTTCTTCGTCTCGGTGAAGGCGACCAGGGCGTCCGGACCCAGTTCGCGGCCCAGGCCCGATTGCCCGAACCCGCCGAAGGGGGTCGAATAGCGGACACTGCTGTGCGAGTTGACCGACAGGTTTCCGGCCCGGACGGCCCGCGAAACGCGAAGCGCGCGCCCGACGTCGCGGGTCCACAGGGATCCGGACAGGCCGTACGCGGTGGCGTTGGCGAGCCGTACCGCGTCGGCCTCGTCGTCGAAGGGCAACACGACGGCCACCGGGCCGAAGATCTCCTCGACGGCGGTCCGGTCGGCCGCGGACTCCGGGGCGAGCACCGTGGCCGGATACCAAAAGCCCTTGCCGGCCGGCACCTCGCCGCGGATCAGCGCCGGCGCGTCCTCGCGCACATACGAGCGCACCCGCTCGCGGTGGGCCGCGGAGATCAGCGGCCCCATGTGCGTGTCGGGCTCGTTCGGATCGCCGGCCCGGAAGGCCCGTACCGCCGGTTCGAGCAGTTCCAGGAACCGGTCGTACACCGAACGCTGCACCAGGATCCGGGTGCGCGCACAGCAGTCCTGCCCGGTGTTGTCCAGGAATCCGCCGGGGGCGGCGGCCGCGGCGGCCTCGACGTCCGCGTCGGCGAAGACGATGTTCGGGCTCTTGCCGCCGAGTTCGAGGGTGATCCGCTTCAGCCCGGCGGCGCAGCGGGCCATGATGTCCTTGCCCACGGCCGTGGAGCCGGTGAACACCACCTTGGCCACGCCCGGGTGCTCCACCAGAGCCCGTCCGGTCACCGGGCCCGCGCCCGGCAGCACCTGGAACAGTCCCTCCGGAAGCCCCGCCGCCAGGCCCAGTTCGGCCAGGCGCAGTGCGGTCAACGGGGTTGTTTCGGCGGGCTTGAGCAGGACGGCGTTGCCGGCCGCGAGCGCCGGGGCCAGGGCCCAACCGGCGATCGGCATCGGGAAGTTCCACGGCGCGATCACCGCGACCACGCCGAGCGGTTCGTGGAAGGTGACGTCGAGGCCGCCGGCCACGGGGATCTGCCGGCCGTTCAGCCGCTCGGCCCCGCCCGCGGCGTAGTCGAGCAGATCACGGACGTTGCCCGCCTCCCAGCGCGCGTTGCCGATCGGGTGTCCAGCCTCGCGGACCTCCAACCGGGCCAGTTCCTCCAGGTGTTCGTCCACCACGACGGCGAACCGGCGCAATACGCGCGCCCGGTCCCCGGGCGCGCGGGCCGCCCAGTGTTCCGCGGCTCGGGCTGCGCGGACCACCGCCGCGTCCACCTCGGCGACGGGCGTCGCCGCGACGGTGGCGACGATCTCCTCGGTGGTCGGGTCGATGATGTCGTGCTCGTGCGGCCCGTCCGGCGCGAATCGGCCGTCGGGTGCCTGGTGTTCGGACAACGTTCCGATCCTCACATACGTTCGAAGGAGCGGAAGCGCTCCCAGTCGGTGACCGCGGTGTCGTACGCGTCCTGTTCGACCCGCGCCATGTGGAGGTAGTGCTCCACCACCTCCGCGCCGAAGGCGTCCCGGGCGATCGTGGACTGCGCCCACAACTCGGCGGCCTCGCGCAACGTGCCCGGTACGTGCGGCGCGTCGCCCGTGTAGGCGTTGCCCGTGCACGCCTCGCCCGGATCCAGTTCGTGCTCGATGCCGTACAGCCCGGCGGCGATCATCCCCGCGACCGCGAGGTAGGGGTTGACGTCGCCGCCCGGGAGGCGGTTCTCGAAGCGGTGCGCGTGGCCGTGTCCGACCACCCGCAGCGCACACGTGCGGTTGTCCGGGCCCCACGCCACGGCGGTCGGCGCGAACGAGCCGGGACGGAAACGTTTGTACGAGTTGATGTTGGGGGCGTACAGCAGGGTGAACTCGCGCATCGCGGCCAATTGTCCGGCCAGGAAGTGCCGCATCGTCTTCGACATGCCGTAGGCACCGGCCTCGTCCGCGAGCACGGGCCGGCCGGCCTCGTCACGCAGGGACAGGTGGATGTGGCACGAGTTGCCCTCGCGCTCGTCGTACTTGGCCATGAAGGTGAGCGACATGCCCTCCTGCGCGGCGATCTCCTTGGCCCCGGTCTTGTAGACGGTGTGCTGGTCGCAGGTGACCAGTGCCTCGTCGTAGCGGAAGGCGATCTCGTGCTGGCCGAGGTTGCATTCGCCCTTGGCCGACTCGACGGTCATCCCGGCCGCGCCCATCTCGTTGCGGATGCGGCGCAGCAGCGGTTCGACCCGGCCGGTGCCCAGGATCGAGTAGTCCACGTTGTACTGGTTGGCCGGCGTCATCCCGCGGTAGGCGCGATCCCAGCCGGCTTCGTAGGTGTCCTTGAAGACGATGAACTCGAGTTCGGTGCCGGCGTGCGCGGTCCAGCCGCGTTCGGCGAGCCGGTCGAGTTGGCGGCGCAGGATCTGGCGCGGCGAGGCCACGACCGGGGAGCCGTCGTGCCACACAAGGTCCGCGGTCAGTTGGGCGGTGCCGGGGTGCCAGGGGGTGCGGCGCAGGGTGGCGAGGTCGGGGCGCAGCACGAAGTCGCCGTAGCCGCGCTCCCAGGACGACATCGCGTAGCCCGAGACGGTGTTCATGTCGGTGTCCACGGCGAGGAGGTAGTTGCAGCCCTCGGTGCCGTGGGAGAGCGTGTCGTCGAGGAAGAACCGGGCGGCGAAGCGCTTGCCCTGGAGCCTGCCCTGCATGTCGGTGAAGGCCAGGACTACCGTGTCGATTTCCCCGGTGTCGACGAGTGCGCTCAGCTCGTCGACGGACAGCGGGGGCGTTCGGTCTGCCAAGGGAATGCCTCCTGTCGGTCCAACCGGAAGCCATAAGGTATGGCCGTGAACCATTGATTGGGAAGAGCTGGAGGGGAGGGATCGTGGCCGAGGTATCGGGGGCGGACCACCGGGACCGGTTGTCGCCGCTGCTGCGCCCGGTTCGCGCGGGCAACGGCTTCGAGGAGGCGCTGGAGCAGATTCTCCAGGTGATCCGGCTCGGCCTGGTCGCGGACGGCGGCCGGCTGCCGGCCGAGCGCGAGTTGGCCGATCGGCTGGGGGTCAGCCGGGTGACCCTGCGCGAGGTGCTGAAGGTACTGACCGACCAGGGCATCGTGGAGAGCCGCCGGGGACGCTACGGCGGCACCTTCGTGCGTGAGCGTCCGGGGCCGGTGGGCGACGGCTCGGCGGCCGAGCTGCGGCGGCGGATCGCGCGGGTGGACGTGGAGGACACGCTGCGCTTTCGCGAGGTGCTGGAGGTGGGCGCGGCGGGGTTGTGCGCGGCGCAGGGTCTGGACCAGGCGCAGGCCGCGCGGTTGCGGGCGGCGCTCGACCGGACTCGGGACGCGCCGCTGGCGGAGTATCGGCGCTGCGACACGCTGCTGCATCTGACCCTCGCCGAGTTGTGCGGTTCGCCCTCTCTGGCCGCCCAGTACGCGGCGGTTCGGGCCACCGTGAACGATCTGTTGGACTGTATCCCGTTGCTGGTGCGCAATCTGGAGCATTCGCAGCATCAGCACACCGCGCTGGTCGACGCGATCCTGGAGGGCGACCCGGACGCGGCGGCCGAGGTGATGCGCGAACACTGCGCGGGAACGGCGGCCCTACTGCGCGGCTTTCTGGCCTGACGGGGCGACGGGGCGGCACGGTCGAGGGTGATCGCGGGCGCGTGACGGTCTTCCGCGCCCGCCGCGCCGCCGCACCGAACACCCCGCGAGACCTGCCGCCGCCCCGTCGCACCCCGCCTCCCGGGCACGGCGCGAAGCCCCGTCGGGGCCTCCCACGACGCTTCTTGGCGGGACCACCGGGCCTTGCGCATGTCGATATCGATTCGCCCCGGGGTCTTGCGCCGCCCCGACCCGACCGGCAAAGGTATGCGCTCGAACCAATAATCACCCCTCCCCCTCACCCTCCCTCCCGTCAGGAGTGGCTCGTGGTCGACGACATGGCAGCGCGCACGAAGCAGGGCGGCGGCACCGACACGACCGCCGCGCCCGGCACCGCGGACACCTACCTGGAGAAGCGCGCCCTGCGCCGCGGCAGCGCCGGCTGGCTGTTGCTGACCGGCCTGGGTGTGGCCTACGTGGTCTCGGGCGACTTCTCCGGGTGGAACTACGGCCTGGCCGAGGCCGGCTTCGGCGGGCTGGCGATCGCCGCCGCGCTGATGGGCCTGATGTACACGTGCATGGTGTTCTCGCTGGCCGAGCTGGCCTCGATCCTGCCCGCGGCGGGCGGCGGCTACGGCTTCGCGCGCCGCGCCCTCGGCACGTGGGGCGGCTTTTTGACCGGGACCGCGATCCTGATCGAGTACGTCCTGGCTCCGGCCGCGATCGTGATCTTCATCGGCGACTATGTGGAGTCGCTGAACCTGTTCGGCCTGGAGTCGTCGTGGCCGGTCTACCTCGCGTGCTTCGTGATCTTCATCGGCATCCACCTGTGGGGCGTCGGCGAGGCGCTGCGGTTCAGCTTCGTGGTGACCGGCATCGCGGTGGCGGCGCTGCTGATCTTCGCGGTCGGCGCGTTCACCGAGTTCGACGGCGGTGGGCTGAACGACATCCCGGTCGACCACGACGCGCTCGGCGCCAACTCGTGGCTGCCGTTCGGCCTGCTCGGCATCTGGTCGGCGTTCCCGTTCGGGATGTGGTTCTTCCTGGGTGTGGAGGGGGTGCCGCTGGCCGCCGAGGAGACGAAGGATCCGGCCCGTACGCTGCCCAAGGCGATGGGCCTGTCGATCGGCGTGTTGCTGCTGCTGGCCGTGCTCACCTTCCTGGCCGCGACCGGGGCGCACGGGTCGAACGCGGTCCTGGACGCGGGCAACCCGCTGGTGACCGCGCTCCAGGGCGACGGTGATCCGACCGCGCTGAGCCGGTTCGTCAACTACGCGGGTCTGGCCGGCCTGGTGGCCTCGTTCTTCTCGCTGATCTACGCCGGGTCGCGGCAGCTGTTCGCCCTGTCCCGAGCCGGTTACCTGCCCCGCTTCCTGTCCCTGACCAGCCGCCGCAAGGCGCCGTGGCTCGGCCTGGTGGTCCCCGGCGCGCTGGGCTTCACGCTGGCCGCCTGGAGCGGGGACGGCGCCCGGATGCTCAACATCGCGGTGTTCGGCGCGACGATCTCGTACGCGCTGATGTCGCTGTCGCACATCGTGCTCCGCCGCCGCGAACCCGACCTGCCCCGGCCGTACCGCACGCCCGGCGGCAGCCTCACCTCGTCGGTCGCCTTCGTGCTCGCCTGCTCCGCGCTGGTCGCCACGTTCCTGGTGGACAAGGAGGCCGCGTTCATCGCGCTGGGTGTGTACGCGGTCGCGCTCGCGTACTTCGCGCTGTACAGCCGGCATCGTCTGGTGGCGAACGCGCCGGAGGAGGAGTTCGCGGCGCTGGCCGCCGCCGAGGCCGAACTCGACCGGGACTGACCCGGACGCCCGCCCGTACCCGACGCGTGGACCCCCGCGGCCCCGCCCGACCCCGACCCCGACCCCACCGAACCCCGGCACCCGTCCGCCGCGCACCGTGAGGAACCGAGCCGCCCGCCATGCCCAAGCCCCTGATCGGTATCAGCACCTACCACGAGGAATCCGTCCGCTGGGGCGCGTGGCACCAGCCCGCCGTCCTGGTCCCCCTCGACTATCCGACGTACTTCCGGCGCGCCGGCGGCCTGGCGGTCCTGCTGCCGCCGGACGCGCCCGAGGCGGCGGCCGAGACGGTGGCGCGGGTGGACGCGGTGGTGATCGCGGGCGGGCCGGACGTGCGGCCGGAGCGCTACGGCGCGCAGCCGCATCCGCGGACCGGGCCGGCCAACGAAGCGCGCGACGTCTGGGAGATCGCGCTGATCGAGGCGGCCCTCGGGTCGAACACCCCGCTATTGGCCATCTGCCGGGGTATGCAGCTGCTCAACGTGGTGCTCGGCGGCACGCTGATCCAGCACCTGCCGGACGTGGTCGGCCACGGCGACCACTCCGGCCCCCCGGGAACACTGGCCGCGCACGTGGTGGAGCCGCTCCCCGGCACGCTGTTCGGATCGCTGGGCGCGGAGGCGTACGAGGTGCCGACCTACCACCACCAGGCGGTGGACCGGCTCGGCGAGGGGCTCGTGGTGGGCGCCCGGGCCCGGGACGGCATCGTGGAGGCCGTGGAGCTGCCGGGCGACGGCTTCGTACTCGGCGTGCAGTGGCACCCCGAGGCGGGCTTGGACACACGCGTCGCCGACGCCCTGGTCGCCGCCGCCCGCCGGCCGCACCTCGTGTCCGCCCGACGCCCCGAGGCTGCGCCGCACACCGCCACGATCACCGACACCGATTTCCCCTCGCCGGTCGCCTGAGGCCAGGCTCACAGGCCCTTGGCGCGCCGGGCCGGGTCGAGGGACATCGTCGCCTCGATCAGCGACTCCAGATCGGGGTCCGCCCACGGCCGGGCGTCGACCAGCGGTGTGCGGCGCCGGCCGGTGGCGATGTCCTCCAGGATGTCGGCGGCGCCGACCCCGTCGCCGACCTGCCGGTCGGTGGCGGGCGGGCGACCGGTCCACGCGGCCCGGAAGGAGGCGCCGAGGCTGTACACCTCGGCGGCGTCGCTGAGCTCGATGTGCTCGCCGGGCCCGGTGTCCAGGAGGCGCCTGGCTATCTCGGGCGCGGTGGTCAGGTCCATGCCGCCCCGATAGGGCACCGGCAGCGGGAGCAGGTCGCGGTGCTGGGCGAGGTCGTGGTCGATGAACTCGATCTCGCCTCCCGGGGTGACCAGGATGTTCATCGGCTGGATGTCGCCGTGGTGCCAGCCCGCCGCGTGCAGCCGGGCCAGGCCCGCGAACGCCCGGTGTGCCAGGACCGGCAGGTGATGCGCCCGGCCGGGACCACCGCGTCGGGCGGAGGCGCACCACCGCCACAGAGTCACCCCGGGCCGCCACTCCACCGCGGTCCACAACCCGGTGCCCACGCGCCCGCACGTGCCCGAGACCGGATACAGCCCCTGCTTGCGCAACAGCGTCAGCGCCCGCGCCTCGTGGCGCAGCGGGACGGCCTCCGCCGGGCCCTCCGCGGTCTTGATCCGCCACTGTCCCGCCCGCCAGGCGTTGGTGTGGTGCGCGGTCAGCGGACGCGGGCGGTCGGCGATGCCGAGGGCGTCCAGCGCGGCGGCGAGCAGCGGATCCATTCCCCGATCTTCGCAGGCACCCGGGACACCGTGGACGGCCTGGGGGATGACGGCGGGTCTTCGGGTCACGCGAGGGGCGCGCGCTCAGCCGCAGACGGCGCGGAGGGGGTCGCTCGGTCGGCTGCGGCCGTGCCGCAGGGTATGGGCGATCCGGGCGGATATCGGCAGCCCGGTCGCGCTCTCGATCCAGCCGAACTCGCCGACGCAGTTGGTCTCCAGGTAGGTCCAACCGGTGGCGGTGACCACGAAGTCCAGGGCGGCGTAGGTGAGTCCGAGATCGCGGACGTGCTCGACACAGGCCCGTGCCAGGTCCGGCGGCGGGGTGATCACCCGGTGCTCGCACGCGTCGGCGGGCACGGCGCGCCAGTCCAGTTCCCCGTCGGTGGTGATCGCCGCAGCGAAGACCCGGTCGTCGACGACCGTCACCCGCGCGTCGAACAGCCGGTCCTCGACCAGGGCCTGGAGGTAGTGCAGGGTGCCGGCGATCCCGGTCAGGTCGTCGGAGAGCCGGATGCGCGTGGTCGGGATGAACGTGGTGTGCCGCTGGGTCAGCGCCTTGACCACGACCTTGTCCCGATGCGCGGCGATGAACGCGCGTGCGGCCCCGGGATCGCTGGTGAACAGCGTGTCGGGCACGGTGAAGCCGCGCCGCGCGGCGGCCCGCAGCTGGGTGGGTTTGTGGCGTGACGCCTCGACCACGGTGGGATCGTCGATCCACACCTTCAGCGGCTGCGCGCGCAACAGGCCGAGCAGCGCGGTGGTGTTCTCGTCCGCCCGCCAGCGCTCCTCGGCGGAGGCCGGCGTGTCGGGGCGGGTGGGCTTGCGCCAGTAGACGGCGCAGTGCTCGTCCAGGGTCACCGTCGCGGTACCGGAACTCAACACGGTGCGCCAGCGCCCACCACTGAAGTGCCCGGTCACCAAAGGCCGTTCGCGCATTCGCCCCGGATCCAGACGCAGGACGGCCGTCGGGCCGCCGAGGAGGTGAGCCGCCACCATGTCGGCGGTCAGATCCTCCTCGGTGGCCACGATCACGACGCCCGCGCCGTGATCAGTCATCCTTCTTGTAACCCCGGGGTTCCTGGGTGCCGGTGTAGGTACCGGAGTTCACCGCGTGGATCAGCAACTTCCCACCCGCGGTGACGTTGACGCACAGATCCGGGTCGTAGTGGTGACGGGGCAGCACGGGCGCCCCACCCATGGGAACCGGGGCCCTGCGGCCGAGGATCAAGGGACCGGTCATGGCCTCTCCTGACTGTGAATGTGCGACGACCCGAAACGGTGCGTCATGTTCATCAACGCTGAGACTGCCCCGTTCAGTTGCACTCACAGCCAAAGAAGCCAACCGGCTTCCCGCTTCCACCCCACACCGCCCGTCCCCGCGCCGGGCCGTTTGCCCTCGATGCCCGAATCGAGCACGCACCCGGCGAACCGGCGGGACCGGACGACACTCGTACCGGGAGCCGACCCACAGCCGCCTTCCCCCGGGCCCGGTGCATCCGGGGCCGGGGGAAGGCAGGGCGGTCAGTCGCGGTCGGAGGGGTGGACCGTGCCGGCGTAGCGGCGGGTGAAGCCGTCGGGGGCGGTGATCGTGATGTCGTAGCGGCCGTGTTCGTCGGTGGGCCAGGAGACCGAGTCGTGGGCGCGCGGGCCGATCCAGTGGTCGCGCGCGGTGCCGCCGAAGTCGTTCGGGGTGATGGTGAAGCGGACTTCCGTGTCGCCGTCGTTGCCCAGTTGCAGGTCGAGCCGCGCCGAGTCCGGCCGGCGCCCGCGCAGCGTGGCCCGGACCGACGGCACGGGGATGTCGCGCTGCGGCTCGCGCACCACGGTGCCGGCGAAGCGTCGTACGAAGCCGTCCGCCCCGTGCACGCTGAAGTCGTAGGCGCCGTCCGTGCCCGCCGCCTCCCACACGTACGTCGCGCTCTTGCCGGCCGCCACCGTGAACGGCGTTCCGGCGAACGGCAGCGCGATGTTCGGGAACACGGTGAAGTGGTAGCCCACGGTGCCGTCGTTGACCAGCGTGCACACCACCCGACCGGTGCCCCGGTCCACGGTCGTGTCCGCCCACGGCCGGTACGGCAGCGGCCGATGCGGCCGGTAGCCGGGTTCCTGGACCGGCACCTGCTGGGCGCCGGGCTCGGGCAACCGCACACCGGGCAGCGCCTTGGCCGCGTCCGCCTTGGCGATCAGCTCGTTCGTGTCCGGCAGCGCCGGGATGGTGAAGTCGGGCCGGCCGAAGTCGAAGCACGAGGTCAGATCGCCGCAGACGGTGCGCCGCCACGCGGATATGTTGGGCTCCGCGACCCCCGTCACCGTCTCCAGGAAGCGCAGCACCGACGTGTGGTCGGCCACCTGCGAGTTCACCCGCCCGCCCCGGCTCCACGGCGAGACCACCCACAGCGGCACCCGCGACCCGAGACCGATCGGCCGCCCGCCGACGAACTCCTCGGGCGTACCCGGCTCCGGCATCGGCGGCACCACGTGGTCGAAGTACCCGTCGTTCTCGTCGTACATCAGCAGGAACACGGTGTGCTTCCACACCTCGGGGTTGGCGAACATCGACCGCAGCGCCGTATTCACCCAGTGCGCCCCGTAGTTCGGCCCGGCGTCGGGGTGTTCGCTGAACAGGTACGGCGCGACCAACCAGGAAACCGTCGGCAGGGTGCCGTCCTTGCAGTGCGCGTCGAACGCGCTCAGGTCCCACTTGGTCATCGCGTTCACATACCGCGGGTCGTCCTTGGCGAACGTGTGGAACTGCTTGAAGTACGACAGCCCGTTGTCGTCGTAGTCGCCGTAGCGCTCGTCCTTGCTCGGGTTGTGGTACACCCGCCAGCTCACCCCGGCGGCGGACAACCGCTCGGCGTAGGTGGTCCAGTCGGCGACCGGGTTGTCCGTCACGGGGGTGTTGTCGATCCACGGCCCCGTGGTGCCGTCCCGACCGGGTCCCGCCGTGCCCGACCACAGGTAGAGCCGGTTGGGGTCGGTGGGCCCGTTGAGCGAGGTGAAGTACGCGTCGCAGACGGTGAACGCGTCGGCGAGGGCGTACTGGTACGGGATGTCCTCCCGGGTGAAGTAGCCCATCGACCGCTCGCCCTTGGCCGCCACCCAGCGGTTCTGCGCGCCGTTGTTGACCGCGGTGTGCCCGGTGCTCCAGTCGTGCGGGAGGCCGCCGGCGTTCTGCGCGTTGTACTTGGTGGAGTCCATCCGGTACGGCAGCAGATAGCCGCCATCGGTGCGGCCCGGGTGCGGCTGGCGGAACACGTCGCCGCCGCCCGGCAGGACCAGCCCCTGCCGGTCGGCGAAGCCCCGCACGCCCGCGAGCGCGCCGAAGTAGTGGTCGAAGCTGCGGTTCTCCTGCATCAGGATCACCACGTGGCGCACGTCCTTGATGCTGCCCGGCGCGGGCCGGCGGGCGGCGTCCACGGCCGGATCCGGATCCGCCTGCGCGGGCGTCGCGGTGAGACCCACCGCGCCGGCCGCGCCGACGGCCGCGGAGGCCCCCACGAAGGAGCGGCGGCTGAACTCGGTCATGGCGAAGCGACCTTTCGGGAAAGGGGTATTGACGGGCAGTCAGGCGCGGACGCCGAAGGTGGCCACGGCGGCGGCATGGTCGCTGGGCCAGCCGTTCGCGGCCGTGTCCGGGATCGGCTTGGGCCAGCCGGTGACCAGGATGTGCGCCTCGTCGGCGGACAGCGGCCCGGCCGTGTACAGCGCGTCGATCCGGTCCTGGGGCTGGGCCGGGTCCACCGGCGACCAGGTGTTGCCGGGCTCGCGGACCGGGTCGCGGTGCGCGGCCCGGAAGACGTCGACGAGGCGGGCCTGGTCGAGCAGTTGGGTGACCGGCCAGCGCACCGGGCCCGTCGTGCCGTGGCTGCCGGCGGTGCGTACGGTCCAGTCCAGGTGCGAGGGCGAGGACAGCGCGGCGGCCAGCAGCACCGGGGTGTCCCGGGACGCGCCCAGGTCCGGGGCCATCGCGGTGACCAGGTTCTGCGCCTGCCGATAGCGCAGGCTCGCCCACTCGGCCGCCTCCGCCTGCGCGGGGGTGCGCCCCCGTCGGATCCCGAGCGGCCCGTAGTCGCCCTCGTCGAGACGCGCGTTCCATACCCGCACGGGACGCACGCCCGGCGCCCGCACCGTGGCGGCGATCGCGGGCAGATCACGATCCTCGGGCCGCGTGTCGGCGAGCGGATACCGGCTGATCAGCGCGAGCCCTCCCGGGTCCTCGTACACCGCCCACCCGAGCGCCTCGGCCAGCGAAGTACCCAGCGTGCCGCCGGTGTCCTGGAGCGCGAGCACGTCCAGGCCCTGGGTGAGCACGAGTCGCAGCAGCTTGGTGAGCGCGCCGTCCACGTGCCGACCCCCGTCCCAGACGTCGAGGGTGGCCACCTTCAACACGATGCCGCGCGGGTTGCGCCGCACCGGCACCTGCACGGCGAGTTGCGACGTAGCGCCGGTCGCGCCGTCGCGGCCCTCGACGGTCAGTACACCCGGGTGGTGCGTGCCGGCGCGCGGGGCCTTCGCGGTGACGGTGCCGTCGACGCCGACGCTCAGCCAGTCGTCGCCGCCGCGGGCCCGGAACGTGACGCCCCGACCGTTTTGTTGCCCGTCGGCCGCGGTCCACAGGCCGGCCAACCGCACCACGGCCGCCTCCCCCGCCACGACCGCCGAGGTGGTGAGCGTGTCGACGGCGAACCGGGGCCGCGGCGGCACCGGTCGGGCCGCGAAGCCGAACGGCGCGCTCTGCGCGAGGATCCCGTAGCCGTCCTTGGCCAACAGGTAGGCGGTGTACGGCCCGTCGGTGAGCCCCTGGGTCTCCAGGGTCACCTCGCCCTCGGCGGCTGTGACGTACTTCCAGACCAGCGAACCCCCGTTGCCCGGCACGCGGGCGCCGTCGTACACCCCGACCCAGTTCTTCGGGTGCGGCGCGTCGGTGGCGAAGCGGAAGGTCAGTTGATCACCCTCCTTCGGCGCGGTGGGGCGCACAAGGGTGAGCGAGCTCCCAGACATGTCGTCGATTCCTTTCCGGTACGGGGAGGTGGCAGTGGTACGAGGGGCATCCGGGTGGTGCGGTACACCGACTCGGGGAGACTCAGCCGAGAACGTTCCGGCAGGCGGCGCCGCGTAGGACCACCACTCGGCAATCGCACGCCATGCCCGACCCGCGCCCGAGCGCGGCGGCGCGACCGGCGGGGACCGGTATGTCGCGGCCACGGGTGGTGGGCACGGAAGTACTCCAGGCAGAAGTCGAGTTGGCCAAACGGTTCGGCTCAGTAGGCCGGCGACCGATGTCCGGCACATGAACACCCGCGCACACCCGAACGAGCTTCACGGGAAGACCCGGCGCACCCGAGGACCGCCCGAACCCACGAGCGAGGGCGGGGCGGTCGGTCACGTCCCGCCACCGAAGGCCACTCGGCGTGAATCCGCGGGCCGGGAAGACGACACCGGCCCGGCGCCCGACGGCACAATCCGTCCCGATTCGGCGGCGAATGTTCGTGCCGGCGCGAGGTGGAGAGTTAAATAGATGGGGTCACCCCATGCGCGTCGGAGACTCGAGGAGGCGCGCGTATACCGACGCGCATCCGCACGCACCCGCCCCGTGAGCGGGAGCCCCGGAGGCGGCCGGCCCCGGGGTTTTCCCGACCCCCGGGCGTACCGCTCCCGCCCCGAAGCCGCGTGCGCCGACCCGGGTCGAACGACGGCCCGAGGCACCCGTGCCGTGCCCCGTGTCCGCCGGCGGCCCCGCACCGCAGACCGATAGGAAAAGAAGGTCCGATGCACATGCCGATGCGATGGGAATCATTCCTCGCGGCAGTCCGGGAGCGGGGCGAATACTCCTCGCCCGAAGAGGCCGAACGTGCCATCCGGGTCGTACTCGCGCTCTTGGGCGCCCACCTGGTCGGCGCCGAACGTGCCGAACTGGCCTCGCGGTTGCCGGAGACCTGTGCGCTGGTACTGCTCAACCCGCTCCCCGCGCACGAACCGCTCAGCGCAGAGCGCTTCGTCCGCGCGACCGGCGCCTGGATCGACGGCGCGACCGACGAGACCGCGCTGTGGGACGTCGGAGCGGTGCTGAGCGTGGTGGCCGACGCCGCCGGCGAAGACCTGATGAACCGGCTGCTCCTGCAACTCCCGCCGGGCTACGACCTGCTCTTCGGCCGCCCTCGACCGGGCCGACCCCTGGAATGACCCAGCACGGACAAGACAAACGGACCACAGTCCGCTAAATTAAGCGGACCACGGTCCGAATACCGTTTCGGGCCTGCGCACTCTCGGGGAGTCGTCATGGCACGAACTCGTACATGGGCACGTCGGCGGCGGAGCCGGGGTCTCCTGGCCGTCCTGGCCCTCGCCCCGGCGCTCACCGTGGGCAGCGTCGCCTCGGCCTCGGCCGACACCGCACCCACTGCCGCCGCCACGCACGACAAGGTCGTCTACCACCACCACCGCCCCGGCGTCGGCACACCGTGCGAGGGCCTGGCCGGCTGCACGTACGTGCAACTCACCGGCGACCCGAGGACCGGTCCGTCCGAGGCGATGTTCACGCTCGAGGCGGGCACCCGCTTCGCCCCCCACTGGCACACCAGCCCGGAACACGTCGTCGGCGTGTCGGGCACCGTGCTCTGGAACGTCGAGGGCCACAAGCGCTACCGCGTCGGCGCCGGCGACTTCCTGTCCTACCCGAGCAAGGCCGTGCACTGGGGCCAATGCGCACCGGGCGCCGACTGCGTCTACTACGTCTACGACGAACTCCCGTACGACTTCCACCCGGCCGACTGACCCGCCATCGCCGACCGCGCCCAACGCCCCTCAGGCGCGGGCGAGTTCGGCGTTCGCGTGCTCTGTGATCAGGGCCAGGACGCGGCCGGCGACGGCCAGGTCCTCGGGGGCGATGTCGGCGTAGACGCGAGCGGAGATCCCGGCGGTCTCGGCCGTGGTGGTGTCGTACAACGTGCGCCCGGCGTCGGTGAGCCGGAGCCGGGCCGCGTCCGCCGAGTCCGCCTCGACCAGCTTCGCGGCCACCAACTCCTCGACGACGCCGCGCACCACGGACTCGGACTCCTTCAGCGAACCGGTCACCTCGCCGACGAGCTCGTCGCGACCGACGGGCCCGTCCGCGACGGCGACGACCCGCAGCGTGACGCCCTGATGGAAGGTGACCCCGTGGCGGGCCAACACCCGCTCCAGCAGGGCCCGCCCGGCGTAGTGCGCCAGCGCGAGGGCGCGGGGGGTGACCGGGGGTGCGGTGATGGTCATGGTTGCTCCTTGGTTGGTGCGAATACGAGCCCGGGAGCCAGTGCCGCCGTGGCGCTCGTGATCGCCGGGCCGACGACAATTACAGTACATGGCTACCATGTCCATGGCTACTATCTTGCGGCAGTCGGCCCCGGCGGCGGAACCACGACCGGCCCGAAAATCCGGTGCGTCGCCTCCACCCGATCGTCAGACTCGCCCTCATGAGCACCGACATCACGCGCATCAACCCCGACGACCTGCACCCGACGCCCGGCTATCACCACATCGCGGTCGTGGAGGCCGGGCGAACGGCCTTCCTGTCCGGCCAGTGCCCGCTCGACCGATCCGGCGCACTGGTGGGCCCCGGCGATCTCGACGCGCAGATCGACCAGGTGGCCGCGAACGCGCTCGCCGCCCTCGGGGCGGTGAACGCCCGGCCGGAGCACGTCGTTCGCTCCGTCATCTACGTGGTCAGCGCCGACCGCGCGGTCCTCGGCGCCGCCTGGGCCCGCCTCACCCGCTCCGACCTCGCACCCGCGTTCACCACGGCGAGTACGCTCCTCGGCGTCGCGCAACTCGGTTTCCCGGGGCAGTTGGTCGAGGTCGAGCTCACGGCGGCGCTCCCCACCTGAGCACGCTTCGCGGCCCGATAGCCGGCCGACTCCCGCACCTACCCGGCGACTTCGGCACCCCGCAGACCCCCGCGCCGTCCCGCGCGGGGGTCCATCCCGATGCGCTGCCGGACCTGCGGACCACGCTCCGGCTCAACCGGCTCTTCCTGCGGCGAAGGCGATCCCGACCGCGCCCGAACGTTCGGGGCTACGGCGACGTCGGCATCAAGCGCCGAGCACCGCCGGCGGCCACGGCGCCTGTCGGGGCCACGGCGCGGCCTCCTCCAACTGCGCGGCCAACCGCAGCAGTTGCGCCTCGGCGCCGAGCCGTCCGGTGAGCTGGATCGCCACCGGCAACCCGGCCTCGTCGAAGCCCGCCGGCACACTCGCCGACGGCAGTCCGGTCACGTTGAACACCGAGGTGAACCAGGTCATCTCGGCGGCGTGCGCGTACATGCTCGCCGGGTCGCTCGTGTCCAGCACGCCGAGTTCGGGCACCGGCACGCCCAACGTCGGGCTCAACCACACGTCGTACGCCTCGAAGAACGGCGCCACCTCCCTCCCGATCCGCACCACGGTCTGCAACGCCCGGACCAGATCCGGCCCCCGCATCGCCGCCGTGCGCTCGTGGATCACCCGGGTGAACGGCTCGATGTCGTCCTCCCGCAACTCCCGGCCCAGTTCGGCCAACCGGTCCTCGATCTGGGCGTGCGTCGCCGCCGACATCACCTGCCCGAGCGCCTGCCCCGTGGCCGGTCCGTCCCACACCGGCGCGGCCTCCTCGACCCGATGACCCAGTTCGGCGAGCAGCGCGGCCGTGCGCTCCACCGCGCGCACCGCCGCCGGGTGCGCGGCGACCCCGTCCACGTTGGCCGTCGCGAACCCCACCCGCAGCCGGGTGGGCGCGGCGTCGAGCGCGGCCAGGAACGATCCGGCCGCCGGCGCCGGCAGCGCCGCGTACGGGTCGCCCGGCAGCGGTCCGGCGACCACGTCGAGCAGCGCGGCCGAGTCGCGGACCGTCCGGGTGACCGCGTGCGCGATCGACAGCGGGTAGGCCAGGGCGGACAGGCCCTGGTCGTCGGGCACCCGGCCCCGCGACGGCTTGAGCCCGAACAGCCCGCAGCAGGCGGCCGGGATCCGGATCGAGCCGCCACCGTCGTTGGCGTGCGCGGCCGGCAGGATGCCCCCGGCCACGGCGGCGGCCGAACCGCCGGAGGAGCCCCCGGTGGAGTGCGTGGTCCGCCAGGGGTTGTGCGAGGGGCCGTGCAGAAGCGGTTCGGTACTGGCGTTCTTGCCGAACTCGGGGCTGTTCGTCTTGCCGACCACGACGAGCCCGGCCCGCCGGTACCGCGTGGTCAGCGCACCGTCCCGCGTCACGACCGCGTCGGCGAACAGCCGCGAGCCCTGACTGCTCACCATGCCGGCCACGTCGCAGCCGAGGTCCTTCACCGCGAACGGCACCCCTCGCAACGGACCGTCGGGCAACTCCCCCGCCGCCTCGGCCCGGGCGGCCGCGACACGTGTCGACACGAACGCGCGCAGCGTCGGATCACGCTCCTCTATCCGCCGCAGCACCGCATCGAGCAACTCCGCCGGCGACACCTCCCGCCGCCGAACAAGATCGGCCAGCCCCACCGCGTCGTGGTCGTCCAACAACTCACCGGTGTCCATCGCGCGCACCCTCGCTTCGCTTGACTCAATCCATCAACTGCATGATGCAATCAAGCAATCCAGAACACAACAACAACGAAGCCGACCGAACGCACGGCGCGGCGGGCGCGGGACGCGGGGGCGCGGCGGGCGCGGGGCGCGGGGGCGCGGCGGGCGCGGGGCGCGGGAGCGCGGTCGGGGTCGGCGGGCCGGGGTTGCGCGGCGGACGTGGGACGCGGCGGGCGCGGGGCGCGGGCGCGCGGTCGGGGTCGGCGGGCCGGGGTTGCGCGGCGGGCGCGGGACGCGGCGGGCGCGGGACGCGGGGACGCGGTCGGGGTCGGCGGGCCGGGGTTGCGAGCCGGGTGTGCGGGCCGGGCAACTGGCGCGCTCGTGGTGGATGCGTCGGGAATCGGGGTTTGGGGAACGTGTCACACCCGTCGTCGGTTGAAGTGCCTGAGGACGACACGAGGAGAGTGTGATCGATGGCGGGAATCCGATCGGCGGGCCGACTGGTCGCGGGTGGGCTGGCGTTGGCCGCCGCCGGCTGGGCGTTGCGGGACGTCCCGGCGGAGCTCGGCGGCAAGGCCGAGGGCGAACGCCTGGCCCGCGTGCACCGCTCGCCGCAGTTCCGGGACGGCGCGTTCCACAACCCCGTACCCGCCGCCCTGGTCGCGGCCGGCAGCGCGCCCGGCCTGATCGCGGACCTGCTCCGCGACCGTGACCTGCGCCGACCCGCCGCGCCCGTACCCCTGGTCGCCACCCCGACCGTGCCGCAGTCCCCGCACGGCGTGAGCGCCGTCTGGTACGGCCACGCGAGCACCCTGGTCGAGATCGAGGGCCGCCGCGTGCTCTTCGACCCGGTGTGGAGCGACCGCGTCTCCCCCTTGCAGCTCGTCGGCCCCCGCCGGATGCATCCACTGCCGGTCCCGCTCGCCGCCCTGCCCAACGTCGACGCGGTGGTCATCTCGCACGACCACTACGACCACCTCGACCGCGCCACCGTACGCGCGCTCACCGCCACCCAGACCGCGCCCTTCCTCGTCCCGCTCGGCATCGGCGCCCACCTGGAGCGCTGGAACGTCCCCGCCGACCGCATCGTCGAACTCGACTGGGAGGAGGACGCCACGGTCGCCGGTCTGCGCTTCACCGCGACCGCGGCCCGCCACTTCTCCGGCCGCACCCTGCGCCGCAACGACACGCTGTGGGGCTCGTGGGTGGTCGCGGGCGCCGAGCGCCGGGTGTTCTACGCCGGCGACTCCGGCTACTTCGACGGCTACGCCCGGATCGGCGCCGCGCACGGCCCCTTCGACCTGACCCTGATGCCGATCGGCGCGTACAGCCCGAGCTGGCCCGACATCCACATGAACCCCGAGGAGGCCGTCGCCGCCCACCTGGACCTGGGCGGCAAGGTGCTCCTCCCGGTGCACTGGGCGACCTTCGACCTCGCCCTGCACCCGTGGGCCGAACCGGTCGACCGGCTGTGGCAGGAGGCCAAGGCCAAGGACGTACGGCTGGCCATCCCGCGCCCCGGGGATCGGGTCGACACCGACGACGCCGTCCAGGTCAGCCCGTGGTGGGAACTCACGCGCGGCCCGGACCCCGTCCGGACCCACTGACCGGAGCCCACGCCGGACAGGGCCTAAGCTCACGATCATGCGTGTGCTCGTGGTGGAGGACGATCCGGATCTGGGTCGGGCCGTGGTGTCCGGATTGCAGACGGTCGGGTTCGCGGTGGACGCGGCAGGGCGCATCGGCGACGCCGACCTCAAGGTCGCGGTCAACACCTACGACTGCCTGGTCGTCGACCGCGGCCTGCCGGACGGCGACGGCCTCGACCTGGTCCGCCGGCTGCGCGCGGCGGGCGCACGTACCCCGGTGCTGATGTTGACCGCGATGGACGCCGTTCCCGACCGGCTCGCGGGCTTCGACGGCGGCGCCGACGACTACCTCGTCAAGCCCTTCGTCTTCGAGGAACTGGCCGCCCGGGTACGTGCGTTGTGCCGCCGCGCCGAGCAGCCCCGGCCGCCGGTCTCGGTGGTCGGCGACGTCGAGATCGACACCGCCCGCCGCCGGGTGCGCCGGGCCGGGGTGCTGCTCACGCTGACGGTCAAGGAGTTCGCGGTCCTGGAACTGCTGACCGCCCGCGCCGGACAGGTGGTGCCGCGCGCCGACCTGATCGAGTGCTGCTGGGACGAGATGGCCGAGCCGATGTCCAACGTCGTGGACGCGGTGATCGCCCAACTGCGCCGCAAACTCGGCCCGCCGGCCCTGATCGGGACGGTGCGCGGCGTCGGCTTCGTGATCGGTGGGGACGAAGCGGCCGGCACCCCGTGAGATTCCGCGCACGATCGGCGACCGGGGCACCGGACCCACCGCCCACGCGTGCCGGCCGGCCCCTCCGCCCCGCCGTCGCCCGGCTGCGCCGCCTGCGCTGGACGCTGACCGCGCTGTTCACCCTCACCACGGCGGTCTGCCTGGTCGTGCTCGCCGTGGTCGCCGGGTCCATCGACGGCCAGTCCCGGGACCGCGAGTTGGACAACGACCTCGACCGCCGCGTGTCGGGCCTGTCCCGGGCCCTCTACTACGAGGACGGGACGCTGCGCCTCGACTCGCTGCACGAGGACGAACTCGTCGAGGGGGACGTGGCGATCGCCGTGGTCGAATGGGATCCGGCCGGGGTGCCCCGACGCTCCTACGCCGAACCCGCCGACTCGCCGCTGCTGCCGAGCGCGGAGCGACTGACCGAGATCGGCGCGGACGCCCGGGAGGTGCAGTCGGCCGTGGCCTGGGACGCCGAGGGGCGCGACGGCCGCACGGTGCGGGTGGCCGCGGCGCCGGTGTGGGAGGGCGATCGTGTCGACGCGGCGCTGATCGCCGTCGCCGACCCGGGACCCGGTCGGCGCGACCACGATCGGCTCGTGCGCTGGTTGTTCCTGGGCTGCCTCGCCCTGGCCGCGGCGGCGGGCCTGGCCGGGCACCTGCTGTCCGGGCGCAGCATGCGGCCCGCGCTGCGCACGCTGGAGCAGCAGGAGCAGTTCCTGTCCGAGGCCGCACACGAACTGCGCACCCCGTTGGCCACGTTGCGTCTGGTCACCTCCGCAGGCGCGGCTGCGCCGGATACCGCACCGAGGGAGCTGGCCCGCGCGACACGTCTGGTGGATCAACTGGGCCGGTTGGTCACCGGGTTGCTCGTGCGGGCCCGGGTCCAAGCCGGCACGCAGGAGGTGGAGCGCGAGGCGCTGCGGCTCGATCAGCTGGTCGAGCAGGTGATGGACGAACTGCCGCCGTCCGGGGCGCGGTTCACGGTGCGGACCGAGCCGACCGTGGTGCGCGGCGATCCGGAGTTGTTGGCCCAGGCGGTGCGCAACCTGGTGGACAACGCGGTCAAACACGGCGGCGGCGATGCCGCGATCGACGTCGAGGTCGCGGACGGCGCGGTACGGGTGCGCGACCGCGGGCCCGGGGTGGCCGAGGGCGACCGCGAGCGGGTCTTCGAGCGGCGCGCCATGGGCCCGACGGGCGGTACCGGAATCGGCCTGGCGATCGTGCGGTGGGTGGCCGACCTGCACGGCGGCACCGCCCGCATCACCGACGCCCCCGGCGGTGGCGCCGTCGCCGAACTCCGCCTGCCGACCGAACCGGCCCCGGAATCCCGCCCCGAACCGCCTCGCGAGCCCGCCGAGCCCCGCGAACCCTGACCCGACCCACCCCGGCACCACCGCTCCGGCCACGTCAACGCCGCATCATGAAATCCTCATGAACGCCGCGCCACACTCTCCCCATGTCCGTCACCCCCGGCCACGGCGACTTCCGCCGCTCCGACACCCGCCGCCCGAAACCCCCGTCCCGCACCGCTCGTCGGGTGCTGGTGCCGATCGTGGTGGCCGTGGTGATCGTGATCGTGGTTCCGGCCGCGGTGTTCGGTCCCGACGCCGCCCGGCATGACCAACCGGCGCCGCGTCGGCCCACCGTCGAATCGGTGGGCAACCCCGCCTGGCAGCCGGTCGAGCGGGCCTGGCGGTGGTGGCACCGAAGCACCGAACGTCGGTGAAGGGATCGGCCCTTCACCGGCGCCTCCACGGGGCGGGCGGCCCGCCAAGCCATGACCGGCCGCCCGCCCCGCCCCCCATCCCCCACCCGGCCGCCCCCGTCCGGCCGGGGTCCTATCCCCCCACCGACGCCAAGGACTTGGCGGGCGACGGGAAGTGGCAGGCCACCCGATGCCCGGGATCCCCCGCCAGGGCGGACAGCGGCGGCGCGGTCGTCGCGCACACGTCCTGCGCCTTGTGGCAGCGGGTCCGGAAGTGGCAGCCCGAGGGCGGGTTGATCGGACTGGGCACGTCGCCTGTCAGCCGGATACGTTCGCGCCGGCCGCCGTCCGGTCCGACCGCGCCGGGCACCGCCGACAACAGGGCGTGCGTGTACGGGTGATGCGCGTTCTCGTACAGCGCACCGCGTTCCGCGCTCTCCACCACCCGGCCCAGGTACATCACCACGACCCGGTCGCAGAAGTGCCGGACCACCGCCAGGTCGTGCGCGATGAACACGAACGCGATGCCCAGATCGCGCCGCAGGTCCGCGAGCAGGTTGATCACCTGCGCCTGGATGGACACGTCCAGCGCGGACACCGGCTCGTCGGCCACGATCAGCTTGGGCCCGGCGGCCAACGCCCGCGCGATCCCGATGCGTTGCCGCTGTCCGCCGGAGAACTCGTGCGGAAAGCGGTTGTAGTGCTCGGGGTTCAGGCCGACGGTGTCGAGGAGTTCCTGAACCCGCTTGCGCCGACCACCGGGCGGGTCGATGTTGTTGACGTCCAGCGGGGCGCGCAGGATGCCGCCGATGGTGTGCCGGGGGTTCAGCGACGAGTACGGGTCCTGGAACACCATCTGGATCTGCGCCCGAATCGGCGCGAGTTCGCGGCGCGAGGCGTGCGTGATGTCCTGGCCCCGGTACCGGATCGTGCCCGCGCTCGGTTCGAGCAGGCGGGTGATCAGCCGGCCGGTGGTCGACTTGCCGCAGCCCGACTCGCCGACCAGTCCGATGCTCTCGCCGGCCTCGACCGTGAGGTCGATGCCGTCCACCGCGCGGACGGCTCCGACTCGGCGGCGGAGCAGAGTGCGCGGCCCGGGGAAGTGTTTGGTCAGTCCCGCCACTTCGAGCAGCGGCGCCTCGGATGTGCTCATACGTTCTTCCCGCCTTCTCGCGCGTCGGGCACCTGCGCCCGCTCCTGCTCCCGTTCCGCGGACCCGACTGCCGCCGCCACCGACCCGGTCCCCACCGCTACGGGTACCGCCTCCAGGTGACAGGCGGCCGCATGTCCGCTGTCGCCCTCCCCCACGAGTACCGGCGCCTGGGTACGGCACGGCGATCCGGGCCCCGCGATCACCTGGGCGCAGCGCGGGTGGAAGGCGCAGCCGGGCGGCGGCGCGAGCAGGCTGGGCGGTGCGCCGGGCACCGGTCGCAGCGGGCGGTCCAGCGGGTCGGACAGCCGCGGCACCGAGGCGAGCAGGCCCCGGGTGTACGGGTGCTTGGGGTTCTCCAACACCTCGGCGGCCGGGCCGAGTTCGACTGCCCGACCGGCGTACATCACCAGCACCTCGTCGGCGACGTCGGCGACCACGCCGAGGTCGTGCGTGACCAGGATGATCGCGGTGCCCAGTTGCGCCTGGAGTTCGCCGAGCAGGTCGAGGATCTGGGCCTGGACGGTGACGTCGAGCGCGGTGGTGGGCTCGTCGGCGATCAGCAGGTCGGGTTCGCACACCAGCGCCATGGCGATCATCGCGCGCTGGCGCATGCCCCCGGAGAACAGGTGCGGATACTCCCGGGCGCGTCGGGCGGCCTGGGGGATGCCGACCCGGTCCAGCATCTCGATCGCCCGGTCGAGCGCCTCGCGGCGGCCGGCGCCGGTGTGGCGCCGGTAGGTCTCCACGATCTGCGCGCCGACCGTGTAGTAGGGGGAGAGCGCGGTGAGCGGGTCCTGGAAGACCATCGACACGCGTTGTCCGCGCAGGTCCCGCAGGGTGCGTTCGGACGCGCCGACCAGTTCGGTGCCGTCCAGGACGGCGCTGCCCTCGACGGTGGTGCGGGCGGGGTTGTGCAGGCCCAGGAGGGTGAGGTTGGTGACGCTCTTGCCCGAGCCGGACTCGCCGACGATGCCGAGGGTACGGCCGCGTTCGACGTCGAAGGAGACACCGTCGACGGCCTTGACCACGCCGCCCTCGGTGGCGAAGCGGACCCGCAGGTCGCGGACCGCAAGCAGCGGAGGGGTCATCACACACGCACCCGGGGGTCGATGACGGCGTACACGGCGTCCACCGCGACGTTGGCGAGCACCATGGCGGTGGCGGCGATCAGCACCACTCCGGTGATCATCGGCAGGTCGGAGTTGGCGACCGCGTTGACCGCGAGCTTGCCGATGCCGGGAATGTTGAAGGTGGTCTCGGTGACCACCGCGCCGCCGAGCAGCACGCCCAGTTCGATGCCGTACACGGTCACCACCGGGGTGATCGCGCCGCGCCACGCGTGTTTCAGATAGACCTGACGCGACGTCAATCCCTTGGCCCGCACGGTGCGCACGTGGTCCTCGCCGAGCGCGTCGATCATCGACGCGCGGGTCAGTCGGGAGTACACCGCGGCCTGGACGCAGGCCAGCGTCAGCCACGGCAGCAACAACCCGCCCATCCAGCCGCCGGGATCACCGTTGAACGGCAGGTATTCGGGTTTGGGCAACCAGCGCAGTTGGTCGACCAGCACGTAGCGGGCGATCACGCCGAGGAACTGGATCGTCACCGAGGCGCCGATCAGCGACAGCGCCATGGTGGACTTGTCCAGCCAGGTGCCGCGCCGCAGCGCCGCGAGCATGCCGATCATGATACCGACGCCGAGGAAGATCACCGAGGCGCCGAGCGCCAGCGACAGGGTGGCCGGGAAACGGTCGAGCAGGGTGTCGAGGACCGGCTCGTGGTTGACGAACGAGTAGCCCAGGCACGGCGCGGAGCAGTGCGAGGCGCCGAAGTCGCGGCCGGCGAAGACGCCGACGATGTAGTGCCAGTACTGCATCGGCACGGACTCGTCCAGGCCGAGGTCACGGCGGATCAGCGCCAGCGTCTCGGGGGTGCAGGTCTTGCCGCAGGACAACCGCGCCGGGTCGTCCGGCATCGCGAAGAACAGGAAGAAGGTGACGGTGAAGACGACGAACAGGATCAGCGCCGCGCCGAGCAGTCGCTGCACCAGGAATCGGAACATGGGGATGGGCCCTCACTGGAGGTCGGACCTGGGGGTGGCCGGGCGGCCCGGCGGCGTGGGCGGCGCGGGCGGGAAGGGGGGAGCCTTCCCGCCCGCGCCGCCGGCCGGAGCCGGGGCCGCCTCGCCCGGGGCTACTTGACCCAGACGTCGATCGGATAGGTCGAGCCGATGAAACCGACCCGCACGCCGCCCAGGCCGGGACCGTACAGGGTCAGTTGGCGCCGGTAGACGAACGGCACCACGGGGGCGTCGGCCATGATCTTCTTCTCCAGGTTCGACCACTCCTTGCCCGCGGCGACCACGTCCGACATCGCGGTGATCCGGTCCATCTCGGTGCTCATCGCCGGGTTGTTGTACAGGCTGTACACGGAGCCGTCGTCCATGATCTTGCGGCCGTCGAACTTGGCCGGGAGCACGGTCGCCGCGCTCGGCCAGTCGGCGCCCCAACCGGCCCAGTACAGGTCGTACTTGTTGTCCACGCGGCCGATCTCGGTGTAGTAGCTCTTGTCGTTGATCGGCTGCGGGACCACCTTGAAGCCGGCCTGCTGGAGGGCCTGGACGATGGTCACCGAGACCTGCTCCCACATGGGGGTCTGGTTGTACGCGTAGGTGATGGTGGGGTTGGGCGTGCCGGCCTCGGCGAGCAGCTGCTTGGCCTTGTTCACATCACCCGTGGGCGGTACACCCGCCAGGTCGTACGCTTCGAAGCCGAGCACCGTCGGGCCCATCAGCGTGGTGGCGAACTCGCCGTAGGCGGGGCCGCCGAGAATCTGTCGCACCTGCTCCTTGGGGAACGCCGCGATCAGCGCCTGGCGCACCTTCGGGTTGGTCAGGCGCCGGTTGTTCATCTCGAAGTACTCGGTGTACGGGGTGGCCGCGTCCGCCGTGCGGGCCTTCAACTCCGGTGTGGTGAGCACCTGTTGGGCCACCTCGCGGCCGACCGCGACACGGAAGGTCATCGCACTGCGGTCGTTGCCGTTCGCCGCGATCAGCCGCTCGTTGATCTGCTGGTTGGACGCGCCGAACTCGAACTTCCACTGGTCGGGGTAGGCGTGCCGGACCGCGTCGGTGTTCGGGTCCCAGTGTTCGTTGCGCACCATGGTCATGGACTTGTCGATCTCGCGACCGGAGATCTTGTAGGGGCCGCTGGAGAACGGGTGCTTGTCGTACTCGAGTTTGGTGTCCTTGGCGCGCGGCACCGGGGTGCTGGTGTGCATCGCCACCGCGAACGGGAAGTCGCCGCGCGGCGCGGGCAGCGCGAAGGTGATCGTACGCGCGTCGGGGGTCTTGATCGCGTCCAACTCGCGGCCCCCGTAAGGGCCGTCGTAGACCGAGCGGAAGTCGGTGTTGCCGACCAGCCATTCCTGGATCCAGGTCGGGCCGCCGGTGATCTCCTTGGCGAAGGAGCGCTCGATGCCGTACTTGACGTCCTGCGCGGTGATCGGCGACCCGTCCTCGTACTTGAGCCCGTCCTTGAGGGTGAAGGTCCAGGTCTTGCCGCCGTCGGGGCTGGTGCCGGTGTCGGTGGCCAGGTCGCCGACCAGCGTGGTGTGGTCGCCCTCCTGCTTGTACGTGGTGAGCTGACGCGAGATCAGCAGTTCGGCGGTCTGCTCGTGCGAGACGTAGACGCGCGCCGGGTCGAGATGGTTGAAGTCGGCGCGCTCCAGGACCGTGGCGGTGCCGCCGGGCTTGGCGCCGGGGAGTTCCTTGGCCGGACCCTTCGACTCGGCGGCGGCGCCGATCGACACCGCGCGGACCTGGGCCTTGGGAGCGGCGCCCTTGCCGGGCCCTCCGCCGTCGGAAGTGCCGCCGCCGCTGGAACACGCGGCCGCGCCGAGGGCGAGGACCAGCGTGACGAGCGTGGCTCTGGTGGTACCGGTGCGCAGGGTCATGGTTCCTTCCGAGGGTTTGCCGTGCTGGTGCGGTATCGCGAGGAGCGCGGTGGTCAGCGGTCGCTCTTCGGGTCGAGCGCGTCGCGGACCGAGTCGCCGAGCAGGTTGAAGGCGACGACGAACACGAGCATCGAGATGCCCGGCACGCACATGTAGGTGATGTCGGTCTTGTAGACCTCGGCGCCCTTGAGCAGCATCCGCCCCCAGTCGGGGGTGGGTTCGACCATGCCCACGCCGAGGTAGGACAGCGCCGCCTCGGTGGTCACGTAGGTCGGCACCGCCATCGAGGCGCTGACCAGGATCGGGGTGACCAGGTTGGGCAGCAGTTCGCGCAGCACCACGCGGCCGGGCGAGGCCCCGATCACCCGGGCGGCCTCGACGTATTCGCGGCTGCGCAGGGACAACACCTGACCGCGCAGCAGGCGGGCCACCGAGGCCCAGCCGAACGCGGCGAGCACGGCGATGATCACCCCCGCGTGCAGGACCGAGGACATCTGTTCGCCGGGCTCGGTGAGCAGCGAGGTGACCACCGGCGTGAAGGCGATGAAGAACAGCGTCGAGGGGAAGCTGAGCATCACGTCGATCACCCGGCCGACGACGAAGTCGGTGCCGCCGCCCAGGTATCCGGCGGTCACCCCGACCAGCACCCCGAGCACGGTGACCACCACGACCACGGCGAGCGAGATGAGCAGCGAGGTGCGGATGCCGTACAGGAGTTGGGTGAGCACGTCCCGGCCGAGGCCGGGTTCGATGCCGAGCCAGAAGTCGCCGGAGATGCCGCCGTTGGGGGCTATCGGAAAGCCGAACTCGTTGAGCAGGCCGGGGCGGTTCTGGCCGTAGGTGGTGTACGGGTCCTTGCCGTAGAGCTTGGCGAACAGCGGTGCGCCGAGGCCCGCGACGACGAAGACGGCGACGACGCAGGCGGCGGCGATCCCGGTGCGGTCGCGGCGGAAGCGTCGCCAGGCGAGTTGAGAGGGGCGCAGCCCGGCGGGGGCCGGTCGGGTGACGGGCGGATCCTCCTCGACCGGCGGATCCGTGGGGGGCGCGAGGGTGGTCATCTTTGGCGAGCCTCTCGGGAGGCGGCGGGGTGGGTGGTGGTGGGGAACTCTGCCCACGGGTGATCCAAGGGTCAAGGTTTAGGCAGTGTCACATTTGAGGTGCGACATTGTATTTACCTTGTCTTTACTTTTCACCTGCGGTTTTACCTTCGTGGCCATTTTTTGGCCGCCTCCGGCATGGGACTGGCGCAACACTGGAGCCATGTGACATTGTACTGAGGTGACCGGAGCGGATCCCTGCGACAACGACGTCGCACGAGCCGACATGGACCGGCACCGGCGCCGCACCCCCGGCCCCGGCGCCCGGGTGCCGGTCGTACGCCTCGCCGACGACCGGCGCCCGCCCTCCCCCGTCACCCGCCCCTCGGCCCGCGCCGGGCCCGCGCGAACACTCGCCGAGGGCGCCCGGGGGCCGCCTCCGCAGTGCGCGCCACCATCCGATTCGCCTCACTCGTCAAGGAGTTCCCATGTCCGCACCGACCACCGCCGACCGCACCCTGCGCCCCTGGCGCGGCCTCATGGTCGCCACCACCCTGCCGCTGCGGGCCGACCTGAGCATCGACTACGACGCGTTCGCCGAGCACCTGCGCGAGCTGGTCGAGGCGGGCTGCGACGGCGTGGTGCCCAACGGATCCCTGGGCGAGTACCAGACCCTCACGCCGGAGGAACGCGCCCGCGTGGTCGAGGTCGCGATCGAGGCCGTCGGCGGCGACCGCGTGATGCCCGGAGTCGCCGCGTACGGCTCCACCGAGGCCCGCCGCTGGACCGAGCAGGCCGCCGAGGCCGGCGCCCGCGCGGTCATGCTGCTGCCGCCCAACGCCTACCGCGCCGACGACGCCGAGGTGCACGCGCACTACGCCGACGTGGCCGCCGTCGGCCTGCCGATCGTCGCCTACAACAACCCGTTCGACACCCGGGTCGACCTGTCCCCCGAACTGCTCGCCAAGCTGCACGCCGACGGCCACATCGTCGGCGTCAAGGAGTTCAGCGGCGACACCCGACGCGCCTACCGGATCGCCGAACTCGCCCCCGACCTCGACCTGTTGGCCGGCGCCGACGATGTGCTCCTGGAGCTGGCCGTCGGCGGCGCCAAGGGCTGGATCGGCGGCTTCTCCAACGTGCTGCCGACCGCCTGCGCCGAGCTGTACCACGCCACGCGCGCCGGCGACCTGGTCCGCGCCCGCGAGCTGTACGACATCCTGCACCCGCTGCTGCGCTGGGACACCCGCACCGAGTTCGTCCAGGCGATCAAGCTCTCGATGGATGTGGTCGGCAAGTCCGGCGGGCCCTGCCGTCCCCCGCGCCGCCCGCTCTCCGCCGAGGCCCAGGACACCGTGCGCCGAGCCACCGAACGCGCCGTCGCCGCCGGGCTGAGCTGACCGACCCACCGGCCCCCGACCGGCCGGCCCACACCCGCCTCCGGCCCGCGACGCCACCCTCGCCCACCCCGGGCACCGCCCCGAGCCCCGCCCGTCGCGGGCCGCCGACCGGCCGCACCGACGCCGACCGCCCCCGCCGTTCCCTTCCCGAAGGGCTTGCCATCGTGACCACCACCACCGCACCGCCCGTCCGCAGCCACGACCCCGCCGACCCCGACACGCAGGTCGCCGAGGCACCGGCCGTCGCGCCCGCCGACGTGCGTCGGGCCGCCGAGCGGGCCCGGATCGCACAGCGGGCCTGGCTCGACGCGGGCGCCGGCGCCCGCTGCACCGCGCTCGACGCCGCCGCCGACCGGCTCGCCGCCGCGGCCGGCGACCTCGCCGACCTGATCGTGCGCGAGGTCGGCAAGCCGATCGCCGAGGCCCGCGGCGAGGTCGCCCGCGCCGTCGCCATCCTGCGCCACAACGCCCAGCAGGCCTACGACCCGGTCGGCACGGTGCACGAACCCGCCGCCGGGCCCGGCCTGTTGCTCACCCGCCGCCGCCCGCACGGCGTCGCCGGGCTGATCACCCCGTGGAACTTCCCGCTGGCCATCCCGCTCTGGAAGGCCGCGCCCGCGCTCGCCACGGGCAACGCGGTCCTGCTCAAGCCCGCCCCGCAGGCCCTGGGCTGCGCACTGCGCCTGGCCGAACTGTTGGCCGAGGTGCTGCCCGCCGACGTGTTCACCGTGCTGCCCGGCGAGGCCGCCACCGGCGCGGCCGTGGTCGAGGCCGCCGACGTGGTCTCCTTCACCGGCTCCACCGCCGTGGGGCAGGAGGTGGTCCGCGCCGCCACCGCCCGGGGCATCCCGGTACAGGCCGAACTGGGCGGCTGCAACGCCGCGCTGGTGCTCCCGGACGCCGACGTGCGCACCACCGCCGGCCAGCTGATCGCCGCCGCCTTCGGCTACGCGGGCCAAAAGTGCACCGCCACCGGCCGGATCATCGTGGTCGGCGACCCCGAGCCGCTGCGCGCGGCGCTGACCGCCGCCGCCCGCGCCCTGACCGTGGGCGACCCCCGCGACGCCGCCACGGTGTGCGGACCGGTGATCGGCGAGGCGGCCCGCGACCGGGTACGCGCCGCGATCGACGCCGCGACCGGCGCCGGCGCCCGGGTCCTGGCCACGAGCGAGACCCCCGACGGCCCCGGCTGGTACACCGCCCCGACCATCCTGGAGCGGGTTCCCACCGGCCACCCGATCCTGCGCGAGGAGGTCTTCGGCCCGGTCGCCGTCCTACAGACCGCCGCCGACCTCACCGAGGCCCTGGAACTGGCCCGCGACGTGCCGCACGGCCTGGTCACCTCCGTACACACCCGCGACCTCGACGCCGCGCTGACCGTGGTCGACCGGATCGACACCGGCCTGGTCAAGGTCAACGCGCCGACCACCGGCGTCGACTTCCACATGCCCTTCGGCGGCACCAAGGCATCCAGCCACGGCCCCCGCGAACAGGGCCGCGCCGCCGCCGACTTCTACACCTCGGTACGCACCGTGAGCCTGCTCCCGGCGGACCCCACCGGCACGCCGTAGCCGGGCGGTCGACTCACGACCGACCCACGGCCGGACCACGGCCGGGCCCGCCGGGGCCCGGTCGGCGCCCCGGCGCACAAAGAGATCACGACGGAAAGGAGGCTTCGGGCGCGGCGGCGGCTACGCTGTGCCATTGCACATCGTACAAAGGCCGGATCGTATCCGGTCCCGAGGAGGGGCACACCAGATGAGCGCGGACGCCGAAGTATCGAGCGGGCACGTCCTCGGGAACGGCGCCGGGGACACCCCGGGCTCGCTGAACCTGCCGTCCGTGCGGGAGCACCGCAGTCTGCGCGATCAGGTCACACACGCGCTGCGTGCCGCCCTGATCGCCGGCGAGCTGCGCCCCGACGTCGTCTACTCGGCACCGAGCCTGGCCGCCCAGTTCCGCGTCTCGGCCACCCCCGTGCGCGAGGCGATGCTCGACCTCGTCAAGGAGGGTCTGGTCGAGGTGGTCCGCAACAAGGGCTTCCGGGTGACCGCGCTGTCCGGCCGCGACCTCGACGAATACACCGAGATCCGGGCCCTGATCGAGATCCCGGTGATCGAACGCCTGGCCGAGACCGCCGACCACGCGGCCCTGGAGGCACTGCGCCCGGTGGCCGCCGCCATCGTGGCCGCCGCCGAACGCCGCGACCTGATCGGATACCTCGAATCCGACCGCCAGTTCCACCTCGGCCTGCTCGAACTCGGCGGCAACCGCCGCCTGGTCGAGGTGGTCGGCGACCTGCGCAAGCGCTCGCGCCTGTACGGCCTCACCCGACTCGCCGAACGCGGCGCGCTGGTCGCCTCGGCCCGCGAACACGAGGAGATCCTCGACCTGTTGCTCGCCGGAGACGCGGCCGGCGTACGCCGCGCGATGAGCGAACACCTGGGCCACATCCGCTCGCTCTGGTCCGACCGGGCGCGCGAGTCCACACCGGAAGACTAGGGCGAACTCCCCCATGAACCACCGATACACGATGACCGACCACGTGTTCCCGCTGCCGCTGGACCACCACGATCCGACCGGCCCCCGGATCGACGTCTTCGCCCGCGAGGTCGTCGATCCCGCCCGCGCCCACGAGAAGCTGCCCTGGCTGCTGTATCTCCAGGGCGGTCCGGGCGGCAAGTCGCCGCGGCCGATCTCCGGCTCCCCCGGCTGGCTGCGGCACGCCACCCGGACCCACCGCGTGTTGCTCCTGGACCAGCGCGGCACCGGACGCAGCACCCCGGTGACCGCCCGGGCCGCCGCCCGGTTCCGCTCCGCCGACGAACTGGCCGCCCACCTCGCGCACTTCCGCGCCGACTCGATCGTCGCCGACGCCGAGGCGATCCGCCGCGCGTTGTGCGACGACGAGCCCTGGGAGACGCTCGGTCAGAGCTACGGGGGGTTCATCACGCTCAGCTACCTGTCGCTGGCCCCGGAGGGACTGCACCGCTGCCACATCACCGGCGGCCTGCCCGGCCTGTCCGCCACGGCCGACGACGTGTACGCGCTGACCTACCCGCGCATCCGGGACAAGAACGCCGAGTTCCGCGAGCGCTACCCGGACGACGTGGCCCGGCTGCGCCGGATCGCCGACACGGTCGCCGACGGCGGCGTGCGACTGCCCGACGGCGATGTGCTGACGGTGCGTCGGCTGCGCACCCTGGGCCAGGTGTTCGGCATGGGCGACGGCTTCGAGCGGGTGCACTGGCTGCTCGACGAGGCCCTGGACCCCGCCACCGGCGAACTCTCCGACACCTTCCTGCGCCAGGTGGCCACGCTGACCGGCTTCGTGGACAACCCGCTGTACGCGGTGCTCCAGGAGTCCATCTACGCCCAGGGCGCGGGCCCCACCGGATGGGCCGCCGAGCGGACCCACACCGCTCTGGCGGACTTCGCCGACGACGCGGACCCGCTGCTGCTCACCGGCGAGACCATCCACCCCTGGATGTTCGACGAGATCGCCGGCCTGCGCCCGTTCGCCGAGGCCGCCAACCTGCTCGCCGAACGCGCCGACTGGGCGCCGCTGTACGACCCGGCGCGGCTGGCCGCCAACCGGGTCCCGGTCGCGGCGATCGTCTACCACGACGACATGTACGTCGACGCCGGCCTGTCCCTGCGCACCGCCCGCGAGGTCGGCGCGGTCCGCACCTGGGTCACCAACGAGTGGGAGCACGACGGCGTCACCGCCTCCGGCGACACGGTCCTGTCCCGCCTGATGGACATGACGGCCGGCGTGGTCTGAGCCCGCGCGCACCACCCCGAACCCGAGTCGTGCCGCGTCCGCGCGGCACGACTCGATCGTGTCCGGAGGCGGTCACACGGACCGGAACAGGCGCGTGGAGTCGGGCGTGGTCGCCACGACGCGAGACAACACCTCGCGCGTGGTCGCCACTTCCTCGGCACCCAGCCGTTCGGCAAGGCGGCGTTCGAAATCGGCGTGGAACGCCCGGACCCGATCGAGCAGTTCCCGGCCCTGCGGGGACAGGTACAGCCGCTTGGCCCGACCGTCGGCCGGGTCGGGCCGCCGTTCCACGTATCCCGCCGCCACCATGTCGTCGACGATCTTCGCCGCCCCCTGCGCGGTGATCCCGAGCCGGTCGCCGAGTTGACTCGTGGTGACCGCCGCCACGTCCAGGGTGCGCAGCACGAAGCCGTACGACGCGCCCACGACGGTCGCGCCGTTGGCGGTCAGGTGCGCGTGCAGTTCCTGGACGAACGACTCGTAGGCGTGCCCGAGCAACAATCCGAAATCCATTGACGGCCTCTCCCGCATATGTTCAACTCTGGTTGCACACCTTGGTTGTCAATCTCGGTTGAACACCCAGGATCCCTACCGTAGCCGTTGATATCACCCGGAGGAACCACCATGCCGCTCGTCAAAGCCGCCGACGCCCCCGTCTTCGACAACGGCCACGCCACCTTCGTCGGGTTGGCCGCCCCCAGCCGGGGCTCCAGCGAGAACTCGGCCTGGCGGGTAACCCTCAAGCCCGGCGCGGCGGGTCCACCGCACGCCCTGTCCCGGGAGGAGATCTTCGTGGCGCTCTCCGGTCGGGCCGCCGTCACCATGGACGGCGACACCTTCGACGTCGGACCCGGCGACGCGCTGATCGTCCCGGCGGACACGCTGTTCACCCTCGCCAATCCCGGCCCGGACCCGTTCGAGGCGGTGGCGATCCTTCCGGTCGGCGGCCTGGGCCTGCTCGCCGGCCGGGAGCCGTTCACCCCGCCGTGGGCCGCCTGACCAGTCACGCGCACCCGGGCCTCACGCGGGCGGTACGAGCAGCGTGTCCACGACCCGGCGGACCCGGTCCGGCGCGTCCTCGTCGCCCAGACGCAGCGCGGTGTTGGCCGCGGTGAGCACCGCGTCGATCCGGACCGATGCCGAGACCGTTCAGCCCCTCCATGGAGGCCACGTCGACGGCGTGCCGCGCGATCACCTGCCGAGCCCGAGCACCGCGCGACAGCCGCCGATCGGTGATCCCGGACGCGATCGGGTCCACCGGTTCCATCGGGTCGACCGGATCGACGGCATCGGCCGGATCCACCGGCTCGCGGCCCGGCCCGGCCGCCGAATCGGGACGTGTCGGACTCATGCCTCCATCGCTCCACGCGCCTTCCCGATCCATACGAACGCTCGTACGGGGAGGGATCCGCCCCGGTCGCCCGCCGACCGGGCGACCGGGGCGACCGGGGCGACCGCGCCCGGCCGGTCGGCCTCAGTGCTGCGTGAGCACGCACACCGTGTCGAGGCCGAGCACGTGGTTGAGCCGGCCGAACGCCAGCCAGGAGCCGATCGCCATGCTCAGCTCCACGATCTCGGCCTGGCTGTAGTGCGCGGACATCCGGGCCCAGAACTCGTCGTCCAGGTTGTGGTGGTCCTCCGCGTAGCGCTCGGCGTACTCCGCGGCCAGCCGGGTGCGGTCGTCGAAGACCTCGGTGGTGCGCCACTGCGCGACCGCCTCGTCGAAGCCGTCCTCGACCTTCTCCCCGTCCCGTTCGGTGCGCCAGTCCAGGCAGAACACACAGCCGTTGATCTGCGCGATCCGCAACCGCGCGGCCTCGAACTCACGCAGGCCGAGCGTGCTGTGGTCGTAGACCTTCATCGAGAAGGTCGAGGCGGCGATGCCGATCTCCGGCACCATCTCGCCCCAGACGTAGGCGATCGGGTCCTTGTCCTCGGGGATGTCGATCCTCATGCGTGTTTCCTTCCGAGTTTGCCCACGGCCGGCCGAAGGGGGATGTCGAGTGCGTCGTAGAGCCCGGGTTCGGCGTCCACGAGCCAGTCGATGGCGCCCACCAGGCGCCCGACGGCGGTGGCGTTGCCGCCGGCGGATCGGTTCTCGCCCTCGTCCGTGGCCTCCACCGTGACCTCGATCCGCGGCCGGCCCTCGATCACCACGCGGTGCGCCCCGGCCCCGTCGGGCGGCGTCGGCCAGTCGGGCGCGCACGACGGGTGGATCCGGGTGACGTGTTCGATCACGATGCGCGGTTCGCCCTCGACGATGCCCTGTACCTCGAACCGCACCGCGCCCTGTGTGCCCGCCGCGAACTCGCCCATCGTCGAGGTCCGCACCGTACTCTCCAGCGCCCGACGGTCCATCGTCTCGCGGATCTCGTCCAGTTCCACGCCCAGCGCCCGGGCCATCAGCCGGATCTGCCCGCCCCACACCATGGTCGGCATGTCCGGCCACAACATCGGCGCGCCGTAGTCCATGGGTTGGCCCATGCCGACCAGGTTGCGGACCGAGTCCTCCTGGTCGTAGGTGGAGTAGTCGAAGATCTCCTGGCAGCGGATCGCGTCGACCGTGGTGCCCAATCCGCTGATCAGCAGCGGCAGTACGTCGTTGCCCCACCCCGGGTCGACGCCGGAGACGAACAACGAACCACCGCCCGCCGCGATCGCCGCCAGCACCGGATCGCGCAGCTCCGCCGGGGCGTTGGTCGGGTCGTAGAGCGCGTACAGGGCGGGCGTGACCACCACCGCGCCGGCCTCGAGCGCCCGCACGATGTCGGCCAGCGCCTCGTCGGGGCGGATGTCACCCGACGCCGCGTACACCACGGCCCCCGGCCCGGCGGCCAGCACCGCGTCGATGTCGTCGGTCGCCGCGACCCCCAGCGCCCCGTCGAGTCCGGCGAGTTCGCCCGCGTCGCGGCCGACCTTGTCGGGGTTGTGCACGAGCACCGCCGCGAGGTCGAGCGCCGGGTGGGCCTCGACGGCTCGAATGGCCGCGCGACCGACGTTGCCGGTACCCCAGACAACCGTGGAAATCATGCGCTGGAGGGTAGCGACGGGTGCCGGTGGTTCCTAGGGCCATGCCCGGAAAACCTGACCGGTTGGGGCAGTTGCGCCACAACCGGGTCGATCGATGGGCGTGGCGCGGGCTCGGGGCGCCCGGGTGGCCACGCCGGCGTCGCCACATGCGGAACTTACGAGATGTAACGGTCCGTTCACGCGTAGTATGTACCGCGTGGTTGGTGAATGCGGGTCCGTGCCGTTGCGAATCGTGATCGTCGACGATCATCCGCTGTTCCGCGCCGGCCTGCGGGCGGCCCTGGAGAGCGCCGGTGACATCCTCGTGGTCGCCGAGGTGGAGACCGCCGCCGCGGTGATCCCGGCGGTCGCCGAACATCGGCCCGACCTGGTCGTGATGGACCTCAACCTGCCCGACGGTTCGGGCGTCGAGGCCACCCGCGCCCTGGTCGCCGACACGCCGGTGCCGGTCCTGGTGCTGACCATGTCCGACGACGACGGCAGCCTGCTCGCCGCGATACGCGCGGGCGCGGGCGGCTATCTGGTCAAGGGCGCCGCCCGGGACGAGGTACTGCACGCCGTGCGCACCGTCGCCGCCGGCGGCGCGGTCTTCGGCGCGCAGACCGTACCCCGGCTGACCGCGCTGCTCGCGGGCACCGCCGGACGCGGCGGCGAGCGGGTCTTCCCCGAGCTGACCGACCGCGAGTGCGAGGTGCTCGACCTGCTCGCCCGCGGCCTGGACAACCGCCGCATCGCGCGCCGGCTCTTCCTCGCCGAGAAGACCGTACGCAACCACATCACCCACATCTTCGAAAAGCTGCATGTGAGCACCCGCGCCGAGGCGGTGGCCCGGGCCCGCGACGTCGGTCTGGGCGCCGACCACCCCACCGAACCCTGAATCGGCGCCCGCCCGGCCCGCTCCCCGCTCACCCGGCCCCCCTCGGTGTCCCGACCCGCCTCGGGACCGCCTCGGGACCGGTGCCTCCCGCGCCCGGGACCACGGGAGCCGCATGCTGGGAACGGCGAACGCAGATGGCACCCACGTGTCGGATCCGCCGGGGGCGGCCCGGCTCCACTCGTCCGCGACGTCCCCCGCCGACGTCCCGTGAGGAGGCCACATGCCCATCACCGCGCTGGAGCAACGGGCGGGACCCGCCCGGGTCTACGGAGCGGGCGCCGTCAGCCTGCTGAGCTGCCTGGTCGCCCTGGTTCTGCTGATCACCCACCTCGACGACCCGCGCCTGGCCCCCAACCCCGGCCTGACCGGTGTGTTCGTCCTGCTCGGCTGCGGCTTCGCGCTGTCCGGCCTGTTCGTGCTCGCCCGTCGCTCCGCACCCGGTCTGGGCCGCCTGCTGCTCTATACCGGGGTCGCGGTCACCGTCGGCTACGCGGTCCTGCTCTGCGCGGTGTTCGCCGACGCCGGCCCGGGCTGGTCCGCCTTCGCCATCGTGCTGTGGCTGATCTCCGACACCGTGTACCTGTTCACCATGTACGCGCTGCCTCTGTGGCTCCCCGACGGCCGGCTGCCACGCTCCCGCGTCGTGCGGGTCTGGGCCGCGCTGGTCGCGGTGTGGAGCGCGGTACACGCCTACCGCGACTACGCCGGCTTCGACTGGTACGGGCTGCCCGGCTTCCTGGACCAGGGCGTGTGGGCCGACGCGGAACGGTGGCTGAACGACTGGGTCACCCCGCACCAGGATCTGATCCCGCCCCTGGTCATCGCCGTGAGCCTGACCATCATGACGGTGCGCTGGGTGCGCTCCCCCGGCCCGCACCCGGTGCGCTTCCTACCGCTGTTGCCCTACGTGTTCTGGCTCGCCGTGGAATTCCTCGGCTACCACCTCGAACTCTCGGACTCGATCTACAACTTCCTGATCTACGGGGGCATCGTCGTGTGGCAGCTCTCCTTCGCGTACGCCTTCGCCCGAGACCGACGCCGACATCTGGACCGCTCCGTCTCCCGGGCGTTGGCCGCGTTCGCGCTGGCCGCGGTGCTCATGGGCGGATACCTGGCGATCGCCGTGCAACTGTCCGACCGCCTGCCCGGCGCCGACAGCTCCGGCGCCATCGTGGTGGCCGGCGGTGCGCTCGTCATCGGTGCGCTGCTGCGCCCGACCGTCGGCTGGGGCGCGCGCCTGGTCGATCGCTTCTACTACGGCGAACGCGCCAAGCCCTACCAGGTGGTCCGCGACCTGGCCGAACAGCTCAGTCGCGCGGTCGCTCCCGGCGCGGCCCCCGAGCTGTTGTGCCGCACCGTCGTACACACCCTCGGCCTGCCCGGCGCGAGCGTCGTCGTCGACACCCGGCGCGGGGAACGCGAACTCGCCCGGCTGGGCGCTCTCCCCGAGGACCGCACCGAATTCCCGCTCACCTACGAGGGGGCCCTCATCGGCCGGTTGTCCGTACCGCCACGCGTCGGCCAGACCACGCTCGACCGGCAGGACATGGACCTGCTGCGTTTCCTCGCCGACCAGGCCGCCCCCGCCGTCGCGTCGCTGCGCCTGTACGAGGAGTTGCAGGAAAGCCGCGAGCGCATCGTGCTCGCCCGGGAGGAGGCCCGCCGCCGACTACGCCACGACCTGCACGACGGCCTCGGCCCCGCGCTGTCCGGCACCCGCCTCCAGGTCGACACTGCCCGAGCCTGTGTACCCCCCGACACCCCCGCCGCCGGCACCCTCGTGATCGCCTCGCAGGGCATCGGCGAGGCGATCACCGAACTGCGTCGGATCACCGACGGACTCGCCCCCGCCGCGCTGCTGCGCCTGGGCCTGGCCGGCGCGCTCCGCGACGCCGCACACCGCCTGGACACCGGCCGCGACGGGCACCCCCGGATCGAGATCACCTTCGACCCCGACCCGCCGCCGGAACTGGCCCCCGCCGTCGAGGTCGCGGTCTACCGGATCTGCGGCGAGGCACTGAACAACGTGGTGCGGCACGCCCGCGCCCGGCACGCCGCGCTCGCGGTCCGGATCAGCGAGACCCGGGTCACCGTCGAGATCACCGACGACGGTGTGGGCCTGCCTCCCGACCCGGCCGGCCCCGATGCCGCGGGCGGCGGGGTGGGGTTGCGCTCAATGGCCGATCGAGCCGAGGAACTGGGCGGCACCTTCACCGCGACCCGGGACGCACAGGGCACCACCGTGCGTGCGGTGATCCCGCGACCCGGCCCACACACCCGGGACATGCCCCGGACCGGGCCGGGACCGTGATCACATGCGCCCGGGACGGCGCTGCGTGAGAGTGGAGGAGCGGTCGCAGAAAAGGAGCACCGCAACCCCACCCAACTACTACGGAGGACGACATGTCGCACCACCCCCACCCGAAGGGCGAACAGCCACCGGAGCCGAATGGGATCGACAAGCCTGCCTCGTGCACCCCGCCGAACCCGAAGTGCTTCGTGCTGCCCGACCCGAGCGAACCGGACAAGCCGGGTGGTGAACACCCGTCGAAGCCGGGGAAGCCGGGGAAGCCGGGGAAACCGGACAAGCCACACCGGCCGTCGGTACCGGGCAGTCCGCACACCTCCGACCCGGGCCACCGCTACCCGCCGTAGGCCCGCCACACCAGAGGAGCGCTCATCGTCGCGGATCCCGATCCACCCGGTCGGTGACATCGGGATCCGGACATGGGAAACAGTCGAACAGCGAGAAGATCGCCCCCATCGCGTCCGGCGATGGGGGCGAGATCATGTGGACATCCGGCGCACCGAACCGGCCGACGCCTCGAAGGCTCCTCGGCCGGCCGGGGCACCCCCTGTCGTCAGGACGCCGACCGTCGATCGAGCAGGGTCGTGTCGTGGCGGCCCGCGCGGAAGTCCGGGTCGTCGAGCACGTCGGCGAGCAGCCCGGCCGTGGTGTGCACGCCCGGTCCCTCCACTCGCAGTTCGCCCAGCGCCCGGCGCATCCGGGCCAGCGCCTGATCCCGGTCCTGCCCCCACGTGACCACCTTGGCCAGCAGCGAGTCGTACTCCGGCCGGGCCTGCGCCCCCGGGAACGCGTGCGTGTCGACCCGGACGAACGGCCCGCCCGGCGCCTGGAATCCGGTCAGCGTGCCGGGGCACGGCGCGAAGTCGCGCGCCGGGTCCTCGGCGTTGATCCGACACTCCACCGAGGCTCCGCGCCGCTCCACCCGATCCTGGTCGAAGCCCAGCGGTTCCCCGGCGGCGATGCGCAGTTGCTCGCGCACGATGTCGATCCCGGTGACCATCTCGGTCACCGGATGTTCCACCTGGATCCGCGAGTTCACCTCGATGAACGCCGCCTCCGCGCCACGCACCAGGAACTCGAAGGTGCCGGCGCCGCGATACCCCGCGGCCCGGCACCCGGCCACCGCGTAGCCGGCGAGTCGATCGGCCAGGCCGGCGGGCAACTCCGGGGCCGGCGACTCCTCGACCAGCTTTTGATGTCGGCGCTGCACCGAACAGTCGCGCTCGCCGAGATGCACCACGTTGCCGTGCCCGTCGGCCAGTACCTGGATCTCGATGTGCCGGGCGCCGTACAGGTATTGCTCCATGTATACGCGGTTGTCACCGAACGCCGCCTGGGCCGAGGCGCGCGTGGCCCGAAACGTGGGCAGCAGCGCGCCGGCGTCGCGCACCACCGCCATCCCGCGCCCGCCCCCGCCCGCGACCGCCTTGACGATCAGCGGGTAGCCGATCCGCCGCGCCACCTCGGCCGCCTCGTCGGCGGTGCCCACCGGCTCGCGCGAGCCCGGCACCACCGGCAGCCCGGCGTCGGCCATCATTTGCCGAGCGGTGGACTTGTCGCCGAGGCGGGCCATCACCTCGGCCGCCGGGCCGACGAAGACCAGCCCGTTCTCCGCGCAAATGGTGGCGAAGTCCGGGTCTTCGGACAGGAATCCGTATCCGGGATGCACGGCCTGCGCCCCGGTCAGCCGGGCCGCCTCGATCACCGCCGGAGCGTAGAGGTAGCTCCGGCGCGGATCGGCCGGGCCGATGTTGATCCGCCGGTCGGCGGCCCGCGCCGCGGCCGAGTCCGCGTCCACCCCCGAGTGCACCACCACGCTGGTGATGCCCATGTCCCGGCAGGTGCGCACCACACGCAGCGCGATCTCGCCGCGGTTGGCGATCAGTACGGTGTCGAACACGGTGGTTCACCCCTGCCCGTCGCAGTCGAGTTCGAAGAGCGGCTCGTCGTAGCCGACCCCCTCGCCGTTCTTGACCAGTACGGCGGTGACCCGACCGGCGCGGTCCGCCTCGATCGGGTTCATCAGCTTCATCGCCTCGATGATGGCCACCTGTTGGCCCGCCTCGACGAGGTCGCCCACCGCGACAAACGGTGGCGCCCCGGGTTCGGGCGCGGCGTAGAAGGTGCCGACCAGCGGGGCGCGGACGAGGTCTCCGTCGCTCTCCGCCGGCCGGCGCTCCGCCTCGACCGGCGCGGGTGTGGCCGCCTCGGGTGCGGGCGGCGGGGCGACCGCGGCCGACCAGGTCAGCTCGATGCTCTCCCCTCCGGACCGCACCACGACGTGCGTGGGCGGTCGCGGGGCATCGTGCAACACCCGGTCGAGCGCGGCGTGCAGGGCGGCCAGGGTGGCCGCCGGGCCCTGGTGATCGGCGCCGGTCATGCCGATTCCTCCTCGTCGGTGTCCTCGAAGCGCGCCCGGTCCGAACCGGTCGCGGTCGGCCCGGGCAGTCCGAAGCCGCGCAGTCGCCGCCGCCGTCGGCGCACCCGTTCGGCCGGTTCGAGCACGGCGAGTTCGTCCAGCGTGCCCAGCACCGCGTCCCGCAGGATCAGGCTCGCGGCGGCCGGATCGGCCTGCGCGCCGCCCTCGGGCTCCGGCACCACCCCATCCACCACGCCCAGTTCGAGCAGCGACCGGGCGTCGAGACCCAACGCACGGGCCGCCGCCGGGCTCTCCTCCCGGGTCTTCCACAAAATCGCCGCGCAGCCCTCGGGGCTGATCACCGAGTAGAGCGCGTTCGCGCCGATCAACACCCGATCGGCGACGCCGAGCGCCAGTGCCCCGCCGCTGCCGCCCTCCCCGGTGACCACCGCCACCACGGGCACCCGCAGCCCGGTGAATACCCGCAGACAGTCCGCGATCGCCCCGGCCTGGCCCTGCTGCTCCGCCTCGATCCCCGGATGCGCGCCGGGGGTGTCGATCAGCGTCACGAGCGGTACGCCGATCTTCTCGGCGAGCCGGGCCAGCCTGATCGCCTTGCGGTAGCCTGCGGGCGAGGCCATCGCGAAGTTGGCCCGCACGAGTTCGGCGGTGGTGTGCCCCTTCTGGTGGCCGAGCACCACCACGGGCCGGCCCTCGACCGTGCCGAGGCCGCCGACGATCGCCGGGCAGTCCGCGCCCGCCCGATCGCCGCGCAGTTCGACGAAGGTGTCCATCCAGTACGCGAGGTGGTCGCGGGTGGTCGGCCTCCGCAGGTCCCGGGCCGCCGCGACCACCTCCGGCGCGGACCGCACGGCGAGCCGCGCGGGATCGCGCACCACCGTCGCCGGTGCCGGACGCGGCAGTTCCGCGACCCGATCGTCCCGACCGGCGCGCGGCGGGCCGGTGCGGTCGGGGTGCCCGCACGCCGAGGCGAGCAGGACCGCGAGCGTACGGCGCAGTTCGCCGCGCGGGTGCACCGCGTCCACCAGGCCGTGCCGCAGCAGGAACTCCGCCGTCTGGAAGCCGTCCGGAAGCCGCTGCCCGATGGTCTGTTCGATCACGCGCGGACCGGCGAACCCCATCCGCGCCCCCGGTTCGCACACCACCACGTCGGCGAGGGTGGCGAATGAGGCGGCCACCCCGCCGTAGGTCGGATCGGCGATCACCGTGACGGTGAGGATGCCGGCCTCGTCGAGCGCCGCCATCGCCGCCGCGGTCTTGGCCATCTGCATCAGGGCCAGCGCGCCCTCCTGCATCCGCGCCCCGCCCGACGAGGTGACCAGGACCAGCGGCGCCCGCCGGGCCAGCGCGGCCTCGGCGGCCATCGCCACCGCCTCCCCGGCGGCGACGCCCAGGCTGCCGCCCATGAAGGCGAAGTCCATAGCGGCAACCACCACCGGATACCCGAACACCGTGCCGGCCGCGACCCGCACCGCGTCCGCGTGCCCCGTGGCCGCTCGGGCGGCGGACAACCGGTCCGGATACGGCTTCAGATCGGCGAACGACAGCGGATCGTGCACCGTCTCGGCGGCGGTCAACGGCCGGGCGCTGCCCGGGTCGAGCAGCGCGTCCAGCCGCCGCGCCGCACTCAGCGGCGCGTGCGCCCCACAACTCGGGCACACCCCGTCGGCCCGCTCGAACCGTTTGCGGTACACGAGCGCCCGACAGCGCGGACAGGCCAGCCAGTCGGTGACCGGCGCCCCGGCGGAGCCGGCGGGGGCGGAGGTTTTCGCGTTCATCGGGATCTCCCGGTGTTCGGATCTGGCGGACGGTCGGCTCGGCGGCCTCATCCCGGCCGCACGGGCGAGACCGCCGAGTGCACGGGCGCGGACCGCTGCCCGGTGACCCGGCCCCGGGTGCGCCCGCGCCGGCGGTGCTCGACGGGCGGCGCGCCGCGGGTCCAGGTACCGAGCGCCATCTCGGCGGTGATCCCGGGGCCGAATCCGGCCACGATGCCGCGCCCGCCGACACTCGGCTCACCCTCGGCGAACAGCCGGTCGAGCGCGTCGAACACCACCGCGCTGGCAATGTTCCCGTACTCGGTGAGCGTGGCCCGACTGTGCCGGAACGCGTGTTTGTCGACGCCGAGGAATCGGCTCAGGTCGTCCAGGATCCGCGGGCCGCCGGCGTGCACGACGTAGAAGTCCAACGCCGAGGCGTCCCACGTGTGTCGGCTCACCAGATCGGCGATCACCGGCGCCAGCGGCTCCATCGTGCCCGGCACCCGCTTGTCCAACCGGAAGTGGAAACCGGTCGCCTTGACGGCGTACGAGATCCAGTCCTGGGTGTGCGGGATGAGGTAGGAGGCGTTGCGCTCCAGGCGAACCCCCGTACCACCCGAACCGCGCACCACCGCCGCCGCCACCGCGTCGCCGAACAAACCGTCGGACAGCAGCGAGCCGATGTCGTCGTCGTCGGGCTGGTAGCACAGCGAGCAGAACTCGCAGGCCACGATCAGCACGTTGGCGTCGGGGTAGGCGGTGGAGAAGTCGTGCGCCCGATTGATCGCCGCGCCACCGGCCGCACACCCGAGCTGGGCGATCGGCAACTGGCGTGTGTCCGAGCGCATGCCCAGTGCCTCGACCAGCCAGGCGGTCATCGAGGGCATGGTGAAGCCGGTGCACGAGACGTAGATCAGCAGATCGATGTCCCGCACGCCCAACTCCGCGTTGGCCAGCGCCTGATAGACCACGGGCGGCACCCGGCGCTTGGCCTCCCGCTCGTAGACGAGGTTGCGCGCCTCGAAACCCGGGTGCCGCAGGGTCTGTTCGAGCGGCTGCACAAGGTGTCGCTTGCGGACGCCGGTGTTGCCGATCAGCCGCAGCGCCAGCGGCAGCCGCGGGTTGTCGGCATGCAGCCGGCGGGCGATGTCGATCGACTCGTCCAGCGTGACGGTGTTCTCGGGGACGGCCACGGCGGGCCGGCACAGAGTACTCACGGGGTGCCTCTCTCTACCGTTCGAAACTGCGGGGCGATGTGTCCACAACCTTCGGCGCACCCGGGTCCCGATCACCTGAGGCCGAAGTCCCGTCCCGAGTCCCGGAACACCTCGGGACCGAAGGAAGCGGTCACACCCCTTGGAGCACCCGCCGCGCCTCCCCGGGCGCACACGAAGAGGACCGCACGCGCGGGGCGTGCGGTCCTCTGTGGGTATCGGTGCGGTCGGCCCGCCTACCCGGCGGTTTCCAGTCGGCGCTGCGCCGGAACCCGGGCGGGCCCGTCGGCGGACGCTCCTTCCGGGTCGGGCCGGTGCGGTGCCTCGACGACACCGTCGGGCAGCAGCGCGCCGGTGTCCTCGAAGATCACCACCCCGTTGCACAGCAGGCTCCACCCCTGCTCGGGGTGGCTGGTGACGACGTGGGCCGCGAGGTGATCGGGGGCCGATGCGGTGGGACAGGTGGGAATGTGCCGGCACATGATCCTGGTCCTTCCGAGGGATGCTTCGGGTGCCGAGAGCGGGAGCGGGTCGTCGAGTTCCCGCGTGATCGTGTCGCCTTGGTAAGTCATGCACCTACCGTGCGCCCGGCGGTGTCCCGAACGAATGAGCCTGCGGCCCCCCGCCGGCCCGGCCGTGTCCCGCCCGGACCGGGGCCGCCCGCCGCGGGCCGGGCGGGCCGGCGTGGCGCGGGGGTCACTGCTCGCCCAGCACCATCCACGTGTCCGTCGAGGCCGGCCGCCGGAAACCCACCTTGGCGTACACGCCGTGGGCGTCGGCGGTGGCGAGCATGATCCGGCGCAGCCCGTCCGGCGCCAACTCGTCCCGGACGGCGATCGTGAGCGCCGTACCCAGGCCCTTGCCGCGCACCGTCGGATCGATGTAGACGTCGCAGAGCCAGCCGAAGGTGGCCCGGTCGGTGATCACCCGGGCGTAGCCGACCTGGGCGCCGGAAGCGACGTCGTACACCCCGAAGTTGAGCGAGCCGGCGATCGCCCGCTCCAGCTTCTCGCGCGGCCGGCCGAGCGCCCAGTAGGCGTCCTCGGACAACCATCGGTGGATTGTCGCCACGTCGAGCCGCGTCGGATCGGTGGACACCTCGTAGCCCTCGGGGAAGTGACTGTTCATCCCCGGATCCAACCAGCCCCGCCGCCGTCGGACCACCGGATATCCGGGCCCGGGGCGGCAGTTCGGCAACGCAGGGCACCGTGCCCGGAGTGCCGGTGTCCCGCGTGTCCCGGGTGTCCCGCCCGGCTTCCGCGCGGTTTCGGCGGCCGGCTCAACGCGCGGGAATCAGGGCGCGGGGATCAGGGCTTCCGCGTGGGCCCGCAGGGTGGGCGTGCCGTCGGATCCGGGCGCGACCAGGCGCAGCCGGAGCAGGTGGCCTCGGCCGGGGCCGGGGGTGTCGCTGCGCAGGGTGCCGGTGACGCAGTCGAAGGTCGCGGCGTCGGTGTGGTGCACGAAGAAGGCCGGGCCGGCGACGCCGGCCAGCAGCTCGATGGCGTCGGCGAGGAGGCGGGGGCTGCGGGGGCGGGCGTGCTCGACGTCGACGGCGAGGATGCCGCCCGGCAGGAGCGTGGTCCCGCGCAACCGCCAGGGCGAACCGGGCAGGTCACAGGCCACCCGCAGGCGCGGCACCAGGTCCGTCGCGGGATCCGGCTCGACCCAGTTCGGGCGGGTGGTCTGCTCGGCCAACTCGCGCACCGCGTCCCCGGGCGCCTCATTGCCCGGCACGCCGAAGAAATCGTCCATGAAAGTCACTGTATGTCGACATGTCGTAACCGGCTCGCCCGAAACCTCCCTCCGGGCCCCGATCGTGGCGTTCGGGATCCCCGGCTAGCCGGTGTCGCCGGACCGGGCCCCGATCCGGCCGCCGGCCTCCAGGGCCAGCAGGGCGGACTTCCGGGCCGGGCCGCCGGCGTAGCCGCCGAGGGCGCCGTCGGCCCGCAGCACCCGGTGGCAGGGCAGCACGATCGGCAGCGGGTTGGTCGCACACGCCGTACCCACCGCGCGGACCGCGCCGGGGTTGCCGACCAGGCGCGCCACCCGCGCGTAGCTCCAGGTGTCCCCGTACTCGATCTCGGCGAGCCGGCGCTGCACCAGCTGCCGGAAACCCCGGGACAGCGCGAGGTCGAGCGGCAGGTCGAAGCGTGTCCGGGTGCCGGCGAAGTACTCGTCGAGTTCGCGGGCCGCGCGGTCCAGGCGGGCCGGCGCGCGCAACACGCGCGGGCCGAGCCGGCCGGCCAGCGTGTCCAGGACCAGGTCGTGGTCCTCGCTCTCGAAGGCGACCCGGACCAGGCCGGTCCCGGTCGCGGCCAGCAGGAGTGATCCGACGGGGGTATCCACGCTGGTGTAGGCCACGTCCACGAGCCCGTCCCGACTCGCGGCGGCCACCAGCCGCTCGTGCAGCCGATCGAGGGTGTCCGGGCCCGAAACGGCGCGGGCGCGGAGGGCGGAGGCGTCCGGGTCGTCGGTGCGGGTGTCGATCACGGTGCTACTCCTTCGGGGTGGGTGCGGACAGCGCGGCGCGGAGCGCCCTGATCCCGTCGGACGCGGCGCGGCGGATCGCCGCCGGGGTGCCGCCGACGATCTCGGCGATGGCCGCGTAGGGCAGGCCCGCGAAGTGGTGGTAGGCCACCGCTCGGCGCTGCTTGGGCGGCAGTGCCTTGACCGCGTCCCACAACTCGTGGTCGACCGAGCCGGGCACGCCGATGGTCGACGGCCGGTCGGGCAGGTCGTCGGTGACCACCGCGTGCCGCCGCCGAGCGCGGGTGATGTCGATGGCCTTGCGGTGCGCGATGGTCACCAGCCAGGCCTGCACGTTGGCGTCCTCGGGCAGGTCGGGGTAGGCGCGCAGGGCAGCGAGGAAGGTCTCCGACCAGGCGTCCTCGGCGTCGTGCACGCCCACGATCGCCCGGCAGACCCGCAGGACGGTGTCCCCGTGTTCGTCGACGACCCGTTCGAAAGGTTGCTTCATCTCCCCGATCCCGTGCGGCGTCGCTCCCGTGCCCGGCGGGCGCTCAGAACAGCCGGGCCGCCTTCGACGCGTCGGACTCCTCCAGGTCCAGCAGCGTACGTTTGCGGGCGAGACCGCCCGCGAAGCCCGTGAGCTTGCCGTCGCTGCCGACCACCCGGTGACAGGCGACGATGATGGAGATCGGATTGTGCCCGACGGCCTGGCCGACCGACTGGGCCAGCGCCTTGTTGCCCAGCCGCTCGGCGAGCGCTCCGTAGGTCGTGGTCTCGCCGAACGGAATCTCCCGCAACATCGCCCACACCTGCTCCTGGAAAGGGTCGCCGTGGGTGGCCGTCGGCACGTCGAACAAGGTGCGCTCGCCGGCCAGATACTCGACCAGTTGGGCCGCGGTCCGGGCCAGGAGCGGGTCGTCGTGGTGCTCGACCCGGCGGCCCAGGCTCTCCTCGGGTGGCAGATACCAGTGCCCCGGAAAGTAGAGCCCGACGACGGCGTCGTCCGCGGCCACCACGGTCAGTGCGCCCAGGGAGGTGTCCACGAGCGCGTGGCGGGTGTCCATGATGCCGGTCTCCTCTGCGATGTACGGCTGCCGCGTGCGGCCCGCGGCCCTGTGTCGGCGTCTGCCGGTGCCGGTGTGTGTCGGCCCGTGTCGACTCGGTATCGGGTAGACGCGTGGACGCGGCCGAATGTGAGGTCCCGGGTCGATCTCGTCGAACTCGGCCCATCGAAGCGGGCATCAGCCGGGTGGAACTCGCTACCTGTCTGAGCGGGCATCAGCCGGGTGGAACTCGCTACCTGTCTGAGCGGGTATGAAACGGATGGATGCCCTCTAGAGGTGAGTGCCATGTCGTCGCCACACAGCGAAGCCGGTCTCGGGGTCCTGGTCGGTCACGACGGTTCGGCCGCGGCCGAGCACGCGTTGCACTGGGCCGCGCGGGACGCCGCCGCGCGCCGGGTGCCGCTGTACATCGTCACCGCGGTACCGGTCGGCGGGCTCGGCCATCAGCATCGCGCCGAGGTCCGCGAGCGCGCCCACGCGCTGATCGACACCGCCGCCGCGCGGATCCGCGCGGACATTCCCGCACCGGCCGTGGAGACCTCGGTCCGCGAGGGCGACAGCGCCGAGTCGTTGCTCGCCGCGAGTGCCCGGTGCGACACCATCGTGGTCGGCAGTCGTGGGCACGGCGGCTTCACCGGGCTGCTCCTGGGCTCGGTGTCGTTGCGGGTGTGCGCGCACAGCAGTTGTCCGGTGGTCGTCGTACACACCCCGGCGGCCGAGGACGCGCGCGGCGTCGTGGTCGGCGTCGGCGGCCCCGAGGACGGCCCCGCCGCGGACTTCGCGGCCGACCACGCGCGGCGCCTCGGCGGCGGACTGCGCGCCGTGCATTCGTGGGCGCTCCCGGTCACCGGCCTGGCGCCGAGCCTGGTGTTGCCGAACATGATCGACGTGGAGGCGGTCCGGGCGGAGCGCATCAGGATGGTGGACAAGGTGCTCGGCAGGATCCGTACCGAGGATCCCGAACTGCCCGTGGACACCGTGGTGATGAACGGAACGGCGGGCCGCGACCTGGTCGACGCCTCGATCGACAGCGCCCTCGTGGTGGTCGCCGCGCACCGCAGGCGCGGCCACCTGCCGATGCGGCTCGGCCCGACCACGCACGCCGTCCTGCACCACGCGCGGTGTCCGGTGGGCGTGGTACCCATCCAATGACCGAGTCGGCGCCCGGCCCACGCGCAACGGCCGTCCCCCGCGCCCCGGGAGATCGAACCGGGCTGCGGGGAACGGCCGTCGAGATTGGTGACGAGCGACTAACGCGACGCCGCGTACACGCTTTCCGCGAAGGCGGCCATCTGCTCGTCCGACAGGTGCCTGGCCAGGTCCGCCTCGCTGATCATGCCGACCAGGCGCTTGTGATCGATCACCGGAAGTCGCCGAATCCGGTGCTCCTGCATCTCGTGCAACACCTCTCCGATGTCCGCCTCGGCGTCGATCCAGCGCGGTGTGCCCTCGCACAGGTCGCCCGCCGTCACCTGGGCCGGATCGTGGCCGAGGGCAACACACTTGGTGACGATGTCGCGGTCGGTGACGATGCCGCACAGTCGTTCGTTCGCATCGGCGACCGGCAACGAGCCCACGTCGAGTCGAAGCATCAACTGGGCCGCCCGATCCAACGTCTCCGTCCGCGAAATCCACTGCGCGCCCTCGTGCATGATGTCCCTGGCCATGGTCATGGTGTGTACCTCTCCGGATATCCGCCGCCGACGGCGGCGGCCGAAACCGCGCGGCGAAGCCCGCACACGCTCCTTTCATCGTCTCCGCCGCACTCCTCGTCGGCCACTCGGGTGTGTACACGTATCCGTTGCGTATGGATCCCGCGCCGGCACCACACCCGTCCCGTGCGGGAGTGTCGCGCCGGCGTACCCCGGACTCGGCACGATCCGCGCTACTGGGTGGCGACGACGATGCAGCGGTGCAGTTCCTCGACCGCCTCCGGGGCGCCCACAACCGTCACCGGGCTCGTCGCGTCGGCCTCCTCCCGGTTCCAGAGCCGGCGCAGCACCGCCGCCGACGGCCCGCTCACGGTCACGTCCGCCGGGCCGGTGCCGGCGCCGTCCTCGACGCGGAACAGGCCCGGTCCGGTGGATACCCGCCAGGCCGTCTCGTCGGCGCGCACGAGGTAGGTGCGGCCCGGCGATTCGTCCAGGACGCCGGTGAAGTAGTCGCCCCACTCGGCGACGCCGTACGCCACGAACACCTTCAGCAACTCGTCGACGCCGTCCACCGCGAGGTCGGTGGGGATCTCGGCGATCGGCTCCCCGGCGGCGAGTTCGGCGTCGATCCGGTGGATCACCGTCTCCTGCGCCATCCGCCGGATCCAGAAGCCGACGGTCGGGTCCGGGGCGTACCAGGATCCGGCCGGATCCTTCGGGCCGTGGCCGGCGAACTCGTGTCGCAGGTCGGCGTACGCGCGGTCGAGCAGCGCGATCGGGTCCTCCTTCGCCGCCTCCTGCGGCGGCCACGGGTCGGGTTCGGCGCCCTCGCGGATGGCCTGGGCCTTGTGGAGGTACACCTCGCCGACGTGGCGGGTCAGGTCGGCCACGGTCCAGCCCGGGCAGGTCGGCACACCGGCCGTGGGGTCCGTCGCCGACACGGCCCGGAGGCGGGCGAAGTCGGCCGCGAGACAGTCGAGCAGTCGGGAGAATTCCATGCCCACAGTTCAACACAACCCCCCACCCCTACGCGCCCGTTCGAGCTCGGCGCCGCGAGCACGATCCGGTCGTCGACCTGCTCGGCGGGCGGGGTCAGCCGGTCGGGTCGGTGGCGGATCGGTTCGACGGGGCGGTGTACAGCGTCGGTGTCGCGTCGGTGCCCATGGGGGTGGGGACCGGTGACTCCGAGGGCACCGGGACGGGCGATACCGCCGGGGGCGACGGGGTCGGGTCGTCCTGGATCAGCACCGTCGCGAGGGTCGCGGTGCCGCCGAGGACCAGGCACGCGGCGGCGCCCAGCAGGGCCATCCGGCGGCGGCGCAAGCGGTCACCGCGGCGCCGGATCGTGGCGAAGGGGGCGGGTGCGGCCTGACGGCTCCCGTCGACGGCGACCTCCAGCAGCGCGGCGCGCAACGGATCCGGCTGCGGGAGGGGCGGGACGGGCGGGTTCGACGACTCATGAGGCTCCGGCACCGGGGGACTCCTCTGCGTACGGGTCGGGCAGGAGGTGGGCGAGGGCCACACGTCCGCGCACCAGGTGGGTCTTGACGGTGCTGCTCGCCATGCCGGTCTCGGCGGCGATCTGCTCCACCGTCAGGTCGCAGACGTAGTGCAGGGTCATCACCCGGCGCTGCTTCGGGGTCAACTCCCGCAGCGCCGAAACCAGTACGACCATGCCGGGTTCGGGCCCGGGGGCCTGGAGGGGTGCGCCGTGCCGCCGCCACGCGTCGTCGGTGCGCCGTCTACCGCGCCAACGGCTCACCGCCAACCGCCAGGCGACCACCCGGATCCATGCCTCCGGATTGCCGTGCCGGTCGAGTTGTCCGCGTCTGCTCCACGCCTTGACGAACGCCTCCTGGACCACGTCCTGGGCCTCGTGCCGATCGCCGAGCATCAGGTAGAGCTGACCGGTGAGTCGGCCGACGGCAGCCGCGTAGAACTCTTCGAACTCCTCGACGGTCAACGACTCCCCCGGCTCTGTTTCGGACTCGGCGGATATACGCCCGCGGACCAAGTTTCGGTCGACGCGTGCAGCCGGGGAAATCGGGTGACCTGCACCACGGCGTCTCCCGGGGACGGCTCAGGCCGGCGCGGTCGCCGTTCCCGGGCGGCGGTCGAGGAGCCGGCCGAGCGCGCCGTGTCGCGGGGATACGAGCAGCGAGACGACGAAGCCGGCCGCCGCCACGAGGGCGATGGTCGCGCCCGCGGCCACGTCGTAGTGCCGGGAGAGTTCCAGGCCGCTGACCGCGCTGCCGACGCCGAGCAGGCCGGCCAGTACGCCGGTGCGGCGCAGCGAGTCGGTCCACAACCGGGCGCTCGCCGCCGGTGCCACGAGCAGGGCCAGGGTGAGCATGACGCCCACCGCCGGGGTGAGCACCACCACGACCGCCTGCACGATCAGCAGGAGCAGCAGGTCGAGGGCGAGGGCCGGGTGTCCGGCGGCCCGCATTCCGTCGTGGTCGAAGGCCGCGAAGCCGAGTTCGCGGCCGAACACCGCGAGCAGCGCCAGGATCACCGTCCCGACGGCGGCCGTGACGGCCAGGTCGTGGGTGTCGATGGTGACGATGGAACCGACCAGGAAGGCGGACAGTTTGCGATCGCTCGCGGGTCCGGCCGCGACCAGGACGGCGCCCAGGGCGAAGCCGGCCGCGAGGACCACGCCGATCGCCCCGGACGCGGTCCGGCCCGGGCGCCGGGTCAGCGCGAGGACCGCGACGGACAGCAGTACGCCGAACGCGGTACCGCCGAGGTAGATGTCGATGCCCAGGATCGAGGCGAGGACCACACCGGGGAAGGTGGCGTGGGTCGTCGCCATGGCGTGGAACGCGAGTTTGCGCAGCACGACCTGGACACCGACGACGCCGGCCAGGAGGCCGACCATGACCGCCTCGGCGTAGGCGCGGTGGGTGTAGGTGTCGAACCAGGTCATCGGGGACTCCGGAAGCGGGTGGGGCGCAGCCGGGCCGCGCCGCACGCGCCGAGGACGAGCAGATACCCGGCCACGAGGGTGAGCACGACGGTGGGGGCGGCGGGCAGGGCGAGGTCGTGGTCGACGGAGGCGGTGTAGCTGATGGTCAGGCCGAGGTAGCCGCACACCACGGCGGCGATCGAGCCGATCAGCGCGAGGTGGGCCGGGCGGCGGCCCAGGGTGCGGCCGATGGCCGCCGGGAGTACGAGCAGGGCCAGGATCAGCGCGGTGCCGACGGTGCGGACCGCGGCGACCACGGTCAGCGCGACGATCAGGTTCAGCGCCAGGTCCAGCGCGCCGACCCGGTGGCCGGCGGCTCGGGCCGCGTCGGGGTCGAACGCGCGCAGCACGAGTTCGCGGCCCAGGAGGGCGAGCGCGGCCAGGCAGGGCACGGCCACCACGGCGGTTTCGGTGATCTGCGCGCGGGAGGTGTACAGGACCTGGCCGAACAGGAACGTCTCGAGGTCGGCGGAGTAGGAGTGGCTGCGGGAGACGACCAGGACGCCGATGGAGAACATCGCGGTCAGCACGATGGCGAGCGCGGTGTCGTCGCCGGTGCGGCGGTGGCGGGTGAGCAGGGTCAGGGCGCAGGCGGTGACGCCGGCCGCGATCAGCGCGCCGGTGAGGATGCCGGTCGCGCCCCGGAGGGCGAAGCCGATCACCACGCCGGGGAAGACGGTGTGGGTGAGCGCGTCGGCGACGAATTCGAGGCGGCGCAGCGCGACGAACGTGCCGACGGTGCCGCAGAGTACGCCCAGGATGGTCAGTTCGATCAGGGCCCGGGTCAGGTAGGGCACGCGGAAGGGTTCCAGGAGCAGTGCGGTGTCCACGGCCGGTCAGCCTCGGGTGACGACGAGTCGGCCGGCGTCGAGGTCGACCACCCGTCCGCCGTAGCAGGCGCGCAACAGGTCGGGGGTGAGCGCCAGTTCGGTCCGGTCGAAGGCGATCTGCCGGCGATTGACCAGGCAGGTCTGTTCGCACAAGCACTGGACCGGGCCGAGGTCGTGGGTGCTCACCAGCACGGCCGTGCCGGTGCTCTTGGCCCGGGTGAGGGCGGTGATCAGCGCGTCCTGGCTGACCGCGTCGACACCGTTGAAGGGTTCGTCCAGGAGCAGGATCGGCGGGTCCGGGGACAACGCGCGGGCCAGCAGCACCCGCTGGCGCTGCCCGCCGGACAGCGTGCCGAAGCGGGCGCCGGCGCGGTCGGCGAGGCCGACCCGGGCCAGCGCGTCGTCGACGGCCGCCCGGTCCCGCCGGCCGGGTCGGCGCCACCTGCCGATCAGCCGCAGCCGGCCCATCATCACCACCTGGCGGGCGGTGACCGGGAATTCGGGGTCCAGACTCGCGGCCTGCGGTACGTAGCCGACCCGGGCGCGCGCCTCGGCCGGGCGGCGGCCGGCCACGGTCACCGTGCCCGCGATCACCGGGACCAGGCCGAGCACGGCCTTGATCAGGGTGGTCTTGCCGCCGCCGTTGGGGCCGATCAGGGCCACCGCCTCACCGGCGCGGACCCGGCCGTCGACGCCTTCCAGGACGGGGGCGCGCGTGTAGGCCATGGTCGCGGCGGTGAAGCGGATCGGGTCGGGAGCGGGGTCGGTCATGGCCGGGCCCACGGCGCGGTGACGGCGATGGTGGTGGCGCTGCGGTCGATCATCGTCACCCTCGCAGCGCGGCGACGATGGTGTCCGTGTTGTGCTTCTCCGCGCCGAGGTAGGTCTCGCCGGCCGAGCCGGGGACACCGAGCGAGTCGGCGTAGAGCGAGTCGTCGCCGTCGACGATCTTGACGCCGGCCTCCCGCGCGATGGTCGCGGCGGTCTTGGGCGGCAGCGCGCTCTCGGCGAACACGGCCTTGGCGCCGGTGGCCTTGATCTTGCCGACGATCTCGTCGATTCGGCTGCCGGAGAGTTCGGCCTGGTCGTCGAAGCCGGGGATGATCGAGCCGACGAACTCCAGCCGGTAGCGGTCGACGTAGTAGCCCAACGCGTCGTGGTTGGTGACCAACTTACGATCGGCCGCGGGGATGCCGTCGATCCTGGCCCGGGTGTCCGCGTCGAGCGCGTCGAGCTTGGCGGTGTAGGCCGCGAGGTTGTTCTCGTACACCTTGGCGTTCGCCGCGTCGGCGGTGCTCAGGGCGCGGCCGATGTTGGCCACCATCACCTTGGCGTTGGTCGGGTCGTGCCAGATGTGCGGGTCGAACTCCTCTCCGTCGGAGCCGGCTTCGCCCTTGCGCAGCCGTACGCCGGTGGAGGAGTCGACCACCTTTCCGGTGAAGCCGGCGGCCTGGACCGCCTTGGGCAGCCACGCCTTCTCCATGTCCACGCCGTTCTCTACGACGAGCTTGGCGCCGCGGATGGCGTTCAGGTCGGCGGGGGTGGCCTCGTACTCGTGTGCGCTCGCGTTGGCCTTGATCAACTGGGTCACCTCGACCCGGTCGCCGCCGACGTTGCGGACGAAGTCCGCGACCTGGGTGGTGGTCGCCACGACCTTGACCTTCGGCCCCGAACCGGCGGCGGGTGCACCGGCGTTGGCCACCGGAGCGGCCTCGGTCCGCTTGCCGTCCTCGGCGTCCTTGTCGTCGGAACCGCACGCGGCGAGGGCGCCGGTGCTCAGGACGCCGGCGGCGAGGGCGGCGCCGGCACGGACGGATATACGCATGGGATGTCTCCAGGCAGGGGTGGGTCCACGTCGATCGGCGGGTGCCGCGTCGACGTCTCGATAATGAAAACCATAATCATCTGGCGGGAAGGTGTCCAGGCGGGGGCATGGGGGCGCGGTCGGTCGAATCAGGGCGCCCCGTGGCCCCCTGAACGCGCATGCCGGGGGCCACGGGGCAGGGATCAACGCCCGGGGGTCACACCGGTCGGGTCGTGGTCGGGGCCCGGGACACCCGGGATCCTCTCGGGTTCGGCGCGGGCGCCGGGTGGGTCGGCGGCCACGGGGTCGGCAACCGGGGGCCGGGTCGCGGCGGTCGGGGTCTTGGCGGGCGGCGGCTCCGGGGCCCGGGCACCGGCCGCCGCGCGGGCGGCCTCGGCCCGGACCAGGGCGCTCATCAGCAGGTAGACGTCGAAGGGCATGGCGGAATCTCCCGTGTTCGCGGGCTGCGGAATCGGATCGGCACGCCGGCCCGGCCGATCGCCCACTGCGGCGACGGCGGGGCGGCGGTGCCCGCTCAGCAGCGCAGGACCACGGTCCGCGCGGGTGTCGCCGGCCCCACCATCGGATTCGACCCGGTACGGGCGGCCGACGCGTCCGGGTCGGCGGGCCGAAGTCCGCGCCTGCCGACCGACGTTGCGCTCGACGCGGCGTCGGACGGGGACCGCGGCCGGAGGCCGGGCGGGGTACAGCCGGTCGGATCCGCCGGACCGGGCCGACCGCCCGAGTCCTCCGCAGGCGTGTCCTCGGCGTCGACGGGGGCGGTGTACCGGGTGGTACCGGCGGCACACCGATCCGGATCCCACCCACCGACGCGCACTGCGGCGCCGGCGCCGTGCGCCACGTGCAACAGGGCCAGCAGCGCCACGAGTACGACCACCAGGCCCCGTCCGGCAGGGCCTGGGCGCACGCCGTGCCGCGACACAGCACCACCGGCCGTGACGCGCGCCATCGTGACCTCCTTCGGAACCGCCCTCCGAGAGAACCCCCGATTCCGGCCACGGGCACGCCGGCAAGGCCGAGAACCCCGAAACTTCACCCGATCCGGCGAACCCTTTCGGCCGCCCCGAAGCGGCGAGCACATTCCGGCCCTTCGAGGCGCCGCCGCTCCAGTAAACGGATGAATCCTCCTAATGGACTACTCATCCGCTTTGCCGATAACGTCGCGCGCATGGACGACACGGCCTCCCCTCATCGCCCCACACGGCGCAAGGACGCGACCCGCAACCGGCGGCGCATCATGGACGCCGCGCGGGTGCTCGTGCGCGGGGGCAGGCCGCCGCAGCTGAACGCGGTCGCCCTGGCCGCCGATGTCGGTGTCGGCACCGTCTACCGGCACTTCCCCACCCCCGAGGCGCTGCTGGAGGCACTGGCCGCCGACCGCTTCGCCGCACTCGTCCGGCAGGCCCGCGAGGCGGCCGGACTGCCCGACCCGCAAAAGGCGTTGCGCGCCTTCCTCGGCGACGCACTGGACGCCTACATTCAGGACGAGGCCTTCGCCGCCGCGGCCTCCGACTCCGGCGCGGCCACTCCGGAGACGCTGGACCTTCGGGGCCAACTGCTGCGCGCCACCGGCGACTTGCTCGCCCGTGCCGCCGACGCCGAGGTGCTGCGCCCGCCGCTGGGACCGGCCGACCTGCTGCTCCTGCTCTACGGCCTCGGCTTCGCCGTCCGCCACTCCCCCGACCGCGACGATCCGGAGCTGGCCGCCCGCTACCTCGACGCCCTGCTGGCCGGGATACTGGTCCGGCCGCCGGCGGACGCACCCGTACCGGCGTCGTAGCCGACACCCGCGCGCGAGACCCGACGCCGTCCGAGGTCGGCCCGACACGGCACCGGGTCGCCCGAAGCGGACAGGCGCGCGGCCTATCGTGGCTGGGTGGATAAAACGTCTGTTCCGGGACGGCGCGCGGTGGTACTCGGCATCGTCGCGGCAGCGACCGGTTGCTCGTCGTCGGGAAGTCGGCACACCGAACCGACGCCCTCGGGCAGCCCGCCGAGCCGGAGCCCGACCGCGAACCCGAGTCCGGCCACGACCGGCACCCCGCCGGCCGCCCCTCCCTCACTGCCCGTAATCACCGCCTGGGCGCCCAACCCCGGCGACGTGCAACCCCACGTGAAGCAGCGGGCGGTCACCCTGGTGTCCGCGCTCGGCGCGTGGCCGCCGGGCGAACAGGGGGTCGCCGCCGCGCGGACCCGGATCGCCGCCCTGGGATACGCCCCGGCCCTCGCCGACCAGGCCGGGCCACTGCTCGCGGACGCGCCGGAGGCCGTCATCGAGGTGGTCGACGCCCAGTACGGCGGCATCCTCGACAACACCGCCAGTGTCCTGGTCGTCTGCCGCTCGTGGATCCGCAGCGCGGAAGGGACCATGGTGGCCGACGGCGTAACCGTCGACGTACGACTGAGCCGGGCCCAGCCCGACTGGACGGTCACCGCCCTGCACCCCTCGACGCCGGGAACGGCCGCCGCCACCCCCTCCGCCCAGGAGAACCGCGTCCTTGCCGACCCGCGCATCACGCTGCCGCCCGCCGCGACCGCCGATCTGCGCGCCGGCACCATCCACACATCCGTACTGACCGCGCTGGAAACACTCGCCGAGCAGCACACCGTCGACGTGAGCATCCTGCGCTCCGGACACCCGATCTACGTCTTCGGCACCAGCCGTCCCAGCGACCACCCCGTCGGCCGCGCGGTGGACGTGTGGCGCGTCGACGGCCGGGCGATCGTGGATCCGGCCACCCCACGATCCCTGGTCGAGAGCTTCATGCGCGCGGGCGAGGCGGCCGGCTCGTACAACGTCGGCGGCCCGTACCGACTCTCCGGCGCGGCCTTCTTCAGCGACGACACCCACCACGACCACGTCCACCTCGGATTCCGCACCTGAACCCCTCGCCGGCACGCCCACCGCGCCCGCCGGCGAGGCAGAATCGAAGTGGCGCCCGATTCGTTGGCTTCTCATCCGTTTGAGCGCTTCCCTCGGGCCACCCACGAGGCCCGCCACCAGGTCCCCCCACGAGGGAGGAATCGATGACCAGGACCAGCGCCGGCACCCGATTCGCCACCGACCGCGGCCTGGTGGGCCGCATGCTCGCCACCATGTTCCTGCTCGGCCTGCTCTACGTGGTCTTCGTGGGCACGCTCGTGGTCGTCCTGGGCCGGGCCTGGCCGATCGCGGTCGTCCTGATCGGCGGCGTGTTCGTCGCCCAGTTCTGGTTCAGCGACAAACTCGCCGCGTTCGCGATGGGTGCCCGCGAGGTCACTCCCGAGCAGCAGCCGGAACTGCACGGCGCGGTGGACCGGCTGTGCGCGCTCGCCGACATGCCCAAGCCGCGCGTGGCGGTCGCCGACTCCGACGTGCCCAACGCGTTCGCCACCGGCCGCAACCGGAAGAACACGGTCGTGTGCACCACCACCGGGCTGCTCCGCCGCCTGGAGCCCGCCGAATTGGAGGGCGTACTCGCGCACGAGCTGTCGCACGTCGCGCACAAGGACGTCGCGGTGATGACGATCGCGTCCTTCCTCGGCGTCCTGGCCGGGCTGCTCACCCGCGTCGGTGTGCAGTTCGGGCTCTTCGGCGGGATGCGCCGCGACCAGAACACGGCGGTCCTGATGCTGGTGGTGACCGCGGTGAGCGTGGCCGTGTACGCACTGAGCTTCGTACTGATCCGGACCCTGTCGCGCTACCGCGAGCTGTGCGCGGACCGCTCGGCCGCGCTGCTCACCGGGCGGCCCTCCGTACTCGCCTCCGCGTTGACCAAGATCAGCGGCACCATGGCCCGGATTCCCACCCGGGACCTGCGCCGGGCCGAGCCGTTCAACGCGTTCTTCTTCGCACCGGCGATCGCCTCCAAGGACAGCCTGGCCAACCTGTTCGCGACCCACCCGACCCTGGAACGGCGGCTGGAGCAGTTGGCGCGGATCAGCGCCGAACTCGGCGGTGCCGCCTGATGGGGTTGTTCGACTCGCTCTTCGGCCGGAGCCGGGCGGTCAAGCCCGATCTCGACCAGCTGTTCGGCCTGCCCTCGGCGGCGATCACGCTGGAGGCGGCGGCCGGCTTCCGGCCCACCGGCGCCGGGTCGGTGTGTTTCGCCACGGTCGAGGGCGGCACGTTCGACCGGGTGCTGCGCGAGCTGGACGAGCTGCTCGACGGGTTGCGGAGCAGCCGGGACGACTACGGATACACGTGGCTGCTCGCCGAGCGGCCGGCACAGGACACGGGCTCGCTGGTGACCGACCTGCACGCGATCAACTCGGCGCTGGAGGACGGCGGTTTCGGTCCGCAACTGCTCTGCTCCCTGGCCGCGTTCGGGCATCCCGACGGCCGCCGGCTCGCCCTGGTCTACCTGTACAAGCGGGGCACCTTCTATCCGTTCGCCCCGGTGCCGGGCGGGCACGAGAAGCGGGACAGCGCGTTGGAGCTGCAGGTGAGCGCGGCGGTGACCGACGATCTGCGGCTCGAATCCGACCTGTCCCGGTGGTTCCCGGTGTGGGGCGCCCCGGGGCTGTGAGCAGCCGGCCGGCGCGGTTCCGCGCCGGGTACATCCGACCGGATCGTGATCCCCCATCGGCGCGCGGGCGGCGTATTATAGCTCTGAAACCACAAGCTGCCGCCACACCGGGCTCCCGAGCCGCGACAACCACCTCGTGCTCGTCCGACCGGCGGCTCTTCGTGTCGACGCGCGACCCCGAGGGCGACACGGAGACCGGCCCCGGTGTGCGCAGCGACACCGGCCGTCGGTCGTCGCGCACCCGCGGTCGGGCGGACGTGTGTGGAGGAGCCATGAGGAGCATCGGCGAATCGACGACCGTGGATCCCGAGGAGTTGCACTGCGCGATGTTCGGTGTGCGGTTCCCCGCCCGCCCGGCGGCGCTGAGCGCGGCGGCCACGATCAACGGAGCCGCGGTCTGGGTGGCTCGGGCCTTGGCAGCCCTGCCGGAGCGCGCATACGAGGGTCCCAATCAGGTCTGCATGGCCCTGTGTGGTCGGCACGCGGGCCTGGATCCGGGGTTGTGAGGGCACGGACCGGGCTCACCGCCGGATCGCCTCACCGCCGGATCGTCGCCGGGGCCTCCACCTCCAGATACCGCCGACCACCCCTGCCCCGGTACTCCAGCACCACCCAGCCCAGCTCGCCCAACACCCGCGCACACCCGTGCAGCGCCCGCTCCGCCTCGTGACCGGCGCCGCTGCCGCGCGGGCCGAGCCATTCGACCCGGACCACCCGGGGGTGGTCGCCGGCGGTGACGCAGTACCCGGTGGCGGTGCGCTGTGCGCGCGCGTCCAGGGCGGACGGCGGTACGCCGGCGGCCTCGAGGGTCAGCGCGACGGCACGCACCATCCGCACCCGCTCCCACTCGGCCGGCGTCGCGCGCGGGTCGTCGGCGCCGCTGTTCACCACGTCGCGAATCCGCAGCAGCGCCTCGAACGCGTCCCGCACGGCCGCCGCGCGCTCCGGAGTGCCCGCCACCGGTACGGCTTCCGCGCCGGTGGCCGGCTCGAAGGCCGCCGCGTCGGGCGATTCCCGGCCGGTCACCGTCGATCCCCCACCACGGCCGTCACAACCATCCGCGTTCGACCGCGTAGCGGGCCGCGGCGTGCCGGCTCGGGGCACCCACCTTGATCATCGCCGAGGACAGGTAGTTCCGTACCGTCCCGGCGGCCAGGTGCACCCGGCCGGCGATGTCGCGCACGCTCAACCCCTCCCGGGTCAGCCGCAACACGTCCAACTCGCGCTCGGACAACGGGCAGTCCAGTACCAGCGCCGCCGCCGCGATCTCCGGATCCACGTGGCGGTGTCCCGCGTGCACGTCGCGAATCACCTGGGCCAGATGCGCGGCCGGCCGCGACTTGGGCACGAATCCGCGTACGCCCACCCGCAGCGCGCGGGTGAGCACGCCGGGGCGGGCGTGCCGGGTGACCAGCACGATCCGGGTGTCGGGGCGCCCGGCCAGGATGCGGCCGGCCGCCTCCAGACCGTCGGGGCCGCCGGGCATCTCCAGGTCCATCACCACCACGTCGGGCACGTGCCGGGCGGCCTCGGCGATCGCGGCCGTCCCGTCGGCGGCCTGGGCGACCACGGTCAGGTCGGGCTCCAGGTCCAGGAGTTGGCCCAGCGCGCCGCGCAACATCGCCTCGTCCTCGACCAGCACCAGGCGGATCACGCGGGGGCCTCCGTACGGTCGGCGACATCGAGTCGGGCCACCACCTCGAAGACGCCAAGGCCGGCCGAGGCGCGCAACTCGCCGCCGTGGCCGCGCAGCCGGGCGTCCAGGCCGGCCAGGCCGGTGCCGCCCGGGCGCTTCCCCTGTGTCGCGCCGTCGTTGCGGATGGTGAGCCGCCGGCCGTCGGCGGACACGTCGATCGAGGCGGTGGTGGCCGCCGAATGCCGCAGGATGTTGGTCGTGGCCTCCCGCACCACCAGGCCGAACAGCGTACCGGCGCGGTCCGGCAGCGGTGGTGGGCTCGCGTAGTGGCACTCGATCCCGGCCGCCGTCAGCACCGCCGCCGCGTTGGCCAGTTCGGCGGCGAAGGACACCTCGCGGTAGCCGTGTACCAGGCCCCGGGTGTCGGTCACCGCCTCGCGGGCCAGCGCCTCCACCTCGCCCATCTGCGCGGCGGCGGCCGACGGGTCCATCTCGACCAGCCGCCGGGCGAGTTCGCTCTTGACCGCGATCAGGGTCAGCGTATGGCCCTGGATGTCGTGCAGATCCGCGGCGAACCGCAACCGTTCGTTGGCCACGGCCAACTCCCCCGCGATCCGGCGCGCGTCGTCGAGTTCGACGAACTGGCGCCAGACCCAGTCGTTGAGCACGCAGGTCACCGTCACACTGGCGGTGACGACGAGGGCGCCGATCGTCTGATCCGGAGCCTTACTCGGCGACGGCCCGAGGAGTATCGGCAGCGCCACCACCACCGACAGGCCCGCGGCCAGGACCCGCCACCGACGGCCGCGCGCGTACATCGTCAGAAGTCCCACGGCAGTGGCGAGCGGCATCGGCCAGGGGAATATCACGTCGTGGGCCAGCGCCGCCGCGGAGACCCCGAGGGCCACCGCGCAGGTCGCCACCAGGAGGCCGCGCGGCGGCGTGCCGGCCCAGTGCCGGGCGGTGGCGAACAACAGGCCACAGCAGCCGACCGCGGCCAGGGCCAACGGCCATCCGTTGTCGCCGCGGGCCGCCTCGACCACCGCGAGCACCGCGGGGATGCCGGGGACCAGCACCACGGCCGACAGCAGCGACCACGCGGTGAACCGGCGTGCCCGCCGCATCGTGGAGGAGACCATGTGCCCAGCGTAGGTGTGCGGCCGAGGCTCGCTCGCGGTGATCGGTCATCGGCGGGCATGACATTTGTCAGCCGGAGAGCGGACACCGGGCCACTACCGAGCGCGGATGGCCGGGCACACGCTGGGGTCATGGATGCGACGATGATCGAAGTACGCGGACTGCGTTGTTCGTACGGCGGCTTCGAGGCCGTCTCCGGCATCGACCTCGACGTGCGGCGGGGCGAGGTATACGCCCTGCTGGGCACCAACGGCGCGGGCAAGACCACCACGCTGGAGACCCTGGAGGGCCACCGCCGGCCGACCTCGGGGTCGGTGCGGGTGCTCGGCGGCGATCCGCGCTCGACGGCGGTGCGGCTGCGGACCGGGATGATGCTCCAGGAGTCGGGGTTCGCTGCCGAGTTGACGCCGATCGAGACGCTGCGGTTGTGGGGGCGGGTCGCCCGGCGCGAGGACGACGACGAGGCGTTGATCGACCGGCTCGGGCTGACCCGGCGGCGCGACGTCCGGGTGGATCGGTTGTCCGGCGGCGAGCGGCGGCGGCTCGATCTGGCGATGGCGGTGTACGGACGGCCGGAACTGCTGTTCCTCGACGAGCCGACCGCCGGCCTTGATCCGCAGACGCGCGATCTCCTGTGGGATCTGCTGCGCGAGTTGTCGGCGGGCGGCACCACGGTGGTGCTGACCACGCACTACCTGGAGGAGGCGAGCACGCTGGCCGACCGGATCGCGATCATGCGCGAGGGTCGGATCGCGGTCGAGGGCACGCTGGCCGAATTGCTCGCCCCGTACCCCGCGCGGATCTCCTTCGACCTGCCCGACGGACCCGCCGCGACCGATCTGCCGCTCGCGGTGGATGTGGCCGGCAGTCGGGGGGATCGGGTCACCGTGACCACCGACGAGCCGGAGCGCGCCATGGCGACGCTGCTCGCCTGGGCGGACGCGCGCGGCGTGCGGCTGCGCGGCCTGGTGACCCGGCCGGCGACGCTGGACGACGTCTTCCGGGCCGTCGCGGGCCCCGCGCCGACGGGGGTGGCCGCGTGAAGGGCACCGCGTGGCGGGCCGTGGCCGCCGCCGAACTGCGCATCATGCTGCGCAACAAGGCGGTCGCGGCCACGGTGGTACTGCTGCCGCTGTTCGTCGCGTTCACCGCGCTGGCCTCGCCGACGCCGGACACGGTCGCGCATTCCGTGTTGTTCATGCTGCTGATCGGGGTGCACGCGACACTCGCCACCACGCTCGCCGCCCGGCGGGGGGACCTGTTCCTCAAACGTCTGCGCAGCGGCGCGGACCCCGACGCGTCGGTCATCGTCGGGCTGGTGCTGCCGGCGATCGTGGTCACGTGCGGCCAAATCGTGGTGTTGATTGCCGTGTTGTCGCGCACCGATCTGTCCGCGCCCGACAACCCGGCGCTGCTCGTCCTGGCGATCGTGAGCGGGGCGCTGATGTGTACGGGGGTCGCGATGGCCACCTCGGCGTTCACCGCGTCGGCGGAGCAGGCGCAGATCACCACGATGCCGTTCCTGGTCGTCGCCATCGGCGGCAGCCTGCTGGTACAGGACCGCGCCCCGGAAAACCTGCAATGGCTCGGCTACCTGGTCCCCGGCGACGGCGTGGTGGACCTCGTGACCGGGGCCTGGGAAGGGATGGGCGTGGGCGCCGCGTTCCTGGCGCTGGCGTCGGTGACGGCCTGGACGCTGATCGGCGCCGTGCTCGGCATCCGGCTGTTCCGCTGGGAGCCCCGGCACTGAGCAGAGCATGCTGCGGCACCGGGCGGGCCCCGGCATCGGGCGGACCTCGGCCGGGGTGCTCCCATCGCCCACTCCGCTCCCATAACTAGCCAGAATGTGCCGATTTTTCGGCCTTCGTTGCCGCAGAACCGTTCCGGTGCCAGGGTGTTCCTCGCTCGGGCGACGAACCCGGCGCGCCGGCGATCGGTTTCGTCGTCGCGGCCCGTCTTCCCCCGAGGAGCCTCGATGCATCGCAGAACGCCGACGGTCGGGTCGGTCCTGGCCCTGTTGGCCGGCCTGGTGATCGGCACCACCACACCCTCGAACGCGACCCCGCCACCGAACTCCCCCGCCGCCGCCCGCGCCGCCGCGATCGACGCGGCCGACCGCGCCGTCGCCGGCGACTCGGGCAACCTCGCCAAGGCACCCGGCGAGCGGTACCGACGGGGCATGGTGACGCCCTGGCTCGACAACCTCTACTCGATCGCCTACACCCGCACCTATCGCGGCCTGCCCGTGGTCGGCGGCGACGCCGCCGTGTTGGCCGACGGCACCGGCCGAATCCGGGCCGTGGAGACCGCCGACGGCCCGCGCATCGACGTACCGACCGAGCCGACCGTGCCCGCCGCGACGGCCGAGGCGAGCGCTCGTTCCCGGCTGACCGAGGTGGAGAGGGCGGACGCGCCCCGCCTGGTGGTGCGACTCGGGCCCGACGCCGCCCACTTGGCCTGGGAGACGGTACTGGCCGGCCGGGTCGGGAACACGCCCGGCAGGCTGCACGTGTTCGTCGACGCCCGATCCGGTGCGGTGCTCGACGCCGCGACCTTCGACGACGTACGCGCCGGCACCGGGCACAGCAAGTGGAACGGCCCGAACCCGATCACCATCACCACCGCCTCCAGCGGTTCCACCTACTTCATGCAGGACCTGACCCGCCCGGGGCTGAGCTGCGCCAAGTACAACGCCGGAGTGTTGACCAAGACCGTCGACGACTGGGGCAACGCGGACCCGACCACGATCGAGACCGGCTGCGTCGACTCGATGTGGGCGGTGCAGAAGGAATGGGACATGCTCCGCGACTGGCTGGGCCGCAACGGGCACAACGGCAACGGCCGCACGCTCCCGGTCGTGGTCGGTCTTCCCGACGTCAACGCCTACTCCGACGGCTCCAAGGTGTTCATCGGCCACGACGTCAGGGGCCAGTGGCTCGGCGCGATGGACATCGTGGGCCACGAATACGGGCATCTCGTCGACGCGGCCACCCCGGGCTACCCGTTCAAGGAGTACGGCCTCAGCGAGGGCACCGGCGACATCTTCGGGGCGCTCACCGAGTTCTACGCCAACGAACCGGCGCCGTTCGACACCCCGGACTACACCGTCGCCGAGATGGTCGACATGGGCAGCGGCGGGCCGCTGCGGTATATGTACAACCCCTCCCTGACCGGCGACCCGAACTGCTACTCCTCGACGATGCCGCCGGACGAGCACCAGGCGTCCGGCCCGCTGAACCACTGGTTCTACCTGCTTGCCGAGGGCTCCAACCCCGGCGGCGGCAAGCCCAACAGTCCGACCTGCAACAACTCCACGGTCACCGGCGTGGGCATCAAGATGGCCGGAAAGGTCTTCTACGGCGGCCTGTTGATGCGACCGGCCGGCACCGACTACCGGAAGCTGCGCGTGATCACCGTCCGTGCGGCCAAGGTCCTCGACCCGACCTGCGTCACCTGGAAGGCGACCAGGGCGGCGTGGAGCGCGGTCAACGTCCCGCCCCAGGCGGCGGAACCGCTCTGCCCCTGACTCCACCCCGGCGTCCGGGCCCCGCGCCACCGAGGCTCGGACGCCACGACCGCAACAGGCCCCGAGCGACGGCTATTTCGCCAGTATTTGCTGGCCTCGCCAGAGCCCTTCGCGCGGCCCTTGTGTCCGTGTGAGTGTTTCGCTCGCTCGGGCACGAACCCCGGCCTGCACGGTCGACCGCGGCGCTCACGAGGCGCGCGGTCCAAGCCGGATTCGTGGTCGAGGTCTGCCTTCCCACTCGAGGAGCCTCGATGAATCGAAGAATGACCACGGCCGGAACCGTTCTGGCCATGCTCACCGGCCTCACCGTGGGCGTGGCGGCCCAGCCGGCGTCAGCCGACCCGCCGCAGCCCAGTTCGCAGGAACTGGCGGTCTCCGCCGCCGACCGTGCCGTCTCCAGCGGCCTCGACACCCTCGCCAAGGGTCCCGACGAGCAGTACCAGCGCCAAGCCGTCACCCCGTGGATCAACGACCTGTACTCGGTCGCGTACCAGCGCACCTACCGCGGCCTGCCGGTCGTCGGCGCGGACGCCGTGGTGATGGCCGACGGCAAGGGCCGGGTACGGGCGACCCAGTCGTCCACCGACGCCCGCATCTCCGCACCGACCACGCCCACCATCGCCGCCGGCGCGGCCGAGGCCACGTCCAGGACCAGGCTGGCGAGCGTGGACCGGGTCGACTCGCACCGCCTGGTCGTCCGGGTCAAGGACGGCAAGAGCGCGCTGGCCTGGGAAACCGTGCTGATCGGCAGGACCGCGACCGCGCCCAGCCGGCTGCACGTGTTCGTGGACGCGAGCACGGGCACAGTGCTCGACCAGGTCGACGACGTCAAGGCCGGCAGCGCGAACAGCCAGTGGAACGGCCCCAGCCCGCTCACGATCGACACCACCAACTCCGGTGGTACGTACTCCCTGCGCGACCCCAACCGGCCGGGCCTGACCTGCGCCGACTACTCGACCGGCCAGGTCTTCTCCAAGTCCTCGGACTCGTGGGGCAACGGCCAGGCGTCGAGCAAGGAAACCGGCTGCGCCGACGTCTTCTGGGCGGCGCAGAAGGAATGGAACATGCTCCGCGACTGGCTCGGTCGCAACGGCCACAACGGCACGGGCGGCAGCTGGCCGGTCAAGGTCGGCCTGAACGACGTCAACGCCTATTGGGACGGCTCGTCGATCTCCATCGGCCACAACCAGGCCAACCAGTGGATCGGCTCGATGGACGTCGTGGGCCACGAATTCGGCCACGGCATCGACCAGTTCACCCCCGGCGGCGCCGGAACCGAACCGGGTCTGGGCGAGGCCACCGGCGACATCATGGGCGCGCTGACCGAGGCGTACACCAACGAGCCCTCCCCCTACGACGTCCCCGACTACACCGTCGGCGAGAGCGTCAACCTCGTGGGCCAGGGCCCGATCCGCTACATGTACAAGCCGTCCACCAACGGCGACCCGGACTGCTACAGCTCCTCGATTCCCAACACGGAGGAGCACGCGGCGGCCGGACCGCTGAACCACTGGTTCTACCTGCTCGCCGAGGGCACCAACCCGGGCGGCGGCAAGCCGACCAGCCCGACCTGCAACAACAGCACCCTCACCGGGGTCGGCATCCAGCAGGCCGGCAAGGTCTTCTACGGCGGCATGCTCCTCAAGACCAGCGGCATGACCTACAAGAAGTACCGCACGGCCACACTCAGCTCGGCCAAGACGCTCGACGCGACCTGCGCGCTGTTCACCAAGACCAAGGCCGCCTGGGACGCGATCAGCGTGCCCGCGCAGACCGGTGACCCGACCTGCACCCCCGGCCCGGGTCAGAACGACTTCTCGATCACCCTCAACCCGACCGCCGGCACGGTGGCCCCGGGCGCGTCCGTCACCTCCACGGTGGCCACGACCATCACCAGCGGCCAGGCGCAGACGGTCAACCTGACCGCCTCCGGTCTGCCGAACGGTGTGACCGCCCAGTTCAACCCGGCCAGTGTGCAGTCCGGCGGCAACTCCACGCTGACCCTGTCGGCGAGTTCGGCCGCCACGGCGGGCACGTCCACGATCACGGTGACCGGCACCGGTACCGGCGCGACACACACCGCGCAGTACACCCTGACGGTCAGCGGCACGTCCTCCCCGATACCCGACGTGAGCGTCGCGAACGTGCAGGCGCACCTGTCCCAGCTGAACACCATCGCGACCCAGAACGGTGGCAACCGCCGTGCGGGCAGCGCCGGTTACACCGCTTCGCTGGCCTATGTGAAGGGTAAGCTCCAGGCGGCCGGCTACCAGGTCACCGAGCAGACCTGCACCTCCTGCACCTACCGCTCCAACAACCTGATCGCCGACTGGCCCGGCGGCCCCGCCGACTCCACCGTCATGTTCGGCGCCCACCTGGACAGCGTCCAGGCCGGCCCCGGCATCAACGACAACGGCTCCGGCTCCGCCACCCTCCTGGAGAACGCGCTCGTCCTCGCGCAGGCCAACCCGAACCTGACCAAGCATGTCCGGTTCGGCTGGTGGGCCGGCGAGGAACAGGGCCTCCAGGGCTCGCAGTTCTACGTCAGCCAATTGAGCTCCACCCAGCGCACCGCGATCAAGGGCTACTACAACTTCGACATGGTCGGCTCGCCCAACGGCGGCTACTTCATCAACAACATCAACTCCGCCACCGCCGCCCCGATGAAGGCCTACTGGGACTCGCTGAACCTGCGTCCCGAGGAGAACGTCGAGGGCCAGGGCCGCTCCGACGACTACTCCTTCCAGCAGGGCGGCATCCCCACCTCCGGCTACGCGGCCGGTGCCGACGCGGTCAAGACCTCCGCACAGGCGCAGAAGTGGGGCGGACAGGCGAACCAGTCCTACGACTCCTGCTACCACTCCGCGTGTGACACCTCCTCCAACATCAACGCGACGGTTCTGGACCGCAGCGCGGACGGCGTCGCCTACACCATCTGGAAGACCGCGGTCGGCGGCGGCAACCCCGGCAACGACTTCTCGGTCGGCGTCAGCCCGAACTCGGGCAGCACCCAGCCGGGCGGCAACACCACCGCGACCGTCAACACCCAGACCACCAGCGGCAACCCGCAGACGGTGAACCTGACCTCCTCCGGCGCGCCGACCGGCGTGAACGTGACCTTCAACCCGACGTCGGTCCAGTCCGGCGCGTCCTCGACGGTGACCTTCCAGGTGGGGGCCAACGTCGCGACGGGTACGTATCCGATCACCATCACCGGCACCGGCAGTGTCCAGCACGCGACGACCTACACGTTGACCGTCGGCACCGTCAACCCGGGCAACTCGCTGCAGAACGGCGGCTTCGAGCAGGGCACCGCCAACTGGACGCAGAGCGCCAACGACATCACCAACAGCACGCAGGCCACCCCGCACAGCGGTGGCTGGTACGCCTGGATGATGGGTTACGGCAGCACCGCCACCGAAACCCTGAGCCAGGAGAACATCACCATCCCGGCCAACGCCACGCTGCGCGTGTGGGTCAAGATCACCACCGAGGAGGTCGGGAACACCGTCTACGACACCCTCGGTGTCCAGATCAACGGCACCACGCTGGCCACCTACTCCAACGCCAACGCGACCGGTACCTACGTGCAGAAGACCGTGGACCTGAGCGCCTACGCGGGCCAGACGGTCAGCCTCCAGTTCTCCGGTTCCGAGGACGAGTCCGCGGCGACCACGTTCTACGTGGACGACGTCTCGATCTCCTGACCCCGTCCCGAAAGGCACCGCACCACGAGTGACCGCCCCGCCCCCGGCAGCGCGCCGGGGGCGGGGCGCGCCCGTGTCCGGGCCCGCGCCGGACGCGCCTCAGGCCCGGTCGTGTGCCCTCAGCCGGCGGCCGACCACGCCCAACGCCTCAGCCAGTACCGCCAGTTGCTCACGATCCAAGACGTCGATCAGGACCTCGCGCACCCGTGCCACATGTGCGGGCGCGGCGCCGCGCAACCGCGCGGATCCCTCGTCGGTCAGCACCGCGTAGACCCCGCGCGCCTGTTCCGGGCACGCGCGCCGGCGGACCAGGCCCAGCTTCTCCAACTGGGCGACCTGGTAGGTGATCCCGCTCTTCGAGGTGATCAGCCGGTCGGCCAGTTCGGCCATCCGCAGTTCGCCGTCGGGCGCGTCCGCCAGGTGCACCAGGATCTCGTACTGCGGGTGGGACAACCCCGCCTCGTCCTTGAGCTGGCGCTCCAGCGCCCGGTCCACCCGGTGGCCGGCCTCGACGAAGCTCGTCCACGCGGCCATCTCCAGGTCGTCCAGCCAACGCGGTTCGCTCATGCGGCAAACCCTACCCAGCTTGTCGAAGCCGGGGTCGGCCTGTAGCGTCGAAGTAGTTCAAATTTGAACTGACACCGCACCTCGCGGAGCGCGCCGCCACACGCGGTGCCACCGCGTGGCGCCGCCGCATGTCCGCACGCCGCAAGATCGCCCCAGCGACCTCGCCATCGACAGGAGCACCCGCATGTACTCCCCCGCCGAGACGACCCACCGCGACCCCGATCAGGCGACCCGCATCGCGCCGGCCGGCGCGCCCGCCGGGTCGCTTCACGGCTATGACCTCGGCCTGGCCCTGCTGCGCATCGTGGTCGGCCTGACCATGGCCGCACACGGCACACAGAAGCTCTTCGGCTGGTTCGACGGCTCCGGCCTGGACGGCACCGGCCAGTTCTTCACCATGAGCGGCTACCCGTCCGGCAAGGCGATGGCGACCGTGGCCGGCCTCACCGAGACCTTCGGCGGCCTCGCCCTCGTCATCGGCCTGTGCACTCCCCTGGCCGCCGCCGGGATCGTGGGCACCATGATCAACGCCATCGCGGTCAAGTGGGACGGCGGCTTCTTCGCGCCGAAGGGCGTCGAGTACGAACTGCTGCTCACCGCGGCCGCCGCCGCGCTCGCGCTGACCGGCCCCGGCCGACTGGCCGTGGACCGCTTCCTGCCGGTCCTGCGCAGCCACCGCGTCGCGTACGGCATCGCCGCCGTCGCGGTCGGCGCGCTCACCGCCGGCGTCATCCTGATGTTGCGCGACTGAGCGCGAGCACACGAGCACGCCCCGAATCACCTGCGGCCGCCCCCGGGATCCACGGATCCCGGGGGCGGCCGCATGTCGCGCCTCCGACGTTCGGTCCGGGCACCCGGTGTTCCACATATTTTCATAGGGCACGGGGGTATTCGACCGGCGAAACGATACCCTATGGGGGTACCTTGCGGTCGAGCAGAGACCGCATGCGCGACCAAGGAGGCCCGCGATGACCGGATACGACGACGGCAAGGACGCCTACCTCGCCCGCCTCAAGAGGGTGGAAGGCCAGGTCAGAGGGCTGCATCGGATGGTGGAGTCGGATGCCTACTGCATCGACGTGCTGACCCAGGTGTCCGCCGTGACCAAGGCGCTCCAGGCCGTCGCCCTGGGGCTGCTGACCGATCACCTGGGGCACTGCGTGGTCCAGGCCGCCGGGCAGGGCGGCGACGCGGCCGACGCCAAGGTCCGCGAGGCCGCCGACGCGGTGGCCCGATTGGTGCGCTCCTGACGGGAGTTCTCCCGCACTGGCACCCCCGTTTCACAACAGGAATCCATCGTCTCGGCTTGACAACATACCCAGGGGGGGTATGTTGTAGTCGAAGCCGCCGACCGGAACACCTCCGGTGCGGCGGACCCGAGAACCAGGAGGCTTCGCCATGAGCACGACCACTTCCGTCACCTCGACCTACACCGTCACCGGCATGACCTGCGGCCACTGCGTCTCCTCGGTCAAGGCCGAGGTCGGCAAAATCGACGGCGTCACGGAGGTCGCGGTCGACCTCGCGAGCGGCAAGGTGACGGTCACCTCCGACACGGCCCCGGCCGACACGGCCGTCGCGGCGGCGATCGACGAGGCCGGCTACGAACTGGTCGCCCCGGCGGCCGAGGCCCCCGAGGCCGGCGCGAGCTGCTGCGGCAGCTGCCACTGACCCGTCGAGGGGGCGCCGCCCGACACCGGCGCCCCCTCGACGCACCACCCACGACCCCGGTCGGCCACACCACCGGGGCCCGCCGCTCCACGGCGACCACCCGCCCCACCGCCTCGAACGCGGCGTCCGACGCGGTGTCGAACGCGCCATCGAACAGGGAGAGAGCATGAACACCGCAGTCAAGGTCGGCGCGTTCGGCGCCGGCGTGGTGCTGGCCTTCGGGGCCGCCTTCGGCATCGGCCACGCGGTCGGCCCGGTCGGCTCCGATCCCGCCCCCGCACACGGCGGCCACGGCGGCGCCCAGGCGGGCCCGTCGGGCGGCGCCCGCTCCCCCGGCGCCACACCGGCCGCCGCCGAGATGCCGGGCGGCCTCCAGGTCTCCGAGCGGGGCTACACCCTGGTCGCCCCCGCCGAGCCGCTGCCGGCCGGCACCGCCACCGACTTCCGCTTCCGTGTCCTCGGCCCGGACGGGCAACCGTGGACGCGCTACGACCGGGCCCACGACAAGGACCTGCACCTGATCGTGGCCCGCCGCGACCTGTCCGGGTTCCAGCACGTACACCCCGTGCTCGGCGCCGACGGCACCTGGAGCGTGCCGCTGACCTTCGCGAACGCCGGCACGTACCGGATGTTCGCCGACTTCACACCCACCGGCGACCCCGGCGGCACACTCACCCTGGGCGCCGACGTCGTGGTGGCCGGCGACTACGCACCGGCCGCGCTGCCGGCGCCGAGTCGCACCGCCGTCGTCGACGGCTACACCGTCACCCTGGCCGGCGACCTGACCACGGCTTCCGCGCCACTCACCCTGAACGTGAGCAAGGACGGCCGCCCCGTCACCGACCTCCAGCCCTATCTCGGCGCCTACGGCCACCTGGTCGCGCTGCGCCAGGGCGACCTGGCCTACCTCCACGTGCACCCGCAGGGCGCGCCCGGCGACGGCAAGACCCCCGCGGGCCCCGGCATCGGCTTTCACGCCCAGGCCCCCAGCGCGGGCAACTACCGCCTCTACCTGGACTTCCAACACGAGGGCAGGGTCCGCACCGCCGAGTTCACCGTCACGGTGGGCGCCGCGACCACACCGACTCCGCCACCCACCCAGTCCACGCCACCCGCCCAGCCCGCCCAGCCCGAGCACGGCGAGCACGCCCACTAGGGATGCCCGACGCCACCCTCGGGCTCGGCCATGGCCGACGTTTGACGTTTTGATACCCCCCTAGGGTATAGTTCAGGCATGATCGCGGGACGGCACCGGCCGCCACCGCCCCCGGCCCCGCGACGGCCGCGCAACCACCGATCCGAACAGGAGCAGGCGATGGGTTCGACCACCGAAACCTCGACGCCACAGGACAGCGGGCAGATCGAACTGTCGATCGGCGGCATGACCTGCGCTTCGTGCGCGATGCGCATCGAGAAGCGGCTGAACAAACTCGACGGCGTGACCGCGACGGTCAACTACGCCACCGAGAAGGCGAAGGTCAGCTACGCCGGCGAGATCGCGCCGGCCGACCTGATCGCCCAGGTCGAGGCGGCCGGATACACGGCCGAACTCCCCGCCCCTCCCGTCACCGCCGGCGGCGGCGAGGCCGCGCCGGAGGCCGACCCCGAGGGTGGTCGGGTCCGGGCCCTGCGCGACCGGCTGCTGATCTCCGCCGTACTGACCGTGCCGGTGATCGCGATGGCGATGGTCCCGGCGTTCCAGTTCACCAACTGGCAGTGGTTGTCCCTCGCGCTGGCCTGGCCGGTCGTGGCCTACGGCGCGTGGCCGTTCCACAAGGCCGCCTGGACCAACCTGCGGCACGGCACCTCGACCATGGACACGCTCGTGTCCATGGGCACACTGGCCGCGCTCGCGTGGTCGGTCTACGCACTGTTCTGGGGCAGCGCCGGCGAACCCGGCATGACCCACGCGTTCTCCTTCGCCATCGAACGCAGCGACGGGGCCGGAAACATCTACCTGGAGGCCGCCGCCGGGGTGACCACCTTCATCCTGGCCGGTCGCTTCTTCGAGGCCCGCGCCAAGCGCCGCTCCGGCGCGGCGCTCAAGGCGCTGCTCGAACTCGGCGCCCGCGACGTGGCGGTGCTGCGGGACGGGCGCGAGGAGCGCATCCCGGTCGAACAGCTCGTCGTCGGCGACCTGTTCGTGGTCCGTCCCGGCGAGAAGATCGCCACCGACGGCGTGATCGAGCAGGGCACCTCGGCGGTCGACGCCTCGATGCTCACCGGCGAGTCGGTGCCCGTCGAGGTCGCTCCCGGCGACACCGTCACCGGCGCCACCGTCAACGCCGGCGGCCGGCTCGTGGTCCGGGCCACCCGGATCGGCGCCGACACCCAACTCGCCCAGATGGCCCGGCTGGTCGAGGACGCGCAGAACGGCAAGGCCCAGGTCCAGCGCCTGGCCGACAAGGTCTCCGGCATCTTCGTCCCGATCGTGATCGCCCTCGCCGCCGCCACCCTCGGCTTCTGGTGGGGCACCGGCCAGGGCATCGCCGGCGCGTTCACCGCCGCCGTCGCCGTGCTGATCATCGCCTGCCCGTGCGCCCTGGGCCTGGCCACCCCGACCGCGCTGATGGTCGGCACCGGGCGCGGCGCACAGCTGGGCATCCTGATCAAGGGCCCCGAGGTCCTTGAGTCCACCCGTCGCGTCGACACCGTCGTGCTCGACAAGACCGGCACCGTCACCACCGGCCGGATGACCCTCCTGGACGTGCACCTCGCCGCCGACGAGACCGAGGCCGAGGTGCTGCGCCTGGCCGGTGCCCTGGAAAACGCCTCCGAGCACCCCATCGCCCAGGCCGTCGCCAAGGGCGCGACCGAGCGGGTCGGCGACCTGCCGGACCCGGAGGACTTCGCCAACGTCGAGGGGCTCGGCGTGCAGGGCATCGTCGAGGGCCACGCCGTCCTGGTCGGCCGCACCCGGCTGCTGACCGAGTGGGCGCTCGACCTCCCGGCGGAGCTGGAGCGGGCCATGGCCGACGCCGAGGCGCTGGGCCGTACCGCCGTCGCGGTGGCGTGGGACGGCAAGGCCCGCGCGGTGCTGGTCGTCGCCGACGCGATCAAGCCCACCTCCGCCGAGGCCATCCGCCGCTTCCGCGAGCTGGGCCTGACCCCGATCCTGCTCACCGGCGACAACACCACGGTCGCGCACACCGTCGCCGGGCAGGTCGGCATCGATCCGGAGCACGTGTTCGCCGAGGTGATGCCCAAGGACAAGGTCGACGTGGTCACGCGTCTCCAGGAGGAGGGCCGGATCGTGGCCATGGTCGGCGACGGCGTCAACGACGCCGCCGCGCTGGCCAAGGCCGACCTCGGCCTGGCCATGGGCACCGGCACCGATGTCGCCATCGAGGCATCCGACCTCACCCTGGTGCGCGGCGACCTGCGCGCCGCCGCCGACGCCATCCGCCTCGCCCGCAAGACCCTGGGCACGATCAAGTCCAACCTGTTCTGGGCCTTCGCCTACAACGTCGCCGCCCTCCCGCTGGCCGCCTCCGGCCTGCTGAACCCGATGCTCGCCGGTGCCGCGATGGCCTTCAGCTCGGTCTTCGTGATCAGCAACAGCCTGCGGCTGCGCGGCTTCAAGGCCCTGGCCGACGACACCCACCCGACCGCGTAGTCCCGACTCGAAAGCACGAATGGTCCGCCCCTCACCAGGGGCGGACCATTCGCGTGTGCGAGCCGCCGATTCGCAGTACGTCCGGCAGGACCGTGCGCAGCGTGCGTTCGGCGTCGGCCCGCTCTTAGTGGCCGAAGTGGCCGAGTGCGGCGATCCGCGCCTCGGCGGCCCGGCGGCGGCGGGCGACGCGCGCCGGTGGTCACCCGTCCGGTCGCGACACCGCGCCGCTCCGCCCGGCGTACGACCGCAAGGTCCGCCCGACACCCATGTGGGGTGCCGGGCGGACCGTCGGGTCAGTTCGGTGCCGGAGCGGTCGCGTTGATCACCGCGAACGCGCCGCCCTGCGGGTCCGTGACCACGGCCATCCGGCCGGCCATCATGTCGAACGGCGGCTTGAGTACGTTGCCGCCGGCCCGGACCAGCGCGTCGACGACGCTGTCGGTGTCGTCGACGGAGAAGTAGGTCAGCCAGTGCGACGGCGTACCCTGCGGCAGTTGGTCGAGCCCCTGCATCCCGCCGACCACCCGCCCATCCGCACTCAGCGAGAAGTAGCCCTCGGCCCCCTCCATCGGCTCGGCCTCCAGACCGAGCGCGGCCTTGCCGAACTTCGCCGCGGCGCCCGTATCGCTGGTGTTCAGCTCGCTCCAGATCACCGAACCGGGCTCGTTGACCACCTGCGCCCCACCGAAGTCCCGCGCCTGCCACAGACCGAACACCGCGCCGGTGGGATCGGCGGCGACACACATCCGGCCCAGGGTCATCACGTCCATCGCCGGCATCATCACCTTGCCGCCGGCCTTGGTGATCTTCTCCTGGGAAGCGTCCACGTCGGCGGTGGCCAGGTAGGTGGTCCACGCCGTCGGCGGGGTCGGGCCGCCGTCGGGGGACATCGCCTTCATGATGCCCGCGACGGCCTTGCCGTTGAGCGTGCAGACCGCGTATCCACCGGTCTCCGGCGGGCCCACCTCGCCCTGCCAGCCGAACAGGTCGCGGTAGAAGTCGAGCGCGGCCTGCTGGTCGGGCACCATCAGGTCGACCCAACAGGGTGTGCCGGGCTTATAGGGGCTGGTTACCTCGGGCATGACGGAACCTCCAGAGAAGAACGACGCCCCCGTACCCGTCGTCACTCGCCATCGTGGGCAACCCACATCGGGCCACCACCGACGCGCCGGTACCCGCGGGACCACGTCCGTCAACCTCCGATCGGGCCGCGTCGCCCACCCGCCCGGCTCGGGACGGGCGCGACGCGGTCGCCGTCGTTCACCCCCGGCCGATCCGCAGCGGGTCGGGAAGGTCCGTACCGGCGGCCGGGTCGCCGAGGTCGTCTCCCCGGCCCGGTGCCCCGGCACCGCGGGCCGCGCGGACCAGCCGGCGGGTGAACGTGTGTCGAGGGTCGGTCAGGATCCGTCCGGCCGGACCCTCTTCCACCAGCCGGCCCGCGTCCAGGACCGCGATCCGGTCCGCGAGCCGGGCAGCCGCCGCCAGGTCGTGGGTGATGAACACCAGGGACAGGCCGGTACGTTCCCGGGAACGAGCGAGCAGGTCCAGCAACTCCGTCCGGGCCGCGCCGTCCAGGCCCGAGGTGATCTCGTCGCAGACCAGCACGCCGGGCCGGGCGAGCAGGGCTCGGGCCAACGCGGCACGCTGCAACTCGCCCCCGGACAGCGCGCCCGGTCGCCGCTCCGCCACGGACGCGGCCAGGCCGAGTTCGGCCAACGTGTCGAGCGCCTCCGTCCGAGCCGCGTCCGGGTGCACGCCGCGCAGCCGCACGGCAGTCCGGGCCACCTGGTCCACGACCGGCCGGCCCTCGTCGAACGAGGCCCGCGCGTCCTGGAACACGTATTGCACGGCGGACAGTTGGTCAGTAGTACGACCGCGCAGCGAGCGGGGCAACGTCGTACCGTCGAACCGGATCCGCCCCCGGTATCCACTGTGCAGGCCGGCGAGGCAGCGGCCCAGCGTCGTTTTGCCGCTGCCCGAACGGCCCACCAGGGCAAGGCATTCGCCGGGAGCCACGGACAGGCTCACCCGGTCCAGGACGGTCACCCGGCGCCGCACGCCCGCCGGGTATCCGGCCGTGAGGCCCCCGACCTCCAGCCGAACGGCGGTGCTGGGGTCGGGGCCTGCGTCTGCACCCGGCCTCGGGGGCGGAATCTCCACCGGCTCCGGCGCCGGCAGCACCCGTGCCGTCGGCCCGAACCCGACCGGCCGCCCGTGGGCCAACAGCACCACCTCGTCCGCGAGTCGGCGCACCACATCGAGGTCGTGGCTGAGCAACAACACCGCGATCCCTTCCCCGGCCAGGGCCGCCAGCCGCTCCACGACGCCCTGCTTGGTCAGCGCGTCCTGTCCCGTGGTCGGCTCGTCGGCGACCACGACCCGCGCACCGAGCAACAACGCCTGGGCCACCACGACGCGTTGCTGCTGCCCTCCGGAGAGCTGATGCGGGAAGCGCCGCACCACCTCCTCGGGTTGCTCGATCCGCGCCGCCCGCAACGCCTCGACCACCGCTGCCCGGTGCACCGCCCGGCCGCCCACGCGCGCCCGCGCCCGCGCGATGTCCCGCAACAACACGCCGACCCGACGCACCGGGTTGAGCACCGCGCCGGGATGTTGCGGAACGTACCCGACCGCTCCCCCACCCACGACCCGTACCTCGCCCGTCACCCGTGCGCCGGGCGGGACTTCGCCGAGCAGGGCCAGCGCGGTGGTGGTCTTGCCGCTGCCCGAGGGCCCCACCAGCGCGGTGATCCGCCCGGCGCGCAGCGTCAGATCCACCCCGTCCACGATCGCCCGACCACCCACCACGACCCGCAACTCGCGCACGAACGCCACGGGTTCAGCGCCGCTCATCGTCCCTCTCCCGCCCGGCCGTCGGCGTCCGCAACGCGGTGTCGAACGCCAGGTTCGTACCCATCGACAGCACCACGATCAGCGCCGCCGGCACGACCACGGCCCACGGTTGCAGGAACAGGCCGGGCCGGTTGCGGTCCACCATCACCGCCCAGTCGGCGGCGTCCGGGGCCACACCCACGCCCAGGAACGCGGCGGTGGCCACCAGGTACAGCGCACTGGCGAGCCGGGTCCCCGCGTCGGCGGCCAGCGTGCGCCGGATCGACCGCAGCGGGTAGCCGACGGTGATCCGCCACCACGACTCGCCCTGCATCCGTAGCGCCTCGACGGCGGGCCGCGCCGCCACCTCGGTGCCCGCCGCGGCCACCACCCGCGCGGCGTCCGGCATCGCCACCAGGGCAATCACCGGCACCAGTTCGGCCGGCCCCGGCCGAAACAGCGCGGCCACGAGCAGCACGATCAGCAGCGACGGTACCGCGATCAGCACGTCCAGCGGCCGCATCAGCACCTCGGCCACCCACCCGCGCCGCGCCGCCGCGGCGGCCAGCCCGAGCGGCACCGCCACCAGATAGGCCAGGACCGTCGCGGCCACCGCCACCAACACCACCGATCGCCCGCCGAGCAACACCTGCCGCCACACGTCGCGCCCGGCGAAGTCGGTGCCCAGCCAATGCCCTCCCCCGGCGCTGAACGACACCGCACGCGGCTGCACCGGCCCCGCGAACCACGGCCCGATCAACGCGAGCACCAGCGGCAGCCCGATCAACGCGAGCGCCACCGCATACCGTCGGCCGCCGCCGCCGCCCCAGCTCAATCTCCCCAAACGCGAGCTCACTACGCCGCCACCTCCATGCGCGGCGCCAGCCGCAGCGTCACGAGGTCGGCGACAAGGTTGACCGAAACGGTCACCACCCCGAACACCAGCGCCAGCCCCTGGATCACCGGGATGTCGCGCGCCGCGACCGCGTCCTCCAGTACGGTGCCGAGCCCGGGGATCACGAACAGCGCCTCCACCACGATCACGCCGCCCAGCAACCAGTCGCAGGTGCGGGCGAGTTGCTGGCTCGCGGGGGCAAGGGCGTTGGGGAGCGCATGCATCCAGCACACCCGGGCACCGGACAGGCCCTGCCGCCGCGCGTGCGCCACATACGGCGACGCCATCGCGTCGATCATGCCCGCACGCACCAGCCGGGCGATCGTGCACACCGGCCGGGACAGCAGCACCACCACCGGCAGCACCAACACGGCCGGACGGCCGAGCAGATCACCGTCGGTACCCACGGCCGTCGGCGGCAACCACCGCAGTTCCAGCGCGAACAGCGTCACCAGCAACACCCCGAGGGCGAACTCCGGAACCGCGTGCACCGCCGACGTCAGCGCGCTGATCAGCCGATCCACCGGGCCGCCCTCGCGCCGCGCGGCAAGCACCCCCAGACCCACCGACAGCGGCACCAGCAGCACGACCGTGACCCCGGCCAGTACCAGGGTCGGGCCGAACCCGTCGGCGAGCAGGTCGGCGACCGGCCGGCCCGAGACCAGCGAGGTGCCCAGGTCGCCGTGCGCCAGACGCTCGATCCAGGCGGCCAACCGTCCGCCGACCGAACGATCCAGGCCCATCGACTCCCGGATCCGCGCGATCCGCTCCGGGTCGGGCTGGTCGCCCGCCAGGGCCACCGCCGCGTCCCCCGGCAGCGCCTCGGTCAACGCGAAGATCAACACCGCCACGGCCGCGATCTGGACCGGGCCCAGCAGCAGGCGGCGTGCCGGGCGGCCACGATCCGCGCTCACCCGAGCCAGACCTTGTCGAACCGGGCCCAGTCCAGCGTATTGGCGGGCGCGTTCGTCGCCACGCCGCGCACCCGGTTCGCGGTGGCCACGATCCAGTCCGCGAAGCCCCAGATCAGGAACCCGCCCTCGTCGTGCAGTCGGCGCTGCAAACGCTCGTACAGCGCGGTGCGCAACGCCTCGTCGGGGGTGGACTGGATCTGCCGGTACAGCTCGTCGAAGTCCCGGTCCCGCCAGTGTGTGGCGTTGGTGGTGGATCCGGTCAACAGCCGCTGGGAGACGTGAGATTCGATCGGCATCGCCCCCGAGCGGTAGGACGCGAACGTGCCGGAGGTGAGGATGTCCTTCCAGTAGGTGTCCTTGTTGCCGATCCGCACCTGGACGGTGACCCCGGCCTTTGCCGCCTGTTCCTTGAATATCCCGGCGGCCTCGACGAATCCGGTGGCGGCGGGCGCGGTATCCAGGGTGACGGTCAGGCCCTCGGAGCCGGCCTCGCGCAGCAGCGCGCGGGCTCGGGCAAGGTCCTGGGTGCGCTGCGGCAGGCTCGCCGCGTAGTAGCGATATCCCTTGCCGAACAGGTCGTTGCCCACCTCCCCGGCGCCCGACAGTGCCCCGTCGACGAGTTCCCGACGGTCGGCGATCAGGCAGAACGCCTGTCGGACCCGCCGGTCGTCGAACGGCGGCCGATCGGTCTTCATCACGAAGCCCTGCATCGCGCTGTTCCGCAACCGCATCACGCTGATCCGGCCCCGGCCCTCGTGCACCCGCGCGGTGGCCGGATTCAACTCGTGCGCGTACTCGACCTGCCCGCCGAGCAGCGCGTTGGTCCGCGCCGATTCCTCGCCCGCGATCACGAACTCCAGTTCGTCCAGGTGCGGACCGCCGTCCCAGTATCCGTCGTTGCGCCGCAGCAGCAGCGAACTCCCGGGCTTGAACGACCCGAACACGAATGGCCCCGATCCCACCGGCCGCTCGAAGGAGTCCGCACCGGCCGGCACGATGTAGGCGCCGAACGCCGCGAGTACGTTGGGGAATTCGGCGTAGGGCAGCTTGAGCCGGAACTCCACCGTGGCGGGGTCGATCACCCGACTCGCGGCCTGGTCGATCGACTCCAGCGCGGCCTTGGCCCGGAACGCCCGTGCGGGGTCGGCGATCCGGCGGAAGCTGTACAGCACGTCCTCGGCGGTCACGGGCCGGCCGTCGTGGAAGGTCGCCGGGCGCAGCCGTACCCGCCACGTGTCCAGCGTCGCGTTCGGCTCCCACCCGGCGGCGAGCCGGGGTACCGGGGCCAGGTCCGCGCCGTAGTCGGCGAGCTTGTCGAACAGGGCCTTGGCCCGGGCCACGTCGACGAACAGATTGGCCAGGTGCGGATCCAGCGTCTCGTTGGCACCGCCGCCCGGGAAGGCCGCCCTCAACCGCCCGCCGCGCCTGGGCGTTCCCTCGCCCGGTGTAGCGGCACGCGGCCCGGGCTCGGCCGTGCCGCCGGCGCAGCCCACCGCCAGGGTCAGCGCGGCAATGCTCCCGGCGGTCAGGAAGGCCCGGCGGGAGGTACCGGCGCGGGATGCGCCGGGGGGTATGCGGGGGTGGATCCGGCTCATGGGTCGTTCTCTCCGTGTCGGCGGTGGTGGTGGGCGAGGTGATGCCGGGTCAGCGGCGGCGGGCGACCACGTGCAGGCGGTCGCCGTGCCCGGTCGCGGCGGGCGGGGCGCCGTCGACCCAGGGCGGGTCGGTACGCGGTCCCGGGCGGTCGTACAGGTCGAGCACATCGAAGCCGGCGACGTCGAGGAAGTAGTCCAGCTCGCGGGGGAACAGCAGTCGCCACGCGGAGAGCTGCACCCGGGCCGGCGCTCCGTCGTCCGACGTCCATTCCCGGCGTCGGCGCAGCAGTTGGGCGCCGTGGTCGACCCACAGGGTGGTGCGCGAGGTGTAGGTGACCCCGGCGCGCACGACGGTGTCGGTACGGGGTTCGGTTTCGGGCCGGGAGCCCTCGGCACCCTGCAGGAAATAGGCGCCGTTGCGCAGTTCGGCCACGAACAGCCCGCCGGGCACGAGGTGTTCTCGACAACGATCGAGGAACGCCGCGAGCTCGGCGTTCTCGTGGCAGTACAGCAGCGCGCTGTCCAGGCAGACCACAGCGTCGAAGACGCGCCCGAGGTCGAAGTCGCGCATGTCGGCGAGGCGGTAGTCCGGCCCGGGGTGGTGGGTGCGGGCGTGGCGCACCATCGCCGCCGAGGTGTCGATGCCGACCACCTCGCGGGCGGCGTGCGCGTGCAACCAGGCCGCGTCCCGCCCGGTGCCGCACCCCACGTCCAGCACGCGCGGCCCGCCGCCGTGGCGCCGCAGGGTCGCGTCGGTCCAGCGGGCGGCGAGCCGGCCGGGGTCGGGGAAGCGGCGTTCGTAGAGTTCGGGGGTATCGGTCAGGAGATTGCGGGTACTCACGTCGGTTCGCTCTCGGCTTCGTACGGGTCGCGGACGCTCATCGGGGCGGTTTCTCGGCCGCACGGCGGTAACAGGAGCTCATTGCGGCAAGCTCTCGGCCGCGCAGGTGGCACGGGTGCTCGTCGCGGCAAGCTCGCGGCCAGGCGACCGGCACGGGTGCTCATCGGGACTCGCTCTCGGCCCTGGGGTGGTCGGGAGTACGCGCCGGCTCGACCGCGCCGGTTCCGGGCGCGGTCGGCGGCAGCGTCCCGCCCCGGCGCAGCCACCCCACCGCCGATGCCGCGACCAGGCCGAGGAGCGCGCAGCAGGCCCACGGCAACCACGCCCGGCCACCGTCCGAACCCGCGTCCATCGCCCAGCCGATCCCGGCGTTGCCGGCCGCCGCCGCGATGCCCGACGCCGCGTAGAACAGCCCGAAGCAGGTGCCGGTCAATCGGTCCGGGCCGAAGGCGGGGACCAGTTCGAGCACGAACGGCTGGGCGATCATCACGCCCAGATGCAGCAGCAGGGCGGCGGCGATCAGCGGCACCATCCGCACCACCGCGTCCCCGGTCCCGTCCGGGCCGGCGCCGCCGGCGACCACCATCGGGGGCAGAAAGGCCATCCCCGTCACGGCCGTTCCGATCGTGATCCACCGGGCTCGGTCGCCGCGCGTCTGGAGGAGGCGGGTGATCCGCAGTTGCAGCAGCAGGTTGGCGACCGTCCCGGTGAGGAACAGCAGCCCGACGGCGGCCTCCTGGCCGGTCGCGTGCCGAACGCCGTCCGGGAGCAGCAGATACAGCTGTGTCTCCAGTCCGTACAGCCCGGCCATCGCGATAGAGAACGCCACGAAGGCGCGGTTGCCCAGGACTTCGCGCCAGTCGGCCACCACCGAACGCTCCGGCGCGGGCACCGGGCGCGCCGGCAGGACGAGCGCCTGGGCGATCGTCAGCGCCGCGAACAGCACGGCCGCGGTGAGCGCGGCGGCGGTGAAGTCGACCAGGAGCAGCAGGCTGCCGAGCAGCGGGCCGAGCAGGGCGCCGGTGGTGGCGAAGACGTTGAACAGGGCGAACGCCTCGGCCCGGCGCGGCCCCGCCTCGCGGGCGAGGTAGGTGCGCACCGCGGGGTTGAACAGCGCCCCGGCCAGTCCGCTGAGCAGCGCGGCGGCAAGCAGCACGGGGAGTCCGTCGCCCAGCGCGAACAGCGCGAACCCCACGGTGCGCAGCGCACAACCGGCGATGATCACGCCGCGTGCGCCGAGCCGATCGGCGGCGGAGCCGCCGAGGATGAACAGTCCCTGTTGCGCGAGGTTGCGCACGCCCAGGACGATGCCGACGACGGCGGCGGACATCCCCAGGTCGTCGGTGAGGTGGGTGGCCAGATACGGGATCAGCAGGTAGAAGCCGGTGTTCACGCCGAGCTGGTTGACCAGCAACAACCTTACCGCCAGCGGGAATTCGGCCATCGCGCGAAGTGTCCTCATCGGTCGGCCCCGATCGTGCGCCGCACACCCAGCCCGGGCGCGTGTCCGGCTGCGCGCACCGTGCCGTCGATACCGCCGATGCCGGTCCACGGATCGTGGGCGAGCAGCAGATGCCCGTCCAGGTCGACCCAGCGGGCCCGGTCGACGAGGTGTACGGCGGGCGCGATGCCGAGCGAGCTGCCGGTCAGACAGCCGAACATGACCTCGGTACCGCTGCCGCGCAGGTCCTCGAGGATCCGCGACGCCACACGCGGACCGCCACATTCGGCGAGTTTGAGGTTGACCCCGGAAATCCGTCCGGCCAGCCGCAGCACATCCTCGCGGGTGACCGCGTCCTCGTCGGCGATCACCGGAATCGGCGCGTGCCGAGCGATCCGCGCCAGCACATCGGGTCGCCCGGCCGCGATCGGCTGTTCCACCGCCTCCACCCCGAGAAGGGCGAATCGCGGCAGCAGCTCCATGGTCTGCGCCTCGCTCCACGCGCCGTTGGGATCGAGCAGCAGCCGGGCGTTTGGCACCGCGTCGCGCACGGCCGAGATCCGGGCCAGATCGTGCGCCGGATCGGGCGCACCGGCCTTAACCTTGAGCACGGTGAACCCGAGCCCGGCCCACCGCGTCGCCGCACCGGCAGCGTGCTCGATGCCACCGAGCCCGATGGTCCGCGCGGTCATCGCCGCGGGCGCCCGTTCGGCGCCGAGCAGCCGGTGTACGGGCTGCCCGGCGCGCTTGCCCACCAGGTCGAGCAACGCCGCGTCGAGCGCGGCCCGCACCCCGAGCGGCAGCCCGCCCGGTCCGGTGCCGGCCAACTCCCCCGAAGCGCTCTCCGGTTCGCCGAACCGCCCCAGCCACGGCCGGGCCACCCGCGCCAGGGCCGCCCCGATGTCATCGGCCGACAGTCCCAGCCGAGTGCTGCCCAATGCCTCACCCCACCCGCGCACCCCCTCGTGCTCGACACACACCCAGACGGCATCCCGCCCGGTCATCACCGACCGCGAGATGCGCAACGGCTCACCCAGTTCGAGCCGGGTGGTCTGCCACGTGAGCCTCATGCGGACCCCGTTATGGATGCCTCGGGCATCCCCGCGACGCGGGGCGGGGGCGTGGCGGCCGACGCGGGCGTGTCTTCCCGCGCCGACGACCCCGGGCCGCCCGGCGTGCGCGCGACCGTGCGACAGCGCGCCCAGCCGCCGACCTCGACGATCCCGGGGTCCAGGATCTCGACCGGGTGGGTGGGCACGTGGGCACCGTCCAGGCCGTGCGCGGCGCAGAAGGCGTCGTCGTAGACCGTGCCGAGGTACCGGTGCGGGCCGTCCGGAAAGATGGTGGCCACGGTCGTACCGGAGTGCACCCGGGCCGCCCACGCGGCGACCAGGGCCACCGCGCCGGTACTCCAGCCGCCGCTGACGAAGCTGCCCCGGGCCAGCCGGCGGCACGCGTCGACGGCGGCGGCCGGGCCGACCCAGTGCACCTCGTCGAACGCGTGGTGGGCGACGTTGCGCGGCCGGATGCTGCTGCCGAGCCCGCGCATCAGGCGTGGCCGGGCGGGCTGGCCGAAAATGGTCGAGCCGACCGAGTCGACGCCGATCACGGTCAGCGCCGGCCAGCGCCGGCGCAGCGGCCCGATCAGCCCGGCGCTGTGCCCGCCGGTGCCCACGCTGCACACCAGGATGTCCACGTGGTCGAGCTGGTCGGCGAGTTCGGCCGCCATCGACGCGTAGCCCGCCGGGTTGTCGGGGTTGTTGTACTGGTCCGGCCAATAGGCGCCGGGGGTGCCGCGCAGGATCTCACGCAGCCGGTCGATCCGGGCCGCCTGCCAGCCGCCGACCGCCGACGGATGCTCCACCAGATCCAATTCGGCGCCGTGCGCGCGCAACAACTGCCTCATGGACGGCTCGAGTTCGCGATCGCCGACGAGCCGGACCGGATGGCCGAGCGCCTGTCCGGCGAAGGCCAGACCGATGCCCAGCGTGCCCGAGGTGGACTCGACCACGAGCGCGCCCGGGCGCAGTTCGCCGCGCCGGCGGGCGCCGCGCAACATCGATACGGCGGCGCGCGCCTTCATGCCGCCCGCGCTCAGGTATTCGAGCTTGGCCCAGAAGCCCGGATGCGGGCAGGGCAGTTCGGTGCCGACGCGGACCACGGGGGTGCGGCCGAGCAGGGCCAGCAGGTCGGGATTGCCACCCGTCGAACCGGCGGCGCGCGGGAGCGGGACGGTATTCACGCGGCACCTCCCGATCGGTGCGCCGCGCTCGCACCTTCGGGCCGGTGCGCCGCGCTCGTACTTTCGGGCCCGTGCGCGGCACTCGGGTCTGCGAGCCGGTACGCCGTACTCGGCCCGCCGTAGTGGTAGACCACACCGGGCCCGCCGTCCAGCCAGAAGAACGGATAGGGCTCGGCGCACACCGCGCTCACCCCCGCGCCCACGAAGTGCGGCAGGATCGCGCTGCCGGTCTGGGCGAACATCACCAGCGGCTTGCCGGTGCTCGCCGCGTGTGCGCGCAGCGGCTCGAAGGTGTCGTTGCCCAGCGTCATGCCGGAGGCCAGGATCGCGTCGCAGCGGTCCAGTTCGGCCTCGGCGTCGCGGCGGATCGGCTCGCCCCATTCGGTGCGCCCGCCCTCGAAGTCGCACGGCACGCAGCCGATCCCGAGCGTACGCAGCCGCTCCAACAGCGAGTTGACCACGCCCACGACCAGCACCGTGCGTACCCGCTCCACGGGCAGCAGGTCGACCACGGCACGGGCCCGGGCCCGTGACTTGGTCAGCGAACTCCCGGCCGGCAGCGGATACGACCGGGCACCGTGCTCGGAGCCATGCGGCCGGGCCCGCATCAGGTAGGCATCCAGCGCCGCGATCCGGACCGGCGCGAGTGGATGCGCCAGCAGGTCGGCGACGCGGGCCCCGACACAGGCGTCGACGGTGTCGGCGGGCAGCGCGCCCGGCTCGGCGGCACACGAGCCGACCGCCGCGCCCAATCGCACGCTCAGCACCTCGTTGCGGTAGCCGGTGGTGCGTTCCGCGTGCCGGACGGCCTGCACGGTGCGGAAGGCGGTGCTCACCCGCTCCTGGTTCGGGTCGGCCCCGAACTCCCCGGCGCGGACCCGGACGAGCAGATCGTCGAGGGTGCCCGGGGGCTTGGGCACCGATCGCGGCCGGCTCACCCGGTCACCGCCGACACGGCCCCGTAGCGGGGGCGCAGCCGACCCAGCATGCGCTCGGCCGACTCCCGCGCGCCGGCGCCCCGGGAGGCGGTCAGCACGTGGCCCAGATACTCGTTGTTGCTGGTCGCGGCCCTTACCGCCCGCCCCGGTTCGGCCAGGGTCAGCTCGACCACGCCCGGCTCGCCGCGTACCGCGTCGGCGCCGTCGATGCCGGCGAGCGTGCCCGTCCCGTCGGCCGACAGGTCGCGTTCGTCCGGCAGCAGCAGGCCGATGGCCGCACTGCGCACACCGGTCTCCCGCACCGTGAGGTCGGGACGCCGGCCGAGCGCGACATCGACACAGGCCACGACCAGGTCGACGCCGGTGACATGCCGGACCAGTTCGGTGATGCGATTGCCCGCCGGCCTGGGGTTGACCTCGATCGTGCGCGGCCCGTCGGGCGTGAGCCGGATCTCGGTGTGCGCCACGACATGGTCCAGGCCCAGCGCCTCGACCGCGCGTACGGCGGTGTCCGCGGCGGCCCGCGTACGGTCCGGATCGAGTGCGGCCGGGAACATGTGTCCGGTCTCGACGAACGTCGGTTCGGCGCCCAGGCTCTTGTCGGTGACGCCGACGACATGGGTGTGCCCCGCCTGGGTGACCGTCTCGACACTGACCTCGGGCCCGGTGAGGTATTCCTCGATCAGCACCACCGGGGCCCGGCGCTGTCCGCGCGCGTTCACCGTGAGGTCCGTGATCGCCCGCTGTGCGCGGGCCAGTTCGACCTCGTCGTGGACGACACGCACCAACATCCCGGCGCACAGGTCCACCGGCTTGACCACGACGGGATAGCCGATCTCGCGCGCCGCCCCACGCGCCCGCGCCCGGTCCGCGCACAGCGCGAAGCGCGGGCCGGGCACGCCCGCCTCGGCCAGGCGCAGGCGGGTCAGATCCTTGCGGCAGGCCGCCTCCACCGCGTCCGGCGCGGGAGCGGGCAGGCCGAGCCGGGCGGCGATCCGCGCGGTGGCCGGCAGGTAGTAGTCGCACGCGGACAACACCCCGTCGAACGCGAACACCTCGTGCAGCCGTTCGACCGCGGCCGGCAGTTCCACCGCGTCGTTGGTCTCGGTCGTGACGATGTTGCGCGCGGACAGCAGCGGATGCGGCGCCGCGCCGGGCGTCGCACGCAGGTAGTGGTGCAGGTCCCGGGTGAGGAACGTGAACTCGTGTCCGGCCTCGTGGATCGCCCGGGGCAACAACCCGCTCATCGCCCCGACCCAGCTTTCTACAACCAACAGATGACCCACCGAACTCCCTCTCCGACCGCGGCGACGGCTCTCTCGCAGAGCATCGATCCGCCGTGACCGTATCGGGAATGGTTTTCATTTTCAATACAACATCAACGAGAGTCGGCGTCCGTACCCGCCGACACCCACCCGCGCCGGCCCGCCACCGCGCCGCCACCGCCCCGAAACCACATCCGAACCGCGCCCGACACCACATCGGCACTGCCGAATCCGGGCCTCGACGCCGCCCCGAAACCCCCGAACCCCGTTTCCCATGTCACAACCCGTCCGCAACACCGCACACAGAGCGGCCGATCCAAGCTTTCTTCGGGCAATTCCGCACGCGGAAACGTGTTTTGGTGCATGTCACGCGCGGAACGGGCGATCATGGACCCAGCGCGGGTGGGATGCCCCCGCCCGCCGAAGGGGATCAACGTGCTCCGGTCCGCCGGATCGCGACTGCCCCGACCCGATTGCCGAACCACGAAAAGGAGTCGCCGGATGGTCGCATCGTCGGTTGACGAACTGAGAGTTGCATTGGAAAAGGAGGCCACGGAACTGGCCGGGCAACGGGACCGGCTGCAAGATGAACTGGCCGTGGTCGAGGCCCAGTTGGCCGCTCGACTGAGCGCGGTGGAGCAACTGGCACTGATTCGCCCGCTGACCGCGTCGGCGTCGGCCCCGGCCGAGGAGGCCGCGGCGGAGCCGGTCGCCGAGACCGAGGTCGCCCCGGCGCCCGAGGCCGAATCCGCGCCCGAGGACGAACCCGCCGTGGAGACCGCGCCCGAGGCCGAGGCCACCGCCTCGCCCGAGCCGGTCGTCGAGGCCACGCCCGAACCGGCCGCTCCGGAGACCCCGGCGGCGACCGTTCCGGCCCCGCGTCGCAAGAAGCAGGCGGTCGCGGCGGTGGCGGAGCAGACGCGGATACAGTCCGCCTCCGCCCGCAAGGCTCCGGCCGGCAAGCCTGCGGCCAGGAAGTCCACCCGCACCAAGGCCGGCGCCGCGGCGAAGGCAACCGCCGCCAAGCCGGCCACCGCCAAGCCGAGCGCCACCAAGCGGACCACCACCAAGGCGGGCACCGCGACCAAGGCCGCCAAGGCGACCTCGGCCGCCAAGGCCAAGGCCACGGAAGCGCCCGCACCCGCGGCGGCGCCGGCGGCCCGTCCGGTCCGTTCCCACCTGCGCGACGAGATCGCCGCGCTGTTGGCGGGCACCGGCGAGCCGATGAACGTGCGTCAGCTCACCGAGGCCCTGGGCGAGGTCGCCACCAAGAGCCGCATGGAGAGCGTGCGCACCTCGACCGAGGGTCTGGTCAAGGCCGGACGCGCGGTCAAGACCGGTCGCGGCCTGTTCACCGGCCCCGCGGCCTGAACCACCCCGGGTCCGCCCGGTTCTCCGGACGATCGCCGGCTCGACGACCCACCTCGGCACCACCGGGGCCACGTCGAGCCGGCGGTCTCCGTCCCGGCCGAACACCTACCCACCAACGGACCCGCCCCGCGCCCAGGCCCTGTCCGGCGGATCCTGCCGGACGACGCGGACCCGGCAGGATCCGCCGGACAGGACCTACCCCACCCGACGCCGCCAAGGCCGCCACCGCGACGACCCACGCCGACGCGCGTCCGTGCCCACCGGATTCGCCGGCGCCGCCGGCTCCGGCCGCGCCGCCCGCCACCGCGCGACCGCCTCCTCCTCGTCGAACGGCCGAAGGCCCAGCACCGGCCCGGGCGGCGGCATCCGCAACGCGGCGACGATCTTGGCATTGATCTCCGTGACCATGCGCCGGACCTCACGCTCCGAACGGGCCCGCTCGATCGCCGCCATCGTGTCCTCGGCCTCCTTGCGGAGCGCCAGGGTCGGGGGCAGTACGGAGATGCCCTCGGTCTGCATCTTGCGGCGCACCCACCACAGCTCGTCGTAGGGCGCGTCGATCGCGGCCAACGGTTTGCCGGCCCCGGGAAGGTCGTCGAACTCGCCCCGCGCGGCGGCGGCATCGATCTGCCGGTCCACCCACGAATCGAACGGAACCTCGGGCGGCTTGCGCTCGGTCACGGAACTCCTCCTCCGCACGACGACGTCGGTTCCCCTCCAGCATGCCGCACCACCCCACCGACCGGACGGCGGCGGGTCGGCGGCGGGCCACACCCCCGAGCCCGCCGCCGACCCCGAGGTCACCAGTCGCAGGAGCACACCTTCGGCTTGTCGGCCCGAACGATCGCCGACCGCATCCCGTCGGTGATCTCGTGCGAGGGCTCGACGGTGATCCGGATGAACCCGGCCGCCCGGAGCCCGGCCCGATACTCGCTCGCCGCCAACGCCCCGGCCAGACACCCGGCGAACGACCCGCGCGCGATCTGCTCCTCGATCGTCAGCCCCTCACCGGCCACCACGTCACACACGGCGAGCCGGCCGCCGGGGCGCAGCACCCGAAACGCCTCGGCGAACACCGCGCCCTTGTCCACCGCCAGACTGATCACACAGTTCGAGATCACCACGTCGACCGTCGCGGCCGGCAGCGGCACCGCCTCGATCGAGCCCTTCAGGAACTCGACGTTGTCCACCCCGGCGCGCCGCGCGTTCGCCCCGGCCAACTCCAACATCTCGTCCAGCAGATCGAGCCCGTACACCCGCCCCTTCGGCCCCACCGGTCGGGCCGAAAGCAGTACGTCGATGCCGCCGCCCGAGCCGAGATCGAGCACCCGCTCGCCCTCGACCAGGTCCGCCGCCGCGGCCGGATTGCCGCACCCCAGACTCGCGGCCGTCGCCGCCCCGGGCAGCCACCCCAACTCCTCCGCGCGGTACCGCCCCGCCCCGAACCCCCCACCGACCCCGACCCCACTGCCGTCACAGCAGGAATCGCTGGTCACACTGCCCCCGGCCAGCACGGTGCTCGCCGCCGCCACATAGGTCGCGTGCACCCCGGCACGCACATCGTCCATGGTTTCGTCTGCCACGGTTTCCTCGCTCATCCACGGTCCCACCCCCCGACCCCGACCGGTCGGCGCAGGCAGTCTGGAACCATCCGCGGGTGCAATCGCATCATTTCGGCCAATGGACGGCTATCGTTCGCCCGAAGGTCATCAACGCCCATCGACCCACCCGAACAAGCCACGCCCGCGAACCCGGGCCGGCTCGAAACCGGGTCGGAGAGACTCCGACCCGGGCCCGAACCACCGGCTGACGCGCGAGGTCAGCCACTGCTCACCCCGCTCAGGGCGTCGCCCCCAGCCGTCGCCACGGCCGGCCGCCGTTGGGCTCGGCCAGTCCGGGTTCGACCGTGGTGTACCACTGGGCGTACCAGAAGTAGCCCTGCCAGGACACGAACGCCGCCGACGAACCGGCGGGATCACCCGCCAGCACGTGCGTCTCGCGCTCCGCGCTGCCGTTCTGCGCCTCGGCGTCGAACCCGCTCGCCGAACGCAACTTGGCCGCCACACCGTGCGCGGGACCGCCGGGCGTGCCCTCCGCTCCCGTTTGCAGGTCGACCGGGACGAACCGCCACTTCTGCCGATCACTGCCGTCACACCCGGTGGTGGACAGGTCCTTCCCCCCGGTGGTGGCGGTCAGGCAGCGGTTCCCGTTGACGATCCGATACCAGCCCCCACCCGCGTCGGTGACCTGCCAGTACTGGTTGGTGTTGCTCTCGATCGGCTCGATCAGGTGCACCCGGGACTGGTCCGGGTAGTGGTCCATGAGCTTGCCCTGATACTCGAACTGCCAGCCCTTGGCGCCCTTGTTCCAGGGCGACCACAACCGCCCGCCGGTCGGGCTGTACGCGGTGCCCGACTTCCACTCGGGGGCCGAGCAGGTGCCCGCCTCGGGCTCGGGCGGCTGCACGCCGGTGACGGCGCGCCGGTTCTCCGTGGTGACGCCGAACTCCCAATCCCCCACCTTCACGGTGACGTTCGCCGGCCCGGTGATCGGCAGGTAATACTTGATCCCGATGTCCAGGCTCTTCCCCGGCGGGATGTCCTGGCACTTCTCCAGCTTGACGGTGATCCGATGGAAGTCGGCGCCGAGGCCGCCGACGTTGGGCCCGGTGCGCCCGGGTCGGATGATCGGCATCTCCTTGTAGTTGTCGTCCTTGAGCACCGGCGGCGTCGAGGTGGGGATGTCGAACGCGATCTCGGTGCCCTGGGCGAGCGTGACCGCCGAGTCGTTGGTGATCCGCAGCTTGGGCTGCATCGGATACATCTCGGTGCTCGGGTAGTCGACCAACTGCACCTTCACGTCCACGCTTTGCGGCGGCATCGGCCGTCCCGCGCGCGTGTCACCGTAGCCGGAGGTGCCCCGCAGCGCCCCGTCGATCCGGCTGGTCAGGTCGTACCCCATGCCGTATTCGCCGTTGTCGCGCCGCGCGTAGTCGCCGGCCATCTCCCACAACATCACCCCGCCGATACCGTTGTCCTTGACGTATTGGACCTTGGTATCGATGGACTGTTCGTCCTCGGTGGACAGGAACACCCGCTTCTCCGCGTTCCACAACCAGGACGCCTTCAGCGTGTCGTCCCACCTGCGGGCGTACGTACCGGACATGCGGTCGTCCGCGTCCCGGTCCGGGGTGAGCCCGTAGCGGCCCATGTAGCGGGGCTGGATGTTGTTCTCCAGGTTCTTCGCGTGCCACAGCGGGTTGGAGCCCGCCGCCACCTCGCGGCCCCGGTCGGTGTCGTGCCACAGGTTGTCGATCCCGATCGCGCCGGAACCGCACTTGCTCTTCCCGCCGTTGTCACCGGTCCCGGGCGAACAGGCACCCTGGTCCGTCTTCACCGAACTGCCCCACAGCCCGTCGGTGCCGCCCTGGACATCCTTCCAGCCGCGCGTGTAGTACGGCATGCCCAGGTTGATCCGGCCGGGTGGGAGCGCGCCCCGGTAGTAGTGGTAGGACCAGTCGACGTTGAAGTAGCCGTTCTTCTGGAAGTCCTTCGTATTCGGGTCCCGGTCGTTGTAGATTCCGGCGGCGGCCAGTTCGGCGTCCCGCCCGTCGTCGTACAGCGGTGCCTGCGGACCCACGAACGAGTTCCACGAACCGTGCAGGTCGTAGGACATCACATTGATGAAGTCCTGGTACTGGAGCGCTGGTTGGTTCTCCTGACCACGCACCAGATATCCCGACGAGGACGCCGCGGAGGTGAGCAGCAGGTATCGACCGCGGTCGGCGCCCGACGTGTCCAGCCGCTCCCGCAGCGTCTTCATCAGCGCGTCGTAGCTCTTGTTCAGCCCACCGCGCACCGGGTCGGAGACCGGCCAGTCGTCCGGGTTGCCGGACTGCGGCAGCGCCGACGGGTATTCGTAGTCGATGTCGACCCCGTCGAACCCGTAACGGGCCAGGAATTCGGTGACCGAGTCGGCGAACGTGTCGATGGCCGGCTGGTTGGCCGTCCCGTCGTCGTTCGTCGTCATCCGGTAGAAGCCGCGCGATTCGGCCCAACCACCCACCGAGATCAGCGTCTTCACCCGGGGATGGTCGCGCTTGTAGCGGGTGAGCAGGTTGAAGTGCCCCTTGTACGGCAGCGCCGGGTCCATCTCGGCGCCGGTCACCCCGGGCCAGGTCATCCCCGTCGACGGGTTGTTCGGGTCGTTCACGTCGCCGACCGAGATCCGGTTGTCCTCCACCTTCGCGAAGGCGTAGTTGACGTGGGTGACCTTGTTCCAGGGGATGTTCTTCACCAGGTAGCGCGGGGAGTTGTCGGCCCCGGTGCGCCAAGAGGTGAAGTAGCCGACCACCCGCCTGCCGCGGTCCTGGCCGAGCCATTCGCGCCCGTCGCCCTGGTACACGTCGCAGTAGCGCGTCGCCACACCCTGCGTCGGCTGCATCCCGTCCGGTCGGCACGCCGCCTGATCGGCCGGTCGGGCCGGTCGCGCCCCGCCGTCGTCGAAACGTCCGTCGCCCGCGTCGAAGGGGTCGCCCGCGTCGCCGTCCCACACCGGGGAGGCCAGGCACGGACCCATGGTCAGTTCGCTGCCGTCGGCACCATCGCGCGCCGCCAGACACGTGTTGGAGTGCTTGTTGCGGAACTGCTCACCGTCGGGGAACCACTGCTGGTTGTTGCCCCCACCGCAGCCCCACTGCTGGATGCGTCCGGACCCCACGTCCAGGTCCAGGCACTTGCCGCTGTAGCGACTGACCATCTCCATCGACCCGTCGCCGTGTCGCGGCCGCAGGTCCCACTGCTGGTTGTCCCAGCCGCCACAGCCCCACTGGTGAATCCGACCTCCGTCACGCCGACCGTCGGCATCCCGGGTGTCCACGTCGATGCACTTGGTGCTGACCCGGTTGGTGACCAGTCCACGATCGACGACCCGGGTCCAAGTGGTGGCACGCTCCAGCGGAGGCGGCGGTGGGGGCGGCGAAGCGCCGACCCGCTCGATCCACCAGCGCTGGTTCTTGGCATCACTGCACGGATCCCCACTCGCCCAGTGGGTGGGCCGCGAGGTGCTGTGCGCCAGGCAGAACGTGGCGGGCAGCCCCTGCATGATGTCCACGAACTTCAGTTGCCGGGCGCCGCCGACCGCGTCGTCCGAAGTGAACCACTCGGCCGAGTCGCCGAGCGCGGCCCACTGCCAGGACGCGCCACCGTCGCCACGTAGGTAGTTGTTCTGGTTGCTCCGCAGCGTCACCATGCCGGCCTGGCCGTTGGCCATGAACCACTCCCGGCCGGCCTCGCCGGACGGGCCGGTGACCACCCACTTGGAGCCGGGTTCGTATGGGCGCAGGTACTCGCCGGTCTCGGCGTTGCGCAGCCGGACCCACCCCTCCTCCACGTAGCTCGGCGAGACGGGTTCACCGGTCACGCCGTCCGGCCCCTTGCCCGGTGTGTTGGTGCAGCGGAATTCGCGCCTGGTCCAGTCCGGTTCCCGGTTGGCCAGCGCGGCCAGGCAAGCCCCGATCGCCTGCTGGCCGAAGCTGTTCGGGTGCACCGCCTCGCGGTAGTCGCCCTGCTGGTGCGGCTCCGGGATCGGTACACCCGCCAGGTACGGCACCCAACGCACCCACTCGGCCTCGGCCCCGGGCACCCCGTTGGCATCCGTCCCGCCGGCCTGGCGGGCGTTCTTGGCACACAATTCGTGTCCGGCGAACGCCTTGGTCAAGTCCAGGAATTCGGCGTCGGCGGTGGTCGCCGCCGCACGCAGCATCGAGGTGATCCGCGGCACCACCGACTCGACCGCCCAATCCGAGGCGGCGTCGGTGAACGGGCAACCGCCCTGCGAGTAGCGCGGCTTGATGGAATTCTCGTAGCGGTTGTCGGCGGCCCGGGGCAGCGGTGTCGGGTAGGACTGGAGCACCAGGCGATACGAGGTGTCCGACTGTCCGGCCCGGCGCATCACGTCGCGAATCGCCGCGAGTGTCGCCGAGACCTTCTGCTGCGTGTCGGGCAGCGAGGTTTCGAGAGCCTTCTCCCAGCCCGTGCCTCCGCGATTCTCGCAATCGGGCCCGAGGTTGAAGAACGCCTTGCCGCAACTCGCCAGGACGTCGGCGAATTTCAGGTCGTTGCCGCCGATCGAAACCGCGATCAGCGTGACCCTGTTGTCCTTGGCCACATCGGCGAGTTGCTCCACCTGTGGTCGCTCACCCTTGAACGCGTCGGTGAGCAGGTTCTTCGTCTCGGCGCCGGAACAGGCCAGATTGATCCGGCGATCGACGGCCAGAGCCGCACTGTTGATCTCGGCGACGTCGGAGCGCTCGCACCCGTTGCCGCCGTCGTACTTGGTGTTGCCGTACACGGAGTCGCCCCGGTCGGTGCCCCAGTACCCGGCCTCGCCGGTATCCGCGTTGCCGGCCCAGCGGCCCGCCTCACCGGAGATGTAGCTGTCGCCCAACGACACCGCGGCGGTGGGTCGTCCGTCGGTCGAGCAGTTCGGATCCTCGGCGTCCGCGGCGCCCGCCCGGGGGCTCGATGCCTCGTCGCGAACACCTGCGGCTCGATAGCGCGTGGTGTGGTTCCATCTGGTGCAGTCCACCGGTCCCGGCGGTGCGATGCGGACCGGAAAATGATCCGAGCCGATGTCGTTGCCCACGGACACGTTCACATCGCCGCGCTGCCCGGCCACCACCATGAAGTCCAGCGGGTACCCCGAGCGATGGGTCATCTGCGCCGGGTTCGTGGCGACGCCGCCTCGGCGGGCGAAGAGTCGGATGCCCTGATTCTCCGGGAATGTGTCCGCAAGACTGTTGAAGTCGCCGAGAACGGCCCAGTTGTCCTCTCCGACGCCGGCCCGGATGGCCCCGAGCAGGCCCAAGGCATGCGGATTGGGCGTGCGTTCGCTCCGAATGGCGGCGGTATGCACATTGAACACCCAGTTGTCCCCGAAGCGCAGTCCGAGCGCGGGCCGGCTGCGGTTGCGCGCCGGGTCGAAGACGGCGCCGAAACCGTCCGCCTCTTGTCTCGACCAGATCGCCATCGAGGTCCGGACGCCTCGCGGGTTGATCCGCGGGATGTTGCCGTTCGGCAAGGGCCTCTGAAGGGGATGGATCTTCAGGAAGTACAGGTAGCCGGAGTTGCGCCCCCCGTCACGACCCACTTTGGTCTCGGTCAGGTCATACCTGAGCGGCGGCAGATTGGGATCGTTGTTCACGGCCCCATCGTCGGCATCCTCGGGGACGTCGACCGCGTCGCCCACTTCCTCGTCCTCATAGTTCCGGTACCGGTTCAGAAGCTGCCCACCGTCGGGTCTTTCGGTTCCGGCCTCTTGCAGCGCGATGAGGTCCGCATCGCCCTTCAGGCCGTCGACCACCGGCCACTTGGACGTATCCGGGCCGTCCCCGGAACGACCCTGCATGTTCCAGGTGACGAACCGACCCGGTTGCACTGCCGCGTTGACCTGCGCCGTCCCGACCTCCGCCGTCGGTGCCGCCACCGCCGGCGGCACCATCTGCGGTCCCAGCAACAGCGCGCCCAGCGCACCGGCGGCAACCAGTCGCGAACGTTTGCCGCGTCGGCGGGCCCATAAGGTCGACGCGCGTAGCTGCGCGCCGAGACGAATCCGAACCATTTCCGTACCTCTCCTTGTCGAGATAACGACCGAAGGAGAGTATGGGGCGGCGCTCGGCATCGACTGCCCGGGTACTGAACACCCACCTCGGCTCGGCGCCGAACAGCCTTACCGAAACGGGTCGTTCCGCCGTCACCCGGAAAACTTTGCCGACCGTGACGGAAGATTCACCGCCACGCCTGCCGCCTCGGGTCGAACGGCCCCTAGATTGGCCTGGACCACCCCACACGGCATCCGGAGTTGAGAGTTCGTGGCCGAGTTCATGCCCGACGCCGAATCGGCTTTACCAGAGCGGAAGATCGACACCGAGGTGGCCCATACCGCCCGGGTGTGGAACTACTGGCTGGGCGGCAAGGACAACTACCCCGTGGACCGGGAGACCGGCGATCAGATCGCCGCGATCCACCCCGGCACCCGCGATTACGCCCTCGCCGACCGGCAGTTCCTCGGTCGGGCGATCCGCTACCTGGCTCGCGATCTGGGCATCCGGCAGTTCCTCGACATCGGCACCGGACTGCCGACGGCCGGGAACACCCACGAGATCGCGCAGAGCGTGGCGCCGGAGTCCCGCATCGTCTACGTCGACAACGATCCCCTGGTACTGGTGCACGCCCGGGCGCTGCTGACCAGCAGTCCGGAAGGGGCCACCCGCTACATCGACGCCGATCTGCGCGACGTCGACGAGATCCTGGCCAGGGCGTCGAAGACCCTCGACTTCGACCAACCCATCGCCCTGGTCCTGCTCGGCGTGATCATCTTCGTGAACGACGACGACGAGGCCTACGGCACGGTACGCCGCCTCCTGGACGCGCTTCCGTCCGGCAGCCATCTCGCGCTGTCCCACACGGTGACCAGTCCGCCGGCGCCGCCGGACGTGGACGACGCGGTGGCGTTCTGGAACGAGCACGGCACGCCCAAGCTCAAGCAGCGCTCACCAGAGGGCATCGCCCGCTTCTTCGACGGCCTGGAACTGCTCGAACCGGGTGTCGTCACCTGTTCGCACTGGCGGCCGGATACCGGGGTCCGCGCCCCCGAGGTGGCCATGTGGGGCGCGGTGGGCCGCAAACCGTAGCCCGTCGCGCATACGACGAAGCCGGGGCCGCGCCGCAGGGGGAGCGCCGCCACCGGCCGCGTGTGGCGGCCCCTCGGATCCGTCCGCATCGAGGGGCCGCCGGTACTGCGGTGTCACGCGCCGTCAGCGGAGGACGGACGGCACGAACCTCGGATCAGCCGTGCTGACCGTGGTGCGGGGCCTCGTGGTGGTCACCGTGGTGCGGCGCCTCGTGCTGGCCGTGCTTCTCGTCGGCGCCGTCGACGTTCGCGCAGACGTTGCCGATCGCCGGGTTGAGCAGCCCGACGATGTTGATCGTGTTGCCGCAGATGTTGATCGGCACGTGGATCGGGACCTGGATGTTGTTGCCGGACAACACGCCGGGCGAGCCGACCGCCGCGCCGTTCGCCTCGGACCCGGCGCTGGCGACGCCGGCACCGGCCATGACGAGAGCTGCGACACCGGCGGCCACGGAGGCCGTCTTCTTGAGCGTGTACATGTGATCTCCGTTTCGGATGGCGCCGCGGGTGGCGCGATCGACCGGTGCAACGAGGGGAATCCCAGGAGGCAACTGGCGTTCGCGCTCGTTCACCCGACCGGCGGCACGGATCGCGGCCGACGGAGTGGCCCGGCGCCAAGGCGTGTTCGCCGGACCGGGGCGGGGTACTGGCGCCGGATCCCGCCGGCACCCCGGCGGCCGACGCCCCGTCGCGAGTCGACCTCAGGAAGCAGGGCCGCACCGTTGCCTGTCCCCTCCCACCCCACCCGCCGTTCGCTGCTGCTCGGTACGGCCGGCACCGCCGCGCTGCTCGCCGCCGGCACCGGCACCCGGTTCCGCCCCGGCGCCCCCGCCACCCTCGCGCCCGTTTCCCGCGCCGGCTCGGCCGCCGATGTCGCGGTCCTGCTCACGGCCGCGCCGACCACGGTCGACCTGGGCGCGCGCGAGGTGGCCACCTGGGGGTTCGGCGACCGCGTCCCCGGCCCGGAGATCCGCGTCACGGCCGGCGCCACCGTGACCGCGCACCTGCGCAACGACCTGCCGCAGGGCACCACGGTGCACTGGCACGGGGTACGGATCGATCAGCGGATGGACGGCGCCCCCGGGTTCAGCCAGGCCCCGGTTGCGCCGGGCGGCGGCTTCGACTACCGCTTCGTCGTGCCCGACCCGGGCACGTACTTCTACCACTCGCACGTGGGCACCCAACTCGACCGCGCGCTCTACGGCGCGCTGGTGGTCGAGGACCCGGCCGAGCCGCTGTCCTACGACGCGGAGTGGACCGTCGTGCTCGACGACTGGATCGACGGCACCGGCACCGACCCGGACGCGGTGCTGACGGAACTGCGCGGCAACCCCAGGCCGCCGCAGAACCTGCGCAGCACCCTCCTCGGCGGCAGCGCCGGACACGTCGCCTACCCGCACTACCTGATCAACGGCCGCGCCCCGGAGGCCCCGGAGGTGTTCGAGGAGGCACCGGGCCGGCGGGTCCGCCTGCGCCTGATCAACGCCGGGGCGGACACGGCGTTCCGGGTCGCGCTGGGCGGCCACCGGCTGACCGTCACCCACACCGACGGCTTCCCGGTGCTGCCGGTGCGGGTGGACACGCTGCTGATCGGGATGGGCGAGCGCTACGACGTGCTGGTCACCCTCGACGACGGGGTGTTCCCGCTGGTCGCCGCCGCGGAGGGGAAGAACGCCCGGGCCTTCGCGGTGGTCCGCACCTCGACCGGCGACGCCCCGCCGGCCTCGGTCGTCGTTCCGGAACTGGATCGCCGAGTGCTCGACCTCGCCGACCTGACCGCCGACCCGTCGGTCGACCCGGGCGACGAACCGGCCCGCGAGGTGGACCTGGTGCTGCGCACCGGTGGTGCGCGCGGCACGTCGTGGACGATCGGCACGGCGGACGCGTCCGACGACACATCGCTGCGCGTGGCGGTCGCCCACGGCGAACGGGTCCGCCTGTCCTTCACCAACGACTCCCGCATCTGGCATCCCGTCCACCTGCACGGACACACCTTCCGGGTGCGCCGGCCCGGCGGTGGCGGCCCGCGCAAGGACACCGTGGTGGTCCGCCCCCGGGAAACCGTCACCGTGGACCTGCTCGCCGACAACCCCGGCGAGTGGATGCTGCACTGCCACAACGTCTACCACAGCGAGTTGGGCATGATGGCCACCCTCGGCTACGGCGACACCCCACCCGACACGATCATGCCCGGCATGGCCTCCGAACAGCACTGACCCGGGCCAAAGACGCCCGACGCGCCTCCGGCCCGGGCGGGTCGGTCCCTCCCGACAACCCGTCAGCAGTGCCCGGCGGGCTCGGACCGCTCACACACGTTCGCCTCGAACGTGTTGATCTCGGTGACCCGGTACGCCAGGTCGGAAGGCGCGTTGCCCGTCACCACGTTGCCCCGGATCACATTGCCCACGGTCGGGCGCCCGGCCTGGCTGGGCATCACCACGATGCCGCCCGACATCGGCGACTCCCCCTGGTTGTCCCGCACCTGATTGTCCGTCACCTGCGTCTCCCGGGCGCCGGTGAGCACGATGCCGGAACCCTGGATGAAGGCCAGCCGCGGATTCGGCGGGCAATACCTGTTGTTCTCGTCGATGCGATTGCCCCGGATCGCCAGCGGCCCGGCGGCGGGTTCCTTGTCGTCGCCCACGATGAACACCCCGGCGCAGTTCCCGGTCAGTTCGTTCTGCTCGATCGACAACTCCCGCCCGCGCCGGATCAGTACGCCGAGCCGGTTGCCGGCGGAGTGGTTGCGGGCGATGCTCGCGCCCATCGCGTCGGCGGTGTCCGCCAGGAACAGCCCCGCCTGGCCGTTGTCCTCGGCGGTGTTGTCGGTGAGTTCGCCCTGAACCGAGTTCTCCTGGCCGATCCCGTGTTCGCCGTTGTGATGTGCGAACACCCGGCGAACCCGCATACGTTCGGTGCCGCTGCCCATCACGCCGGTCTTGGTGAAGCCGGTGACGGTCAACGACTGGATCCGCACGTCCGCGACCCGGTGCTCGGCCGTGCCGACCACGCACAGCCCGTTCCCGGCCACCGCGCACTCGTTCGTCGCCTCCGCCTCGCCCGGGGTGAGCACCGTACGCTCGCCCGCCCCGCGAATCGTCAGCCGATCGGTGCGGACCAGGACGCTGCCGGTGTACGTACCGGGCGCCACCTCGATGGTGTCCCCGGGCGCGGCGGCGTCCACCGCCGCCTGGATCGACTCGCCCGGATGGACGACATGCCGGGTCTCCGCCTGCGCGGTCGGCGCCAACACCGAGCCGAGGATCGTGAGCGCGGTGACACAGCCGAGGGGAAGCAGCCGCTGTACGGGCAGTGCGTGCATGGGGTGCATGGGGAAAGATCCGCCTTCGCTTGTGCGGGAACGGGTAGGGGAATCGGGTCGCGCCGCAGGGCCTCGGGGCCTCACGGCACCGGAACGGGCTCGGCCGGGGCGGACTCGGTGACGTCCGAGGTCATCGTGTCCACCAGGTCCGTGGTGTGTTCGCCGGCTCGGAAGCTCGGGTGCGCCAGCAGTCGCCGCAGGAAGCCCAGCGTGGTCTGTACCCCGCCGCCGGCCACCCGGAATTCGCCCAGAGCCCGCTCGGCGCGCGCGATGGCCCGCTCCCGGTCGGGTGCCCAGACGATCGCCTTGGCGAGCAGCGAGTCGTAGTCCGGACCGACCGTCCAGCCCGGATAGGCGTGCGTGTCGATCCGCACGCACGGACCGCCGGGCGGCACGAACTCCGCCAGCCGGCCCGGCCTCGGCGCGAAGGCCCGGGCCGGATCCTCGGCGTTGATCCGGCACTCGATCGCCACCCCGCGCGGGACCACGTCGTCCTGACCGAACGTCAGCGGCGCACCGGCGGCGATGGCGAGCTGTTCGCGCACGATGTCCACGCCGGTGACCATCTCGGTGACCGGATGCTCCACCTGGATCCGGCAGTTGATCTCCAGCAGGTGGAACCGGTTCGCGGGCGTGACCACGAACTCGAAGGTGCCCGCGCCCACGTAGCCGACCGCCGTCGCCCCGCGCAGCGCCGCCGCGCACATCGCCTCGCGCGTCTCGGCCGGCAGGTTCGGGGCGGGCGACTCCTCGACCAGCTTCTGGTGCCTGCGCTGCGCGGAGCAGTCCCGCTCGCCCAGGTGCACGGCGCCGCCGCGGCCGTCGCACAACACCTTCACCTCGATGTGCCGGGCGCTGTCGATGTAGCGCTCCAGGTAGAGCCGTTCGTCACCGAAGACGGCTCGTGCCCGGGCGCGGGTGTCCTGGTAGGCCCAGGCCAGCTCGTCCGGGTCGCGGACCACGCTCATCCCGCGACCGCCACCGCCCGCCACCGCCTTGAGGATCACGGGATAGCCGACGCGCGCGGCGATCTCGGCGGCCTCCATCGGTGAACTCAACGCGCCGTCGCTGCCCGGGAGTACCGGCAGTCCGGCCGCGGCCATCACCGTGCGCGCCTCGCTCTTGTCGCCGAGCCGCTGCATCACGTGCGGCGGCGGGCCGATGAAGGTGATCCCGTTCGCCTCGCAGATCTCGGCGAAGTCGGGGTCCTCGGACAGGAATCCGTAGCCGGGGTGGATCGCCTGCGCGCCCGTGCGCCGGGCCGCCTCGATGATCGCCGGCATGTTGAGATAGCTGGACCTGGCCGGCGGCGGACCGATGTGCACGGCCTCGTCCGCGAAGCGCACCACCGCGGACTCCCGGTCCGCGGTGGAGTACACGGCCACGCTGCGGATGCCCATTTCGCGGCAGGTGCGGGCGACCCGCAGGGCGATTTCGCCGCGGTTGGCGATGAGCACGGTCGAGAACACGGGGACCACCTCGGGTCGTCGTCAGTGCCGGTTGTGGGAGCCGCCGGGACGGTCCTCGGCGCCTACGTCCGGATCGGCGCCGCCGGTGTCGATCACGAGCAGGGGCTCCTGGTACTCGACCGGTTGCGCGTCGGCCACCAGCACCTCCACCACCAGCCCGGACACCTCGGCGGTGACGGTGTTCATCATCTTCATGACCTCGAGGATGCCCACCGTCTGACCGGCGCGGACGGTGTCGCCGACGCTGACGAACGGCTTCGCGCCCACCTCGGGAGCGTGGTAGAAGGTGCCGACCATCGGGGCCGACACGTAGCGGCGTCCGCCGTCCGGCTCGGCCGACTGCTCGCCGGGGACGGCGGCGACGGGCGCGGCGCCGGGAACGGCGGGCGCGGCGCCGGAGGGGGCGGCCTCGGGCCATTCGATCTCGATGCTGGTGTCGCCACAGCGCAGCCGGATCCACCGGGGCGACACGGGCGCCGGCCGCACCGGACCCGGCGCCTCGGGGGCGGCCGGCCGAGGATGCGCGGACCCATGCGCGGGATCGAACGGTCTGACCCAGCGCTCGTCGGCGTAGCCGGCGGGGTGGCGGTCGGGTCGATCATCGGCGTGCGCGTCGCGCGCCGGGGACGGTCCATGGGGCGAACTCATCGGGCACTTCCTTCGACAGGAGCAACTTCGACGGGGACGGCCTCCGCGCGGACCGTCTCGACACGCACGGCCGCGCCGGGAGCAACTTCCGCTCGGGCGGCGCGAGTACGAGCGGAGACACCTCGGACCGAGCCGGCACCGACGGAGTCGGCCCGACCATGCTCTGGACGAACGGTCTCGGCGCGGGTGGCTTCGACACGAGCGGCCTCGGGGCGGGTGGCCTCGGCGGCGCCGAATCTCCGGAAACGTTCGCCGCGTTCGCGTAGGAGGCGGGTGCGGTTCAGGGCGAGGAGTTCGTCGACGACGGGGATCAGGGCGGTGCGCAGCAGTGTGGCGGCTCGGCCGGGGTCGGTGTGGGCGCCGCCGGGTGGCTCGGGAACGATCCCGTCGACCACACCGAGGCGCAGCAGGTCGCGCGGCCCCATACGAAGCGCCGCCGCCGCGGCGGGAGCCGCCGACGGGTCCTTCCACAGGATCGCGGCGCAGCCCTCGGGGCTGATCACCGAGTAGACGCCGTGCTCGCCGATCAGCACCCGGTCGGCCACGGCCAGCGCCAGTGCGCCGCCGCTGCCGCCCTCGCCGGTGATCACCGTGACGATGGGGGTGGCCAGTCGGGCCATCAGGCGCAGGTTCTCCGCGATGGCGACGGCCTGGCCGCCGCGTTCGGCGTCCGGTCCAGGGTTGGCTCCCGGCGTGTCGACCAGGGTGATCACCGGCAGGCCGAGTTTGGCGGCGAGCCGCATCAGCCGGGCCGCCTTGCGGAAGCCGGCCGGGGTGGCCATGCCGAACTTGCGGTATTGCCGCTCGGCGAGGTTGTCGCCGCCCTTCTGATGCCCGATCAGCATCACCGGCCGACCGTCGAGCCGACCGATGCCGCCCACGATCGCGGGACAGTCGGCGCCGATACGATCCCCGTGCAACTCGTGGAAGTCCTCCAGGAGTCGACCCGCGTAGTCGAGCATCGTCGGCCGCTCCGCATGCCGCGCCAGCCGAACAGCCTCCCAGGGCTCCCCCGCAAGCTCACCGAGCGACGGCCCATGGCGCGCACGCCCGTTCGCAACGGACCCGTTCGCGGCAGACCCATCCGTCCCGGACCCGTTCCGAGCGACCCCGTTCGGCGTAGCGCCCCCCGGGCCGGCCCCGTTCGACGTCGAGCCGTTCGCCCCCGACTCGTACCCACCCGACACGACCCCGTTCAGGATCGTGTCGTTCCCCCCGCCCCGCCGCCCCGCCCTCGCCCCGCCCACCGCGAGGAAGTGCCGCAACGTCGCGCGCAGCGCGGGTCGCGCGACGATCGTGTCGACCATCCCGTGTTCGAGCAGGAATTCGGCGGTCTGGAAACCCTCGGGCAACCGTTCGCCGATGGTCTGCTCGATCACCCGTGGCCCGGCGAAGCCCATCCGCGCGCCGGGTTCGATCAGGATCACATCCGCCAACGTCGCGAACGAGGCGGCCACCCCGCCGTACGTGGGATCCGTGATCAGCGACAACACCAACACGCCGGCCTCGTCCAGTTCCTCCAGGGCGTGCGCGGTCTTGGCCATCTGCATCAGCGACAGCACGCCCTCCTGCATGCGCGCCCCGCCCGAGGCGGTGATCAGCAGCAGCGGGATCCCCGTCCGCAGGCTCTCGTCGGCGGCGGCGGTGACCAGCGCGCCCACCGCGCAACCCAGACTGCCGCCAAGGAAACGGAAGTCCATCGCGACGACCACCACAGGCTGCCCGTGAATGGTGCCCCGCGCACACACCGCGGCCTCGTCCATGCCGGTCTCCGCACGCGCCCGATCCAGCCGTTCCGGGTAGGGGCGGGAGTCGACGAAGCCGAGCGGATCGTGCGGTGCGGGGTCGGCGCGCAGCGCGATCTCCGAGCCGGGATCGAGGAGTTGATCCAGGCGTTCACGCGCCGTCAGGCGCGCGTGCTCGCCGCAGTCGGGGCACACCCGCAGGTCCCGGGTGAAACGTTTGCCGTATACGAGTTCGGCGCAGCGTCCGCACTTGACCCAGTCGGGTCGGCTGTCGACGGTGAGCCCCGGATGGGTCTCGACCGGATGGGTCTCGATCATGACATCAGGTCCTTGGACGGTCGGGCCTTGGACGGTGGGGCGGGCGGCGAGGTCACCGCTGCGCGTCGCGCTCCCAGCGGTAGAACTCGCGGGCCATCGCGTCCTGGGGTGAGCGCCAGGTCTGCGGGTCGTACGCGTGCACATGCGCCGAGAGCCGTTCGCTGATGTCGCGGAACTCCGGGTGTCCGGCGACCTTCGCGACCGCGGGCCCGGGGGGCCGGTCGGCCTCGATCAGGTGCAGGTACAGGTCGCCGAACTGGAAGAGGCTGCGGCCGGTGACACCGACCAGGTGCGGGAGTTCGCCGGTGTCGGAGGCGGCGAAGATGTCGGCGATCGGGGTCGCCGAGTCGGGCTTCATCCGGGCGACGATCAGGGTGCGGTGCATGGTTGCCGTCCTTGTCGAGAGGTGGGCCGGTGGGGCCGCGAGACGCGCGGCCCCACCGGCGGGGCGTCGTCGCGCCGGGGCGGGCGACGACGCGGGGGTTCACCAGGTGCGCACGGTGGGCGCTACGCCCGTCTCCCGGGCGCGCTCCTGGATCCGGTCCCGGATCAGTTCGAGCTGGACGCGCGAGTTGCGGTTGATGTTGTCCGTCATCCACTCGTCGTCGACCGGGGCGGTCTCCTTCATCGCGAAGTCCTGAACCCAGCGCATCCGTACTCCGTCGGGCACCTCGTGGTATTCCCAGCGGATGTGCATGTGCGCGAACGGCCCGGTCTCCACCCGGCGCGCCCACACCGTGCGCGTCTCGCGGTCGGCCTCGCGCTCGGACACCCAGCTCCAGATCTTGCCGTCCTTGTCGGGCTTCATGGTCAGTCGGAAGGTGACCTTGCTGCCCTCGCGCTCCAGGACCTCCACCGACGCGTATTCGCTGAACAGGTTCGTCCAGTTGTCCACGTCGTTGGTGATGTCCCAGACCAGGTCGAACGGGGCCGCGATGACGATGTCGTTGTCGGTATGGCCGGCCATGTCACACTCCTGAGGTGAGTTGCGAATTCGTGGTTTCCAGAAACTCGCGCGGGGTCTTGCACTGGTCCACGTCCGCGCCGAGCGGGAACTTGTAGCGCCGCTCCAACTCGGCGACGATCCCGAGCAGGCCCAGCGAGTCGAGGCCGAACTGTTCGAACGTGGCTTCGGGGTCCCGCAGTTGCTCGGGCTGAGCGGTGACGCCGGCGCATGACTTCATCACCTCGGCGAGCACTTCGTGGGTGAGCGGTCCGTTCATCGCGGGCTTCCTTTCGGATGAGTCGGATGATGCGTGCGAGGGGCACGGGTGGTACCGGCCGCGGACTCGCCGCGTGGGCTACGGCGTGTCGGGGCGGCCGTCGCCTCGGCGCAGCACCAGTGCGGCGTTGCCGCCCATCAGGCCGCGGCTGAGCACCAGGGCGGTGCGCAGTTCGGCGGCCCTGGCCCGGCCGGTGACCAGGTCGAGGTCGTGGCAGACGTCGAACACGCCCGGGGTGGGCGGCAGGACGCCGTGTTCCATGGCCAGGATCGCGGCGGCGCAGTCGAGCATCGGCGCGCCGCAGTAGGCCCGACCGATGCCGGCCTTGGGCGCGGTGACCGGCACCCGGGCGGCGCGGGCGCCCAGGGCGTCGGACAGGGCGAGTACTTCGGCGTGGTCGGCCTCGGGGGTGCCGAGCGCGTCGGCGAAGACCACGTCGATGTCGGCGGGTCCGCATTCGGCCTCGGCGAGCGCGTCGCGGATCGCGCGGGCCAGTCCGTGCCGGGACGGTCCCCAGCCGCAGGTGCCGGTGAACGTCGCTCCGTGTCCGAGCACTTCGGCCCGGATCCGGACGCCGCGCCGGCGGGCGGACTCGGCCTCCTCGACGACGAACATCGCGCCGCCCTCGGCGGGGGCGAAGCCTCGGGCGGCGGAGGTGAACGGGAGGTAGGCCCGTGCGGGGTCGGCGGCGAGGCTGAGCGCGTCGTAGCCGAGTTGGCAGACCATCGAGTACGGGGCGAGCGGTGCCTCGGCGGCGCCGACCACGACGGCGTCGGTGCCTCGGCGGATGGTCCGGACGGCATGCGCGAGCGCGTCCAGGCCGCCGGCCTCGTCGTTGGCCAGCACCGCGCAGGGGCCTTTGAAGCCGCCGCGGATGGAGATCTGGCCGGTGGTGGCCGCGTAGAACCAGGCGATCGACTGGTACGGCCCGACGAAGCCGGGTCCCTTGCCCCACAGGTTCTGCAGTTCGCGCTGGCCGAACTCGCCGCCGCCGGAGCAGCTCGCGGTGGTCACCCCGACGCCGAAGGTGGGCGTCGGGCCCAGTGCCGCGTCGGCCAGGGCCTGGTCGGCGGCGACCAGCGCAAAGTGGGTGAAGCGGTCGGTCTGGACCAGGTAGCGCTCCTCGACCACGGCGGCGGGGTCGAAGTCGCGTACCTCGCCCGCGACGGTCAGCGGCAGGTGGTCGCAGCCTTCGCGGGAGATCCGGTCCAACACGAAGCGGCCCTCGCGGGTCGCCTTCCAGAACACGTCGGCGCCGATGCCGTTGGGCGCGACGACGCCGACGCCGGTGACCACGGTGCGTCTTGCTGTGGAGCCGTTCATCGGGGTCTCCTCTCCCGACGGTCCAAAACCACCGCGGACTGGAAGCCGCCGAACCCGCTGCCCACCGACAACACCGTCGTCAGGCCCATCGGCCGGGCGGTGCCCGGCACGTAGTCGAGGTCGCACTCGGGGTCCGGCGTCTCGTAGTTGGCCGTGGGCGGCACCGCCTTGTGCTCCATCGCCAGGGCGCACGCGGCGAGTTCGATGGCGCCGATGGCGCCGAGCGAGTGGCCGACCATCGACTTGATCGAACTCATCGGCACTTTGTGTGCGTGTGTGCCGAGCGAGCGCTTGACGGCCGCGGTCTCGTGGCGGTCGTTCTGCTTGGTGCCCGAGCCGTGCGCGTTGACGTAGTCGACGGCGTCGGGGGCGACCTCCGCGTCCGCCAGTGCGCGGTCGATCGCCTCGGACATCTCCAGGCCCTCGCGGGTCAGGCCGGTCATGTGGTGTGCGTTGCCGCGCGTGGCGAACCCGCCGACCTCGCAGTACACATGGGCGCCGCGCCGGTGGGCGTGTTCGAGCTCCTCCAGGATCAGCACCGCGGCGCCCTCGCCGAGGACGAATCCGTCCCGGTCCGCGTCGAACGGCCGGGAGGCGTGCGCCGGGTCGTCGTTGCGGGTGGAGGTGGCCTTGATCGCGTCGAAGCAGGCGACCGTGATCGGCGAGATCGGCGAGTCGGCGGCGCCGGCGATGTACACGTCTGCGCGGCCCTCCTCGATCGCGTGCGCGGCGTAGCCGATCGCGTCGAGGCCGGAGGTGCAGCCGGTGGAGACGGTCTGCACCGGGCCCTTGGCGACGAACTCCTCGGCCACCTCGGCGGCAAGGGTGCTCGGCGAGAAGGCCCGGTGCAGGAAGGGGTCGGCTCTGCGGTGGTCGACGGCCCAGGTCTTGCCGGGGCCGCTGACCGCGATGTAGTCGTGTTCGAGCCGGGTGGTGCCGCCCACGGCGGTGCCGAGGGAGACGCCGATCCGCCAGGGGTCCTCGGCGTCGCGGTCCAGGCCGCTGCCGCGGACCGCCTCGGCCGCCGCGGCGAGCGCGAACTGCACGTAGCGGTCCGCGCGTCGGGCCCGGTCGGGGTCGACGCCGCACGCGATCGGGTCGAAGTCGCATTCGGCGGCGATCCGGGAGCGGAACCCGGTGGGGTCGAAGAAGGTGATCCCGCGCGTCGCCGTGCGGCCCGCCATCAGCAGGTCCCAGAACGCGGTGACACCCACCCCACCGGGTGCCACCACCCCGACGCCGGTGACCGCGACCCGGCGCCTCAAGAGTCGGCGCCCACGGTCTCGGCGGGTTCGATCCCCTCCGTGTCGACGTGCCCGAGTTCGGGCCGCGGCGCGAGCGGGGCGAGTTGGAAGACCATCCGCGCCTGGACGCGGCCGACGTTGCGGAAGCGGTGGCGCATGTTCTTCGGGATCATCAGGCCCTGGTCGGGCCGGAGTTCGTGGGTGACGCCGTCCAGGTCGACCTCGATGGAGCCGACCACGACGTGGATGAACTCCTCGGAGTACGGGTGGTAGTGCTCGGCGATCATGTCCCCGGGCTCGATCAGGGCCAGGCCCATGAATCCGCTGGTCGAGCCGACGGTCGCCGGGCCGAGCGTGACCCGGAGGTCACCGCCGCGGCGGCGGTTCGGCTCGATCTCGTCCAGGTTGACGATGCGTACGGTCTGCGTGGTCATCTGTGCCACCTCCAAGTGGCGGGGCGGCGCCGTCGGGCGCCGCCCCGGGGGATCAGGCGTCGCGAGCGGCGCGACGGTCGGTGACGGGGGTCGTCTCGCACGCGGCGAGCAGTCGGCGCAGCCCCTCGTCGGTGTCCAACTCGCCGTCCTCGCCGAGGTCGAGCAGTCGGCTCAGCCGGGCGGCGGATTCCCGGCGGTCGACGCCGAGCAGCAGCGCCGGGTCCTGATCCGCCGGGCCGCGCAGGTCCAGCACGCGGATCAGGGTGTCGCCGCGCAGGAAGACCTGGCTGTGCGCGATCGGCCCGCCGGCGACGGCGATCGCCTGCTCGTCGTGCCGGCGCAGCAGCGTCGCGGCGGATTCGCCGCAGCCGTGCCGGACCGGGTACAGGAACGCGCGGCGGGTGGTCTCCGTCTTGTCCGACTTCTTGCCCGACGCCTTGTCCGACTTCTTGGTCGGCGCGCTCAGGTGGTAGACCTCGGCCAGCGAGGAGCGCATGAAGAACGCGCGGGCGGCCTCGGAGTCGTTCAGGTCGCGCGCCTCCTCCAGGTGCGGGTTCAGCGCCTCCTCGGCGGCGCGCACCTGGGGCTGCTCGGCCACATGGCGCAGCGCGGCGCGCAGGTCGCCCTCGACCTCGATGGCTCGTACGACGCGGTTGCCGAGCATGAACACCGAGGTGCGGCGCAGCGAGGTGGTCGGGTTGACCCGGGCCTCGGGCGACTCGTAGCCGGCGAGGATGCGGGCCACCTCGGCCTCGCTGCCGGGCTTGACGGTGAAGGTGAGCGCGCAGCGCACCACGCCGGGGGCGGCCGGCGCGGCGACGCGGGCCTTGTCGGCCGCCGCCTTCGCCTTGGGCGTGGCGCCGGCCTTCGCCTTGCCCTTCGGCGCGCGGGCCCCGGTGGTGATCATCGGACCGTCGGGCGCGCGCAGGTCTGTCTCGCGGGCCACCGAGAAGCGCAGCGAGCGGGTGCCGCGCACGCAGCCGTGCAGCGGCTGGACCATCACCTGGTGCTCGGGGCTGTCCACCCACGCCAGGTATTGGGAGGCGCCCTCCCACTCGCTGGTGATCAGCCACTGGCTGGGGTCCTCGATGGACTGGCACAGCTGGTCGCGCAGGTGGCCCGGAACGGCGGCCACCTGGTGGCGGATGCCTTCGTAGGCCTCGAGGAAACGTTGCTCCGACCCTTCGTGCAGCTCCAGCATGAGCAGCACCCGGAGCTTGGACGTGGTGTCGGCGGTGGGATTCGCCGTGGAGTGGACGAGGGTGTCCATGTCAGTCCTTTGGTCATGGGATTCGGCCGAACGTCGTGCCCGCCCGCCGAGGGCGCTCCCGGGGGACCGGGTCGCACCGACGCCGCCCGGGGAACGGAAGGTCGAGCGGGTCGCGGTCGGTCGCGCCGCTCGCGCGATCACACCGGGATACCCGCCCGATCCGTCCGTCGGGACCCGGCTTCGACTTCGAGCGTGGCGGCCGATCATCACCCTGTGCATCTTTTGAGGGCATATGAGTGACATTGGGCGACGACGACCGGCCGGCGGCGATGAGCGGGAACAGGAGGACCCCCGGCGGACCTCCTCCGCCCGCGACGGCGGCCGGGTCCGCAGTCCTCGCCAACGCAGGAGTAGTGATGAACCCCGAGATCCAACACCGGGTGCCGGTTCTGGTCGTGGGCGGCTCGCTGGTCGGGCTGTCCACGTCCGTCTTCCTGGGCCGACTCGGCGTCCCGCACATGCTGGTGGAGCGGCACGCCGACACCTCGCGGCATCCGCGCGGGCGCGGCAACAACGTGCGCACGATGGAGGTGTTCCGCACCGCCGGGGTCGAGGATCGAATCCGCGCCGCGTCCGCCGTACTTGCCGACAACCACGGCATCCTCCAGGCGGACACCATCGCCGGCGACATCCAGGAGTGGCTGTTCAAGGAGATCGATCCGGGCGGCGGACTGGCCAGGTTCAGCCCGTCGTCGTGGTGTCTGTGCAGCCAGAACGACCTGGAGCCGGTACTCGCCGACTACGCCCGCGAACTCGGCGGCGACGTGCGATTCGGTACCCAACTCCGGTCCTGTGTACCGGACGAGGACGGGGTGACGGCGGTCGTGGAGACCCGCGAGAGCGGGCAACGACTCACCGTGCGCGCCGACTACGTGGTCGCGGCGGATGGGCCGCGCAGTCCGGTGCGCGACGCGCTGGGCATCGACGTGAGCGGTCCGGGCGACCTGTTCCACAACGTGAGCGTCACGTTCACCTCGCGCGACCTGGCCGCGTACGTCGGCGAACGCCGGTTCATCGTCTGCTATCTGACGAACCCTCGGGGCGAGGGCGCGCTGCTGCCGGTGGACAACCGGGAGCAATGGGTCTTCCACCTGCCGTGGCATCCGGAGGAGGACGAGCCGATCGAGGCGTTCTCCGACGAGCGCTGCGTGGCGCACATCCGCGCCGCCGCCGGGGTGCCGGACCTGGATGTGACGATCACCGGCAAGGCGCCGTGGCACGCCGCCGAGCGGGTGGCCGAACGTTACCGCTCCGGGCGGGTGTTCCTGGCCGGCGACTCGGCCCACGAGATGTCGCCCACCGGCGCGTTCGGGTCCAACACCGGGATCCAGGACGCGCACAACCTGGCCTGGAAACTGGCCGCGGTGCTGAACGGGCACGCCGGCGCCGACCTGTTGGACACCTACGAGGCGGAGCGCCGGCCGGTGGCGGTGGCCACGGCCGCGCGGGCGTCCACCCGTTCGGCCGAACACAGCCACCCGGGGTACGCCGCGCCCACGGTCGGCGGCGGCAAGCAGCCGGGCGTGCTCGGTGTGGTGCTCGGCTACCGCTACGCGTCCGCCGCCGTGCTCGGGGCGGACCCCGAACTTCCGGTGCTGCCGGAGCGGTTCCGACCGCCGAGCGGCGAGCCGGGCACCCGGGCGCCGCACCTGTGGCTGCGCCGCAACGACGCCCGGGTGTCCACCCTGGACCTGTACGAGACCTCGCCGGTGTTGCTGGTCGGCGCGGGTCCGGCCAGGGCCGCGTGGCAGCGGTCGGCGCAGCGTGCGAGCCGGCGCCTGGGCGTGCCGGTGGCGGTGTACCGGGTGGGTACCGAGGCGGAGGCCGCGGTGGTGGACCTGGTCACCGCGCCGGACGTGGACTGGGCCGAGGTGCACGGGGTCACCGACGAGGGCGCGGTGTTGGTCCGCCCGGACGGGTTCGTCGCGTGGCGGGTCCCGGTCGCCGAGCCGGATCCGGAGGGCACCCTGGTGGGGGTGTTGGGCGCGGTGTCGTGCCGGACCGAGCGGGGCGCGCGGGGTGGTGAGGCCGCGAAGGTCGGCGGCGACGCGCAGGTGTAGCGGAACGCGCGGCGGCCGGCTCCGGGAGGAATCCGGGGCCGGCCGCCGTGTGTTCGGGAGCGGGTGTACGAGGTCGCGCGCGTGCGGGAGCGGCTACTCCGGGGGCAGCAGGTGGGCGAAGACGACCACGTTGTCCCTGTAGTCCTTGGCCTTGCGGTCGTACGTGCCGCCACAGGTGATCAGCCGCAGCTGGGCGTCCTGGGTCTTTCCGTACACCCGCTCGTCGGGGAAGGCGTCCTTCGGGAACGCCTCGACCGAGTCGACCGCGAACCTGGCCACGCTGCCGTCGGCGCGCGAGATCTCGACGGTGTCGCCGGACTTGAGGCTGCCGAGCCCCCAGAAGACGGCGGGGCCCATCATCGTGTCGACATGGCCGAGCACGAGCGCGTTGCCCCGGGAGCCGGGGGTGACGCCGTCCTCGTACCAGCCGGCCAGATTGCGGTTGCCCGCGGGCGGCACGTCCAAGACCCCGGAGGAGTTCAGGCCGAGGCCGATGAACGGGGCGTCCACCTTGATCCGGGGGATCTTGATCCGCACCGGCTCCGACCGTTTCATCGCCTCGGGGGTCGGGCTCGGCGAGGGGGCGGCGTTCGCCGCGGCGCTCGGTTGCGCGGCGGCGGGCACGGGTTGGGGTGGCGGACCCGAGTCGCTGCTCAGGTCGTGCTTGATCATCAGGGCGCCCAGGAGGATCGCCACCGCGGCGATCGCCATCAGTCGAGCGGCGCTCATGCGGCGCGGCGCGGCGGGCTCGGACGTCTCGGTGGGCGGGGCGGGGTCGGGCAAGACGATGCCTCTTTCCTGGCCGGAGGGGTACCGGGGCCGGCTTCGGGGGAGCCGGCGGTGCGGGCCGGGGCGGGGACGACGTCACCGTGGCCACCGCCCCGGGAAGGGCGGTGGCCACGGCGGGTGTTGCCTGGGGGTGGGACGGGTCAGGCCCGAGCCGCCGAGACGGCGGGACGACGACGCAGCGCGTAGACGCCGACGCCGACACCACCCGCGATCAGGGCCGCACCGGTGCCGAGCGCGGCACCGTCGTCGAGGAAGGAGCCGCCGATGCCGGTGTGCACGCCACCGTGCGGGCTCTTGTGCTCCTTCCAGGACTTCTCGTGCGAGCCGCCTTCGCCGCCCTTGTCCTCACTGGATTCGCCGCCCTTGTCGGGCGTCCACTTTCCTTCACCGGACCAGGACTTCTCCTGTCCGCCGTTCCCGGGGGCCGAAGGGCCACTGTCCGGCTTCACCGGCGCCGGGGCATCGGCGTAGGCGGCCGGAACCGCCAGGGTCAGGGCGGCGAAGCCGAGGGCGGAACCGGCGACGAGAGCGCGTGCACGACGCATCGTGATATTCCTTCCGGCGCTCGCGAACTGCCGACGGGCATCGGCAACGGGGATCGGCGAGGCGCCTTCATCACCATCGAACGGCGGCGGCGACCCCGCGACCCGCGTGACTGCATTCGGGGCCCCCGCTCTGCGCCTCCCGGGCGGATATCCCGACCGGCTTCACCCCCGGGGAGCAGTCGCATGTTTAGCTCATGGTGATCGTGCATGACTTTCCGTAGTCGGAGGCGGCGGGGTGGGTCGGACGGGTCGGGTGCCGCCCGATCAGCCCGGGACCGTGCACTCGAACATGTGCAGCGAGGGGTTCACCGCGCGCACGTCCCGGCCGCGCAGGCCCGCCTGCTCGATCAGGGTCAGCAGGCTGTCCTTGGTGTGTTTGCGGCCGCCGACGTTGAGCAGCAGCAGGAGGTCCATCGCCGCGGTGAAGCGCATCGAGGCGGTCTCGTCGACCAGGTTCTCGATCACCGCGACGCGGGCGCCGGGGGCGGCCGCGGCGACGATGTTGCGCAGCGTGCGGAGCGTGCTGTCGTCGTCCCATTCGAGGATGTTCTTCACGATGTACAGGTCCGCCCGCACGCCGATGTCGACCCGGCAGTCCCCGCCCACCAGGGTTGCCCGGCCGGCGAGTTCGCCGCCGTCGCGCAGTCGGCGGTCCGCCGAGGCGACCACGCCGGGCAGGTCGAGCAGGGTGCCGCGCAGGGTCGGGTTGCGCTCCAGGAGGGTGGCCAGGACCAGGCCCTGGCCGCCGCCGATGTCGGCGACGGAGTCCACGCCGGTCAGGTCGAGCGCCGCGGTGACGTCCTGGGCGGAGGTCCGGCTGGACTGGGTCATCGCCCGGTCGAGCGCGGCGGCCGACTCGGGGGCGTCCTCGTGCAGGTAGTCGAAGAACTGCTTGCCGTGCAGCTCGGGGAAGACGCTGCCGCCGGAGCGCACCGCGCGGTCCAGGTGCGGCCAGGCCTCCCAGGTCCACGGCTCGGTGGTCCACAGCGCCACGTCGCGCATGCTGCGGGGCGCGTCCGCGCGCAGCAGGCGGGATGCCTCGGTGTGCGTGTAGCGGCCGTCGGGCTCCTCGGCGAAGACGCCCTGGCAGGCGAGCGCGCGCAGCAGGCGGTGCAGTGCCCCGGGGTGCGCGGACACCTCGCGGGCCAGTTCCTCGACGGTCGCCGGGGTGTCGCCCAGCGCGTCGGGCAGGCCCAGGCGCAGCGCGGCGCGCAGCGCGCCGGCGGACATCGCGCCGAACGCCAGCTCGCGCAGCCGGGTGGCCGCCTGCGGGGTAAGGGTCACGTCGGTTTCGGTCATGCTGATCGCCTCTCGACCGGTGGGACACCCCGAGCAACCGGCGGGCTCGACCGAATCGGCCCGCGCGTCGACGTCCCGGCGGTCCGCACCGGGGCTGGAACGACTGTGACCCACACCCGGCGGCATCCCGCCGAGGCGCGGCCGATCGGCGCGAACTCTCGCCCGGGAGTCATCCGGATGGCCCCACTCGGACACCGGCGGGCGCATGATTCGGGGGCCTGCGGGGGCGCCCGGGGGCCTGCGCGCTCTCGTGGGGGTGTTACGGGACCTCTCGGAGGGCCAGGAGGAGTTCGCGGGCGGTCAGGGCGGCCTGGAGTTGGAGGGTGACCTCGGGGTCGAGGGGATTGGCGCCGAGGAGTTCGCGGATCTGGCCGATCCGGTAGCCGACCGAGTTGCGGTGCAGGTGCAGCAGCTCGGCGACCGCGGCGCGGCTGCCGTTGGTGGCCAGCCACGCGCTGAGCGTGGCCACCCATTCCTCGCGTTCCAGGATCGGGCCCAGGTGCTGGTCCACGAACGCCTGGAGTCGGGCCGGCGGCACGCCGAACAGCAGTTGGGCCAGGCCGAGCGAGGAGAACATCAGCTGTACCTCGCCGGGGCGGCGGCGCAGCAGGCCGAGCACGGTCTCCGCGTCGTGGAAGGAGCGGGCCGTCCCGCGCGGGTCGCTGACCGTGGGGCCGGCGGCGGCCAGTACGGGGACGTCGCCGACCATGCCCTGGAGCCGGATGCGGATGCGGCTGATCTCGCGTTCGACGTTGCCCGAGAGCACCGCCAGGCCCAGTTCGCCCTCCTGGCGCACCGGCATCTCCAGCCAGGACAGCGCGGTGGTCCAGGTGCGCTGGTTGGGTCCGGAGTAGGCGAACACGACGGCGGAGTGCGGGCGATCGAGGTGCAGGCCGAACCGGGCGGCGGTGCGCGTGACATCGCCCAGGTTGCGCAGCGCGCCGTAGCGCAGTTCGTCGATCAGGCGACCCGCGGTCTCGGCGGTCGCGGTGGCCACCGCGTCCCGCCGAATCGCCTCGATCGCCACCGCCGTGACCGCGGCGCGCAGCAGCGGCTCGTCGTCGCGGGCGCCGTCCGGCTCGCCCAACAGCAGTAGTCCGACCCGGCGTTGGGCCACCCGTACGGGCAACGCCGAGGCCCGCCATCCCTCGTCGCAGGTGACCTCGACCACGCGGTCCTCGACGAATACGTGGGCCACCGCGACCGGGGTCATCGACTCGGTGCCGTCGTCGGTCGCGGCGAGCACACCGCCGTGCACGCCCACCAGTCGGGCGGTGCGGCCGGTACGTCCGGCCAGGGCTCGCAGGATCGCGGGCCAGCCGTCGCCGGAGAGGGCGAGGACGTTCAGCTCACGCTCGAACGCCTCGGCCCGGTCCGGCACGGGGGTCCGGTTTTCCGTGACTTCTGCCTTGTCGATCATGGATTTCCGCACCTTAGCCGGTCGTTGTTACGCGGAACAGATACTTCGTTCGGTCACTTCCCGTTACGTCCGTCGTGGGGCAGGATGCGCCCATGCGAGCCTTCGACCTCGCGGCACCCGCAAAGGCCGCCGCCCAGGCGGCGGTGGACGCCGCCGCACCACAGCTGGTTGCACTCAGTCACCGTCTGCACGCCCATCCCGAACTCGGCTTCGCCGAGGAGCGCGCCTGCGGATGGTTGGGCGAGCAGCTGACCGAACACGGCTTCACCGTCACCCCGGGCGTGGGCGAGTTGCCGACCGCGTTCGTCGCCGAGCGCGGCGCCGGGCCGCTGGTGCTGGGGATCTGCGCGGAGTACGACGCGCTGCCGGGGATCGGGCACGCGTGCGGGCACAACGTGATCGCGTCCGCCGCGATCACCGCCGCGCTCGCGCTGGGCGCGGTCGCCGACGACCTGGGCGTGACCGTACGCGTGTTCGGCACCCCCGCCGAGGAGAACGGCGGGGGCAAGGTGCTGATGCTGGAGCGCGGCGTGTTCGCCGGGGTGCACGCGGCGATGATGGTGCACCCCTCGCCCCGGGAGCGGCTCGATCCCACCTGTCTGGCCCGCGCGCAACTGCACGTCGAGTACGACGGCCGGGCCGCGCACGCGTCGGCCTGCCCGGAGGACGGGATCAACGCGGCCGACGCGCTGACGCTCGCGCAGGTGGCGATCGGGCTGCTGCGCCAGCACATGACGCCGGATCAGCGGGTGCACGGGATCACCACCACCGGCGGGCAGGTGCCGAACGTGATCCCCGAGCACACCGAGGCCGACTACTACGTACGCGCCGCCACGTTGGCCGGGTTGACCGATCTGGAGGCGCGGGTGCGCGAGTGTTTCCAGGCGGGCGCGGTGGCCACCCGCTCGCGCCTGACGTTGTCCTCGACCTCGCCCGCGTACTCGGAATTCCGGCACGACCCGGGCCTTTTGGCAGCCTACGAGCGCAACGCGCTGGTGGTGGGACGGGAGTTCCCGCCGGTAACCGCCGAGGACGATCGGCAGGCCGGGTCCACCGACATGGCCAACGTGTCGCTGGCGATCCCGTCCATCCAGCCGCTGATCTCCATCGACTCCGGTGATGTGGGGCTGCACCAGGCCGAGTTCGCCGCGTATGCGGCGCGTCCGGCCGCGGATCGTGCGCTGCTCGACGGTGGTCTGGCGATGGCGTGGACGTGTGTGGACGCCGCGCTGGACGAGGGCCTGCGCGCGCGGCTGCTCGCGGGGGCGCCGGCCGGGGGCTGAACCGCCGATGGGCTCCGGGGTGATCGCCCCGGAGCCCATCGGCCGGTTTCGACCCGGCGTGCGTGCTCATGCGTCGGCGACGGTCACCGGCAGGGCCGCGAGGTAGGCGTCGGCGTTGCGCCTGGTCTCGGCCACGCTGTCCCCGCCGAACTTCTCCAGGACCGCGTCCGCGAGGACGAGGGCCACCATCGCCTCGGCCACCACGCCGGTCGCGGGCACCGAACACACGTCGCTGCGCTGGGCGATCGCCTTGGCCGGATCTCCGGTGCGCACGTCGAACGTGGCCAGGGCCCGGGACAGGGTGGAGATCGGCTTCATCGCGGCGCGCACGCGGAGTGGTTCGCCGGAGGTCATGCCGCCCTCGATGCCGCCGGCGCGGCCGGTCTCGCGGCGCACCCGGGTGGGGCCGGGGTGTCCCGGGGCGACCGGGGTGATCTCGTCGTGCGCGACCGAGCCGCGGCGGGTCGCGGTGGTGAAACCGTCGCCGACCTCGACGCCCTTGATCGCCTGGATGCCCATCAGCGCGGCGGCCAGGCGCGCGTCCAGGCGGCGGTCCCAGTGCACGTAGCTGCCCAGGCCCGGCGGCAGGCCGTACACGACCACCTCGACCACGCCGCCGAGGGTGTCGGCGTCCTTCTGCGCGGCCTCGATCTCGGCGTTCATCGCGGCGGCGGTCTCCGGGTCGACGCAGCGCACCGGGTCGGCGTCGATCGTGTCCAGGCTGCCGCGTTCGGGCACCAGCGCGGTCGGCAGCGCGACGGCGCCGATCCGGACGACGTGGCTGAGGATCTCCACGTCCAGGGTCTGGGCCAAGAACGCGCGGGCGACCTCGCCGAGTGCCACGCGGGCCGCGGTCTCCCGGGCGCTGGCCCGCTCCAGGACGGGGCGGATGTCGTCGAAGCCGTACTTCTGCATCCCGGCCAGGTCGGCGTGCCCGGGGCGGGGGCGGGTCAGCGCCGCGGCCCGGCCGCGATCGGCGAGCCGGCCCGGTTCGTCGTAGCGGCGCCCGTCGGCGTCGACCGGATCCGGCGCCATCACCTCGGCCCACTTGGCCCATTCTGTGTTGGCCACGCGCAATGCCACGGGCCCGCCGAGGGTGATCCCGTGCCGCACACCGCCGGTGAACTCCACCTCGTCCCGCTCGAATCGCATCCGGGCCCCGCGCCCGTTCCCCAGCCGCCGCCGGGCCAGCGCGTGTGCCAACTCGCCGGAGGACACCTCGACTCCGGCCGGCAGCCCCTCCAGTACGGCGGTGAGCGCGGGACCGTGCGACTCCCCGGCGGTGAGCCAACGCAACATGGGATTCCTTCTTTCACGAGTGCGACGGTCGAACGGGACCGGGCGGGGTCAGGTGAGCAGCAGGACGACCCCCACCACCGTGCCGACGACGATGACGAGGGTGCGCAGGATCGGGGCGGGGACCCGACGACCGACGTGGGCGCCGACCCGGCCGCCCACCACCGAGCCGAGGGCGAGCAACAGCACGGGGAGCCAAACGACTTCGGCGGTGAGCGCGAACAGCACGGCGGCCACGAGGTTCACCAGCGCCTGGAGGAGGTTCTTCAGGCCGTTGAGCCGGTTCAGGTCCTCGTCCAGCACGATCGCCAGCAGCGCGAGCAGCAACACGCCCTGCGCGGCGCCGAAATAGCCGCCGTACACGCTCACCGCGAACACCGCGGCGGGCAGCGCGACGCCGACGCCGGAGCCGGCCGTGCGGGACGCGGGAGGCGCCTCGGTCGAGGATCCCGGCACCACCGCCGGGACCCCCGCGTCGGCCGCGCGGCGGGCGCGCAGGCGGGCGGACAACCACGGCTGTACGCCCATCAGCGCCGCGGCGAGCAGGACCAGTACGGGCACCACCGCGCGGAACGCGCCCGGCGGCAGGCCGAGCAGGAGCAGGCCGCCGGTCGCGCCGCCCAGCACGGCGGCGACGGACAGCGGGAGCAACCGGGGTGCCTGCGCGGCCAGCTCGCGCCGGAAGCCGAGGGTTCCGGCGATCGACCCCGGGGTGAGGCCGATCGTATTGGAGACGTTGGCGACCACGGGCGGGTGGCCGAGGGCGAGCAGGACCGGGAAGGTGAGCAGCGAACCGGAGCCGACGACCGTGTTGACCGTGCCCGCGCCGAGGCCGGCCGTCAGCACGAGCAGGGCCTCGGCGGGGGTCATCGGGCGCCGCCGGGGAGCAGGGTGACCTTGCCGAACGCGGCGCCGCTCTCCAGGCGCCGGTGGGCCGCGGCCGCGTCGGCGAGGGGGAACGCGCCGTCCTGTACCGGGGTCAGCTCCCGGTCCAGGCAGAACTCGACCATGGCCGCGAAGTCCGCGTCGCCGATCGAGCCCGCGCCGAGCAGGGTCAGCCCGCTGTGGAACGCGTGCGGGAGGTCGAAGCCCGCCTCGGTGCCGGTGGTGTCCCCGCAGAAGACCAGTCGGCCGCGGGGGCGCAGTGCGTGCAGCGACGCCTGGAACAGCGCCGGGCCGACGTGGTCGAGCACCAGGTCGACGCCGGCCCCGCCGGTCGCCGCGCGGGCCCGGGCGACCAGGTCCGAGGTGCGGTGGTCGATCAGCACGTCGGCGCCGAGGTCGGCCATCCGGTCCAGCTTGGCCCGCGAACCGGAGGTGACCACGACGCGCGCCCCGAGTGCGCGGGCCAGTTGTACGGCGGCGATGCTCACCCCGCTGCCCGCGCCGTGCACCATCAGGGTCTCCCCCGCGCGCAGCCCGCCGCGCACGACCAGTCCCTGCCAGGCCATGCCGTACGCGGTGGGCAGCCCGGCGGCGGCCACGTGCGGCACGTGTGCCGGGATCAGGTGGGTGCGCCCGGCGGGGACCACGATCGATTCGGCGTAGCCGCCGGGCCGATTCCCGCCGACCACGCGCAGCGCCCCGCACCACGCCTCGTCGCCGCGCCCACACGCGGCGCAACTTCCGCAGTGCACGGCCGGGTTGACCAGCACGCGGTCGCCGGCCCGGCGCTCGCGCACGCCGCCGCCGACGGCCAGGACGTCTCCCGCGACATCCATCCCGGGCACGTGCGGCAGCGTGAAGCCCGGCAGCAGTCCCGGGCCGCGCCGTTGCAGCAGGTCGAGGCGGTTGACCGCGGCGGCGCGCACCGCGACCAGCACCTCGCCCGGGCCCGGTTCGGGGTCGGGCAGGACCACCTGCTCCAGGATCTCCGGGCCGCCGTGGCCGCGGTGCCGCACCGCCCTCATACGATCCCCCGCACGAACGGCGCGCCCAGCGCCGCGGGTTGGCGGTGCGTCTTGGCCAGGAACATCATCGCGAGCAGCGCCAGCAGATACGGCGCGGCGATCAGCAGTTGCGAATTGAGATGTACGCCGAGCGCGGGCAGGGCGAGCCGCATCGCGTCGGCGGCGCCGAAGACCAGGCAGCCGGCCATGGTGCCGCGCAGCGTCCAGCCGCCGAAGATCACCGCCGCGATCACCACGAAGCCGCGACCGGCGGTCATGTTCTGGTTGAACGCGCCGACTTCGCCCACCGCGAGATAGGCGCCGCCGAGTCCGGCCAGCACGCCGCACAGCAGCACGCTCTGCCGGCGCCTGCGACGCACGTCGATCCCGGTGACGTCGGCCGACTGGGGGTTTTCCCCGGCGGCGCGCAACTCCAGGCCGAAGCGGCTGCGTTGCACCAGCCACCACACCAGCGGGATCAGCCCCACCAGCAGATAGGCGGGCCAGCGGTGGGCGAACAACACCGGTCCGAGCAGCGGCAGATCGGACAGGACCGGGATGTCCAGCGCATCGACCTGATGCCCGGTCAGGTCGATCGAGTCGAGCAGGAAGCTGGTCAGGCCGAGCACGAGCGCGTTCAGGGCGAGCCCGACCACGTAGGTGTTGACCGACAGGCGATGGCTGAACTCGGCGTGCACAAAGCCGATGACCAGGCCGGCCAGCATGCCGAAGACCAGGCCGAAGGACGCGGAACCGGTCATCGAGGCGCCCCACACGGCGTTGAACGCGCCGCCGAGCATCATCGCCTCGACCGAGATGTTGATGGTGCCGGCGCGCTCCGCGATGTATTCGCCGCAGGCGGCGAACGCCAGCGGCACGGTGAGCCGGATCGAACTGGCCAGGACCATGGCGAGGTCGTCGATCATGGCATCCTCCCGGTCTCAGGCCGCGCCGGCGGTACGACGGCGTCGCACCTCGGCGTAGGCGGCGGGGAACACCGTGGCGAGCACCATCAGCGCGGTGACCACGGCGACGATGTAGCGCGGAACCCCGGTGGCGGACAGGAATCCGCCGCCCGCGCGCAGCGCGCCGAAGAACAGCGCCACGGGCACGGCGAGCAGCGGCTTGTCCCGGGCGACGAGCGCGACGAGCAGTCCGTCGAAGCCGACGTTGTCGGCGAAGCCGTCCTGCATGCGGTGGCCGTTGCCGGTGAGCATCACGCCGCCGGCCAGGCCGGCGAACGCACCGGAGGCGAGCAGCGCACCGCCGCCGACCAACACCGCGCCCACGCCCGCCCGATGCGCGGCCTTGGGGTTGAGCCCGAGCATGCGCAGCCGGAAGCCGAGGCGGGTGCGGACCAGCACCAGGGAGGTGCCCACGGCCGACACCAGCGCGATGAAGATGCCCGCGCCGATGTTGAAGTCGGGGTATTCGCCGATCCGGGGCAGCCAGACCGACTCGGCCAGCATGTCGGTCTGCGACGTGGTGACCTGCCCGGCCACCGCCTTCTCGCGCAGCAGCGACGGGGAGTTGACCGTGTACGAGACGGCCTGGTTCGCGACGAAGATCAGCAGCAGCGTGCTGATCACCACCGCGACGCCGCGCCAGTAGAACAGCAGCGCGGCGATGCCGGCCCACAACGCGCCGCCGACGGCCGCGCCGAGCAGGGCCAGGATCAGCACCAGCGGTCCCGGGCCCGGGGTGAACAGCGCGATCGCCGCGCCGACCGCGGCGCCGGCCAGGAGTTGGCCCTCCTGGCCGATGTTGAAGATGCCGGCACGGGCGGCGATCACCGAGCCGACGGCGACCAGGAGCAGCGGCGCGGCCTGGTCGACGCTCTGTCCGATGGCCGCGCCGTCGGCCAGGCTCCCGTCGTACATCGCGTTCGCCGCGTCCCACGGGGACTGGCCGACCAGCGCGATCAGCAGGCCGGCCAGGGCCAGTGCGGTGGACAGCGAGAGCAGGTAGAGCAGCGGGGTGCCCAGGTCGGCGAGTCGGGGTCGGCGGCGCGCGTCGGGCTCGGGCGCCGCGACGGTGGGCGGGGGTTCGGAGATCAGCGTCCCGGTGGTCGACGTCATGCCGCCTGACCTCCCATCATCAGGCCCAGTCGCTCGGTGTCGACGTCGGCACGGTCCATCTCGCCGACCACGGCACCCCGGTGGATCACCGCGACGCGGTGCGAGAGGGTGAGGATCTCGCCCAGTTCGGTGGACAGGAGCAGGACCGCGATGCCCTCGCGGGCGGCGGCGTGCAACCGCTCGGTCATGTACTCGATGGCACCGATGTCCAGGCCCCGGGTGGGCTGCGCGGCCACCAACACCCGCGGTTTGCTGGCGAGTTCGCGGGCGAGTACCACCTTTTGCTGGTTGCCGCCGGACAGTTGCCGCATCGGGGTGTCCGGGGAGGGGGTGGCGATCTCGAACTCCTCGATCAATCGACGGGCCCGCTCGGCCATCCGGCGCCGGCTGAGCAGTCCCCGGCGGGTCACCGAGGACAGGTCGGCCATCATCAGGTTCTCCGCGACCGACATGTCGAGCACGCAACCCGACACGTGTCGGTCCTCGGGTACCACGCCGACCCCGGCGGCGTGCATCGCGCCGGGCCGACCGGCGGCGACGGCGCCGCCGCACACCTCCACCCGGCCGGCGTCCAGCGGCAGCAGGCTGGAGAGCAGATCACCCAGTGCCGCCTGGCCGTTGCCCTCGACGCCCGCGATGCCCAGGATCTCCCCGGCGCGCACCTCCAGGCTCAGCCCGCGCAGGAGCGGGCGCCGGTCGGCGGCCCGGGCGTGCGCGTCGGTGATCCGCAGGCGGACCTCGCCGGCCGCCGGGCGCGGCTCGGGGGCGGGGGTTGTCGCGGGTTCCCGTACGTCCAGCACGGCGGTGCCGCCGCTTGGTTCGCCGGTTCCGGGCTCGATCAGCGCGTCGAGCGCGCCGACCGCGGACGCGGCGGTCCACTTGGACAGTTCGCGTCCGACCATCTCCCGGGCCAGCGCTCGGACATCGGTGTCGGCGGTGGCCCGCCTGGCCACCACGCGCCCCTGGCGCATGATGGTGACCCGGTCGGTGGCGTGCACGATCTCGTCCAGCTTGTGGCTGATCAGGATCACCGCCTTGCCCTCGTCGGCGACCACCCGGCGCAGCACGGTGAACAGTTCGCGCGATTCCTCCAGGGTGAGTACCGAGGTCGGCTCGTCCAGGATCAGCACCCCGGGGTCGCGGCGCAGACACTTGACGATCTCGACCCGCTGCCGCTCGCCGGTGGACAGGTCCTCGACGCACGCGTCGGGGTCCACCCGCAGGCCGTAGCGGTCGCCCACCTCGCGCACCAGCGTGCGCGCCCGGTCCCGGTCGACCCGGCCGCGGTCACCGAGCACCACGTTCTCCCACACGCTGAGCCGGTCCACCAGGCTGAAGTGCTGGTGCACCATCGAGATGCCGTGCGCCGCCGCGGCCGAGGGGTCGGCGATGGTGGTCTCGGTGCCGCGCAGCACGATCCGTCCGGTGTCCGGGACGACCAGGCCGAGCAGGATCTTCATCAGCGTGCTCTTGCCCGCGCCGTTCTCGCCGAGCAGGCCGTGGATCTCCCCGGCCCGAACCCGCAGCGAGACGTCGTCACAGGCGCGCACCGCGCCGAACCGCTTGCCGATGCCGAGCAGTTGCACGACGGGGACGGTGAGCACCGAGGCGGCGCCGGGGTGTTCGGCGGGCCCGTCGAGGAAGGCGCCCGCGGCCCCGCCGGCGGGCTCGGGTGTGGGTCGGGAGGCGGTCACGGCGGTGTCACTTGCCTGCGGCGACGGCCTCATCGACCTTCACCTTCCCGCTGCCGATGTCCTGGATCAGCGTCTGGAGCTGCTGCGCCTGGTCGCCGGTGGGCTTGCAGAGCTTGACCGTGGGGACCGGGTCCTTGCCCAGGTGCCACTCGCGGGCGACCCCCATCCGCAGCGTGCCCTTCTTGAAGTCCTCCAGCGCGCCGGCGAAGTAGGCGCCGGGGCTGAAGATCACCGAGATCGCGTATTGCGCGCCGGGCGTGCCGCAGCGGTCGGTACCGGGGGTGAGCGCCGGGACGCCCTTCTCGTTGGCGAGTTGGGTGACCACGTCGGTGGCGCCGCCGAGGTAGGGGTAGATCACCTTGACACCCTGGCTGATCTGCGCCTGGGCGGCTTCCTTGGCCTTGCCGGAGTCGTTGAAGTCGCCGGTGTAGGTCTGCACCATCTCGGCGTCGGGCACGACCTTCTTGATGCCTGCCTCGAACGCCTTGGCCACGTCGCGGGCGAACTGGAGGTCGGGGCCGGTGATGTAGCCGGCCTTCCTGCCGCCGTTCTCCTTGAGGATCAGTCCGGCGGCGTAACCGGCCACGTACAGCGACTCGTTGATGTAGTCGAGCGACTGGGTGAACTCGGCGGTCTGGGTGACGCCCTGCCCGCCGCTGATGTACCAGGTGGTGCCCTTGCACTGGGGTTCCTTGGCGGCGCTGAGCGCGTCCTTGAGCTCGCTGGCGCCGATGGCGATCATGTCGACCTTCTGCCGACACAGGTTGCGCGCCTGCTGCACGGCGTTGGCCGGGTTGATCTTGTCGACCACCACCAGCTTCCAACCGTTCGCCGTGGCATAGGTGTTCGCCTCGTCGACGAAGCTCTGGTAGTAGCCCTTGTCCTTGGTGTCGCCGGGGCTCATCACCCCGATGACGACCTTCTTGTCCTTGTTGACGTCGGGTTCGTTGGCGGGGAGGGTGCCGGCGCCGGGGGCACCGGCCGAGGCGGGCGCCCCGGCGGGGGTGGTGGAGGACGAGGAGGAACCGCCGCCACAGGCGGTGAGGAGCAGTCCCGGTATGATGACCGAGGCCGCGATGACTCGAACCATGTTCTTCATCGGAAGGTCTCCAGACGAATCAGGGCGCGTTGGTTCGACACGGACCGACGGGTACGCGGCGATCCGGGCGGGCACGGTGGGCGTGCCGTTGCCGGGTGTGCGGCCGCGGGCCGGGGTGGGATGTCGGTCCGGCGGAGGAACCCGTTCCGGTTGCACGGGGAAGTCCGGCCCGGAAGCGGGTGGGGGTCGGTGCGCGGTGCCTGCGGCGAGCGCAACCGTCCGACAGTGGTGGGGTGTTGCGGTGGTACGGGGCGTCGTGCGGGTGGTGGGCGCGGGCGGGTCGGCCGTCAGCGGTACTCGTCGCGCGGCGGGGTGAAGATGTCCAGGATCCAGGTCTCGCCGTGCTCGGGGTCGCCGATGAACAGGCTGTCCCCGTGGTCGCATCCCTTGGGCGCCCAGTAGACGTCGCCGGGGCCGAGCACCCGCCGCTCGTCCGAGTCGATCCGGAAGTCGAGGCTGCCCTTGAGCACCATGCCGTACTGCTCGTGGTCCGGATGGTCGTCGTAGGGGGTGGGGCCGCATCCCTCGCGGATCCGCCACAGGGTCAGCATCAATTCGTCGCCGGTGTAGACCCGGCGCCGGAATCCCGGCTTGACCTCGACGAACTCGCTGTCGTCGAAGGCCCAGACGCGTTGCGTGTCGCTCATCTCGATGCGGTCCTCTCCGGGTGGTGCGCACGGTCGTGGGGGAAGTGGCGGGCGAGGCGGCCCGGGCGGGGGTCGCGCCGGGAGCAACGCGGGTCCCGGGGGCGGTGCCGTGCCGGGTGGCGGTGCCGTGCCGTTTCCGGCGCCGTGCCATGCTGTGCCGTTGCCGGCCGGGTGCCGCCCCGGCGCGGGTCTCGAACGGTGGGTCTAGAACATCCGCGCGGTCATCTGCCGCTCCACCTCGCCGAGGTGTTCGGCGGCGGCGTGGGCGGCGGCGTCGGGGGCGCCGGCGGCGACCGCCTCGGCGATGCCGCGGTGCGAGCGGCAGGACTCGGCGATCACCTGACGGACCGCCTCGGCGTTGCCCTCGGCGGCCAGGAGCGAGGCGAAGTCGCCGGACGCGAATACCGCGTCGAGCACCTTCGCGTACAACTCGCGCAGCGTGGTGTTGCCACACGCGCGGGCCAGTGCCGCGTGGAAGCGGCGGTCCTGGCGGCGAAACGCCTCCAGGCTCATCGACGGGTCGAATCCGGCCGCCAGTTCGCCGATCTCGGCCCGCTGGTCGGGCTCGGCGCGCAACGCGGCCAGTCGGGCGATGGCGACCTCGGTCACCTGGCGTACCTCGAACAGTTCGGACACGCGCAGCTTGCGGCCGTCGGCCGCGTCGAAGGACACCCCGGGCAGCCGCTCGGCGACATAGAACCGGTTGCCCCGCTTGACCAGGCAGCCCAGCGAGACCAGGCCCTGGATCGCCTCGCGCACCGAGGTGCGGGCCACCCCGAACTGCTCGCACAGCGTGCGTTCCGGGGGCAGTTGGGCGCCCGGCCGCAGGTCGCCCTCGCGTACGCTCGCCAGGAGCGCGTCGCGGACCTCTTCGGAGATCGTGCGGCGCGCGACCTTGGCGAACGGGATCCGCTCCCCCGGTGCCCGCAAGGGCACTACTCGCCCGCCAGGTGCGCGAACCGCTCGCGTTCGGCGTCCAGGTCCAGCGGGCGGATGATCGCCTCGTGTTCCTCGTCGCCCCAGTACTCGGGCGGGACCAGCCACATGACCTCGAATTCGAGGCCGTCGGGGTCCTTGGCGTACAGGCTCTTGTTGGCGCCGTGGTCGCTCGCGCCGATCAACGCGCCTGCGGTGGCGAGGCGTTGCCGGGCCTCGTCCAGGTCGTCGAGGGTGGGGACCTCCCACGCGATGTGGTACATCCCCACGGTGCGCCGACCGGCCTGGGACTCGCCGGCCTCGGCGCCGATGGTGAAGAACGCGATGTCGTGGTGGTTCTTCGACGCGGGGGCCCGCATGAAGACGTAGCTCCCGGGCGGGCCGTCGATGACGGTGACGAAATCCAGCACCTCGTTGTAGAACCGGGCGGTCTTGTGCGCGTCGCGCACGTACAGCACCGCGTGGTTCATCCCGGTAACGGCCACGATCGGGCCTCCTCAGGGTGTGGGTCAGGCTGTTGGTCTGACAATCAGAAGGTATGAAGCTCGGTCAGGTGTGGTCATTGGTCCCCGAGCACAACCCGGTGCTTCACCCGCTGTGCACCTGGACGTTCACCGCCTTGGTGCGGGTGTAGGCGTCCACCCCGGTCCTGGCGAAGCCGCTGGCCCGGCGCGGCTCACCGCGTCCGCCGTTCATGTCCGGCGCGAAGTGACAGTTCACATTGACCTCGCCGCAGTCCAGCGCGTCCGCGAATCGGAACGCACGTTCGATGTCCCGGGTGAACACGGTGCCGTTGAGGCCGTACCGCGTCCCGTTGGCCAGCGCCACCGCCTCCGCCTCGTCGGCGAAGGACATCGCGGCGAGCACCGGTCCGAACACCTCTTCCTGTTCCACCTCGCACCCGCGCCGAACCCGACCGAGCACGGTCGGCGCGACATAGGTCTCCGGCAGGCCGTCGGGCAGCACCGGCTTGCCGACCACGGAGGCGTCCCCGGCGGCCAGGGCCCGGTCCACGAAGCCCCGGACCCGGTCGGCGTGGCGGGGGTTGATCAGGGGCCCGATGAAGGTGTCCGGATGCAGCGCGTCGCCCACCGGCAGGGACGCCGCAGCCGCCGCCACCGCCTCCACCACCCGCTCGTACACCGACTCCTGGACCAGCAGTCGACTGCCCGCGACGCACACCTCGCCCATGTTCACGAACGCGGCCATCATCGCCCAGCCGACCGCCTGGTCCAGGTCGGCGTCGTCGAACACCACCACCGGCGACTTGCCGCCCAGCTCCAGATGTACGGGGGTCAGGTTGCGCGCGGCGGCGGCCAGTACGTGCCGGCCGGTATCGGTGCCACCGGTCAAACTGATCAGGTCGATCCTGGGGTCGGTGATCAGCCGCTCGCCGACCGTGGCGCCGGGTCCGAGCACGATGTTCAACGCCCCGGCCGGCAGCCCCGCCGCGGTCAGCAACCGGCCCAGCTCGACCAGCGTCACCACCGCGTCGACCGGCGGTTTGGCCACGATCGAGCAGCCGGCCGCCAGCGCCGAGGCGATCCGCTGACTGCCCGTCATCAACGGGCCGTTCCACGGCAACAACTCGACCACCACGCCGGCCGGCTCGCCGAGCCGCAGGGTCAGCAGGTCCGGGCCGCCGCCGGGCAACAACTCGGGCGGGAAGGACGAGCGCCGCACGTCGCCGTGCGCGGTGCGGCAGATCGCCGCGGCGTACGAGAACGCGTTGGCCGCCTCGTAGACGTCGTTCGTGAGCGCCCCCGAGACCGCCTTGCCGGTGTCCATCGCCTCCAGGGCCGCCAGTCGGGGCGCGTCCGCGCGGATCGCCGCGGCCACCGCCTCCAGCACCTCCGCCTTGCGCGGCCCCGGCATGCGTCGCCACACTCCGGCGTCGAAACTGCCGCGCGCCGCGACGATCGCCGCCTCGACCTCGGCGTCGGTCGCCGCCAACCAGGACGCCGGGTGCCCGCCCGTGGAGGGGTCGACCATCGGCCGCGCCTCGCCGTCGAAGGACTCCCGGCCGGCGATCAACTGCGGGTACGGATCCGAGCGCAGCCAATCGGCACGTATGCGTGGTCCGCTGGTGCTGGTGTCGTCGGTCATGTGGGCAACTCCCTCGACGCGGTGGATGGGCCCGGCCGGTCCGGTGGATTCTGGTGGCCCCGGTTGGGCCCCGGTGGGGCCCGAGGGGTCCTGGTGGATCCCCGTGGGTCCGCCGGAGCGGCGCGAACCGTGTCGGGCGCCGCAACCTGGAAGCCTCGCCCGACACGGCACCGGGCCAGGTTTTCCCCCGTCGGCCTGTGCTCGCATTGTGTTCCCGGCATGGACTGGGCGCACTTGATTGTGCTCCGGGCCACGATGCCGGCGGCCGGCGCCGGGCCTAGTGTCCCCAGACATGGCGACTGCGCAGGTGAGAGCAACATGAGCGGCCCCGGGCCGACCCGGCCGGAGCTGCTGGTCGCGGGCGGTGACGTGGTCACCATGAACCCGCGCCGCGAGGTGCTGCTCGGCGGTGCGGTCGCCGTCGCCGGGGAGCGCATCATGGCCGTCGGCGCCACGTCCGAGCTGCGCGCCCGCTGGCCGGGCACCCCCGAACTGGACGCGAGCGAGTGCGTCGTCACCCCCGGCCTGGTCAACGCCCACCTGCACCAGACCGGCGACCCGCTCGCCCGCGCGCGCATCCCCGACGACCTGCCGCCGGGCGCCGCCGTCGACACCTGGGCGGTGCCGCTGCACGCGGCGCACCTGCCCGCCGACGACGAACTGTCCGCACTGCTGGCCGGCGTGGAGAGCCTGCGCAACGGGGTGACCACCGTGATCGAGGCGGGCACCGTGGCACACCCGGAGCGGGTGGCCGCCGCGATGCACAAGGTGGGCATCCGGGGCGGGATCGGCGCCTGGGGGTGGGACGTGCCCGGCGCGCCGTTCGCCGCGCCGGCCGGCGAGGTGCTGGACCGGCTCGCCGCGCTGGTCGACGCCCATCCCGCCGGCGGCCGGGTCGAGGGGTGGGTCACCCTGGTCGGGCACGGCTTGGCCTCCGACGAACTGCTCGCCGGCGCAGCCGAGTTGGCTCGTACGAGGGGCGCCCGTATGACGATGCACCTGTCCCCCTCCGGCGCCGACCCCCAGGACTACCTGCGCCGCACCGGCCGCCGGCCCGCGCTGCACCTGGCCTCGCTCGACGTGCTCGGCCCGCACCTGCTGCTCGCACACGCCGTGTGGCTGGACGACGCCGAGGTCGAGGCGCTGCTCGCCACCCGCACGGCGGTCGCCTACTGCCCGTGGGCGTATCTGCGCCTGGGCCAGGGTGTCACCCGCGCCGGCCGGCATGCCGAACTGCTGCGCCGCGGCGGGCGGATCGCGCTCGGGACGGACGCGGCCAACGCCGCCGACTCGGCCGACCTGCTGCGTACCGCCTCGCTCGCGGTCGGGCTGGCCAAGGACATGGCGCTCGACCCCACCGGACCGGGTGCCGCCGAGGCGCTGGAGTTGGCCACCATCGGCGGCGCCGAGGCGATCGGCATGGCCGACCGGATCGGCTCGCTGGAGCCCGGCAAGTACGCCGACCTGGTGGTGCACGACGCCACCGGCCCGCAGTGGACCCCGCGCGGCGACGTCGCGCAGCAGTTGGTGTGGTCCGCCGACGGGCGTTCGGTGCGCGACGTGCTGGTCGGCGGCCGGGTCGTGGTGCGCGACCACGCGTGCGTCGAGGTGGACGAGCGTGCCCTGCGTACCGCCGCCGTGCGCGCCTCCGAGGCGCTGCTCGCCCGGGCGGGCGTGCCGCTGCGTTCGCGCTGGCCGACCCTGCGGGCGTACTGAACACCTCCCTTCCATTTTTCCGCCGCAGTCTTCCCGCGAAGTCGAGGAGCCCCCATGCGAGTTGCCGTTGTCACCGCGCCCGAGCAGGTCGACCTGCGCGAGGAGCCGGTCCCCGAGGTCGGCCCCGACGACGTGCTGGTGCGCGTCGGCCGTACCGGCATGTGCACCATGGAGCGCCGGCTCTACCTGGGCACCAAGCCGATCTACCCGGTCGCCCCCGGCCACGAGGTAGCGGGCGAGGTGGTCGCCGTGGGCGCCGCCGTGGCCGGGCTGCCCGGGGTCGCGGCGGTCGGCGATACGGTCACCGTCGACCTGCTCACCCGCTGCGGTACCTGTACCTCGTGCCGGCGCGGGCGCAGTGCGCTGTGCAAGCAGCCGCAGGGCGGCGCGCTCGTGGACGGGACCATCTCGATGGGCGCCGGTTTCGCCGAGTTCGTCAAGGTCAAGGCGCTCCAGGCGTTTCGCACCGGCTCGGCGCCCATCGCGCACGCCGCGATGGGCGAACCGCTGGCCTGTGTGGCGCACTCGGCCCGGCTCGGCGGACTGCGCGCGGGCGATCGGGTGGCGGTGATCGGTGCCGGGTTCATGGGCCGACTGCACCTGGCCCTGGCCCGGTTCAAGGGCGCCGCGTCGGTCGGCCTGATCGACATCAGCGAGGAACGCCTGGCCGAGGCCCGCGCGGCCGGCGCGGACTGGACGAGCACCCCGGAGCAGGCCGTCGAGAGCGGCGGCAGGCAGGACGTCGTGTTCGTCACCGCCGGCGCCCCGGGCGCCCTGGAGGGCGCGCTCGCCCTGTGCGACGACGGCGGCACGGTGGTGCTCTTCGGCGCCTTCCCCAAGGAAGTGCTCGCCGGGGTCGGGCCGGATCTGATCCACCATCACGAACTGAGCATCGTCGGCGTGTACAGCCAGGAGCCGCAGGACTGGACCGAGGCCGCCGCGATCATCGGCTCCGGCCGGCTGGCGGCCGACCTCGACGCGCTGGTCACCGCCACCTATCCGCTCGCCGACGTGGACGCGGCCTTCCGGCTGGCCGCGAAGTCGCCCGTTTACCGTGTCCTCGTGGGCGGTTGAGCATGCCCGGCACCTCCTCCGTCGTGGTCGGCGTCGACGTCGGCAGCAACTCGGTCCGCGCGCTGGCCCTGGATCCCGACGGCTCGGTCCTGGGCGATACCTCCGCCGGCTACCCCGGGGCGGCGAACTGGCGCGCCGGGCACGCCGATCCGTACGCCTGGCTGGCCGCGACCACGCAGGCGCTGGCCGAACTGCGCGCGCTGGTGCCCGGTGCGGACCGTCCCGCCGCACTGTGCCTGGGCGGGCAGAGCCCGACGACCGTGGTCGGGGGAATCGGGGCACCGGGTGTCGGCTCTGGGGTCGGGTCCGGTGTCGGCTCCGGGGTTGCCGCGCTGACCTGTCGGCATCCGGCGGGGGCGACCGGCTCGCCCGTGGAGCAACACCACGCCCAGCACGCGGCGTTGCGTGCCGCGCACGGACCCGATGTGCGGGCCTGGCAGCTGTACGACTGGCTGGCCGCCCGGTTCGGCGCGGATCGGGCGCAGGCGCGGTGGCCGGGTGATCCGGCGCTGACCGGCTACGGGCCGGTGGTCGCCACCGGGTCCGTGGTCGGCGCGCTGGGGACCGGGCACGATCTGGCGGCGGGCACCCCGCTGGTGGCCGGTGCGCAGGATGCCTATCTGGCCTTTTGGGCGGGCGGGTTGGATCGCCCCGGACGGGCCCTGGACCCCGGCGGGCGCACCGGTGGGCTGGCCGTGGCGGTGGCCGCCGGTTCGCCCGCCGCCGACGCGTACGCGCTGCCGGCGGCGGTGCCCGGGGTCGAGATCGTCGGCGGGCCGGTCGCCGCGCACGGGCTGATCCTGGAGTGGCTGCGCGACCTCACCGGGCGCGAGGTCCGCGACCTGTTGGCCCTGGCCGCCGAGGTACCGCCGGGCGCGCGGGGCGTGGTGATCCTGCCCTACCTCGAGGGCGAGCGCGCGCCGCGCTGGAACCGCGAGTTGCGCGGCGAGGTCTTCGGCCTGACCTCGGGCAGCGGTCCGGGCGAACTGGCCCGCGCCGTCCTGGAGGGCACCGCGTACGGCCTCGCGCACATCGCAACGAGCCTGGCTGCGCAGGGAGTTCACCTGGAAACCCTGGTGTGCGCCGGCTCGCCCGCGCGCAGCGCGCTGTGGTGCTCGATCAAGGCCTCGATACTGGGCGTTCCGGTCGAGGTGCCCGCCGAGACGGATCTGGCCGCGTACGGCGCGGCCCTGGCCGCCGGCGCCGGCGCACGCTGGTGGCCCGCGCCCGGGGCAGGTCGGGCGGGCGACTGGCCGCGCCCGGCGACGACCGTGCTCGACCCCGAACCCCACCCCGAGTACGCGGCCGGACTGCGCCGCTTCCTCGACCTCGGCGACGCCGCCCAGCGGCGCGCGTCCGCCGCCGTCACCACCCCCACCCGCCCCCAGGAGTCGACGTGCCCAATCCGGTGATCTTCATGGACCTGCCCTCCCCCGATGTGGAGGCCACGTCCGCCTTCTACGCGGCGTTGTTCGGCTGGGAGTTCAAGCGGCGCCCGGCCGACGAGTTCAGCGAGGTGCTGCCCGGGGTCAAGCCCAACCTGGGCATCCGCCGCGAGGCCCGCCCCGCGGTCGGTCCGGTGCCGCGCATCTACGTGATGGTCGACGAGCCGCCCGCCTACCTCGACAAGGCCGTCGCGGCCGGGGCGAGTGTGTTGTGGGAGGAGAAGCCGTGGGCCGAATTCGAGGCCCGCTACGCCGCGTTCCGTGACCCGTGGGGCAACGAGGTCGTGCTGTGGCGCGACAAGGGCACCTACTTCACGCATGGTCACGCCCACCAGGTCTGACTTCTCGTACCCGAACCCCCGGAAAGGATCCACCCGTGACCAACACCCTGGTCTTCGTCGACATGCCCACGCCCGACGTGCAGGCGACCACCGAGTTCTACCGCGAGTTGTTCGGCTGGACGATCAACCCGCGCCCGCAGGGCGTCTTCCACCAGATCGTGCCGGGCGAGGGTCTGCACCTGGGCCTGTTCGACGAGGCCGCCCAGGTGCCGGACCCGGCGCCGCTGCCCCAACAGCCGCGCTCCGGACTGCACTCGCGGGTGTACATCCTGGTCGACGCGGCCCCGAGCGAGTATCTGAACAAGGCGGTGCTGCTCGGCGCGACCGCGCTGTGGGAGCAGTGCTACTGGGAGGAATTCGGCGGCCACCACGCCTCGTTCCTGGACCCGTGGGGCAACCAGATCGTGATGTGGGAGAAGTGAGGTAGCGCCGACGGGGCCACTCGCCGGTCCATCGGCCCACCGAACCGCCCGTGCGCACGATCCCGGATACGGACCGTGCGCACGGGCGGTTGTCGGTGATGTGACGGGCGCGAGTGCGCTCAGGTTCGGGGAGCCGGGCGGGGATAGGGACAGTCCGCCGGGTTGACGTCCGTACCGGGGGCGACCAGGGCATCCAGTCGAGCCAGCGCCTCCCGGCTCAACTCGACTTCGCAGGCGTCGAGTTGGGACTCCAGTTGGTCCGGGGTGCGCGGGCCGAGGATGGCGGAGGCCACCTGGGGGTGGGCCAGGACGAAGGCGAGGGCCAACTCGGGGAGGCTGCACCCGGCTTCGTCGGCGATCACGGCGAACTCCTCCACCAGGGCCGTCTTCGCGGCGCGGATCGTGGTGTCGGCGTGGTCGAAGTGCTCGGCGTTGCGCACCGCGCGGGAGTCGGGCGAAACGGCGGCACCGTTGCGGTACTTGCCGGTCAGCCAGCCGCCGTTGAGCGGGCTGAACACCAGCACGCCCAGACCGTGTCGGCCGCAGGTGGGCAGCGCGGCGTGTTCCGCGTGCCGGGCGAAGGCCGAGTAGGCCAGTTGTTCCGTCGCGAACGGCTGGTGCCCGTGCCGCTCGGCGGTCCAGCGCGCCTCCACGATGGCGTCGGCGGGCAGTGCGGAGGAGCCGATCGCGCGCACCTTGCCCTGACGAACCAGGTCGGTCAGCGCGCCCAGCGTCTCGTCCATATCGGTGGTCGGGTCGGGCCGGTGCAGTTGGTACAGGTCCAGGTGGTCGGTCTCCAGTCGGCGCAGGCTGTCCTCCACCGCGCGCATGATCCAGCGCCGCGAGGCCCCCCGGCGCAGCGGCGCGTCGGGGTCCATCGCCTCGCCGAACTTGGTGGCGAGCACCACGTCGTCGCGGCGGCCCTTGAGCGCCTTCGCCAGGATGCGCTCGCTCTCCCCGAACGCGTACACGTCGGCGGTGTCGACGAAGTTGATCCCGGCGTCGAGCGCGCGATGCACCATGCGCACGCACGCGTCGTGGTCGGTGTTGCCCCACGCGCCGAACATCATCGTGCCGAGACACAGCCTGCTGACCCGGATGCCGGTGCGACCGAGCGGGGTGTACTCCACGGATGTCCTCCCAGGGTGCCGTGCTTCGGACGTGCTCCCCCGAGGCTGGCACGCCGGTACGTGTGCACCGATGTGGTCCGGGCGCAGCGCGAGGGCCGTTTGTTCGTGCCTGAAGCACATATCGGGGCCGATTCCCGCCGCCTACCTTCGGCTGTATCGCAAACATCCCAGGTGACGGGGAGGACGTTGTGCTGACGGACCGGATCGGGGCCGCGGAACATGCCCTGGACGAGCGGGTGGCGGAACAACGCCGGACCGCGACCGCTCGCGAGGGCGACGGTTTGGTGGACGCCCCCCTGCCGAGCGAGATGTTGCAGCCTTGGGAGGTCTGGGATCGGGACCTGTTCGATCTGGAGATGATCCGGGTGTTCGCCCGCTCGTGGATCTGGCTGGGCGACACCGAGGACCTGCGCCGGCCCGGCGACTTCATCACCGGGCGGATCGGCGGCCAGTCGGTCCTGGTGGTCAAGCAGCGCGACGGCTCGGTCAAGGGTTTCCTGAACAACTGCCGGCACCGGGCCTCCGGCGTCGCGTTCAACGCCTCGGGCAACTGTGGCAAGGCGTTCGCCTGCCCCTACCACGCATGGACGTACGGGCTCGACGGCACGCTGTTGTCGATTCCGGACATGAACCGGATGTACGGGCCGGACTTCCCGATGCACCGGTACGGCCTGGTCCCCATCCGGGTGCACGTGGCCTTCGACAAGCTCGTCTTCGCGTGCCTGTCGCACAAGGCGCCGTCCTTCGAGGAGTGGATCGCACCGCTGCTGCCGCGTTACACGGCGTATCGGATCGGTGACTACCACCGCTACCACCGCGAGTTGGACGAGGAGTACCCGTTCAACTGGAAGGCGTTCGTCGAGAACTCCAACGACGACTACCACGTGCGTTTCGTGCACCGCCGGTTGAACAAGGTGCGCAAGCAGATGGACACCGTGGTGCGCTTCGAAGGGCGAACCACCAGCGGCTACAAGCCGCACAGCGACGCGTACGACATGTCGCTGGGTCGGACCGACCTGGGTGAGGAGGATCTGCGCGGCAGCTACGCGGAGTTCGTCTACCCGAATCTGACGCCGCTGCCCTACGCCTCCCAGCTGATCATGGTGCGGGCGGATCCCATCGCGCCCGATCGCACCCGGCTGTTCTCCCGGATCTACGGGCTGACCGACGATCTCGACGTGCAGGAGCGGGAGTTGGTCAATCTGGAGCTGACCAACAAGGAGGACACCGACATGGTGACCGTGCTGATGGAGAACCTGCGGTCGCCGTTCTACCGGGTGGGTCCGCCCAGCGCGTGGGAGGGCCGCGCCCAGCACATGATGCGGCAGATCCGTCAGGACGTGGCGACGCCGCTGGCGGCGGACGAGTTCGACGGGCCGATCGACTGAGTGCCGTCGGGCGGCGCAAGTACACGCAGCACACGCACCACACCGGACCGAGAGGAGCCATCGCGATGGAACCGACGTTGACCGAGGCCCGCTGGACCCATATCGCGCTGCCGTCGTCCGACCTGGACGCGGCGATCGACTTCTACACCTCGTTCACCCCGCTGGTGGTGGTGTCGCGGCACAGCGACGACGCCGGCTCCAACGCGTGGTTGTCCAATCCCGACCAGGTACAGACGCCGTTCGTGCTGGTCCTGGTCGCCTTCGACAAGGACCGGGGCAATCCGCAACCGCAGCTGACGCCGTTCGCGCATCTGGGCATGGAGGTGCCGTCGCGGGGCGACGTGGAGACGATCGCCGAGCGGGCACGGGCGGCCGGCTGCCTGCACTGGGAGCCGATGGATGTGCCGCCGCCGGTGGGCTACATCTGCGCGCTGAAGGATCCGGACGGCAATGTCGTGGAGATCTCGCACAACCAGCAGGTGTTCGCGGAGGTTCGTGAGCTGTGGGGTGAGCGGGAGGGCGGGGGCGGTGGGGGTGTCCGGGACGGCGGGGATGTTCGGGACGGCCGGGACGTGCGGGCCGATGCGTGAGTGAGGCGGCGGGGACTCGGGCGGCGGTCGAGGCGTATGTCGCGGCGCTCAACGGGGGTGATCCGGACACGATCGCGGACCGGGTGAGTGTCGACTTCCACAACGAGCACACCTCGGCGCTGGGGCGCAGTCTGCGTGGGCGGGCCGCCTATCGCGAGCGGCTGCCGCATTTCCTGGCCGAGTTCGAGGAGTTGCGCTATGTCGTGGAGGACCTGCTGGTGGACGGCGATCGGGCCGCGCTCGCCTACACGATGACGTGTCGGCCGCGTGGCTCGCGGGCCGCCGAACCGGTGCGGATCCGTGGGGTGTTCCGGTTTCGGGTGGTGAGCGGGTTGGTGGCGCATCGCGTGGACTACTGGGACGGGAGCGAGTTCGAGCGGCAGGTCGGGGGCGCGGATACGGCTCGGCTCGGGCCGTCCGCGGATCTGGACTGAAGGTGTTTTCGGCTCCGCCGACTCGGGTGGAGAACGATCGAAGGGAACGACTGTGCAGACCTATTCCGCTACCGGGGCGGGCAAGCTTCGGCGGATGCGTCGGATGTTCGGCCCGGACGGCCGGGCCGTGTTCGTCGCCATCGACCACGCCGCGTACATGGGCGAGGGGCCGCCGCTGGGTGAGCCGATGGCGCAGATCGCCGCGGGCGGTCCGGACGCGGTGCTCGCCACGTGGCACCTGGCTCGGGCCTACGCCGACACCTTCGCCGATGCGGGGTTGGTGTTGCGGATCGACGGTGGTGCCTCGGAGTTGGGCGAGTTCGCGCCGGGTGATGTCACCGACATCATGCATCTGCCCGAGCAGGCGCTGAAGTTGGGCGCGGACTGCGTGGTGGTGCTGGCCTTCCCCGGTGCGCCGGACGAGCATCTGTCGTTGCAGCGGCTGGCCCGGTTGACCTCGGAATGTGAACAGCTCGGCCTGCCGGTGATGGCGGAGATGATCCCGGGGGGCTGGGGCAAGGCCGTGCCGTGGACCACGGAGAACGTGGCGCGCGCGGCGCGGATCGGCGCGGAACTGGGGGCGGACATCGTCAAGACCGTCTGCCCGGGTCGGCCCGAGGAGTTCGCCGCCGTGGTCGAGGCGTGTCCGGTTCCGGTGGTGGCGCTGGGTGGGCCGAAGTCGGACAGTGAGGACGAGGTCGTGGCGTTGGCGGGCGGCGTGGTCGCGGCCGGCGGGGCCGGGGTGGCCTTCGGGCGGAACGTGTGGGGGTCGGCCAAGCCGCAGTTGCTCGTGGAGCGGCTTCGCGATGCGGTCCACGGGGGCGGGGCGGGCTAGCGGACTTGGTGGGCGGTCCTCACGCGCCGGACGGGCTGAGATGGCCCGGTACGGCCTCTGCCCTGGGCCGGACCCGGGCCCCGTGCCCCCTGGCCGGCCTGCGGGCCGGCTGTCCTCAAACGCCGGACGGGCTGAAATGACCCGGTACGGCCCCGCTCAGGGCGGGCTCGGGCCCGTGCCTTTGGGCCGGCCTGCGGGCCGGCTGTCCTCAAGCGCCGGACGGGCTGAAATGACCCGGTACGGCCCTGCCCAGGGCCGGGCTCAGGCCCTGTGCCGCCGAGCCGGCCTGCGGCCCGCCTGTCCTCAAACGCCGGACGGGCTGGATTGGGTCGGTTCGCGCCCGCCCAGGGCTGGGCTCGGGCCCGTGCCCCCTGGCCGGCCTGCGGCCCGCCTGTCCTCAAACGCCGGACGGGCTGAAGTAGGTCGGTTCGCGCCCGCTCAGGGCTGGGCTCGGGCCCGTGCCCCTGGGACGGCCTGCGGGCCGGCTGTCCTCAAACGCTGGACGGGCTGAGATGGCTCGGTTCGGGCCCGCCCAGGGCTGGGCTCGGGTCGGGGGCCTCATGCGTCGGATGGGCTGGATTGGATCGGGAGTTGCGATTATGGCTCAGCTGGTTACCTCCGTGTCTCGGGTGGTTGTTCGGTTTGCCGGGGATTCCGGGGACGGGATGCAGCTTGTGGGGGATCGGTTTACCGCGCAGAGCACGCTTTTCGGGAATGACGTGTCCACGTTTCCGGATTTTCCTGCGGAAATTCGCGCGCCGGGTGGGACGTTGCCTGGGGTTTCGGCGTTTCAGATTCAGTTTGCGGATCATTCGGTCAGCACTCCCGGGGATGCCGCCGATGTGTTGGTGGCGATGAATCCGGCTGCATTGCGGGCCAACCTGGGTGGGCTGCCGCGTGGGGCGGACGTCATTGTGGATACCGATGAGTTCACCGCGCGGAATCTGGTCAAGGCCGGATATCCGGCGGGGGTCAGCCCGCTTGTCGATGGGTCGTTGGCCGGCTATCGGGTGCATGCGGTGGCGTTGACCGGGTTGACCGTGGAGGCGTTGCGGTCCTTTGATCTGCCGCGGCGGGATGCCGAGCGGGGTAGGAACATGTTCGCGTTGGGGCTGCTGTCGTGGATGTACCACCGGCCGACCGAGGCGACCGTGGCGTTTTTGCGGCAGAAGTTCGCTCGGCGGCCGGAGTTGGCGGCGGCCAACGTGGCGGCGTTCACCGCGGGTTGGAACTTCGGGGAGACGACCGAGTCGTTCGGCGGCGGGTATCGGGTTGCGTCCGCGCCTCGGGCGCCCGGGCGGTATCGCACCATCACCGGCAATCGTGCCCTCGCCTACGGGTTGATCGCCGCCGCGGATCGGGCCGGACTGCCGCTGTTTCTCGGGTCGTACCCGATCACCCCGGCATCGGACATCCTGCACGAGCTGAGCCGGCAGCGGCATTTCGGGGTGACCACGTTCCAGGCCGAGGACGAGATCGCCGGGATCGGGGCGGCGCTCGGTGCGGCCTTCGGTGGCTCACTCGGGGTGACCACCACGTCCGGGCCGGGATTGGCGCTGAAGTCGGAGACGATCGGACTCGCGGTCTCGCTCGAACTCCCGCTGGTGGTCGTGGACGTACAGCGCGGCGGGCCCTCGACCGGGCTGCCCACCAAGACCGAACAGTCGGATCTGCTTCAGGCGTTGTACGGGCGCAACGGCGAGTCGCCGGTGCCGGTACTGGCCGCCTCCTCGCCCGGCGACTGTTTCGCCACCGCCGTCGAGGCGGTTCGGATCGCGGTCACCTACCGCACGCCGGTGGTGCTGCTCTCCGACGGCTACCTGGCCAACGGCTCCGAGCCCTGGCGGGTACCGGACATCGACGAGCTGCCGGTGATCGACCCGGCGTTCGCGACCGGAGCGAATGCGGTGGACGCCGACGGCACGCCGTGCTTCCAGCCCTATCTGCGCGACCCGCACACGCTGGCCCGGCCCTGGGCGGTGCCCGGCACGCCCGGCCTGGAGCACCGGGTGGGCGGGCTGGAGAAGGCCGACCGCACCGGGGAGATCTCCTACGACGCGGCCAACCACGATCACATGGTGCGCACCCGGCGGGCCAAGGTGGACCGGATCGCGCGTGACCTGCCGCCGCTGGCGGTGGACGATCCGGGCGGCGCCGCCGAGGTGTTGGTGCTCGGGTGGGGCTCCACGGCCGGGCCGATCGCCGCCGCGTGTACCGAAGTCCGGGCCGCCGGAGGCGCGGTGGCCCGGGCCCGGCTGCGCCACCTCGACCCGTTCCCGGCCGACCTCGGCGAACTCCTCGGCCGCTACCGGCGCGTGCTGGTCCCGGAGATGAACCTGGGCCAACTCGCGGGCCTGCTGCGGGCCCGGTACCCGGTCGACGTCGAATCCCTCACCCAGGTGCGCGGCATGCCGTTCAAGGTGGCCGAACTGCGCACCGCGATCGAGAAGGTCGCCGCCGATGTCTGACACGCCCCTGCTCACCATCGCCGAGCGGCCGACACCCCCGCTGTCCGCCCGCGACTTCCGCAGCGACCAGGAGGTGCGCTGGTGTCCGGGCTGCGGGGACTACGCCATCCTGGCCGCCGTCCAGGGCTTCCTGCCCGAACTGGGCCTGCGCCGGGAGAACATCGTCTTCGTCTCGGGCATCGGCTGCTCCAGCCGCTTCCCGTACTACCTGGACACCTACGGCATGCACTCGATCCACGGCCGGGCACCGGCGATCGCCACCGGCCTGGCCGTGTCCCGCCCCGACCTGAGCGTGTGGGTGGTCACCGGCGACGGCGACGCGCTGTCCATCGGCGGCAACCACCTGATCCACGCGCTGCGCCGCAACGTCAACCTGAAGATCCTGCTGTTCAACAACCGGATCTACGGTCTGACCAAGGGTCAGTACTCGCCCACCTCGGAGACCGGCAAGATCACCAAGTCCACCCCGGAGGGGTCGCTCGACCATCCCTTCAACCCGATCTCGCTGGCTCTCGGCGCCGAGGCGGGCTTTGTCGCCCGCACCCTCGACTCCGATCGCAGACACCTGACCTCGGTGCTGCGCGCGGCGGCGGCGCACGAGGGCACGGCCCTCGTGGAGATCTACCAGAACTGCAACATCTTCAACGACGGCGCCTTCGAGCGGTTGAAGGCGCCCGGCACCCGGGACGAGCACGTGTTGCGGCTCGAACACGGTGCGCCGATGCGGTACGGCCCGGCGGGCGCCCGCACGGTGGTGCGCGATCCGGGCGGCGGGTTGCGGCCGGGGGCCGGGGACGACGCGGCCGTGGTGCACGACGCGCATACGAGCGACCCGGTCCCGGCGTTCGCGCTGTCCCGGTTGCCGGAGGCGGGTGGGCCGACCCCGATCGGGGTGTTCCGCAGCGTGCGCCGACCCACCTACGACGGCGCCGTGCTCGAGCAGGGCCACCGCGTGCGCGCCGAGCGCGGCCCCGGCAGCGTGGCCGACCTGCTCGGCGGCGGCGATACCTGGACCGTGCCGGCGCCCACCGGAAGCGAGGCGAGATGACCTACGTCATCGGCGCGAACTGCGTCGACGTCAAGGACCGTACCTGCGTGGCGGAATGCCCGGTCGCCTGCATCCACGAGGGCGATCGCATGCTCTACATCCACCCCGAGGAATGTGTGGACTGCGGCGCCTGCGAGCCGGTCTGCCCGGTGGAGGCCATCTACCACGTGGACGATCTGCCCGCCGACTGGTTGTGGCACCTGGACGCGGCCGCCGAGGCCACCGCCGGACGAACGGACGCGGAACCGGTGTCCGACCCGGCGACGGTGACCGCGCTGCCGCCCACGGTCCAGTGAACCTCCTTGCTGTTGAACCGAGTTGATCCAGCTCTCCGTACACCCGAGAAGAACAGGAGGCCCGAGATGACCGACTGGCGCCTTGCCGTGGACATCGGTGGCACCTTCACCGACGTGGTCCTGTTGGATGCCGACACCGGCCGTGTGGTGGTCGAGAAGACGCTGACCACCCCGGCCGCCCCGCTCGGCGGCGTCCGGGTGGGAGTGACCTCGGCGCTGGCCAAGGCCGGCATCACGCCGGCCGACATCACCCGGCCGATCGTGCACGCCACCACGCTGATCACCAACGCCCTGATCGAGGGCAAGACCGGCCGGGCCGCGCTGGTGACGACCCTGGGCTTCGGCGACACGCTGGAGATCCGCAACGAGCACCGCTACGACATGTACGACCTCCAGATCGAGTTCCCGGCCCCGCCGATCCCGCGCGATCTGGTCTTCGAGATCGACGAGCGCACCACCGCCGCCGGCGAGGTCCGCACCGCACCGAGCGAGGCCGAACTCGACGCGCTCGCCGCTCGGTTGGCCGCGCACGAGGTGGAGTCGGTCGCGGTGTGCCTGCTCAACTCGTACGCGGACGCGGCCAACGAGAGGGCGGTCGCCGAGGGGTTGGCCAAGCGGCTGTCCGTGCCGGTGTGCGCGTCGCACGAGGTGACGCCGCAGATCCGCGAGTATCCGCGCATGGTCACCACCGCGTGCAACGCGGCCACCATGCCGGTGATCGGGCCCTATCTGGCCGAGTTGCAGGCCTGGTTGACCGCCGAGGGCTTCGGCGCGTCGGTGCTGATGATGCTCTCCAACGGCGGGGTGGTCTCCGCCGACGACGCCCGCCGGGTACCGATCCGGCTGGTCGAGTCCGGTCCGGCCGCGGGTGCCCTGGCCGGTGTCTGGTACGCCCGACGGCTGGGCGAGGAAAGGCTGTTCTGCTTCGACATGGGTGGCACCACCGCCAAGTCCTGCCTGATCGAGGACTATCGGCCGGAGTTGACCAACGCGTTCGAGGTGGCCCGGGTCTACCGGTTCAAGAAGGGCTCGGGCTACCCCTGTTCGATCCCGTCGGTCGACCTCGTGGAGATCGGTGCGGGCGGCGGCAGCCTGGCCCGGGTGGACGAACTCGGCCTGCTCAAGGTCGGTCCCGACTCCGCCGGCGCCGATCCGGGCCCGGTCGGCTATGCCCGAGGCGGCACCGTACCCGCCACCACCGACGCGGACCTGGTGCTCGGGCTGCTCGACCCCCAGTACTTCCTGGGCGGCGAGATGCCGCTCGATCTGCCCGCCGCCCGGGCCGCGTTCGCTCCGCTCGCCGAACGGCTCGGCGCCGGCGCCGACGCGGACCACGTCGCGGTCGGCGTGTACGAGGTGATCAACCAGAACATGGCCGCCTCCGCGCGGATGCACGCCGTCGAGCGCGGCATCGACCTGCGCGGCGTCTCGTTGATCGCGTTCGGCGGCGCGGGACCGGTGCACGCGTGCGGAGTCGCCACGCTCCTGGAGGCGCCCCGGGTGATCTTCCCGGTCAACGCGAGCGTGTTGTCCGCGTTCGGCACGCTGGTCAGCCCGGTGCGGATCGACCTGGCCCGCAGCATGGTGCGCACTCTCGACGAGGGGGTGTCCGCCGACCGGGACACGCTGCTCGCGGACATGCGTCAGGAGGCGCGTCGGGTACTGGCCGCCGCCGGGGCGGAGGCGGGCGATGTGCGCTACCGCTACGGCCTGGACGCGCGCTACGAGGGCCAGGGCAACGAGATCACCCTGTGGGTGGGCGAGGGCGACGCCTGGCCGACCACACTCGCCGACACCGTCGAGCAGTTCCACACCGAGTACCAGAAGATCTACGGGTTGCGGATCCCCGACGTCGGCGTCGAGGTGGTCACGTGGCGGGTCGCCGCGTGGTCGGACGCGCCGGGCTTCGAGGTGCCCACGGTACCGGTCGGCGCGGGCGAGCCCACGCCGAACCGGTATCGCGCCGCGCGCTTCCGGTTGGGCGCGCCCGCCGTCGACGTCCCGGTGTACCGGCGGGCCGAACTCGGGGCGGGGCACCGGTTCGTCGGGCCCGCGCTGGTCGAGGAGCGGGAGACAACGTCGGTCATTCCCGACGGCTGGACCTGCGAGGTCGCGCCGGACGGGTCGATCGTGGCCACGGCGACGGTTGCCGCTCCTGCCCATCCAGCTGTTTCTGCCGCTCCTGCTGCTTCTGCTGCCGCTGCCGGCGCTGCCATCGCTGCCATCGCTGCCACCGAGGAGGGATCCGCGTGACTCGCACCTTCGACGCGATCGAGTTGGAGGTCCTGTGGGGCTCCCTCGTCGCGACCGTCAACGAGCAGGCCAAGGCGCTCCAGCGGGCCGCGTTCAGCCCGATCGTGCGCGAGGCCGGCGACTTGGCCAACGCGCTGTTCGACCGGCGCGGGCGGATGGTCGCCCAGGCGGTCACCGGCACCCCCGGACACATCAACTCGCTGGCCATCGCCTGTCGCAACATCCTGGACCGGCACCCGGTCGACTCGCTCGCCCCCGGGGACGTACTGGTCACCAACGACCCGTATCAGACCGCCGGGCAACTGCTGGACGTCACCGTCCTGGTGCCGGTCTGGCGCGGCGGCCGGGTGATCGCCTTCTTCGGCTCCACCATCCACCACACCGACGTCGGCGGCTACGGCATCGGCGCGGGTGCGCGGGACGTGTTCGAGGAGGGCCTGTGGATCCCGATCAGCAAGCTCATGGTCGGCGGCGAACGCAACGAGCCCGTCTGGGACTTCATCCTGGCCAACGTCCGCCAACCCACGCACATGGCCGGTGACCTGCACGCCCAGATGGCCTCCGGCGAGGTGGGCGCGGCGCGGCTGAAGACACTGCTCGACGCGTATGCGTTGGCGGACATCGAGGATCTGGGCGACGAGGTGATCCGCCGCTCCGAGGAGGCCACCCGACGGGCGATCCGGGCGCTGCCCGGCGGTACGTACGAGGCCGCGTCGGTGCTTGACCTGGCGGACGGCTCGGAGATCACCATCAAGGTGGCGGTCACGATCGACGCCGAGGCGGGCGAGATCCTGGTGGACTACGCCGGTTCGTCGGGGGCGAGTCCGTTCGGGATCAACGTGGTGAAGAACTACACCCACGCCTATACGACATTTACTCTGCGCAGCCTGCTCAATCCCGATGTACCCAACAACGCGGGCTCGTTGGCGCCGATCCGGGTCGAGGCGCCGTTGGGCAGCATCGTCAACGCGGTGTCGCCGGCGCCGTGTACCGCGCGTCACGTGGTGGGCATGTTCCTGCCGATGCCGCTGCTGAACGCGATGTCCCAGGCGCTGCCGGAGGCGGTGATGGCCGAGGGTTCGGCGGCCGTATGGACCATGCAGGTCAGCGGACACGACGCGGAGGGTCGGCCGTTCATCACCGCGATGTTCACCTACGCGGGCGGCGTCGGCGCGCGGGCCGGCAAACCCGGGCTGTCCACCACGTCGTATCCCACCGGCGTGTCCGCCGTGCCGTTGGAGGTGGTCGAGGCGTCGGCACCGATTCGCTTCCTGCGCAAGGAACTTCGGCGCGGCTCGGGCGGAATCGGAGCGCAGGAGGGCGGGATGGGGCAGACCATCGAGTTCACCGTGGACTCGCCGTCGCCGTGGGTGCTCAACGCGGTCGCCAGCCGGCTCGCGCGCGGCCCGCGCGGGATCTTCGGCGGCGGGGAGGGGGCCACCGGGCGCTTTTCGGTCAACGGCGAACCAGTGCGCACGCAGGCCCGGATCACGCTGCAGCCGGGGGATGTGGTGCGGCTGGAGCTGCCGGGCGGTGGGGGGTACGGAGCGCCGGTGGCGGCGGGAGCGGCCGGGGCTGCGGGGGCGGGCTCGGCGTGACGCGTGGGCGCCGGCGCGCGGCTGCTGCCTGGTCGCGCGTCGGCGCCTGGTTGCGACGCACCCGTACGGTGGCGTGATTCCCCGGGCTTGGTGCCGTCATCCGAAGTTTTCATGTCCGTTTGCCTTGGAGGTTCATGTGGCGTCCGAAGCGCCCACCTTCGCCGCGCGCTGGTGCGCGACCGTGGCCGGTCGGCCGCATGCGCCGTTCCTGATCTGGGAGGGGCCGGACGGGGAGGTGACCCGCTGGACCTATGGCGAGTTCGACGCCCTCGTGGCGCGGGTGGCCGGCGGGCTGACCGCGCGCGGTGTGCGGCCCGGGGATCGGGTCGGTATCGCGCTGCGCAACTGCCCGGCGTATGTGGCGTTGTGGCTCGCGCTGGTCCGGATCGGCGCGGCGATGGTCTGCCACGATCCGTCGGCGAGTGCCCCGGAACTGGCCGCGCACCTGCGGCGGACGGGGGCTCGACTCGGGTTCTGTGCGCCTTCGCGTGCCGCCGACTACCGGGCGGCGGCACGGGATTCGGGCGCAGCCGTCGTCGTGGTCGAGGTCGGGGAGGACGACACCACGCTTGCGGTCCTGTCGGGTCGGCCGGCGGCGATCGGTGACACTCCCCCGCCGGGGCCTTACGACCTCGCGGGGCTGATGTTCACCTCCGGTACGACGGCCGCGCCCAAGTGTGTGATGGTCACGCAGGCCAACTACGCCTTCGCCGGTGACGTCATGGCGGCTGCCGCCGAACTCGGGCCCGATGAGCGGCAGTTGGTCGTGCTGCCGATGTTCCACGCGAACGCGCAGTACTACTCCTTCGCGGCGGCGATCGTGGTGGGGGCGAGCGTGGTGTTGTTGCCCGCCTTCTCCGCGAGCCGCTTCGTCGCCCAGGCCGCTCGGCATCTGGTCACCCATGTCAGCCTGTTCGCCGCGCCGATCCGGATGATCCTGGCCCGGACGGCGCGGCGGGGGCCGGTCTCCGGCCTGCGGGTGCGGCATTGCTGGTATGCGCAGAATGTGACGGACGAGCAGTACGAGCGCTTCGCGACGCTGCTCGGCGGTTGTCGGCCGCGCCAGTTGTACGGCATGACCGAGACCATCCCGGCGGTGCTGAGCAATCCCGTCGCGGCGCCGATCCCGGGGTCGATGGGTCGGCCGACGCCCGGGTGCGTGGTGGCGGTGCACGACGGGGAGATCGTCGTCGGCGGTGTGCCCGGGGTGAGCCTGTTCGCCGGGTATCTCGACGATCCGGCCGCCACCACCGCCGCCTACCGGGACGGCTGGTTCGTCACCGGCGACCGTGCTCGGGTGGACGCGGAAGGGCACTTCCACTTCGCCGGTCGGCGTGGCGATGTGCTCAAGGTGGCCGGGGAGAATGTCTCGATCGTGGAGATCGAGGCGGCGTTGGCCGAACATCCGGCGGTGCTGGAAGCAGCCGTGGTGGGTGTGCCGGACGAGATGCGCGACGAGGTGCCGGTGGCGTTCGTGGTGGCCGCGCCGGGGGCCGGGCCGGCCGCGCTCGACGATCTGGCCGAGTGGTGTGCGGCCCGGCTGGCGAAGGCGAAGCGGCCGGTGCGCTTCGAGCGGGTGGCGGAGTTGCCGCGTACATCCGTGGGCAAGATCCGCAAGTTCCTGCTGACCGAGAGGACTTCTTCGTGACCGACGTCGCACCCGGGCCGCTGCCCGCCACCGCCGCGCTTGCCGACCTGCTGCAACTCCGGGGGCGGGCGGGGTGGTTGACGCCGCCGTTGCGGCCGTTCCACCGGGGTTCGGGCGCTGTGCTCGGATCGGCGCGTACGGTGCGGTTGGCGGCCGGGGCGGGCACGCACGGGCTCAAGCCGCTGCATGCGCTGCTCGCGGAGGACCTGGCCGGCCGGGTCGTGGTGATCGGCGGCGCGGACGCGGCTCCGGGGGCGGTGTGGGGCGAGATCCTGAGCACCGCCGCGCTGGCCCGGGGGGCGGTCGGCGCGTTGATCGAGGGGGCGGTGCGGGACGTGCCGGCGGTGGCCCGGCTGGGGTTGCGGCTGTGGGCCCGATCCGAGGCGACGGCGGGTCCGGGCGGGGCGGTACATGTGGCCGAGATCGGCGGCCCGGTCCGGATCGGCGACACCGCGCTGGTGGAGGGCGATCCGATTCTGCTCGACGACGGCGGCGCGGTGGCGTTGCCGGCCGCCGACGCGGACGTCCTGCTGGCCGACGCGCTGACGTATCACCGCGCGGAGGAGGAGGTGCTGGCCGCCCTGACGGCGGGTCTGCGCCTCCCCCGGGCCTACACCCCCAAGGCCGAGGCGATCACCCGTCTGCGCAACCGCTGACGCCCTGGACGCGTGTGTGGGCCGCCGGCGCGGTGGCCGGCGGCCCGCACGTGATCGGGGCGGATGTCAGTCGTGGACCGGCTGTTCCAGGAAGGAGCGGATCGCGTCGGCGACCCGGTCGGGGAACTGGGCGTGCGCGTAGTGGCCCGCGCCCTCGACGAGTTGGAGCCGGGCGAGGCCCTTGGGCATGGCGTCGACGATGGCCTGGCCCTCGGCGGCGGGGTCGGACCAGTCGGGGTCGAGGGTGCCTTCGAGGACGAGCGCCGGGCACTGGATGTTGCCCAGTTCGGCGCCGGCGTCGGTGGGCGGGGCCATGCCCATCTTGGCCACCACGGCCATCCGTCCCGGACGGCGCAATTCGGTGTCGAGCGCGGCGATTTGGGCGGCGAAGTCGGCCGGCTTGGTACCCGGGTAGGCATGGTGGAGGTAGCGCTTCCACACCCCGACGTTGCGGAACATGCCGGCGCCCATCAACAGGATCATGCCCTTGCGGTAGCGGGCGTTGGACCCCAGGGCCCGGAAGTCGACCTTTTGGGCCCGGGTGAACGGGGCGATCTCCACGATGGCGTCGACCAGTTCGGGCGCCCGCGCCGCGGCGATGGTGGCCGATCCGCCGGAGAAGGAGTGTCCGACGATGACGGCCGGGCCGCCGCCCAACTCCCGGATCAGGGCGAGCAGATCGTTCGCCGTGTCGGTGCGGGTGTAGGAGGACCATCCGAGGGTCGACTCGCCGTGCCCGCGCAGGTCCACGCAGGCCACGCGGTATCCGGCGGAGAGCAGGATGTCCGCAAGCTCCCGAAAGGACGACCGGTTGTTGCCCATGCCGGGCGAAAGCACCACCAGCCGCCCCTCGCCGCGCACATCGTAGGCAAGCCGCCCACTCTCGATCTCCAGGAACTCGGTCATCGCCGTCGCCTTCTTCCCCGTGACGCATCCTCGAACACCGCGAAGCTAACACCGTTAGCCACTCGACGTCAACGACCCCACCCACCCCAGGAAGCCCCGACGGGAGCGGGGCGAGGGCAGACGCGGGTGCACCCACGCGCACGGAACCGGCCGGACGCAGAGGCGGGCGGGCACGGGCGCGCGGGCGCGGTCGGGCGCGGTCGGGCGCGGGGGCGCGGTCGAGCGCGCGGGCCGGCGGGCAGGGTCGTGGAGAGGTGACGCAACGGCTCGGCGCAGCGCGGCGGTACCGGCGGCGAACCAACGACGGCGCGCAGCGGCGAGGGAACGCGGCGAGACGACCGAGCGGGTTGCGCGGCGCGGAACCTCGGCGAGGCGACAGCACGCGACAGCGACCCAACGGAGCTTCCCTGCACCCGAGTTGCCCCACGAGACCGCGCGGCGAGGCAGCGCAGCAGGGTGGCCCGCGCAGGGGCGCGAGGTGCGGCGCCGGGGGCGCGGTGCGGGAAGGAACTCGGGATTCCGGGCCGACCGGTGGATATTCACCGGGCGACCCAGCGGATCTCCCGCTCCCCGGGTCGGCGGATCGGCGGGCGGGTGCGGGCGCCGAGCCGGGCTGGTGCGGCCAAGGAGCAGGGCGGCCACGAGCACGAAGGCGGAGGGCGCTGGCGCAGAGCAGGGCGGGCGCGGGCGCACAAGCGAGCGGACACGGGCGCGAAGCCGGGCGGCACAAGCACGGAGCCGGGCCGGCACGGGCGCACAAGCGAGCGGACACGGGCGCGAAGTCGGGCGGCACAAGCACGGAGCCGGGCCGGCACGGGCGCGGAGCCGGGCCGGCACAAGCACGGAGGCGAGGGGGTGTGGGCGGGGAGTTGGACGCGGAGGTGGGTGGGAGTGGCGTGTCCGACTGAAGGGCGGCGTGGGCTTGGGTGGTGTACGGCCCCTGCCGGTGTGGGTGCCTTGTGGAGGGCTGGGGTCTGGTGTTGGTCAGGTTCTGCGGGAGATGACCATGATGTATTCGCAGGGGGCGTTCGTTCGGTTGGCGAAGCCGTGGTCCGTGTCGGCTTGGAAGAACAGTGAGTCGCCTGTGGCCAGGGTTTCGGTGATCCCGCCGATCGCGACGGTGAGGGTGCCTTCGAGCACCACGAGTTGTTTCTCCGTACCCGGCGGGTACGCCGGCAGCAGGCCCGTCGAGACCTGCGCCGGGAGGTGATGGACGACCATCTCGGCTCGCCCCGCGCCCGGGGCCGCCGACACGATGTGCCGTTCGAAGCCGGTTTCCGGGTCACGGAACACGGGGCGATCGTTCCTGCGCATGGCAACGGCCACCCCGGCCCCGGCGGCAGCCGGCGCGCCGATCAGGTCCGAGAGCGACGCGTCGAGCGCGTGGGCGATTTTGGACGCGACGCCGATCGTCGGGCTCTTCTCGCCGCGTTCGACCTTGGACAACATGGCCCGGCTGACCGATGACCGCGTGGACAACTGCTCCAGCGTCAGCCCCGCCTCCTCGCGGCGGCGCCGCACATTGCCGCCGAACGCGCCGGCCAGGTCATCACCGTGCTGTGGCTCGGCCGCGTTCTCGTCTTGCTCGACCACCGTGCTCCTCGATCGCTGGATGCCTCGCTGCCGACAGTGTAGGGTTTCTTCTATAGGAGATTTGGTCTTCCATCAGAGACGTGAGGGATTCCATGCGTTTGATCTCGAGTGGCCGGCACCATGCCACGTTCGAATTCGGCGATCTGCAGGTGGTCGCGTTGCGAGACGGGTACATCGACATGCCGCCGACCCGGCTTCGCGACGAGCACGGGTGCACGCTCGACGAGTTGCCGGCCGCCGTACCGCTGGCCGGGGACAACCTGCGGCTGTCGGTCAACGCCTTCTTCTTCACCGACGGCACGCGGTCGGTGCTCGTCGACACCGGCGCGTCCGACGTCTGGCACGAGCCCACCATGGGATTGCTCCACGACGCGTTCGACGAAGCGGGAATCGACCGCGCGCAGGTCACCGATGTGGCCATCACCCACAGGCACGAGGACCACGTGAGCGGCCTGATCGCGCCGGACGGTTCGGAGGCGTTCCCCAAGCTCGAGCGCGTGTGGATCGGCGCGGGCGACGCCTCGGTGTTCACGGGGCGGCTCGAACCGATCCGCGACCGGGTCGTACCGGTGTCGGAGGAGGTCGCGATCAACGACTGGGCCACCGCGATCCCGACGCCGGGCCACACCCCCGGTCACACCGTCTACGAGGTCCGGAGCGGCGCCGGCCGGCTGCTCGCCTGGGGTGACACCGTGCACGTTCCCACGCTTCAATTCGAACAGCCGAAGGTGTCCTGGGAGCTCGACGGCGACCAGTCCCAGGCCCGCGCCGCACGCGCGGCACTGCTCGAACAACTCGGCCGGCCACACCACTTCGTGGCCGGCGCCCACCTCGACTCACCCGGCATCGCCCGCGTGACCCCCTCCGGCGAGGGTTACGCGCTGGAATACCTCGCACCACCGATCGGCTGATCGAACCCGCAGGCACCGCACCGCACCGCGCCCGCGTGCTCCGGCACGGACTCCGCTACTGGATCAGGTCGGTGTGCGGGTGCCACTGCGTGGCCTCCGGGCAGGCGTAGAGCTGCAGATTGTTGCCCCTGGAGATCTGGACCCCGGTCGGATTCGCCATATCGCCGGACTCGCCGGCCTCGGCGGCGGCTCGATCCTCCTGCGGGATCCAACCGAGGCCGCTGTCGTCCCATTCACACGAGGGGATGGTCAGCAGCGGGCTCATCCGGGCGCCGCAGGCGATGCAGAATCGGGCGATGGGATCGGTGAGACCCCACGGGGCCCAGCCGCCGACCTTCCACCCGGGGGCGTGGGACAGCTCGTCCATGTAGAACTCCTCCGGCGCGACCGCGTAGGAATCGTCCACCGCGACGCCGGCCGCCTGCCACCGGTCCCAGTCCGCCAACCGCTGCCGCAGGTCCTCGCTCAGCTCCAGAAAGTTGGGGTATTCGGTGATCTGCTCGGGCGCGAGCACGCACGGCTTCGGCAGGTAGCAGGCGTATCGCACCTCGGACGGCTCGGGCGGCGCGGCGAGGATGTCGGTGACCTCGGCGGCGGTTCGCCAGTACAGCGCGGTCGGCGGCTTGTACTCCGGCGCGTGCTCGAAGGGACACCACAACACCTGGAGCAGATCGGCCCCTCCCGGCGAGCGCAACAGCGGTACGTCGCGCGCGTACAGCTGGGCCACGGGCACCAACGGGAAGCCCGGGCGCTCGTCCCACCCGCGATCGCCCGTCGACTCGTGCCACATGGTGCAGTACGGCCACGGATGGTCGGCGGGCCACAGCAGCGGGCCGCCGATCGAACCGTCGTACGGCGACGGGGAACCGGGGCGGGGATGCAGCCGGATCGCCGGGCGGGCCAGCGGCGCCAGGTCGGGAAGGAGCGCGGTGACGTCGACCGGCCGTGGTGGGGTGGTGTGGGTGGTGCCGTTCATGGTGGCGATGCTGCCGGCAGTGCCCGACAAGGGGTCTACCGACCCATATGACAAGGGATGTACCCACCCGTGTACAGCCCCGCGCGCGAGGTGTCGGCGCAAAAACGCGACCCGACCCGCCCCCGGTTCGATTCGGGGGCGGGCCGGGTCGTCGTCGGGTGCGTTGGCGTTACTTCGCCGCGGCCTCGGCGGCGGCGAGCTTGACGCACACCGCGACGGCCCGCATCGCGCGGTGCACCTCGTCGACCGTCGGGTAGCTGGGGGCCAAGCGGATGTGGTGGTCGCGCGGGTCGTTGCCCTCGGGGAACGCGGCGCCGGCCGGGGTCAGCGCGACGCCGACCTCCTTGGCCAGCCGGACCACCTCGGCGGCGCAGCCGTCCGGCACCTCCAGGCTGACGAAGTAGCCGCCCTCGGGCCGGGTCCAGCTCGCGATGCCGAGCGCGCCCAGCTCACGATCCAGGACCTCGTACACCGCGGCGAAGCGCGGCTCCAGCAGCTCGCGGTGCAGTTGCATGTGCGCGAGTACGCCCTCGGCGTCGCCGAAGAAGCGCACGTGCCGCAGCTGGTTGACCTTGTCCGGGCCGATGGTCTGCTTGGCCAGCAGCCCGGTCAGCCAGGCGGTGTTCGCCGCGGAGGAGCCGAAGAAGGCGACCCCGGCGCCGGCGTGGCTGATCTTCGAGGTCGAGCCGAAGACGAACGCGCGGTCGGGGTTGCCCGCCTCGGCGCAGGCGTCCAGGATCGACAGCAGCTCGACCGGCTTGTCGGTCAGGTGGTGCACCGCGTAGGCGTTGTCCCAGAACAGCCGGAAGTCCGGCGCGGCGGTGGGCATCGCGGCGAGCCGGCGCACTGTCTCGTCGCTGTAGCTCTCCCCGCTCGGGTTGCTGTACTTGGGCACACACCACATGCCCTTGATCCGCGCGTCGGCGGCGACCAGCGCCTCGACCGCGGCCAGGTCCGGGCCCTCGCCGGTGAGCGGGACCGGGACCATGCCGATGCCGAACCGCTCGCACAGCGCGAAGTGCCGGTCGTAGCCGGGCACCGGACACAGGAACAGCACCTCGGGCTCGTCCACCCAGCGACGCTCGGCGCCGGGCACCTTGGACAGCAGCGCGTGCGCGATCACGTCGTGCATCAGGGTCAGGCTGGCGTTGCCGAGGGCGAGCAGTTGCGCGGCCGGGACCTGCAGCAGTTCGGCGAAGATCTCCCGCAGCTCGGGCAGGCCGTTGAGCCCGCCGTAGTTGCGGCAGTCGGTGCCGTCGGCGGCCTTGAAGTCGTCGCCGCCGGGCAGCGAGAGCAGCCCGTTCGCCAGGTCCAGTTGTTGCGGCGAGGGCTTGCCCCGGGTGAGATCGAGGCGAAGTCCCTCGGCCGCGAGGGCCGCGTACTCCTCGCGAACGGCCGCGAGGTCGATTTCCGGACTGGACACGTCGGTGCTGAGCGGCACGAGATCCCCAAAATAGGCGGAGGCCGCAGACACGTGCGGCGGGGGCGCGCCCAATCTAGCAATACCCGGGGCCCGGCTCCGCCCCGACGGCGGCCCCGCTCCCGGATCGACGACCGCGCGCCGCCGCGCCCCCTCGTTCGTTCATCCGTTCGGGAAGTCCGCCCGCACGAAGCGCAGCTCGCGCCGGGAGCGGTGGTCGTTGATCAGGCTGTGCGTGTCCACGACCAGGGTCAGCGCATCCTCGGCGAGCCGGCCCACGTACTCCACCGTCCCGGACTCGTCGGTCGCCGCGAACGAGATCGCGGCCCCGTCGAGGTGGTAGGTGCCCTGGCTGCTCCCCTCGTGCCGGGGCCCGAACCAGCGACAGATCAGCGGGATCATCTCGGCACCGCTCACGCAGGTGACGGTGCTGACCCGATCCGGGTCGGTGAAGCGGACGTAGTGGGTGCACGAGAGATCGCCCATCACGGTTTCCGGCTCGACGTCCACGTACAGCCCGTCGCGGCGCGGCACCGGCCCGCCTCCCGCGAGCGGCGCCGCCTGGGGATCGTCCGGGTCGGTCGGTCCACGGAACTCGCCATCGCCGTCCAACGGTTGCTCCTTCGCTCGATTCCGCAGGACGCTACCGCTCGCGCGCGGCGACGTCCCCGCCCCGGGCCGGCGGGTCCGTGCGGACGGCGCCGCGGCCCGCCTGCCGGGGGCCGGACCGCCGTGATTCCCGCGCTGTAGGCCCCCCGCGAAGGGGCGGTGCCGCCTACGATCGGGCGGGACATCCTCGATTCGGGAGCAGGACGATGAGCTCGTGGCGGACGACGAAGCGCTTTCGGCCCGGCGGCGCGATACCGGCGGGTGCGGACGCGGCGGGGGCTCGGCGGGCGCCCGTGGTGGTGGACTGCGCGCTCTACGACAAGGGGGTCCGGCGCCCCGGTGAGGTGCCGTTGCAGGACGCGCTCGACGCGGCCGAGGCGAGCGAGGACTGCTTCGTGTGGATCGGGCTGCACGCCCCGCTCGCCGAGGACCTGGCCGAGATCGCCGCCGCATTCCACCTGCACCCGCTGGCCGTGGAGGACGCGGTCGAGGCGCATCAGCGGCCCAAACTGGAGCGCTACGACGACACCCTGTTCCTGGTGCTCAAGACGATCGTCTACGTCGAGCACGACGCGCTGACCGCGACCAGCGAGGTGGTGGACACCGGCGAGATCATGGTCTTCGCCGGCGACAAGTTCGTCGTGGTGGTCCGACACGGCAGCGCGCCGCCGCTGGTCGAGCTGCGCCAGTCCCTGGAGGCCGATCCCGAGCGGCTCGGGCACGGGCCGGCCGCGGTGGTGCACGCGATCACCGACCGGGTCGTGGACGACTACCTGCTGGTGGCGGACAAGGTCGAGGACGACTTCGAACGCCTGGAGGAGGAGGTGTTCTCGCCCCGGCCGAGCAACGACGCGGAGCGCATCTACCAGCTCAAACGCGAGCTGATCGAGTTCAAGCGCGCGGTACTGCCGCTGGCCCGGCCGCTGGAGCGGCTGGCCGACGGGGGTCTGCCGGGGGACGGCACGGTCTTCGACGCCTATCTGCGCGATGTGGCCGACCATCTGGCCCAGGTGCGCGAACGGCTCGTGGCGTTCGACGAACTGCTCGACTCGATACTCTCGGCGAGCCTGGCCGGGGTGACGGTCCGACAGAACACCGACATGCGCAAGATCGCCGCGATCGCGGCGATCCTGGCCGTGCCGACGCTGATCGTGGGCATCTACGGGATGAACTTCGAACACATGCCGGAGCTGAAGTGGACGTACGGCTATCCGAGCGTGCTGGTCGTGATGGTCGGTGCCTGTGTCCTGATGTTCCGCGCCTTCCGCCGCAACGACTGGTTGTGAGTCCCGGCCGCCGCGGCTGGGGTTCGGCTCAGCGCCGGACCGGTACGGCTGCCGCGGGGACCGGCTCCGGCGCGGGTCGGGGTCGGTCGAGGGTGGCGGGCCCGGGCGGGCCGGGCGGCGGGCCCGGGTGGGTGGGTCGGCGCGGCCGGATGCGCGCAGGCGCGGCCTCGCCGGCGCGGTACTCGACCAGGCGCGTCCGTACGCCCGCCCAGGTCGCCCCGGCCCCGGCCAGGACCAGGAGCGTGGCGATCAGGCCCAGGTCGGCGAGCGCGTCGCGGCCGGCGTTCGCCTCGGCGTCCATGTGCGTGCGGTTGATCGCGGTGACCGCCTCCAGCGACTCGATCAGGTGGTCGAAGGCCCAGTTGGAGTTGTTCTCCCGGTGGCTGGTGGCGAAATCGATCGCGCCCCGCAGGTCGCCCCGGGCGACCATGGTGCGCAACTGCCGGTCGTAGTCCTGGTATCGGGCGTACCAGCGCAGCGCGTCCTCGGCCGCCGCACGCTCGCCGGCGAACGTGATGTTGCGGAACTCCCGGCCGAACCGCCCGTCGAACGGCGGGGTCGCCCCCTTCGCGAGGCCCGGGAGGCCGGTGATCGCCGACCGCAACGCCTCGGCGTAGCCGTCGAGTCGCACCCCGTCGAAGCCGGCCAGCTCGCGGGACTTGGCCTCGAACGCGCGTTCCGCGTCCGTCGCGCGGGCGCGGTCGAGCAGGAATCGGCTCTCGTCGCGGTTGGCGTCCGTGGCCACGGCCCGGGCCCTGGTGAGTTCGAGGACCGAGTCGAACGCGTCCTTCTTGGCGGTACGCAGGTGCTCGGCAGCGGCCAGGGTGGCACCGGTACCCGTCCACACCAGCGCCACGGCCAGCACGGTCGCGATCAGCATCCCCGGATTGACCACCCGGCGCGTGCGCACGGCCACGAACGCCTGCCCGCAGAGCAGAACGCCGATCGCGCCCGGGCCGAGCGCGAGCGACCAGCCGCCCAGGTCACGGGCTCGCCCGTAGGTGTCGCGAAAGGTCGCCTCGACCGCGCCGGCGTTGGCCGCCGAGAGGCGATCGGCCTCCGGCAGCAGGGTGTCGCGCATCAGGTCGGCCGCCTGGCGCAGCAGCGGGAGCGCGGGTGAGGCGTCGGTCAGGGCGCGGGCGTCCGACTGACGGTCGAGCAGGGTCGCCTGCCCGGCCAAGTTGTCGTACAGCCCGACCTTGTCGACGAGGTCGGCCAGCGTACGCCGGGCCTCGTCGCCTTCGATGCCGGCGCCGGTCTCCTCGATCGCGTCGCCGAGCGCCTTGCGGTCGGCCGCGTAGTTCGCCGCCGCCTGCTCCCGGGCGAAGCCCAGCCCCCGCTCGTCGCCGACCAGGACGGTATTGGCCAACTCGGCGTCCATCCCGGACAGGGCCCCGTGCAGCGCGTTCGCGGACACGACGCGCGAACCGGCGCCGGCGCCGACCGTACGCAGCCCGTCGTCGGCGGCGGAGATCGCCGCGAGCAGGACCCCGAGGTAGGCGACGAGCGTCACGACCACGCCGGCGACGAGGAGCCGCAGCGAGACGGGCGTGGTCAACCGCCTCGCGCGCCCACCCCCGGCACCTACGGGATGGTCGCGGCGAGGCCGACCCCGGAGCGCCATCCACCCGCCACGACCACGCCGAGCACTCGGTCTCGGACCCGAATTCCCGCTTTTCCCCGTGTTGTTGCTCCCCCGCATGACGCCGACGCTAGGCAGCACCGAGGACCTGCACCGTTGCCGGACCGAACCCGTACGCCCTGCATACGCGTTCACGCGGAATCCGTACGCGTCCTTGATGCGGAAGGGGGGCTGTCGCCGGGGGTGGGAGCGTGCGCGCGGGGCATGCGGGGTTCGCGGGGTGTGGGTGTGCGGGTTCGTGGGGCTTGGGGGCTCGTGGGCGTGGGGTGGGGCGAGGGCGGGTGGCGGGTGGGGGCGCTGCCGGGGGTACCGGGCATGGCGTGTTTGTACGTGGGTGTGTCAAGAGGGCGTCAGATGGGGGTGGTTTGGGCGTCAGGGGGGTGTGAAGGCGGGGAGTGGGGTGGCTTGGGGAACGTAGCGTCGGATCCATGGCACGGCCCTCGGGGCTCGCTCTCGGCACGTTCCTCAATGCGTGTCCCGGGCGGGGTCGACGGTTTCCCGGGGGTCGTGCCCGACGCCGAGTGGTGTCGGGCACCTGAGGCCGTTTTCGCGCCGGGAGGAGAACCCCATGAAGGTCACGGGCTTGGGTATCGCCGCCGTGGGAAGCTGCTCGGCCGCCGCGCCGACGTCGGCGCTGCTGCTCGACGAGGCCGCCGTACGCGACACGTTGGCCCGTTGCGGGCTGAGCGGCCGCGACCTGGACGGGCAGTACTGCCTGCTCTGTGACGAGGCCGCCGCCGGCGCGCCGATCGCGTTGTCCGGGCGGCTGGTCCTCGACCGGGTCGGCGTCGGGCGCATCCACGCTTACCACGCGGTGCACTGCGGCGATCATCCGCTGTCCGCGCTCGGCACGCTCGCCGCGCACCTCGGGGTCGACCCGGCCGCGCGGCGCGGCCTCGTGCTGGCGCCCGCCCACGACGAACACCCCGCGGCGGCGGCCCTGGTCCTGGAGAAGGGGCTGGACCGGCATCGCCTGCTGGCGGTCTCCGTACGGGACCCACACCGTGCCCGCGCCGGTCACCCGCAGGCGCGGATACCGGCCCGGGAGCGCATGCCCGTTCGTGTCGGCGCCGGATCCGGCACCCGCCGGGTCGAACCGGGCCGGTCCGCCGTGGCCACCATGGTCGACCGGGCCCACGTGTCCTGGCGGGAGCACCACGGCGAGTCGCTGCGCGACGACCCGATCGCCGTGTCGGCCGTGGTCGCGCAGACCCTGCGCCAAGCCGGCATCCCCTGGTCGACCATCGACCACGTCGCGCTGCACACCCCCTCCGCCGAGACCAACCGCGCCTTCCGCCGCCACTTCGGCCTCCAGCACCACCAGGTCACCGACATCGGTCCGGAAACCGGCCGCCCGCGCGCCACGGGTCTGCTCATCGCCGCCCGGATGGTGCTCGAATCCGACCGGCCGAGCGGCACCCGCGTCCTGCTCACCTCCCTGGGCGGCGACGGCGCGATGGCGGCCGCCGTACTGGAGGTCTGAGCGCGCCGAGCGCCGGCAACGGGCCTCGGCCAGGTCCTGTCCGGCGGATCTTGGTGGATCGGGCCGCGTCGTCCGGTGCCGTGCCTCGGCGTGCCGGAGAAGCAGCCGCATAGTGGTTCTCTTCGGCTGTTTCTCCGGTGCGGCGA
>NZ_JBIRUB010000007.1:0-128014 GCF_044334985.1 Embleya sp. NPDC020630
CATCGCCGCACATCACCCACACCAAGGTCCCCACCCATGACCTGAACAACGACCACCAGGCCCAGAAGTCACGGCAAACGCAATTGCAGTACTAGCCGCCGAGAGCCAAGTAGGTCACGGTCGGAACATCCCCGGCGGGCGTTGCGCTTGTGGCTGCGGGTGGCCGGTGCGGGGCGGGCCAGAGTCGGTCGTGAGCCGCCGCCGGCGTGCGGGGCTCCGAGGCGGAGGTTTCCCGACGAGACGGGTGCGTTGGTCGGCGAAAAACCGTCCGGCAGCGGCGGGCAGGGTGAGCAGTGCGGTCGGGTCCGCCAGGGGCCTTCCCGAGTGGGCCGGGCGTCCTCGGCGAGCGCTGCGCCTCGGGTTGCGGGTGACCGGTGCGGAGCTGGTCAGAGTCGGTGATGGGCCGCCGCCGGCGTGCGGGGCTCCAAGGCTCGAAGCTTCCGGCGAGGCGCGTGTGTTGGTCGGCGGAAACCGGCCGGCAGCGGCGGGGAGGGAGAATGCTCGGGTCGAGTCTGGCGGGGCGCCTTCCCGAGTGGGCCGGGTGTTTCCGGTGCGCCTTGTGCTTCTGTTGCCGGGTGCCTTCCCGAGTGGGTCGGGGCCTTTTGGGGACGTTGGGGCTGGGTTGGGGTTCGAAACCGGATCTCGGCGGGTGGTTGTGGGCTTGGAGCTTCGGTGATCTGCGGTTTTGCGTGGTCGGGGTGGGAAATCGGGTGTCGAGTGCCGGTTTCGTGTGCCCCGGCCCCCTCAACGCCGGTGTGAAGGCCAAATGGGCCCGATCGCAGCCGACTTCGGGCGCTGCGACCTCGCAGGGGCCTTCGGGGAGACCGAAAGTGCCCAGTGGGTGTCGGAACCGGATTCCGAGGCGGTCGAAACGGCTCCTCTTCGCACTGACCTGCGGTTTTCCCTCGTGCCGAGGCTCCGGCACCCCACGCCGTCCAGGTTTGTGAACCCTCGTCGCCCAAATGCCCACCGCACACCGAAGCCACCTGACCCACTCGGGAAGGCCCCCGGCAGACCGACCCGACTCCTCCCCCTCCCCGCCGCTGCCGGCCGGTCTTCGCCGAGCAACACGCCGGTCTCGTAGGGAGCTTCCGGTCTCGGAGCCCCGCACGCCGGCGGCGGCCCACCACCGACTCTGACCAGCCCCGCACCGGCCCACCGCAACCAAAGGCACAACCCTCGCCGCCACCAGCCAACCCACTCGGAAAGGCGCCCGGCAAGACTCGACCCGAGCACCGGTCCCGCTCCGCCGCTGCCAGCCGGTTCTTGCCGAGCGATGCGGCTGTCTCGTCGGAAACCCTCAGTCTTGGAGCCCCGCACGCCGGCGGCGGCCCACCGCCGACTCAGACCGACCCCGCACCGGGCACCCGCAACCCAAGGCGCAGCGCCCGTCGAGGACACCCGGCCCACTCCGGAAGGCGCCCCGGCAGAGTCGGTCCAACCGCCCTCCCACTGCCCCGCTGTCGGCCGGTTTTCGCCGAGCGACACGCTGCCGCGCCGGGAGCCCCGGGGTCGGAGCCCCGCACGCCGGCCCCGGGCCGGCCACCCGTGACCGCTCGCGGAGGCGCCTCGCTCGCTTGGGGAGGCTTTCGGTGGACTCGGCGCCGATCGCCGGGTGGCCGGGGTGGGTCAGGTGTGTGCCGTGGGCTTGGGGAAGTGGTGGGGCCTGCGTTCGTGGTGGTGGGTTGTTGCTGCCACCGTTAGGGCCAGGAGCATGAGGGCTGCGCTGGTTGCCAAGGGGGCTCGGTAGCCGAGGTTGGCGTTGAGGGTCAGGCCGCCCAGCCAGGGGCCCAGGGTGCCGCCGATGTTGAAGGCGGAGGTGGCCAGGGCGCCGGATAGGCCGGAGGTGTCCTGGGAGAGGCGGAGTACGCGGGCAATCAGGGCCGTGCCGGTCGCGAAGGCGAGCATGCCCTGGATTGCGACCAGGGTGATCGCCGCCCATGGGGTGGCCGCCGTGTACGCGAACAGGGCCCAGCCGACGGCCGAGGCCGCCATCCCCCACCCGATCACCTGGGTCGGTCGTCGGTCGACGATCCGGCCCGCGATGGTTACGCCGACGAACGAGCCGATTCCGAACAGGGCGAGGGCGATCGGGACCCAGCCGTCGGCCAGGCCGGTGACCTCGGTGATCACCGGTTCGAAGTAGGAGAACGCGCAGAAGGTGGCTCCCTGGACGAGGGCCATCACCGACAGGGTCGACAGCAGCGGCCGGGTGAGCAGGGCGCGCAGGTCCCGACGGGTGTTTGCCGACGGGTCCGGCTGCGCCGGTGGTGCGTGGTTCGGGATGGTTCGGGCGATGGCGAGTACGGCAGGCAGCGACACCAGCGCCACCGCCCAGAACGCCGCGCGCCAACCCCACCGGTCGCCCAGGAGCGCGCCGGCCGGTACCCCGACCACGCAGGCGACGGTGACGCCGCCGACCACCACCGAGGTGGCGCGGGCCCGCTGTTCGGGTCGGACCAGGTCGATCGCGGTCACCAGGGCGACCGCCCAGAAGCCGGCGTTGGCCAGTGCGCCGAATACGCGAGTGGCCAGCAGGACCGGGTAGTTCGGGGTGAGCGCGCCCACCACGTGCGCGGCGATGAACACGCACAGGAAGAACAGCAGTGCGCGGCGGCGTGGTTGCCGGCGGCCGACCAGCGCCATCGCGGGCGCTCCCACCACCATCCCGACGGCGAACGCCGAGGTCAGCAGTCCGGCGGTGGGAATGGACACGTGCAGATCGTCGGCGATGCCCGAGAGCAGGCCGGAGAGCATGAACTCCGAGGTGCCCTGGGCAAAGACCGCGAGCCCGAGCACATATACGGCGAATGGCATGACGAAACCCCATGGACGTCCGATGGATTACCTCACGGCTCGACACCGGCGACTCCGGTGGCGGCCATGTCCGAGGACGCCCGCGGCCATTGCGGCCACGCGGCTTCAGCTCATCGACAGGGGATCGGCCACCGGCTCACCGGCGGCCGTCGTCTGTCCGACTCGGGGTTGCTCACGGGGGCGAAGCTATCAGCCCCGCTCACGGCACCTCCACCGGGTTTTCGATCTCACCGGACTCCGAACTCCCCGCGCCGGGCACCGGGCTCCGGGCACCGGGTCGTGGCTGCCGGAAAATGGGCCGCCGTTTTCGACCTCGGTCATGCATGATGATGCTGCATCAGGAATATTCATGCACCTTCATCGAGCCATCGAATCGAGGTCATCCCATGGGGCTTTCCGCCCTCAAGGGCCGCAACCTGCTCTCGCTCCTGGACGTGAGCGCCGCAGAGATCGGTGAGTTGCTGGATCGGGCCGGGGATCTGAAGGAGCGGGCCGCGTTCGGGGAGCGGGTGCCGGTGTTGGCGGGGCGCAATATCGCGTTGATATTTCTCAAGCCCTCGTGCCGCACTCGCGTCTCGTTCGTCGTCGCGGCGACGCAGTCCGGGGCGCATCCGGAGGTCTTCGGTCGCGAGGACATCCGATTCGGGATCAAGGAGTCCGTGCGCGATATCGCCCGGGTGTTCGGGCGGGTCTTCGACGGGGTGATGTTCCGCGGCTTCGAGCATACGACCGTCGCCGAGTTCGCCGCGCACGCGGGGGTGCCGGTGTGGAACGGGCTGTGCGACACCTACCATCCGACCCAGGTGCTCGCCGACCTGCTCACGCTGCGGGAGAACTTCGGCGAACTCCGCGGCCTGCCCGTCACATTCGTCGGCGACGGCCGCAACAACGTGGCCCGTACCCTGGCGGTCGCCGCCGTCAAGCTCGGCCTCGACCTGCGCGTCCTGGCCCCGGAGCCGCTGCACCCCGACCCCGCGTCGATCGCCGAACTGCTCGCCGGGGCGGAGTCGTCGGGGGCCGCGATCACCGTCACCGCATCGCCGGGAGAGGCGCTGGCCGGCTCGGCCGCGGTGTACGGCGACGTGTGGGTGTCCATGGGCGAGGAGGAGACCGACCGTCGTATCGAGCTGCTGCGCGACCTGAAGGTCACGCCCGAGCTGATGGCCCGCACCGGCCGCGCCGACACCGTCTACCTGCACTGCCTGCCCGCGTTCCACGACCTGGAGACCGAGACCGCGCGGGCCCGTCCCGACCTCCGCGAGGTGGCGGACGAGGTCTTCGAGGGCCCGCGCAGCCGGGTGTTCGACCAGTCGGAAAACCGCATGCACACCGCCAAGGCCCTGATGCAACTCACCATCGCGGGCTGAACGCTCGCGCCCCCAAGGAGTCCGCACCGATCGAACCGGCCCGACCGATCGAAACGACCCGACCGGGCCGACCGGGCCGAGCGGCCCGGCCGTTCCCAACCACGCGGGCCCCACGATTCGCGCGGTCGCGCCCGAGGACGGCGCCCACGAACGCGGGCCCCGGCGGGTGGCACCGCCGGGGCCCGTGATCGACTCGCCTCCCCCGGCGATGTCGATCAGATCCGCTGCCAAAGAGCCGGCACGTTCGGCGGCTCCCATCCCGAAATTGCCGTATGCCCCTGCAGGCAGCGGTAGTTCTGACCGCCGTAGGACACCGTGGCGCCGGCGGCGTAGTTGGTGCCCGCCCGCCAGGTGCCGCCCGGCGGGTTCGTCGGCGGCTCGCTCGTAGGCGGCTCGCTCGTCGGCGGCTGGCTCGTCGGGGGGACCCCGGCGATGTTGAGGACGAAGTCGAAGGTCGCCTCCTTGCCGGGGTTGCCGTTGCGTACGTTCATCAACAGCCGCGCGTCGAAGATCGTGTCGGTGTTGTTGCGCGGCTCGCCCGGGAAGTAGGTCTGCGTGGTCAGGATCCCCCGGTTGGGCGCCTGGACCTTCACGTGCAGGTGCCGGGTGCGGCCCGGGTACAGACCCGGTACCACCGTGGTCAGCTTGTACGCGCCCTGCGCGTTGGTGAACTGGTGGCCGCGGAAGGTGTATCCGACGTTGTCGTACTCGCCGTTGGTGTCCGCCTGCCAAAAGTCGAGCAGCACGTTGGGCAGTGGCTGACACGCGCGGTTGAACACGAAGCCCGACACCACCAGTGGGGTACCGGCGCCGGTGAGCACCGACCGCTCCGGGGAGTTGGGCTTGAAGTACGGTCCTTCGGTCTGGTCGATGGTGGGCGCGTCGCCGTCGTGGCAGAACGGCGTCGGGGCCAACGGCCCGCCGCTGCCTCGCTGCGCCCGGGCCAGCGCGGGCACGCCGCCGATCAGCAGCGGCAGCGGAGCGGCGATCAGCGCCGCCTTGAGCAGATTCTTGCGGGTGATGCCGCGCGCGGCGGGCTCGTCCTGATCGGTGATCTCGGGGTCCATGTCGACTCCTCGGCGAGGGGACGGGCGGGCAAGGTCGACGAATCGATCCGCCCGCTCGCGATTGGTCTGAACCTATGCTCGCCAGTTGCGGGCGTCGATGGACAAAGCACGGCTCTCGTGGTGCTTCGCGTTGATCTCGCGGCGGTACTCCCCCGGGGTGCTCCCGGTCTCCCGACGAAAGAACCGGCAGAAGTACGCGGGGTCCGCGAAACCCACCCTGTCCGCGACTTGACGCACTGTCAGATCACTGCCGGCGAGCAGCCGCTTGGCCTCCACCACCTGCGCCTCGCGGATGATCCGGCCGGGGGTGCGCCCGGTGGCGGTCTTCACCGCGTGGTTGAGATGGCCCACCGAGACACCGAGGCGGTCGGCGTACGCACCGACCGTACGCTCGACCGGATCCGGGTCCGGCGGGCCGTCCAGGAGCCGGGCGAAGCGCTGGGCGAGGGCCGCGGTCGGCCCCGGATCGGGCTGTCCCGGATCCGATCGCCCCGCATCCCGCCGGGAGTCGGGGCCGTCCCATATCGCCAGTCGGGCCGCACGCAGGATCAGCACATGCAGATACGCCTGGAGCACCGGGATGAATCCCACGCCCTGTTCGGCGTATTCGCGGCGCAACTCGGCCACCACGCCGAGCAGTCCGGGCGCCGCCTCCGGCGTGGGCCGCAGCCGCGCGCAGCCGGCCAGGTCGCGGACGGTGTCCCGGTCCTCGGGGTGGGCGAACAGGAAGTCGTCGTTGAACAACACGACCCAGCCGGTCAGGTCCTGCATGCGATGCCAGAAGTGCACCTGGCCGGGGGCGATGAAGAACAACTGCGGCGGAGACACCGACCGGGGCACCAGATCCAATACATGGGTACCACGACCGCCGGTGACGATGGCGATCTCGTAGAAGGTGTGCCGGTGCGGGAAATCGGCCCGGGACAGCGGGCCGATGCTGTCGAACGAGCCGACGGCGAACGGCAGGACGCTCGGCGCGGGCACCTCGAGGCGGTGCAGCGGAACCGCCGGGCGGAGCTGGGTGGACGCGGTCATCGGCGCCTCCCGGCGCCGGTGCGGCGGGTTGGTCGCGGGTGGGTGTTGCGTGCCATGTCGGCCCCCTGGCGGTTCTCGGACGATGCGGCCGGCGCTCGATCAGCGCTTCAGGTTAGGCCGTTCCGAGACGACTGCCGGGCGGGTCCCGCGCAACGGCACGAACTGGCAAACCAAACCGTGCGCGACCTGCCACGACGGCCGGCCGGGAAGGGTTCGCGCCCCCGACCGGACCGGCACCACCGCCGCCGGGTGAACGGCCCCGCCTCGCCCGCGATCCGCGCCCGGCAGACGGCAACCGGGCGCCGGCTCGCGGTGGGGTCGCGAGCCGGCGTCCGGGCTTCGGGGGCGATCGCAGCGGTGTCGGGGGGTCCCGTGCATCCGGCGGGATGCGCGGGGCCGCCCCGGCACCATGGCCTCAGCTGATCGCGAAGTCGTCGCCGTAGACCGAGCCCTGCCCGTACCAGCCGTGCAGGTAGACCGTCACGCTGCCGGACGCGCCCACCGTGAACGGCACGGTCAGCTTGGCCCACGTGGTCCCGGGCGAGGCCCAGGTACTGGCCGTCGCGCCCCCGCTCACGCCCAGGTAGGCGTAGTTGCCGCGAACCCAAGCGGTGAGGGTGTGGGTCGAGTTGGGGGCGAGTTGCAGGGTCTGCTTGCATTCCCCGGTCTGCGCCGCGCCGGCCGCGACCTCCAGGGCGTGTGTGCCGCCGTGGGTGGGCGTGGAGACCACCGCCCCGCCGGGTTGGCAGGTCCACGGAGCGAGCGAGCCGCTTTCCAGGTCGGCGTTGAGCAGGCCGCCGGAGGAGCCGTTGACGGTGAGCGTGTACACCGCGCTGTGCGTGGCCGACGGGCTGGTGCCGGTGACGGTGATCGGATAGGTGCCGGGGAGCAGGGCCGCGGTGGTGGAGATGTTCAGCGTCGCGGATCCGCCCGTGGTGACCGAGGCCGGGGTGATCGTGGCGTTGAGGCCGTTTCCGGTGCCGGACACCGTCAGGGCGATGGTTTCCGCCGCGCCGGCGGCGATCGTGGTGGTGAGTGTCGACGAGGTGCTGCCGCCCTGCGTGACGCTGCCCGACGCGGGACCGGCAGACAGGGTGAAGTCGTTGGTGACCGGCCCGGAGGTGACGGTCAGCGAGTAGGTCGCGCTGTGCGTCGCGGACGCGCCGACGCCGGTGACGGTGAGCGGATAGGTGCCGGGGGTCGCCGTCGCGGAGGCGCTGACGTTCAGCGTCGCGGATCCGCCCGCGGTGACCGTACTCGGGGTGACGGACACGTTCACCCCGCTGGGGGCGCCGGTCACGGTGAGCGCGACGTTTTGCGCGTTGCCCTGGGTGACCGCGGTGGTGATCGTCGACGACGTGGTGCCGCCGAGCGCGACCGAGCCGGTGGTCGGGTTCAGGCTGAGCGCGAAGTCGTTGGTGACCGGTCCTCCGCCGCCGGTGAACGGCGCGAAGGTGTGCGTGAACTGCCATTGCTCCTGCGGGATTCCGGAGCAGTTGTCCTGCGCCGTACCCCCCGGGCAGGAGCCGTTGTCGCGCTGGAGGGCCCACATCGACAGGGTGCTGATTCCCTGCGTCTTGGCCCAGTCGACGACGGTGACCGCATCGGCCGTGGTGAACGTCTCGGCGGCGCCGAAGTCGTCCACGCCGGGCATCACGGTGACGCCGACCATGGCCCACAGTTCGGCCTGGGTCTTGTTCGGGTACAGCTGGGCGAGTTGGTTCTTCAGGCCGGTCGCGGCGCTCTTCGCGTCGTTGGCCATCTGGTGCGGCTGGTTGTCGTAGTAGTCGAACGTCATGATGTTGACGACGTCGACCTTGGTGCCGTTGCTCACCGCGTTCCGCAGCACCGCCAGGCCGCTGTCGGCCAGGCCCGAGGTCGTGGTCGGCAGGGTGTACTGGATCTGCAGCGAGCGGTTGTTGCTCGCCGCCCACGCCTGGACCTGCTTGAGCGCCTTGTTGCGGCGGTCGATGCCGGCCGTGTTGGTCAGCGAGTTGTCCTCGATGTCGAGGCAGATGCGGCTGATGTCGTAGGTGGAGATCACGTTCTCGATCGCCGTCGCGATGGAGTTGACGTTGGTGCAACTGTCCGCGATCTCGGTGCCGGTGTTGTCCGCGGTGTAGCCGCCGAACGACGGGATCACGTCGCCGCCGGCCGCGCGGATCCTGGCGATGTCCGCGCCGAACGTGGACTGGGCGATGGGCATTCCGGTGTCGCCGTTCCAGTACGGCGTACACGAGCCCTTGCTCGGGGTCTGGATGAAGGCCATGGTCAGGTACTTCGCGCCGGACTGGGCGGACAGCGTCGCCGGGTTCTCCCCCGTCCACGCCTCGAAGTACGGCGCGAACACGCGGGTGGGCAGCGGTGTGGCGGCCTGCGCGCCCGCCTGTCCGGCCGTGGCGGGCGCCGCTGCCGCCGCCTGCGTGGTGGTCGGCGTGGTTTCCGCGGCGGCATTCGCGGCGCCGCCCGAGGTCAGCACGAGGCCCAGCGACGCGGCGGCGGTGGCCACCACGGTCGCCAGGGTGCGGAGCGGACTTGGTCGTCGCATGGGTACTCCCGCTTTCTGAGGACGAGAAAGGGACTTGCGGAGCACGTGCGGGGCGGGACGGTGGGTGCGGGGTCGGCGCGGAGGGGTGGAGCCGCGGGAGGACCGTCCGGAGGAGACGGGCTTTTCGATCGGGCGTCGCGCGGTCGGGACGGGCCACGCGGGGTGGTTCGGGCCGGCGCGGTGGGGACGGCCGCGCCGGCGGATCGGGTGGAGGGATCGGGTGGTGCGGAGGGCCCGGCCCCGGGATCGGGCCGGTGCGAGGAGGGTGCCGGCCCCCCGGGGACGTGGGGGGCGGCGCGGCGGGCGTGGTTTGGCCCACCTCCGGCCCGGCGGCGGTCGTCGGGTTGGTCGGGCCCGACGACTTCGTCCGGACCGGAGGTGGCATCTGTGGGGTGCCGGGCGCGGGTTCAGCGCCGGGCGCGGGCCTCCCGACGCCGGTTGGTCAGCACGACGGCGCCCCCGCCGACGATGATCAACGCACCCGCGCCGGCCGCGCCGACCGTGGCCGCGCGCGGCACGCCCGCCGGGCCCTGGTCCGGCACGGCCGCGGCCACCGGGGCCTCGTGGATGCTCTCGTGGGTACGCCCGGCAGGTTCGATGTACGGCGCGCCGGTCTCGTGCGCGAGCGGCGCGGTCGCCGCCGTCACCCGCTCGGCGGCAACCGGTGCGGCGGCGGCGCCGAAGACCACGTCCGAGCAGGAGTAGAACGCCTCGGGGCTGTCGGAGCGTTGGTAGATCACATAGACCAGGTGGCGCCCGGTCTTGCCCTGCGGCATCCGGCCGTTCATCACGAACGAGCCGTTGTCCAGCGGCGGATCGGTCTGGGTCAAAAACGGCGTGGCCTCCAGGTCGGACCAACGCAGCGGCACGGTGGGGTCGTAGCCGTCGCGGGTCACGAAGAACTGGAACGTGCCGCGGTGCGGGGAGGTGGCCCGGAACAGGAAGTTGAAGGTGCTGCCGGGGGAGACCGCGGTCGCGGGCCAGTCGGCGCGCGCCTGGTCGAAGCCCTTGTACTTGTCCCGCCCGGCGCTGCACAACTTGCCGTCGGGGATCAGCTGGTGGTGCCGACCGGCGACGTCCGCGAGGTTGACCTCGTTCCAGTCGTACACCGGCTGCGTGCCGCCGATGGCCACCGCGGCCTTGCACGCGGCGGACGTCGGGTTCTCCGGGTTCTCGGCGCGACACGTGCCGGTACGGCTGAGCGGGTTGCTGAGTGTGCCGTGCGCCTGTGCGGTTCCGGTGGCCAGCGCGGCGATCGTCAAGGGTGCCAGGCAGCAGGCCGCGGCGAATGCCGCGACCCTGCGGGGAGACTTCATGAAGCCCTCCGGGTAAGGGAGTTGCCGATTGCGGGGGACGCACGAAGACCGCATGGACGTCATACGGGAGCCCTCGAACGCGGGTGGGACGGTCGGCGCGGTTGGAACCTGTCGGCACTGGTGGGACGGTCGGCGCGGGTGGGGCGGGGATCCGAGGTGGCCGCGACGGATCCCGGTATTCCGGCGTACGGGTGCCGCCGCCTGCGGTCCGACGGGACAGGTATAGACCAATGACTGCGGCGCTACACAGATTCGTCGTGCTCGTCCGGTCGCGCAAGAGCGCGGAGCGGGTCTTTCCGATTCGATCGTGCCGACGAGGGTTCATTACTCCCCAACCGGAGCGTTGCAAAAGCCCGCGAAAAGTCGGTCCGGCCTGCGCGACCTTGTTTCTGACGGTGTGTCATATGTGTGGTCATTGTGCCGAGGAAAAATTTTCCGCGATCCGCAGCGGCCTTGCCAATACTTGCCGGGCGCGCCGAGAAAGTGCCCGCGACCCTATGGACGAGACCCGGGTTGGTATAGACCATTGCACCAGACACATCTCGAAGCGCAGTACGATCCGGCACACCGCCCGGCCGCGAGCGGTGGAGTGCGCCAACCGGCGGCGCACGCACGGCCGATCGCGCACCACCCTCGTCCCCCGACTCGTGTCCCAGACGTGTCCAGGAGCCGGCTCGATGAAGCCTGAGTCCCCCGCCCCGTCCCCCTCCCCGCGCCGCGATCCCCGGTCCGGCGCCTCCCGGCCCGGCAACTCCCGCTTCCCCAGGTCCCATTCCACATCCACCGGACCGGCTCGGCGCCGGCTGCGCGCACTCGCCCGCGCCGTCGCCGTCACCGTTCTCGCCCCCCTCGCGTTGGTGGTCCTGCCCGCCGGCGCCGCACACGCCGCCTCCCCCGAGGCGACGTTCGCCAAGGCGTCCGACTGGGGCTCCGGCTTCACCGGGCAGTACACCGTCCGCAACCAGGGCACCGGAACGCTCACCGGTTGGAAGGTCGAGTTCGACCTGCCCGCCGGCACCACGATCGGCTCCTACTGGGACGCGCTGCAAAGCGGTTCCGGCAGCGGCGGCCACTACGTGTTCACCAACCGCGAGTACAACGGCACCCTCGCACCGGGTGCCTCGACCACGTTCGGCTTCCTCGGCGCCGGGCCCGGAACCCCCACCGGCTGCAAGCTCAACGGCAATCCGTGTACCGGACCGGCCACGCCGGACACCACCGCGCCGAGCACACCGACGAACCTGCGGGTATCCGCCGCTGGTTCCTCGTCGCTGACCCTGGCCTGGACCGCGTCCACCGACAACGACCGGGTCACCGGCTATGACGTGTACGTCGACGGCGTCGCCCGCGCCGGCACGGCCGACCCCGGCGCGACGCTGACCGGACTCACCCCGGACACCGCGTACCGGATCAAGGTCCGGGCGAAGGACGCCTCGGGCAACGTGTCCCCGTTCACCCCCGAGTTGATCGGCACCACCACGACGGGCGGCGGCAATCCGCCCGCGGGCTCCGTGCGCAGCGTCCCGTACATCGACATCACCGCGCCCACCCCGACCCTGACCGACGTGGCCGCGGCCACCGGCCAGAAGTTGTTCACGCTCGCCTTCGTTCTGGGCAGCAACAGTGGTTGCGACCCCAAGTGGGGTGGCACGATCGCCCTCGACGAGCCGCGAATCCTCAACCAGATCGCGGCGCTTCGCGCCCAGGGCGGCGACATCGTGGTCGCCTTCGGCGGCGCGGCCGGCCCCTACCTGGAGGCGTCCTGCGGCAGCGCCGACGCGCTCGCCGCCGCGTACACCAAGGTGATCGACACGCTGGGCGCCAAGCACCTCGACATCGACATCGAGGCGTCCATCCCGCTCGACACGATGAACAAGGCGCTGGCGAAGGTGCAGCGGGATCGGCCGGCCACCACGGTGAGCTTCACGCTGATGGTCCAGGGCGACGACTACGGTCTGACCCCGGCACTGGGCGTGGACCTGCTGAAGAACGCGCGGGACAACGGGGTTCGGGTCGACATCGTCAACCCGATGGCGATGGAGTTCGGCACGTCGCGCCCGGTGTGGGGCGACGCGGTGATCGCCGCCGCGGAATCGACGCTGCGTCAGATGAAGGAGATCTGGCCCGCCAAGTCCGACGCCGAACTCCGGGGCATGCTCGCGGTCACGCCGATGATCGGCCGCAACTTCAACGGCAAGATCTTCGTCCAGTCGGACGCGACCAAGCTGGTCTCCTGGGCCAACACCAACCACATCGGCCGACTGGCGTTCTGGTCGGTGGGCCGCGACAACGGCTCCTGCCCGGGTGGCGGGGTCTCCGCGACGTGCAGCAGCATCAGCCAGTCGCCCTACGAATTCACCAATCTCTTCAAGGGTTTCACCGGCTGAGCCCCCTTCGGGATCCGTCCGGATCCCACCCGAGGAAAAACCCGTGCCCGGCATCGATCGACCCCCTTTCGGTCGATGCCTCCCGAGCCCGGCGGCGACCACGCGACGCCGCCGGGCCTTCCTCGTTCACGAGTCATGGGTCACGGGTCATGGGTCACGGAGTCATGGGTCACGGGTCGCGGGTCGCGCGTCGTCCGTCGGGGTCGCCGGTCAAGGGTTGTTGAACCGGATCTCCGGGTTCGCCGCAGTCGGGCCGTCGAGCAGCGGTCGGGGCAGGTGCCTCAGGTGGCGGTCGACGAAGGCGGCAAGGTAGGCACGGGTCAGCTCCAGCCCCCGCGCACCCGGCAGGGTCGTCGCCGATCCGCCGCCGGGCAGGCCGAGTCGGTCCAGGAAGACGGGAAAGTCGCTGAAGCTGAAGTGGGTGGCGTTCGCCACCGTCAACCACCGCTTCCAGCCGTCCAGTCGGGTCCACGCCTGGTCCCAGCTCGGGTCGTCGCCGCCCGGCCGATGGGTCTCGTCGTCGGTGCCGAAGAGCAGGAACGGTCGTTTGCCCAGGCCGGTTTCGGGCACGGCGGAGTGGAAGGCGCCGTCCATGTTCACGCCCGCCCGGATCCGGGGGTCGCCGGCCATCGCCGCCGCCGCGCCCGCGCCGCCGATCGAGTGGCCCGCCGCGCCGATGCGGTGCCGGTCGATGAGGTCGGCGTACCGCCAGGCCGGGTCGGCCCCGGTGAGGCGATCCACCACGAACGACATGTCCCGACCCCGGCCGGAGGTGGCCGCGACCAGGTCCTCCTCGGTGCGCACCTTCGTACAGGCCGCGCAGGTGAGCATCCGGCCGCCGGGGAACGCGGTGCCCACCGACTCGTACGCGTGGTCGATCGCGGCCACCACATAGCCCCGACTCGCCAGATCCTCGGCGAGGCCGGTGAGGGTGAACACGGAATAGCCGAATCCCGGGGAGAGCACCACCAGCGGATACCGGCCGGGCGCGGGGCGGGCGTCGGCCCGCACGTCGGTGGCGGTCGTGCTCAACACCTCCGCGGGGAACACGTCCCCCATCCCGATGTCGGCCAACATCAGCCGCGCCTCGTCGACCGTGGCGTACCGCGTGGGTGTGCCGGTTCCGCGACGGGCGGGGTAGTACATCCCGACCATCAGTTCACGCGCCCCCGCCTCGGGCACCCACGGATCGGCCCGACTCGGGTCGACCAGGTGGAGGGATTGCCGGCCGACCCCGTAGGGCCCGGTCGGGTGCGGCAACGAGGTACGCGGTCCGCCCGGCACGGGATCGGCGGCGAGCACCGTCCGCGCGGGCGGGGGCGAGGCGGCGACGGGCAGGGCCGCCGCGATCGGCAGCACCAACGCGAGCGCCGGTGGCAGCAGTCTGCGGAGCAGTGAGAATGCGGGCATACCCCGAACACTGGCCGCCGCCCCGCTCCGGCGCATCACCCTTCGGTCGCAGTCGGTGACCGCGCTCGTCTACATCCTGAGGCGTGTCCGTCCCCCCGCGGTTCGATCGGCCGATCGGACCACTCCCGGGTGGTTCGGCGGAGTGCTTCGGCGTGGCGCGGGAGCAGGGTGCCGGGGTCGCGGGGGGCGCCGGCGGATAGTGGAACGCAGGCGATCCCCGGGCATCCGGTCACGTCCGCGACCGATGCCGCCCCACCTGGGAGAAGGCTCCGTGTCCGACACGCAGTTCGACTACGTCATCTACATCCGCGCCACCCCCGAGGTGTTGTGGCGCGCACTCACCGAACGGGCCGAGATCGAGCGCTGGTTCGACGGCTCCGGGCCGGAGTCGGACTGGGCCGTCGGCTCGACCGTACGCTGGTCGATGTCGCCCCGGATGGCCCCGCGCGACGCCGGTCAGGTGGTCCTGGAGGCCGAGCCGCCACATCGGCTGGCGTACACCTGGCACAACTACGAACCCGAGATCGCCGAGATGTTCGGGTGGAGCGCCGAGCAGTTGGCCGAGCGTCGACGGGAGCCGGTGTCCAAGGTCGCGTTCGACCTGGTCCCGGTCGGCGAGGCGGTGGCACTGCGCGTCCTGCACGACGGGTTCGCGCCCGGCTCGGAGATGTTGGCGAGCATTCGGGAGGGGTGGCCGATGATCCTGTCCAACCTCAAGACGGTGCTGGAGACGGACGAGCCGCTGCGGTTCGGCGCGTAGCGCGGCGGCGTTTCGGGGCTCAGCGCGCCGGGCGGCGGGCGTCCGGGGCGGCGAGGAAGGATCGGACCACCTCGGTGAACGCGTGCGGTTCGGCGGCGTGCACCAGGTGGCCGACCGGGATGGTGACGACGCGCACGTCGGGGAGGCGACGGCTCCATTCGGCGATGCGCTCCTGGGGGATGTGGCTGCCCGATCCGCCGCCGACGACGAGGGTGGGGGCGGTGATCAGGCCGAGGCGATCCCCCCAGGCGGGGTCGGGGCTGTCGATCTGCTTGCGGATGGCGATCACCATGTCCCAGTCGAAGCCGAGTTCGCCCTCCGGCCGCGTTGGCGCGACGGCCTCGCGCGGCACCGGGACGGAGACGTCCTCCAGGACCAAGCGCCTGACCCGGTCCGGGTGTTCCTGGGCGAAGAGGTAGGCCACGATGCCGCCCATCGAATGGCCGATCAGGTCCACGCGAGCCAGGCCCAGCGCGTCCAGGCAGCCGAGGAGGTCGTCTCGCATGAGTTCGAGCGAGTAGCTGCCGGGCCGGTCGCTGCGCCCGTGTCCGCGCAGTTCGACGACGTACACCCGCCAGGTGTCGGCCAGGCTGCGAGCTATCCGATCCCAGTCCGCGGCGTCCTCCCCGAGCGCGTGCAACAACACGATCGGCGGAGCCGCGGGATCCCCCCAAGCCTCATGAACCAGCCGCACCCCGTCGACCTCGACCACGCCGACCACACCACTCGATTCACCCATATTCGGACCATACCGAGGACCCACACACCAACGGAACAGCCCACGGGACGCGAAGCGCGAGGCGGGCGCGAAGCGGGCCGGCGCGGCGGTGTCGAGGGGCTGGGGTTTGTGGAGGCCGGGGCTGGGCCGTGATCAGGGCTGGGGGTTTGGCTCGGTGGGACCGGCAGGTGTGGGGTCTTCAGGTGCGGGGCTGGTGGGGGTTATGCCTTCGAGGTGGAGGAGGTTGGGTAGGAGGCCTGGGAAGCGGGCGTTGAATTCTTCTGCGCGCAGGCGCAGGGTCATGCCCGTGCCGGTGTTGCGCTGGACGATCAGGCCGGCTTCCCGCAGCACCTTCCAGTGGTACGAGCGGGTGGACTTCGAGCCGGGTACGGACAGCGCCGTGCACGGCAGTTCGCGATCCGGGTCGGCGGCCAGCGTGACCACCACGCCGCGCCGGTGGTCGTCGGACAACGCGGCGAAGACCGCACTCAGCGCCACCTCGTCGAGTGACGGGTGGGGCATCTGAACAGCCATCCCGAATCCCACTCCTCGGTCCGATCCCGGTTGCCGGCGTATGCCGTCGGTGTCTACGGTACCGGGGTACGAAGATTTTCGAACCACCCCACGGGGAGTGCACTCATGACGAACACCCGTCCGACCGTCGCCGTGCTGGGCATCGGCATCATCGGTGCCGCCCTCGCCCGCAATCTGGCGCGCGCCGGGTTCGCCGTCCGGGCCTGGAACCGCAGTCCGGAGAAGGCGGCGGCGCTGGTCGCCGACGGGGTGACCGCGGCCGAGACCCCGGCCGACGCGGTCACCGGCGCCGACTTCGTGCTCACCGCGCTCAACGACGGCCCACGCGTGCTCGACGCGATGCGCGCGGCGGTCCCGGGCCTGCGCAAGGGCACGACGTGGGTGCAGGTCAGCACGGTCGGCGTGGACGCGTTCGACGAGCTGGCCGCATTCGCCCGCGCCCAGGGCCTGTTCCTGGTGGACGCCCCCGTCCAGGGCACCCGCGGACCGGCCGAGCAGGGGAAGCTGGTGATCCTTGCGGCCGGCGAGCCGGGGATTCGGGACCGGGTGCAGCCGCTGTTCGACACGATCGGACAGCGCACCATGTGGGTGGGCGAGGACGGTACGTCCGGCACCGCGAGCCGGCTCAAGCTCGTCCTGAACACCTGGGTCCTGGCGCTGACCCACGGCGTGGGCGAGACCCTGGCCCTGGCCAAGGGCCTGGATGTGGACCCGAAGCTGGTCTTCGACGCGATCTCCGGCGGCCCGCTGGACAACCAGTACTTCCACCTCAAGGGCGGCGCCATCCTCGCGAACGAGTACACCCCGTCCTTCACCGTGGACAACGCGGAGAAGGACGCCCGACTGGTCCTGCAGGCCGCCGAGCACGCGGGCATCCGCGTGGACGTCGTCGCGGCCGGCGCCGAACGCCTCCACCGCGCCTCCGAACAGGGCCACGGCGACAAGGACATGGCAGCCGCGTATCTCGCCTCGTTCGAGGACTGACGGCCACGCCACACCCCGGGCGCCGCCGCCCCCACCGGGTTCAGGCTCGGGGGGCGCGGTCGGCGTCCGCCAGGCGGCGGGTGACGGTCGGGACGACCACGGCCGCGGCCACCAGGTGGGCGCCGCACAACATGAGCTTGGTCGAGATCGCGGTGTCGCCGGCCAGGATCGGGCTGATCATGGACAGCGCGGTCAGGGCGACGGTGGTGCGCAGGTACGTCCGCGCCGGACGGGCCGCTCGGCGCGCGATCAGCACGGCGAGCAGCGTGCCGACGCTCATGGCCACCGCAACGCCCATGGCGAACATCCCCACGGTGATCGGCTCCGCCGTCGCCGCGCCGACGTTCCCGGCTCGCATCGGCGTACCGAGCCCACGCGCGATCAGCCCGTACACCTCGGTGGCGACGGCCGCGACAGCCCCGGCGGCCACGCTGACCAGCCACACCGGCCGGGTCGAGACGAAAGTCGGGGTCGGGGTCGAACGGTCGTGGGCGGCGGGGCGGCTGACGGTCTGGGCCATGGCGATCTCCTCGGGTGGTCGTTTCGTTGTCGTCACCGGGGAGTCGGAGCCGCCCTCGGTTTCTCGACGCCCCGCGCACAAACTTCTCCGCGCGGCGTCGAGGCGACCCGAACCCCCGTCTCCCGTACGGGCGTAGGGTCGGTGCCATGGGCGAGCTGGTGGGATTCGCGATGGTCGCCGGCAGCCTTGCCGCCGCGGTGGGTGTGTGCCTGTGGCTCGCCGCCCGCGTACGCCGCAGGGGCACCGGCGGCGCGGCCATTCGCGCCGCCATGTCCGCCTATGACGAGGCGCTGCACGGAACGGCGAACGACGCCTACGCGGAGATCCAGGTCCAGGCGCGGCGCAAGCTGCCGGTGCGGTCGCCCGACGACCCCTGGCGCTCGTCCCGATTCGACCCCACCCGGCGAAACGACGACCCCACCGCGCCGCCGCCCCGGGCCCGCGCCCGCCGCACGGCGGCGCGCGGTCGGCTCCGGCGGTTGTGGTCGAGGCGCACTCCGGCGGAACGGAACCCGGGCGGGACACTCCGACGGGTGACCGCCGAGGCGACGAGCCCGCGAGCCGGTCGCCGGTTCACCGCACGATCGCCGCGCGCAAGCCGGTCCGGCCCGCGTACGCCGATCTTCGGACCCGCGACGATCCCGGTCGGGTAGTTCGTCCCGGCCCTTCTCGGCGTAACGCCGTCGCCCTTCGCACGACACCATCCACGCCCCTTCGCCGGGCACTTCGCCACCCGCCGCCGGCCCGCGCACGGTAGCCCCGGCCCGACCGGGCGATCCCCGCCGCCCCGACACCGCCGACCAACCGGTCCTGCCGGCCACGGAGCCGCCCCACACCACATCACCGCGCCCGCATGCCCTCACCGCCGGCGCCGCGAAAAGTTGCCTCACCCGCCCGAATGCCCAGGCCGGGGCCTACGAACGCGCCCTCTGCCTCCCTAAGTTGTGGCTTGGAACTTAATTTCCTCCCACGTGAGGTCTGGCGGACACCCCGCGCGGCTATTACGTTGTCGCCCACAACATTTACGGCGCGGTCGCCGCCGGACTGTCGACCGCTCACCCCTGCGCACAACTCCGCACGCCGCACCACCCCGTGACGCCATCACGTCCCCCCGCCGGCCCCACCGGCGCGTGCCCGAAGGGATCCACCATGCGCAAGAGGTTCCTCGTGTCCGTCTCCGCCTGTGTGCTGGTCGCCGCCGGCACCCTGTCCGCCTGTTCGGACACCTCCGGCTCCGGGTCCGGGTCCTCCGGTGCCCCCGGCGCGTCCGGTGCCTCCGGCGGCAACGGCAAGAAGGCGAAGATCGGCGTGATCCTCCCGGACAGCAAGACCTCGGGTCGCTGGGAGACCAACGACCGCAAGTACCTGACCGAGGCGTTCAAGGCCGCCGGCGTCGACTACGACATCCAAAACGCCCAGGGCGACAAGTCCCAGTTCCAGACCCTCGCCGACCAGATGATCACCAACGGCGCCACCGTCCTGATCATCGTCAACCTGGACAGCGGCACCGGAAAGGCCGTACTGGACAAGGCGAAATCGCAGGGTGTGGCGACCATCGACTACGACCGACTGACCCTCGGTGGCAGCGCCCAGTACTACGTCAGCTTCGACAACGTGAAGGTCGGCACGCTGATGGGCCAGGGCATCGAAAAGTGCCTGTCCGCCGCCGGCGCGCAAAAGCCCACCATCGCGATGCTCAACGGCTCGGCCACCGACAACAACGCGACGCTGCTCAAGCAGGGCTACGACGGGGTGCTCAAGCCGAAGTTCGACTCCGGCGAGTACGTGAAGGGCCCGGACCAGGCCGTCCCGGACTGGAACAACACCGAGGGCGCCAACATGTTCGAGCAGATGCTCACCCAGTCGCCGAACATCTCCGGCGTGGTGGCCGCCAACGACGGCCTGGGCAACGCGGCGATCTCGATCCTGAAGAAGCAGAAGCTCAACGGCCGGGTCCCGGTCACCGGGCAGGACGCGGAGACCACCGCGCTGCAGAACATCCTGGTCGGCGACCAGTGCATGACCGTCTACAAGGCGATCAAGAAGGAGGCCGACGCGGTCTCCGGCCTGGCCGTGGCGCTGGCCAAGGGCCAAAAGCCCAGCGTGCCCGCCACCGTGCGCGACCCCGAGGGCAAGCGCGACGTGCCGTCCGTACTCCTGGAGCCGCTGGCGATCTACAAGGAGAACGTCAAGGACGTCGTCGCCGACGGCTACGTCACCAAGGACACCCTGTGCACCGGCGCCTACGCCGCCAAGTGCACCGAGTTCGGCATCAACTGACCGTTCGGGCCCCGCGATCGTGCCGGAACCGACACCCACGAGGGTCGGTTCCGGTCGGCGCGTCCCACCCCTGCCGCCCCCAAGCGAGGAGCCCGCATCGTGGCCCTGTCCCCCACCCCCGCCCCGCCGCCCGCGAGCAATCCGGTGCTCGAACTGCGCGGCGTCAACAAGAGCTTCGGCGCCGTCCACGTGCTGCGCGACGTCGACCTGTCCGTGTACGAGGGCCAGGTGACCGCGCTCGTCGGCGACAACGGCGCGGGCAAGTCGACCCTGGTCAAGTGCATCGGCGGGATCCACACCGCCGACTCCGGCGAATACTTCTTCGACGGTGCGCCCGTCACCGTGCACAGCCCGCGCGACGCGTCCGACCTGGGCGTCGAGATCGTCTACCAGGACCTCGCCCTGTGCGACAACCTCGACATCGTGCAGAACATGTTCCTCGGTCGGGAACGCCGTCGCGGCTGGGTGCTCGACGAGGACAGCATGGAGCAGATCGCCGAGGAGACCCTGGCCGGCCTGTCCGTGCGTACCGTCTCCTCGATCCGCCAGCGCGTCTCCAGCCTCTCCGGCGGTCAACGCCAGACCGTGGCCATCGCCAAGGCGGTGTTGTGGAACAGCAAGGTCGTGGTGCTGGACGAACCCACCGCCGCGCTGGGCGTGTCGCAGACCGCGCAGGTGCTCGAACTGGTCCGCCGGCTCGCCGACAACGGCCTCGCCGTCGTACTCATCTCGCACAACATGAACGACGTGTTCGCGGTCGCCGACCGGATCGCGGTGCTCTACCTGGGCCGTACCGCCGCCCAGGTCAACGCGGGTGAGATCACCCATTCCCAGATCGTCGAACTCATCACGTCGGGACAGACCGAGGCATTCGGTCCCGGTGCCGGTCGAAACGGAGTGAACCGATGACGAGCAGCGCCCTGCCTCTCGCCGACGGCAACAGCGGAACCGGTGCCCCCGAATCGCCGGTGGTCGCGCACGTGAAGGACTACCTCGCCCGGCTGCGCGGCGGCGACACCGGCGCGATGCCCGCGGTGCTCGGCCTGGTCGTGCTGTGCACGGTATTCGCCATCATGCGCCCCAAGTTCCTCAGCGCGGGCAACTTCGCCAACCTGTTCACCCAGGGCGCCGCGGTCACCGTGATCGCGATGGGACTGATCTTCGTCCTGGTCCTCGGCGAGATCGACCTGTCCGCGGGCTTCGCCAGCGGGGTGTGCGCGGCGGTGCTCGCCGTGCTGCTCACCGAACACGACTGGCCCTGGTACGCCGCCGTGCTCGCCGCGCTGGTCGTGGGCATGGTGATCGGCCTGGTCCTGGGTGTACTGGTGGCCAAGGTCGGCATCCCGTCCTTCGTGGTCACCCTCGGCGCGTTCCTGGCCTTCCAGGGTGTCTCGCTGCTGCTGGTCAAGGGCGGCACCAACGTGCCGGTGCGCGACTCGACCATCCTGGCCATCTCCAACCGCAACCTCGCCCCGATCGTCGGCTGGCTGCTGGCCGCCGCCGCGATCGCCGGGTACGGGGTGGTGCACGTGCGCCGCAACCGCAGCCGGGCGCGCCGCGGGCTGAGCGCCGAGCCGATCGTGATCACCGGCCTGCGGATCGGCGTGCTCGCCGTGCTGGTCGGCCTCGCCGTGTACGTGCTCAACCAGGAGCGCAGCCGCAACACGGTGATCTCCTCGCTACGCGGTGTGCCGATCGTGGTGCCGGTCCTGGTGATCCTGCTCCTGGTCGGCACGTTCGTGCTGCGCCGCACCCCGTACGGGCTGAGCCTGTACGCGGTCGGCGGCAACCGCGAGGCGGCCCGGCGGGCCGGGATCAATGTGGACCGGGTGCGCATCTCGGCGTTCGTGATCTGTTCCACGATGGCCGCGATCGGCGGCATCGTCGCCGCCTCCCGGGCCAACTCGGTCGACTCCAACACCGGCGGCAGCAACGTGCTGTTGTATGCCGTGGGCGCCGCGGTGATCGGCGGCACCAGCCTGTTCGGCGGCAAGGGACGGGTGCTGGACGCCGTGCTCGGCGGCGCGGTGGTCGCGGTGATCGACAACGGCATGGGGCTCATGGGGTACAGCGCCGGCGTCAAGTACGTTGTGACCGGCGTCGTGCTGCTCCTCGCCGCCGGGGTCGACGCCCTGTCGCGGCGGCGGGCCGAAGCCGCCGGGCTGCGGTGACGCCGCCCTCCCCCTCGATCGACGCCACGGATGAGAAAGGCAGGGTCCGCAGCCCGATGCGCGCAGCGCCCACCCAGGAGGACATCCGCAGGCAGAACCTGGGGGCGCTGCTGCGCCACGTGCACGTGCTCGGCCCCACCTCCCGGGCCCGGTTGACCGCCGGCATGGGCCTGAACCGCAGCACGATCGGCGCGCTGACCACGGAACTCGCGGCGGCCGGGCTGATCGTCGAGGAGGCGCCGCGCGACACCTCCGGCGGCGGGCGGGGCCGGCCCTCGCTCGTGGTCCGGGCCCAGCAGCGGGTGTACGTGTACGCCTTCACCATCGGCGTGGACCGGCTGGTGGCGGCCCGGGTCGGGCTCGGCGGGGTGATCCTGGATCGCCGCGAACTCCAGCGCCCGGGCAGCGGGTTCTCGCCGAAGGAGGTGGCCGAGGCGCTCGGCGGGTTCGTCGCGCAGATGCGGCTGAGCGCGCCGCACGACGGGGTGTGCGTGGGTGCGGGCGTAGCGGTGTGCGCGATGGTGCGCGGCTCGGACGGCACGATTCCCGAGGGGCCGACCCAGGACTGGCGCAACGAACCGCTGGGGGAGCGGCTTTCGACCGCGATCGGGATGGTGGTCATGGTCGGCAACGACGCCGACCTGGGAGTGGTCGCCGAGCACACCCGGGGTGCGGCGGTGGGCTGCGACGACGTGATCTACCTGCACGGCGACGTGTGCATCGGCGGCGGCATCCTGTCCGCCGGGCGACCGGTGGCCGGCGGCGACGGGTACGCGGGCGAGGTCGGACACATGGTGGTCAATCCGGACGGCCGGCCGTGTCGGTGCGGGGCGCGCGGGTGCTGGGAGGCCGAGATCGGCGAGTTCGCGCTCACCCGTGGCACCGCGAAGCACACGATCGGCGGTCTGGCGGACGCGGCGGCGCGCGGCGACCACGACGCGGAGGAGGGGATGCGCCGGGTCGGCGACTGGCTCGGCCTGGGCGTGGCCAACCTGGTCAACATCCTCAACCCGCAGATGGTGGTGTTCGGCGGCACGCTGCGCGAGGTGTACCTGGCCACCGCCGCGCAGGTGCGCAGTCGGCTCAACCGCACCAGCCTGTCGGTCACCCGCGAACACCTCAAACTGCGCACGGCGGCCCTGGGCGACGACGCCCCGCTGTACGGCGCCGCCGAACTGGCTTTCGCCCGCCTGCTGGACAACCCCCTGGAGTCGGGGCTGGCGCCGGCGGCGGGATAGGCGGGACGGGCGGTCGGCAGAGGGACGGGCGGTCGGCGGCGCGCCCACGATCGGGTGGACTCGGCGCGTCGAATCCGCCGTCCGGGTGACCTTTCGGGTCGCCCGGCGTGGCGCGCCCTGTTTCATGGTCCTCGTGCGGGCCGCCGAGTCCGGAGGGTGCATCGCGCCCGAGCATCCCCCGGACCCGGCGGCCGGCACCCGAAGCCCCCGACGCCCCACCGGCGTTCGGCTCCGGCGCCGCGCCCGTCCCGACGCGGGTTCGCCGCATCCGATCCCGGGCAGCGGCCGACGGGGCAGCGATCCACGAGCAACACCGGGAGCCGGCATGGCCACGAGCACCCTCCGCGATCGGGTCGCCCTGGTCGCCGGAGCCACCCGAGGCGCCGGACGCGGCGTCGCGGTCGAACTCGGCGCGGCCGGCGCGACTGTGTACGTCACCGGCCGCAGCACCCGCGGTCAACGCTCCGAGTACGACCGCCCGGAGACCATCGAGGACACCGCCGACCTGGTCACCGCCGCCGGCGGCCACGGCATCGCGGTACCCACCGACCACCTGGAGCCGGCGCGGGTCCGGGCGCTGATCGAGCGCATCGACGCCGAGCAGGGCCGCCTCGACGTGCTGGTCAACGACATCTGGGGCGGCGAGAAGTTGTTCGCCTGGGACACCCCGATGTGGGAACACGACCTGGACGACGGGCTGCGGATCCTGCGCCTCGCCGTGGACACGCACGCGATCACCAGCCATTACGCCCTGCCGCTGCTGCTGCGCGACCCCGGCGGCCTGGTGGTGGAGATGACCGACGGCACCAACGAGTACAACCGCGCCAACTACCGGGTGTCCTTCTTCTACGACCTGGCCAAGTCGGCGGTGTTGCGGATGGCCTTCGCGCTCGGCCACGAACTCGGCCCGCGCGGCGCCACCGCCGTCGCCCTCACTCCGGGGTGGCTGCGCTCGGAGATGATGCTCGACGCGTACAAGGTGACCGAGGCGAACTGGCGCGACGCCCTGAAGGTGCACACACTTCGGCATCTCCGAGTCTGCGGCGTACGTGGGCCGGGCCGTGGCGGCGTTGGCCGCCGACCCCGACGTGGCCCGCTGGAACGGGCAGTCCCTCTCCAGCGGGCAACTCGCCGGCGTCTACGGCTTCACCGACACGGACGGCAGCCGTCCCGACGCCTGGCGCTACCTGGTCGAGGTCCAGGACCGCGACCTCCCCGCCGACCAGACCGGTTACCGCTGAGCCGTCGCCCGGACGCCGGCGCACCCGACCCACGCCCGGACTCAGCTCACGGTGAGTACCGCCTTGCCCCGGATCCGCCGGCCGAGCAGCAGCGCCGTGGCCTCGCCGATCCTGCTCCAATCCGCCTGCCAGTCGACGGGGGCGTGCAGTCGCCCGTCGGCGACCAGGCGCACCACATGGGCCAGATCCGCCGCCGAGTCGCCGCCGCGCTTGAAGCCGACGATCGAGGTCTCGGGTCCGATCAGATCGTAGGACGAGAAGTCCGCCCGCTCACCGGACGCGGCGCCGACGGCGATCACCCGACCGCCCGGCGCCAGGTGTCGCAGCAGCCCGGTCAGCAGCGGTCCGCCGACGTTGTCCACCACCACGTCCAGCGGGGCGTCGAGGTCGGCGGGATCGGTGAGCACCCGCTCCGCGCCGTACTCCGCCAACCCCTTGCCCCGCTCGGGCCCGCCGACGAAGGCGGTCACCCGTGCGCCCGCGAGATGTGCCAGCTGTACCGCGAACGTCCCGACCCCGCCCGACGCCCCGGTCACCCCGACCCGGGTGCCCGGGCCCACCTCGCCCCGGCGCAGCGCCCGCAAGGCGGTGACCGCCGCCACCGGCAGCGTCGCGGCCTGCTCGAACCCGACCCCGTCCGGCAGCACGGCGAGTTCGTCCACGTGTACCGCACGCAACTCCGCCCACCCGGACCGCCAGTCGAAGGTGACCACCCGCTCACCCACCCGCGGCCCACGCCCGGATTCGGCGGCCCGCTCCACCACACCGGCCGCGTCCCACCCGGGAATCGTGCCGTCCGGGGTGTCCCCGTCCACCTTGGGCAACTCGCCGAAGTTCAACGAGATCGCGGCGACACGCACCAGCACCTCGTCGGGCCCGGGCACGGGATCGGCCACGGTCCCGAGTTCGAGCCGCCCGGGCACACCATGATTCACGACGACAGCACGCATGAAACACACTCCCATCATTGGAACCCACCTGCCGTCGAACCCCAACTCGCCCACCTCCACAGGCATTCCGCCACAGTCGGGGACGGTCGCGTGGTCCGCGACGGCGCTGTGGCCCCGGACGGCCGTCCACCGTGTGGCGTAGCTGGCGGTGGGGTGGACCGGGAAAGGGTTCCGAGGGGCATCGGCTCCCGGCGGTCGACCGACGACCGATCCACTCCGGGTGACCCGCGTGGTACCCGCCCGACGCAGGACGGTGCCCAGCCGATGAGCGAAGCCGCGGTGGTCGAGGCGGAGCGAGGGCGGGCGCTGCGGCAGTTGATCCCGCTGCTTCCGGCGCTGCTCTACATCACCATCGTGGCCGTCGACTTCGGCACACCGGACGAGTTCCGGACCGACACGATGTTGTGCCTGGTGCCGATGACCGCGTCCGCGCTGATCCCGGTGGGTCCGACCGTGGTGTACGCGATCCTCGCCACGGTGACGTTCCTGGTCCTGGACCCGTGGCTGGCGCCGGTGGGGTACGAACACGACTGGGCCGGGTTCGTGGTGGTCGTGCTGGGCGGGGCGATCGCGGTGACGACGGTGTGGCTCCGGACCCGATTGCAGGACCGGGTCTCGCGCCTGGGCAACGTGGTCGAACACGTCCAGCGCGCACTGCTGCCGCCGGTGCCGCCGGTGGTGGGCGGGGTCCGGGTCGAGCGCGGCTATCTGGCCGCCGAACGGGACGCGGAGGTCGGCGGCGACGTGTACGACGTGGTGGACACCCCGCATGGGACACGCGCGTTCATCGCCGACGTGCAGGGCAAGGGGCTGACCGCAGTGGGCGCGAGCGCGGCACTGGTCGGCACGTTCGACGAGGCGGCCCACGCCGAGCCGGACCTGTGGCGGGTCGGACGGCGCATGGGCGCGGGGTTGGAGCGCTTCGGCCGCAACCAGGTGCTGCTCGGCGAACCGGATACGGACTGGTTCGCCACCGCGCTGATCGTCTGCTTCGACGGGGACGGCCGGGTCGAGCTGACCAACCACGGGCACGAGGCGCCGGCGGTGATCGGCCCGTCCGGGGTGCGCTGGTTGCAGGTGCCGCCGGAGTTGCCGCTGGGTCTGGCCGGACTGGCGCCGGCCGAGGGCCGGGGGCCGACGTACCGGTTCCGGATGACCCCCGACGAGTCGTTGTTGCTGTACACCGACGGCACCACAGAGGCGCGGGACGCCGCCGGCCGGTTCTTCCCGCTGCGCGACTGGGTCGCCCTGCACGCGGACCCGAACCGGTCCGCGGCCGAGTTGTTGGCCGATCTGCAACAGGCGCTGCTCGCGCACGTGGGCGGGCGGCTCACCGACGACGCGGCGCTGATGGTGCTGCGCCCGGTGGCCCCGGAGCCGGCGGGGCCGTAGGGGTGGCGCCCCCTCGGACGCCGCCTACCTGGCCGGGACCGCCACGAGGAGCGGGATGGCCGGGCACGGCCCGAGCACCGGGTCGGCGAGCGCCGCGAGAAAACGCTGCGGTCGGTTGGGCACCGGGACTACCGTCGGCACAGCGACACGAACGCACAGCGCGGTCGATGCGGGGCCGGGGATGCGACGGGGGCAGGGTCGTGTGGAATCGGATTCGAGGGTGGGCGCGCGTCCTGGTGGTGCTCGCGCTGCTGGGCGCGGGCACCACGCAGTGCGCGCGGGGACCGGGTGGGCGGCCGGTGGTCGCCTTTCCCTATCTCGCCGCGGGCACCCGGAATACCCACCCGGTGACCAAGGAACCGCTCGACCTGGGTGGCAGCCGGGCCGCCAACGCCGCCGCCCAGGAGCGGGGTTGGCCCCAGGTCCTCGCCCTGCTCGCGTCCCTGACCCGCTGAGCGACCGGCCCCGGCCCCGGCCGACCGCTCAGCGGATGCGCAGCACCAGCTTGCCCGTGTTCGCCCCGGTGAACAGGCGCAGCAGGGTCTCCGGGAAGGCCGTGACGTCGCCCTCGACCACGTCCTCGCGCGCGCGGAGTCGGCCGTCCGCGAGCCACCCGGCCAGCTCCGCCGTCGCCTCGGGGTAGCGGTCGGCGTAGTCGAAGACCACCATGCCGGTCATCGACGCCCGGTTGACCAGCAGGGAGAGGTAGTTGCTCGGGCCCGGGCCGGGTTCGGTGTTGTTGTACTGGGAGATCGCGCCGCACACGATCACCCGCGCCCCCCGGGCCAACCGGGTCAGCGCGGCGTCCAGGATCGTGCCGCCGACGTTGTCGAAGAACACGTCCACGCCGTCGGGGCAGTGTTTGCGCAGCGCGGCGGGCACGTCGTCGTTCTTGTAGTCGACGGCCGCGTCGAAGCCGAACTCCTCGGTCAGCGTGCGGCACTTGTCCGGCCCGCCCGCGATGCCCACCGCCCGGCAGCCCTTCAACCTGGCGAGCTGGCCGGCCACGCTGCCCACCGCACCGGCCGCGCCGGACACGAGTACGGTCTGCCCCGGTTGCGGGCGGCCGATGTCGAACAGGCCGAAGTACGCGGTCAGTCCGGTGGCGCCGAGGACGCCCAGGTGGGTCTCGGGCGGGGCGATGCCCAGGTCCACTCGGCGCACCCCCTCGCCGTCGGTCTCCGCGTACTCCTGCACGCCGAACCGGCCGAACACGTGGTCCCCGACCGCGAAGTCCGGATGCCGCGAGGCGAGCACGCGGCCGACGCCGCCGGCGCGCATCACCTCGCCGATCCGCACCGGCGGGATGTACGAGCGCACGTCGTTCATCCAGCCGCGCATCGCCGGGTCGAGCGAGATGTGCGAGACCTCGACCAGGAGGCGCCCCTCGGCCGGTTCGGCCACCGGTTCGGTGGTCAGCTCCCAGTCGGTGGGCACGGGCAGGCCGGACGGGCGCGCGGCCAGCCGGATCTGACGGTTCGTGGCGGCGGGCGTGGTCATACGGGACGCAACTCCTTCGTCGTGGACGTGCCGGACGGGCGGTCGGACGCAAGCTCGTGGGCGGTACGGACGCCGGACGGGTCAGGGGACGAGCAGGGAGAGCGTGTCCGCGACGCACGCGGGCTTTGCGACGCCCTCGATCTCGATGGTGTGCCGCACCGTCAGCCGCACCCCCTGCGCGGTCCGTACCGCGTCGACCAGGACCGCGTGGTCGCGGATCCGCGCGCCGACCGGCACCGGGGCCGGGAAACGCACCTTGTCCGAGCCGTAGTTGACGCCCATCCGCACCCCGCGCACGGTCAACAGGTCGGCGGCCAGGACCGGGATCAGCGACAGGGTGAGATAGCCGTGCGCGATGGTGGTGCCGAACGGGCCGTCCTTGGCCCGTTCGGGGTCGACGTGGATCCACTGGTGGTCGCCGGTCGCGTCGGCGAAGGTATCGATGCGTTCCTGGTCGACGGTCAACCAGTCACCGGTACCCAGTGGTTCGCCCTTGGCCGCGAACACCTCGTCGACGTTCTCGAACACACGCATGGTGGATGCTCCTTCGGGATGGACCCGGGCCGGGGGTGGCCGGCCCGGGCGCCTGGGTGTATTGCCCCGCGGTCAGCAGAGCGGGCCGCCGGCGACGTAGATCACCTGGCCCGAGACGAAGCCCGCGTCCTCGCCGGTCAGGAACGCGATGGTGTTGGCGACGTCCTCGGGGCGGCCGACCCGGCGGACCGGGATCTGCTGGGCCGCGGCCTCCTGGAACGCCTCGAACTCCATGCCGACGCGGGCCGCGGTGGCCGCGGTCATGTCGGTGACGATGAAGCCCGGCGCCACCGCGTTGGCGGTCACCCCGAACTTGCCCAGCTCGAAGGCGAGGGTCTTGGTGAAGCCCTGAAGTCCGGCCTTGGCCGCCGAGTAGTTGGCCTGCCCCCGGTTGCCCAGCGCGGACGAGCTGGAGAGGTTGACGATCCGACCCCAGCCGGCGGCGGTCATGTGCGCCTGGACCGCGCGGCTCATCAGGAACGCGCCGCGCAGGTGTACGTCGATGACCGTGTCCCAGTCACCGTCGGACATCTTGAACAGCAGGTTGTCCCGGATCACGCCGGCGTTGTTGACCAGCACGGTCGGCGCGCCGAGGGTGTCGGCCACGCGCGCGACGGCGGCGTCCACCTGGTCGCCGACGGTGACGTCGGCGCCGACCGCGAGCGCCGTGCCGCCGGCCGCGACGATCGCGGCGACCGTGTCGGCACAGGCGGCCTCGTCCAGGTCGAGCACGGCCACGGCCCTGCCCTCGGCGGCGAGTCGGCGGGCGGTGGCCGCGCCGATGCCGCGCGCGGCGCCGGTGACGATGGCCACGCGCGGGGTGGTCGAGGTCACGGTCGCGGGGGTGTTCTCGGTCATGGGTGCGGGGTCCTCCGGGTCGTCGCCGGCACGGGAGGGCCGGCGAATACGGCGCTTCCGAACGCCCCTTGGGCGACCCGCGCCCGTCCGGCCGAAGGCGCCGACCGGGCGATGCTCGCGGGTCTCGGAGCGTGGAGTAGCGGGATTCTGCTGTGCGGTAACGGTACCGACCGGTCGGTATCAAGGCTAGAGCGCGCCGCGAACTCGTTCGGGTCGAACGGGCGCCGGGAGGCGTGGGCGGGGGGGTGGGCGGGGCGGGCGGGTGTCAATCGTGGCGCAGTACCGCGAGTTCTCGGCCGAAGGCGACGACGACGCGGCCGCCCGGGGCCACGGTCAGCGCGCCGACCGGGAGGGGGAAGAGGAGGCGGGGGCCGATGGGGGTGTGGGTGGTCAGGTCCCAGACCTGTACCGTGCCGCGCTCCCCCGTCGGGATGGTCGGGGCGGTCGGTGCGGTCACGCCGCTCGCGCCCGTGGAGCCGCCGGCGACCACGATCGGGCGGCCGGCGAGCAGGCCGGTCGCGACGGCGGAGACGTCGGCGGCGAGTGGCGCGCCGATCGGCTCGCGGGTGAGCAGATCCCAGACCCGCGCCGCCTGCCGGCTGCCGGTGACGGCGACCGGGCGGCCGTGCACGACGGCGGTGGCCACGCCCGTCACCGCGCGGGAGTGTCCGGTCAGCGGTGCGCCGAACTCGGCGCCGGTGGCCAGGTCGATCACCCGTACCGCGTTGTCCGCGTCGCCGTTCCGGGCCGTCTCGGGGCCCACGATCGCCACCGGACGCCCGTCCAGTTCGGCCGTCGCCACCGCCCGCACCGATCCGATCAGCGGTTCGCCGACCGGCAGGCCCGTGGCCGGGTCCCACACCCGTACGCCCGCCGAGTCCCCGGTGACCGCCACCGGGCGGCCCGCCACGGTGGCCCGCGCGGCGCCCACCCACGCGGTCCGGCCGACCAGGGGCCGGCACACCTGGCGGCCGCGGTCCAGGTCGAACACCCGTACCGTGGCGCCCCACCCGGCCGTCCCGGCGACCACCACCGGCCGGCCGCCGACCAGCGCGGTCGTCACCGCGGTCACCCGTGCGTCGTGCCCGACCAGGCGTTCGCCGACGGACCGTTCGGGGACCAGGCCGCAGATCCACACCCCCTCGGGCCCGCCGTCGGCCCGGCCGGTCGTCCGCGCCGGCGGATCGGTCGCCGTCCAGGGGCCCGTCACCCAGTCCGGCCGCCGGCGCGAAGGCAGTTCGCGGTCGGCCCGATCGGCCCGGTCGGTGGGAGGGGAGGTCTCCGACGTGTCGTCGTCGATCGTCGCGAGCCAAGAAATATCGCCCTGCGCAACGTTGGACATATCACCATTGTGCCCATCGGCACCCGCCACGTGCACGGTCTCCGGCCCGCCGCGCCGGCCGAAAACCGGCGCCGCCGGCGGGGCGTGACCGCGACCGGAACGGCGGCGCTCAGGCCCCGACCGTCAACACCACCTTGCCGTCCGTCGCGCGCGATTCCAGTGCGGCGTGCGCGGCCGCGGCCTCGGCCAACGGGAAGGCGGTGATGGCCGGCACCATCGTGCCGTCGGCGGCGGCGTTCAGGGCGCGGGCGGTCAATTCCGGCCAACCGCCCGCCGGGACCATGTTCGGCCCGATCGCCCAGGTCGCGGTCAGTTGCCGCTCGACCAGGTCGCGCGTGGTGATCTCGGTCGGCTCGCCCGCGGCCCAGCCGTACAGGAGGAACCGGCCGCCGGGGCCCAGGAGTTCGAGGGCCTGCCGGCCGAGGGCGCCGCCGACGCCGTCGAGCACGACGGTGGGTTCGCGGCCGGCCGACGCGGCCCGTACCCGCTCGGGCCAGTCCGCGTCGCGGTAGTCCACCGCGATGTCGGCGCCCAGCGCACGTACCTTGGACACCTTCGCCGGGCCGCCCGCGACCCCCACCACGAGTGCCCCGGCGGCCCGCGCGGCGCGGACGAACAGGCTGCCCAGGCCGCCGGCGGCGGACATCACCAGGACCACGTCCCGGGCGTCGATCCGGGCCACCCCGAGCACGCCCTGTGCGGTGGTGCCGGTGGTGATCGCCGCGACCGCCTCGGCGGCACCCAGGCCGTCGGGGATCGGGTGCACCGCGGCCAGGTCGGCGACCGCCCGCTCGGCGTACCCGCCGCCGTCGCCGAGCTGCGCCACGACCCGACGACCCAGCCACTGCGCGGCCACCCCCGGCCCGACCGCGCCGACCACGCCGGCCACCTCGCCGCCGGGCGTGGTCGGCAACGCCGGCGGCCGGTGCGGGCCGACCGCCTCCCCGCGCCGCAGTCGGGCCTCGATCAGATGCACACCGGCGACCTCGACGTCGATGCGTACCTGCCCCTCGCCGGGCCGAGGGTCCGGAACCTCCTCGAACCGCAGATTCTCGGCCGGGCCGAACGAATGCAGCCGGATCGCGCGCATGGGGTGACTCCCGAGTTCGAAGTGGGCGCCCACGATCCGAAGAACCGACGGGCGCCGCGTACGGGAGCCACTATGAAAGATGAAGCCGACTTGAGGTCAACTCAGCCGGGGAGCGCAACCCGCGAGGCGGGATCAGACCGGGACCAGGTCCGTCCACGAGCGGGTGTCCCCCAGGTCGGCCCAGGCGTTCAGGAGCGAGCGGGCCTCGGCCTCGGGAGCGGCGATCCGTACGCCCACGCCCACCCCGTGCCCGCTCGTGCGCTCCTGCTCGATCCGGCCCTCGGCGCAACACCCGCACAACATCCGGATGCCGGCGCTCGCCTCCAGGGCGAAGTCGCGTTCGGTGAAGGACGTCTCCAGCGCGTCGAAGTCCGCCTCCGCCGGCGCGGTCACCTCGGCCGTCCAGGTGGGCATGTCGGACGCACGCCAGAGCAGCAGTTCGTCGAAGACCGGATAGGTATCGCCGCCCATTACCCGCTCACCCTCGGGCACGCCGTCGTGCAGCACGATGTCGCCGAAGCGGCGGGCCGGGGACAGCGGCACGTTGAGCACCACCGCCCGGGTCGGGCAGATCCGCCGGGCCCAGACCACCTCGCGGCCCTCGGGGGTGTCCAGACGCACACAGGTGATCCCGAAGTCCTGGTCGATCTCCCCCGTGCCCGGCGCGATGTCGATGCCGTACGCCCGCCACGACGCGCGGGCCGTCTCCCAGTCGCCGAGCACGGTGGCGGCGATGCCCAGGTTCCAGTGCGCGGGATCCCCGGTGCCCGGCGGCGGCACCAGCGCGGCCGCCTGCCGACCGACCGCGAAAGCCTTCCGCCAGTCGCGCAGGAACTTGTGCGCCAGTGCCGCGTCGAAGGCCCACTGCCCCGCGAGCGCATGGTCGGGTTCGGCGGCGAGCAGCCGCTCGTACCGGTCGGCGGCACGCGCCCATTCCTGTCGGTCCCAGGCCCGTTCGGCCCGATCGATCAGGGCACGCGTGCTGCGGTTCATCGGTACGACTCCCTCATGGCCATCGTACGTCGACGGTCCGCACGGAGTGTGCCGGCCGACGACGACAGGCGTGGACGGTGTGCGCGGGGGCCGCCGCCGTCGGGAGATGATCTTCGTATGGATCAGATCATCTTGATGTCCGACCCGCTCGTGGCCGCCATCCCCGTCCGTGATCGCGGCGAGCCGCTGGTGGACGTGCGGGCGGACGGGTCGTTGCCGGTGGATCCGCGCCAGGCGGAGTGGGCCGCCGCGTACACCTTCGTGCGCGTAGGCGTGCTCGACCGGCTGATCAGGGCGCAGGCGGCGCTGCCCGACGGGCTGCGCCTGTTGTTCGTCGAGGGATACCGGCCGCCGGCGCTGCAACGCAGATACTTCGAGGAGTACGCCGACGAATTGCGCGCCGCGCACCCCGACTGGGAGGCCGACCGCGTCCACGTCGCGGCCAGCCGCTATGTCTCCCCGCCCGAGATCGCCCCGCACAGCGCCGGCGCCGCGGTCGACCTGACCCTCGTCGACCCGACCGGCCGCGAACTCGACCTGGGCACCCCGATGAACGCGAGCCCCGAGGAAAGCGCCGGCGCCTGCTACACCGCCGCAGAGGACATCACCCCGCAGGCCCGCGCCAACCGCGCCGTCCTGAGCGCCGCCCTGACCGAGGCCGGCCTGGTCAACTACCCGACCGAGTGGTGGCACTGGTCCTACGGCGACCGCTACTGGGCCCTGCTCACGAACACCGAAGCCGCCCTCTACGGCCCCCGCGAACTCCCCTGACCCACCCCCGCCGGGCCCGACACGCGTCGACCGGCGGTTCAGGCGAGCCAACCCAGTACGGGGGACGCCGGCGGGACGCCGGTCGTCCGTCCTCGATCGCAACCGGGTCGGAGTGCGCACTTCGGGCATGGGAACGGACATTCGGGTGTACGCGACACGTCATCTGTTCTTCGCCCCTTGGTTCCCCCCGGACTGATGGACTCGGCATCGTCGGCAACGCGTCGACCTCGAAGGAGGAAAAATGCCGGATCTGCGTTTGTCCCGTCGTCATCTCGCGTGGGGGGCGGCCGCCGTGTTGGCCGCCGGCGTCGCCGTACCCGGCGCGGCGTCGGCGTTCGGTCAGGCGGATCAAGCCCGGCACGCGATCAAGGACGGTCAGGCCAAGAACGTCATCATGCTGCTCGGTGACGGGATGGGCGACTCCGAGATCACCCTGGCCCGGAACTACTCGGTCGGCGCGGCCGGTCGACTGAACATGGACGGGTTCCCGCTCACCGGCGCGTACACCACGTACGCCGTCGACAAGGACAAGCGCCCGGACTACGTCACCGACTCGGCCGCGAGCGGCACCGGTTGGGCGACCGGACAAAAGACGGTCAACGGCCGCATCTCCAAGACTCCGGACACCAACAAGGCGCTGCCGACGATCCTGGAGCTGGCCAAGAAGAACGGCTACGCCACGGGCAGCGTCACCACGGCCGAGCTGACCGACGCCACCCCGGCGGTCCTCCAGGCGCACGCCACGGACCGCAGCTGCCAGGGCCCGGCGGACATGGCCAAGTGCCCGACCGACACGATCGCCGCCGGCGGCCCCGGCTCGATCGCCGAGCAGAGCGTCGCGGGCAAGTACGACGTCCTCCTCGGCGGCGGCAAGGCCCGCTTCGACCAGACCATCACGCAGGGCCCGTTCGCGGGCAAGACCGTGCTCCAGCAGGCGCAGGAGTCGGGCTACCAGATCGCCACCGACGCCGACTCGCTCAAGGCCGCGCGGGCCGGCAAGCCGGTGCTCGGCCTGTTCGCGCCGGTCAACGTCCCGGTCGAGTGGACCGGCAAGGCCGCCGCGGTCGGCGGTACCGAGCCGCAGCGCTGCGTCACCTCGAACCCGAACCGCCCGGCCTCCACGCCGACCCTGGTGCAGCAGACCGCCAAGGCGATCGAGCTGCTGGAGGCCAAGCAGTCCGGCCGCGGCCACGACCGCGGCAAGGGCTTCTTCCTCCAGGTCGAGGGTGCCTCGATCGACAAGCAGGACCACGCCGCCGACCCGTGCGGTCAGATCGGTGAGACCGTCGCGTTCGACCAGGCGGTCAAGCTCGCCCGCGAGTACGCGGCCAAGCACCCCGACACGCTCGTGGTGACCACCGCGGACCACGCGCACACCAGCCAGATCGTGCCGCTGGACGCCACCCCTCCGGGTCTGTCCTCGACGCTGGTCACCAACGAGGGTGTGCAGCTCAAGGTCAACTACTCGACCAACACCCCCGGCAAGTCGCAGGAGCACACCGGCACCGAGGTGCGCATCGCGGCCCAGGGCCCGCAGGCGTTCCGCGTGCTCGGCGTGACCGACCAGACGGAACTGTTCAACACGTTCCGGGCGGCGCTGCGACTGCGCTGACGTACGGCGCCACCGACGGGAACGAACGTAGTACGGCGGCTTCGGCCGTGATCGCGGCCCGCAGGCTCTCCCGCCTGCGGGCCGCGGCGCGTTCGTGTCCGCGCGCCTCCGATAACGTTCGATCTTCCGACGCATCGACGAAAAGAGGTGGCGCATGGTCGACATCGGCAGGCTGACCCCGGCGGATCGAGCCGACTGGCAGGCCCTGTTCGAGGGGTACAACACCTTCTACGAACGCACCCTCGCCCCCGAGATGTTCGACCGCGCCTGGAGCGCTTTTCGCGAGGACACCCGAATGCACGCGCTGGGTGCCAAGGTGGACGGGAAGCTGGTCGGCATCACGCACTTCCTGGTGCACGCGAGCACCACCGCGCCCGACGTCTGCTACCTCCAGGACCTGTTCACCGCGCCCGAGGCTCGCGGTCGGGGTGTGGCCCGGGCGCTGATCGGTGCGGTGACCGAGTGGGCGCGTGAACACGAGTGTTCCCGGGTGTACTGGTCGACCCATCAGGACAACACCACCGCCCGCCGGCTCTACGACCGGGTGGCGCTGAACCGCGGATTCGTGCTGTATCAGATCAACCTCTGAGCCGCGCCGCGAGTGCGCCCCGGGTCACCCGTCGAACCGGCCGGCGGCCGCCAGTTGCCCGGCGAGCACCGTGGGGGCCGCCGCCAACGACGGGCCGTACCAGGTGAGATGGCGCCCGTCGACCAGTGCGACCGCAAGGCCGGGGAACGCCTCCGGGCCGTCCTCGGCGGTGAACCGGTAGGGCTCGTCCGGGAGCACCACCACGTCGGGGTCGGCGGCGCGGAGTTCGTCGAGGGAGACCTTCGGCCAACGTTCCGGGTGCTGCGCGAACACGTTCGTCAGGCCGAAGCGGGCCAGCACGTCGGCGGCGAAGGTGTCCCGGCCGGCGACCATCCACGGCCGCCGCCACACCGGGACGATCGCGCGGCGCGGGGGGGCCGCCGGCAGTGCCGCCCACGCGGCCCGGCAGGCGGCGAGCCAGGGCGGCGCCGGCAGTCGGCAGCCGAGCACGAGCATGCGCTCCAGCGCGGTGAAGGCCTCGTTTAGACCGCGAACCCGGGTGACCCACACGGCGATTCCGGCCGCCCGCAGCGCGGCCAGGTCGGCCGGGCGGTTCTCCTCCTCGTTGGCCAGGACCAGATCCGGGGCGAGGGCGCGGATGGCGTCCAGGTCCGGATTCTTGGTGCCCCGGATCCGGACCACGTCCAGGTCGGCGGGATGCGTACACCAGTCGGTGGCGCCGACCAGCAGGCCGGGCGCGCTCACCGCGACCGCCTCGGTGAGCGAGGGCACCAGCGAGACCACCCGCCGCACCTCGTCGGGCACCGGCACGGGCAGGTCGAGATCGTCACGCATGCCTCGACCCTATGGGGACGGACAGGCGGTTCGGGAGCAGCACCTAGGGTGGCCGCATGATCACCAGCACCGAGAACCCCATCGCGGAGCGCGGTCCCAGTCTGTTCGACGCGTTGAGCGCGGACGCGATATCCGACGTCACGGGCCTGCGCGAGGTGTACGAGCATCCGGGCGCGGCCGCCGCGGCCAAGGAGATGGACCGGCTCACCGAGAAGACCCGCGCGCTGGTCGGCTGCGCGTCGTTGGTCTTCGTCGCCGGCACCGACGCCGCCGGCCGCTGCGATGTCACCCCGCGCGGCGGCCCGGCCGGGTTCGTCACCGTGCTCGACGACCGCACCCTGGTCATCCCCGACGCCACCGGCAACAAGCGCCTCGACACGCTGCACAACGTGGTGGAGACCGGCCGGGTCGGTCTGCTGTTCGTGATTCCCGGGCGCACCACCACACTTCGCGCCAACGGGCGCGCGTGCGTGTCCGCGCGGCCCGAGTTGCCGGCGCGACTCACGCCGGTGGGCAAGCCGCCGGTCAGCGCGCTCGAGGTCGAGCTGGACGAGGTGTACCCGCACTGCCCCAAGGCGCTGCTGCGCAGTTCGGCCTGGAAGCCGGACGGTTGGCTGCCGGCCGGCGCCCAGCCGAGTTCGGCCGAGGTGACCCTGGCCCAGCTGCGTATGCCCGGGTTGACCATCGAGGCCGTCCGGCAGGCGGAGGAGGACTCGTTGAAGTACCGGTACGAGTAGCCGGCGGCCACGCCCGAGGTGCCCAATCCCCGTCCCACCGGCCCCCGTCGGCCGGCCGATCCACCCTTGGAGTCCGCCGTGGAGGCCCAGACGCCCGCCGATCCCACCGTGCTGCACCCGATGCCGGGGCAGTCGCGCGTGGTCCTGCTCAAGCCGCTGGTGACCTCGCCGCTGATCGAGGTCGGGGACTTCTCCTACTACGACGACCCGGACGATCCCACCGCGTTCGAGACCCGCAACGTGCTCTACCACTACGGGCCGGAGCGGCTGGTGATCGGGAAGTTCTGCGCGCTGGGCGAGGGCGTGCGGTTCGTGATGAACGGGGCCAACCACCGGATGGACGGGCCCTCGACCTTCCCGTTCCCGATCATGGGCGGGTCCTGGGCCGACCACTTCGATCTGATCTCCGGCCTGCCGGGACGGGGCGACACGGTGATCGGCAACGACGTGTGGTTCGGGTATCGGGCCATGGTGATGCCGGGGGTCCGGATCGGACACGGCGCGATCGTCGCCTCCGGTGCCGTGGTGGTGGACGACGTCCCCGATTACACGATCGTCGGCGGCAATCCGGCGAAGCCGATCCGTACCCGGTACAGCCCGGAGGACGTCGCGCGCCTGCTCGAACTGGCGTGGTGGGACTGGCCGATCGAGCACATCACCCGGCACATCCGGACCATCGTGTCCGGCACGGTCGCCGAGTTGGCGGCGGTCGCACCGTAACCGAAGACCGGCACCCCTACCCGGCCCCGTCGGCCGCCAGCAGCGCCTGGGCGATCCGACGGGCCCGGACCGCCGGGGCGGGGGTGCGCTCACGCAGCGCGGTGACGATCGCACCGTCCATGAGCAGCGCGAACTCGCGCGCCAGGAGCGCCGGTTCCGAGACCTGCGCGGCGGTCAGGAGCTGCTCCAGGTAGGCCACCACCCGCTCCTTGTGGTCGGCCGCGACGCGGTGCGCCGAACCGTCCGGGTCGGCGGACTCGACCATCGTGTTGATGAACGCGCACCCCCGGAAGTCGTTGCGCGCGAACCGCTCGGCGAGCGCGTCGAACACGGCCGCCGGGCCGCCGCCCAGCGCCTCGACCCGCTCCGCCAGCCAGGCCCGCCAGCGCCGATCGCGCGCCTCCAGGACGGCGACGACGAGGTCGTCCTTGCTCGGGAAGTGCCGATACAACGACGCCCGGCCGACGCCGGATTCGGCCAGGATGCGCTCGATGCCGACGGCGCGGATCCCCTCGGCGTAGAAGAGTTCCTCGGCGGTGGCGAGCAGACGGTCTCGGGCTTTGACGGGCACGTTCGGATCCTAACCCCTCTTGACCGGAAACGGTACCGATCAGTACCGTCTGCAAAACGGCACCGATCGGTACCGTTTTTTGGCGGCACATCGAAGCGAGAGAGCAACGGGGGTTCACATGTCGTCCACACCCGCGCCCACACCCACATCCGCGCCTACGTCGCCCGGGTCGACCGACGCGCATGCCGACCTGCTGGCGCGGGTCGAGAAGCAGCTCGGCCGGGTGCCGAACCTGTACGCGGCGCTCGCGAGCGGTCCGGCCGCGCTGGAGGGTTACCTCGCGATGCGCGACCGGCTCACCCGAGGTGTCCTGCGGGCCCGCCTCCGGGAGCAGTTGGCGCTGTTGATCGCGCAGGAGAACGAGTGCACCTACTGCGTCAGCGCGCACACCTACCGGGGCGGCCTGATGGGCCTGACCGAGGACGAACTGCGGGAGACCCGGGACGCGCACGACGCGGATCCGCACACCGACGCCGTGCTGACCCTGGCCCGGCGGATCGTCCGCACCCGGGGCCGGGTCGGCGAGGAGGACAGGTCCAAGGCCCGCGCGGCCGGGGTCACCGAGGCCGAGGAGGCCGAGATCGTCGCGCACATCGCGCTGAACACGCTGTCCAACTACTACAACCACCTGGCTCGGCCCGAGCTGGACTTCCCGGAGGTGACCGCGTGACCCGCACCTGGCACACCGCGTCCGTCGAACTCGGCGACGGCTACCCGGTACGGAGCGCCGACGGCGTACCCACCACCTCCGTCCCGACCGCGCGCGTCGCGATCGAGGGCGGCTTCGTCCACCTCGGCATCCCCGGCACCGGTGTCGTCCAGGTCGTCTCCGCGCCGGCGGTACGGCTGATCACCTACCGGGAGGAGCCGGCGGGCTGAGCGGTGCGGCCGGCGACGTCGACGTCGTCGCCGGCCGCACGGGCGGAGGCGCGCGAGAAACGCGATGCGGATGCGCGGATGCGGGCACGTGCGCACGTGCGCGCCGAGGTCATGGGCCTCGTCGCGCACAACGAACTCCTGCTGCACGGGCGGGACTTGGCTCGCGCGCGGGGCCGCGAGTACACCGTGGACACGGCAAACCTGGAGGCCTCCCCGGCCTTCCTCGCCCCGGCCCAGGAGGCGGTCGACCCGGATCTGCCCGACCCGGACGCCATCTTCGCGCCGCCGCCGGCCGTCCCCGCCGACGCGCCGCTGCTGGACCGGGTGGTCGCGATGGCCGGCCGCAGCCCGTCGTGGCAGGCGGCGTAGGCGCGACGGCGACAGACGGAGACAAGGGGTCGGGCCCGGTTCGCTCAGGAGCCGGTCGCCGCCGCGTCCGCCATCCGCTCGCGTGCCTCGGCCAGGTCCGCCTCGGTCGGCGCGTCGTCCTGGGTCAGCCGCAGCCGCCAGTAGCCCGCGAACTCGACCGCCCCCTTGGCCAGTCCGCGCTCGTCGACCAGGTGCCGGCGCAGCGCCCGGACCGTGCCCGCCTCACCCGCCAACCAGGCCCGCGTCGACCCCTCCGGCAACCGGGCGGCCCGAAGCGCCGCCGGCAGCAGGTCACCGTGCCCGGCCGGCACCGTGCCGCGATGCAGCCAGTGCGTGGTGAGCCGGGCCCGGGTGCGGAAACGTTGCTCCTCGGCCGCGTCCACCACCTCCGCGTACACGATCGCGTGCGTGTCCTCGGGCAACGCCGCCAGGATCGAGCCGATGGCCGGCAGCGCGGTCTCGTCGCCGACCAGGAGATGCGTGTCGGCGGCGCCGAGCGGCCTGGCGTAGGCCGCCGAGGGGCCGTAGCGGGCGAGGATGTCGCCGGGGCGCGCCGACTCGGCCCACCGGGTGGCCGGGCCGGCGTCCGGGTGCAGCACGAAGTCGACGTCGATCGCGGCGCGTTCGCGGTGGTGGGCGCGGACCGTGTAGCTGCGCATCCAGGGGCGTTCGGCCTCGGGGATGGCCAGGAACGCCCCGTACCACCGCCCGAGGTCGTCCGGATCCTCCTGCGGCAGCAGCGGTACGCGTTGTCCGGCACGCGGGAAGCACAGCTTGAGCTGCTGGTCGGGCCAGGTCGCGAAGTCCTCGCCGAGCCCCTCCCCGGTGAAGCTCACGCGCGTCATGCGCGGGGTGATCCGGGTGACCTCGGCGACGTGGAGAAGAGAAACAAGCGGTGATCCGCCCATGGCGCAAACCCCCATGAATGCGTCGATTGACGACGGTTGGGTGAACCGGCTTGGGTAGGTCTAGCAAGAAATCGCGCGACTTTGTCAAGGCGATTTTGCGAAAGGATTCTCCGCGCCGGGCGGTCAGCGCAGGGGCCCGCAAGGGTGCGTGCCTGCGGAGCGTCGAGGGCCGGGCGATACGGTGCCGAGACAGATCGTCGGGGTGTACGGACGCCGGGGAGCCGCGAACGGGGCGGGTCGCCGGGGCCGCCGCCGATCGGCTTTTTCCGGACCCGAAGGGAACGACGCACCATGACGCCGCACGCGCAGCCGCCGCAGCCCGCCCCCGAGGACACCGTGCTGGTCGATCGCATCGGACCGGCGGGCCGGCTCGGTCGGATCACCCTGAACCGGCCGCGCGCGATCAACGCGCTGGACCACCCGATGGTGCGCCGGATCACCGCCGCGCTCGCCGAGTGGGCGGGGGACGACTCCGTCGCGGCCGTACTGATCACCGGCGCGGGCGAGCGCGGACTGTGTGCGGGCGGGGACATCCGGGCGATCCGCGCGGACGCGCTCGAAGGCGGGCACGCGGCGCGCGAGTTCTGGCGCGACGAATACCTGCTCAACGCGCGGATCGCGGCGTATCCGAAGCCCTACGTCGCGATCATGGACGGCGTGGTGATGGGCGGCGGCGTCGGCGTCTCGGCGCACGGCGACGTACGCGTCGTCACCGAGCGCTCGACGGTGGCCATGCCGGAGACCGGGATCGGCTTCGTACCGGACGTCGGCGGCACGTACCTGCTCTCCCGCGCCCCCGGCGAACTCGGCACCCATCTGGCGCTCACCGCCGGTGCGATCGGCGCCGCCGACACGATCCTGTGCGGGCTCGCCAACCACTTCGTTCCCTCGGACCGGCTGCCCGCCCTGCTCGACGCCCTGGCCGCCGACGACCCGGCCGAGGCGACGGCCCGCCACGCGGAGCCCGCGCCCGCCGGCGTACTGGCCGATCGGCGCGCCTGGATCGACGCGTGCTACGCGGCGGAGACCGTCGAGGAGATCCTGGATCGGCTGCTCGACAGCGGCGAACCGGCGGCCAAGGAGGCGGCCGAGCTGATCGCGGCCAAGTCGCCCACGGCGCTGAAGGTGACGCTGGCGGCGCTGCGCCGGGCCCGGCGGGCCGGGTCGCTCGGGGCGGTGCTGGACCAGGAGTACCGGGTCTCGTGCGCGGCGGTGAGCACGCCCGATCTGGTCGAGGGTGTACGGGCGCAGGTGGTGGACAAGGATCGCCGACCGCGCTGGTCGCCGGCGACGCTCGCGGAGGTCGGGGCGGCCGACGTGGAGGCGTTCTTCGCGCCGCTCGGGGAGCGGGAGTTGGGACTGGGCTGAGCGGGAGGCGAGCGGGGCGGCGGGGTGTTCTCGTCCACGTAGGCGGCCAGGTCGTGGCCGTCGAGGGCGCGGTGCTCCTCGCTGATCGGGACGAAGCGCGGGGTCACGTCCCAGTGGTTGCAGAACGTCTCCCAGACCACCTGGACCGCCGAGCTCATCACCGGTTCGGCCGGTCGCCGGTCCTCGATCATCGCGGTGTGCGGGTACTCGTCCTTGTCGACCATGTTCTTGTCGAAGGACTCGGTGTACAGCCGGGCGGCGTCTTAGGGCGCGGGGCCGGTTGCCCGGTTGGTTCCGGGGCGGCGGGTGGGGATCCCTAGGACGCCTTAGGGGTCTCGGGGTTTGTCCGGCGTGTGGGGATGGGGCATCCGCCCGATGTCCGGGGCCCACCTGGGCCGCGAAGCTGTTACCACGAACCGGGGAGGCCGGGTCGGGGGTAACGGGAGACGGTCATGATCGAGTACGAGATGTTCAAGGCGCGCGAGCGGGAGATCCTGGCGGACGCGGACCGCGCGGCGCTGCGGCGCACGGCGTGGCGGGAGCGGCGGGCCGAGGCCAGGATGCGCCGGGCCGAGCGGGCGGGAGCGGTGGCGCTCACCACGCTCGCCGTGCTCGAACCGGCCCACGACATGCACCGTGGGCTGCACCTGTTGGCGCGGTGAATCATGCTTCCGATGAGTGGCGCTCGTCCGCCGGGCACAGGGGACTCGGCGGCCGGCGCGGCATCGGGGACACGCGAGCCGACGGGGCGGCTCGGATCGGGGCGCGGCGCACGGGGTCGCCGCTGGTGCGGCGACGCGCCCCGCCCCGGCCGCTATGACGCGGGTTCGGGGGCCCTCGGGTCGCGTCGGGGTCGGGTGGCGACGACGTGGGCGGGGGGCGCGGTGGGCGGGACCGGAGGCCGCTCGGGGGTCTTTGGACGGGGATCGGCCACGCGGTCCGGGCCGAATTCCAGGGCGACCACGTGTTCGCGCAGGGTGCGGTCGAGCAGTACGACGGAGGCGGCCTCGGGGACGACCGCTGCGCCCTGTGCGGACAGCGCCAGCAACAACCGGGTCAGGCCGCGCCGATGCCGGTCGAAGACCCGGCCGGGCACCCAGCGTCCGCGCTTCTCCTGCCCGGCCAGCGCGTCGGCGGCGTCCACCGCGAGCAGGACCAGGTGCAGTTCGCGTCGTTGCCGTTCGGCGGACCTGGCCAACCACCGACGCATCCACGATCGGCTGCCGCAGTCGTGCACGAGGACCGGCCTCCCGCTCCGCACGTGTGCGCGCAGCCGCCTGACGTGTTGCAGCCGCACCCACGGGCGATACACCGCGTACGGCAACCACGAGGGCATCCGGTCCTGATACTCGACGTGCGCCGTACGCGGGTCGACCACGACGGCCGATCCGGACCAGCGGTTCAGCAGCGTGCTCTTACCGCTCCCCGGCAGCCCGGAGACCACCACGACGGCGCCGGCGGGATACCCGAGCACGGCGGGCCCGTGCTCCTGCCCGCGCAGATCGACGAGTCCCCGCGGTCGCATCAGTCCTCCGGATCCCCCGGCCGACTCCTCCCTCGCACCCATCCGGTCCGCCCCCTGCATCTCGCCCACCGCCACTTCCCCCGCCCGTGCCGCACCCGGCGACATCCGCCTCCGCCGCGTCCCTCGACGCATCGGCACAACTGCCCCGGCGCGACAGGACCCGCGGTCGGGCGCGACACCAGCGGACATCCTCACAGGTCGCGCCGCTCGCCGCCCGCCCGGGCCCGCCCGGGCCCGCCAACGATAATCATCGTCACCCGAAATCCCGCGCCCCACGCGAGCGCGTCCGGGCGATCGGCGTACGCGAGCCCGTCCGGGATCGTCGGGGGTCGCGAACGTGTTCAGCCCGCCGCCGGCGGCGGGGCCTCGTGGCGGTCGGATTCGCGGATGAGCACCGTGCACAGGATCGCCGCCACGAAGCCGATGACGGCCATCAGCAGGCATATCTGGGCCAGGCCGGAGGTGAAGGCGCCCCGGGCGTCGGCGAGCGCCGCCGGGTGGTCCTTCAGCGGGGCGAACCGGCCGGAGGCGACCCCGTCGCGAACCCGGTCGGCCGCGCCCGGGGGCACACCGCCGCCGGTGAGTACGTCGTCGCCCAGGTCGTCGGCGATCCGCGCGGTCAGCAGCGCGCCGCCGGCGGCCACGCCGATCGAAGTGCCCAGCGGGAAGAACATGTTGGTGGCGCCGGAGGCCATCCCGGCCCGCTCGGCCGGTACCACGCCCACCGCCACGCCCATCAGCGGCGGGAAGCTCAATCCACCCGCGATGCCGAGCAGAATGAAGCCCGGCAACATGACCGTCCACGAACTGTCCGCGTCCACCCGGGCCATGGTCAAAGACCCGACCCCGGCCACCGCGAAGCCCACCCCGATCGCCTGACCCGGCGTCAGCACCCGCTGTACCAGCCCGCTCAGCGGTGCGATCAGCAGGAGCGGCACGGTCAGCACCAGCATCTTGACGCCGGTCCGGAACGGCGAGTTGCCGAGCATGCCCTGCAACCACAGGATCAGGAACGGCAACAGCCCGAACGAGGTGATCCGGCCGAACAGACTGGCCAGGATCGCCCCGGTGAACGACGGGATCCGGAACAGCCGGACATCGAGCAGCGCGATCGACGGCCGGACCACCTCGACCACCACGAAGGCGACGATCAGTAACGTCCCGACGATCAGCGTGGTCAGCACGATCGTCGCGGTCCACCCCTCCTCCGGGCCCTTGATCACCGCGTAGTTGAGCGCGAACAGGCCGCCGATCGCGAGCAGTACGCCGGCCAGGTCGAGTCGCCCGCGCCCGGCCGTGTCGGTGGTGTCGTCGGGCAGCTTCAGCCAGGTGCCGACCACGACCAGGACACCCACGGGGAGGTTGATCAGGAAGATCCACCGCCAACCGAGCCCGTCCACCAGTGCCCCGCCCACCAGCGGCCCGAGCGCGGCGGCGGCACCGCTGAGGCCGGAGTAGACGCCGATCGCGGTCTGGCGGGTGCGCCCGGAGTAGGCGGACGCGAGCAGCGCCAACGAGGTGGCCATCACCATCGCCGCGCCCACGCCCTGGATGCCGCGGAAGATGATCAGCGTGCCCACGTTCGGCGCGAACGCGCAGGCCGCCGAGGCGACGGTGAACAGGGCCACGCCCGCGCCGAACACCCGCCGCCGGCCGATCCGGTCGGAGACCGAACCGGCCGCGAGCAGCAGCGCGGCGAAGGCGAGCGTGTAGGCGCTGACCACCCACTGCAGGCCACCGAGCCGGGCGCCGAGATCGTCGGCGATGTCGGGCAGCGCGACATTGACGATCGTCACGTCGAGGGTCATCAGGATGCCGGCGCCGCTGACCAGTATGGCCGGCCAGCGGGCCGCCGACGCCGCCGCGGCCGAAGGTGGTGATGCGTTCGAGGTTGACGGGGTGGGGGATGCGGGCTGAGCCATGGTTGCGCACGACCTCACGCTTCGGGAATGGAACGGCCTACTCACCCAGTGTGCCCGGGTGGTTGCGCTGCGATCCGCGAACCTCGCGCCTGTTCCTCTCGGCGCGGAAATCGGGGCGGCGACGGGCCGGCCGGCCAACTCCCCGTGTGCGCCTACCGGTCCTTGACGATCAGGCCCAGGACCTGGGCGAGCGCCGGGGCCAGGTCGAGGAGTTGGGCGCTGTCGACGGTCGCGCCGCGCAATGCGTCGACGCCGGAGGCGAAGCCGAGCGCGCCGGCCTCGCGCAGGTCGACCCTGGTCAACACGGCATTGTCCAGGCGGACCCGCTCCAGGGTCGAGCCGGGGAAGCGCAGATCGGTCAGCGTCGCGCCGGCGAAGTCCACGTCGCGCAGCAGGCAGTCCACGAAGGAGACCTCGCGCAGCTTGGCCCCGCGCAGGTTGACCGAGTCGAACTTGCAGTTGTGGAAGACCACGCGGCGCAGCCCGGCGCCGAACACCTCGAGGCCGGCCAGGACGCACGCGGTGAACTCGGCGTCCATCCACGTCGTTTCCGCGAGGTCGGTGCCGACGATGCGGGCGGCGTGCAGCCACACGTCGTCGAACCGGGCGCGGCGGAAACGGCCGCCGTCGAAGCTCACCGAGGAGAAGGCCGACGAGGTGAACGCGGTACCGCCGCCCTCCACGTCCGTGAACACGCCTCCGTCGAAGTGTGCGAACTCGTGGTCGCCTTCCCGGTCGAGTTCGCCGTCGAACGCCACGAGCCGGTGGGCGTAAGGCAGTTGGTCGAAGTCACGAGGGGCACGGGCGCGCATCAGGAATCCTCCACGAACGCATCATCGGGACCGGGTCCCGCGGCTTGCCCGCCCACGACCGTCGCCGAACGGGGCGCGGCGGGCGGGGTCCATGCCTATCGCGCGACGCCGCGATCCACCGAATCGACGCGGCCTCGCGCTCGGCGCCCGGCGGCATCCGCGACTCCGAGCGAGGCCGCCACCAAATGCGGCGACATCAACATGAACTTCCTGGGTGACACAGATCACATCGCATCGGATGAGACCGCGTCGCCTGCTCTCCCGATCGACACCCGGCACCAACTCCGTTGCGCGGTAAGCCCGTTGCCGGCGGGTGACGACGCTCGGCGACGCGGGCGGCCGACCGGAGCCGAGTTCCGTGAGAACGATCGTGCGACGGAGGACGACTTACGCATCACCTCCCGGCCGACCTCGCCGAACCCCGCCAGGGACACTCCGACCCGCGTCGCGCTTGGCGAGACGCACCGCCGCATCGGCGGGCGGGAGGTCAGGAGACGAGGCGGCTCGGGTCGACCACCTCGACGTCGGCCCGCACCGGCCCGCCGATCCGCCACCCGTCCTCGACCAGGAGGGCCCGGCACTCGGTGAACCAGTCGTGGACCTCGGCCGCGGTGCCCACCAGGACCCGCGCCGGCAGGTGCTCGACCCGAGACCCGATCGGCAACATCCGCAGCCACACCGGGGCGACCGCGCCATCCGCCGGGTATTGGCGGACCAGCGCATGGATCCGACCCGACACCGCGATCGTCTCTACGGCGTCCTGGTCGGCTTGTTCCAGTACCCGACGCCCCGACACGTGCAGCCGCGAGCCCCGCTCGTAGCGGCCCGACCGCAGGTAGGCCAGCGCCCGCAGGTACTGACGGATCGCGACCAGCACCGGATCCGACGCACGCTTCGCGGCCCACTCCATGCGGTCCAGGGCGACACCGCAGAGGTCGTGATACCCGAGTTTGGTCGTCACGTCGTAGGCCGTCCTGAAGGCGCCGGCCAGTACGGCGTATCCGCGCTCTCGGCCATCGGTCGACACCTCGTGAACCGTCGCGGTCAGCTCCGCGATCAGACCCGGCAACTCCAGCCCCACGGCGCGGAGATCACCCGCGCACAAGCCGACACAGCTCCTCGGCATGCGCCTCCAAGGCGGCGAGATCACGCGGGACGGTGCCTTCATCCGCCCCGATGTCGTACAGATCCAGCGCCTCTCGAATCGGATGGATCAAGGCGTCGAGGCGATCCTGACGCAGCTCGTGAAGGTGGGGCTGCGAGGTCAGGGTGGCCACGTCCACGCTGAGCGCACGAGCACAGCCCACCGCCGAGGCCGACGCCGGGTACGCGCCCCTCGCACCGCAGTGCGCCCGCGGGGCACAGTCGTCTCCGCGCACTCCTCGCACGGGGACGTCATGGGGAGTGGGCACCACCCCCGTTACTCGGACACCTCGACGTATCGCCATACCTCGGCTCCGTCCGGGTTGTCCTCCTCCTCGACGTCGTCGAGGCCGAGGACGATGCCGGGCAGGGCCTCCGCCAGTCGGTCGCGCATCCGCTTGGTCATGAAGTGGTGGCTCACGATGAGTCGTTCGAGGTGGGTCAGCGGCTGTCCGGTGAGCAGTGCCTCGGCGCCCTCGTCACCCAGTGTGCCCATGGACAGGTCGAGCGTCCGCAGGGGGGAGACGATCGGGGCCGAGGCGACGGCCGCGCAGATCTCGTCCTGGATCTCGCTGTTCATCAGGCCGAGTGTCGTGAGCGCGGGCAGGCCGCGGCCGTCGAGGATGCCGGCCAGGTCGTCTACGGTGGCGTCGCCGCCGTACTCCTCGACGCCGAGCCACAGTTCGAGGGACTCCAGGGCGGGGAACACCGATGCGCCGACGGCGCGCACCACGTCGTCCGGGAGGCCGCCGCTCTGGAACTCCAGGGTCCGCAGCGCCGCGTGCTCGACGGGGTCGAGGATGAGCATCGAACCGCCCTTGATGATCAGGGTCTCCAGGTCGGGGAACACCCGCAGCAGCGGCGTGACGTTGCTCTGCTGGATCCAGGAGATCTCGTTCTCCTCGCTGCGGATGTCGCCGAGGAACAGGTGGCGCAGTGCGGGCAACCGGTCGGCGTGGGCGACCAGTTCGTCGACGGCGATGCCGGAGGTGTCGTCGCTCTCCCCCCAGCAGCCGATGATCAGCGCGCTCACTTGTGTCGTGTCGACCGTGGCGACGAAGCGCGCGAAGTGCTCGGGGAAGGTCTCGGCCGCCCGGTATGGCGGGATCCGCAGCGACCACGCAGCCTTGTCCGCGGCCGGCAGCGGCTGGGGGCCGCCTGCGCGAGCGTTCTCGAGCCACGTGGCTTTCGGGTTCGGGATGTCGTTCAGGCGAGCGACGGGCAGGCCGCCGAAGGTGTTCGCTTTTGCGTACGTGTCCATGGCGGAGCGGCTCCTTTGAGGCGGCGTGGCCCGGGGTGTGGGGACTTGCCTACCAGAGCGGGGCGACGCCCGTGCGCGGGAGTGCGCCGGAGCCCGGTGTCGCGCAGCGCGGGAAGCGGGCGCAGCGCTGCGGGCGGGCACGGGGCGGGGCGGGTCGATGGGGTCGGGTGAGGTGGGTGGGTGGAGCTGTTGGGGGGCAGGATTGGGGGATGGGTGAAGTCGGTGGGGGGCAGGGCTATCTGTTGGACAACCGGCAGGCCGAGGCCGGGGTCCGGTTCGGGGCGCTTGCGGAGTTGTTCGACCCGGTGACGTTCGGGCACGTGGATCGGCTCGGGGTCGGGGTCGGGATGCGGTGTTGGGAGGTGGGCGCCGGCGGGACCTCGGTGCCGTTGGGGCTGGCCGAGCGGGTCGGGCCGACGGGGGCCGTGGTCGCCACCGACATCGACGTGTCCTGGGCGCGGGACGTCGCCGGCGGTGTGATCGAGGTGTTCACGCACGATGTCGCGGTCGATCCGCCGCCGGCCGGTGGCTTCGACCTGGTGCACGCCCGGCTGGTCCTGATCCACGTCGCCGACCGCGCCGAGGCGCTGCGTCGGATGGTCGGGGGGCTGCGGCCCGGCGGCGTCCTGCTTGTCGAGGACGCCGACCCGATGTTGCAGCCGTTGGCGTGCCCGGACGAGTCGGGGCCGGAGCAGCGGCTCGCCAACCGACTCCGGTCCGACGTCCGAGCCCTGATGGCGGCGCGCGGCGCCGACCTGGCCTACGGCCGGACCCTGCCGCGTCTGCTGCGCGCGGCGGGGCTGGAGGACGTGCGGGCCGACGCGTACTTCCCGATCACCTCGCCGGCGTGTGCCGTACTGGAGGCGGCCACGGTGCGGCAGGTCCGGCACCACCTGGTCGAACAGGGCCTGGCGAGCGACGAGGAGATCGACCGCCACCTGGCCACCATCGCCGCCGGCCGGCTCGACCTGGCCCTGGCGCCGCTGATCTCGGCGTGGGGACGTCGCCGATAGGCCGGCTCCCGTGCGGTGCGGGCGGGCGTTGTCGTACTGTGTCGTCGGATCGTAGTGAGTATCCTATGGAAACCGAGGAGGCGCCATGGACGTGCTCGGCGGTGTGGTGGCGGTGTCGCGGAGCGGCGAACACACGTTTCGCAAAGGGAATGTCGAGACCATCCGCCTCCTCGCCGGCCTCGGCGTGGAGGGCGACGCCCACCTCGGCTTCACCGTGCAACACCGATCGCGGGTCGCGGTCGACCCCACGCAGCCCAATCTGCGCCAGGTACACCTCATCCACGCCGAGTTGTACCAGGAGCTGGCCGCCGCCGGATTCACCGTCGCTCCGGGGGAGTTGGGCGAGAACGTGACCACGCGCGGGATCGACCTGCTCGGTCTGCCCACCGGCACGCTGCTGCACCTGGGAACCGAGGCGGTGGTCGAGGTGACCGGACTGCGCAACCCGTGTCAGCAGATCAACACGTTCCGCGCCGGCCTGCTCAAGGAGGTCGTCGGTCGGGACGAAGCGGGCAACCTGGTGCGCAAGGCGGGCATCATGGGCGTGGTCCGCGTCGGCGGCGAGATCCGACCCGGCGATCCCATTCGGGTCGAGGTGCCCGCGCCGCCGCATCGCGCCCTGGAACGGGTCTGAGCCCGCGTCGCCGGCGCGCACTGCTCACTGCTCAGTACACGTCCCGCACATAGCGCCGCTCCCCCACCATCTGCCGTACGTACGCGTCCGCTTCGTCCTCGGTCCGCCCACCGTGGGCGACCACGATCTCGCGCAGCGCGCGGTCGACGTCCTTGGCCATGCGACCCGCGTCGAGGCCGGCGCGTCCGGGCCGTGCGCGTCCAGGATCTCGCGCCCGCCGGGCGGTCGTGGTGAGCGCCGCGTCCACCCCGGTCGGCGTCGGCGCGGCGTCGCGCTCGGCGTGGACCAGTGCGGTGGTCAACCGGTCCGGGGCGGTGCGCAGTTCGGCGCTGATGGCGCCCTTCGTACACAGCCGGCCGCGGTTCGTCGGGTGCGCCCGGTCACCGCGCGGCGTGGGTGCGGTCACCGCCGCCCGAGCCCCATGTCCGGGACGCTGGAGAGCGGCGGTTTCGCGAACATCACACGCCCCCGCGTCGGGGGTTACGTCGACCGCGCAAACGCCCGGTCACCACGGTGAGGCGGGCCGTGTCCAGGGATCGACGCGAGGATGACGCCGGAAACGACGGTGCCGGGCGAGTCGGACGGGAACACCGAAGCGGCGTCGTCCCCGGCGGTGGGCCAGCGACGACGCCGCTCGGGCGGCCGTGGTGTGGACGACACCACCGATCGCGGTGCGGGCTCAGTCCTGCGATCCGTCGGCTGCGCCCGCGATGGCCGCCAGTGCCTCGGCCAGATACGCGTCGACGGCCGTCTTGTCGATGCCCAGGCCGCCGAGAAGGCCATCCGAGTCGCCCTCGAACTCCAGGAGGGCGAGCAGGACATGCTCGGTGCCGACGTAGTTGTGGCCCAAGCGCAGCGCCTCGCGCAGGGTGAGTTCCAGGACCTTGCGCGCCGCCGCGTCGTAGGGGACGAGGTCGGGCACCGTCTCGGCGGTCGGCGGCAGTTCGGCGCGGGCCGCCTCCCGGAGCGCGTCCAGCGTGACCCCCTGGGCGACCACGGCCGCGGCGGCAAGCGAGGCGGGGTCGGCGATCAGGCCGAGGATCAGGTGTACCGGACCGATCTCGACGTTGCCCGCCGCGTGCGCCTCGTTCTGCGCCACCACCACCAGGTTGCGGGCTCGGGCGGTGAACCGGCCGAAGCCCTGCCGCGGATCGAGCTCGGACTCGCCGGCGGCCTTGGGGACGAAGCGCTTCTGCGCCGCCTGCTTGGTCACACCCATGCTGGCGCCGATGTCCTTCCAGGACGCGCCGGAGCGGCGGGCCTGGTCCACGAAGTGGCCGATGAGGTGGTCGGCCACCTCGCCGAGGTGATCGGACACGATCACCGCGCCGGACAGTTGTTCCAGGATGTCGGAGTGGGTCTGCTTGATGGTTTCGATGAGATCGTCGAGCCGGACCGGGTTGGTCATGCGCGTGGGATTCTCCATGCGTCAACCGTAGGTTGACCAGCATGATTGGTCAACCCTTGGTTGACGCTCGTATCGGCGCCGACTGTCAAGGTTTCTTCGGCTGCTCCGATGCCTCCGACGGGCCGTCCAGTGTCGAGCGCACCGAACGCACCTCCCTGCGCACGTCGGAGAACACGTCCCGCGGCTCCTCCACCGCCGCCGCCGGAATCGCCCCCACCGCGCCCAGGCCCTCGGAGCGCATCGACGCCGCCAACGCCCGTAGTTCGGCGGCGATGTGCGCCGCCGCCTCCGGCGAGGGCGGCGGCGCGCCGTGCGCGGTGTGCACCGCCGCAGCCGTACCCGTGTCGATCACCCGCTCCACCGCCACGATCAGCGGCCACCAGGCCGCCGCCCGGGCACCCGCCGGCGGCGGTTCGCCGAGCGCGCGCTGGAACTCGGTCCGCACGTCGGACAGATCGCGATAGATCCGCCGCCGGGTCCGGGCCCGGGCGGCCTGGTCGGCGTTCTCATCGAACGCGCACTCGATGTAGCGCGCGGTGTCCTCGATCGCGGTGGCCAACCGCGCGCCGACCCGGGTGTGCCAGCTCTCCGGCCACAGCGCATAGCCCACGACCAGCACGATCGCGCAGCCGATCAGGCTGTCCACCAGGCGCGGCGCGAGCAGCCCGACGCCCTGGTGCCCCAGCAGATCGGACAGGATCAGGATCAGCGGCGTGATCACCGCGGTCTGATAGCCGTAGCCGCGCCGGGAGAGTATCGGCAGCGCCGCCGCGAGCACGAGAACGACCGGCACCTCCCATCCCCCGCGCGGCACGAACTCCAGGATCACGCCCGCCACCACCAGCCCGGCCGCCGTACCCAGCCCGCGCAGCAGGGCCCGGGAGAACACCGAGCCGAAATCCGGTTTGAGGACGAAGGTGACGGTCAGCGGCACCCAGTACGAGCGCGGTACGTCCACCACGGACACCAGCGCTTGGGCCACCCCGATGCACAACATCAGCCGCAACCCGTACCGCCACGACTCCGCCGACACCAGCAGAGCACGCGCGCCGGCCGCCACCCGCTCGGGCAGCGCACCCGGACGGCCGACCCGATCGGGCACCCGGTAGGCGCCGGACAACGTCTCCCGGACATGGGTGATCGCGGCGGCCACCGCACGATCGGCCGGAGCGCACACGCCCGAGCGGTCGGCCGAGCCGACGGGAACCGTACCGCCGCGCACCGCCGCCGCGATCTCGCGCACAGTGGCCACGTCGACCTCGGCCACGGGGCGCTCCTCGGCGTGTGTCGCGGTGCCCGACTCGACCAGCGGGCCGACCGCGTTCAGCAGCGCGACCAGCCGCGACATGCCACGACTGCGGCCCGGTGCAACCGCCCGCCGGCCGAGCAGCAGGTCGTACGCGTGGTTGAGGGTCAGCGTCACCTCGGCCCGGGCCGGCTCCCACTCCTCGGTGCCGGCCGCCGCCAGCAGGTTCGCGGTCGCGTCGTACGCGTCGGCGACCGCGTCCCGTTCGGGGATGCGCGAGCGCGCGGGCCAGGCGAGCAGCGCCATCAGCAGCACCAGCCCGGCTCCGGCCAGCGTCAACATCGGCGCGCGCCACCACGGCGAGGGCATCGGCAGACCGGCCCCGATCACCGCCATCAGCAGCAGGTTCAGGCCGGACGCCGAGGCCACCGCGCCGATCGTGCTGACCATCCCGGCGACCAGCGCGAGCACGGTGAGCATCGCGACGGCGGACCAGCCGTGGCCGAACTGCGCGCTGCCGAGCGCGAGTCCGATCGCGCCGACGATCTGCGGGACGGCGATGTTGAGGACGCGCAGCCGGTAGGCGTCGGCGGTGTCCCCGAAGACCGCGCCCAGCGCGCCGATGGCCACGAGCGCGCCGGAGGCGGTGTCGTCGACGAGCACACCCACCGCGAGCGGCGCGCCGATGCCGATCGCGGCGCGCACCGCGGCGGCCTTCGGCATCGGGCCCGGGGTGGCGCGCAGGGTCAGGGCCAGCCACTCCGGCGGCGCGAGGCGGCCGGACCGCGCGGCGGCGGCTCCGTCGGGCCGCCCGTCGTCGCTCGGCTCCGCACGTTCGGTCATCGTCATCACAGGATCCCGAACGAGGCGAGGCGGACGGACAAGGCGCGCGGAGCCGGATGAGTGCGGCATTCCGCTGCGGGTCAACGGTACCGACCGACCGCCGGCGGCCGGCCGGCGCCCCGGCCGCGACGGCTCGGCCCGCGACCGCTCAGCCCGCGGCGGCTCAGCCCGCGGCGGACTTGCGCGCGTGTACGAAGAGCTGTTCCTCCGGCCCGGCGGCGGGGTGGTGGGGATGGAACACGCTGACCCGCTGGTGCAGGATCTCCAGACCGGCGGCACGCAGACGCACGAGCAGTTCCTCCCGCGCGTGGCTGGTCACCCGGGCCCGGTGGCCCAGCCAGTCGATCTCCACGCCGTCCGCCTCGGCCGGCACCGTCGCGAACGCGAGCAGCCCGCCGGGCACGAGCCGGGCACCCAGGCGTTCGAGTTGATGGTCCAGGTCGGCGCGCGGCAGTTGCAGGAACGGGAAGAACGCGCAGACCGCGCCCCAGGCCGCGTCGTCGTCGACCAGGTCGCGGGCGTCGACCTGTTCGAAGACGGCGCCCGGGACCCGGGCCCGGGCCAGTTCGACCATGGTCGCCGAGACGTCGATCCCGGTCACCCGGTGGCCGGCCGCGGTCAGCCGCTCGGCGGTCGGCCGGCCCGTACCGGATCCGATGTCCAGCACCTTCGAGCCGGGCGGGAGTTCGGCGATCAGCCAGTCCAGTGCGGCCAGTTGTTCGGGCAGATCGGCGAACGCGCTCTCGTAGCCCGCCCCGATGGCGTCGAACAACGCGGCGGCGGGAGAACGTGCGCCGTGTGCCGACGGGGAGGGCGAAACGGGATCGGGGGCCATGGGGACGGCGTCCTTTCCTCCGTGGGAGGGGCGGAGTGCGAGGGCGGGGAGGGCAGTCCTAACGACGCAGCAGGATGCCCCGGATGAACGCCGCCTGCCCCGCGTGCTGGAGGTCGTCGCCGATCACGCTGACCAGCCGTACGCCCAGGGTGACCGCCGGCGTCCACGCCTCGTCCACGACCCGATCCAGGTCGGCGGGCGTCAGGTCGCGGACGTACCCGATGGTCTGCTCGTGTACCGCGTCGTAGTAGCCGGTGAGCAGGTCCGCCGAGTCCACCCGCACCGCGGCCACCGCCTTCGTGTCCTGTCCGTAGCCGATCGCCCGGACCGGGAAAGGCAGTTCGAAGCGTTTGTGCCAGTCCTGCGCGGTCCACACCTGCTCCAGGCCCGCGACGTCGGCGACGTGGTCGTCCTGGACCCGGGCCAGATGCCAGATCAGCCACGCGATCGAGTTCGCGTCGTCGTCCAGTCGCTCGGCCAGTTGGTCGGGCGTCAGATCGGCGACCGCCTGGTGCACGACCTCCTGCACTCGGCCGAACGCGTCGACCAGTAGCTCCGCGCTGTTCATCGAACCCTCGCTCCACTCGTTCCACCGATGAGGCGACTGTGTGTCGCCGGTGTGCTCTGCGTCATCCGTGTCGTCCGCGTCGTCCCGCTCGTCTGCTACTCCTGCCCCGTCCGCTCCCGGTCGTACACCTGCCGCGCGGCCTCGACGGCGGCCGGCGGCCCGCTACAGGTCGCGCAGGGCCGGCCCGAGCCGGGCCCACTCCGCGTGCGGCAGGCCGGTGTGACCCGGTTCGGTCGGCAGGACCTGGATGCTCACGTGGTCCGCGCCCGCGTCGAAGTGTTCGCGGACCCGGGCCGCGATGGCCTCCTCGTCGCCCCATACGACCAGGGTGTCGATCAGCCGGTCGCTGCCGCCGTCGGCCAGGTCGGCGTCGGTGAAGCCGAGCCGACGCAGGTTGCGGACGTAGTTGTCGAGCCCGAGGTACAGCGCCGCCTCCTTGCGGATCACCGCGCGGGCGACATCCGGGTCGCCCGACAGGACCACCTTCTGATGGGGGGCCAGGAGCACCCCCTCACCCAGTGCCGCGCGGGCCTCGCGGGTGTGCGCGGGCGTGGTGAAGTAGGGGTGCGCGCCGTGCGCACGATCGCGCGCCAGGCGCACCATGCGCGGGCCGAGCGCGGCCAGCACGCGCGGCACCCCCGAGTCGCCGGCGGCGTCCAGGGCGTCCAGGTAGGTGGTCATGGTGGCCGGCGGCGGGGTGTACTCGACGCCGAGCCGCTCGGCGAACTCGACGTGGCTCACGCCCAGTCCGAGGACGAAGCGGCCGGGATGGGCCCGCTCCAGGGCGGCCACGCGGGCGGCGGTCTCGGCGGCGGGGAAGACGCGGACGTTGAGGATCCCGGACGCGACGCCGAGCCGGTCGGAGCCGGCGAGCAGTTGCTCGGCGAGCCCGAACAGGCCGTCGGCGGGGGCACCGCCGAACCAGGCGGCGGTGAAGCCGAGTTCGGCCAGTTCGGCCGCGGCGGCTGCCGGGTCCGGGTCGGCCGCGTAGGTGCCGTAGCGCTCCCAGACGCCGATGCGCCCCAGTCGTGCGGTGACCTGCTGCGCGTGCATGTGGTCGGTCCTCTCGTCTCGTCGCCGTGCCTCGTGGGCGTCCCCGCGTCGTCGGGGCGGGGGTCCCTCAGGGGAAAGGCGCCGGTGGGGCCGTGTCTTCCCGGGTGGGGGGCGGCAATCGCGATTCGTCGGCTCACTCCGGGTTTCGGTTCGGGCGGTGCGACTGCTGCGAGGGGGTGAAGTCGGCGACGAGGGAGCGGAAGGCCGCGCGGTAGACGCTCGGCGTGGTGCCGGTCGCGCGCAGGAAGTGGGCGCGCAGATTCGCGGGGGTGCCCAGGCCGGTCTGCGCCGCGATGCGTTCGACCGGGTCCTCGGTGCGCTCCAGCAGCCACTGGGCGCGCTGGATCCGGATGCGGAGCAGGTATTGGAGCGGGGAGAGCCCGGTCTCGGCGCGAAATCGCCGGGTGAGGCTGCGCACGCCCAGCCCCGCGCGGCCGGCGATGTCGGCGAGCGCGATCGGGTGGTGCAGGTTGGCCGCCAGCCACGCGGTGGTCGGTTCGAGGCTGCTGCCGGGTGGGGTGTACGCGCTGTGCGCGGCGTCGTCCGGGCCGTCGGCGTCGATGTCCTCGGCGGGGGCGTGCAGTTGCAGGAACAGTTGCCGCTCGGTCTCGATGGCCACACCCGGGCCGTAGTCGAGCGTGATCAGGTCGAGGTACAGGTCGACGCCGCCGAGCACCCCGGCGGCGGAGTGGAAACCGCCGTCGGCGACCACCTCGCCCTCGGCGTCGACCTCGATCCGGGGGTGACGCCGGGCCAGTTCCCGGGTGTACCGCCGGGCGGTGGCGGCGCGCCGGCCGTCCAGGAGGCCGGTGGCCGCGAGGGTGAACGTCCCGGTGCCGACCGCGCCGATCCGGCCGCCGCGCGCGGCCACGCCCCGAAGCGCGGCTACGATCTCCGGCGCGGGTTCGTCGCGAAAGGCGGCGTGCCCCGGGATCAGGACCGTGTCGGCCTCTTCCAGAACGGCCGGGTCCCAGGGCGCCTCCACTCGAAAGGACCCGGGTTCACCGGTCGCCGTGAAGCCCGGGGCGGTACAGATCCGCAGGTCGTAGGCGACCGGTGGGTGATGCCGGGCGGCGGTGCCGAAGACCAGTCCGGGGGCGGTGAGCTGATGCCCGGGGATTGCGTCGAGCGCGAGCACCGCGATCACTGGCATGTCCGGAATCTAACCGAGGACGACATCGAGACGCCTGTTTCGAGCCGGTCGCCGCGCCGAGGATGAACAGCACGAGGTCGGATGCGGGAGACATCCGGCCCCGGGTACGGCCGCCGCACCCCTGTGCGGCCGATACTCCCTCCACGAAAGGTCACCACATGCGCGCAACCACCTCGCGTCCCACCGCCGACACCGGCGCTTCCCCGCGCCGCCGGCGCGGCCTGGTCGCCAAGGCGCTCACGGCCACGGGGGCGGCACTGGTGCTCGGCACCACGGCCTTCGCCGGCAGCGCCGGGGCGATCGTCAACGGGCAGGACTCGACCGAGAAGTACCGGTTCATGGCCTACGTGCCGATGAAGGCGGCGGGCGTGGACGCCGGATGCGGGGCCACCTTGATCGACAAGCGGTGGGTGCTCACCGCGGCGCACTGTGTCGACCGCGACCTGCCGATCGAACTGGCCGGGACGGTGCGGATCGGCAGCGAGAACCGCACGCAGGGCGGCACTGTGCGCAAGATCGACAAGATCGTGATGCACCCCGGCTACTCGCAGCCCGCCGAGGAGGGTGGCTACAACGTGAACGACCTCGCGTTGATCCGCCTGGACCGGCCGGTCAAGGAGAAGCCGATCAAGCTCGCCAAGCAGGCCGGGCCGGTGGGCACGCCGACTCGACTCCTCGGCTTCGGCACGATCGTCGACCCGGACAGCCTGGACAACGCCGTCTTCCCGAACCGGCTCCAGGAGTTGGACACCCGGCTGGGCACCAGCGCCGAGTGCAACGGCCGCACCGACGGCACGCGCCTGTGCACGGTCAGCCGCAAGCTCAACGCCATGGCCTGCTTCGGCGACTCCGGCGGCCCGCAGATCCAAAAGAACCGCGCCGGCCGGTGGGAGCTGATCGGCACCACGTCCGGCGACGGCGACGGCAAGCCGGGCTGCGCGACGGGCCCGGGCCTGTACACGAACGACACCGCGTACAAGAGCTGGATCCACACGACGATGCGCAACAACAAGTAACCCGATCCGCCACCACCCACACCCCCGGCCCGCCCGACGTGGGACACCCCGCGTCGGGCGGGCCGCGCGACGGGTGCGTGGCGTGTCGATGTGGTGTGCGGTTTCGGTGGACCGCGAGTGGTTGGATTCGGTCATGTCGGTCATTGCCGTGCTCGCCCTCGACGGGGTTCCCGGGCACCAGCTCACCGCCCCCGGGCTGGTGTTCGGGGTCGCCGGGCGCGAACATCGCGGCGTCGCATACGAGATCAGGATCTGTTCGGGGCCCGGGCCCCGGGTGACCGGCGGGCCGGCCGGGTTGCGGATCGGCGCGCCCTACGGACTCGATGCCCTCGCGGACGCGGACGTCGTACTGGTCCCGGGCCACGACGGCTTTCGGGACGCGCCGCCGGCCGGTGTCCTCGCGGCACTGCGCGCCGCGGCATCGCGCGGCGGCCGGATCGCCGCCGTCGACACCGGGACCTTCACCCTCGCCGCGACCGGACTCCTGAGCGGACGCCGAGCCACCACCAACCGACGCCACACCGACGAACTGGCCGAACTGCACCCCGACATCGACGTCGACCCGCTCGGCATCGCGATCGAGGACGGCCCCTTCCTCACCGCCGCGGGCGTCTTCGGCGGCATCGACGTCTGCCTGCGGATCCTGGCGCACGACCACGGCCGGCGGGTGGCCGAGGCGACGAGCCGGGAACTCATCACCCCGCTGCACGTGTACGCCGACGACGTCCAGGAGGCGATCGCCCGGGAGGTCGCCGAAAGCGTCGGCCTGGACCCGACACTGCGCTGGATGCGCAAGCACCTCCACGAGCCGCTCACCGTCGCCGGCCTCGCCGCCCACGCCCGGACCAGCGTCAGCAGCCTCACCCGCCGCTTCCACGCGCACACCGGTCTGAGCCCGCTCCAATACCTGCTCCGCATCCGCCTGGAAGAGGCGCAACGCCTGCTCCGGGAAACCGACTTCCCCGTCGAACTGATCGCGGACCGCACGGGCTTCGGCACACCGGCCGCCATGCGCCGACACTTCCGCGCCCTCACCGACACCACCCCGAGCGCCTACCGCCGGGCCCACCGGGTCGCCGAGGGCCGATCCCGCCCCCGGCCCGGATCCGGTTGAGGCCGACCGTGCGGGCGGCGTGCGCTACTTGGCCTCGGCGTAGGTCCGGGTCGCCGTCGGGACCAGCGGCAGCAGGACGGGCGTGTCGCCGAAGACCAGGGTCCGGGCCTCCTCCGCCGCCTCGGTGATCGCGGCGGATACCGCCTCGGTCAGGTCCGCGGGGCTGTGCACGATGAACTCGTCGTGTTGGAAGAAGACCAGATGCGGGCGGCCCGACGGGGACGCGTCGTAGCGGGCGAGCCGACGGCGCAGCGCGGCGAGCAGGGCCAGCGCCCAGTCGGCGGCACTGGCCTGGATGACGAAGTTGCGGGTGAAACGGCCCCGGGCGCGCGTGGATCGGGCGCCCGCGTCGTCGGTGCGGTCGGCGCCTGGTTCGCCGCTCGCGCCGCCCTCGGCGAGGTCGAGCCAGGCGGAGGAGGGCGGCGGGCAGGTACGCCCGAGCCGCGACCGTACGATGCCGCCCTCCTCGCCGGTGCGCGCGGCGGCCTCGACGTAGCCCATCGCGTCCGGATACCGCCGCCGCAGGGTGGTCAGGAGCGGACCGATGTCGCCGCTGGTCTGCCCGTACATCGCGCCGAGCAGGCCGAGTTTGGCCTTGGCCCGATCACCCTGGAAGGCGGCCTTGGCCAACGCCTCGTACAGGTCGCCGGCGGCGGCGGAACGGGCCAGCCCGGCGTCGCCCGACATCGCGGCCAGCACGCGCGGCTCCAGCTGCGCCGCGTCGGCGACCACCAGCCGCCACCCGGGGTCGGCCACGACCGCGCCGCGCAGGACGCGCGGGATCTGCAGCGCGCCGCCGCCGCGACCGGCCCAGCGGCCGGTGACGACACCGCCGACGACGTACTCGGGGCGGAATCGGCCGCCGCGCACCCAGGTGTCCTGCCACGCCCACCCGTGCGCGGCGTGCAGGCGGGCGAGTTCCTTGTACTTGATCAACAGGGCGGCGGCCGGGTGGGACACGTCGCGCAGGTACCAGGTGCGGGTCGAGGTGAGCCGTACGCCCTGATCGGCGAACGCCTTCAGCACCTGCGGATGCGAATCGGGGTTGAACGCCCGCCCGCCGAGCGCCGCGCGCAGTTGTTCGGCCAGGTCGGCGAGGTGTTGCGGCGGCGTGCCCGCGACCCGGGGCCGGGCGCCGAGCAGTTCGGTGAGCAGCGCGTCGTGTACGTCGACCCGCCAGGGCAGCCCGTCGGCGGCCATCTCGGCCGCGGCCAGCCCGCCGGCCGACTCGGCGGCGACCAGGAGCCGGAAGCGGGAGCGGCGGGCGGCGTCCTCGATCGCGTCGATGCGGCGCACCTGGTCGGCGTGCACCGCCACCACGGCCTCCAGCGCGTCGACGCCGGCGGGCAGCCGCAGCCGATCGGGGACGAACAGGCTGTCCTGCGCGTCGGCGACGCCGATCGGCAGGTCCTCGGGCACCGGCAGGCCCTTCAGCCGGGCCCAGGCCGCGCCCAGCGAGCGGGGTTCGCCGACCCGCTCCTCGTGCGCGAGCAGCAGCGACTCGACCAGCGCGAGGTCGTGGCAGCGGCTCACCCGGCAGGGCAACAACGGCGCGTACGCACTCTCCGCCGACGCCCACACCCATCGGGGCGGCACCGGCGCGGCCTCGAAGTCGGCCACCGCCGCGACCAGATCGGTCACGTGGACGGCCGCCCCGAGCGGCACCCCGTCGTCCCCGAGCGGCCGCAGCCATCCGCCGTGCCCATAGGCGTCGGGCGCCACGGCCACGCGAGGCGCCCTCACCCGCACCACACGCCCGGCCCGACCCGGTCGACCGAGGCACGGCGCACCCCGCACCGAGTCGAATCCACGGCCCACCTCCTCCCGCCGCACCGAATGCGTACGAACCACTCACAACCGACAACACCGCCGACCGACGAACACTACCCGCCACCCCCGACAAAGGCGGGCCGACGGTCAGGGGGAGGTCGTGTAGCGGGTCGCGGCAGCCATGGCGCGCTCGTGCAGGGACGTGCGCAACGACCGGGGCGCCAGTGCCTCGGCGTCCGGGTCGAGTTGCCACAGGGCCCATTCGGCGTGGCGAGCGTCCTGGAAGGTCACTTCCAGGCGCAGTCGGCCGTCCGCCTCGGGCTCTTCGGCGCGCACGGCCAGCGCGGTGGCCAACAGCTCCTCCCGCCGTGCCGGGTTCACCCGTACCAGTACGGCGAATTGTTCGTCGGCCAGGAACTGCGCGCAGCGTTCGCGCCAGACCCGGTCCAGGTCGACCCGATTCGGCCGCTGGGCCGGTTCGGGCAGTTCCTCGGCGGCCAGCACCCGCGACAGCCGGTAGGTGCGGTCCTCGCCGGATCGGGTGGCCAGCAGATAGCCCCGATCGCGCACGGTGACCAGGCCGATCGGGTCCACCGTGCGCCACTGCGGCTCCCGGCCGGTGGGCGCGTAGTGGATCCGGAGCCGGTGTCCGGCCAGCACCGCGCGCCGGACCTCGACCATCGCCGTACGGGGCACCTCCTCGGCCGGCGACCGGCGCGAGAGCAGGTCGGTCTCCGGCTCGACGAGAAACCGCTGCGCGGCGTCGTTCGCGGTGGCCCGATGGCTTTCGGGCAGCGCGTCGACCACCTTGCGCATCGCCGAGGCGAGCGCCGACCCGAGGCCGAAGACCTGCTCGCCGCGCCCCGATCCGGCAGCCAGGAGGGCGAGGGCCTCGTCGTGGTTCAGCCCGGTCAGCTCGGTCCGGAAACCGGGCGACAACACGAACCCGCCGTGCCGGCCGCGCTCGGCGTAGACCGGGACACCGGCAGCGGACAGCGCCTCGATGTCGCGCAGCACGGTGCGCGTGGACACCTCCAGCTCGTCGGCCAGCGTGGCGGCGGTCAGCCGACCGCGCTGCCGCAGCAACAACACCAGCGAAACCAACCGATCGGCGCGCACCTCGAGAATTTATCGGAATACCTGACCAAGGATGTCGTGATTCATTGCGAGGCTCTTCCCACGACGTCGGGGGCGGCCGTCGAGCCGCCGGACGTATGTACTTCCGACACCTGCGAATGGAGCCGACGTGGCGATGGAACGAACGGCAGTCAACCCGGTGACGTGGTCGACGGAGCTGGGGTTCAACCAGGGAGAGGTCGTCTCCGGGCACACCCGGACCCTGTACTGCTCCGGGCAGACCGCGATGAGCGCGGAGGGCAAGCCCGAGCACGACGGGGACATGGCGGCGCAGTTGGCACTGACCCTCGACAACCTGGAGGCCGTTCTCGGCGAGGCCGGCATGTCCCTCGCGAACCTGATCCGGCTCAACGTCTACACCACCGACGTCGATCTGCTCTTTCGGCACTACGGCGTGCTGGCGTCACGATTGGGCGCCGCAGGGGTGGCACCGACCACCACGATGCTCGGGGTGACCCGGCTGGCGATCCCGACCCTGATGGTCGAACTGGAGGGGACCGCGGTCGCCTGACGCGACCTCGGCGCCGGGCGGGGGGGCGGCGGCGAATCGCGGGGGGTTAGGTTCGTGGGCGGAGCGGTCGATCGGTCGCCGCCGGGTCCGGTGGCATCGATCGACCGCGGTTTCGTCGTCGCTTTGAGGAGTGCGTTCCATGGCTCGTGTGCCTTCCACCGCCGTTGCCGCCGCCGGGTTGATCGGCGGGTACGCGGTTGCCCGCTACACGAAGCGGCGACCGCTCGGCGGTGCGGTGTTGGCCGCGGCGGGTGCGGTGGCGGCCAAGGGGTGGCGGGAGCGGGCCGGTACGCCGACCGCCGCCGCGCTGACCGGCCTGTACACGGTCGCGTTCGGCGCCTCGCACCCACTCGCGAAGAAGATCGGCGCCTGGCCCTCGGTATTCGCGGTGGCCGGGGCGGTGGCCGCCGCGTCGTACACACTCGCGGACCGCAAGGCGTAGCGGCGGCGACCGCCCCAGCCGCGAGGCCGGGACCGGCTCCGATCCCGGCCACCCGCGGAAGGGCTCACTCGGTGGCGGCCCTCGCGACCAGTTCGCCGATCTCCTCGACCGCGGCCGAGGGGCCGGGGAAGAACCGGTTCTTGGTCAGCGCGAAGGAGATGCCGGTCTCGGTGTCGGCGTACGCCGCGCTGCCTCCCATGCCGGGCATGCCGAAAACGCCGGGCGTCTGCTCCGGCGCGGCGCCCGGCCGGCCGAGGTTGTAGCCCAGCGCGCGCGGCACGGGGAAGCCGACCATCCGGTCGACGTCGGCCGTGGCCTGGGCCGCGATCTCGCGCAGCCGCGCGGCCGAGACCAGCCGCACACCGTCCACTTCGCCGAGCAGCGCGGCGTACATCCTGGCCAGCGCGCGGGCGGACATCGTGCCGCCCGAGGGAATGTCCGACGTGAGCACGACGGGGTTGTTGCCGTATTCGGCGCTGGGGGTCACCGCGAGGGGCGTGGCCTTGAACATCGGCATGTCGGCGGGCAGCGCCGCCATCATCGCGGCGGAGCCGGGCGCGTCCTCGAGTCGGGCGAGCCGGCCCAGCTCGGACTCCGGGACGCCGAAGAACAATTCGTCGGCGATGCCCAGCGGAGCCGCCACCTCCTGCCGCAGCACCTGCGATATCGGCGCGCCGACGGCCCGGCGCACGATCTCGCCCATCACGAAACCCCAGGTCATCGCGTGGTATCCGGTCTCGGTCCCGGGCTCCCACCAGGGCTTTGAGCCGGCGATCAGGGCACACATCCCCTCCCAGTCGGCCAGGTCCGCACGGTGAGATCGGCCGGCACCGCCGGGACGCCGACGGAGTGGGTCAGCGCATGGCGGATGGTCGCCTTGTCCTTGCCGTGGGCACCGAACTCCGGCCAGAACTCGACGATCGGCGTGTCGTAGTCGAGGGCACCACGATCCGCGAGGACGTGCACCACCGTCGCGGTCACCCCCTTGCCCGTGGAGGCGCTGTAGAACGGCATGTCCGAGGTGACCGGACGATCGCCGTCCGGATCGGCGACGCCCGCCACCGCGTCCACCACCAGCTCGCCGTGCCGGTAGACCGCGACCTGGATGCCCAGCTCGGCGCCCGACTCCACCAACCGGTCGATGGCCTGTTGCACAACCTTCTGCATGCTGTTTCCGCCCTCTCGATCCTTGCCAACGGTGTTTGGGGCCACCGTTCGCCCCGAGGTCGGAACCGACGACGGAGTCTCGACATCCGCCCGGCGCGAATCCGCGCCGGGGGGTGAGGGCACGCCATGTGATCGTGGCGTGCCCTCGGGTGATGGCCGGGTCAGCCGGCTTTGCGATGGGGGGTGGGGTGGGGTTCCGGGGAGTCGTAGCCGGCTTCGTCGGCCTCGCGCAGGAGTGCGATCAGGTCGCTTCGGGCTCTGGCGACGCGTGAGCGTACGGTGCCGATCGGGCAGCCGGCGATGACGGCCGCCTCGGCGTAGCCGAAGTCGAGCACCTGGGTCAGGACGAATGCCTCGCGTCGGGCCGGATGCAGCGCGCCGAACAGGTCGTCGAGGGCCAGGCCCTCGTCGAAGCCGGGACGGGTGATGTCCTGGCGGCGTTCGGCGACTTCCACCCAGTCGTCGACGGCGGCGGTACGGGGCCGCGCGGCCGCCGCCCGATACCGGTCGACGACGGTGCGTCGGGCGATGGACAACAGCCAGGTCCGGACCGAGGACGCCCCCGTGAAACGGGGCAGTGCCGTCCAGGCTCGCAGGTACGTCTCCTGGGTGAGGTCGTCCGCGCTCTGGACGTCGGTCAGATAGGCGACGAAGCGCCACACGTCGCGATGCGTGCCCCGGACGAAGTCGTCCACGGCCTCCGGGTCACCGGCCGCGCCGGCGAGGGCGCGCGCGGTCAGGTCGAGGTCGGGCGTGGGATCCCCGGAGCGGCGGGAGTCGAGCGGGGTCACCGAGGCGGTGTGGTCGCCGCGCGCGGCTTCGCACGCGCGGGACGGGTCGGGCGTGGGGTGAGCGGTACGGCGCGCCGGGGCGCGCAGCATCAAGGTGGTCGCGAGGGCCGGCAGTTGGTGCTCGGGCCGGTGTTCGGGCCGGTGTTCCGGTCGGGCGACAGGGTGGAGAGCAGACATGGTCCACGTCCTCGTCGTGCGGGCGGCGATCGATCGGCGCCGGGCGGATCGATGCCGAGCGGGTGGAGGGGCGCGCACCGGGAGCCGAGTGCGGCGGTGCCTGCGACTCGGACTCGACGACGGTGCGGTGGAACACCCGAGGACACACATGGCCGAACACGGACATTTCGGCAACGGCGTGAAGAATCGCACCGTGGCCGCGAGAACCGGGGAACGTTCCCCGGTCACGACACCGGTGTCACTCGGGTGACCGGTACGCCTGAATCCACCGACCGCGATGCGACGACGGCCGCGGGCGCCGACGCGCCCGGGGCAGGCCCGGATCGGGCGAGGTCACCGCGCCGAAGGCACGACGGACCCGGCCGTCCCGCGCGGGCGTGCGTGGGCCGGAGCGCACATCGGTGGACATCGGTGGACGTCAGGCGTACAGCGCCGCCGGCGGCCCTCGACCCGGTAGGGGACGGCTGACCCACTTGGGGACGGCCCGCACCCGACGCCGGCTCGCCCTCGGCATCGCGGGGCGGCCGGTGGCGATCGGCGACGTCCAGGCGCCGACCAGCGCGAGCACCACGCTGCCCGCCATCGTGGCGAGCAGGCGCAGCAGTCGGAAAACCGCCTTCTCGCCGTGCCGCAACCACAGGCCGCACCCGAGCGCGGCCAGCACGTGTGCGGCGAACATCCCGGTACCGCCGTGTCCCAGAACGGACATCAGCACACCGTCGTGGTTCATCCCGCCCATCGCGGAACCGGACCCGGATCCCGAACCGGCGCCGGCCATGTGGTGCCCACCGGAGCCGGTCGAAGGCCCGCCGAAGCCGGCCGCCGCCGGGGACTGTCGGGCCAGGTCCGGGTCGAGCCGCATCCGGGTGAGCAGTTCGGCCACAGAGTGGGTCGGCGCGTCGCCGGGGCGGTCGTCGTTGCACAGCAGCACTTGAAGCCACTGGGATCGAAAGCGGGCCGCGCCGGTCGGCTCGGCGACCGGTTGCCGGGCCAGCGTGAACAATGTGTGCAACCCGGCCTGGGCGGCCAGTACGGCGGCCGTGATCGCGCCCAGTCCACGTTCGCGATCGGCCACGGCCCAGGCCAGTACGCCGATCCCGACCCCGGCCCCGACCGGGGCGACCCAGTGCACCGGGGCGTCGGACATCAGGGTGTGCCCGAACAGCGCGAGCAACACACAGACCACCGCGAACATCGCGGCGCGAACGGCTCGAAGCACGGACCGGGCAGGCATGGTGAGCCTCATGTTCCCATCCGCGGGCGCCGATCGGACCCGGGGGTGGCCGCCCACTTCCCGAACTTCTCCCGAACCCCGCCGAAACCCGGACCGAACTCGACTCCGGATCCCGAACGTCCACCGCGAGTGCGGGTGAATCGTGTCGTCCGGGAACCAGGCATGATCACCGGCCGACTACCGGGGTGCCCTCGCCCACCGACCGATCCCTGGAGCCCGATTCATGCCCGTGTTCGCCGGTGGACCCGACCCCCGGGATCGCCCCTGGCACCTGCGCCTGCGCCCGCCGTTCCGGCCGCGGACCGGCGGGGCCGCCAAAGATGCCGGAAATGCCGAAGACACCGCACTCACCTCGGATTTGCCTCCGCGCCCGACGGCGACGTCGCGTCGGGCCGGTTCGGCGCCCGGAACGGTGCTCGCCTTCCTCGGCCTGCTGCTGGTGCTGTTCGTCGTCGCGTTCACGATCGGCCGCCAAGCCGGCCCGGTGGCGCCCGACCTGCGCAAGCCGGGTCCGCCCGGGGCGCCGGTCAAGATGGGCGAGGAGGGCGGCGGGCACGGCCGGATGGGCCTGGGCGAACCCGACGGCCGCCTCCGCACCTCGGGCGCCGCCCTGTGACCACCTCGACCCGACCGATCACCACCGACGTGAGCGTCTCCGGCATGACCTGCGGCGCCTGCGTGAATCGGGTCGAGCGTCGGCTGGCCCGGCTCGACGGCGTCACCGCCACGGTCAACCTCGCCACCGGCCGGGCCCGCGTCGTACACCCCGCGTCCCTGCCGGTGATCGACCTCCTCGCGGCCATCACCGCCGCCGGCTACGAGGCGACCGTGGCCGGCCCGAATCCCGCCGGCGCCGCCGCGACCGGCCCGGCCGCCGAGGCGATCGACCCCGGTCGGCGCAACCTCCTGATCGTGGCCGCGCTGGCGCTGCCCGTACTGGTCCTGTCGATGGTGCCCGCCTGGCAGTTCACCAACTGGCAGTGGTTGTGCCTGACGCTGGCCGCGCCGGTGGCCACGTGGGGGGCCTGGCCGTTCCATCGTCGGGCCCTGCACGGACTGCGCTACGCGGGCGCGACCATGGACACCCTGGTCAGCCTCGGCGTACTCGCCGCGTTCGGCTGGTCCCTGTGGGCCCTGTTCGGCGGCGGCGCCGGCGAGCCCGGGATGCGGATGCCCTTCACCCTGCTGCCGCCCGCCACCGGCGACGAGGCGCACATGTACCTCGAAGTCGCCGTCGCCGTGCCGCTGTTCGTCCTGCTCGGCCGCCGGTTGGAGGACCGGGCCCGGACCCGGACCGGCTCCGCGCTGCGCGAGTTGGCCGCCCTCGTCCCGGACCGGGTGGCCGTCCTGCACCCGGGGCCCGGCGGGAAGACGGTCGAGGTGACCGTGCCGACCGCGTCCCTGACGGTCGGTCAGGTGTTCGTGGTCCGGCCCGGCGACCGGGTGCCCGCCGACGGCGTCGTGGTCGACGGCCGCTCCGCGCTCGACGTGTCCCACCTGACCGGGGAAAGCCGCCCGATGGAGGTCGGCCCCGACGACCAGGTGCCCGGCGGCAGCGTCAACGAGGGCGGCCGGATCACCGCGAGGGCCACCGCCGTCGGTGCGGACACCCGCCTCGCCCGGATCACCGCCGCGGTGGAGGAGGCCCAGGCCGGCAAGACCGGCGCACAGCGGCTCGCCGACCGCATCGCGGGCGTGTTCGTCCCGTCCGTACTGGCCACGGCCGTGACCGTGCTCGGCTTCTGGCTCGGCGCCGGCGGCGACCCGCAGGCCGCGGCCGGTGCGACCATGGCCGTCCTGGTGGTGGCCTGCCCGTGCGCCCTCGGCCTGGCCACACCCACCGCGATCCTGGCCGCCACCGGGCGCGGCGCGCGGCTCGGCGTACTGATCCGCGAACCCGCCGCCCTGGAGCGCCTGCGCCGTGTGGGCACCGTCGTGGTCGACAAGACCGGCACGCTGACCACCGGCGGCATGAGCCTGCTGCGCTGCGTGGCCGCGCCCGACGTCGACCCGGGCGAACTGCTGGCCCGGGTCGGCGCGGTCGAGTCCGCGTCCGGGCACCCGATCGGCCGGGCCCTCACCCGCGCCGCCACCGAGCGCGCGGGCACGCTGCCGCCGGTCGCCGATTTCGCCTCGGAGCCCGGAATCGGCGTCCGCGGCCTGGTGGACGGCTCACGGGTGGCCGTCCTGCGCCCGGGCGTCGAGGACGTCACGGCGCTGCCCGCCGGCCTGCGCGCGGCGCTGTCCGAGGCGGACGCCGCCGGGGACACCGCGGTCGTCGCGACGGTCAACGGCGTGCCGGCGGGGGTGCTGGTCCTGGGCGACTCGGTACGCCCGGAGGCCGCCGCCGCGATCCGGGCGCTCGATCGGCTCGGCGTCACGGTGATCCTGGCCACGGGCGATCGGCCGGGGCCGGCCCGGGCGGTGGCCGACGCGGTCGGGATCGACGAGGTGCTGAGCGAGTTGGACCCGCACGACAAGGCCGAACTCGTCCGCGGCCTGCGGCAGGACCAGCCCGGACGGGCCGTCGCGGTGGTCGGCGACGGCATCAACGACACGATCGCGCTCGGCGAGGCGGACCTGGGCATCGGCATGGGCGGCGGCACGGCGGCGGCGATCGGCGTCGCCGACGTGACGCTGGTGCGCGACGATCTGGGCGCGCTGGCCGACGCGATCCGGCTCTCCCGGCGCACGACCGGGACGATCCGGGCCAACCTCGGCTGGGCGTTCGGCTACAACGTGGTACTGATCCCGATCGCGGTGACCGGGCTGCTCAATCCCATGCTCGCCGCCGCCGCGATGTCGGTCAGCTCGCTCGCGGTGGTCACCAACAGCCTCCGGCTGACCCGTTTCCGGGCCGGCCGCCCCGACGACGCGAAGCGGGACCGGACATGAGGCCCCTGACCGCACCGAAGCCCCCGTCCACACCGAGGCCCCCGTCCGTACCGAAGGCCCTGGCCGCGTTGAAGTCCGTCGCCGGCCCCGTCCTGGCCGCCGCCCTCGCGCTGACCCTGCTCACCGTCTGGACCGCGACCGGCCGCGCCGGTACCGCACCCAGGCTCTCCATCAGCGACGGTCGGGTACACCTGGCCACCAACGCCGACGCCACCTCCGCCTACTTCACCATCCGCAACACCGGCGACGCCAACGACGAACTCGTCTCCGTCAGCACCCCCATCACCACCGACGTCGGCTTCAGCTTCCACACCTACACGGGCTACGCCGGCCGCATGTGGATGACCAAGGCCCTGCCGATCCCGGCCAACGGCCTGCTCGGCATGACCGCGAGCGGCGCGAACATCATGCTCGGCACACCCCCCAAACTCACCCCCGGCCAAACCATCCCCTTCACCCTCCGCTTCCGCCACAGCCCCCCGATCCACACCACCGCCGTAGTGATCCGCCCGGGCACCTGGACCCCCGCCCGCACGTCCTGAACCGAACAAAACCGGTCGGTCATCCCCGATGAGATGGTCCAAACTCGCCCAATGACCAACGAAGCAGAAACCGAAACCGAAGCCACAACCGCGACCCGAGCCCAAGCCCAAGCCGACCACGAATCCGCGATCCGAGCCGCCGTCACCGGCGAGCTGCGACTGCTCGATCCCGCCGTACGACGCTCCCGAAAAGCCGTGTCCGCACTACTCGACCCCGACTTCGTGGAGTTCGGACGCTCCGGACGCCGCTGGGACCGCGACAGTACCCTCGACGCCCTGGCCACCGAGGAGCCGATCCGAACGACCGTGTCCGCGATGTCCGGCACCCTCCTGGCCCCGAACCTGGTCCACCTGACCTTCCGAACCGAGTCCACCGACCGGCACACCCTCCGCAGTTCCCTGTGGCGCCACTCCCCGGAGGGCTGGCGAATGTACTTCCACCAGGCCACGCCCACCTCCGCCGACACCGGCCACCGGCGCGTGTCTTCAGGCATCGAGCCGGATTAGCATGGACATGCGACGTGATTCGCGAGCGGCCCGCCCGAAAGCCGGCGCCGCCCGGGAGCGCAGCGGGGGACGGGTGCGATGCGGGCTGTGGAGGCGGGTGGGTCGCTGGCCCGGCTCGCGCGCGATGCGCGGGCACGGGAGCGGGAGTTGCGGCGGGAGTGGGTGGCCGCCCGTCGGACGGCGCTGCGGTTCGAGGCCGCGTCGGCGGCCGAACAGCGGGTCGTGGCCCACCTGTTGCTGTTGCTCGGCTACGGATGGCGGCTGCTGGCCGACCGACGTTGGCCGGGCACCCGGGCGGCCAACGTCGACTTGGTGCTGGTCGGGCCCGGCGGGATCCACGTGGTCGACGTCAAGAACTGGCGCGACGCCCCACGGGTCGCGGACGGGCACCTGTTCGCGGGAGAGCGGCCCCGGGACGACGAGGCGGCGAAGCTGTCGGCGATCACCCGGATCGCCGAGGAGGCGGTGGGGCCGCTGGGCATCTCGCCCGTGGCGGTGCAGCCGCTGATGGTGTTCGCCGGCCATCGGGTCGACGCCGTCCTCGGCCGGATCCGGCTGCTCGGCGAGGCGCAGGTCGGGCCGGATCTGGCGGCCCTCCCGGCCCGCCTCGACCCGGCCGCCGTGGCGGTGATCGCGGACCGGCTGGCGCGGGTGTTCCCGGCGTACGAGGACACCGTCCGGGCACCCGTCGACCCGGTGCCGCCCGGGCCGCGCGACGGGGCGTTCGATCCGCGCGAGTTCGCCGCCGCCACGCTGCGCGCCGCCCGACTCGGGCCGATCGAGCGGTGGATGACCTACCTCGACCCCGGCCAGTGCGACCTGGTCCGCGCCGACTGGCCCGGCCCCGCGCGGATCACCGGCCCGGCCGGGACCGGCAAGACCGTGGTCGGCCTGCATCGGGCCGCCTATCTGGCCCAACACGGCGCGGGCCGGGTCCTGTACGTGACCTTCACCGCGAACCTGCCCCGCGTACAACGCACGTTCCTGGCCGACTTGGCGCCGGTCGCGGTGGATCGGGTGGACTTCCACACCATTCACTCCTGGGCCCTGCGCTTCCTCGACGAACACGGCGCCCGACCCCCCGGCCTCGACGCCGCCCGCGCAGCGGCCGCCTTCGACCGAGCCTGGTCCGAAACCAGCACCGAGACCCGACAGACCCGCACCCACGAACGCCTCACCCGCATCGCCGCCTCCCCCGCGTACTGGCGCCAGGAGATCGACCACCTGATCAAGGGCCGAGGCATCGAGACCTCCGCCGAGTACGCCCGCCTGCCCCGCCCCGGCCGCCGAACCCGACTGACCCGCGCCGGAGACCACGACGCGGTATGGCGGTTGTACCGGCGCTACGAGCAACTACTGCGCGCCGAAGGCATCTCCGACTTCAACGACGTCCTGACCGCCGCCCTGCGCCAGGCACGCCGACGGCCCCGGGTCGCATCGCCCTACACCTCCGTGATCGTCGACGAGGTACAGGACCTCACCCTGGTGGGCGTGCGCCTGCTGCACACGCTGGTCGGCGACGCGCCCAACGGCCTGTTGCTCATCGGCGACGGCCAACAGGCCGTCCACCCGGGCGGGTTCCGCCTCGCCGACGCGGGCCTGGTGATCCCCGACGAGCACACGCACGTCCTGCGCCGCAACTACCGCAACGCACCGGACATCGTCCGCGCCGCACTCGAGGTGGTCGCGTCGGACGGCTACGAGGACCCGGCACTCGGCCGCGTCACCGCCCCACGCCCCCTCGAATTCGCAGACCGGACGCGCGCTCCGGACACGCCGGCCGAACCCAACCCCGCCGTCATCCGGGCGAACCTCCCCTCACCCGCCGACCACGACGCCGCCCTGCTCACCACCCTGCTCGCCGACCCCCGCACCTGGCCCGACACCGCCGTCCTGTGCCGATCCGGCGCCGACGTCGTCCACTACGCGGATCTGCTCGCACGGGCCGGAATCCCGGTATGCCCCCTGGCCCGCTACGAGGGCCGCACCACCGCCGGCGTCAAGGTCGGCGGCTACATCCGAGCCAAGGGGTTGGAGTTCAAGCACGTCCTGCTGCCGAGATACGACCTGGCCCACTCCACCTGCGACCGAGGCGGACTCGCGGCCCGAGAGCGCGCCGAGGCGGCCCGACGCCGGCTGTTCATCGCCATGGTCCGCGCCCGCGACACGCTGTGGCTGGGCCACGTCACCCCCGCCTCGACCCCGAACCCGCCCACTCCACCGGGTCACCCCACCCGCCCCATCCGGTGATCACCGCCCCGACACGGTCACCGGGGCCGATCGGGGACAATGGACGGATCGCCCCGAGCCGACCGCGACCCCCTCGCCCGGCTCCCCCACCCGGTCAGGAGTCCCCGTACCGTGCCCGAGCAGCGCGAACCCGCAGCACCCGGCCTCGACCCGGTCCTCGTCGACGCGCGTGCCCAGGCCCTGCGCGCCGACTGCGCGAACTGCTTCGCGCTGTGCTGCGTCGCGCCCGCCTTCGCCGCCTCGGCCGACTTCGCCATCGACAAGCCCGCCGGCCGCCCCTGCCCGAACCTGCGCACCGACGACTTCGGCTGCGGCGTACACACCCGCCTGCGCACGATCGGCTTCACGGGCTGCACCGTCTACGACTGCTTCGGCGCGGGCCAGAAAGTCGCCCAGGTCACCTACGCCGGCCGGGACTGGCGCCGGGCGCCGCACACCGCGCAGCAGATGTTCCGGGTCTTCCCGGTCATGCGTGACCTTCACGAACTGCTGCGCTACCTGAACGAGGCACTGTCCCTGCCGGCCGCGCACCCGGTGCACGCCGACCTCGGCACCGCCTACGACGAGACCGAGCAGCTGACCCTGGGCAGCCCCGCCGACCTGCTGCGGGTCGACATCATGGCGCTGCGGCAGCGGTACAACCCGCTGCTCCTGCGCGCGAGCGAACTGACCCGCGCGGCCGTCCCGGGCCGCAGGAAGGACCGCCGGGGCGCGGACCTCATGGGGGCCCGCCTGGGGGGCGCCGACCTGCGCGGCGCGAACCTGCGCGGGGCGTACCTGATCGGCGCCGATCTGCGCGGAGCCGACCTGCGCCTGGCCGACGTGATCGGCGCGGACTTGCGCGACGCGGACCTGCGCGACGCCGACCTGCGCGACGCCCTCTACCTGACCCAGTCCCAACTCGACGCCGCCAAGGGCAACCCCCGAACCAAACTGCCCGCCGCCTACACCCACCCCGCCCACTGGACGCAGACCCGGTGAAACACCCTCACCCGCCGGCGCGCGCTCACGGGTAGGTCCTGCGGATCTGGTAGATATCCGGCGCCACCCGGTTGGAGTGGGAGCGGATCAGGGCGGCCAGGGTGTCCGGCCAGACGGTGGTGCGGGACCAGATGACGCCCGCCAGCACCGGAATGTCCAGGTGGTCGACCCGGGACAGGTCGGTGTCGGAGGCGTCGATGGGCTCGGCGCGGATCTCCTCCTCCAGGCACGAGGCGAGGCGGGCCGCGGAGCCCGCCGCCGCAAGGGCCGCCGCGGCAGGGATCGTTCGGCCCGGCTCGGCCGATGCGCGAAGGCGTTGCTGGGCGGCGTCCAGGGCTCGGCCGCTGTCGGCCAGTGCGGTGCCCAGGGCCTCGGCGAGTGCGCCCGGCCGCGAGGGGACGAGGATCGGGAGCGGAGTGAGGCGGCTGCCCAGGCAGCGGGCCTGACCGGCGGCCAACGACAGGGCGATCAACGCCTCCGTCCGGCGGTGCCGGCCGTCGCCCCGGCACGCCGACTCCAGCACCCGGAACGCCCGGCCCACCGCCGCCCGATGCCCGAGGACCCACCCGCGGATGTCCCGGGCCCGTGTGCGCAGCACGATCGCGGTCCGCGCCGGGCAGCGGTCCGGCGGTACGAGCAGCTCCGCGTGCGCGCTCGGCCCGTGCTCGTACCGGTCGCACAGGGCCCGGCCCAACTCGTCGCCCAGGTGCGCCCAGGCCAGGCGTACGGCGGCCGGGTCGGCATCCTGGTCCGGGGTCGACAACACGCGCAGATCGTGCTCGGTGAAGGCACGTCGTTCCTCGTCGGAAATGTTCATCGAGCCGCCTCCTGCTGTCGCAAGTCGAACCGCCACGCCGAACCGCACGTCGAGCCAGAGGGCCGAACAGGAAGGGGCAGGAGAAAACGAACCGAAGCACGAGCCGGCGGAATCTCGGGGACGAGAAAGGCGCTTTATGAATAAAGCCGTACCTTGTCCGCGTGCTTCAAGGTATCAGCCGACCCCCGGTTTGCTCCATGGATGTGACACCCTGGGTTACCTCATGGATCTTCCGCGTCACCGTTTCCCGCCGGGCGCACGCATGGCGCGCGTCGAGCGCGTGCCCGGGTCACGGCGCCCGCAGCACCTGCGCCAGCGCGTCCAGGGTGCCCGGCCAGGCGTGTCCGGGCGAGGCCGCGAACCCGACGAGGATGCCCTCCTCGGGGGCCGGCCCGTGCCACAACTCCCGTACGCCGCGCAGCGCCATCCCGCACGCCGCGGCACGCGCGAGCACCAGATCCTCGTCCGGGCCGCCCGGCGGCAGCGTCATCAGTACATGCAGCCCGGCCGGCACACCGCGGAACTCCCGCCCAAAAGCCGCCCATTCGGTGCCGAAGCGGCGCACGAGCAGTTCCCGTCGACGGCGATAGCTCAGCCGGGCCGCGCGCACGTGCCGCTCGTAGTCGTGCCGGTTCAGCAGATCCGCCAGCACCGACTGGCCCAGCCCCTGGGTGTGCCAGTCGGCCCGGTGCTTGGCCCGCACCACCGGTTCGACCAGGTGTCCGGGCAGGGCCAGCCAGGCCAGCCGCAGCCCCGGTCCCAACGTCTTGGACACCGACCCGCAATACGCCACATGCTCCGGCGCCATGCCCTGCAACGCGCCGACGGGCTGCCGGTCGTAGCGGAACTCGCCGTCGTAGTCGTCCTCGACGATCAACGCGCCACTCGCCCGCGCCCACGCGCACACCTGGTGTCGGCGTCCGGGGCGCAACGGCACACCCGTCGGATACTGGTGCGCCGGCGTCAACACCACCGCGCCCAGCGCCGGATCGGCCAGCCGCTCGAAGCGCGCGCCCTCGGCGTCCACGGGCAGCGGCACCACCGCCGGCCCGGCGCGGCGGATCACGTCCCGATACACGTTGTGCCCGGGGTCCTCCATCCCCACCGCACGCACCCCGGCCTCGGCCAGGACGCTCGCGAGCAGCCCGATCGACTGGTAGAAGCCCGTGGTGATCACGATGCGATCGGGCGTGGTCAGCACGCCTCGGGTACGGCCGAGGTGTTCGGCCAGCGCGGTGCGCAGTTCGAGCCGGCCCTGCGGATCGCCGACGCCGTGCACCGCGAGCGGCGCGGCGGTGGTGAGCACCCGGCGGGTGGCGCGCAGCCACGCGGCGGTCGGGAAGGCCGATACGTCCGGCAGGCCGGGGCGCAGGTCGAACCGGGGCGCGCCGGCCTCCGGCGCGCCGTGTGAGGTCTCCGGTCCGGCCGGCCCGGGCAGGTCTGCGACCCGGGTGGCGGCTCCCTGACGGGCGATCAGGAATCCTTCGGCGACCAGCTGATCGTAGGCCGCGGTGACCGTCCCGCGCGCGAAGCCCAGGTCGGCGGCGAGCCCGCGCGTGGACGGCAGCGCGGCACCGGGCGCCAGCCGCCCGCCGCGGATCGCCGCCCGCAGGGCCCGCTCCAGACCGACCCTGCGGCCCTCGGCGGTGTCCACGTCGACGTGCAGGTCGATCGCGGCGGCCACACCGCCCGCGCCGGGCCCACCGGCCGCCGCGCCCGCGCCGTCCGGCTCACCCACCGCGCCCACCGCGCCCACGAAACTGGACCAATCCTTCGGCATTTCACTGGATCTTAACCCTGGTCCGGTGGCCCGCGTAGCGTCTACGTCATCACGACCGGCTACACCGGAACAACGTTTCCCCTCGCCCTCAAGGACCCGCCCGATGATCGTGTTCGCGCATCTCAGTGACACCCACCTCGACGGCAGCCGGCGGGCCGCCAAGCGCACCCGCGCGACGATGGAGCACCTGAACACGCTCCCCTTCGACCTGGACGCGGTCCTGGTCACCGGCGACATCGTGGACCGCGGCCTGCCGGCCGAATACGACGAGGCCCGCGCGGTGTTGGCGTCCCGGCACCCGCTGCTGATCCTGCCCGGCAACCACGACGTACGCGGGCCCTTCCGGAAGGGGCTGCTCGACGAGCCCGCCGACGACGCCCCGATCAACCGGGTGCATCGCACGGAGCGCGCGGTGTACGCGCTGTGCGACTCGTCGATCCCGGGCCGCGACGACGGCCTGATCGCCGACGAGACGCTGACCTGGTTGACCGGGGTGCTGGACGAAACCCCGTCCTCCGTACCGGTGTTCGTGGCCTTCCACCACCCGCCGGTGGAGTTGGGCATTCCGACCATCGACGCGATCCGCCAGTTCGGCGCGGAGCGCCTCGCCGCCGTGGTCGCCGATCGGCCCAACGTGGCCGGACTGCTGTGCGGGCATGCGCACACGCCCGCGGCCACCACGTTCGCCGGCAAGCCGTTGATCGTCGCCCCGGGCGTGGTCTCCACCGTCAACCTGCCGTGGGAGCGCGCCGACGAGGACGCGCCGTTCGTCGACGTGGACATCCCGCCCGCGCTCGCGTTCCACATCCTGGACGACGCCGGCCGGCTCACCACACATTTCCGCACGGTGGTCTGATCGCCCGATAGCGTGCCACGGTACGCCAATCGGAGCGAAGGGGGCCGCTCATGTTCGAACGACGCCGGCAGGACCCGGGGGCCGCGGGCGGGGTCGGTTTCACGGCGGGCCCGGCGCGGGTGCTCGCGGCGGCGGGCAGCGTGGTCGGCACCCGGTATCGGGCCAACTTCGACGTGTTCGGCCTGGACCCGGACCTGCGCCTGGCCGCCGTGGTCGACGGCATGGGCGACGGGCCCGGGAGCACGGCGGCCGGACGGATCACCATGACCGGGTTCACCGAGACGGTCCGCCGCGCCGTGCACGGGGGCGGCGCGGCGGACCCGGCGGCGTTGCGGGCGGGCGTGGCCGCCGTCCAGGACCGGGTGCTGGCCGCGGCCCGCGACCTGGACGGGGTCACCGGCTGCACGCTCACCGCGCTGGTCGCCGACGCGGGCGCGGCGAGCGACCCCGAGGGCGCCGCGTGGCTGGTCCAGATCGGCGATTCGCGCGTGTATCGCCTGCGGGCCGGATACCTCGAGTTGCTGACGGTGGATCACACCGAGGCGTGGTTGGGCGCCGTCTACGGCTGGTACCCGGCCGACTCGCCGCAGGCCGCCGCCGCGCGTTATCGGCTCGGCCGCTATCTCGGGCACCCGGGTCGGCCCGAACCGGACGTGCTCAACGTGACGTTGCGGTCGGGCGACGTGTACCTGCTGTGCACCGACGGCGTCGCCGAACAGGTGGACTACCGCACGCTCGGCCGACTGCTCGCCGCGCCGGGGGCGCCCGCGGGGATCATCGAGCGTCTGCTCACCGCGACCCTGGACGCGGGCGGCCACGACAACGCGACCGCGATCGTGCTCCGCGTGGCGGAGTCGGCGGCGGGCTCGACACACTGACCGCGCGAGGGTTGCCGCCGGCACCGAGCTCGGCACACATTCGTGCGAGGATTCCCGGACATGCGGCAGTCGCCCCCCGAGCAAAGGACGAACTCCCATGCGGGACGAGAAGATCGGCGAATTCCTGGCCCGGCTCGCCGACCGGGTGCCGGCGCCCGGCGGCGGCGCGGCGGCCGCGCTGCACGTCGCGCAGGCCACCGCGCTGCTCGGGATGGTGGCCCGCTACACCACGGGCGAGCAGTACACCGAGCACGCCACGTCGATCGCCGAGGTGATCTCGCTGACCGACGAACTGCGGGCCATGGCACTGCGCTTGGCCGAGGCGGACGCGGCCGCGTTCACCGCGGTGACGGAGGCGTACAAGCTGCCCCGGGAGACCGCCAAGGAGGTCTCCGACCGGTCGGCGACCGTAGCCGTCGCGCTGGTCGGCGCGGCCAAGCCGCCGGCCGAGGTGATCGTCCTGGCCTCGGCGTGTGTCGAACTGGCCGAGAAACTGCTGCCGATCGCGAATCGGACGGTGATCACGGACGTGGCCGCGGCGGTCGAGGCGGCGCGGGCGGCGGCGACCACGTCCAGGGTGAACATCGAGGTCAACCTCAACAGCATCAGGGACGAACAGGTCCGCACCGAACTCGCCGCGCAGACCGCCCGCGTGGACGACATCACGACCCGCGCCGACGAGGTCACCAAGGCGGTGCGGGCGGTGGTAACCGGCTGAGGCGGCGATCGGGGCGGGGCCGGTTCCGGCGCCGCCCCGATCGCCTCACCACCTCGCGACGCGGCGTCCCTCGTGCTCGTGCCAGCGGCCCGGGAGGTCGATGATCTGGGCGCCGGCGCTGATGAACCGATCCGCGATGGCGCGGGCCCGCTCGGGGTCGAGCGAGAAGACCCACAGGCCGGGGATCAGGACGATGCGGACCGCGCCGGCCAGCACATGGGCCAGCAGTTGTTCGAGGGCGGGTCGTTCCTCGCGCGAGGAGACGCCGTTGTCCAGACACACCACCGGCCGACTCAGCCCGATGCCCTGCGCGTACGCCGTCAGCGCGTTGCGGTGGGCGGCCATCTCCCACGGGTCACGCGGGTAGCACCGCAGGTAGGCGACCGGCGCGCCGACGTGCGGAGGGGAGACGGTCGTCATGGCGACTGATTCCTTTCCGGCGATCGGCACGGACCCGCGGTCCCGCCTGAGCGCAAGTGAACACCTTCCCCACCCCAGAGGTCTATACCAATATTGTCATTCCTGGTAACTCCCGGGCATCGGCCCACCGTGGCGGCCGTCGCGGCGTCCCGTCGTCTTGCCGCGACAAGTCGTACCGTGAAGGCATGAGCACCAACGACCCGGGCGGCCCGGGTCCCGGGGGTGCCACCCCGAACGGGCCGGTCCCGTCCCAGCGCCGCCGCCGCAAGCGCTACTTCGTGATGATGGGCGTGTGCCTGGTGCTGTTCCTGCTCGCCGGCACGGTGGTCTACCGCTGGTCGTTCCCGGCCGCCGCCGGCATGACGATCGTCGCGATGGCGATCCCCCCGTTCGCCGCGATCGTGGCCAATCGCCGCGAGCGGGGCGACCGCTGGTGGGACGAGTGACGCGCCCCGTCGGTCACGGATCGGTTCCGACGCGGTGACAACCCGGAAGGCGACGAACCATCGCCCCCTCCCGGTCCGTCCCTTCCGACGACCCGCGAACGCGCGGGGTGTGGGGGGAAGGGCGGACATGGCGGGCAACGCGGGCATACAGGCGGCACGACGGGGCGCGACGACGCTGCGGGACGACCTGCTCGAGCGAACGATCCCCGCAGAGCACACGATCCCGGGCGAGCGCGTCGACCCGGGCGGGGTGCGCCGAGTCGGCCGGGCCGCCCGACAGGGGCTGCTCCTGCTGCTCCTCGTGGTGGTCGCGGCGGGCCTGGCCGCCGTCTACCCGGACCAGGCGCACCAGGCGTTCGACCGATCCCGCCCGGTCCTGGACCTGATGCTCGGCCCGCTCGGCGACGTGCGCTGAACCGGGCGCGCCGGATGGGCGTGGTTCGGCGGGAGAGCGGCAACCGCGCAGTAGGGTCGGTGGCCGAGCGGCCGGGCCGGGCCCGATCGCGCGAGTCGGGAAAGGACGCAGTCATGGCACCAGTCATCGCGGTCACCGGAGCGAGCGGGCAGATCGGCGGCCGGGTCGCCCGGCGGCTCGCCGAGGCCGGCGCGACGCAACGATTGGTGGGACGTGATCCGTCCCGACTGCCCGAACTGGGCGGCGCGACCCCGGCGCCGCCGGCGACCTACGCCGACGGCGAGGCGATGCGCCGGGCGCTGGACGGCGCGAGCGTACTGTTCCTGGTCTCCGCCCGGGAGAGCGCCGATCGGGTCCGCGAGCACATCTCGGTCGTGGACGCCGCGGTCGCCGCCGGGGTCCACCGCATCGTCTACGTGTCCTTCCTGAGCGCCGCCCCCGACGCCACCTTCACCTTCGCCCGCGACCACTGGCACACCGAGCAGCACATCCGCGACTCGGGACTGCGGCACACCTTCCTGCGCGACAGCCTGTACCTGGCCGGGCTGCCCGCGATGGTCGGACCCGACGGCATCATCCGCGGCCCGGCCGGCGACGGCCGGGTCTCGGCGGTGGCGCACGCGGACATCGCGGACGCCGCGGCGGCGGTCCTGCTCGGCGGCGACGCGCACGACGACCTCACCTACGACCTCACCGGCCCCGAGGCGATCACCCTGGCCGAGGCCGCGGCGGTGCTCACCCGCTTCGCCGACCGGCCGATCGGCTACGTACCCGAGACCCGCGACGAGGCGTACGCCTCACGCGCCCGCTACAACGCGCCGGCCTGGGAGATGGCCGGCTGGGTGAGCTCCTACGAGGCGATCGCGACCGGCGAGATGAGCAAGGTCTCCAACGCGGTACCGATGCTCACCGGCCGCCCGGCGCAGAACCTGGCCGGCTGGCTGACCACCCACCCGCAGTCCTGGAGCCACCTCAAGCCCTGAACCTCCTCCGACCGGCACGTCGGGTCGCTCCCCCGACCGGCCGTGCCCGGGTGCGGGGCACCGCAAGGACGGGTCTTCTGGGGCTATGCACCCCAGACACCCGATCATCGAGCTGACCGAGCTACTGATGCGCGAGACCGATCTGCCCCAGGATCGCGCGAACGCTCTCGTACGCCGCATCTGGGACGCGGGCGTGGCCGAGGGCACCCGGCGGATGATGGACGACCTCGCCGCCGCCAACCGCGAGAGCGAGGAACTGCGCCGCGCCCTGGACGACGAGTGAGCCCGCCGCGTCCGGAGGCGTGATGTCCCCGCTCGGGGCCGGACCGGGACACCACGCCCGCCCGTGACGCGGACGACGCGCCTACAGCGGCAGCGTGCCCGCGAGCTGGTTGACGTGGTTCAGGTTGTTGAGGCCGTCGGGATAGACCGAACGGGGCACCCCGGCGACCTGGCCGGTGTTCGGAGTGGGCTCCTGCGCGGAGGCGGCGGACGCGCCGAAGGTCACGGCGAGGGCGGTGCCGGCCAGAGCGGCGGCGGTGATGCGCTTGATCATGTCCCGCCCAACGAGGGCCCGCCCACTTGGTCACCGCGCCGCGCGCCGGCGGCCCCCGGTTCACCTGATCGGCGTCGGTAGCCCGGTCCGCAGGGGGAACCGGAGCACGGACACCGAGGAGGAGGGCCGATGCCGGCGGCGCACACCACCCACCCGCAACTGGCCGGATGGTGGCAGGACACCATGATCCGCGAGGGCCGGCTGCCGATGACCCTGGCGTTCGCGTCGCTGCTGCTCACCTTCCTGATCACGCGCACCATCACCCGGCTGATCCGGGCCGGGCGCGGCCCGTTCCGCAACCTCGACAGCGGCGGCGTGCACATCCACCACGTGGTCCCGGGCATCGTGCTCGCCCTGATCGGCGGCTTCGTCGGCGTCGGGTCCGGCGAATACCTGGTCGGCCGCGCGGTCGCGGGGGTGCTGCTCGGGATCGGCGCGGGGCTGGTCCTGGACGAGTTCGGGATGATCGTGCACCTGGCCGACGTGTACTGGTCCGAGCAGGGCCGGATCTCGATCGAGGCCACCGTGCTGACGATCGCCGCGGTCGGCCTGGCGGCGAGCGGATTCGTGCCCTTCGACGCGAAGCCCGAGGGGGACAGCGTCGACGATCGGGTGGTGTGGGTGATCGTGCTGCTCCTGGACCTCGCCATGGCCGCGGTCACCTTCGCCAAGGGCAAGGTCGCTACCGGCGTGATCGGCGTGTTCATCCCGATCGTCAACATCGTCGCGGCGATCCGACTGGCCCGCCCCGGCTCGCCGTGGGCCCGCCGACGCTACCGTGACCGCCCGCGAAAGTTGCGCCGCGCCCAGGCCCGGGCCGCGCGCCACGACGCCCGCTGGGGCCCGGTCCGCCGCCGCTTCGAGGACACCATCGCGGGCAGCCTGATTCCGACCCCGCCCGCCCCGACGCCGCCCGGGGAAGCCCGCCGGCGGGTCACGGTGACCGGCACCCGGCACACCTGGACCCGCCGGGCCGCCGACCCGAACTGACGCCCGGCGCGCACCGGTTACGCCCGGCCGGTCAGCGACCCGCGGCCGATCCGCCGGGGGCCGCCGGGCGTCTTCGGGCGGCCAGGACCGCGATGTCGTCCTCCGGCTTGTCGGTGATCATCCGGGCGATCACCGTGTCCACCAGGCGCACCAGCGGAGTCTCCGCGGTCAGTCCCACCCGGGTCAGTCGTTGCAACGACTCGCCGATGTCCTCGCCCCGACGCTCGACCAGACCGTCGGTATACATCACCAGGACCCGGCCCGGATCGCTGCGGCGCCGTACCGAGGCGTAGCCGCCGAAGCCGGTGCCCAGCGGCGGTCCGACCGGCACGTCGACCAGTTCGGCCGCGTCGCCCGGGCCGACCAGGAGCGGCGGCAGGTGGCCGGCGCTGGCGAAGGTGACCGTGTCCGTCGCCGGGTCGACCAGGACCAGCAGGCAGCTGGCCACCCGTTCGATACCCGCCTTGGTGCTGGTGCGGTCCACCGCGGCCAGGATCTCGTGCGGCTCCAGGTCGGAGCGGGCCTGTACCCGCAGCAGCGCCCGGAACTGGCTCATCTCCACGGCCGCCTGCACGCCGTGTCCCATCACGTCGCCGACCGCGAGCAGGGTGCGGCCCCCGCTCAGCGCGACCGCGTCGTACCAGTCGCCGCCCACCTCGACGCTGCTGCCCGCGGGCCGATACCGCGAGGCCAGCTCGATGTCCGGGTGCGGCGCGTCGGGCGCGGCGAGCAGCGCGTGCTGCAGGGCCAGCGCGATGTCGTGCTCGTGCGCGTAGCGGCGCGCGTTGTCCACGCTGATCGCCCCGCGCCGGGCCAGGTCGCGGGCCAGGATCACGTCCTCGGGAGAGAACTCGTCGGCCGCGCCGTGCCGGGACATGGTGACCATGCCGATCGCACTGCCCCGGGCGACCAGCGGCAGCGCCACCACCGAGTGCAGGCCCACCGAGCGGAACACCGCGAGCCGGTCCGGGCTGGACACCTGCCGGGCCATCTCCTCGTCGGCCGCCCGGTTGACCACCACGGGGCTGCGTTCGCTGAGCGCGCGCGGCACCATCGAGCCCTGCTGGTAGTCCACGTTCTCGCCGGGTTGGCGCAGGATCGCCGCCTGTTCGGCCATGCCGGGCCGGTGCGAGAGCGCGGCGCGCCACATCCGGACCAGGTCGAGCGGTTGGTGCGGGGTGCCGTTGGCGCCCTCGACGGCGAACACGTCCACCGTGGCCACGTCGCTCAGCTCGGCGACGAACAGCTCGGCCAACTCCTCGCAGGTCTCGACCAGATCGAGGGTGGTGCCGACCCGGGTGGCGGCGGCGTCCAGGACCGCGAGCCGGCGCCGGGCCGCGTCCAGCTCCAGCTGGGTGCGCCGGGACTCGGACACCTCCAGGAGCACGGCCGCCAGACCGACCACCTCGCCCTCGTGCTCCAGGCGGTGGTAGGCGCCGTGCCACCAGCGGCGGCCGGGCGGGCCCGCGTGCGTGGTCCCGGAGGAGGTGGCCTCGCGGGGCACGCCGTCGCGCAGCACCGCCCGGAGCACGTCCTCCTTCGCGTCCAGGTCGGGCAGCACCTCGCCGATGGTGCGGCCCAGGTGCACCTCGGCCGGCAGGCCGTTCATCCGGGCCAGCGCCGGATTGACATAGAGGTAGCGCATGGTCGGGCTCATCACCCCCACCGCCGCCGGCGTGCCGTCGAGCAGGCCCTGCAACACCGCGTAGGCGCCGACATCGCGCACATCCCCCGCGCGTGTACCCACCAGTCGTGCCACCGCGCCGGTCACGGCGTCGAACTCCGGCACCATCATCGGCGGGTCCGCGTACTCGTCCAGCGCCACGCCTGTCCTCTCCGGCCCCGAGGCCGATCGGGCGCCCGGCCCCCGAAGCCGTCCCATCGGCTTCCAGTCTGGGCCACGGCGACCCGAACGCGCGAGCGGCAGGCCGCACTGCGTTACCTCATCGTGGCCAGGATGTCCTCGACCATCGCCATCGTGGTACCCGGGTGCAGGAACGCGAAGCGGGCCACGGTCTCCCCCTCCCAACCGGTCGGGGTGACGAAACCGACCTGGCCGGCCAGCAGGCGGCGGGACCAGTCGAGGTAGTCGTCCGGGCCCCAACCGGTGCGCCGGAACAGCACCGCGGACAGCTCCGGGTCGCGGATCAGCTCCAGTCCGGGGGTGGCCCGGATCAGTTCGGCGGTGTCCCGGGCCAGGGTCAGCGCGGTCTCGATGGCCTCGGTGTACGCGTCGGTGCCATGCACGGCGAGGGAGAACCACAGCGGCAGGCCGCGGGCGCGCCGGGTGAGGTGGTACGCGTAGTCGGTCGGGTTCCACTCCTCGGGCGCGTCGGTGTGCAGGACGTCGAGGTAGGACGCGTCCTGGGTGTGCACGCCGCGGGCCGGGCCCGGGTTGCGGTAGATCAGCGCCGCGCAGTCGAACGGCGCGAACAGCCACTTGTGCGGGTCGACGACGAACGAGTCGGCGAGTTCGATCCCGTCGTAGCGGGCCCGCACGCTCGGCGCGAGCAATCCGGCGCCGCCGTACGCGCCGTCCACGTGGAACCACAGGTCGCGCTCGCGGGCCACCGCGCCGATCCCGGCCAGGTCGTCGATGATGCCCGCGTTGGTGGTGCCGGCGGTGGCCACCACGCCGACCACGTCGTGCGCCTCGGGGTCGGCGTCCAGCGCGGCGCGCAACGCCTCGGCGGTGAGGCGGTGGTCGGTGGTCCGCACCACGAGCGCGTCCATGCCGATGATCCGCAGCGTGTTGCCGATCGAGGAGTGCGCCTGGTCGCTGACCGCGATCCGCAGCCGGTCCCGCGCGCCGGTCCCGGTCCGCCGCCGGCCCATGTCCCGGGCCACCACGAGCGCGGACAGGTTGCCCGCCGAGCCGCCGCTGACGAAGCAGCCGCCGGCGCTCGCGGGCAGTCCGGCCAGGTCGGCGATCAGCCGCAGCACCTGGTTCTCCGCGGCCACCGCGCCGGCCGCCTCCAGCCACGAGATGCCCTGGAGGGACGCGCACGAGACGACCATGTCGAACAGCAGCGCGGCCTTGGTCGGCGCGGCCGGGATGAAGGAGAGGAAGCGCGGGCTGTCGCAGGAGATGACCGCCGGGGCGAGCTGGTCGGCGTAGATCGCCAGCACCTCGCCCGGGTCGTTGCCCCGCGCGCCGATCAGGCCGTCGAGCGCGCGGTCGAGCTTGTCCTTGCGGCCGGGGTGGTCGAGCGGGACCGGGTCCAGGGCGAGCCGTTCGCGCATGTAGTCGAAGACGAGGTCGGCGAGCGCGGGGTCGTACCGGTGCATGGACAGGGGCGTGGGGGTGCTCGGCGTCGGCATGGCGGTGCTCGGCATTCTCTCGGCGCGATCGCGCGGCGTCCCCGCGCGGGGGCGGCGGGGTCGCGACGACGGAATTCGGGGCGCCGGGGGTCCGCACCGGCAGCTCAAACCCTACGTACGGGTGTGCGATCCGGCCAAGAGCGTGATCATGCGCGTTCGTGGCGATCTATTGCGTCTCCACTCCCTGCCACGTCGTTCCATTGCGCCTGACCAGCCGGGAAAGCACGACACAGCTCTTCGAGCGCACCACGAAGGGCTCCGCGGCGATCCGCTCCAGGACCTGCTCGAAGTGTTGTACGTCGGCCGCGAGCAGGTGGACCACCGCATCCGCGTCGCCCGTGACGGTGCTGGCCGAGACCACCTCGGGGAACTTGGCCAGCGCGCGCCCGATCTCGCTGGGCGAGGTACGCCCGACGCAGTACAGCTCGACGAACGCCTCGGTGGTCCAGCCGAGCGCGGCGGGTTCGACCGACGCGGAGAAGCCGGTGATCACGCCGGTGGCGAGGAGGCGGTCCACCCGGCGCTTGACCGCGGACGCGGACAGGCCGACCCGGGTGCCGATCTCGGCGTAGGTCGAACGCGCGTCCTCGATGAGCGCGGTGATGATCCGGCTGTCCAGCGGGTCCAACGCCATCGGTGGCTCTCCTCGGTGCGGTCGGCGGGGCGGGGTCGGGGGTCCGGTGGACCGGGCACAGTGACGGTAGCCCACGCGGGTGCCCGGATCCGATCCGTTCGTGATAGCCGCTCACCGCGGTCGAGGCGGCGGCGCCGGCGGTCGGCGGACGAGCGGGCCCGGGGGGTGGCGCGGGGAGTCCGCTTCGTGGCGTGAACGGCCATCAGCACGAGGGTGTAGCCGCGCCTAGCGTGAAGTGGCCGGCACACCGTACGCGTGCCGGTTGATCATGAACTGGCCGGCAGATCGGAAAGGCACCGGCTTTTCCGGACATCCGCTACGGGGAGACGACATGAGCATCAAGGTCACCGTGATCTATCACGACACCGACACGTGCGTACGCGCGCTGGCCGACGCGGTCGCCGCGGTCGCCTGGAACACCGGTGCCGAGATCCGGCTGCGCAGACTGCCCGAGGCCGAACCGGCCGCGCCACGGGACGGGACCAAGGCCGACCCCCTCGCCACGGTGGGCGACCTGACCTGGCCCGACGTGGTGATCCTGGGCGCACCGGCACGCGACGGCGACGTCGTCGCCCTGCTGCACCGCCTCACCCGCTCGGCAACCGCGTCGGCGACCGACGCGGCCGCCCGGGACATGCGCGATTCCTGGCAGCGGCGATCCTGCGAGCAGGTCTTCGGCGTGTTCGTCACCACCCCGGCCCCCGACACCCGCCACGGCGGCCTGATGCGCAGCTTCGCGATCATCCGCCCCCAGTCCCCGACGGACGACGACGCCCACCCGCGCCGATCGATCGCCACCCGCACCGAACTCACCGCCCGCGCATCCGCCACGGACGACCCGACCCTGCTGTCCCTCGACCTGGCCCGCATCCAAACCCGCCGCTGCGTCGAGATAGCCGCCCTGCTCCGAGCCGACCGCGTGCTGGTGGCCTGAGGAGCGAACGGGTGGCCCCCGGCGGTCGGTTCGGCTCGCGGGCGACCGCCGGACGGCCCGGTCTTCGGTAGGGACCGGGCCGCCTGCCCGCCTCCCTGCGGCGGGCTCGACCGGTCGCAGACTACGGCCGCCTCACATGATTGCCGATCGCTCCGACATCGTCACCGGCAACCCTGGCAAACGCGGTTCAGGCGCCGAAGAGCGAGGGCAGGCTCCCGGGTGGTTGTGGGGACGTGACGTGGTAGCGGCCGCAGTTCATGGACCAGTCGCGGTTGCCGCGGATCCACGCGCCCATCCCGCGCACATATCGGGCCAGGCGGGCGTCGCCCGATTCCAGGAGGGGGCGGGCCAGTCGGTCGAAGCGGCGCATCTGGTCCTCGTACATGTACACCGCCCTGCGCAGCGCCTCGTCGAGGGGGCAGTGGAAGTGCTCGGCGAGCACGGTGATCAGGTTGGTGTGGCCGGGCCAGTACAACTCGCGCATCCCGGAGAGGATGTCGTGGGTGTACGCGATGGCCCGGGCGGCGGCCTGTTCGCAGCGGCGCACCTCGCGGGCGGCCCAGATCGGGCCCGGCAGGTAGCAGTCGTCGGCCAGTTCGATGACGACGAAGCACATGCCGCGCATCAAGATCGTGGACTCGCGCAGCCGCACGTACTGCCCCAGGCTCGGGGTGATGCCGCGGGCCCGAAAGATCGCCTCCGCCGCGACCGCCCCCAGGTAGCGGTTGAAGCCGTCGGCGAAGCGCTCCACCTGTTCCGCGTCCACGGCCATGCGGGCGACCCTGGTGCGCAGATCGATCAGGGCTTCCAGGTACGGCTCGGGCACCACTCTCGTCCGGCCGTGCAGGACGCGCTGGGACCACAGGATGTGCTCGGCCAGGTCCTCGATCCGGCCCTGCGCGGGGGCCAGTTCGCAGAAGCGGTCGTCCTGGAGGAACAGCCACACCATCAACTGCGCGGCCAGTACCGCGCCTTCCGGGTCGCCGTGCGGATAGGTCAGCGCCCCCAGCTCGCCGAACCGGGCGGCACGTGCGGCGACTTCCTCGGTGTGTGTGGTGATGTAGCCGAACCGGCGCATCCACGCGAGCGTACGCTCGGTCACCTCGCGCTCGGCGGGGTGGCGGGCGGGCTCGACCGGGCACCACAGGTGCGGCGCGGTGAGCCGGGCCGCCGGGTGCGCCGGGTCAGTCGGCGTCGGGGGATGTGGCGTCGGCGCCGTCGGCGGGGTGGACGGGGCAGTGGAGCGTCGCGGGTTCGTCGGTCGGTGCATCGGCCGCCTCCTCGGGTGCCTGGGTCCGCGTACCGCGTGGCTCCACCGTCAACTCCAGGGGGACCGGGGAGAGCGTCATGCGCAGCAGGGGCCTCGGCGCCGGGGCGCCGGGTATCCGGGCCAGCGAGACCCGGGACATGATGCCCGCGGCGGCCAGGGTGGCCTCGGTGATGCCGTAGGAGTCGCCGATGCACTTGCGGGTGCCGGATCCGAACGGGATGAACGCCTCGCGCTGGGCCTGGGTCCCCGCGCCCGGCAACCAGCGGTCCGGGTCGAAGCGTTCGGGGTCGGGGAACACGCTCGCGTCCCGGTGCAGGCAGTAGGGACTGAACATCACCTCGTCGCCCGGGCACAGGTGTATGCCGTCGAGGGTGATGTAGTCGGTGACCCGGCGGCTGAGCACCGACACCGACGGGTACAGGCGCAGTGTTTCGGTCAGGACCCGGCTCAGCAGGGGCAGGCGCGGGATGTCGTCGTAGCCGGGCACCCGGCCGCCCAGTGCGGCGTCCACCTCGTCGTGCAGGCTCTGCTCCAGCGGGGCGTTGTGCGCCAGCACGCCGAAGGTCCACGCCAACAGGTCTGCGGTGGCCGGGATTCCGCCGATCATCAACGTGGCGATCTGGTCGCACACCTCGTCGTCGGTGAACGCACGACCGCGCTCGTCCTCGGCGGCCATGATCGTGGACAGGCCGTCGGCCGGGTCGGCGCCGCGCACGCGGTACGCCTCGACCATGCGCTTGATCAGCGAACGGGCCTGGATCCGGGCCTTTTCGAAGCGGCGGTTGGCCGGGAGCGGCGCCTTGTGGACGAGGGCGACGGGGATCACCATCTGCCACCACATGCCGGGCATCAGCACGGTGTACGCCGCTTCGATCCGGGTGGTCAGATGTGCCTGGGCCGGATCGGAGAACAGCGTGCGGGTCAGCGCCCGGCACGCGAGCAGGCGCATCTCCCGGCATACGTCGACGACTTGGCCCGGTTGCCACGCGTCGAGCACGTCCTGCACACATTCGGTCATGGCATGGGTGTAGGAGACGATACTCGGTTGGCGGAACGCCTGGTTCATCAGGGGCCGCTGGTAGCGGTGGTCGGCGGCGGAGCAGGTGCCGAGGCCGTCGCCGATCAGGGTGCGGGCGGCGTCGACGAACGGGCCGCCCTTGTCGAACCGGTGCTGCTCGGTGACCAGCGCCTTGCGGACCAGGTCGGGCCGGGTGATGAGGTAGGCGACCTTCGGGCCGAGCCGCAGCTGTACGACCGGGGCGACGGCGTGCTGCTCCAGCAGGAACGCCATCGGGTCGCGCCACATGGGCAGGGTGTGCCCGAGGATCGGGAGCACCCTGCCGGCCACGGGTGGGACGCCGGGTGGGGTGAGGGTGGTCATGAAGCCCTCCTTGGTGTTGCCGGTGGCGGAGCAGGCGAGGGCGGGAGTGCGCAGGGTTTCGGGAGCGGTCCGCGTGCTCGCCGTTTCATGCTTAGCGGTCGCCCGGCACGGCCCGTAAGGGCGTGCGAGGTAGCGAATGCACGGCGCGGGAAGGCCGGTCGGGTGCACCCTGCCGAACCGGCGATCACCTCGGCACAGTGGTGGGGGTCACCGGCAGCCTGGCCCGACGTGAAGGGATGGCGTGTGCATTCCATCGAGGACGTACCCACCGCACCGGGCGCTCTGCCCGGCGTAGGACACCTCCACCGCCTGGCCCGTCAGCGGCTGCGCTTTCTCGAATCCCTGCCCGGGGTGGGGCCGTTGGTGCGGATCAGACTGGGCACCGCGCCGCTATACGTGGTGACCGATCCCGTTCTGGTCCATCAGGTGCAGTCGTCCAAGGGCCGCAGTTTCGGCCGGGGCAAACAGTTCGAACGTATGATCCCGCTCCTGGGGCACGGCGTGATCACCTCCGACGGGGAGCTGTACCACCGCCAACGGCGGGTCATCCAAAAGGCGTTCACCCCGGCGCACATCGAGCGGCACCTGACCTCGATCCATCGGCGCACGCGGGAGTTGTGCGCCGCCTGGAAGCCGGGTCGGCCGGTGGACGTCCTGGAGGAGATGAAGGTCCTCTCGGTGGCCGTGACGGCCGAGACCCTGTTCTCCAACCGTATGCCCGACGGCGTCCTGGACCGGTTGCACGAGGTGTTGCCGGTGATCGAGCGGGCGGCGGTGGAGCGGCCGATGTTGCCGAAGGTGGTGGATCGGCTGCCGCTGCCGTATGTCCGGCGCGGCGACGAGGCCATGGCCCGGATGCGCGCGTCGGTGGGCGAGGCCGTCGCCGCGTGCCGCGAGCAGTCCCCGCAGGGCGGCGGCGACGTGGTGGCGTGCCTGCTCGCCGCCCACGACCCGGACACGGGGCGGCCGTTGGCCGAGGACCTGATCCGCGACGAGGTCATCGCCATGCTGATCGGCGGGGTGGCGAACGTCCCGACCACACTGTCCTGGGCGTGGTACCACCTGGCCCGGCGCCCGGGGGCGGAGCGGCGGATGCTCGCCGAGATCGCCGGGGTCGCCGAGTCGGCCGCGTCGGGCGGCGCCGTGCCGGAGGCGGCCGATCCGCGGGCGCTGCCGTACACGCGGGCGGTGATGTACGAGACCATGCGCCTGCACTCGGTGCAGCTGGTGACGCAACGCACCACGGCCGCGGTGGAGTTGGGGGAGGTCATGATGCCGAGCGGCACCGATACCGCGTACAGCCAGCACTCCCTGCACACCGACCCGCGCTTCTGCCGCCGCCCGGAGGCCTTCTCCCCGGAGCGCTGGCTCCCGGACAGCGGTTGGAAGCCGCCGCGGCACTCCTTCGTGCCGTTCGGCGGCGGCCGGTTCAAGTGCGTCGGCGACAACTTCGCCATCGCCGAGATGCTGGCCACGCTGGTGGCGGTGGGCAGTTCGTGGCGCATGACCCTGCAACCCGACACCCGGGTGGGCACGTCCGTGCGCGAACCCATCCCCAGCCCCAGGGGACTGATGTTGGTTCCGGAGCCCGTCTGACCCGCCCGCCGGCCCGGCCGGCATCGGACGACCCCGGTGGGCCACCGGGTCGTACCATTCCCGAGCGGGTCGGCTTCGGGCGTGGCGGCGGGGGTTGCGGGTGCGGGTGTCGGCAGGTCGGTACGAACTGACCGCGCTCACCCGCCCGACGCCGGGCCTCGCGCATGGGCGAGGGCGCTGGGGGTGCGGCAGCCGACGATCGCCGGGGCCTCTTGGACGAGTTCGTCGTCGGTGAGCGCCGCCACCATGAACAGGGCGAAGTCCACCCGGCGGGTGCGGTCACTGGCCAGCACCGGGTCGCCCACGTGCCGGCTCCACACGGGCAGGCCCTCGCTCTCCCCCTCCTTCAGGGTGCTGCCACGCACCACCGTCCATCGGGTGTCGCTGTCGAACACCCGCCGACACGCCTCGACTTGGTCGTCGATCTGCACGGCCCGCACGAGCCTGCCCAGCACGGCGGCGATCCGCACGCCCAGGATGAACAGCCGCGAATACCGGTCCTTGCCGTCGCGCGTGATGTGCCAACCGCAGGAGAAGACCAGCCGCGCGCCCGGTCGGGCGTGGTCGAGCACCGCCTGCGCCGTACCGGACGCGTACTGCCGCACACCCCACGGCACCAGCACGGTCAGCACCCCGTCGCACCCGTCGACCGCCCGCCGAATCACGTCCGGGTCGTTCGTGGGCCCGGGAACGACGGTCATCCGGCCCTCGAACGCGGCCAGTTTCGGCACACTCTGCTCCCGGCACACGCCGACCACCTCGTAGCCGCGCTCCAGGCACTGCCGAACCATGTACTGCCCGAGCTTGCCCGAGGCCCCGACGACGCAGATCTTCCTCATGCCTTCCGTACCCATGGCGCAGCCCTTCTCCGGAATTCCTACCTTATCTTGTAAGGCAAGTTAGCCTTATGTCGTAAGGTGGTCAACGGCAACGAACAAGGAAACAGGGAGGGGTGCATGAGCGAGGCAGCCAAGCGCCGCCGCGACCGGTCGACCCGCACGCCGCTCAGTCGCGAGCGGGTGATCGCCACGGCGATGGCGGTGGCGGACGAAAAGGGCACGGCCGCCCTCACCATGCGGGCCATCGCCGAACCCCTGGGCGTGGAGGCGATGTCCCTCTACCACCACGTCACCGGCCGGGAGGATGTCCTGGACGGCATGGTGGACGCGGTCTTCGCCGAGATCGAGCTACCGTCGCCCGGCACCGACTGGAAAACCGCGATGCACCAGCGGGCCGCCTCGGCCCGCACGGCACTGCGCCGCCACCCCTGGGCGGTGGCCCTCCTCGACTCGCGCGCCCACCCGGGCCCCGCGACGCTGCGCCACCACGACGCCGTCGTCGGCGCGCTGCGCACGGCGGGCTTCTCCATTCCGATGACCGCGCACGCCGTGTCCCTGATCGACAGCTACGTCTACGGCTACGTCATCCAGGAACTGAGCCTGCCGCTTAACGGCGCGGCGGACCTGACCGAGATCACCGACGAATTCCTGCACGACCTCCCCGCCGACACCTACCCACACCTGACCGAACTGGCCACGGAACTGGCCCGAACCCCCGACTACGACCCGACCCAGGAATTCACCTTCGGCCTGACCCTGATCCTCGACGCCCTACACCCGACCGGCACGTGCCCGGTCGTCGGCGTCGCCGGTCAGTAGGGGGAGGAAGACCTCGTCGACGATCTCCTCCAGGGCGCGGTCGGGGGCGGCGGCGAAGGTGGTCAGGAATTCGTGGCGCAGCAGGTCGAACGGTAGGGACTTGATCCGCTCGGTGAGGCGGCCCGGGTCGATCTCGCCGCGTTCCACGGCCCGGTCGAAGAGCACGTCGACGGCCTCCTTGCGACCGGTCACGAGCGGGTCGGTGATGTCGCCGGGGCGGATTCCGGTCGCCTGGTAGTGGGCTGCCAGGTGTGCGATCACGATCGTGGCCAACTCGGCCCGGGTCTCGTTGATCTCACGCATCAGGGTCAGCACGTCCTCGCGCAGGCTGCCCGTGTCGGGGATCGCCAGGCGAGCCTCCTTCATGGTGTGCGCGATGGCGGCCCGGACCAGTTCGTCGCGGTCCGACCAGCGGCGATACAGCACCGGCGGACTGGTACCGGCGCGCTTGACGACGGCGTCCATGGTGAATTTGGCGTAGCCGTGGAGGGTGAGTTCCGCCCAGGCCGCGTCCAGGAGCGCCTTCTCCAGTGCCGCCCCGCGGCGCCGCTCGGTCATCCGCGATCTCCTGCTCTTCCTCGTTGGATAGGTTGCCTATCTTATCGCGGCGCCCTACTCTGGCGATCGTAAGATAGAGAGCCTTTCTTAAGGAGTCGTCCATGACCGCCTCGGGCGCTCAGTCGCCACCCGCCGCCGCAGATCCCACCAACCCCACCGGATCCACCGGACCCGCGAACCCCGACCGCATCGACCCCGCGCTGCGGCGCCTGACCTTCACCCTGATCATCGGCGCGCTCGCGGTCATGTTCGACGCCACGATCATGAGCGTCGCCATCGACGACCTCGCCGGGCGCATGCACGCCTCGGTGTCCACCGTCCAGTGGGTGAGCACCGCCTACCTGCTGGCCCTGGCCACCGTGATGCCGGCCGTCGGCTGGCTCCAGGCGACCCTGGGCGGCAAACGCCTGTGGATCGCGGCACTCGGCGTGTTCCTCGTCGGCTCGCTGCTGTGCGCCGCAGCCTGGAACGCGCCGAGCCTGATCGCCTTCCGGGTGGTCCAGGGCTTCGGCGGCGGCATCATGATGGTGCTGATGACCACGCTGATCATGCAGGCCGCCAAGGGCCGCAACATCGGCCGGGTCATGGCCTTGATCACCGTGCCCACCGCGCTCGGGCCGATACTCGGCCCGGTGCTCGGCGGCGTGATCCTGCATCTGGGCGACTGGCGCTGGATCTTCCTGTTCAACGTGCCCTTCTGCGTCGTCGGCGCCTACCTCGCCGCCCGCAACCTGCCGCGGGACCGGCCCGTTTCCCGTCCTCGGCTCGACGTCGTCGGCATGCTGCTGCTCTCGCCCGGCGTCGCCGCCGTCATCTACGGCCTGTCCCGGATCGGCGGCTCGCAGGGGCCGGCCGACCCCACGGTATGGCTGCCCCTCGCCGCCGGGCTCGCCCTCCTGCTCGGCTACCTCGGCTGGGCGCTGCGGCGCGGATCGCACGCCCTGGTCGACGTCGGCCTGTTCCGCCACCGCGCCCTGGCCTCGTCGTCGGTGCTGGTGTTCCTGTCCGGCGCGTCCCTGTACGGCACGATGTTGCTGCTGCCGCTGTACTGGCAGCAGGTACGCGGCGCGGACGCGCTCGACGCCGCGCTGCTCCTGATCCCGCAGGGCGTGGGCACCCTCGTCTCGCGCACGCTCGCCGGGCGGTACATGGACCGCTTCGGCGCCCGCCCCGTCGCCGTCGTCGCGTGCGCCCTCGCCTGCGCGGCTACCGTGCCGTTCGCCTTCGTCACCGCCTCCACCAGCAATATCGTGCTGATGGCCGTGCTGTTCGTGCGCGGTGTCGGGCTCGGTGGCGCGATGACCACGATCCTGGGCGCCGCCTACATCGGCCTCGCGCCGGAGGAGATCCCCCAGGGCTCGGGCATCAGCCGCCTCGCCCAGCAGATCGGCGGCTCGGCGGGCACCGCGCTGCTCGCGATGATCCTGCAGCGCGCCTCCGCCGACGCCCACACGCCGGCCGCGCTGGCCTCGGGATTCGGCGAAGCCTTCTGGTGGGCCACCGCGTTCACCGCCGCGGCCATCCCCCTGTGCCTGCTCCTGCCCGGCCGCCCCACCGATCCGCCCTCGCGGGAGCGGGACGCCGCGCCCGCCGGGGAGACCGTCGCGGTCTGAGCGGTCCGCCCCCGCCGACGAGCCCGTCCGGAGCCCGGGTTCGGGCTCGGAGCGGGCTCGGGGCAGCCTCGAAAAGGTCCGTCGGTGGGTGCCGGCCCAGTAGAGCCTGGCCTTGGCGAATCGCTTTGTGGCGGCGGCCGGTTCGTCCGCCTCGTGCGCGGCCCAGATGACGATGCCGTCGGGACGTACCAGCAGGCTCGGTCGGTCCGGGTCCACGCTCGGGTCGGCGACGTGCACGATCCGGTCGTCGAGCAGTCGGACCGCGTCCGCGAAGCGGCCGTCGGGCGTGCGGTCGAACACGCGATCGCGCCCGGCTGAACCGGCCGACGTCGGGTACTACGGTGGCGGCGCGACCGCTACGCGGTCCGCCGCGCCAGCAGATATCCGCGCCGGGTCTCGGCCTCCTGCGGATAGTGCGAGCGCTCCAGCCGTGCCTCCAGGGTGAAGCCCGTCGCGGTCAACTGCTCGACCACCGCCTCGATTTCGAGGTAGTGGAAGTCCACGTCGACCTCCCGCCCCCACCACTGCGCCAGGTGCCGCACCTCGACGCCCAGGTGGAACGCCAAGAGCAACTGCGCGCCGGGACGCAACACGCGGTGCAACTCGACGAAGGCGGGGCGCAGTTCACCGGCGTCGAGGTGAATGATCGAATAGAACGCGATCGCCGCGCCGAACTCGCCGTCGGGCGCGGGCAGATGCAGGAAGTCGCCCTCGCGGAACCGCGCCTTCGGGTGCTCGCGCTCGGCGATGGCCACCATGGCCGGCGAGAGGTCGATCCCGACCGCCCGCACCCCGCGCTCGGCGAGCCATCCGGTGATGTGCCCGGGACCGCAACCCACGTCCGCCATCGGCGCGTCGGGGTCGCTCTGCTCGATCAGCGCGCTCAACAGCGCGCGATCCAGCGGCTTGTGGGCGAGTTCGTCGCCGATCCGCTCTCGATACTCCTCCGCCACGACATCGTAGCTCCGCCGTACCCGACCGTGATCACTCGTAGGGGACATGCCCGTCAGGATTCCACGCCGACCGGAGCCCACGAACCGGTTTACCGGCCCACCGCGCGCTCGTCACCGCTGGTGGGACGTGGTACCCCGGTGGCCGGGCCGGCCTCGCCGACGCGATGATTCGGGTGGCCGGGACACACGTACGAAGGGGAAATCGTGACCGAGGACGAGCACGGCGGCCGGCCCGCGGCCGACCGCATCGCGACCCGACACGCGGCGCTGTTGGCCCGCCTGTTGCCCACCGACCCCCCGGCCGCGTTGACGGTGCGTCAGGGCCAGTTCCACGACGTGGTGATGGGCGCGTCGCGAGTGGTCTGCTTCGCCCGCACCGACGCGGCCGAACGGCGGTTGCCCCGGCGCGCCGCGCTGATCCGGCTGCTGAGCGGGTTGTCGCTCGGCGTACGCACTCCGCGGCTGCTCGGCACGGGCGATAATCCGGGATACCTGCTGCTGGACCGGCTCCCGGGCGTTCCGCTCGCCCCGGACGCGGCCGTACCTTCCGGTGCCGCCGCGCAGTACGCGACCCTGCTCACCGCCCTGACCCGAGCCGCCGCGCACCCCGAAGTACGTGCGGCGTTTCCCACCGACACGACCGAAGTGGTCGCGCCCACCGCGTGGAGCGTCTTCGCCGGCGACGTCCGCGCCGAGCTGTACCCCCTCATGTCGCCGACCGGCCGCGTCCGCGCCGACGCCGAACTCGCCGCCGTACAGGCCCTGTCCCCCGTGGTCTCCGCCCTGGTGCACGGCGACCTCGGCGGCGACAACCTGCTGTGGACGAGCGTCGACGGCACGCCGCGGCTGAGCGGGGTCCTGGACTGGGACGAGGTCTCGCTCGGCGATCCCGCCGAGGACCTCGCCGCGATCGCCGCCACCCACGGCGACGCGCTCGTCGTGGACATCCTCGACCGGATGGGCCGGCGCGACGCCGACACCCTGGCCCGAGTCGCCGCGATCCGGGGCACGTTCGCGTTGCAGCAGGCGCTGTCCGCACTCCGCGACGGCGATCGTGCCGAGTTGGCCGACGGGTTGAGCGCGTATCGCTGACGCCCCCCGGGTCGCAACCGCCGCGAAACCACGCGATGGTGGGGACTGGAAGCACGGGATCCCCGTTCGGGGTGGACGCACGCCGCAGTGGTGCTTCCGCACTCGACTGTCGGTGACCGGTCGAGGTCTGTTGGGTTGATCCGGGCGCCGTCGAGCGTCCGCATCATGCGTCGCCCCCACCGCGCCTCGGCGTCGCGAGGCGGCGTCCGGGGGCGACACAGGGGGTTCGCAAGCCGTGACCGAGACGACACCGCAGGTTTCCTCGACAACACAGGCAACGCAGAAAGGGCACACGGCACCGGCACCGCACAAACGTCGCCCGAGCCAACGGGCCCGCACGGCAGGCGCGTTGGCACCCGCACTCGCCCCGTACGAGGTGTGCGATCGCCCGGTGGTGGACGTACCGACCGTGCTGGCCGCCGAGTTCGCCCGCCGCTGGCCGAGCAACGCGGACGGGATGGCCGCGGTGCACCGCTACGCGCTGCTGCCCACCGGGAAGTTGCTGCGGCCCGCGCTGGTGATGTACGCGGCGCTGGCGGTGGGCGGCGAGGTAGAGCACGCGTTGCCGGCCGCGGTCGGCATGGAGTGCGTGCACACCGGGAGCCTGGTCCACGACGACATCATCGACGCCGACGAGGAGCGGCGCGGCCGGCCCGCGGTACACCGGGCGTACGGCCCCGAGCGGGCCATCATCGCGGGCAGCAGCCTGTACTTCACCTGGTTCCGCACCCTCGCCGAGTGTGCCCGCAACGGGGTGTCGCCCGAGCGGATCGCACGGGCGATGGCGGCCCAGGCCGAGGGCGGATACGCGATGTGCCAGGGCGTGTTCGACGAGTTGGGCTTCGCCGGGGACCTGGACTGCCCGGTCGAGGACTACCTCACGATGGCCGGCGGCAAGACCGGGGCGCTCCTGGCCGCGTCGTGCCGGGTGGGGGCGATCCTGGGCGGCGGGGACGACGCGGCGGTGGAGGCGTTGAACGCGTTCGGGCGCCATGTCGGCCTTGCCTTCCAGATCCGCGACGACCTGCTCCCCTACGCCGACGCCTCGGCCGCGACGATGGGCAAGCCCGCCGACAGCGACGTGTGCAACCACCGGCCGACCCTTCCGGTACTGCTCGCCCACGAGCGCGGCACCCTCGACCAGCGCGCCGCGATCCGTCACGCGCTGCTGCACGAGCGCAACCCGGAGATCGCGCTGACCCGCATGCGCGCGCTGGTCGAGGCGACCGGCGCGGCGGCCGACGCGCGGGCACTCGCCGAAAGCTACGAACAGAGCGCCCGGGACGCGATCTCCTGGCTTCCGGTCAACCCGTACACGGAGGTATTGCGCCGCTGGTCCCGGCGCGACCCGGCGCCGCCCACCGACGGCTGACCCCGCCTTCGCGCACCGTGCGCGACTCCTCCGCATCGCCGCGTCACCGAAGTCCGCTCCGGCATGGCGAAAGCGCAGTCGCGAACGTCCCTTCCCGGGTAGGTTGTACGGCGCCGGCCGGGGTACGGACCGGCCCGAACAGGGCAATCGGGTGCACACTGCCCGACCTACCGTGATCGGCGCGGGAGTCGAAAGGTTGACCTACGTGACGAACCGGCCCGAGCCGACAGCGCACCCGATCGCCGGCACGCCGAGGCGACCAACGGTCGCGGATCCGGGCGGCGGTCCGAACTCGAGCCGGCTGCCGTCGCGGACCCGGGTCCTGATCCGGGTCGCCGACGACCGGGCGGCCGTGCGCGAGCGCCTGGCCGCGCTGATCGGAGCGTGCGGCGACATGGAGGTGACGGTCGACGGCGACGGGCGTGCACCGCACGTGGTGTTGACGGACGGGCGCGCTCTCGGCCCGGACGGCGGCCCCGAGGACCCCGCCGACGTGCTCGCCCGGCATCCGGGCGCCGCGCTGCTCGTGGTGTCCGCCGCGTCCGATCCGGCCGCGCCCACCGGCGGGTTCGGCCGCCTCGCCGAGGACGCGAGCGGCGAGCAGATCGCGACGGCGATCCGGGACGCGGCGCGCGGGCGGGCGAGGATCGACCCGGCGACCGTGGGACGCCCACGCCGGCGCACCGGCCACCCGGATCGGCTCACCGACCGGGAGGTGGAGGTGTTGTGCCTGATCGCGTCCGGCCTGAACAACGCGGAGATCGCCGCGACCCTGCGGATCGGCGCGGCGACGGTCAAGACGCACATCAACAACACGTTCGCCAAGATCAACGCCCGCAACCGCGGCGACGCGGTGCACTACGTCGACCGCCAGGGCCTGTCGCGCGGCTGAGCCGGGCCGAAGGGCCCAAGGGCCGGCGAGCCGACGGCGCGCGGAGCCTGCCGGCGTACGGCGCCTATGCGGCCAGTGGCGCGAACACCGGCGACTCCGGCCGATCCGGGTCGTCGGCCACCGCGAGCAGGGGCGAGGTGATCACGAAGTCGGCGGTCGCCCGGTTGCAGGCCACCGGGATGTCCGCGAGCACGGCCAGGCGCAGCAGCGCCCGTACGTCGGGCTCGTGCGGCTGGGGGCTGAGCGGGTCCCAGAAGAACACCAGGAGGTCCACGTCGCCCTCGGCGATCCGCGAGCCGATCTGCTGGTCGCCGCCCAGGGGGCCGCTGCGGAACCGGATGATCTCCAGGTCGAGTTCGTCGGCGAGGATGCCGCCGGTGGTTCCGGTCGCGTACAGGCGGTGTCGGGTCAGCGTCTCGCGGTGGGTCCGGGCCCAGGCGAGCATCTCCGGCTTGCAGCGGTCGTGCGCCACCAGGGCGATGCCGCGCTCGCGGGGCTCGTGGGGCTCGTGGTGCTTCGGGTCGAGCAGGTCGTTCGGTCGGGTCACAGGCATCTCCGAGTTGTCGGTGTTTCGCATGCCCTCAGTCTGACCGGCCCGTGTTGCGGCGGTATGGCCGCGACATGACGACCACGAGAAGTCGCATGGATCATGTGTCGAGGGCGTCGACGTGTTGCCGACACCCGACGCCGATCCGGGCCCGCACTCCTTCGACACCACCTGAGACGGGGGCTCGGCGACCGGCTCGACGAAACGACTTCGGAAATCGCCTGCGGGCCCGCCGTTTCGCCGGCCAGGATGGATGGGCGGCGCCGGGGCGGGTGGGGCGCGTACCGGCCGCCGGGGGAAGGCGGCCGCGTGCGTCGCGGCGGCGGGGCGGGGCCCGCGGTCGGTGGGAGCGCGGGACCGCGAGGTGCGCGACGGAGGGGCCCGACGGCCCGTCCCCTGCGCGCACGGGACGGCTTCGGCCGGGGGTTGGGGGCGACGATGAACGACGCGGTGATCGTGCTGCCGGGGATGATGGGCAGCGAACTGGTGGAGGTGTCCACCGGGCGAACCCTGTGGGGGCCCGCCGACGCGAATTGGTACGCCGGGACCTGGACCACGGGCGGCGCATTGGACGCACTGGCCGTCACCGATGCGGAACGCTCCGGGCGCGTGGGGCGGATCCGGGCCACCCGGCTGCTGCACACCCCCGCGTGGGCTCCGCTGCTCGGCGGCTTCGAGCCGTACACCGAACTGGTCCGGGCGCTGCGCCGGGCCGCCGCCGATCCGGCCGCGGTGCACGAATTCCCGTACGACTGGCGGCTGCCCGTCGACTACAACGCCGGTCTGCTGGCGATCGCCGCCTACGAACACCTGCGCCGCTGGCGCCGCCACCCGCTGGGCGGGCGGGACGCGCGCCTGGTGCTCGTGGCCCACTCGACGGGCGGCCTCGTCGCCCGCTACTTCACCGAAGTACTGGGCGACGCCGCCGAGTTGCGCGCCCTGGTCACCCTCGGCGCCCCGTTCCTGGGCGCGGCGAAGGCGCTGCAGGTGCTCGGTGCCGCGCCCGCCGACCCCGGGAGCCGGTCCGCATCGCGGCGGTCCGCGGCGCGGTTGCCCGAGGCCCGGCTGCGCCGATTCGCGGCGACCGCGCCCGGCCTGTACGACCTGCTGCCGTCGTACCGCTGCCTGGACGAGGGGTCCTCGGTCCGGCGGCCGACCGCCGCCGACGTCGCGGCGGTCGGCGGCGACGAGCGCTTGGCCGAGGACGCCTTCGCCCGGCGCGAACGCCTGCTCGGCACCGGGTCCTGGGACACGCTGTGGCCGGTGGTCGGCGTCGAGCAGCCGACCGTACAGTCCCTTGTCATCCGCGACGGGGTGGTCCGGCCGCGCTTCGTGACCTGCGCGAGCGACGGGGACGGCGGGATCGTGCGGGCCGACCGACGCGGCGACGACACGGTGTGCCTCCGAGTGGCGACGCCGGCCGCGCTCAAACCGTTCGCGGTGGTCCAGTCGCACGGCGCGCTCGCCCGCTCCCGTGAGGCGATCGGGTATGTGCGCGGTCCTGCGTCAGGAGGACCCGGCGCCCGAACGCGCCGGGGACGTCGTCCCGTTGGCCCTGGACGTCGCGGACTCGGTGGCGGCCGGCGGCACCCTCGACATCGTCTTGAACGGGGTCGCCGACCCGACGGCGATCGGCGTTCGCGTGGTCGACGTGGCCACGGGTCTCGCGCTGCCCAGGGCCCTGCCGGTGGCCCGCGACGGCCGGGTGACGATCCGCCAGATCCTGCCCGTGGAGGGCCTGTTCCGGGTCCTGGCCGGGACGGGCGAGCAGTCCCCGGTCAGCCGACTCGTCCTCGCCACCGACCCCAGCGCCGCCTTCGACCCGACCGACCCAAAGTAGGCACGAGGGCACCTCGACCGGGCGGCCCCTCAGTCCTGCGAGGTCTGCGGAACGTGCGGGGTCCGCGCGGCCGGCCCGGCCGGCAACGGAGCCTCGGCCGGGTCACGCGGAAGCGGCGACTCCCCGGCGGCGACCACCACCGCCGGCCCCTCCGGGAGCGTGCGCAGCGCGCGGATCGGCGAGCAGAACACCGGCAGGAAGGCCGGCGCCATGCACACAGCGCCGACCCACATCGCCGCGTGCACCCCCGCGAACTCGCCGATCAGCGCCGCCGCCACCGCCCCGATCGCCGCCGCGCCGGTGAGCAGGCAGCGGAAGGTGGCGTTCATCCGGCCGAGCAACGCGTCGGGCGTCAGCCGCTGCCGCAGACTCACCCCGAGCACGTTGTCCACGCCCATCCGGGCCGTGCACAGGAACCACCCCACGCCCGCGACCACCAGCCACGGCCCACGATCGAGCAGGGGGATCACCAGCGCGGCCGGCGCCAGGCACAGGCCGGCCATACCCATCGTGCGGCCGTAGCCGAACCGGCGCGAGATCGGCCGGGCGGACCGTGCGCCGACCAGGACGCCCACCCCGCCGATCGCCAGGAACAGCCCCAACGCACCCGAGGGGAGGTCGAGTTCGCGGACGAAGACCACCGGGAGCAGCACGGTGACCAGTTGGGAGCCGAAGTTGGTCAACGCCGCCGTGCACATCAGCGCGCGCAGTTCCCGACCGCGCCACACGTGCCGCAACCCCTCGCCGATCTCGGCGCGCAACCGGCGGGCGGGGCCGCCGGCGGCGGCCGGGGCGCCGTCGCTGCGGATCCGGGCCAGTCCCAGGCCGGACGCGAGGTAGCCGACGACGGTGGACACCACCGCGAACGGCGCCGCGACCGCCTGGACCAAAATGCCGCCCGCGCCGCGCCCGGCGATATTGGCGGTGGCCATCAGGCTGACGATGGCGGCGTTGGCCGGCACCAGCGCCTCGCGGCCGACCAAGTGCGGGACGAAGCTCTGCGAGCCGACATCGAAGAAGACCGTCGCACAACCGTTGAGCAGGACCACCGCGTACAGCTGGGGCAGGGTCAGTACGTCCAGCCACCAGGCGAGCGGGATCGAGCCGATCAGCGCGGCGCGGACCAGGTCGGCGACCATCATCACGCGGCGCCGCCGCATGCGGTCCACCCAGGCGCCGGCGGGCAGGCCGATCAGCAGGAACGCCACCGTGCCGAGCGCGGCCAGCGCGCCGACCTGGCCGGGGCTCGCGTCCAGGGCCTCGACGGCGATCAGCGGGATGGCGACGTAGCCGATGTTGGTGCCCAGTTCGCTGAGCGCCGCCGCGGTGAACAGCGTGCGGAAGTCGGCGATCCGCCAGGGGGAGTGCGCATGGCTCATGCCGGGAGCCTGCCTGGCTCCCCCGCCGGCACCGCAATGATTTAGCAGGAGCTGAATCCTGGGCCGAATCCCTGGCGGACGCGGGTAGCCTGACCCGGGTGATCGAGATCGAGTTCACCCCGGAGGACGTGGCCCGCACCCGTTTCGCGATCTCCCCGCTGTGGGAGGTCGTGGCGAGCGTACGCGTCCTCAAAGGCGCCGACGAGCAGGGCATCCACCGGGTCTGGACCGAGCAGGTGCGCAACCGGTTGGCCGCCGCGAAGGTGGACCTGACCCCGCTCACCGACCTGATCCCGGTACCGACCCTGGCGCTCGCGTGTTTCCTGGCCCCGCCGCCGACCACCCCGCTGACCTCGCTGGAGGTCGAACTGGCGGCGCTGCGCGCGACGCCCCCGGAACTGTTGCGCACGTCCTCGGCGATCACGCCGGAACGTGTGGCCGAGATCCGCGCCGACCCGGATCGTGAGCTGGCCCGGCTCGCGGAGACCATCCAGGCGTACTGGGATGTGGCGCTCGCGCCGTACTGGCCGCGTATCCTCGCCTTCCTGGAGGGCGACATCCTCTTCCGCGCCGGCCGACTCGTCGAGGGCGGCGCGCGCGGCCTGTTCAACGACCTGGACCCGCAGGTCGCCTGGGACGCGGGCACGCTCCAGGTGCAGACCCGGTTCTGTCGCGATCGACGCACGCTCGGCGGCCGGGGGCTGCTGCTCGTGCCGTCGGCGTTCGTCTGGCCGCGCGTGTTCTCCGTGTTGGACGGGCACTGGCAGCCCACGCTGCGCTATCCGCCGCGCGGCATCGGCACCCTGTGGTCGGCCGCGCCGGCACCCATGGCCGTGCCCGACGCGCTCGCCGGCGTCCTGGGCCGCTCCCGCGCCACGCTGGTGGCCGAACTCACCACACCGGCCTCGACCACGGACCTGGCCCGGCGTACCGGCCTGACCCCGGGCGGCGTCTCACAACACCTGTCCGCACTGCGCGCGGCGGGGCTGGTCGGCGCCCACCGAGCCGGCCGCGTGGTGCTGTACGCCCGCACCCGGGCAGCGGAAACCCTGCTGGCTGCGGCCGGTTCGGCGTAGGACCTGTCCCGACCGGGAATCGGTGCGCGGAATCCATCGTGGCCGTCCCCTCGCCGCACGCCGGTCCCGCGCGGCCTAAGGGGTACCCGACGCGGTCGTCGCGATGCCGCCGTCCACCGGGATGATGGCGCCCGTGAGGTAGGACCCGGCCCGGCCGGCGAGAAACACGGCGATACCCGCCATGTCGTCGTCGCGACCGATCCGGCGCAGAGGGGTCGCCGCCGCGATCGTGTCGCCGATGGCATCGAGCGTGGACGCCATCATCCGCGACGGAAAAACTCCCGGCGCCACCGCGTTCACCGTGATGTGTTGTGGGCCCAGTTCCCTGGCGAGCACTCTGGTGAGTTGATGGAGTGCCGCTTTGCTGCCGGCGTACGAGTAATTGGGCGCCTGGGCGACGTGGATGGCGGCGATGCTGCCGATGTTGATGATCCGCGCGGGATCGTCGGCGGTGCCCGCCGTACGAAGTGCGGGGAGCAGCGCCTGCACCAGCCGGAACGGCGCCTTGAGGTTGAGGTCGATCACCGCGTCCCAGCCCTCGTCCCGGAATGTCGCCAGCGGCTCGCGCCACATCGCTCCCGCGTTGTTGACGAGAATGTCCAGGCATTCCGCGTCGGCCTTGACCAGATCGGCGAGGCGCTCACACTCGTCGCGCCTGGACAGGTCGGCGGGAATTGCTCGAACGTCACCGAATTCGGACAGCAGTTGCTGCGCCTCCGCGCACGCGTCCGCCTTGCGTGAGCTGATTACGACCCGGGCGCCCGCCTGGAGAAGGCCGCGCGCCATCATCATCCCGATGCCCTTGGTACCGCCCGTGACAAGGGCGTACTTCCCACTCAGATCGAAGAGTTCTTGATGAGTGGTGAATTGATTGTCCGCCATCGGTCTCCGTCTTTTCTGTTTCGGCGCTTTCGACTCGACCAGGTTGACAGGGGTTCGGGACGTCTGGGAGATCCTGATGACACAGGTACCGTGAGAGCCCCCCTCGCCGGTGGTTCGCGAAGTCACGGGTCGAGGCCGAGTCGGAGGAAGCGCTGGGATGCACGAGCCGGGGGATGCCGCCGTGGTGGTGGAAGGCGGGAGTTCGGGCGAGGGGTCGCACGAGCCCTCGAAAGAGGCGCCGCGCGAGTTCGTCGAGGACATCGTCGTCGTCCACGAGGGCGGCGGCGTGGTGCACTTCCTGTTGATCACGTACGTCCCCGGCGATTCGGGCAACGCCGCGGGGTACGTCTTCCGGCGCCCCGTCGGCAGCGACGAGCCGGCCGAGAACATCCTGGCGACCAACGACACGCTCCGCGAGCTGTGGTGCTCGCCGCAGGGGCATGTGTGGGCGACGAGCAGCACCGGTCTGGTCTGGACGAGCGCACCGGTTCCCTGGACGGACACCATGGCGCCGGACCTGGAGTTCGACACGCCCGAAGGCGGGGTGACCTGGCGCCACACCGCGCTGCCCGCCCAGGCGCACAACGACGGTCGGCCGAACCCCTCATCCGTGTGGGGGACTTCGGACGACGACGGCGACGTGTACGTCACCGGCAGATCGCGCGGCGGCCGCATACTTCGCGGATCCGCGCGACGCGGCTTCACGGTGGCCGTACGCGACCGCGTCGCCGCGCTCGGCGTGGCGCTCGTCGAGGGACGGTTGTTCTGTGCCGCCGGGAAGGGCGGCGTCGTGGAACCGACCGCCCATGGCCCGAAGACGCTGCGCGACGACATCGCCGCCTGGTCCGTCGCCGAGGGCGAGGGCCGCGTCTACGTGACGCAGACACCGGGAGAGGCCGCGTACTGCGAACTCGACCTCGCCACCGGGCAATGGCACCGCCGCTACTACTGACCACCGTCCCGTGCGGCACGGCCGCACCCGCGGCGGAGCTCCCATGGGCGCGGCGAGCGCCGGGTAGGGAACCGGCCAGGGAGCGGCTAGGGTCCGTCGGGCCAACTTCGCATCGCCAGTTCCGCGACGCGTTCCAGTCTCTCGCGGCCGACGCCGTCGACGGCCTGGGTGGACATGCCCTGGACGACGGCCGCGTAGTAGGTGGCGAGGTCGTCCGGGTCGGTGTCGGCGGGCAGTCGGCCGGCCGCCACGTCGGCGGCGATCCTGCGGCGGAACGCCGCCTTGGACGCCTCGCGCAGCGCGCGCAGTTCGGCCTTGACCTCCTCGGCCGCCGCGGTACAGTTCACCGCCGCCGTGATCACCATGCAGCCGGGCGGGTGGCCGGGCTCGGTGTACGCCTCGGCCAGCGCGTACAACATGCGCTCCATCCCCCGGCGGGCGTCCGGCTCGGCGTCCAGTGCCCGGCCGGCGACCGCGCCGTAGGTGACCCCGTAGCGCTGGATCGCCTCGCTGAACAGGGCGCGTTTGTCGCCGAAGGCCGCGTACAGGCTGGGCGGCTTGATGCCCATCGCTGCGGTCAGCCCCGATACCGAGGTCGCCTCATAGCCGTGCTGCCAGAACTCGATGACCGCGCGATCCAGCGCGGCTTCGCGGTCGAAGCCGCGCGGGCGGCCTTGGGTACCGGACATGCGAACCATTCTATAGCGCTCGCTATGGAAGACGGGAACCTCTGCTACGGTGAGATCTGTAGCGACCGCTACGAAACTCGTTTGCGCATCTTCTACAGGGAGCTCTCATGTCCACCGCCACCGCCGCCACGGCCCACGCCGCCCTGCCCGTGCCGACCTTCGCGCGCACCGTGCGCGGCTCGGGCCCCGGGCTGCTGCTCGCGCACGGCGCCGGCGGCGGTGTGGCCGCCAACTACGGGCCGATCCTGGACGGCCTCGCGGCCGAACACCGCGTGGTCGGCGTCGACTTCCCCGGCTCCGGCGAGACCCCGCGCTCGACCGGGCCGCTCGACCTGGACGAACTCGCCGACCAGCTGGTCGCGGCCGGTGTCGCGGAGGGCCTGGAGACCTTCGCGGTGTCCGGCTACTCGCTCGGCGGCGCCGCCGCCGTCCGGGCCGCGACCCGGCACCCCGAGCGGGTCACGTCGCTGATCCTGACCTCGGCCTTCGCACACGCCGACGCCCGCCTCCGGTTGGCCGCGCGGGTCTGGCGCGGGCTGTACGAGTCCGGCGACCGGGCCACCTTCGCCGCCTTCCTGACCCCGTTCGCACTCGGCCCGGCCGCCCTCGACGCGCTCTCCCGCGAGGACCTGGCGGGCGTACTGCGGATGACCGCGGAGACCCCACCGCTCGGGACGCCCGAGCACACCGAACTGGTCGAGCGTGTCGACGTGCGCGCCGACCTGGCCACGATCGCGGTCCCGACGCTGGTGGTGTCCACCACCGGCGACCGCCTCGTCGAGCCGTACCACCACCGCGCCGTCGCGGCTGCCCTGCGCAACGTCCGCGTGGTCGAACTCGACTCGGGCCACCTGCCGTTCGCGGAGCGTCCGGCGCAGTGGCTGGCGGAGATCGTCGGTTTCCTGGGCGAGGTCGAGGGCGACGCGGCTCGGTAGCGGGTGGCGGCTTCGGGCCTTCGGGTGCTTTCACGCCTCCGGGAACCGCGCGGCCCACTCCTCGTCCGGCAGTCGCAGCGCATTGGCCACGTACGCGATCGTGCGGTACCAGCCGGCCAGGACCAGCACCTCCACGATCTGCCGATCCTCGAACCCGGCCCGGAGTTCGGCCCACGTGCCGTCGGTGAGGTCGGCGCCGTCGTGCAACTCGTCGACCACGCGCACCAGGATCGCCTGGCGCGGTGTCCAGGCGGCCTCGTCGTCGACGACGGTGGCCCGGAGTTGACGCAAAGTCAGGCCGGCCCGCTCCCCGAACACCTGGGCGTGCACGCCCCATTCGTAGGAGCATCCCGCCCGCGCGCACACCCGCTGCACCACGGTCTCCCGCTCGACGGCGGGCAACGTACCGTGCCCCAGCAGACCCGAGCCGAGCACCCGCATTCGCGAGGCCAGGTCGGGGTGACGCTCCAGGACCCGAAACAGGGCGAGGGGTTCACGGTCTCCGGCGGCGCCCATCCAGCGGGCCAGGGACGCCTCGGTCTCGGGGGCGTAGGGCGGGGACAACGGCGTGATCCGCGACATGGCGTGCTCCTCCATCGGCCGGGACGGCCGCTCGGGCGCTTCGGCGGCCGGCTCCTCGAGTGCTTCGCTTTCAAAAGCACTATGCTGCTTTCGAAAGCGAAGCGCAAGGAGGCGGCCGTGAACCGGCACGACAAGGCGGGCATCCCACGTCCCGGAAGCCCGGTACGCGGGTCGACCACGGGGCGGGCTCCGATGGCCGCGCTCGACCTGCTCGGCCGGCGCTGGATCCTGCGCCTGATCTGGGAGCTGAGCCGGGAACCGGCCGGCTTCCGCGCCCTGCAACGCCGGTGCGACGACATGTCCTCCAGCGTGCTCAACAACCGCCTGCGGGATTTGGTGGAGGCCCGGATCGCCGCCCAGGACCCGACCGGCCGCTACACCCTCACCCCCACCGGCACCCGACTCGTCGCCGCCCTGGACCCGCTGCGGGAGTGGTCGGTGGAGTGGGCGAGCGAGCTGGACAAGGACAAAGACAGGGGGGACAAGGACTGACGCGCGTCACCACCCGCCCTCGAAGAAGGCCGCGAGCGCCGGCTTCGGGTCGGCCGTGGTGCCCACGTTCGCCATCACCACCACGAGCACGACCAGCGTCGACGCCACCGCGAGCACCCCGAACCACGCCGACAGGCGCCGGGCGCGCCGATCGGCGGCGTCGGTCGCGGCGAACCGCCGCCACGCCACCACGGCGAGCCCGATCAGCACGACGGCCACGAGCCCGGCCACCACGGCCAACGCCGCGTGGTAGCGGGCGAAGTCGTCGATCATCAGGTCGAGGGCGGGCGGGGTGCGATCGCTCGCGGGGGCGTCCAACCCCTCCCGCACCCGGCGGAGTGTGTCGCCCAGTTCGCCCCCGGCCGCGCCGCTCGGCAGCAGCGTCAACAACGACGAGAACGGCGCCACCGCGCCCTGGATGTTGGCCATCACCGTCGCCAGCGCGCCGGCCCCGAGCATCGTGACGAACACGCCCGCCGCCGCGAGCGCGGCCCGGCGTCCCGTACCGAGATCGCGCGCCCGCAGGAACGCCCGCCACACGAGCATGCCGAGCGCGACGACCACCACCAGCAGGATCGCGGCGATCACCGCCTTGACGACGTGGAATCGGAACCAGTAGTCGACCGCCCGGTCCATGCCCGGGGTGAAGTCCCGCCGACCGGCGCGCCAGTATTCGACGAACGCCGTGCGGAAGGACGCGGCGAGGTTGTCCTGATCGACGGAGCCGTCGCCGGCGATGTGCTCGGCCAGTACGGGCGGAACGATGAACAGGGCTGCGATCAGGGCCACTACGGCGCCGACGAGGAGGGCGAGCGGGCGCGCGGGCATGCCCGCAAATCGCGATGGGACGGCGGGACGCTGCCGCCGCCGGCCCGGGAGGTGAGGCGTTGCTGTCATGCCGACCACGCTCCCGCAGCGGCGCCGCGCGGTCACCGGAGCAGGCCGGACACCCGGAGGTATGGCAGGCCACACCCTCGGGACGAATCGGGCGCGGCGGTCGAGCGCGTGGCTCAGCCCCTGAGATAGGTGAGTACGGCGAGCACCCGGCGATGGCGGGCGTCGTCGTCGGCCGGCAGGCCGAGTTTGGCAAAGATGTTGCCGATGTGCTTCTCCACCGCGCTGGCGGAGATCACCAGCCGCCGGGCGATCGCCGTGTTCGAGCAACCCTCGGCCATCAGCGCCAGGATCTCGCGTTCGCGGGCGGTCAGGGCGCTCACGCCGCCGTCCCGGCTACGCGCGGCCAGCAGTTGGGCGACGACCTGCGGATCGAGCACCGTGGCGCCGTGCGCGACCCGGTCCAGCGCGTCGAGGAATTCCTCGACCCTGGCCACCCGGTCCTTGAGGAGGTAGCCGACCGAGCCCGAGGCGTCCGCGAGCAGGTCGCCGGCGTAGGACGCCTCCACGTACTGACTGAGCATCAGCATCGGCGCGCCGGGCACGTACGAGCGGGCGCTGATCGCCGCGCGCAGGCCCTCGTCGGTGTGCGTCGGCGGCATCCGTACGTCGACGATCGACACGTCCGGCCGGTGTTCGAGCACCGCCGCGACCAGGGCGGGCCCGTCGCCGACCGAGGCCACCACCCGGTGACCGTCCTCGACGAGCAGACGGACCAGGCCCTCGCGCAGCAGTACCGAGTCGTCGGCCACCACGATCCGCAGCGGGCGGCGCTCGGCGCGGTCCGGCACCTGGCCCGGCGCCGTGTCCGGGGTCAGTCGCATGGCAGTACGGCGGTGATCGTCGTCGGGCCGCCGACCGGACTGTCCACCCGCAACCGCCCGCCGACCGCGAGCAACCGCTCCGCGAGGCCGCGCAGTCCGTGGCCCTTGGCCAAGGCCGCGCCGCCGATGCCGTCGTCGCTCACCCACACCGTCAAGTCGCCCCCGTCGTGCCGTAGTCCGAGTACGCACCGGTGTGCGTGGCTGTGTTTGGCCACGTTGGTCAGGGCCTCGGCCACGACGAAGTACGCGGCCGTCTCGACGCCGGCGTCGAGTCGCCGGCCCGGCGCGACGATGTCCGGGTCGGCCGGGACGGTGGACAGCGCGGCCAAGGCGGCGAGCGCGTCGGGCAGGCCGCGGTCGACCAGGATCGGCGGGGCGATGCCGCGCGAGAGGGCGCGCAATTCGTCCAGCGCCTCCCGGGCGTGGGCCATCGCGTCGGCGAGGGCCGCGCGGGCGGTCTCCGGCCTGCGGTCGAGATGGTGCTCGGCCCGGCCCAGTTCCATGGCCAGGCGGACCAGGCGCTGCTGCGGGCCGTCGTGGATGTCCCGTTCGAGCCGGCGCAGCGCGCTCGCCTCGGCCGTGACGGCGGCGACGGTCTGCGCGCGGGCGGTGTCGCGTTCCTGTTCGAGGCCGCGGATGCGGCGGTGCAGCGCGGAGGCGTCGGAGAGCAGCGCCTGACCCAGGCCGGTCTGGGCGGTGGTGAAGGCGCGCGTGACCAGCGGCAGGGTGCACAGGAGCAGCAGGCCGACCGTGGTCCCGAAGGCGACCCGATCGACCGGCGAGAGCAGCCCGAGGCTCACGGTGACGTGCGATTGCCCGCCGCCGGCGTTCAGGGACAACGGCCGCAGCGGCTCGGACGCCGCGTACTCGTAGCGCAGCGCACAGGTGGCGCAGGCCACCCCGACGAACCACCACAGCGCGGTCACCAGCGCCGTGACCAGGGTGATGGGGAACAACACCACGGCGTGGGCGGCATCCAGCCACGGCCCGGGCCCGGATCCGGCGCCGGACGCGGTCGCCGCCGGCTCGGCACGCACGGCCCCGCGACCGGCGGCACGCACCTTGGCGATCCGCCACCGCTCCAGATCGGCACACCACCGCGCGGGAGCAAGCGCGCGAACCACGAGCGGCGCGCCACCGGGCAGGACGAGCCCGAGCGCCGCGAAGAACACCCCGCCCAGCGCGGCGACCACCCCGACGGCGGCCAACACCGGCGCGGTCAACAGGTACACCGACTGCGCCAACGTGCGCCGCCCCACCCGCGAGAGCGCCCCGACGCCCGGCCACGATCGACCCCGAACGGCGGCGGAGAGCGATTTGGTCATGCACCAAAACTAGTACCGCGCCGCGCCCACGCCCCCGAAGCCGCCCGTTCCAGATAGACCAGCGCCGTCACCGTCGTATGGTCCGGCCCGAATCCGTGCTCCGCGCAGTTGCGGTCCATCCAGTCGTCACACCGAAACCGGGCCCGCTTCTCCAGCGAACAAAACGCCACCTCCCACGCGGACGAAAGCCGATCCACCAGCAACAACCCCCGCTCCGCCCCGGCGTCGGTCCCGGGCGAGCGAGGGCACAGCGCGGTCCGCGCACCGGCGGGGTGGTTGATGTAGTCGTACTCCCGCCCGATCCGCCCCAGATCCGACACCCGCGCCACCACCACACTCGGCCGCGCGTCGTCCCCGACGCTCTCCACGAGGAACACCTCCACCGCGAACTCGGCCGACCCCGAATGCCGCACGGCGTTGGTGGCCAGTTCGGTGACGATGAGCCGGATGTCGTACGAGATCGCCTCCGGCACCTCGGCTCGCTCCAACGCCCGCCCGACGACGCGGCGAGCCTCGCCGACGCTGCGCTCGGTGGAGGGGTAGGCCCAGCGCGACTGGGCGGTGAGCAGGCGTGCGGGGGTAAGGGTCGTCATGGTCCGGCTCCCGAGCTTGGCGATCAGTGCTCGTGACGGTAGAAAACCGACATGCCGGGAACCAGACATGCTGCGCCCCGGTTTCGGTGGGACCGGCACCGAGTCACCGCGTTACGCGGTAGTCATCCGGTTACACCAAGGTGATCGGCCAATTCGCGCATGTCGGTGGTCAGGGTGCGCTTGCGCTTTTTCAGGATCAGTCGGACCACGTCTCGGGCCAGGCTCTGGTGGCGAACCCATTCCGGCGCGGCCTGTAGGACGGTCCGCATCTCGGTCATCGCCTCGCCGTAGTCGCCTACGTGCGCCTGTGCCAGGGCAATGTCCAGGCGGTGTCGGTTCTGCGTGTTCGGGCTCGGGAGTGGACCGGCGATCGGCTTCGGAGTGTGCTCGACGCCCCGGAGCAGTCCGCGGTGGTCGCCGACGACGGCGAAGTCCTCGAGGGTCTTCAGGTGGGCCGTGACCGGGCCGAACGATCCCCAGTGCATGCTGCGGTCGGTGTGCTCGACGCCGACGGCGGTCGCCGCGGTGCCGGCCATGCGGCGGGCCTCTCGGGCGACATCGGGGTTGTTGTTGCGCACCGCCGCCGCAGCCACTCGCTGGAGCAGCTCGCCCCACACCGCGATCTCGCCGGCAGTGGCCCGCGACAGGCGCGGCTCGATGCCGTCGGCCGTCTCCGCCGCCAGGTGTTCGCACTCGTCGAAGCGACCCTGGCGCAGCAGCAGCCAGCACAGTCCGCCCACGCCGGTGGCCGCGAGGTGTACCCGGCCCATGGCCCGGGCATCGCGGATGCCCTCCGAGAACGCGTGGTAGGCGAGGTCGTATTGGCGAACCTGGGTGAGGTATTTGCCGGCCGCGTGCAGCGCCGCAACCCGCACCTCGGCGACACCCTCGGGCCCCTCGGCAGAGGGCACCGCCCGCAGGATCGCGGGAAGTTCGTCCGCCATCGACTCGTACCGGTCGGCCTGATACAGCTCGTGGGCCCGATCGATCCGGGCCCGCGTGGCGGCAAGGCGCTGCGGGGTGAGTTCGGCGGAGTCGGCGCGGTCGACCAAGCCGACTGCCGGCGTGAGTGCCTGGCGCAGCGCGATCAGCTGGATGCGGGAGCCCACTTCGTCGCGCACGGGTTTGGGCACCGACGGTGCGAAGAGCGCCGACGTGGGCAAATCCAGCGCTCGCGCGAGCACGTGCAGCGTGGCGATCCGGACGTCGCCGCCCTGTTCGACCTTGGCGACCGTCGACACGCCCAGGCCCGCCGCCTCCGCCAGTTGCTCCTGGCTGAGCCCGGCCACCCGTCGATACCGCCGGACGTTGTCCCCGAGTCCGCTCACCGCGTACCTCTCACCCTGGGAGGTGACACTCACCCATGCCGATCCCAAGCTAGCGCGGCAATGACCCGTTCGGGATCGGGAAAGGCGCGGCAGCGACCCGGTGCGTCAGTCGAGGTTGTGCAGCACGACGTCGCTGATCCGGCCCGCCTCGGCCGTCAGCGTCATGTACGTGTGATGCGGTTGGCGGCGGCGGTCGGTCGGTGAGCCCGGATTGAGCAGGCGCAGACCTGTGTCCGTAACCGTGTCCCACGGGATGTGGCTGTGTCCGAACACGAGGACGTCCGTGTCGGGATACCGCGCCGCGCACCGGCGTTCGCGGCCCTCGGCCGGGCCCGTCTCGTGGACGACGGCGAAGCGCACGCCGGCGAGTTCGACCCGGGCCACCTCCGGTAGCCGCGCCCGCAGGTCCGCGCCGTCGTTGTTGCCGTAGACCCCGACCACCCGATGCGAGGACGCCTCGAACAGGTCGAGTACGTCGACGTCGACCCAGTCCCCCGCGTGGATCACCACATCGGCCACCGCCGCCTCGACCAGCACCTGCTCCGGAACGGCCTTGGCACGACGGGCGACATGGGTGTCGGACACCAGCAGAACGCGCATGCCCACCACGGTACGACCCCGACGCCGCATCCGGGACGAACCCGACCCTCGTCCGGTCAGGGAGCCGTTTCCGGTTGCGGTGCCGGCTTCGGGGCCCGCCAGGCGGGATTCCTGCGGATGCCGACCTGTTCGAGTTCGAGCGTGTCGCCGGTTTCGGTGCGGAGTTCGACGTGGACCGGTACGCCCGTTTCGTGGTCGACGTAGTGCAGCGGCGCCGTGCCGTCCTGGAGATGCCGGTCACCCCACTGCATCAGGGCCACGATCACCGGGAACAGTTCGCGGCCCATGTCGGTGAGCACATATTCGTCGCGCGTACGACCGCCGTCCTCCCGGTACGGGCGCTTGGCGAGCAGGCCTGCCTCGGTCAGGCGGCGCAACTGCTGGGCGGCGGCGCGGTCGGTGATCCCGATGCGGTCGGCGAAGCCGCTGAACCGGGTCGTGCCGTAGCAGGCCTCGCGCAGGATCAGCAGCGCGGAGCGGGTTCCGACCACCTCCAGCGCCTTGACCAGCGAGCAGTGATCGGTCTTCCACGCGCCCAGATCGGCGAGCGCGCCCTCCATGACAACCGGCATGAGCCCATCGTACCCACCCCGACTATCACCTTGTATAGCCAGGCTCTGGCTACCTATACTCCAGGAAAGTCAGCCCTTGACGCGCACTGCTTGAAGCGGACCGCGCAGCGCTGCCCTCGACCGGACCATCCGACCCGCATCACAGGGGGATCCCCATGGCCTCGCAGGCCACACAAGCCGCGCCGGTCGCCGACAAACGGCGGCAAGTCCCCGGTGGACCAACGGCCATCACGTTCGTCGTGTGTTCCGCGGCGTTCATGGCGATGCTCGACGTGTTCGTGGTCAACGTCGCCTTCACCGACATCGGCGCCGAATTCGACGTACCACTCGCGGACCTGAGCTGGGTCCTCAACGCCTACGCCATCGTCTACGCGGCGCTGCTGATCCCGGCCGGCCGGCTCGCCGACCGGTACGGCCGCAAACCGGCGTTCCTCGCCGGACTGGCCCTGTTCACCGTGGCGAGCGCCGCCTGTTCCGCGGCGCCCCAGTTGTGGTGGCTGGTGTTCTTCCGCGGGCTCCAGGCGGTCGGCGCGGCCGTACTCACCCCGGCGAGCCTCGGGCTTCTGCTCACCGCGCTGCCGCCGGACCGCCGGGCCAAGGCGGTCGGAATCTGGGCCACCACCAGCTCGTTCGCGGCGGCGGTCGGTCCCGTCGTCGGCGGCGGCCTGGTGGAGCTGTCCTGGCGGTGGGTGTTCCTGATCAACATCCCGATCGGCGTGGCGGCGTTCGTGGCGACCCGCCGCGTGCTCCCCGACCTGCGCGAAGCCTCGGCCGTACGCATGCCGGACCCGCTCGGCACGGCCGCGCTGATCGTCGCCTTCGGCGCGCTGTCCCTGGGCCTGGTCAAGGGCCGGGACTGGGCGTGGACCGGGGCGGCGACCATCGGCACCTTCGCCGTCGCCGCCGTCGGTATCGCGATCTTCGTCGGGCGGATCCTCACCCATCCGGAACCGGCCGTGGATCCGGCCCTGTTCCGCACCTCGACGTTCGTGTGGGCCAACATCACCGTGTTGACGTTCTGTACCGCCTTCGGCGCGGTCTTCCCGTCCGTGGTGTTGTGGCTGGAGGGCCCCGGCGGCTACTCGACCCTGGCCACCGGCCTGGCCATCGCGCCGGGCCCGCTGATGGTGCCGCTGTTCGCGGTCGTCGGCCGAAGGCTGGCCACACGGGTGCCGATCGGGGTGCTGGTGGCGGCGGGCAACGTGCTGTTCGCCGGCGGCGCCCTGTTGTTGGCCGCCGGCGCGTCCGCCGATCCCCGATACACGACGCGGGTCCTGCCGGGATGGCTGGTCATCGGAGTCGGTATCGGGCTGGCCATGCCCCTCATGCTCTCCCGCGCCACCGCCCGGCTGCCCGGTGACCAGGCCGCGACCGGCAGTGCCGTGGTCAACACCAGCCGCCAACTCGGGTACGTGCTCGGCGTCGCCATCCTGGTCGCCGTCCTCGGCACGACCGGCACCGCGCCCGATCCGACCGGTGCCTTCCGTCACGCCTGGTGGTTCATCGCGGCCACCGCCGCCGGATCGGCCGTCACCGCCCTGGGCATCACCGACCGCACTCGGAGCTGATCACCGTGAGCGTCATGGCCCCCGTAGCCCGCGTAGCCCTCGCCGACACCGTGCGCCTGCGCCCGTGGCGCTCGGACGATGTCGACGAACTCGGGCGAGTTGCCGCGTACTTCACACCGAACGCACTCGCCGCGCGATTCGGCGCGGCGAGCACCACGATCCCCGACTGGTACCGGACCCACATCATCGAGGCCCGGGCACACGGCAGGTGGAACGCGTGTGTGGCCCACAGCGGAGACCACATCGTGGGCTGGGCGGAGTACGGACTCGACGACGAGCCCGGTCACGCCGACATCGCCGCCCTGGTCGGCGACCGGTACCAGGGGCACGGCCTCGGCACCCGGTTGATCGGGCAGGTCGCGTCCGTGGCCAAGGCGGCCGGGGTACGCGTCCTGCACGCCCAGATCCGGGTCGACAACCGGGCCGCCCGCAAGGCGCTGTACGCGGCATTTCCGAACCTGCGCTACACGGAACTGCAGGACGGACAGTGGCACTTCGCCGTGGACCTGGCGCACCCCGTCGACCCGCCACGCGCCTCGAACGAGCCGGCCCCGATCGGCCCCGCTCAGCGACCGCCCTCCTCGCCCCGCACCTGACGCGGGCCGACCGCCCCCGCGACGGCCGACCCGGTCGGTGGCTTGACCCCGTTGGTGGCACCGATCGTCGGCCGTCCCGTGCCGGGCGGCTTGACGCCGTTGGTGCGCCCGGTCGGTGTACCGCCGTGCGCCGACTGGGTGTTGCCCCCGGACCGGTCGCCGTGGCGTCGCAGCGGCTCCGTCGATTCCTTGGGCTCCCCCGAATCCCGGAAGTCCGTGGCCGATCGCCCGAGTTCCCCGTTGTCCCCGTTCATGTCCGTTCGCTCCCCTCGATTCCCGCGAACCGTGCGATCGCTCGGGTCCCTGTCTTCCGAGCGACCGCCCCCCGATCCGGTTGATTCCTGGCCTTGCGGGTGCTGTCGGACATAGTCGAGTGACAACACACCACATAGTCAGATACGTACCGGGGCCTCGAACGGTTCGGCGTTCGCGGGACGAGATTTGCGCAGACGAGATGTGCGAGCCGACCGCGTCAGGTCGTCGGCGTCACCTTCGCCAGACCCGCCGGGGCGTCCGGGTTCGCCCCTCGGCGCAGGGCGAACGTGCGGGCCAGATTCTGCAGATGCACGGTGGTGGCGATGGCCCGGGCGGCCTCCGTACGCAGGCCGCCGAGTTCGGGGGCCACCGTCGCGTGCGGGACGCCGTCGGCGACCAGGCGCTCGCGCAGTCGGGCGATGTCGGGCGCGGTAGGGCCGCCCAGGTCGATCAGCAGGACCGGAACGCGGGCTCCCAGTGCGGCGATCGGGCCGTGCAGCAGGTCGGCGACCGAGATGCCCTCGGCGAATACGCCGGAGGTCTCGCGGATCTTGAGCGCACCCTCCAACGCCACCGCGCCGCCGAGTCCCCGGCCGGCCACGACCAGGCGGTCGTGGTGCGCCCAGTCGGCGGACAACCTCTCGCACGCGTCGGCGTCGGCCAGCACCCGGCGTACCGCTTCGGGGAGTTCGGCCAGGTCGGCGAGATCGGCGACGGTCGGCGGCAGCGGGCCGAGGGCGAGCGCGATGCCGACCACGGCCAGGAGTTGGGCGGTGACGGTCTTGGTCGCCGGGACCGCGATCTCGGTGCCGGCGTCGGTGGCGACCAGGACGTCGGCCTCGGCGGCGAGCAGGCTGTCCGCCTCGTTGGTGATCGCCACGACCCTGGCGCCCTGTTCGCGCGCGGCCCGGACCGCCGTGACGATCTCGGGGGTGCGGCCCGACTGGCTCAGCGCGGTGACCAGGTAGCCGGAGTAGTCGGTGCGCGCGCCGTAGCGGGTCACCAGGCTCGGCGCGGCCAGGCCCGCCGGGCGACCGGACGCCGGCTCGTACAGGTAGCGGCCGAACACCGCGGCGTTGTCCGACGATCCGCGCGCGATCAGCGTCGACCCGAGCAGCGGTGTGGGCAGCGCGGCCCGGACGGCCTCGCCGAGTTCGGGCAGGCGGGCGACCAACCGGCCCAGGACGTCGGGCTGTTCGGCCATCTCGGCGGCCATCACGGCCCCGGGGGCGGCGGGATGGTCGGTGGTCGGCGTGCTCGGGGTTGCGGGGGTCATGGCGTTGGTCCCTTCGGTCGGCTTCGCTTCGGTCGGCTGTGCTTCGGTCGGCCTTGCTTCGGTCGGCTTTGCTCGGGTCGGCCTTGCTTCGGTCGGCTTCGCTTCGGTCCGTGCCGGGTCGATCGGTTCGGGAAGGGCGGTTCTTCGGGGGGTCGGGCCCATCACGTCACCAGCGCCCACTTCGGGCGTTCGCCGAGGGCGATGTCCCAGGCCAGGGCGGCGGCGCCACGCAGCGCGCCGTCGTGGATGTGCCGTGCCGCGACGATCACCTCGTCCGGGGCGGCGGCGCCGGGCGCGTGTTTGGCGACGAAGCCGCGCAGTACGTCGAGGACCCGGTCGGCCGCGGCCATCAACCCGCCGCCGAGGGCGATCCGGGTCGGGTCCAGGGCCAGGTACAGGTTGAGCACGTGGCCCGCGAGCACGTCGAGCGCCTGGTCGGCGACCGCCCGCAGCCGGGGGTCGGCGGAGGTCAGGATCGCCGCCGCGTCGGGGGCCGGGCCGGTGCCGCCGAGCACGTACAGGGCCTGCGTGCGGGCGAGCAGCGGGCCGCCGCCGATCAGCGATTCCAGGTCCGGCTCGTCCGGGCGGCCGGGCGCCAGCGCGTAGCCGATCTCGCCGGCCACACCCCGCGCGCCGCCCACGACCCGGCCGCCTACGGTGAGCGCGGCGGCCACGCCCGTACCCAGATTGACGAACAACCCCGGATCGGCGTCGACGAGCGCACCGGAGCGCACCTCGGCCAGCCCCGCCGCCTTGACGTCGTTGGCCACCACCACCGGCAGCGCCCCGAACGCCTCCCGGGCCCGGCCCAGGACGTCCACCCGCTCGATGCCGGGCAGGTTCGGCGACAGCTCCACCCCGGCCGAGGTCACCGTCCCGGGACACACCAGGCCCACGGCCACCACCTCGTGCCGCCCACCCCGGGTCGCCGCCGCGACCTGGTCCCGGGCCGCCCCGAGCAGCCGATCGAACGCGCGCCCCATGTCCTCACCGGGAGCGCGCGTGGGCACCCGCCGCCCGGCCGACACCACCCCGGCGGCATCGATCGTGGCCATCGCGGTCTTGGTGCCGCCGATGTCCAGCGCGACTATCGCACGCGCACCACGCGTCACGACGCGTCCTCCACGACCCGCGCCTCCGCGTCGTACCTGCTCCCCCACACCGGCGCACCCCCCGCCGCATGCAGCCCGGCGACCGCCTGGGTGCGCCCACGCGTGACGAACGCCTGCGGCCGGAAGCACATCACCACCGTGTCGCCCGGACGGATGTCCAGACGGCGGGCGTCGCGCAGCACCGTGTAGTAGTGGATCGCCCCATCGGGGGCGGTATCCACGCGCGCCACCCGATCCCCGGCGGTCGCGGTCGCCGCGTCCCGGCCGACCAGCGCGGTGAGTCGGAAGTCGCCGAGGACCTTGTCGATGTAGTGGCCGGCGGCGAACGCGTACGCGTCGTCCCCGTCCACGTGCGACACCTCGGTCACGTACACGATCGCCGGCTGCTCCGGGGCGTCCTCGGAGAACACGTGCAGCGGCGTGGTCCCGTGGATCGCGTTGCCCGGCTCGACGTGCGTGGCCCCCGCGTCGGCGGCGATGGCCAGCGAGCGGGCCGAGGTGGTGCCGGGCGCGTTGACCTGGCGGATGTCGAACCCGGCCGCGCGCAGGCGTTCGGCGGCCGTAACGAGCGTGGTCAGGTTCGGGGTGGCGGCGATCCGCCGGTTGTCCGGGTCGGCAAGCAGGGCCGGGAACGTGGTGACGCCGTGTACCGCGACCCCCTCGATGGCGTGCACCGCCCGCGCGGCGGCCTCCACGTCGGCGGCCGGGAAGCCGCCGCCGTGGCCGAAGTAGAACCGGTCCCCCTCACCGTGCACCCGCAGCAGCACCGACACGGGCGGGCCGCCCCGACGCCGCGCCGCCGCGCCGATGCGGCGCGCGGCGTCGAGCGAGAACACGGTGACCACCTCGGGGTCGGCGCCGACCACGAAGTCCTCGCTGCCCCGGTGCGGTTGCACGAGGTGTCCTACGTGGCCGACCGGGAGCCCATGGCGCACCGCCGCCGAGACGCAGGCGGTGTCCACCGCGACGACGGGGCCGAGGCCCGCCTCGATCGCGGTGCGGGTCACGTCGGGGTTGCGCCCGTACTGCTTGGCCATCACGTAGGTGGACAAACCGCGCGCCCGGGCCGCGTCGGCGATGGCGGCGGCGTTGCGGGCGACCGTGTCCAGGTCCACCACGTAGGTGTTGGCGAGCAGTTCGCCGGCCTGATGGGCCGTCACGACGGCGTCGATCAGGGGGCGGTTGCGGGCGAGCAGTCGGTCCAGGAACATCGGGTCTCCTTGGCGCGGGCGGGATGCGGGCAGCTGAACGGTGTGCGGATCAGGTCCGGCCGGTCGACACCGGCACCACCCCCGTCGACGCGGTCCGGGACGCCGCCGTCGAAGCGTCCGTCGTTTCCGTCGTGTCGTCGCCCGGTTCGTCCTCGAACACCCGTCCCATCGCGGCCAATACCTCCGGACGCGAGCGGTGTGCCCACACCAGATACGCGGCGCCGAGCACCATCCAGCCGACGATCACGTACGGCACGAGGTTGTTCGGATGATCCGGCACCGGCCACAACTGGCCGTAGATCGGCAGCAGCATCAGCAGCACCGTCGCGCCCGGCAGGATCCCGTGCCGCAACAGGGCGAACTCGCCCCGGTGTTCGCGCAGGTAGAACCGGATCACCGCGATGCTCATCAGGATGTAGATGATCACCATGCCGAGGCCGAGAATGGTGCCGGCGAACCCGTACACGCCCAGCGGACCGAGGTCGCCGCCGAAGCCGCTGCCCAGGGCCAGCGCGAACACGAGCGAGAAGCCCAGATACGCGGTGATCGCCGACTGCGGCACGTGGCGCTCGTTGGTGCGGCCGAGGAAGCGCGGCAACACCCCCTCGCGGCCCATCGAGAACAACACCCGCACGGCCGCGTTCGATCCCGAGACGACGTTGGCGAACTGGCTGACGATCACGGTCAGCGCGAGGATCCAGGTGACGCCCCAGTAGCGGTCGACCAGCGTGGTCAGCGGCGCGGCGTCGCCGGACAGGTCCGAGCCGTGCCCGGAGCCGAAGCCGATCGAGGTCGAGTAGGCCATCAGCACATAGAACGTGCCGATCACCGCGACGGCCGTGAACAGCGCGAGCGGGATGCTGCGCTTGGCGCCACGCGCCTCCTCGCCGAGGGTGGCCACCGACTCGAAGCCGATGAACATCAGGATGCCCCAGAGCATGCCGGTGCCCAGGCCGCTGAACCCGTCGATGGAGTTGGCCGGGTTGAACGGCGCCACCGACAGGCCCGAGTCGCCACCGTCGCCGAGGATCACCCCGGCCAGGCCGAGCAGTACGCCGACCTCCAGGACCAGGAAGATCAGCGCGGTCTTGGCCGAACTGGACACCCCGAGCGAGTTGACGCCCCACACCACGGCGGCGAACGCCAACGACATCACCTGCCACGGCACCCGGATGTCGAACTGGCTGTCCAGGAAGTCGTGGCTGTACCCGCCGAGCGCGGCGAACAACATCGGCCCGACCATGCCGTACGTGAGCAGCAGCAGCCACCCGGACAGGAAGCCGCCGGACTTGCCGAACCCGTGACTGTTGTAGGTGTAGGCGAAGCCGGCCGCCGGCAGCTTGCGGGCGAACGCGGCGATGGTGTTGGCCACCAGGAGGCTGGCGACCATGGCCAACACGATGGCGAGCGGCAGCGCGTACCCGGCGCCGGCCGCGGCGGGCGGCGTGTTGAACGCGACGCTGGTGGCGGGGCCCATGAAGGCCATACACATGGCGACGGCGCCGAACACCGACAGCGTGTTGCGGCGGAGCGACCCGCCCTTCGGGTTCGGGCTCGCGGGCGGCGAGGGCAGTGCGGTGGACATGGGTGGTACTCCAGGCGGTTCGGTGGGGCGGGACGGGCCCCGAGGGTGCGGGGAGGGTGGGGACGCGCGCCTGTGGGGTGGGGTCGGGCTCAGTGCGCCCGTGGCGTCAGCAAGGCCGCGAGGTCGAGGTCGGCTCGGACCGCCGCCGCCGCGTCGGGTGCGACGTCGAAGCGCACGCGCAATGCGGTGAGGCCGCGCGATACCGCGCCCAACGCGCCTGCCAGGTCGGCCAGTTCGGAGTGCACCAGCTCGGGGCAGGCGGGCAATCGTCGGCGTACCCGCTCGCGCAGCCGGGTGGTCATCGCGGCGTCGATGGAGGCGGAGACGCGGCCGCCGAGGACGACCAGTTCGGGCTCGTACGCGATGGTGACCGCGGTCAGCGCGATGCCGAGGGCACGCTCGAAGCGTTCGACCACGGCGCGGGCGGCCGGCGCGGTGTCGGTGAAGACGTCGGCGGCGGTGGCCACGTCGAGGCCGGCCTCGCGGGCGGCGCGCATCAGGCCCTCGGCGCCGACCAGTTCCTCCACGGTGTGCTCGTCGGAGTCGACGGGCAGGAAGCCGAATTCGCCGACGAGGCCGGTCGGTCCGCCCCGGATGTGCCGATCCACGGCCACACCCGCGCCGAAGCCCGCACCGACGGTGAACATCACGGCGGTGTCGGCGGTGCGGGCGGCGCCGTGCCGGAGTTCGCCCTCCAGGGCCAGGTCGGCGTCGTTGCCGAACGCGACGGTGCCCTCCAGGGCGCGGCGCAGCCGGCGGGTGAACAGGTCGCCCTCGATCTGCGGGAGGTTGGTCGCGCCGCGCACGTCCAGCCCGTCGGCCGCGACCGCTCCGGGCAGCCCTATCACGCCCGCGCGCAGCACGTCGGGCACGGCGGTGTCGGTCCCGGCGGCGGCGTACAGCGCGCGGACCCGCTCGGCGAGCCAGTCCGCGAGGTGGTCGGCGGCGAGGTGTCGGGGCGTGGGCTCCTCGTGGTAGCGCGGCGAGCGGCCGAGCAGGTCGGTGGCCAGGAACCGGCAGGTGGTGCCGCCGAGGTCGACGCCGACCGCGACACCGCGTTCCGCGGCGACCTCGATCACCACGCCCTGGCGGCCCCGCCGGCCGGTCTGGAGCACGGCGCCCTCACGGACGAGGCCCTCGTCCAGCAGCCCTTCGACCACCCGGGACACGGTGGCGGCGCTGAGCCCGGTCTGCTGGGTGAGACCCGCGCGACTGTGCTGCCCACCGGCCAGCAACACCGCGAGCAGGCTGGAACGGTTGGCCCATCGGGCATCCGCCGTCTCCGCCATGTTCACCTCTCAGAGTGAAAATATTTCAGAGTGAGAGAAAATTAAGCCCGGCGAAGGGAGGTGTCAAGGGTTCATCAAGACGACCCCACATCAGGACAACAGTGAGCATGCACCCGACCACTCCCCGCACCCGCCGCAGGCGGCGGGGGCATGCGTCAGCCGGATCCGTCCGCGGGTTCGATGAGCCGGCCCAGGCGCCGGGCCTCCGCCGTGATCTCCGCATCGATCCCGCCGAACGCGTCAAAGGCGAGACCGAGTTCTCCGAGCGCCACCGGGAGCAGTTCGTGCACGTCACGGACCGCCTCGGCACGCGTACAGGCAGCCAGGATCCGCAGGCCGGGGCCGTCGAGCCCCGCGACGAGCGCGACACAGGCCGCGTCGTCGACGTCGATCGCCGGTATCTCGCCCGCACTCCAGAGCGCGGCATGGTCCTGAAGAGCAAGCGCCGCTGCTTCGGTCGACGTCGCGCGCCCATGCCTCACGCGACGGGGCACCCCCGTCGAGCCGATTTCGTCGACGCGGAACCTACGGCTGGAAGGTGTACCCCCGGCCCTGGCCCCACTCCACCGCCGCGGCGGCGATGGCGCGGCTGAAGCGGTAGTCGTCGGTCAGGGTCTTCAGGGTCTCGGTCACGCCGTCGGTCAGGACGTCGTCGGCCTGCCACCGGGCCAGTAGTTCGCAGGCGGCGGTCAGGGTGCGGGCGTCCCAGGACCCGGAGCGCGAGTGCACCATCAGCGACTCGCCGACCAGATGCGGATCCTCGAAGGTCGAGAGCAGGAACGGGGACGCGGCCGGCACCGCCCCGCGCCGGAAGACGGCGGGCAGCGGGGTCCCCTGCGGGAGCCAGTACACGGTGCCGATGACCTCCCAGCGGCCGTGTCGACCCCGGCAGGCCGGGAGGTCGCGGGCCACCCACGAATCGTGTGCACCGGTGTCGAGCACGGTCGTCCCGTCCGCGCCCCGGACCGTACCGTCGACCACGGGCCACGCCTCCCAGTACCGCGCCACCGAACTGCGCGTGTCGTCGATCGACCCGTCGTCGCGGTTCACCCGCTCGGTGCGGTCGATGCGCTGGACGATGTACCCGGTCGCGCCCGCGGGCGGCACCCAGCGGAAACTGCGATCGAAGGCGCCGAACTCGTTCGAGGTGTCCACGGAGTTCACCGTCCCGAGATCGAAGGCCGGCCCGTCGTCGTCGTCATCGTCGTCCGCGGGCAGGAGCTTCGCGTGGGCCTCGGCTTCGAGTCGTTCGCGCTCGGCGGCCGTCACCGACAGGGCACCGGCACCGGCGCCGGTGGTCGTGGGTGCAGGTGCCGGGGGTGTCCCGCGCTTGGCCGACTCCTTGCCCTTCTTCTCCTTCTCCTCACGCGTCGTGCTCTCGCGAAGGGCGACCACGCGGCCGGATACGTCCCGCAGTTCGGCGTTCCCGCACGCCAGGCAGTAACTGCTGCACCTCTCGTGCACGAAAACGTCCCGACAGGTCGGGCATTCGAACACCGAGCGGTACTCCTCGTCGGAGTCCTCGACGAAGCGGCGCTCGCAGGAGTAACAGGTGCTGGAAGCAGTGAGTGGCATCGCCGATCCCTCCGCGCGTCCCCGAGCAGCCGAACGGATGCTCCTGGTCGGAACCTACTCGCGTCAACCCTCCCGGATGGCCGGGTTTGCCCGATTACCCGAAGAAGTTTCGGGGACGCGGCGAATAGCCGGGTGGTTGGGTAACCCGCTTACCCAGCAAGCAAGTTGCCCCATCGTCGAGGCACCGGCCGGGCAGCGGAAGCAGGTCTTCGGTCGGCCCTGCCCACCGAACCTCGGGTCGAGCCACCGCAGAGGCCGGGCGGACTGCGGGAGCAAGGCTTCGGGTGCGCTCTGCGGGTTGGACTCCCGGCGCGTTGCGGGCTCGGGCCTCGGGCGGGCTGCGCGTGTGGAGCCTCGGTCGGGCCGCGCGGGCAGAGCTTTGGTTGCTCTTCACGCGTGGGGCGACGGTCGGATGCGGGCCTGCGGGCGGGCTGCGGGAGTGGGTGCGTTGCGGGGCCAAGCTTCGGGCGGGGTGCGTGTGTGGGGTTTGGTGGGCTTTCGTGTGCGGGGCTTCGGGCGGCTTTTGGGGGGACGTGCTCGATTGGGCTCGGCGGGTGGGGTCGGTGGCGCTTTGTGGGCGGGGCGGGCGGGCCCCGGCCGGGTTGGCCGGGTGCGAGCGCGCCCCGAGCGGTGGGTGGTGGGCGGGCCGGGGTTCGCTCGGGGCGGGTGGTGGCGGGCGCGGGGTGGGGCGGTTGCGGCGTCAGCCTTGCCGCCGACCGGTCTCGAGGTAGATCCGCAGGTGGTCGAGGCCGCGTTCGAGGATGTCGCCGACGGCTAGGTCGGTGTCCGCGCCGGCTTCCCGGTGTCGGGTCAGGGCGTCCACCGACAACGCCTCGCCGCCCTCCTTGCCGCCGAACTGGGCCGAGTCGTGGACGCGCTCGCCCTCGACCGCGCCCGGGTCGAGTGGATCCCGGCCGTCCTCGACCATGACGGTGACGATGCTGTCGATGTCGCTGGGGCCGTCCTGGACGATCACGATGCCGGTGTACGGCGTACCGCGCACGGCCCACTCGATGCGGGTGCCGGGGCCGTCCCGGTCCAGGTCGACCTCGGCCGCCACGGATTGCGCGGCCTCGCCGGCGGTCACCACGACCGCGTGGGCCGAGGTGGTCCGGACGGCGGTCACCGGCGGGAAGTATTCGGGGAGCCTGTCGGTATCCGACAAGACCATGTACGCCTGGTCGGTGGACGCTGCGACCTGCACGGAACGCGTGTGAAGAACCATGCGCGTACTGCTATCCGTTCAACGGGCGTTCCATTCGCGATCACGGCGGCGCGGGTGCCGGGAGACAGTGGGTTGGCCGGGGCGGCACGGCCGGGCGCGGCCGACGCGATCCGGCTCGGCGTCCGGGGTTGGGCGGCAGGCATCCTGCCGAGACGCGTCACCCAGGCGTTCGACCTCGGCCAATCGCCGGGCCTTCCGCGCACCCCAGGCCGTCGGCGTCTTCACCAGGCTTTCCTGGTCCTCCGCGTCCGCACCGCGCCTTCCGCGCTTCGCCGGGTTTGCTTGCCGCGTCCTACAAGCCTTCCGCGCCCCTCGCGCCTTCCGCGCCTGTCAACGCGTCCGCCTCTACGCCGCGCCT
>NZ_JBIRUB010000007.1:128114-497118 GCF_044334985.1 Embleya sp. NPDC020630
ACCGCACGTCGCGGAGCCTGCCATGCCTTCCGCGACTTTGCGGCACCCTGCAAGGCTTCCGCGCCCCCGCGCCTTCCGCGCCTTCCGCGCCTGTCAACGCGTCCGCCTCTACGCCGCGCCTACCGCACGTCGCGGAGCCTGCCATGCCTTCCGCGACTTTGCGGCACCCTGCAAGGCTTCCGCGCCCCCGCGCCTTCCGCGCCTTCCGCGCCTGTCTACGCGTCCGGCTCTGCGCCGCGCCTTTCGAGCCTCCGGGCCTACCGCACTTCGCCGGGCCTTCCATGCTTCCGCGCCTCCGCCGCGCCCTGCGGCCCTCCGCGCCTTCCAACGTTTCCGGAACTGCGCCGCGCCTGCCATGCTTTCCGCGCCTTGGCTGCGCCTCGCAAGCGTTGCCGCCTTCCGTGCCGGCCCCGCGTCCCCGCGCCTTCCGACGCTTCCGCCGTTGCGCCGCGGCTTCCAGGCATTCCGCGTCTTCGCCGGGCGTTCGGCCCGACGTTCAGCTCGGTTTCAGGCCTCATCCTCAGCCCGTTCAGGCACGACCTGGGCCCGGTTCAGGACCCGCCTTCACCCCGGCACGCCCGCGCCGCCCGCGCCGCGTTCACGCCCTCGCGTCGCCGAGGGATTCCAGCAGCGCCCGCAGGCCGTCCGCGACGGCGGAGCGTTGTTTGGGGGTGAGCGCGGCGAGTAGGCGTTGTTCGGTTTCGATGTGTGCCGGCAGCACCTCGTCGATCAGTTCCCGGCCCGCGTCCGTGAGGGCGACCAATACGCCGCGGCCGTCCGACTCGTCGGCGCTGCGGGACACCAGGCCGCGCGCCTCGAGGCGGTCCAGCCGCTGGGTGATCGCACCCGAGGTGACCATGGAGGAGCGCATCAGCTCGGTGGGGCTCAGTCGATGCGGCGGCGGGTTGCGGCGCAGGGTCGCCAGCACGTCGAACGACGAGGCGTCGAGCCCGTGTTCGGCGAAGGTCCGGGTCAGCTCGGTGCCGACCAGGCGCGCGGCGCGGGACAGTCGGGCGAGCACCGCCATCGGTGACGCGTCCAGATCGGGGCGCTGCGTACCCCATTGCTCCAGCACAAGGTCGACGTGATCTGCCACGGCGTCAGGCTAGCCGACTCCGCCCGCCGAAGCGGGTCGCGGCACCTCTCGCATTTACCTTAGCACTGAGGTACATTTCCCTTAGCATTAAGGAATCGACCGCACCCCGGAAAGGGACACCCCACCATGCGCATCACCGTATTCGGAGCGGCCGGCAGCGTAGGCAGCCGCGTCGTCTCCGAAGCCCTGTTCCGGGGCCACGAGGTCACCGCCGTCGTCCGCGACCGGGCCCGCTTCCCCGACCTCGATCCCCGCGCCGAAGCCCGGATCGGGGACGCCGCCCGCACCGACGACGTCGCCGCCCTCGGCGCCGACCAGGACCTGGTGATCAGCGCCACCCGCCCGCCCCACGGCCGCGAACGGGAACTGGCCGCCACCGCCGAGGCGCTGCTGTCCGGCCTGTCCGGCACCGACGTACGGCTGTTGACCGTCGGCGGCGCGGGCAGCCTGCGCGTCCCGGGCGCGGGCGACACGATGGCGGTCGACGATCCGAGGTTCGTCCCCACCGCGTGGCGCGGCATCGCCCTGGCCTGCAACGCCCAGTTCGACGTCTTCCGCGCCGACTCCGCGGTGAACTGGACCTACCTCAGCCCGCCGGCCCACCTGCATCCGGGCACCCGTACCGGAACCTTCCGCGTCGGCGGCGACGAACTCCTGGTCGACGACGATGGCGTCTCCGCGATCTCGATGGAGGACCTGGCCGTGGCCCTGGTCGACGAGGCGGAGAACCCGCGCCACCACCGTGCGCGCTTCACGGTGGCGTACTGACATGGGCGGCGGAACGATACGCCGGCGCCGGCGCAGCGACACGAGGATCGCCCCCGCCCCGGCCGGGAGGATCGCCACGGCGCGACCCTCCCGACCGCGGATCGGGTCGACGGCGGGCTCAGCCGGCCCGCAGCAGGACGCGCAACTCGGCGCTGTCGATGACGTGGGCCCGGGTCGGGAACACGTGGTCGAGCAGAGCGCGATGGACCTCGGAATCCGGGTCGGCGACGCCGTCGGAGAGCACGTACAGCCGATAGTCGCGGTCGGCCGCGTCGACGACGGTGGACAACACGGCGCCGCCGGTACTGACACCGGCCACGACCAGGGTGTCGATACCGCGCTCGCGTAGGCGCCGGTCCAGGTCGGTGGTGGACATCGCACCGTAGCGCACCTTGCGGACCTCGATGTCGCCGTCGCGCGGAGCCAACCGGTGGTGGATGGCGACGGCGGGGTCCTCGTGATGCATGAGCCGGTGTCGGGCCACCGGCGCGAAGGACTTGTTCGCGGCGGGAATCGTGTCCCAGTCCGCTGCGGTGAAGCCGACCCGGACATGGGCGACGGTACCGCCGGCGGCCCGCACGTCGGAGACGATCGCTTCCACACGAGCCAGGAGCGCGGCGCGATGCCCGTACCCCTCCCCGTCGGGCAACGCGGCGAGGATGGCGGGCTGGTAATCCAGCACGAGCAGGGCGGTCTGTACGGGGTTGAGCATGGTCACGCGGGGGTCTTCCCTTCCGACGATGCGTGGTCGCTGTGTGCCCGATCGGGCGCCGAGTCTGTCGGCGCCCGATCGGTGGCTTCGTGGGATACCGGAGCAGATGCCGGATCAATCGCCTTGTGAGCTGCCTGATCCACGGCTGCGCAGGGCGCCTGGTCGACGGCTTCGTGCAATGCCCGATCGGCGGCTTCGTGGCGCGCCGGTTCGATCGCTGCGCCGCCCGGCGGCTCCCCGCGCCCCGGGAGCAGCAGCGGGGTCGCCAAGAGCAGCATCCCGGCAACCGCGATCGCGGTGCGGGTGCCCGCGGCGGCGGCCAGTACGCCCGCCAACGCAGTCAGTACGGCGATGGAAGCGGTACTGCTGACCGACCACGCGGTCAGCGTGCGGGCGACCCGGTCGGGGTCGGTGTGGTCCAGCCGATAGGTGGCCTGTACGGGATTGAACACACCGCAACAAGCCACCAGACCGAACTGCAGAACGATGACGAGCACCATCCCGGAAACCCCGGGCCGGACGAACGCCAGCCCCACCGGCCAGCACGCGCGCAGCACCCCCGACACGAGCAACACCTCACGCCGCCCGAACCGCGCCACGAGTCGCCGCGCCAGCCGCGCACCGACCAGCCCACCCACACACGGAGCGGCGAACATCAGCCCGTACTGCCACGGTTCGAACCCGAGCGGACCCAACAGGAGTACGGCGAGCAGCGGCTCACCGGCCATGATCAACCCGTTGACCACGACCGTGTTGAAGAACAGCGGCCGCAGGACGGGATGACCGAGAATGTAGCGCCACCCCTCGAGCAGATCACCGGCCCGCAACCGGGGCGCACCGGTCCGCTCGGGAGGCGTCTCCGTACCGCCGATGGCACGAATCCCCAGCGCCGACAACAGATAGCTGACCGCGTCGGCCAGCACGGTCGTCACCGGACCGAAGTACCCGATCGCGGCCCCACCGAGCGGCGGCCCGACCGTGATCGCGGTCCAACTCGTGGACTCGAACCGGCTGTTCGCAGCGAGCAGGTCGGCCGGCGGCAGCAGCGACTTCAGATACGCCCCGCTCGCCGCCTTGAACGCGATGTCGGCGGCGGCCACGACGACCGAAACCACGAGAAGTTGTACAAAACTCAGCCGGCCGAACGCGAACGCAACCGGAATGCTCGTCAGCGCAGCGAACCGAACCAGGTCCATCGCCACCATGACCGACCGCTTGCGACGAAACTCCACCCAGGGCCCGAGCGGCACCGCGATCACCGCCCCCACCACCCGCCCGGCAGCCGCCAACACCGCCACCTGAGCCGGTCCCGAGTGCAACACGAGCACCGCAATCAGCGGAAACGCCCCGAATCCGAACGCCGTCCCATACGCACTTACGGCATAGGCCCCCCAGAGCCATCCGAACCCGCGCCCCAAATCCCGCCCACCGGCCACCCGCGCACACCCCTCACCACCCGAACTCCCAGGCACCAACTCCAGACATCAAAGCGACCGGCAATCCCCGACTTCAAACAACAACCCAGCACCCACCGCACAACCAAAGGTTGTGCACCAAGCTCCACCCACCACGCCCACCACGCCCACCACGCCGACCACCGACCGGCCCACACGCGGAGCAAAGTCCGGCATCCGACCGGGGCCGCGTCGGAAGACCACGGTGACCTTGCCTTCCAGGCCGCCCCGGAGGAACCGCTCATGGGCGGCCCGGACTTCTTGGAGTCCGAAGCAGGAGGCGTGGACACGCACACGCAACGATCCGCTGTCGACGAGTTTGGCCGGCTCGTTCAGTCCTTCGCCGTCCTCGCGCACCTGGTTGACCGTGGTCCGGACACCGCGCGCGGACAGGTCCGGGACCGGGCCCGCTTGGGTGGCGATCGACGCATACCGGCCGCCGAGACTCGGGTTCCGGGTGCGACCGAGCCCGTCCGACGCGGCCTCACCACGACCCGCCGGACAGGCCATAGCATGCGCCGGGTGGATCTCGATGCTGTTCGGACCTTCGTCGTCGTTGTGGATGCGGGGAGGTTTCGGGACGCCGCCGCCGAGTTGTCGGTCAGTCAGCAGGCCGTGTCGAAGCGGGTCGCCGCGCTGGAGAAGTCCCTGGGCGTACGGCTGTTCACCCGCACCGCGCGAGGCGCGAAGCTCACCGTCGACGGGCAGGCGTTTTTGGCGCACGCCCGCGATGTCGTTCGGGCCGAGGCCCGGGCGGTGGCCTCCGTATCCCCCGGTCGCCGCCCGCTGCGCATCGACGTGATCGGTCGGCGGCTCGCCCCGGCCGGGCGGCTGGGCGAATTCCATCGGGCGCACCCCGGGCTCGAACTCGACGTGGTGACGCTCTTCGACGCCGACGCGGCCATCGCCGGCATTCGGGCCGGGACGATCGACGCGTCCTTCCGCGCCGTCACCATGCCGGGCCGGCGACTCCCCGACGACATCCGCGCCACCCGGGCCTTCGCCGAACCCATCGAACTGCTCACGGGACCGGACCACGAACTCGCCGGCGCCCGCGCGGTCACCCCCGCCGAACTCGCCGGACACCGGATCTGGATGCCGGGCATCGTGGCCGGAACCGAGTGGGCCGCCTACTACGACGCGCTCGCCGCGACCTTCGGCCTCACCATCGAGGTCACCGGGCCCGACTTCGGCACCGAGCCCCTGCTCGACACGATCGCCGACTCCCGAACGCTAGCGACCTTCGTCGGCGAGCAAACCCGCCTGGTCTGGCCCGCCGACCAGGGTCTACGCCGCATCCCCGTACGGGCGCCGACCCCGATCTACCCCCACTCTCTGCTCTCCCACCGCGACACCCCACACCCGACGCTCACGAAGCTCCGCACCCACCTCCACACCCGCCGCCCCACCGACCCCGACACCGAAACCTGGACCCCGAAGTGGGCAAGGTGGCCACGCCGACCCCGAACCTCGGCCCCGACGCGAGAGTGAACGCCGACCGCCCCGCCGCCACCACGACCGCCCCCACCCAAGGAGCGCGCCCCGTGCCCCACCCCCCGCCAACACCCCGCCCCATCGCCGTCTTCGACCTCGACGGCACCCTCGTCCGAGGCGACTCCTTCACCCACTTCACCCGCGCCCTGCTGCGCCGCTCCCCCTGGCGCGCCGTCGCCGCGACCCTGTGCGTACCGATACTCGCCCCCCTGTACGCCCTCCACCCCACCCGCCGCCGCGCCTTCGCCCTGCTCCTGCGAATCGCCACCATCGGCCTGCCCCCGTACCGATTCGCCGCCCTCGCAACGGAGTTCGCCACCGAACGCACATCCGACGGCAACCGAATCCCGCACACCCTCGACCGCGCCCGAGCCCACCTCGCCGCCGGCGACCGCGTCGTGATCGCGACGTCCTGCGCCGAGCCCCTCGCCGCCGCCATCTGCCACGAACTCGGCCTGGCCCCCGTGGACGTGATCGCGTCCCGACTCACCGCGAGCCGAACCGGCATGCGGCCGCTGCCGGCGTGCCGGGGCGTGCGCAAGGTCGAGCGGATCCGCGCGGCCGGTATCACCGGCCCGATCACCCACGCCTATACGGACAGTTCCGTCGACCTCCCCCTGCTGAACGCCGCCGCCCACCGCTATCTGATCGACCCCTCCCCCGCCCACCTCACCCGGATCCACACCCACCTCGGCCCCACCTACGTGGTACTGCGCTCCACCGAACCGACCACGCCGTCGGCGCCGTCCGAAGCGTCCTCGCCGTAGCGCAAAGCGCAACGACCCCAACCGCCCGGCGCCATCGCACACACCCTCGAACCCGGCGTGCACTTCCAGACCACCGGACGCGCGGCCGGCAACGGCTCGCTGATGCGCGCCACCACCCCCGCCGTCTGGTTCGCGGCCGACGGCCGTACCGCCACCATGGCCGCCGCCCGCCGCATCGCCGCGCTGACCCACGGCGACCGCGCGGCGTGGGAGGGCACCGCGATCTTCCACGAGTTGGTGCGGGTGGCCCTGAACGGCGACGACCCGCCGGCCGCGCTTCCCGCGACCCTGGACGAGGTACACCCCGACCATCGCGACCGCTACGCCGTCGTGTTGTCCCCGACGTGGCATCCCACCGACGCCACCGAGTTCAACGGCGCGGTCTGGCCCTGCCTCGGCTCGGCGGTCTGGGCGCTGCGGACGACGACGTCGTACGAGTCCGCCCTGCGCGCCGCCCTCGACCTCGGCGGCGACACCGACACGGTCGCCGCGGTCACCGGCGCGCTCGCCGGAGCCGTATACGGCCCCGCGGCCATCCCGACCCGCTGGACCGACCGGCTGCACGTACCGATCCCCGGCTCGGCCGGCGAAGTCCTGCGCCACGCGGACCTGTTGGGCCTGGCCCACGACCTGCTGAACCGTACGCCGCGCGCGGCTCGCTGACGCGGCCCACGCCCCGCCGGCCCACCCCGAGCCCCGCCGTCAGTCCGCCTTCCCCTGGGTCCGCCGCGCATAGGCCCGCGCCGCCCGGACCCGATCGCCGCATCGTGTCGAGCACCACTGCCGGGACGCGTGCGTACGGACCAGGAAGCGGCGGCACGGGGTGGCGCCGCACGGGGTGAGCCGTGCCGCGTCGGGCGCGGTCAGCAGGTCGGCGGCGTCGGCGGCCAGCACCGCGATCGCGTGGTTGACGATCTGGTCGATCGGGTGCGCCTGGGCGCGGTACGGGCCGCGTTCGCCGTCCCAGTGCAGCAGCGCGGCCGACGGCGCGCTGGTGAGCGCGGCGTTGACCGCGCGTACCGCTTCGGCCGGTGCCACCACCTCCTCGACCCGAGCCGACAGCAGCGCTCGCACCGCGTCGCGCAGCGCCCGCAGGCGTCCCGCGCACACGTCGTAGAGCACGGCCTGCGCCGGTGCCAGCTCGCGCGTGACCAGCCACTCCCTCGCCGACTCGGGCGTGCCCAGCAGATCCTCGTCCCGGCCGCCGGGGAAGGCGAGATCGCTGTTCGCCAGGTCCAGGGACAGGTACCGCTCGGCACCCGGCGCGAGTGGGGGACCCGAGGGCACGGGGCGGGCAGCGGGCTCGGCGGACGCGGCCGGCGAGGTCTCCTTCATGAGTCTCATGTTAAGCCTTGCCGTTCCCCGTGAGAATCGGCTAGCTTTTCTCACGGCAAACACAACCATTATCCGTGAGGTGTGCAGTGACCGGTTTCGACGCGACCAACGAGCAGATCGCCATTCGGGTCTTCGGCGGCCCCTCCGCCCTGATCGAGTACGGCGGCCTCACGTTCCTCACCGACCCCGCCTTCGACGCCCCCGGCGAGTACGCCGTCGGCGACGGCCGCGTCCTCACCAAGACCGCCCCGGCCTCGGTGGACCCGGCGGACCTGGGCCCGATCGACGTGGTCCTGCTCTCCCACGACCAACACCCGGACAACCTCGACCACTCCGGCCGCGCGCTTCTCGCCGACGTGCCGCTCGTACTGACCACCCCCGGCGGCGCGGACCGCCTCGGCGGCACCGCCCGCCCGCTGGCCCCCTGGGCGACGATCGAGGTCCCGCGCCCCGACGGCGGCACCGTGACCGTCACGGCCACGCCCGCCCAGCACGGCCCGGACGGCTGCGAGCCGATCACCGGCGAGGTCGTCGGCTTCGTCCTGACCTCCGCCGACCTCCCGACCATCTACGTCAGCGGCGACAACGCGTCCCTGCCCGTGGTCGAGAAGATCGCGGCCCGGGTCGGCCCGGTCGACACGGCCGTACTCTTCGCCGGCGCCGCCCGCACCCCGCTGTTCGACGGCGCCCTGCTCACCCTGGACAGCGCCCAGGCCGCCGAGGCCGCCGCGATCCTCGGCGCGCGCCGCGTCGTCCCGGTCCACTTCGACAGCTGGGGCCACTTCACGGAGGGCCGCACCGCCCTCGTCGAGGCGTTCACCGCGGCCGGCCTGATCGACCGCCTGCAACTCGCCTGAGCACCGGGCGAACCGGCCGGCGCGGCGGCGTCGCGTCCGGGTCCAGTGCGCCAAGTGGTCGGCCCCGAGGCCCGGTTCGCCTTCCGGGTCTCGGGGCGATCCGGCCCAGCCCAGGCGGCCCGAGCACCCCAAGCAACTTTCCGGCGCCCCGAACCCCCACCGGCGCTCCCTACCTCACCCCACCGCCCAAACGCCCGGCCCGCCCCGCGTTCCCCACCGCCGCCCGGGCAACGGCGTGCCCGATCCGCTCGGCCAACGTGCCCCACGGCCGGCATTCGACGACGGGCAGCCCGTACCGCGCCGCCTCCTCGGCCAGCCACCGCGAATATCGAACGCCGACCTCCGCCCGCTGCGCCTGAACCCCGCCCTCCGGCTCCCGTTCGGCGTAGTTGGCGACGATCCGGGCGCCGTCGTCCTCGTGCAGGAACACCCCCCGCACGCTGCGCCCGGCCTCGACGCCCTCCCGCATGGCCTGGGCCACGGCGGCCGGCGTGAGGTAGTCGCCCTCGACCACCGCCGGGACATCGACGGTGAGCCGATTGCGCACCACGCCGACGACGGCGGGCTCCAGCGCTCGGGCGGTGGCGACCTGGAGCTCCAGTACCCGATCGACCCCGAGCCCGTCGACATCGGCGATCCCGTCGAAGAGATGCAGCCCAGGATGCCCCTCGGCCGTCGTGATGTGCTGCACCGCACTCACCACGTCATCGAACTCGACCACGAACGCCCCGGCCGACAAGGCCAGTTCCGCAGCCGCCCGACTCTTGCCCACCCCGGAGGCCCCACCGACGAGCAACACATCCCACCACGTCCCGATCACCCCCCGACCGTACCCCCAACCACCCATGTGGTTACGCTCGCCCCACCCCCGATGCGCGGCACCGTGCGGTGTGGGTGCCGGTTGTTGTCGCCACGCCCGTCACCTCGCGTATTCGCGGGTCTTCCGATCGTGACATGGGAAGGTACTCACGGCATGATGCCCGTTACGCGGCGCGGTCGGCGCGCTCGGCCGTGATGCCGTCGCCCGCCGGCTCGTCCGGTCGGTGTCGAGGATCGTCGACGGGGGGTTCGAACTCGTGTTGTGCTCAGCGTGCGGTGGCCGGTCGACGTTGCCGGATCGTTGTACCAACTGTGGCCATCGCGAGTACGCCCCGCCCGACGCCCCCTCCGACGCCGCCCTGGACGCGCGTTTCGCCCACTTCGGGCCCGCCGGAACGCCGATGCGGGATCCGCGGTTTCGGCCCGGTCCGATCTTCCGGTCGCTGCGCGGGCCGGCCATCGCGCTCTACGTCCTGTTGGGCGTCACGGCCGTCGCCTGTCTGCTCGCCGCCGTCGCGTTCTTCCACCGCGCGAACCTGGTCGACCAGGTGTTGCGCAGCAGGTGGTCCGCGCCCGATTCGGACGGGGCGAACCACTCCATCGCCGTGTGGTGGGGACTCGCGACCCTGGCCATGATCGCGAGCGCGGTGCTCTTCGTGGTCTGGTTCCATCGCGCGCGGCGCAATGTCGACCTGTTCCCGCCGTCCGTGCAGCGCCTGTCCGGCGGTTGGGCGATCGGCGGCTGGTTCTGCCCGGTGGTCAACCTGTGGTTCCCGCCGCTGATCGCACACGACATCTGGAAGGCCAGCGATCCCCGCGCGCCGATGCGCGGCGGCGCCACTCCCGGGCGGCATCCGCTGCTCTGGGCCTGGTGGTTGACCTATCTCGCCGCGAACGTCCTCCTCGCCATCGGCCTGACCGGCCGCGAGAGTGACGGCGGCGACGCGATGACCGGCAGCGATGCCTGGGTCGCCTACCACGAGTCCTACCGCACCGCGGACACCGCGACGGGCTGGGCCTTCCTCCTGATGATCATCGCCGCCGGCACGGCCATCGCGGTCGTGGCCCGGATCACCGGGTTCCAGATCGAGCGCGAATACGCCTTCCTCGTGCCGCCGACGATGCACCCGGCGCACCCCATGCATCCGATGCACCCTCTGTACGCGGTCCAGCCGACCCACCCCGAAGTCGCCGCATCCGGCCCGGTGCCCGGTTCGACGCAGCCCGTGGCGCCGCCGATTCCGCGCCAGCCGCCGCCCCCGCCCCGTCCGAAGGACCCACCGGCTCCGTTCTGAACGGGCGGGCACATGCCGCCTTCCGAGCGGCGCTTCGCCTTGCGGGCAGCGCCCATCCGCCGTTTTTGTGAGCGGTGTTCGCTTGGTCAGGCCCCGCGCCGCCGCCCCGCGGTCCGAGGAGCCTCGGTGGCCGCGGCGATCTCGCGCAGCGCGAGCGTCGCCGCCTCGATCGCCGCCGCCGGGGCGCCCCGCCAGACCTCGGCGTGCGCGGCGGCGTTCGCCCGGACCGCCTCCTCGGCGACCCGTATCCCTCGCGGCGTCAGGCAGATCAGCGTGCCCCGACCGTCGCCCTGATCCGGGAGGCGCTCGGCCAACCCCTCCGCGACCAGGTGATTCGTCACGTTGCTGGTGCCGCCCGAGGACAGCAGGAGCGCACGACTCAGCTCGGTCGGCTTGAGCCGATACGGCGCACCCGCGCGCCGCAGCGCGACCAGTACGCCGAACTGGGCCGGAGTCAGGCCGAATTCGGGCAGCTCACGGCGGGTGGCCTCGTCCAGGTCGGCCGCGAGCAGCATGATCCGCTTGCTCAACTCCGTCGTCGCATCCAGCACGTCGGGCAGTTCGGCCTGCCATGCGCTGATCAGCGCGCTCGCGCGGTCCTCGGATGCGGTCATCTTGACAGCGTATTACACACAGCTGATAGCTTTCTAAAAAGCTTTCTAGTGAACATGACTCGATGCGAGGCTCCCATGTCCGGCGCTCCCACCTCCCCCTCCCCCGCCCGACTCCTCCTCCGCGGCGGCACCGTCGTCGACACCGACCCGCACGTCACCGCCCGCCCCGACACCGACGTCCTGATCGAGCACGGAGTGATCGCCGCCGTCGGCCACGGCCTGTCCGCCGAGGGGGCCGAAGTCCTCGACGCGCGTGAGCGGATCGTGCTGCCGGGCTTCGTCGACACCCATCGCCACGTCTGGCAGTCCGTGCTGCGCGCGGTGGCCGTCGACAGCGACCTCGGCGACTACCTCGGCCTGGTCCTCGGCCGGCTCTCCCCCGCGATGCGCCCCGAGGACGTGTACGCCGGCAATCTGGTCGGCGCGCTCGAATGCCTCGACGGCGGCATCACCACCGTCCAGGACTTCTCCCACGTCCAGCACCGGGCCGAACACGGCGACGCGGCGGTGCGCGGGCTGCGCGCGGCGGGCATCCGGGCGGTGTTCGGGTACGGCTACCCGCCGTTCGACCCGGCCGCCCGCGACCCGCGACACGTCCGCGACCTGCGCGAACGCCTGTTCGCCGGGGACGGCCCCGACGACCTGGTCACGCTCGCGCTCGCCCCCGGCGGGCCCTCGTACACCCCGATCGAACTCGTCGAGGAAGATTGGCAACTGGCCGCCGACCTCGACATCCCGCTGGCCGTACACGTCGGCAGCGGCCCCGTCGCCCGCCGGCCCATCGAGGCGCTGCGCGAGCGCGGCCTGCTCAACGCGCGCACGCTGTACGTCCACGGCAACTCGCTGCCCGACGACGAACTCGCGATGATCGCCGACTCCGGCGGCGCGCTCTCGATCGCGCCGGCCATCGAGGCGCAGATGGGACACGGCGCGCCGATGATCAACCGGGCCCGTGCCCTGGGCCTGGTCACCGGGCTCGGCGTGGACGTGGTCACCAGCACCCCGGGCGACATGTTCTCACTGCTGCGGGCGGCCCTGCTCACCAGCCAACTCGCCGACGGGGAACGGCTGTTCGCGGCCGACGTACTGCGTATGGCGACCATCGGCGGCGCCGCCGCGCTGGGTCTGGCCGACCGGATCGGATCGCTGGCCGTCGGCAAGCAGGCGGACCTGGTCCTGCTGCGCACGGACACGGTCAACATGGTCGGCGCCGCACACGACCCGGCGGGCGCGGTTGTGGCGTCGGCGCATCCGGGCAACGTCGACACGGTCCTGGTCGCGGGCCGCACGGTCAAGCAGGCGGGCCGCCTCACCCACCCCGCGCGCATCGAGGCCGTCACCGCCGCACGGTCGGCCGCCGAACACGTGGCGGCCGCGATCTGACGACGCGGCGCAGCCTCGGCCCGCGGGCCCGGCGCGCCAGGGAGCCACGCCGCCAGGCCCCATCCGAGTCCGCAAGGACCGGATGGGGCCTGGTCGTGCTGCCCCGGGCAGGGCGCGGCGGGCAATTCACCCAGCACCGAGCAATCGCCCAGGCGAGCAGTCACTCAGCCGAACAGTCACTCAGCCGAGCCATCACCCAGCCGGGCCCCACCTTCGCCGCCCTTACCTCAAACACCCACAAACCGCTGAGATTTGCCGAGATCCGGGCACGCTGTCCGAGCGCCCCGGTAGTGTCGCCCTTCCTGGAATCGAACAGATATTCGATCACCGCGCGACCATCCTCCTCGTCGAGCTCTCGGAAAGGGCCCGTTGTGAAGGTTCGAATAACACGCGACCGCCTCGTCGAGGGCATCGCCTGGGCCGTTCGCGCCCTGCCCGCCCGGCCGGTCGTCCCCGCCCTCGCCGCGTTCCGACTCGAGGCGGACGGCGGCACGCTCACGATCTCCGCGTACAACTACGAGGTCTCGACCGGGATCGAGGTCCCGGCCGAGGTCACCCGTCCCGGGAGGATCCTGGTCCCGGGGCGACTGCTCGCCGAGATCGCCCGATCCCTGCCCCGCGAGCACCCGGTGGACCTCACCGTCGACGCGAGAAGGGTGACCAGGTCGTCGTCGCCGTCCCCGGCGAGTCGGGCCCGACTGGCCTGCGCCGGCGCCTACTTCGCCCTGCCCCTGACGTCCCCGACCGACTATCCGGCCACCCCGCTGCTCCCGGAGACCGTCGGGATGGTGGACGCGTCCGCCTTCGCCGAGGCCGTCGCGCAGGTGACGATCGCCGCGTCCCGGGACGAGAGCGTGCCCGTACTCACCGCCGTCCGACTCCACCTGACCCACGACTCGCTCGTCCTGGCCGCCACCGATCGATATCGCCTCGCGGTCCGCCGCATGCCCTGGCAGCCCATCACCGAGGACCCCGCCCGCACCGCCCTGATCCCGGCCCGAGTCCTCGCCGAACTCGCCCGCAACCCGGATGCCGGCGCGGACCTACGCCTGGCCCTGGGCCCGGAGGCCGGCCGCCGCGGCCTGCTCGGGCTGATCACCCCCGGACGACAGGCCACCACGCGGCTGCTCGACTACGAGTTCCCGCGCTACGACTGGCTGTTCGACAACGAGACCACCGCCGTGGCGACCATCGACACGGCGGCGCTGATCGAGGCCGTACGGCGGGTATCCCTCGTGGTCACCCGCAACGCACCCATCCGCCTGACGTTCGAACACGACGCCCTGCGGGTGGAGGCCGGCACCACCGACGAAGCCGAGGCAGGCGCAACGGTCCCGGTACACCTGACGGGCGACCCCACCAGGTCCGCCTTCAACCCGTCCCACCTCCTGGACGGCCTGACCGCCCTCCGCACCCCAACCGCCCAACTGCTCTTCAGCACACCAACCAAGCCGACCGTACTCACAGAGGCCCAACCAGCAACAAACACCCAAGACCCCAAGGCAACATCGCCTCAAACAACTACAAACCAAGACATCAAGGACTACCGCTACCTACTCATGCCAATGCGCAGCACCTAACCACCAGCCCCACCACACCCACTCCCCTATATAGGGACGCCCTGCGCCCATCCCAAACCGGGCCACACCGGGCAATCAGCCCACCACCTCGGCCCCCACCGCAAGCCCGGCCCACCACCACCGGGACGGCGGTGCGCCTTCCGCGTCGGCGATGGCGGCCAACGAGGCCCGCGGCGCGCATCAGCCGCGCTACGCGGCAGCGCCCGACCCGCACACCGCCGCAAACGAGCACCGCGTGCACGCGCGGGGCTCCGCAACTCCCGCGCGAGGCCCGGTGGGCGTCGAGGATCCGCCCGGTCGATTGCGCGTCCCGAACGGCGCGCGGACAGGGAGCCGCACGGCGGTGACGAAAGGCGGCACGCGAGACCGTCAACCCTTCGGCCGGGCAGGCCCGCGTGCCCCCTCACCGCCCCACCCGCCGTCACCCACCCGAGCCGCGGCCCGGGCCCTCGCCCAGCAGTGCGCTCAGCACCTCCTCCGTGTCGGCGAGGTTGGTGAGGACGACATCGGCGCCCGCCGCCGTCAGCGCGGCCGCGCTCGTCCGGCCGGTTGCCACCGCCACAGACCGCGCGCCCACCGCGCGGGCCGTGGCCACGTCGCGCAGGGTGTCGCCGACGATCACGGTGTCGGCTCCCACGTGTCGCCGACCCAGGTGCTCCTCGGTCCGCGCGAACGCCTGGGCCGGCAGGTCGATTCGCTCATAGGCGTCCTCGCCGTACGCACCGACCCGGAAGTCCACGTGATCGGCCAGCCCGAAGACGTTCATCTTCAATACGGCGAGCGCGTACAGGTTCCCGGTCAACACCGACTGCCGCACATCAGGCATCGTGCCCAGCGCCGTCAGAGCCTCCAGCGCCCCCGCCAACACCCGCCCCTCCGCCGCCAACTCGGCTTCACGCTGCCGTAGTTCGACGACGATCAGGTCCAGGAAAGCAGCCAACAGGCCATCCTCGGGCGACAACCCGTGCAGCCGCAGGACCTCGCTCGCCGCAGCCATCTCGGTACGACCGTCGAATTGCCACGGTTGTTCCAGAGCCCGCCCGGCCACCTGCCGAAACGCGGCCGCGTACGCCCGCCGCGACACCTTCCCACCGTCGATCAGCGTGTGATCGATGTCCCACAACACCAGCCGGGGGCCGGATCCACCAGTCGCCATCAGCACTCCGATCCTCCCGACCACCCCACGCGGCCACTGCCCAGAGCATCGCATCCGCCCACCGGACACAGGACCCCTCGGCCCGATCGCAGTCGGAGAACGCCCCGCGACGGGGCTACCGAACACAACGCAGGAGGGCATCCGAACGCAACCAACCGGCTCTTCGGCAGCGGCACCACAACCTGCGGCACCGGAATCGCCACACAACCACCCACCGGCACGTCGCGAAAACCACACCCATCACTCATCTCCCAGCCACCCCCGTAGGCCGCACCTCCTCCCAACCGCACAACCGCCCACCCCACCCCCAAGTCCCACACACAGCGCCACACCACCTCACCGCACGTCACCCAACCATCCCGTGGATCCGACGCGCCCCACGCCTCCCTTCCACCACATCCTCCCCAAGATGACCCTCCCCCCTTCCCCCAATGACTACAAAAGCCGGCTTCCCCGCCATTTAGAGTGATTTTCACTTCCGTCATAATCCCGCTCCCGGGCGCTTGAAAGCCCCTTCGCCGAGCCCGCACACCACCTCATCGAGCCATTCCCACAACACCCTCAAATGGCTCTTGACCTGCAACTTGCATGGCAAGCTGTCCGGCAATCCGCAGCGGGATCTGTGCGGGCTGCTGTGCGGCGAGATGTCCTTTGATATGTCCGGCACATTGCAGCCCAACTTGTTTGTCAATCCGCATCGCTGTCCGGGCGGGTGTGCGGGCGGGTGTACGGCACGAACGACGGACGCGCGGTGTCGTGGGCGGCCGGCCGGAGCAGTGGGCGGAGCTGCGGCTCGCACGGTCGAGCTGCCGATGGCTCCGGCGGCGGCTCTCACGGCGGCGCTCACAACGGCTCGCACGACGGGCCCCGCAGTGGGCGTCGCGGCGGATCGCACGATCGGTCGCTCGCTCGCTCTCGCGATGGTCCAAACGGCGGAACCCACGCTCGATCGAGCACTGGATCACGCGACAGAACACACACTCGACGCCTGGGTATTCATGCGTGACAGGAGATGGATGGGCGGGCGGATCTTCCAACATGCAGATCGAACACAACGGCAATGCCTGATTTTCTGGGCTTTTGTGCCGTTGTCGTGCCGGCTTCACTGCAACGAGCGACACGCCGACTCTCCTGACAGGAAGTTATTTGCCGGAGATCGCGATAGGCTTCGGTCGTTGACACGAAAGGACGGTCATGGCCACTTCCCGGGAGCGTTGGACCGTGGCAAGGCTCGCGGCCATCGCGGGTCTGCCCAGCAAGGTGGGCTACGAGGCACGGGACCGAAACGTGCTGCACCCGACGGTGCTCTCGCCCAGCGATGTATTGCCCCTGCTCACCTTCGAGGCCCTGCGAAGGATCAGCTGGCCGGGTGAGAACTATGCGCGCAACACACCGCAACGCCTGCGCCTCTGGGAGCACCTGGCCATCGAACACTCACGCGTCGGCGACCTCGCCGACGTCGACCCGATGACCGGCCTCTACGTCCACCCCTCGGGTGCCGACCTGGCCGTTCGACCGAGTGAACACGCCGCCCTCGCACTGCGGTTCGTCGAGGAGAACACGCCGTACCAGTACCTCACCCTCGGCGCGTGGGCCCAGCAGGCCCTGCGCGCCCTGGCGGCCGAACAGGAACAGGTCGGACGACGGCATGGTGCGGCCTGAGCGCCGGGCAACGCCGTCGGAAGTCCACAAAAGCAGAGCGAGTGGCCTAGGAGTCCAGCCCTAGTCCACTCGCTCGCAGCTCAGCGCCCCTAGGGGCGCCGTCGGAGAAAGGAGGCCTGCCGGCCGCTTACACAACCGAACAGTGAGACCCAGCCGTTCCGGTACTTCCACGCGCCGAACGGTCGGGTCGCCCATACCTCTTTCTCTTCACCAGCTTCAGGAGCAGATCATACCTGCGATCCCCGAGGCAGGCCCAGTGCTGTCTTCAGCCAGGTCCTTGCCCTCTTCAAGTGTGCCCGAATCCTCTGGATTCACGATGCAGGCTCGGGTGCGTGCCGCCTTGCGTGCGGCCCGAGTTCGGGTCAGCGGCGCTCGCGGCATCGACCCGACCATGCCGGACTCGGTCCGCCGCGCCTCGGTCAAGGTCCCGCTGCGTGTGGTGACCGGCGAGGCGTACAGCGACCTGGCCTTCGTCTTCGCCGCCAAGGTCGGCCACCTGGCAGCCGGCCCGAACCAGCCCGGCTGCATCGCCGACCTGACCACGATCGCCCGCTACCTGGGCCTGACCGTCCGCTCCGTCACCCAGCCCGACGGCCGCGTCGCGCTCAAGGCCCCGTCGTCCCTGTACGCCGCGCAGAAGCAGCTCACCGCCGGCGAGGAACTGACCGTGGTCCGCCGCACCAAGCCCTCCGGCACCGGGACCTCGGCCGTACGCCGCCTGCGCGCCCCCGAGAAGGGCGAGCCGTGGGTGATGGTGCCCGTCGCGCTCCTGGGCGCCGTGCCGCACCGGCATGCCCGGGCGTACGCCGTCATCAGCTACGCCCGCGCCCGCGGCCACCACCTGACCTATGCCGAACTCGCCGACGTGCTGCGCCACCAGTCGGGCCGCCGGATCGGCGAGCCGGTGAGCGTACGCGCCGCCCGCGGCGTGGTGTCCGACCTGGAGCGCTGGGGCTGGGTCGAGGTGGGCCGCCGGGAGGGGTGGCAGGGGCGGAACATGATGGTCCCGCTCCGGCCGTTCGAACCCGGGAGCGACGACGAGTCGATTGCCGAGGACGCCGAGACCGCCGAGACCGCTGAAACCGCCGAGGCCGGTATCGCGACCGAGGCGGACGAGGGGACGGACCAAACCGACTCGGCGGGAGCGGCGGGGGAGACCTCGGCGGACTCGCGGTCCGACCGTCCGGTCGCCCTCGGAGCCGCCCTTCACGTGGGCGCCGGAACAACGCCCTTCCCGACCCTCGGATCGACCGTCGACAAGGTTGTCGAAACACCTGCCGGGACACCGTCCGAGGCCGCCTCGCGAACCGTCGTCCGGACCTCGTCCGAGCCGCCGCAGAACGGCATTTCGGCAGCTCGAAACCCAGGTGCGGAGGGTCAATGGACGTCGGGTCCGCAGGGGGTTCGGACCTCCGTCACGTATAAGGAAGACACTCCGATTGACCTACAGATGAACGCGGCGTCCCGAGGGGGTTCCGCCCGCAGGGCGCTCTCGTTGGTAGACGTGCCCGGTCCCGCGAACAGCGCCCGAACCGGCTCCGCAACGCTCCCGGCGAACGAGGCGCCTGCGGCGGAACCCCGTCGATCGCGACACGTGACGGTCTCGAACCACCGGACCACCATCTCCCCGACCGCGGCGAAGGCGTTCGCCCGCATCGGGCCGCTGGTGGACCGGATGAGCACCGGCCAGCGAGTCGTGGCGGCGGCTCTGGTGGACCGCGCCGTGGCCGAAGTAGGCGACGCGGACCGGGTCTTTGCCCGGCTGGCGAACCGCTGGCGGACGCAGGAAGGGCCCGTACGCAGCCCCATGGGCTGGCTGGGCGCCCGCGGGCTGGCCCGGCGTGGGTGCGCCGACCCGAACTGCGAGGACGGCCGCCTGTGGCTGCCCACGGCCGGTCCCGGGGCGGGCGTGGCGGGCGACCCGTTCGCCTGCCGCAACTGCGCCCGGCAGGACCAGGATCGGCGGGCCGCGGCGGACGAGCGGTTCGGCGCGGACCGGCGGGCGGCGAACCGGGCCCGGACGGGGCAGGAGCCGAGCGCGGCGATGGGGCCGGCGGCCGGTACGGCGGCCCACCGGGTGGCCGCGCCGGCGCCGATCGGGACCTGCGACGACTGCGACCGGGCGGTCCGGGGCTTGCGGGCCGACGGGGTGTGTGCCGACTGCCGCGAGGAGCGGGAGGCCGCCGCCGAGGCCGCCGAACGGGCCTCCGGAGCGCTCCAGGGGGCGTTCTGAGCGGCCGTGGAGCCGCCGGCGGGTCGATCGACGGCCGGCGGGCCACGAGGCCGCAGGAAGGCCGCTCAGCGACTCGGCGGCTGGTGGGCCTACCCGGAATCCCGACGAACAGAACGAATCGGACGGGGTGTTCGGGGCCGGCGCGGCGGCAAGGTGCCGGCGGCAACGCGTGGGCACCGCGCCGGCCACGGGGACTCGGGTACGGGTACGGCCGTAACCGGAAGCGAAGCTCGGCCGTAACCGCAAGCGGGCTCGGTCCACGGTGTCCCTCGACTCCGCCCCGACCCCGGCCCCGCATGCAAAAACGCCGTCGGCGGGCGCGGGGGACCGGAAGTCCTCCACGCCCGCCGACGGCGGATTACTGCTGGGGCGAGAAAATCTCGGGGCGGCCGAGGGCGCCCTCGGCGTCGAGGCGTTCGAGGAACAGTTCGACGGCGGCCGAGAACAGGTACACGACCAGACCGCGCTTCTCCGTCGCCGTGAGCTCGGTGTCGAGATCGCGGGCGAGTTCGTACACGGCGGGGCTGACGCGGTAGCTGGAGGACTGACTGGGGTCGGTGATACCGCCCCTGGCACGAAGGAACGAGCGGATCATCTCGATCTGCTCGTCGTTGTCCTCGGGAAGCTCCAGCAACGCGGCGTTGAGGTAGTGCCCCAGCGCCAGACGTCGATTCTGCGACGAACGTTTGTCGGCGGTGAGCCGCTTGCCCAGACGCGCCTTCACGTCGGGCAGGAGCCGGAATCCCCAGGTCTCCCAACCCTTGGAGTTTATCCGCGCGTCGAGAAAGCTCTCCAGGAGCGCGGCATGCGCCGACTGCTCATCGGCGGAGCCGGCGGCGACCGGAGCCGGCGCGGCAGGCGCGGCAGCGCTGCGCCGCGAGGCACGCGGAGCCGAGGCGGCCTTCGCGGGCGCGGACGCCTTCGCCGGCTGGGCGGATGAGGTGGCCCGAGCCGGAGCGGCCGCTCGGGGCGCGGGCTCGGCGGCCCGATCCGGTGTCCGCTCCGACGCCGCGGCCGGAGCCGGGGTCGAGGCCGGCTCCGGCCGCGGCGTCGGGGCCTGCGCCTGGGCCGACTCCTCGCGGGCCACTTCGAGCCGTGCCAACTGCACGAGCGGGGGTTCCTCGTCGGGTTCGGCTTCCCGCCGGGGCCGGGGAGTCGACGCTTCGGCAGGTACGGACGAGACCGAAACCGAGGCCGCAGCCGTGGGCGCCGCCGCGCGCGCGAATTCCGGTTCCGGAGTCGACGCCCGCACCGATTCCGAAGCCGCCACCGGCTTCGAGTCCGACACGTGCTCCACCGCGGAAGGCGGCTCCGCACTCGCCGGGGCGGCCCCGACGGCAGGCGCGGCCGCGGCGTGTACCGGCTCGGGCTCGGGCGCCGTCGCGGGCTCGGGCGCCGTCGCGGGCTCGGGCGCCACGTCGGCCGCTCCCGAAGCCGGGGCAGGGGCCGCCGTCTCCTCGGGGGTCGGCTCCGGTTCGGGCTCGGCCGCCGGTGCCGGTACAGCGGCGGCGGCGGTCTTGAACGGCGGCCCCGAGGACGTGGCCCCGGAACCACCGCCACTGCCGCCGCCCATTTGGGCCAGCAGCGCCGCCGTCGAGTCGGTGCCCGAGTTCAGGAAGCTGCCGTTCATGGCGTCCTGCAGCGCCGCCGCCAGGACGGACGACTGAACGGCGGGTGCCTTCCTCGCTTTTGCCTTGGACTTGGGCACGGGCTTCTCGTCGGTCATCAGGCGGCCTGCTTCACACGGTCGAACAGTTCGATGGCCAGCTCGGTGTAGGCAACGCTCGCGGCGATGTTCGGTTGCTCTATGCAGACGGGGCGCCCGATCTCGTACGCCTGCGAGATCCGGCTGTCCCGGCGGATCTGCGTCTGGAAGGGGTCGAGGCCGTAGTCGGCCAGCCGCTGCTCGACCTGGTCGTCCTCGCTGGTGCGCCGGGACGGGGCGTTGGCCTTGTTGATCACGGTCCCGAGGAAGCGCGGCTCACACTCGCCGAGGGTGCGCTCGGAGGTGGCGGCGGTCAGCCCCTTGATCACGGCGGCGCCCTGGACGGTCGCGTACAGCGGCTCGCACACCGCGACCACGAAGTCGGCGGCGGCGAGCGCGACGGCGGACAGGGCGCTCACGCTGGGCGGCGTGTCGATCAGGATGATCGTCGGAGTCCGGCGAATCGGCTCCAGGATGCGGCGGAGGATTCCGGTGGTGGAGAAGTCCATCCCGGCGATCTTGCGCTCGGCGTCGACCATCGTGCTCTGCACCGAGCCGAAGAGGCTGAGGCTGCCGGTGGTCTCGAACGACTTGAGCAGTTCGCTGCGGTCGAAGATCATCTCCGGCACGTCGGGCGTCATGCCGTTGAGCTGGGCGTAGAGCGCGAAACCGACCGAGCGCTGAGGCTGTGGCACCACACCGAGGGCGACCCCGGCCTGCGCCTGCGGCTCGAGGTCGACCACCAGGGCGTGAAAGCCGTTGATGGCCAGAGCACTCGCGAGGTTCACCGTCGTCGTCGTCTTCCCGGGACCCCCCTTCTGGCTGGCCACCGCCACAACTGCACCCATCGCGCGTCCTCTCGGAGTAGAGCGGCCGAACGCCTGCGTGAGCCGGGGTCCCGCCCGGTGGCCTGTCAGAGCCGTCCACTGAACCTGACAGGGAAGACGACGTACCTCCGGGATAGCTGCTCGATACTTCCGCGGGAAGCCCGAAAGCGCAACGAACCAGGATCTAGCGGGCAGAACCTCCAAGGTGTCCTTGAGGGGTCCGACCTAAGTTTTGTCTGTCAGGTTAGCAGCGGAATCCCAAAATTCACTGTGACACTCGGAAAACCCACCCGTATGTCCCGGTTAACCCGTTTGGTCGGCCCGATCTACGCCCCCAACAGACTCTTTTGGCGCACCAATTCCCTCTGGCCTCTCGTTCTCCGAACCACCTGTACGACATATCGAGACACCCCAACTCCACCCCGGCCCCCGAGGTCTCACCACCCCGAGCCCCGGCGCCCCGAGCCCCGGCGCCCCGAGCCCCGGCCCCCCGAGCCCCGGCCCCCCGAGCCCCAGCACCACAAGCCCCGACCCCGAACCCCCGACCCCACCGCCCGGGCCGGCCCACCCCACCAAGCCAACGAAGCCCCCAGGCAGTAGGGCCCTAGGCCACGAACACCCGCTACGAACACGCCGCCTCGCCTCACCGCCCTGCCTCGCCTCACCGCGCTGGGCGCCGCCCTGGCGAGCCTTGCCGCGCCCGCCTTGCCGCGCCCGCCTTGCCGCGCCCGCCTTGGTGAGCCCGCCTTGGTGAGCCCCGCCGCGTCCGTCCCGCCGCGTCGTGTCCTGGCGCGTCCGCCGAGCCGCTGTCCAACCCGCCGCTCCGCACCTGCGTGTCCCCGACCTGCGTGTCCCCGGCCTGCGTGTCCCCGGCCTGTGTGTCCCCGGCCTGTGTGTCCTTGGGCTGCGTTCCCGCCTCCCGCGGCTGGCCCGGCCCGCCCGGCGCCCTGCCCTGCCCGACCCGCGCCCCCGACCCATGGATCGCCTGCCTGCCCGCTTTTGAGCGAGCCGCCAGCCTTTGCCCGCTGGCTGCTCGCCATGACACAGGCCAACCTTGTCCCCCGCTTGCCCTGACGGGGTCACTCCCGCTTCGCGCTCGTGTCAGCACCAACTCCCTCCTGTCAGCTGCCTCTTGACCCCTCGCATCGGGCGTACGGATGGGGCATCGCTGTCCCAGGTGAGCGACGGATCACACCGCTGCCTACCGTTCGCCGAGTGCCACCCACTACGTCGAGGACCCGCTGACCCTCCCGTGCCGCGTCGCGCCGTGCCGTCCCGTGCCGCGTCGCGCCGTGCCGTGCCGTCCCGTGCCGTGCCGTCCCGTGCCGCGCCGTGCCGCGTCGCGCCGTGCCATCCCAGGCCACGCCCCGCCAGCAGCATTCGGCCGACCGCACCCGCTCGTCGGGTCCATCCCGGCCCGGCTGAGCAGACGGACTCGCATGCCGTGCCGCCGGGTCGTCCGCGTCGGCACCGGCCCAGTTGTCCCGACGTGGCCCGACCCGGTCGTCCGGCACACCCGTCTCAACACGGCCTGATCCGGTGCTTTGGCCAGTCCGTCCTGACGCAACCTCGCTCGGCCGCCCCGTCCCGGTCTGCCCGCTCTACGTCAGGCGACCGTTGGGGAGTCCCAGTGGTCAGGGGCCTCGGCCGTTCAGGTGATCGGTCTCCGGTCCGCCCGCTCTGTGGCGGAGCGGTGTGTGCGCCGGGCGGTACGGGTGGATGCGCATCCGGCGATTGGGGAGCGGGAACTCGGGCGGCAATTCGCGTGCCAGGTGGCGTGTTCTGCCCAGCCGGCGGTGTCCGTGTGGGGGTCGGCGGGGTGGGGGAGGCGAGGAGCGGCGTGTAAGGCGACGTTCGGACCGCACGTCGTATGTGCCGTCGTGCCGCCTGATGTTCGCCGGATCGCGCTGTCGGCGCTGAGAGCCGCCGTACGTGCGCTCGCGCGTTGGTGGGTGCCTACCGCCCGGACATCCCGGCACAGAGCCGCTGAGAGACTGTCCCGGCCGCGGATCCACCCGCCCTTGCGTCGCCTGTTGCGCCCGCATGCCGAGTCGTTGTCGGATCCGCACGCCCGCGTGTTCGTCCACGGAGCCTTCGTGCGTGCCGTGGTCTGAGCGTTCCGCAGCTTTGCCCGCCCGGTGAACCGTCGCCGGATCGTGTGTGGGAGTGTCGGAGCGCACCGCAGGCAGACCGGCTCGAAGGCAGGCCCGCCCGCAGATTCGGCCGCCCACCGCGCGGTTCGTGGACAGACCGATCGGCCCACCCGCCGACACAGCCGATCAGCCACCCACCCGCCGCTGCACCGAGACACCCATTGCTCCGGCCGCCGATCCGTCGCTGCGAACGCAGAACGGTCCGCCCGCAGGACCATCAGTCCGTCCGGCCGTCGAGCCATAGCTCCGTCCGACCGAACGCCCGCCCATCGTTCCGCACACAGGAACACCCAGGGTTGCGCACGCCAACCGGCCCGCCGTTCGTTCGCTCCGGCCGCCTACCCGCCCACCCCTCCATACGCCCACCCCTCCACACGTACGTACAACCGGCCGCCCGTACACCCGTAGTTCAACCCAGCCACAGACCCATCCATCCATCCATAGTTCCGCCCACAGTTCCGGCCGTAGATCCACCCGCAGATCCAGCCGGCCATCCATCGATCCGTCCAGAGCAACGCCCGTCTGCACGCCCGTCGACAGATCTGTCCACCCACTCACACACCGTTCCGTCCATCCGCAGATAGATCCGTACACCCAGCGCTAGATCCATCCGCACGCCCGGTGTTCGTTCTGCACAGTCGTCGTTTCGTTCGCCTATCCAGTGATCCGCCCGCCCATCTCAACACCCGCCCAGTCGACCGCCTACAGCAACACCCATACCAACGCCCATTGCCACAGCCATCCATTGATCCATCCGTACACCCATAGGTCCGTACGCACACCCGCACAATCACCGATCCATACGGCCAAACACAGATCCGTAGAGCCGTTCGCAGACAGAGCTACCCATCCGTCGATCTGACCGTTGACCCGCCCAAACAGAGATACGCCCACCCATGCGCCCGAACACCCGCAGTAACAGACAGCCACACACCCGCCCGCACAGCCGCCGTTTTAGTGTTGCAATCCCCCGAACTTTTCTCGTTGCAGTAGAACACACATGTTCTGTTGTATCTCCCGAAACCAACTGCCATGCAGCTGGAGCAACAGTTCACCGCACATGCCAAGGAATATTTGCCCGTGCAAGCCGAAGTGCAGCAGGTGCCACATAATGCTGAACATGTTCCGTTGTATGAGTTGTGAACTTGTGAAATATGCAGGTCACAGGTCAGTACTTGGTACATGAGGAAGGCTCGCTGCACCCGAGGCACTAGCCGGAAAGTTGACTTCCAGCTTGCGAAGTCCGTGGTCTTCGTTCGCCTTGGCGGCGACCGGAGAGCCAATACAGCGGAGGTTGGATCATGTTGTCGACGGTGATGATCTTCGGGTCAGGCTGGATGGTCAGCTCGGCTACCACGGTCCGCCGGCGGGAACGTTACCTGATGCTCGCAGCCGGGCGGATTGTACGGAGCATGCCTTCATGGAGTGCCATGATTTCTTGCCGGGTTCATGCGGTACGGGTGGGACATGACGACGGCACGGACGAAGAGACGGCGCTTGAGTGGAGCTGCGGGAGGGCGATTGTGGCTCCCCAGGCTCGGTTCTTGGGGCCTGGGTGAGGCGATCTTCGGCCTAACGTGTGCTGGCATCATGTGGAGTGGCGTTGAGTTTTGGATCCCGTGACGCGGCAGGGGCTCAATCAATCGTCGTCTGGTGTTGTCCGCGCGGGGATCGGGCGGCCGAAGAGGTGGCTTCGGCGGGCGTCGTGGGCGGGTGCGGTGAAGCACGTTTGCGTGCGCCGTGGGCGACGAATTGGGCTTTGGTGGCCACGCCTCTGGGCGGTGGTGTTCCGAGAGTGGTTCGTTCGGAGGGTTCGGGATCGCTCTGGCGGTAGGTGAGCTTGGTGCCGCCGGCCTTGGGTTGCTGTGCCATCCGGGCTGTTGTGACGATGCCGGGCGGTTCCATTCGCGTTCTAGCCCCGCTCCCCGACTGGAACCTGTTCGCTTGAGCGTTCTTTGATCGGTTCAAATGAGCGGCTACTGGGGTTGAACCAGCTGGTGTGGCTTTGGGAGAAGCCCATCGGGATCAGGCATCGGTCGGGAACGTGTCTGCGGTGCGGATGTCCGACTTGGCGAGTCGTTGGGCGTGTTGATGCGTTCTTCCCCGTGCGGCGGCCCGGTCGGTTACGTCCCTGTACTGGCCTGCCAGGGTGAGGACTCCGGCCGGCCAGGGATGACCGGAGCCTTCTCGTGGCGGCGTTGGTTGCTTCGTTGGGGACTTGGTGCGGGTGGTTGTCTCGCTGGTGCGTGTTGTTCGTGGCGTGGTGGGGCGTTTGCGCTTGTTGCGTGCGGCATGGACGTCGTGTGTGTCCGATGCAGGTTCCTCGATATCTCGATGCTCCCAGGTCGGGCGCCGTAGCGGGGTGAATCGTTGTTGGCTACGGGGCGCTGGGCGGGGATTTGGCGATCGTTGCCGCGGGTACCCTGTCTGACCTGCGCATTTACAGAAATTCTCTTGTCAGCCGCGAACTCTCACTGCCTGGCATGATCCGATGCGCATGATCTTGTTCGGCCCTTAGAACGCCGTCTGTGGCATCGTTGCAGGTCAGCGGCTTGTTCCGGCGGGGAAACAGTGTGCCTGGTCAGCATGGCTATGCGTCTTGGTGTGCCGGTTGGCGAGGGTATGGGCCGGGTGAGCGCTGAGTGCTTGTTGCGTGTTTTTGCTCGGCTGATTGGTGATATGAGCTGATGAGCGGGATTAAGTAGTTCGCCGATGGCGGCTGTCCCCTGCCGACTGGCTTTCACCGGGCGGCCGGATGATTTTGAACGGGCACCTCTGATGAGGAGAACCCATCGTGAGCAGCGCCCTGCCCCGACCTGATCTCGAGGGGGGTGGAACGCGGCTGCGTCTGGCGCATGCCGGTTTCTACGACCAGGGCGCGGCCGAGCGGCATGACGAGGCTTGGGCTCACCATGTTCTGCCCCACCTTGATGACGTTTTGGCAGGCCGGCAGGGGTAGTTGCGCCTGGCTGTCGGCTTCCGTCTTCTGCGGGCATTGGCTCTGCGGTTGGTGATGGTGGATGTGATGTGAGGGCCGGATTGCGATGCTGAGGCCGACCGATCCGGGCCGTGGGGTGGGGTGGCTTCCCAGTCTTGGGTCAGCAGTCCGAGTAGGGTCTGGTTGAGGAATTCGCCTAGGACCCGCGCCCAGGAGCGCAGTACGCCCTCGCGGCCAAGCCGTTGCTGGGCGGAGTGCAGGATCGCGGTGTTGTGCGCCGGCGTCTCGAGCTGCTGCCGGTGCCCCACGGCGTTGCCATGCCGACCAGCGTGTCGCCGTCGAGTTGCACCGCGGAGAACGGCGAACGGGACGAGTTCGGGCCCGTTGTCGTTGGCCCCGAGTCGCGAATCTTGCGCACCGGGCGTGATCGGCCGCCATGGGCACCCTCGGCCCGCGAGCCGCTGACTACGTCGTTGTAGAGCGCGGTTCGCAGGATTGGGATGTCGTCCTACGGGACTGGGGTTCGGGCGGGCGTGGTGGCGACCAGGATGCTGCCGGCGGGTATGCAGGTGGTGGCGGGGGCCACGGGGTGATATGGACGGTAATGTTCTGGTTCATTACGCCTGTTGGGACATCCGGATCAGGCCCGTCGGGCGGGCCGTCACCGGGGATTGGTTCAGCGTGACGCGGTCGGTCGGACCGGCGGGGTTGGCGGGGGGTGAGCCGGTCAGGTCAAGGCAGATGGGGCCGGCGGCTTTGGGTGTCCCGGGCGTCGGGTGACTCGATGGCGTCCTGTTGCGAGCGGGGCACGGTGTACCGCTGGTCAGGGGCCGGCGCTTGCCGACGATCGTGCTTGACCGGGTGTCGGAGCGGGTGGGGTCCGGTCTTGAGTGGGTGGGGGCGTGGTTTCGGAGGCTCGTTGGGATGGCGCTGCTCTTGCCGGCGTGCCGAACTGTTGGGCTGCGTTCGTCGCCTGACATCTGGGCGGCTTGTTTTGTCGTATTGGTTGGAACGTCGCATCATCCGCGAAGTCCGAAAGGGCCATGGAGGAGAACGATGAGGGACCTCGACCAAAAGCTTGAGAGCATCGCCGATCGGATCGAAATCGCCGCGCTGTGGGGCGAGTTCGCCGATGCCGTGATGATGCGCGACTACGACCGCCTGGCGTTGCTGTTCGCGGACGACGGTGTGTGGCGGATTCCCGAGGCCCACGTGGAGTTCAGCGGTCGGCGGGAGATCCGTGCCGGGAGCGAGCGGTTGCAGGGGGCTTGGGAGTTCTTCGTGCAGACCGTGCATCCCGGCGTGATCGAGCTGGACGGCGATACGGCGTCCGGCCGTGCGTATGTGCAGGAGCTTGGGCGTATGCGTGATGGCAGGTCCGGGTTGAACTACTCCCTCTATCGCGACCGCTACCGGCGCACCTCGGATGGGTGGAAATTCGCGAAGCGGGTCTATGAGGTGCGGTATCTCGACACCACGCCCTTGGCGGGCTCGGGCTGGTCGCCGGGTTCGGGCTCGGAGAGGGATGTGGTGGCTTCGCACGAGGTGGAGGTGGAGGTCGAGGGCACGGGGGCAGCGTCCTGATTGTGGTTCAGCGCCCCGGCGCTGATGGCGCAGGGCTGGTGGTCTCGGTACACGGGCATCCCGGGCCTGGGCGAGGGTCGTTGCCGTGTCCGGCGGGCGGTGGGGTGCGGTGCCGTAGGGCGGCAGCGGGCGCGTTGCTGGGGTGGGTGCTCGTCTGGGTTCTGGGCTCGGGCCTTTGCGTGCCGCCGTCTCCCGGGCGTCGGTGTGGGGAGTTCGGAAACGCTGCGAGATACCGGTGTCTGTAGCTCAGTGGGTCGGCCCGCCCTGGGTCCGACTCGGGGCGGGCCGAGCTGTGGGTTGCCTACGGCTGTCGGTCTGTGGGCTGCTCAGATGGTGGCCGGGCCGAACCACTTGGGCAGGTGGCGGAGTAGGTCGCGCTGGTTGTCGCCGACCCACGCCACGTGGCCGTCGGGGCGCAGCAGCGCTGCCGGTACGTCGGGGTCCTTGCCTGGGTCGAGGACGTGGTCGACCCGATTCGTCCAGCCCGTTACGGACAATCGGCCGGTATGGTCGAGGAGCAGGCCGCGGCCTCGGTGCATGCGTTCGTAGAGACGGCCTTGTTCGAGTTGAACGTCCCGCAGTCGGCGGCCGAGTAGTGCGTGGCCCTCGCCGACGTCGTAGCGGATGTCGATGGCAGTGGTGATTCCGGTCAGGTAGCGGTTTGCCTCCTCGTGGTCCAACAGCCTCGAGAGCAGGTTTCGCAGTGCGGCGGCGCCCGGTTCGGTGCCGAGGAGGGTCATCTGTGCGCGGGCGTTGTCCAGGACGCTCGCGCCGACCGGGTGGCGTTCGGCGTGGTAGGTGTCCAGCAGCCCCTGCGGTGCGTGGCCGCGGACCTCGGCGGCCAGCTTCCATCCGAGGTTGAACGCGTCCTGGATGCCGAGGTTGAGCCCCTGTCCGCCGGTCGGCGGGTGGACGTGCGCCGCGTCGCCGGCGAGCAGCACCCGGCCGACCCGGTAGTGCTCGGCCTGCCGTGTCGCGTCGCCGATCCTGGACAGGTGGCGGGGCGAGTGCACGCCGAAGTCGGTGCCCGCGACGTCGCGCAGCCGCTGCTTGAACTCCGCGAACGTCGGTGCGCTGCGGTTTTCGGTCACCCCCTCGGCGGGCACCACGAAGCGATATACGCCCTTTTGGCCTTCCGTGTCGGGGATGGCACCGAACCGCAACTGGGTCTTGCGGACTTCCGTGACGACGGCGGCGATCGTTGTCGGGTCGTCGGTTGCCTCCATGTCCCCCAGCAACGTTTCGATTTTGGAGGGTTCGCCGGGGAAGGCTATCCCGAGTCGCTTGCGTACTGTGCTGCGCCCGCCATCGCATCCGACGACATAGCGTGCGTGCAGAAACGTTCCGTCGGCTGTCTCAACGGTTACTCGGTCAGTGTCCTGGCGTACGTCGATCACTTCGTGGCCGCGCCGGATTTCCGCGCCGAGTGCGAGGGCGTGTTCGGTGAGCAGTCGTTCGGTGACGGGTTGCGGGATGGTGAGGCCGTACGGGTGTGCCGTGTCGAGCCGTTCCGGCCACTTCTTGTGGATGCCGCCGAAGAAGGCGCCGATCGAGAACGTGTCACCGGCCGCGAGAAATCGGTCCAGCAGGCCGCGCTGGTCCATGATTTCGACGCTCCGGGTGTGCAGTCCGCGTCCTCGGGAGTGGTCGGACGGCTGGGCCGACTGCTCCAGGACGACCGTGTACACATCATGCAGCCGCAGTTCGGCGGCCAGCATCAGACCGGTGGGTCCGCCGCCGACCACGATCACGTCAATCATCACAACGCCCATTTCACGAGATTGGATTCCGGTCGGGTGGGTCATTCTGCGGTGTGGCCGGGGCCTTGCCGCAAGGCCCCGGGAGCGCTATATGTTGAAGAGGGCAGGGAGAGGGATGGGATCTCTCCTCGCCCTTTTTTGTGCCTGGACCGAACGCGCCGTGGCCCGAGCCGGCAAGGTGTCGGGCCGCGGCGCGTGTGGTGATGAGTGAGTCCAATTGGACTCGGGTCGGTTTGTCGGGGTTACGGGCGGGCCGCTACCGCGTCCACCTCGAAGAGCATGTCGGGGAGGGCGAGCGCGGCCACTCCGAGGAGGGTTTGGGCCGGCGGCTTGTCGCCCCAGATGCGGGTGATCACCGCGAGCAGGGCTTCGAGCTTGGCGTGGTCGTGATCGACGATGTACGTGCCGAGTCGGACCACGTCGCGGAAGCCCAGGCCGGCCGCGGCCAGGGCGGCGCCCAGGTTGGCGAAGGACAGTTCGACCTGCGCCGCGAAGTCCGATGAGGCGACTGCGCCGGTGGGGTCGGAGCCGTACTGGCCGGCGATGAAGACCAGGCCGGGGGCCGGGACATCGACCACGTGGCTGTAGCCGTAGGACACCGGGTTGTGCAGGTCGGACGGGTTGGTGATGGTGAACGGGGTGTTGCTCATGCTCGAGGGCTCCTTGGTGCGGTGATGGCTTCGGCCGCGATCGTGGTTGTGGTCTTGGTGTGGGTGCGGGGCAGGCACGGTTGCGGTTGTTGGTCTGCGCGTTGGTCAGTTGCCGGTTGGGTGGCGGAGCGTGCCAGCGGTCAGGGCGGCCAGGAGGGTGAGTGCGGCGGCGAGCCACAGGGCCGCCGTGGTGGTGCTGCCGTCGACGGCGAGTGCGCCGAGCAGCGCGCCGAGGGCGATGGACAGGTTGAACACGGCGACGAACAGGGATGTCGCCGCCTCGGCCGCCTGGGGCGCGGCGGTGAGCATCCAGGTCTGGAGGCTTACCGGTACGGCGCCGTACGCGAGGCCCCACACGATCAGCAGCACGATGCCCGTTGCGGCGACGCCTTGGATGATGGCCGGCAGGGTGAGTGCGACGGTCAGGACGGTGGCGATGGTGAGCAGGGTGCGGCGGGCGTCGCGGGAGGCTCGGTTGCCGGCCGCGAAGTTGCCGACCACGCCCGCCAGTCCGTAGCCGAGGAGCAGGAGGCCGATCAGGCCGTCGTCGACGCCGGATACGTCGCGCAGGATGGGCCGGACGAAGGTGTACGCGACGAAGTGGCCGGTGATCAGCAGGAACGTGAGTGCCAGACCGGCGCGTACGCCCCCGTTGTCGCGGCCGAGCCGGGCCAGGTCGCGGAACGTTATCGCCCGGGCGGACGGTGCCCTCGGCAGCGGGGGCAGCGGAGGCAGCAGGACCACCAGAACCACAAGGGCCACCGTGCCGAGCGCGCCGATGGCGGCGAAGGCGGTTCGCCAGCCGGTGAGTTCGCCGATGAGGGTGCCGGCGGGGACGCCCAGGACGGAGGCGGTCGAGACGCCGCCGAAGACGATGGTGGTGGCTCGGGCGACCTGCTCGGGCGGGACCAGGCGCAGGGCCAGGCCGCCCGCGATGGCCCAGAAGCCGCCCACGCCGACGCCGACCAGGACCCGGGCGATCAGCACCACGGCGAAGTTCGGCGCCGCGGCGCTGACCAGGTTGGCGGCGCCGACCAGGGCGATCAGCGCGGCGAGCAGGACCCGACGGTCGAACCGACCGGCCGTCACGGCGATCACCGGTGCGGTGAACGCGGCCACGATGCCCGGTGCGGTGACCATCAGTCCGGCGGTGCCTTCGGAGACGTCCAGCGTGGTGCCGACGGGGGTCAGCAGTCCGACAGGCAACAGCTCGGACGTCATGAGCGAGAAGATCCCGAGCGCGACCGCGCCCACGGCGAGCCAGGCACGGAACATCGATCGAGAAGGTGCTGGCGGAGCGGGCGGCGTTTCGTGGGGTCGTTGGCGGGGCGCGAAGTGAGTGACGGGGCGAGTGTGCGGCCGGGAGTCGGGGCGGGGATGGGGCTGCATATTCACGATGTTCCATATCCAGAATCTGGCTCGCGGTTTGCCCCCGAAGGCGGGGTGGTGGATGGCGGCTCTCCTCCGAACCGGGTGGCACGGTTGAGGTGGCGGCGTGGGCCGTGATCTGATTCTGGATGTCATCTATCCAGAATGCAAGCTCCGGGCGCCCCTCCCCCGTCCCCACCGCAACCGCCTTGCCCGCAGCCCGGTTTCGCCGGGTCGGTCAGCCTTCCTCCACCGCCTGTCCCAACCGGGCCAGGCCCCGGCGCAGTTCGCGCCTTGCGCCCACCGGCACGATGGCGGCGCGGCCGGGGACGCGTACGCCGCCGGTGAGGGCCACCCGGGTTCTCCCGTGCTCGGGGACGGCCGCCATGCCGATGATCACGAACCTGCTCTGTAGCCAGCACCACCCCGGGCGCAGCACGCCGTCGAAGCGGGCCCGCATCCCGTATCGGCTGCGTGCGTGCGCCTCTATGCGATCGCCGTCGCGTCGCAGTACCCGAACGTGGCGCATGTCCGGCTGGAATCGGCCGAAGCCGTGTTCCAGGTCCCCCATCACCGCCCAGACGTCGGCGAAGGGCGCGTCGACGACCCCCTCGACGATGCGCGCGCCGGGGATCCCGGCGATCAGCACCCGGAGTCGGCCCACCGCGTCGATCGGCTCGGCGTCGACGTCGATGTCGGTGTGAGATCCGGTGGTGGCGTCGGTGTTGGTGTCAGGGGGTTCGATGTTGTCGGGTTCGGATGGCTTGCTCATGCCGTCCACATCCTTCGAAATCCTGCCCGGGCGCGGTGCAGCCGGGACTTGACGGTGCCTTCGGGGACGCCGAGCAGATCGGCGGCGGTCTGTTCGTCCAAGCCCTCGACGTCGCGCAGGACCAGTACGGCGCGGTGTTCGGGGGAGAGTCGGGCCAGTACGTCGTCGATGTCGGCGGCGAGTTGCGGGTCGCCGGGGGCGGGTGGGTCGGCCCACTCGGTGGGGACGTCGCGGATCGCCCGCCGCGCGATCCGCACCGCTTCGCGCACCGCGATTGCCCGGACCCAGCCGTACAGCGCCTCGGGTTCGTGGAGCGAGCGCAGGGCGCGGAAGACCACGACGAGGGTTTCCTGGACCGCGTCCTGCCGGGCGTCGAGGGCGATCGGGCCGCAGATGGTGGTGACGTAGGGGATCAGGTGGTCGAGCAGATCGCTCATTGCGACCGTGTCGCCGTGGCGGGCGGCGCGGGCAAGGGCGACGCCGCGCGCACGGCGCTCGGCGGCTCGATCCTCGGTTCCACGCTTGGGCACGGTGGTGATCATCTCCCGGCGGCCCGCGTTCGGAGCAGCCGACTCGGCCGCCGGACGATGCCGTCCAGTGCGACGCGCGCGGCGGCGTATCCGAAGCCCACGCACACCGGGGTGTAGACGGCGAGGTTGAGCCGGTAGAAGGTGCTGCCCTGATCGGCCCCGACGCCGAAGGCCCAGACCACGCCCGCTCCGGCCCGCACGGTGAGCCCGGTGGCCACGGCCGCGCTGACGAGTGCGGTGAGCCTGCCGCCGCGGCCTCGGCTGTGTGCATGTATGCCGACGGCGGCGGTGGTGAGCAGTGTGCACAGCGGGAGCAGGACGCGTGGGGTGAACGGGACGTCGGCGTTGAGCAGTCCCTGCGACAGGGCCTCGGTGCTGCCGGCCGGCCACGTCGCGCCGGTCGCCCAGAACGCGTGGACGAGCGCGTCACCGGCCAACAGCGCGGCGACGGCGGTGCCTTTGCGCCGGCGCGCGGAGGCGGCCGAGCCGGTGGTGGCCACATCCATGGCTGCGGCTGCGGCCACATTGGCGGCGGTTCTCGTGCTGCCTGCGGCTTCGATGGCGTTGTGCATGGCGCGATCCCCTTCCCGGGCCGACGAGTTGTCGGCCGATCGCCAGGAAGAGGACGCCCATCCGGGAAAGGTTCCATGTGACGGCGGACACACCCGCCTCCGTGACCCGGGCCCGAAACGCGACGACCGATTGCCGCCGGCACCGCCCCGCGCCAAACTTCACGATGGATCCGTGACCACCGAGAACACACACCCCGCACCCCGGCCCACCGACGACGCCGACACCCTCGCCGTCCTCCAGCGGTTCTTCGCCGCGGAGGCCGCGTACGTCGCCGCCGGCGGCCGGGGCAAGGCGAGCTTCGCCGACCTCGCCGCGTGCCTCGACCCGGACGTCGTCATGTACCAGTCGCCCGGCCTCCCCTACGGCGGCCCTCGCTACGGCCCGGAGGGCATCGAGGACTTCATGGCCGCGATGGGCGAGGCCTGGCGGGACATGGAATTCCTCGAACAACGTTTCGCCATCGACGGCGAGCGGGCCGCCATCCTCAACCACGGCCTGCTCACCGCCCGGGCCACCGGCCGCGTCCTCGACACGTGGGTGATGCAGATGATCACCATCCGGGACGGCCTGATCACCGAGATCCGGCCGTTCTACTGGGACACCAAGGCGGTCGACGCCGCCCTGATCCCGTAGATTTCCCGCGCACCGGCGCGAGGGGGTCCGGTAGCTTGCCGCATGTGGGGACGGCAGGTGGTGGATGGCGGCGCGGCCCGGGGCGGGATCGGGGCACCGGCGCGCATGGGTTCCGTTAGGTACGCCAGGTAGAGGACCTGGCGGTGCGTCGACGGAGTTCCCATGTCCCGTACCGCACATCACCCGATTCCGCGTCGCCTCGAAGAGGCGGGCGAATCGGCTTTTTCCGGAGGGCCGTGGCGATCCGTCCGGTGCTTCGACCTGCGCTACAGCGCCCGAGTCCTGGCGGAGGCGGCTCGCGAGGGACGTCGTCCGCGTCCGCAGCGGATCGTCCGGCGGGTCGATGTGTACGCCTGGGGGCGGTACCTCGCGTCCGATGGGGAAATCGGACGGCGGCCGCTCTGGCCGAGGGGCGGGAGCGGATGCGACTGCGGGCGGGGGTCGTTCTCGTGCGGGCGGTGGTCGATGGCTCGGCTGCCGGTGGCCTCGACGTGACGGCGGCGGAATCGGTGGACATTCCGCCTGCGCGGCATCGGCGGGACGGGCTCCATCACGTTTGATGCGGGATCGTGCGCCCCGGGTCGCCTTGGCGTTCGCGCGGGACGAACCGCCCTGGAGTCTGCGTGAGTCGTGTGCGGGGAGGCGGCCCGTGACCCTGGTGATGGCGCGCGCTTCGAGGGGCACGCTCGACACGGGGGGTTGCGGCGGCGCCGAGGGCCGCCGCAACCCCGTGGTGGCCGCGTGCGTGGTCAGGCGACCTCCGCCGCCTGCTCGTCGGTGTCCGTCTCCGGTGCGGGGAAGCGGTTGCGGAAGGTGAAGGCGTACGGGGTGGGGCCGTGTTCGCGCAGGTGGTCCAGGCGTGCTTTGCCCTCGGCGACGGTCGGGATGGTCCCCGCCGGGATCCACCACACGACCTGGGTGATCTCGGCGAGGTGGTGGAACCAGTCCTGGCGCCGGCGCAGGTATTCCAGGTGACCGCTGCGGTAGACGAACTCCCAGAGCAGCTCCGGGGTTTCCCACACCGACATGGTCACGATGGAGTCGGGGTCGTAGGGGCGGATGTCGGTGGAGGAGGGTACTCCCTCGTCCTCGCCCGTCAGGCGCCAGACGAAGCCGGGCGCGCCGTCGGCGAGTTCGTTGACCGGGTCGAGACCGGCGACGAAGTCGACCATGGTGGGCGTGTCCAGGGGAGCGAGCATTCGCGCGACGTTGAACTGGGCGATGTGGTGTGTCGTCGGCATGGCATCACCTCACCAGGTCGCGGAGAATATGTCAACGAGAATTGTTTTTAGAGATCGAGGGCGGCGAGGAGGTATGTCCCGCGCGGTGTCCGCCCCTACGGGGCGCGTTCGACCACCACGCAGCAGCGGCCCGGTACCGAGTCCAAACGGGCCCGATGGCCGGGTGCGTCGACGCCGTCGAGCAGGCCTTCGAGCAGGGCCAGGTTCATTCCGCACACCAGTGGCGGGAAGTCCTCGGCCAGTTGGTGGAACGGGCAGTTCCGCAGCAGGATCCGGGGCGCCTCCGGGACCGGCTCGTAGCCGCGTGCCGTCAGGGCCGCCAGCACCCGGACATGCTCGTCGGCCTCCCCCGTTGCGGGCGCCCCGCCCCCGAGGGCCCGGCCGGCCACGCGCCCGGCGTCGTACGCGGCCGCGTGTACCGCCCGGTCGGCGCCTGCCCGCTCGATCGCGTCCGCCAGGATCTGGCCGGCCGTGTCGTAGGCGCGCGGGGGCAGTGTCACGCTCGTCTCGACCGGGTTGCGGCGGTACAGCTTCGCCGGCCGCCCCGCGCCGGGGCCGCCCTTGCCGGCGGGTCGGGCGTACTCCGTGGTGAGCAGGTTCGCCTCGACCAGTTTGTCGAGGTGGAAGGCCGCGAGCGTGCGCTGGATGCCGACCGCGTCCGCCGCGGCCGCCCGGCCCACGGGGCCCTCGGCCGCGACGACGTGGCGATACAACGCCCGGCGGACCGGATCGACGAGCACCCCGACCGCGTCGAGCGCGTCGTCACCGGGCGGGGGAGAGGAGAGGTCGGACACAACCGGAGTGTAGGCGAGCGCATCCGAACCCGCCCCGTCCCGGGTGGTCCGGGCCCGATATTCGGGACGGTTCGAGGCCCGACCGCGCACGGCGGCCGTCCGGCACGGTCCCGGGCGGCGGCGAGTCCGGACGCGTCACGGGAACCGCCGAGCGACTCGGCCCGAAACGGCCGGCGGGGCCGGGACGGACACATCGGCACGGCGAACACGGACGCCACGCCGCGGCTCCCGCCCGGGCGCCTCGCAGCCCGGCACCCGTCGCGGCCCGCGGCCGAGGAGCACCACGCGCCCGGCGCCAGTCAGGCTTCCGCCGCCGCCAACGTGTCCTCGGCCGCCCGGAAGAAGGCCCGGGCGAGCGGGGAGAGGGCGGCGGTGCGGTGGATCAGGGCCCAGGACAACATGGGCGAGTCGTGGATGGGGATGTACGCGATGTCGCCGCGAGGGAAGTACTTGACCGCGTGCAGCGGCACCGGCGAGATGGCCAGGCCCGCCGCGATCGTGGTCAGCGTCTCGTGCGCGGTCGAGCTGACCGGGCCGCGCGGGATCGGCTTGCCGCTCGGTGTCTGCGCCGGGTTGATCGCCTCGGCCCAGTAGGCCGGTACCGAGTCGTCGAAGCCGAACACCGGCCCCACCGCCAGGTCTTCGAGCGACACCGACTCGCGCCCCGCGAACTCGTGCCGGGCGGACACCGCGAGCACCAGCGGCTCGGTCAGCACGATCGGACCCACCGTCAGATCGGGCTCCTCCACCGGCAGCCACACCAGTTGCAGGTCGACCTCGCCGGCCCGCAACAGCCCGAACGGATTCCCGATGTGCGCCTCGCGGATCCGCAGCTCGCAGTCGGGGTGCCGGGTCCGGAACGCCTCCAGGATCTCCGGGATCTCCGCCAGCGTGGCATCCATCGTGCCCAGGCGCAGCGTCCCGGTCAGGCCGCGTGCCGAGGCGGCGGCGCGTTCGATCCCGTCCTGGATGCGCTGATAGCCCGCCGCCAGGTCCTCGCGCAGCTGGTCCCCGATCGGGGTCAGTGCCACACGTCTGCTGGTCCGCTCGAACAGCGGTGCGCCGATCCGGCGTTCCTGCTGCTTGATCGCCTGGCTGACCCGCGCCGAGGAGATCAGCAGACGATCCGCTGTGCGGCCGAAGTGCAACTCCTCGGCCAGTACGAGGAAGATCTCGATGTCCCGCAGCTCCATACGCCCCCGCCGTTCGTTGCCATATCGTCGTGCCGTATCGCCGTGCCGCGCTCGCGGCCGTGCCGCCCTGCCGCTTTGCCGCCCTGCCCCGTCGTCGAGCCGAGTCGAGCCGACCGATCCGCCGCAATGCCCCGCATCGTTAACCCGAGGGTTAACGCTCATTGCCGGCATCGCCGTTGTTCCGACCCTCGCCTCGGCACGATCGTAGACACACGCCGGTCCGCCCGGTCGACTCCACCCGACTCGGCCGGCGGCGACCCGCGCCACGTACGACGGCTCGACGGAATCGGGGAGTGCCATGTCCAAAACCGCCATCGTCACAGGGGGGACCGGGCGACTGGGCCTGGCCGTGCTGCGCGGGTTGTACCGCCGCCTCGCCGCCGACGACGTCGTCTACCTCACCGCCCGCGACCCCGAACGCGGACAAGCCGCCGTCGACCGCCTGCGCCGCGAGGGGTTCGCGCCGCGCCTGGCCGCGCTCGACCTGCGCGATCCGGCCGGCGCCGAGGCGTTGGCCGACACCATCGCCGCGCGGCACGGCGGCGTGGACATCCTGATCGGCGGCGCCGGCGCCCGGATCGACCTCGCCGCCCGCAATCAGGACCAGGTCGGGGCGTACGTCGACACCAACAACCACGGCACCCGCCGGCTGATCGAGGCGTTCGCGCCGCGACTGCGCGACGGGGCCCGGTTCGTGTGCGTGGTGGGCGATCTCGGCGGTCTGCGGCACCTGCCCCATCGGCTGCGCGCGCGCTTCGACGTGGACCGGGTGAGCCTGGCCGAACTGTCGCGGGTGATGGACGACTACGTACGGGCGGTCCAGGACGGGCGGTCGGCGGCGGAGGGGTGGCCGGCGTGGATCGGTGTCCCGTCCGCGATCGGCACGGTGGCCGCGGTGAAGGTGCTGGCCCGGGAGCTGGCCGAGGACCCGGCGCGGCGCGACATCGTGGTCAACGTCGCGTGCGTGGGCCGCCCGGATCCGGCCGCGCCGGGTGACGCGGCCGCGCGGAAGGAGGCGCTCGACCGGGCCGCCGCCGACGTGGTGTGGCTGGCCACGCTCCCGGCCGGCACCCGTACGCCGCACGCCGAACTGGTCCGGGAACGCTCGGCGTTGCCCTTCCGGGCCTGAGCGCGCGGCGTACCGAGGGCCGGGTGTCGGGGTGGCGGGCGCCACCGGATCCGACGGAGCTATCACCCACTGGCATCATCCGCGCTCGTCGTCACCGGGGACACACTCGCCCTGACCGGAATTCCCCCGGCGAGTCCCCGGCGTCCCACCGGCGACCGCCGATTCCCGGCATGAATGGAGTCCCCCAGATGAATCGACCGAATCGATCGAGTCTCCCGAGCGACCCGAGTCACCCGAGCAACCCGAGCCGTCCGGAGCGCTCGCGCCACGCCGGCCGCCGCAGGACGGTGTTCTCGGCCGCGCTCGGTCTCGGCCTGGCCGCCGTACTGACCGCGGTGCCGACGTCCGCCTCCGCCTCCCCGTCCGCGTCCCACCACCCCGTGCCGAGCCATCACACCGCCTCGGCCTACGCCGGCTCGGCCGCCGAACAGGCCGGCAACAAGGCGTTCTTCGACGCGGTGATGAGGTCGGTCAGGGCCAAGCAGGCCGCCAACCCGGGTCTGCTGAGCGTCACCATCACCTACGACGCGAGCCAGGCGCCGTCGTTCGCGTCCGAGATAGCGCAGAGCGCGCAGATCTGGAACAACGCGGTCAGTAACGTGCAGTTGAGCGAGGGCGGGGGCGGCGGTGCCGACTTCGCCTACTACGAGGGCAGCGACCCGCAGGGCTCCTACGCCGACACCGACGGCCACGGGCACGGGTACATCTTCCTCGACTACCAGCAGAACCAGGAGTACTACTCGGTGCGCGTCGCCGCGCACGAGACCGGACACGTGCTCGGCCTGCCGGACAACTACTCCGGTCCGTGCAGCGAACTGATGTCCGGCGGCGGACCCGGCCCGTCCTGCACGAACACGCAGCCGGACGCGCAGGAGCGCAGCGACGTCGAATACCTGTGGGAGAACGGCCTGGCGGCGAACTCCTCCGTGTTCAAGAGGGTCCACTGACCGTTCGCGGGATCGTCCGACCGATAGCCGCGCTGATTCAGCCCGTCACCCCGTAACCCCGTAACCCCGGCTCCGACCCCCGAGCTTCGCTCCCGACCTCGGCCTCGACGACCCACCGATGGGTCGTGGCGACCGAGGTCGGCTCGCGTTCGGCCCCGCGCCCGCACCCCCTCGCACGTCCCGGCGCGGGGAAGTGCGCCGGGACGTACGGGGTCGTGCGGGCGCGCCGCGGACCCGGCATGGCCGGTGGGCCGCCCGGAGACGCCGCGCCGGCCTCCGGGCGACCCACGTCGCGAGTCGAGTCGGCCGCGGGTCAGCCGCTGACGCTCTCCCGACCGTTCTCGATGTGACCGGCCAGACGTCGGACGAAGCCGTCGGCGCCCTCGATGGTCACCGTGACGTCGTACCAGCCGTCGGCCGAGCCCGTCGACCAGTGCACCGTGCGGTCGCGGCCGGGCTTGAGGGTGATCGTACGCTCGCGGTCGGAGCAGCCCTGCCCGTAGGCGTTGGGGGTGAGCTTGAAGGTCACCGACTGCTTGCCGTGGTTGACCAGTTCGAGGTCGAGCATGCGCCCGGTGGACCGCACCCGCGAGGTGACCTCGGCGCCCGCCCCGGGCGCGGTCGGCGCGATCGCCCCGGCGAACTCGCGGCGGAAGCCGTTCGGGCCGATCAGCGTCAGGTCGTAGCGCTCGCCCTTGAGCGCGATCGTGTCCGAGCGCCGGCCGCGCACGTCGTAGTGCTTCGGCTTGGCCAGGTCCCCGGAGTACGGGAACAGTTGCAGGTGCACGCTGGACTGCCCGCCGTTGGCGAGGTCGAGCGTCAGCGTGCGCTTGGAGGCGTCCAGCCGCGCGGAGGCGTCGGGCTGGTACGGCAGCGGCCTGGCCGGGCGGCGACCGCGCTCCGGCTCGGGCAGCTTCTGGTTCGCCGGCGGCGTTGGCCGCCAGCGCGAGGTGAACGCGGGGGCCGGCGCCGGGCGCGGCGGCACCTGCGAGCGGCGGGCCCGGTCGAAGTCGAACGCGCCGGTCAGGTCGCCGGACACGGTCCGCCGCCAGGCGCTGATGTCGGGGGCGCGTACGCCGGTCCAGGTCTCCAGGAACCGGGTCACCGAGGTGTGGTCGAAGATCTCCGACGAGACGTAGCCGCCGACCGTCCACGGCGACACGATCATCATCGGCACGCGCGCGCCGAAGCCGATCGGCAGCCCGTTGTAGTACTCGTCGGTGACCTCCGCCGGCGGGCAGGGCGCCGGCACGTGGTCGAAGAAGCCGTCGTTCTCGTCGAACGTGAGCAGCACGACGGTCGAGTCCCAGATCTCCCGGTTGGACGCGATCGCGTCGAGCACCTGGTAGGTGATCGTCGCGCTGGCGGCGGGCGAGGAGGCGCTCGGGTGCTCGGAGTCGGCCGCGGAGGGCACCAGGTAGGACACCTCGGGCAGGGTGCCGGCCGCGATGTCGGCGCGCAGCGCGTCGGCGAGCGAGTGCGGCCGGCCGCGGCGCAGGCCGCGCTCGTACAGGACCCGCTCGGCGGGCGACAGCGTGGCGACGCCCTGTTCCAGCTTGGCCAGCATGGCGTCCTGCTCGGCGGCGGGTACGCCGGCGAGCTTGCCGTAGAACGAGTCCAGGCTCTTGAAGCCGCCGGCGGCGGCGAGCGCCTTGCGGGCGACCTGCTTGAACGAGACGTAGAACTCCAGGTTGTTGTCCTGGTAGTTGTCCCACTCCTGGTAGACCTTCCAGGACCGGCCCGCGCGCTGAAGCTCCTCGGCGTAGGTGGTCCAGGAGTAGCCCGCGTGGGTGTCCTCGGAGTACGCGGCGTTGTCGATCGCCCGCCGGGTGGTGCTGCCCGGCTCATAGCCGGTGTAGCCGCTGACCAGGTAGTTGCGGTTGGGCGAGGTCGACGACGGCAGCGCGCAGTGGTACGCGTCGCAGATCGTGAAGGTGTCCGCCAGCTCGTAGTGGAACGGCAGGTCGGTGCGGTCGTAGAAGGCCATCGTGGCGGGTGACTTGGCGCCGATCCAGCCGTCGTTCCAGCCGTCGTTCCAGGCCTTGTGGCCGCCGTCCCAGCTGTGGTCGAGCGCGCCGATGTACTGGAGGTCCTTCGACGCGTCCTGGGCGGCCTTGCGCACCGGGAAGGGCAGGACGTGGCCGGCGGTGCCCCCGGGCTGCTCGAACACGCTGCCGCCGTCGCGCAGGCGGATCGCGTTGCGGTCGCCGAAGCCCCGCACGCCGCGCAGCGTGCCGTAGTAGTGGTCGAAGGAGCGGTTCTCCTGGACCAGCACGACCACGTGCTTGATCGCCTTCAACCCGCCGCGCGGGGGCGGGGAGGCCAGGGCCTGCTGGACGGACGGCGGCAGGAGGGAGCCGGCGACGGCGAGACCCGCGCCGCCCGCGCCGAGCTGGAACAGGCGGCGGCGGGATACGCCGGAGGGAGGCTGGGGGGAGGCCGACACGAAATGCCCTTTCGAGGACGCGGAGAGCCGGACGCTCGCGCCTGTCGACGGGGGTCGGCGGTGCGGGCCCGGCGGGAGGGGCGGACGTACGCAGTTCATCGCTCCGCGCCCTACCGGGGAGCGGATCGCGGGTGACGGGCAGGCGAACATCGGCCGGCGTGAAGGCCGGTGACGTGCTTGACGGCGGCCGACCGCAGCGTTCGCAGGGCCGGTCCTGGCGCGATTCGGCAGCGCATGCGGCGTACACCGGCCGGCTCGGGCGCGACGGGGAGGGGCGCGGCGGTGCGCGAGCGGTCGGGGGTGCCTGGGGGCATCGGCCGGGGGCTCGGCAGTGCTTGTGGCGTGGCCGCCTGGGCGCCGGTCTGGGACGTGGTGGTGCGGACGGCGGCGCGGGCCCTGTCGGGCGCGGTGGTCGACGGGCTCACCGTCGTCCGGGCCCGGGTGGCGGTGTGCGAGTGGTCGGGGATGCCTGGGCCGGTGGCTTGGTAGTGCCCGTGGCGTGGCTGTCGGGGTGCCGGTCCGGGACGTGTCGACCCGGGACGTGGTGGTGCGGACGGCGGCGCGGGCCGTGTCGGGCGCCGTGGTCGACGGGCTCACCGACATCCGGGCCGGGTGATTCCGGTGGCAACGGGTTGTGCCTGTACCGGCTCACCCGGACGCGGACGTGGAACGGGCGGTGGTCGCGTGTGTGACGCGGGTCGGCGTGCTCAGGTCGTCGGGTCGGCCGGGGGAGTGGGCACTTCCTGCGGCGCGGACTCCGCCTCCGCCGCTGCGGCGGCTGCCGCCTTGGCCGCCGCCTGGAGGGTCTGTACCGGGGTGTTCGTGCGCAGGGCCTCGACGAAGATCAGCTGATCCGGGCCGAGTTGGGCATGCAGCGTGCCCTCCTCGACGTGGGCCTCGGTCAGCCAGCCCTCGGCCACCAGCACCTCGGCCGCCGCCACCGCCTCCTCCGGGGTACTCGCGGTGAGGCCGGCGAGGAAGCCGAGGTCGGCCCGGGCCGCACCGTGCGCGTCGCAGTGCGAGGTGACGCCGAGGGCGGCCAGCCGTACCCGCGCCGGTTGTTTGCGGAGTTTCTTGTGCGCGATCAGCCGGGCCACCCAGCCCGACGACCGGGTCCGGGGCAGCTTGCCCAGGGTGAAGCCCTCCGCGCCGGGGACGCCGCAGCCGACCGGGTCCTCCTCGGTGGCCAGTAGGTCCTCGACGTCGACGCTGAGCCAGCCGGACGCGGTCAACTCGCCGACCGCCGACTCCGCCTCCTTGCCGCACACGCCGCGCAGGTCGGGGCCGGTCAGGTTGGCGACGCCGGTGCCCACCCCGCGCAACAGGCAGACCAGTGCGAGCAGGCGGGCCACGGGCGAGGTGCCGGGGGCGGTGCGGCCGATGTACGTCAGCGCGCCGCGCACCGGCTCGCCCAGTCCGCTCACCGCCCAGTGCCCACCGGGCTCCGCGTCGGGGCGGGCGCTCTCCCACGGGATGCCCCGCTGCTGGGCCAACTGCTGCAACGTCGTCTCGTGCGCCCGGCGGGCCCGCTCCGCCTCGGCCCGGACCAGCCCCGTACCCAGCGGATACGGCACCTCGGCCCACACCGCGAGCGCGGCGGCCTTGCGCTTGGTCAACTCGGCGACCACCGTCAGGTCGGCCACCCCGGAGGCCTGATGCGCCCGGAAACCCTCGACGATCGAGGTCAGTTCGGCCAGCAGCGCGTCCGGCAGCCCCGGCGGCACGGTCAGCACGCCGAAGCGCCGCAGCCCGGTCTGTTCGCCGTCCCTGGCGCCCTTCGGCTCACGCGGCCGGCGGGCCTCCTTCGACAGCCGAGGCTCCGGCACGGGCCGCGCGCCGCGGGCCTGTTCCGGCACGGCCCCGGGCCCGACCGGCTCGCGCAGCTCCGGCATGGTCGGCGACATCGGGCGCGGCAGCACCGGTTTGGCGGCGCCCTCCGTCGTGCTCCGGCCGGCCACGGACACCTCGATCGGCCCGTCGAGCCCGACCGAGGCCAACGGCGGGGACAGGGCGAGCAGACCGCTGTCGACCAGGTCGCCGGCGATGCTCATCGCACTGCGCGAGCCGATCGTGCGCCCGTTGGGCCCGGCCAGCCCGGCCACCTCGCGGATGGTGACGGTCTGGCCGGCCGCGGCTGCCGCGGCGAACAGGGCGAACACCCGCAACTCCACCGGGGCCATACGATTCACATCCATCGAGCCGACCCTGGCGGCACGCGTCTTCAGAGGCATGCCCCCTTGTCTACCGCACCGAGCCCGGGCCCGAAGCCCCATTCGAGCCCAACACCCGAAAGGACTAACCGAACACCCCGCAAACAATCCGAGAACTCCACGACCGCCTCCACCCCGATTGCCGCCCCGGGCAGCCAGGACACCCAATTTCCGTCCCACAGCCACCCGTTGCCCCACCGACGCCACCACCACCACCGGCGCCGGCGCCGGCGCCTCGTCAGCGCCGCGCAGTCCTCGGCGAGCTTGCGGGCGGTTCGGGGGTTCGGTGGTGGTGCGAGGGCGGCGGCGGGTTGTCTTCGGTCGTGCGTTCGGTGATGTGTTCGACCAGTCGGCGGCGTTGTACCTGGCCGGTGGCCGCGGTGCGGGGCAGTTCGGGGACGTGTACCACCCGGCGGGGGTGTTTGTGGCCGGCCAGGTGACCGGCGCAGAAGGTGCGGAGCGTGGTCGGGTCGGGTGGGTTCGTCGGGTCGACGGGGACCACGACCGCGCAGATCAGCTCGCCCCAGACGGGATCCGGCAGGCCGACCACGGCGACCTCGCGGACCCCTTCGGCCCGCGCGAGGACCGCCTCGACCTCGCCGGGGTCGACCGCCTCGCCGCCGGTGCGGATCAGTTCGCCGACCCGGCCGGTGATGGTCAGGTAGCCGTCGGCGTCCACCGTGGCCAGGTCGCCGGTGTGGTACCGGCCCTCGCGCAGCACCGCGCGGGTGGCCGCCGGGTCGTCGAAGTAGCCGTCGAACAGCAGCGGTCCGCTCACGTACACCTCGCCGTCGGCGGTGAGTCCGACGTCCTGGTAGGGGCTCGGCACGCCGCAACTCCCGGGCTTGCGGGCGATGTCGGGGCCGTCGAGCGCGGCCACGTTGCCCGCCTCGGTCGAGCCGTAGAAGACCCGCAGTACCGCGTTGGGCGCGGCCTCGGCGATCGCCGCGAGCAGTTCCGGCGGGGTGCGGGAGGTGCCGGTGTCGGCGAACCGCACCGTGTCCAGCACGCCGGCGCCGGGCCCCGCCTCCGCCGCGAGCGTGTCCAGGACCCGCCGCCAGACGGCCGGTACGCAGTTCAGCCGCGTCGCCCGGTGTCGGCGCACCGCCGCGACGATCTCCGCGCCGTCGGCCCGGGCGACCAGCACGAGCGTGTCCCGGGCCTGCCACTGCTGCAACGCGATGGTCCAGGCGCCCATGTGGAACAGGGGATACGGGCACACCATCGCGCCGCGCGGTTCGAGCTGCGCGCCGGGATGGGTGCGGAGCACGTTGGTGCGGTGGGAGAGGATCACGCCCTTGGGGCGGCCGGTGCTGCCGGAGGTGAAGAACAGGACGTGCGGGTCGGTTTCGTCGGGGCCGGGCGTGGTGTCCTCCGGTGCCGGTGCCGGTGCCGGTGCCGGTGCGGATGCTGCTCCCGGTCCCGGTCCCGGTCCCGGTGCGGGTCCGGGTGCGGGTGCGTTTTCGGGCGCCCGTGCCGATGCCGGTGCCGTGCCGGCCGCGGCCCGCAGGGTGTCCAGGCCGAGCACCGGCACGCCGCTCGCCGCGCCGACGGCCGGCCCCGGCACCGTGTGGTCGGCGATCAGCAGCACCGGGCGGGCCGTGGCCACCGTCGCCCGCGCCTCGTCGGCGGTCAGGTCCGGGTTCAGCGGGACGTACACCGCGCCGATTCGGGCCAGCGCGGCGAAGACGGGCAGGACGTCCAGGGTGGTCCGGTTCCAGCACACGACCCGGTCGCCGCGCGCGACCCCGGCCGCGCGCAAAGCGCGGGCCGTACGCCCCGCCGCCGCGTGCAGCGCGCCGAACGTCAGCACCTCGTCGCCGAACACCGCCGCCGCCCGATCGGGCACCGCCCGCGCCGCGCCGGCGAACACCGCGCCGATCACCAGGCCGCCCGTCATCGCCCCGCCCTCCCGGACCGCCGCGCCGACCCCATCGCGGACGACCTACCGGTCCTTCAGCTCGACGATGATCTCGTGATAGCGCTGCTCGCCGACGTTGACCGCCGTCTCCACCCCGCCGCGCCGCATCGGTACGACCACGCCGGGCACCACGTCGGCGGCGAAGTACTCGCGATACTCGCCCGCGCTGTCCGGCTCGGGCTCGACCGCGATGCGATCGCCCGCGATCTGGACCAGGTAGTAGTCGAGTTCGTGGCGGTGTACATCGCTGCGGGCGCCGGGGGCCAGTTCCAGCTCCCAGATCCGGACCCGGTCGTCCTCGAACAGGACCCGGGTGCCGATGCCGCCGAGTGTGCGTTCGGTGGCCGGCTCGTCCGTGTCGGGCACGGTTTCCTCGCTCATCTGATCCGTCCTCGGGTCGATGGGGTTTCCCGCGTGGGCGCGGGTTTCCGGTGTCTGCGCGTGCCGCGTGCCGTGAGCCGCGTGTTCAGCAGCCCGCGTCCGGGTCGATCGTGTTGCGCAGTTCCTCGCCCGCCAGGTAGCGGCCGAGGTTGTCCCGGAACAGGCGGAACACCTCGGTGAAGTGTTCGAGGGCCGCGCTGGAGCAGTGCGCGGACAGGTACAGGTTCGGCGCCGTCCACAACGGATCGTCGGCCGGCAGCGGCTCGTGGGCGACCACGTCCAGCGCCGCGCCGCCGAGCCGGCCGCCGCGCAATGCCGCGATCAGGTCCGCTTCGACCACGAACGAACCCCGCCCGACGTTGCAGTAGAACGCGCCCTCGCGCATCGCGGCGAACGCGGCGGCGTTCATCGTGCCCACCGTGTCCGCCGTCTCCGGCGCCGCCGACACCACCGCGTCGCAACCCGCCAACATCTCGTGCAGATCGTCCGGGTGGTAGAGCCGATCCACATGGTCGGCCGGCAACTCCACCCGACGCCGCGTCGCGTGCACCCGCATCCCGAACGCCTGTGCCCGGCGGGCGATTTGGGTACCGATCCCGCCCACGCCGATCAGGCCGAGGGTGCGACCGTGGACGAGCCCGCCGAACGCCGGTCGCCATCGCCGGGCCCGCTGCGCCGCGTCCAGGTCGCGGTGGCGTTTGGCGAAGGCGAGCAGCCGGGACAGGACGAACTCCGCGATCGGCGCACCGTTGACCCCGGCCGCGCTGGTCAGCCGGATGCGTTCGGTGGGCAGGCCCGCCGAGAGCAGTTGGCCGTTGCCCGCCGCGCAGCTCTGTACCCAGCGCAGGTTCGGCGACACCGCCGCCACGTCGAACGGCAGATCGGCGACCAGGGCGATCTCGACCCGGGCCAGGAGGGCGCGTTGTTCGGGAGTCAACTCGGGGGCGAGCGAGCGCAGTTCGGGACGGCCTGCGGCGCCCGGTCGGCCGCGGGCGGTGCGCAGGTCCTCGGGTTCGAGATAGCGGCAGTCCACGATCTCGATGCGCGGATCGAGCGCGCGCACCGCGTCCAGGTCGGCGGCGAGCGCGTGTGCGGGGCGGATGTCCCAGGCCGGGGGATACATGATGCCGACCACGATGGGTGCCGGGGGGTTCAGGTCGGCCATGCGGTGGTCCCTTCCGGGGCGGCGTGCGAGCCCGACGTGTGTGTCGTGTCCTTCAGTACGCCGAGGGTGTGCGTCGCGGCGTGCGTGCTCGCGAGGTAGGCGGGTGCGTCGGCGGTGTCCACGAACCAACCGGTGGGGCACATGGTCAGGATCTCCACGAAGGAGAAGCCGCCGCCGCGCAGTTGGGTGCGGAAGGCGTTGCGGATCATCCGGGTGGTGCGGGTGATGTTCACGATGTCGTGGACCGCGCCGCGCGCCACGTACGTGGCGCCGTCCAACTCGGCGATCAGGTTGGCCAGTCGGATCGGATGACCGTGGCGGGCCGCGTCGCGTCCGTCCAGGGTGTTCTTGGTGCGCTGGCCGAGCACGGTGGCGGCGGTCATGTGTCCGCCGGTCTCGCCGAACACCCCGTTGTTGAGCATCAGGCAGGTGACGTTCTCGCCGCGCGCCGCGGTGTGCAGCACCTCCTGGAGGCCCTCGTTGACCATGTCGCCGTCGCCCTGCACGGTGAACACGAGCGTGTCCGGCCGGCAGCGCTTGACCCCGGTGGCCAGGGACGGGGCGCGCCCGTGCAGGGCTTGGAGCACCTCGATGTCCAGGTTGTTGGAGTAGGCGGTGTAGCAGCCGATGCCGAACACCGCGATCGCCTTGGTCACCTGGCCGAGTTCGGCGACCTGTTCGACCATCGAGCGCATCGCGATCGGCTCGCCGCAGCCGGGGCACAGGTGGTGCGCGCCGACGTCGATCAGGTCGGGGGTGAAGTCGTGGACGAGGCGGGCGGCGCAGGTGGGGGGTTGGTGGGTGGTGGTCAGTATGGGCAGTTCGCGGCGGCCGGCGGGGGTGGGGGCGTCGGGGGTGCGGCGGGCTTCCGGGTCCGGTTCCGTTTCCGCTACTGCTTTTGCTTCCGCGGCGCTCATCGGGGGCCGTTCGGGTGGGTGGGGTGTGAGGTCGCGGTCGATGAGGGTGGGGGTTCGGATGGGGACTCGGGTGGGGGTTCGAACAGTGCTTCGATGCGGCGTCGCATCGCGCCCACGTCGAGGTCGGGGGCGATGCCGAACCCCGAGGGGTCCAGGCTCAGTCGGCCGATGAACCGCACCGGCGCCGCGCCGAGCACGGCCAGGCGCACGTCGTCCACCATCTGACCTCCGCTGTTCTCGTACACCGCGACCACCCGCGCGTCGGCCGCCGCCGCGCGCACGATGTCGCTCGGGAAGGGCACGAGTGTGATCGGGCGTACATAGCCCACCCGCCGACCGAGGGCGCGCAGGTCGGACACGGCCTGGCGGACGTACAGGGCGGATGTCCCGTATGCGATCACCACCACCTCGGCGTCGGCCAGGAAGCCGGTCTCCGCGCGGGGTTCGGTCTCGGCGAGCATTCGTTCCAGGGCGGCGCCGCGCCGGACGTAGAACTCGGCCAGGTCGTAGCCGGCGTCCGCGCGATCGCCCGCGTGGCGTTGTTTGCGGTCGGACAGCGGTGAGATGAGCTTGGCCGCGCCCGTTCCGCCGCTCGACCCGTCCAGGGCCCAGTCGCGGGGCGGCAACGGGTCGAAGTCGGTGGGGCGTACGTGCACCGAGACGTGGGTGTGCGCGAGGTAGTAGTCGCCCATCACCAGCACCGGGCTGCGCCAGTACTCGGCGAGGTGGAAGGCGTACCCGGTCAGTTCGACGGCCTCGCGCACATCGCAGGGCGCGAGTACCAGGTGCCGGTAGTCGCCGTGTCCGCCGCCGCGCGTGGCCTGGTGGTAGTCGCCCTGCGCGCGGGCCATGTTGAGCACCACCAGCGGGAGTCGGGCGTGCACGATCTCGGCCAGCGACTCCTGCATCAGGGACAGCCCCTGGCCGGTGGATCCGGTGGCGGCGGGGGTGCCGGTGGCGGCGGCGCCCCACGCCATGCCGATGGCCTCCAACTCGCTCTCCGCGTTGACACATACCCCGCCCACATCGGGCAGCCGGGCCGCCATGTGTTCGAGCACTTCGGTGAACGGCGTCATCGGGTAGCCCGCGAAGAACCGGCAACCGGCGGCGATCATCGCCTCGCCGATGGCGGCGGAGCCGGCGAGGACCGTGGGGCGGGGGCCGGGTCGGGCGGCGGGTCGGGTGGTGGGCCCCGAAGTGGGTGCGCTCATCGGCCGGTTCCTCCGGTCTCGTCGCGGGGTTCGTCGTAGCGGTAGACCTGGAACACGAAGTCCGGACAGATCGCCGAGCACGCCTTGCAGGCGATACAGCCGGGGAGCAGGCGGGGGTAGCGGTAGCCGCGGTCGTTGACCTCGGAGACGGTCATCCGCAGGACGTCCGCGGGACATGCGTCGATGCAGAGATCGCAGCCCTTGCAGGCGTCGATGTCGATGACGAGGGTGCCTCTGCTGAGCGGGGGCGGGTCGGGCGTGGGCGTCGTGGGCGTGGGCGTGGGTTCGGGGCCGGTCACGTGTACACCGGCCAGGCTCGCAGTGCCGGTCCGGCGTGTGCGTGTCCCATCCGCAGCGCGGCGCGGATGCCCTCGGCGTGGTGTCGCCGGTACGGCGGCAGGACGTCGGGGGCCGTCGCCAGGAGGGTGTCGAGGCCGACGATGGCGGTGGCGGCGACGTATGCGCCGAGCGCGATCATCGTCACCGCCGCCGGGTTGCCGGTGCTCGCGGCCGACTCCGACGCGGGCACGGGCACCAGGCGGCCCACGGTGGGCGTCGCGCCCGGATCGCACAGGCTGGTGTTGAGCACGAGCAGGCCGTCGTCGCGCAGCCGCACGTACACGCCGGCCGCGTGCGCGGGGTGCAGCACCAGGGCCGACCAGGCCGAGCCGATCGTCGGCGGACTCTGTACGGGGGCGTCGCCCAGGACGAGCGTGGTGTCGGAGTTGCCGCCGCGCATCATGCCGCCGTACGCCCCGAAGTACATCGCGTGCCGACCCTCCGCCACCGCCGCCGCGGCCAGCAGCGCGGTGGCGAGTTGGATGCCCTGGCCGCCGATCCCGGTCAGTAGAACCTCGCGTTGCATGCGGTGCCCCTTCGGGTCGGGATGGCTGGTGGAACAGTGACCGCACGTGTGAGAACGTTGTTCCGGATAGTAGGATGCGTCGTTCCGACAGACAAGAGCGTCGGGAATGTCGAGGATCTCGGGGCTCTTCGGGGCCTCGGGGACTTCTGGGACTTCTGGGACCTCGGGAATCGAAGGTGGGTGCCGCCGATGGACGGGATCGAACCGGCGGTGGATTCCGGCGGGTTGGTGGGCAACGCGGTCCGCCGTCCGCTGGAGGCGCGGTGGGCGGTGTACGCACAGGAGGTGCGTCGGCTGGTCGACGCGACGTATCGGGTGGTCGAGCGCACCGGCAGCCTCGATCCCACGATGCGCGACATCCTGCGCGAGTCGGGATTGTCGAACCAGGCGTTCTATCGGCACTTCCGGTCCAAGGACGAGCTGCTCGTCGCGCTGCTCGACGACGGGCGGCGGCGGATGGCCGCGTACCTGGACCACCGGATGTCGGCGGCCGACGACGTCGCGGGCAAGGTGGTGGCCTGGATCGAGGGCGTGCTGGCACAGGCCGGCGATCCGGTGGCGGCGGCGCGTACCCGTCCGTTCATGGCCCACCAGGACCGGTTGGCCGAGTTGTTCCCGGCCGAGCAGCGGGACTCGGTGGAGGCGATGATCCGGCCCCTGCGCGAGGCGCTGGCGGGAGCCGAGGGGGCGAGGACCGCGGGCGACGTGGAGGCCGACGCACTCGCGGTGTACCGGCTGACGCTGGCCACCCTGCACGACCACCTGCGCGCGGGCACCCCGGTCGCACCGCAACACACCGCACACACGGTGCGGTTCGCGCTGGCGGGGCTGGGACTTCGGGCGCGATCGGGGCCGGGGTCGCAGTGACCGTTCGGCCGAAGAGGCCCGCTTCGTCGACCTTTCGGCGGCACGCCCCCGGATCGTGACCCGGCACAACACTGGAACGCACGTACGGCGGGACCCACCGGCAGGTGCCCCGGGCGGTGAACTCCACCCCGGGGTGTGGCCTCCGCGCTCGCATCAGGACCGCATACCGACGGCCTCGGACAGGGTTTCTCCAGGCGTCCGCGCGTCCGCGTTGCCGGTCCCATCGCGCAGGCACAACCGCGCGTCGTCATCAACGCAGCGAGCGGCGGACCCGAATGGCCCATCACGGCCGAGGGCCCGATTCGCTTGGCGATGGCCGCGGCAAAATACGGCAGCCGCCTGGCCCACGTATCCAGCGACGCGGTGTTCCCCGGCGCCCGCGTGCACTACGACGAGTCCCGTCTCCCCGACCTGCTCACCCCCACCCGCGTGGGGACTTCACAGACCTCGGCGGCCTCCCGGGCCGGCCTGCCCGGCGGTTCGACTCCACCCGTGCGGGGCCGGTGCCGGTCGACTCGAACCTCTACGCGTGAGTGGCAGGACCGTTCGGTTGTATCCCGCCGCCACCCACACCCCACGCTTACGTTCGGCAGGGCCGACATCGTCCGCACCGGAGTTGAGGCACGGGCCACAGGAACATCCCCACCTGCGTCGGGACTTCTTGTTGACCTGCGGGTTCTTGGCTGTGGCGGCGCGTGGATAGGTAGGGGCGGTGTCGAGTTCGGGGTGGGAGGGATCCGGGCCGGCGGGCCTGCGGGTTTGTTCAGCCGGTGTGAAGGATTCGGAAGTGGTTGGGTTCGGTTGGGTTTCGATCGACGATCTGGGTTGGTGGCCATGCCCATTGCCAGACACTGATGCCGGGAGGGCGGGAGAACCGGATTCGGCCACGGGTGCCCTCGACCGCTACGCGCGGCCAGGACCCGGCGATGTGCGGCCGGTCCGTGCCGTGGGAGCGCAGTATGTCGGCGAGTACGACGATTGTGTCGTAGCCCTCGAAGGCGACGAAGGACGGCGCCCTGTCCAGCTGTCGGCGGAGATCCGCCTCGACCCTCGCGCCGAGTGGGCTCAGGCGTTCGGGCAGGTAGCGCAGGAACGCGATCGATGTGCCGTCGCCGCCCAGTAGCGAGGCCCATTCGGTGAACTCCGGTTGCCCGGCCGGAGCGCCGATCACGACCTCGGCGAGGCGCTGGTCGCGGCGGACGGACTTGACGATCGACACTGCCGGTTCCGGGTGGCCGACCAGAAGAAGGAGGGCTGTCGCGCGATGGTCGGCGAGTGCGTCGCACACGTCCGTGGGGGTGAGCGCGCGCATGTCGAGTTCCATGACGGTGCCGCCGCGGGCGGTGAGGTGGTCCCGCAGGATGGCCGTCCCGGATGCCCAGTAGACACTCGGTTGGGTTGCCAGGGCGATGCGACTGTGGCCTGCCGCGAGGAGGAAGTCCGCGTAGACGCGCCAGCCGTGGGACTGCGCCGGGGCGAGCCGCGCGACCCATTCGGTCGGTTGTTCGGTGAGCGCGTCGAGGACCGCCGACGAGCAGAGGAACGGCAGTTCGAGGGCATCGGCCCTGGCGGCGGCGGCGCGGGCGACGACGCTGTGATACTCCCCGGCCACGGCGGCCACGCCCAAGGCGGCCAATTCGTCCATGGCCGCCACGGCCGCTTGCGGATCGGCGGCGGTGTCTCGGATCGCGAGTTCGAGGGGTCTTCCGTTGATCCCGCCGTCGTCGTTGATGTCGCGAACGGCCAGTTCGAGCCCGGTGAGCAAGTGCTGCCCGGCCTCGACCCAACCTGGCGGGCTCAGCGGGACGAGAGCGCCGATCCGGATGGGTGATCCGCCGGTCGGGCGACCGTTGTTGGCTGTGTCGGCCTGTTGCCGGGTGGGCTCAAGATCGTCGTCGGTCGCGTTCATGGATACGGGAGTGTAGGGGAGCTGTGGATTGGGGTTTTGTCGGCCGTACGTAGCGTGCGTGGGGGCTGCGTGGATCAGGTCGAGCTGTGCAGTGTGGTCCGAGGAGGGTTGTCTGCCGTAGGAGGACCAGCCGCTTTTTTGGGTGTCCGGAGGGCGCCCTTGCCGATGGATGTGGCCGATGGGTGGGCGGCCGACGGTGCTCGGGTGGACTCCCCAGTCACCCGAGCATCCGTCGGCGCCGGCGGGGTCGCGGGGCCGTTGCCCGCTGACCCGGCCGATTGTGGGGCCGGCGGTGTGGCTGTTACCGCCACCGCCAGGGTTGTGGTCACCGCCCCATGGCTTGCGTTGTCGCCTCCCGGCGGATCGGACGGGCTGGGCCGGGTCGGATCAGGCCGTACGGAACTGGCTTCATCACCCGAGCCGGCCGATCGAGCCAACCCCGCTTCAGCCCGGCCCGCTCCCCGGCGGCGGTCACCTCGGCGATCTGCCGGAGCGTGGCGTCGACGTCGGCGGTGGAGGTGGTGGTCATCGTCCGCACGCTGATCGGCGCGCCATCGCCCACCGGGACGCGGCCGACGTCGATGCGCCGGGAGGGGCGCCGGGAGGGGCGCCGAACCGGTACGTGCGCGGGAACCTCGGGCAGGTCGATGGCGGTCATGCGGGTGCCTCCTGTGTGAATGGGTGCGCCCCTCGCGGTCGCGTGCCACCGCTGCGCGCGATGGGTCGGCCGAGGCGGGATTCGAAGTATCGGTGGGCCGGTTGGGTCTGGTGCGGCTCGAATCCGATCCGGCCTGGTCCCATTCGGTCCGGCCCGGCTCATCCCGCCTCGCCCCGCCCCATCCCGCCCCGGCAATGGGGTACTTGTCGAAGTTTTCCCGACCATCACACGATCCATAAGGCGTGAACCCAGCCCCGGTGACGCACCGATGATCACGCCCGCACGCCGGGTGGTGCGGATATCGGCCACGGCGCGAACGCATGCGCCCCGGCGGATACCCCGGGTGCCGGTGGCGCCGATCCCGCGCTTCGCCGACGCAGCGCACCTTCGCGACCAAGCACGCGATCCCGACCGCACTGCTCGACGTGCCGGTGGCCGGCGCCACCGAGCCTGGGTGGCCCGAGCCGCCGTTACCGGATCTGCGTGGGCGGAGGTGAATTGCTGAAGGCGCGAAACGGGTGCCTCGGCGCGGCCGAAGTGTCCGTGCGAGTGGGGGTGAAGCGGATGGTGGCAAGGTTTGGAGAGGATTGCGGCCGAGCCTCCGCGTAGTTGGGGATCGTTGGCTGGGTGGTGGAAGTGGCCGGCAGGGTTGGGGTTATGGGTGATGGGGATTTTGGTGGGTTGGCTGATGGTGAGCTTGCCGCCTATGTGGATGCGGAGCGGCTTGGTTGTGGGCCCTCGGTTCGGGAATTGGGTGTTGTCGAGGTTCGGCGGCGGCAGGCGGTGCGGGTTGCCGGGCGGGTGGCTGGGCCAGGGCTTGCCGAGGTTCGGGATGTCGAGGTTGGCCGCCGGAGTGTGAGTGGGGTGGCGCTGGGTGGGTTGCCCGGCGTTGATGTGGTGGCGGGTGATGCGTCGTTGGGTGCTTCCGCGGGGGGCGGGGCTTCGGGCGATGTGGTTGCGGGTGGGGTGGTTTCCGTTCGGGGTCGGCTTTACCGGCCGACCCTCGATGCGGTTCCGCTGGTGGTTTATGTGCATGGGGGGATGTGGAGCATCGGTGGTTTGGAGTCGCATGATCGGCTGTGTCGGCGGCTGGCTGTTGCCGCGCGGGTTGCTGTGTTGGCTGTCGACTATCGGTTGGCGCCCGAACATCCCTGGCCTGCCGGGATCGATGACGCTGTTGCGGCGTTTCGGTGGGCCGCGGAGCATGCGGGTGAGTTGTGTGGTGCGGTCGGGGTGCCGGCGATTGCGGGGGACAGTTCCGGTGGGCACTTGGCTGCGCTTGTGTGTTTGCGGATGCGTGATGAGGGTGGGCCGATGCCGGCTGCGCAGTTTCTTGCGTTTCCCAATACCGACTTGACGTTGTCTCGGCCGAGTACGCGGGAGAAGGCGACCGGCTGGGGGCTGACGACGGATGCCGTGGCGTGGGGTGTCGAGAACCTTGTGCCCGATCCTGTTCGGCGTGCCGATCCGGGGGTCAGTCCGCTTTTCGCCGCTGATCTGGCCGGGTTGCCGCCGGCGGTGGTTGTGACCGCCGAGCATGATCCGCTGCGGGATGAAGGGGATGAGTACGCGGATCGCCTGCGTGGCGCTGGGGTGCGGGTTCGGCATCGGTGTGAACTCGGGATGGTTCATGGGTTTTTGACCATGGAGCTTGTTTCGCCGGCGGCGGATGCGGCCGGTGGTCGGTTCTTTGCGGACGTGGCTGATTTCTTGTTCGGCTGAGGAGGATGTGAGGGATTCAAGGGCGGGTGGGGGTATGGCTGGTTTGTTCGGGCTTGCGGAGTGTCGTTCGTCCCGAATGGGGGTTGCTCCGTGGGGGTCTGGCATGCTGGGTGGTGTCCGAGTACCCGTTATGGGGAAGCCAACGGAGGTCCCAGATGAGCCCTGCCCGCCGGTCGACGGCGCCGCCGTCGAAAGCCAGAGTCGTGGTCGTCATCAACCGCAAGGGTGGTGTCGGCAAGAGCACGATCGCGGTGAATCTGGCCGCTGTTCAGGGTCAGAACTTCACCCCCACCGGACCGATCGATCCGGATGCCGACGCGCCTGTGGTCGCCTGCGGGATCGACCCCCAGGGGTCGATGGAGGACTGGGCGGACCGCGTTCCCGAGGAACTGCTGCCGTTCGACTACATGTCCACCAAGGGCAAGCCCGGCATGCTGGCCGAGTTGAAGGCCGACCCGAGTGTTGCCCGGATCGTGGTCGACAGCCCCGGCTTCATGGACACCGACCCCGAGGCCGAACTCGCCACCGACCCGCTGGGCCACGGCGCGGCGGCGGACGCGCTGCGCGACATGCTCGAGGTGGCGGACCTGGCGGTGGTACCGATCACGCCGGAGTTCATGAGCTGGTCGCCCAGCGAGTACACGATCGAACGGGTGCTCAAGCCGCGCGGGATCCCGTACATCGCGGTGGTCAACCTGTGGGACCCGCGCGACGGTGAGACCGACCGGGCGCGGGTCGAGGCGTGGATAGACGAACGCGGATATCCGCGGGCGCGGGAACCGATTCGCAAGTACAAGATCCACGCTCATGCGGCGGAGGGCGGGCTCGTGGTCACCCAATACAAGGAGAGCGGTACCGCGTTGCGTGCCCGAGAGGACTTCTACAAGCTCGCCCTCGCGATCGAGCAGGCGCTCTGATGGGCCGGCAGCGTACCCCCCGGACGGCCGCCGAGCCGCGTCGACTGCGTACCGCCGCCGACATGGCCAAGGAACTGCCCACGCCGTTCCGGCCGTTGTCGGACAGCCCGGTTCTGATCGACGACGAGCAGCGGCAACTGGCCGCGTGCGAGGCGGCGATCGAGACGTTGCGGGTCGCGTTCTGGGCGGCGGGCAAGGCGCTTCAGATCGTTCGCGACGCGCGGTTGTACCGCACGCGTTACGAGAGCTTCGAGGAGTACTGCCTCGATCGCTGGGACATGCAGCGTAGGTATGCGGACCGGCTGATCCAGGCGTGGCCGATCGCCGAGGCCTTGAGTCCAATTGGACTCAAGGCGGTGAACGAGGCCCAGGTGCGCGAACTGGTCCCGCTGGCGGGGCGGTACGGGAACGAGGCCGCGGTGACGGTGTATCGCACGGTTGCGGAGGCCGAGTTCGTGCCGCTGACCGCGTCGGTGCTGCGGGGTGCGGTCGCCGCCATCGGGGATGCGTTCTCGCCTGCCGCCGCGGTGGAGCAGGTGCGGCGCTACCTCGATTCGCTCGGCATCGAACCGGCGGAGCCCGAGGGCGAGCGGGTGGTCGACTACACGGCCAAGGCCGCGGACACCATCCCGCGCCGCTGGCTGAGTACGCTCGCGCGGCAGGATCGCGCGGCGGCGGTGGCGTATCTCGACGAATTGGAGCGGCAGGTTGCCCAGGCTCGACGGGAGCTTGCGGAGGCGGATGGGGACGTCGGTGACGGGTCGCGGGGCGGGCGGGGCGCGGATGAGGATGCCTTGAGCGCGTAGGGGCGAGCGGTTGGCGGTTTGGCGGGTGGCGGGTGGTGGTTGGCCGTTGGCCGTTGGTTGCTGATGGCTGACGGGTGACGCTTGGCTGTCGCGTGGTTGCCGGGCAGTGGCAGTGGGCTGCCTGGTGATGGTTGTTGGGCGATGGTGGCCGGCCGGCGGCGGTGCCTTGGTGAGTCCAATTGGACTCGGTTGGATTCGCTTGGACTCGCCGGGACTTGGCCGGCCGTCGTTGGGCTTGCTTCGTTGCGGTTGGACTCGTTTGGGCTCGCCGGGATTCGGTCGGCTGCGGGTGGGCTGCTGTCAGGGCGGCTTTGGGTGGCCTGGGCGGTACGTACTCCTGCGTGGCCGGAGTTCCTGTGTCCGAAGCGTTGCGGCGGGCGGGATGTCTGCGGCGTCTGATCGGATCGCCCCGGGGGGCGGGCTCGGTTCGGTAGCCGAATCGCACGTTGCGCCGACCTTCGATCGGATCACACGCCGGTGATTCGGGCCCTTTCCTGCGGTCGTATCACCCACGGACACGAGCACTTCCCGAATCGGACCCGCGCCTCGCGCGGGACGAAGGAGTTGTCGTACAGATGCTGGACCTCGCGCGCTGGGACTGGTCCCGGGACTGGCCCTACCTGGCCGGAGCCCTCGTCGTGCTCGCGTCGGCCGTCCTGATCGAACGGGCACGCCGCCGGGCCGTCGCCGAGCGGGCCAGGGTCGCCGCGTTGCCCGAAGAGGCCCGGAAGGCGCTGGAGAGCGACCGGGCCGCGACCCGGGATCGGCGCGGCCGGCGGGTCGAGGACCTGCTGACGGCGGGCGTCGCGGCCGCTGCGGCGGGCCTGTCGGCGGCGCAGTTGGGCAAGTTCGGTCGGGACGTCATGGGCCTGACCGGGCCGTGGGCGTATCTGCCCTTCGTCGCGCTGGACTTCGCCGCGGTGGTTTGCGCGTTGCGGGCCCGGCGGCGGGCCTCGCGGGGCGCGGCGGCGGGGTTGTCCGGGGCGTTGGTGTGGGTTCTGGCGCTGTTGTCGGCGTCGATGTCGGCCAGCGAGGGGGCCGGCATCGGCGAGATGTTCGCGTTGGGCATCTGGGCGCCGATCGCGGCGGTGTTGTGGGAGTTGGGCCTGGCCGAGGAGCGCCACGCCCGGACCGCGCGGGCCGACCGTCGGGTGGGCTGGATCCGCTGGTTGCACCCGATCGAGCGGGTCCTGGTCCTGGCGGAACTGGCGAGCGACGAACACCTCGGCGCGGCCGATGCGACCGAGCGGGTCCGGGAGCGGCGTGCCGCGCGAGCGCTGTACCGGCTGCGCCAGGCCACGGAGGCCAGGGACGCGCGTGCCGGGACGGGTGGGGCGTCGGCGCGGTCGGTACGCGGGATCGACCGCCGGTATCGCCGCGCCGAGGCATTTGCCCAACGCACCGCGTCCCGGGTGCGGTTGGCCGACGCGGAGGTGGAGGCCGCGGTGCTTCCGCAGCTCCGAGTCCTGGTCGACGTCGGCCGGTTGGCCACGATGACGTGGCCTGCGCCGGGGGCCGCGGACCCGCGAGTGGCTGAAGCCGCGCCGACGCCGAGGATGCCACGGCCGCGTGTGGGCGACGCGGATGCGGGCGCGGACACGGTGCCGCCGAACGGTGATGGCCGACACGACGATCTCGGCCACGGATCGGCGGTGGTGTCCGCAGGCGGGCCCTTTCGTCACGAGGTAGGCGACGATCGAGGGCGATTCGGGGCGGTGGCGGGGCCGGGTCGACCGCGTCCGGACGATGGGATGTACGCCTCGTCGGACACCGGGCACCCGGACGCCGGCGCATCGACGGGCGTCCTTGTGTCCGGTGTCGCGGGTGGCTCGGACGCTCGTGGCGTGGCGTCGCGAGGCGTTGCGCATGCACCTCGCGAAGTGCCTGCGGGCCGGTCGGCCGCCTCGGACATCCACGGGCGGTTGGCGGGTCGGCCGAGAGAGATGGATGGCCGGATGCCGGTGTCCGGTGTCGCGGTGTCCGGTGGTGTGTCCGACGAGGTGTCCGCCGGTCGGGTCGCCGCTTCGGACATGCGCCGGTGGCCGACGGACGTCGCCGATGCCGTGGTGGTGGGTGCCGGGGGCGGGACCGTCGGCCGTGACGCGCCCGCCGGCCGAGCGACCGCGTCGGACATTTACCGGGAGCCGGTCGGCGACGACTCGGCGGTACGCGACGTCCTGGTGACCGGGTGGCCGGTGGCGGATGTCGCCGTGGCTGGTGGTGCGGTGTCGGGTGGCGTCGTGTCCGGTGGCCCCGTGTCCCGTGCAGCTGATACGCGTCGCGACGTGGTGACCGGATGGCCGACGGAGGCGGACGGCCGCCATGGGGCGTCCGGTACGCCGCATGGCGCGTCGGACACTCGCCGGCGGTCGGCTGGTGTCGTGTCGCCCGGAACGGCGCATGGCGCGTCGGACATTCACCGGCAGTCGGCCGATGGCGTGGCCGGGGCCGCGTGGCCGGAGGAGACGGGTGGGCAGGTGCCGGTGTCCGGTGCGGCCGATGCCGATGCCGATGCCGATGCCGATGCCGTGTCGTCCGGCGGTGTCGGGACACGGCGCCGGGTGGTGGCGGATTGGCCGGAGGGTACGGAGGTTCGCCGAGACGGCTCGGGCTCCGGCGGGCGGTGGGACGTGACGGTAGCGTGGCCGGACTCGGCGGACGGTGGCCGGGACGGGGGTGTCGTGTCGCCGGATCCGGGGTCGGTCGGCGTCACCAAGGGCGCCGGGTCGCGGGGGGCTTCGCGGGCGCCCTCCGAGGGCGATGTGCATCACCATACGTCGGCCGCCATCGCGGCCGACGTCACGGATTTGCGTCACCGGGCTGCGGCCGGGTCACCGGGTGAGGCGCATGCTCCCCACGACGACGATGCGGGCGCGGATCGGGGACGGCGCGCCGACGGCCCGGCGCCGCGTTCCGATGCGCGCAGTGGGTCGACTCGCGCCGGGGCCGCCCGGGCCGACACGGCGCGCCGCCGGGCCGCGACGCGGCCGACGGTGTCGGATGTACCCCCGGCCGACGCGCCGTCGCCGAACACGATCCCCGAACCACGAGCGACCGAGGGTACGGGGGCCAACCGCCGGAGCGCCCTCGCCGATGCCGATGCCGACACAGCGCCCTCGGACACCGCGTCCCCCGCCGTCGAGACGACGCCCAGCTACGACTTCCCGCGCCAGGGCCACGCCGTCGACGGCACCCCGCTCACCAGCGCCGCACGTCGCGACCCCCGGATCCTAGGACTGGTCGCCCTCCTCGCCGCCGAAGCCGACGTGACCGGCGCCGAGGTCGGCCGCCGCCTCGGCGTCAGCAGCCGAACCGGCCAACGCCTCCTCGGCCTGGCCCAGGACGAACTCGACGCCCGGCGCAACCACGCCGACGACCCCGAACTCAGCGACGCCGGCATCTGACACGAGTCCGACGCCGAGGCGATGGCGACCCGTTGTCGGCCGTTCGCCGAGGCCCTACCTCGACGCGCGGCGCGGTGCGGCGTGCGTTTGCGCGGTGGTCGGCGCGGGCTGATTCGCAGCGGAGCGGAGTGGCTTGCCAGGGTCGCGCGTTGCGGGGAGGGGTTTGGGTGGCGGTGAAGCGGATGGTTTGCCAGGTGCGCGGTGATGCCCGAGTCGTCAGGGACGGGCGGCTCGCCGGGGTCGTGCGTTGTGGGGCGGGTTTGAGTCGCGGTGAGGCGGGTGGCTTGCTGGGGCGGGGTTTCGGTGGGGGCCTGAGCTATGGCGGAGCGGAGTGGCCTGCCGGGGTCGTCGGGGGCGGGGCTCGCCAGGGTGGCGGGTTGTGGTGTGGGGGCTGAGTCGCGGCCGGAGCGGAGTGGCTTGCTGGGGTTGGGCGTTGCTGTGGGGCAGGGCCTGGGTCGCGGCGGTTGCGCGTTGTGGGGTGGGTCCGGGTCGGTTGCGGAGCAGGGCGGTTTGCCAGGGTCGCGGGTGGTTGCGGGATGGGCCCGAGGCGCGTGGGGAGTGGGCGGCTTGCCGGAGTCGGGTGCCGTGGTCGCAGGAGTCTGGGGGGTGAATAGGGCGGCTCGGGGTGCCCGGAGTCGTGTTCGCGGCGTTGCTTCTTGTTGGGCGCTTCGCGCCGGCTCGCGAGGCACTACTTTTTCTTTCCTCCGCTTCGCTCCTCCAAGAAAAAGCGGCCCCTCGCTCGGGGCTGGGTGCCCCTCCGCTTCGCTCCGGGTCACCCAGCCCAAGTTCTGCGGCTCCGCCGCTCTCCGCGCTGCGCGCGTCGATCCCGGGGGCCGCCCGAGCCGTGGGCGCTGACGCGCCTGGGGGTCGGTGGCTCGTAGACGTCCGAGTCGGGGACGACGGCCTGGAGGCTTTGCTCCGTCGCGCCGGCTGCGGTCGACCCACAGCCAGTTTTGCTCCGGTCCTGCGACCCACACTTGGCGGCTTCGCCACACTCCGTGCTCCGCACGGCGATCACCACGGTTGGCCATGGTCGTTGGCACTGACGCGCCGCGCATGGGCGGCTTGGCAACCGTCCGAGTTGCGGGGGCGGGCCTGGGCGCTTTGCCGCGTCGTGCACGCCCCGGGCGGCTTTCGGACGGAGTGCGCGGGCCGAGGTGGTGCGGTGCTGATCGTCGGCGGCCCGACGCGTGGGTGCCGACGTGGCCGGGGGCCGCCAGTTCGTGCGGGTCGGGTCCGCCGGTGATGAGCCGGGTGGCCCGCACGAACTACGCACCGGGTTGGATGTATCGGCCGTGGTCTCGATGTCAGACTCGGGTGTCGGTTCGGTGCCGAGATCGGGGGATGAGCGCATGGACGAGGTCGGATGACGCACACGGCGCGAAGGGTCGTTGTGGGGATCACGGCGGCGGCCGGAATGCTGATCGGCGCGTGCGGCCTCGGAGACGGTGACGACAAGGACGAAAAGGCGGCGCACCGCTGTGAACCGACGAGTTCCGTCGCAGCCGATCTGTTGGCGGTGTTCCCGCAGTTGGGCTCCGTGACCTCCGCCAAGTGGTGTGTCCGGGCCATGGGTACGCCCGACACGGGGCGTGTGACGGTGCCGGGGCCGCACGACTGGGGCTACTACGGCGTCGTTCATCTCGCCGATACCGTCGCCGCGGAAGGGTGGGGGCAGTGGCAGGCGATCGCCGGTCCGCCGACGGAGGAGATGCCGAGCGCCTTGCGTTCGCTCGTACCCGAACACGGCCGGTGGTCGTACAACGGGGCGGGTGCCTACTTGGATCGTTCCTCCGCGACGATCGTCCTGAGCGGGGCATCCGGATGACGGCTCGGCTTCAGTAGTCCCGAGTCCTGACGAAGACGAAGGCGTTTCGCTTGTCGGTGGGTGACGGGACAGGCGGCGAAGCCGAGGCAGGCGTCGTGGGTGTTCGCGCTGGGCGGTCACGGGCTTGCCGCCCCGTGCCCGCACGAGGTGCTGTCCCACCCGGTCGCGGACGTGGGGACCCGGCGAGCGAGCAGCGGTGGAGTTCGGTCCCGAGGGGCGGGCCTGGGCTCGATCGGGTGACCACCGCTTCGGTGGGGAGCGCACTCGGCCGATGGACGTTCGCATCCACCGTTGCTGCTCTTCGTGCGGCGGCACACCTGCTCCTCCACCGCCGGTCGGTTGGCGGTGACGGGTGGGGAAGTGGGTCTGGTTTCCCCAACTTGGCTGTGGCACGATCCGTCACCTCTGGTCGTGGGTGCGTTGTCGTGCCCTTTCGATCCGTCTTCCGAATCCTCGTCCGATGGAGTGAACGCATGTCGATAGCCCATGTGTCCGGCCGGTTCGACGGTAAGACCGCGGTGGTCACCGGAGCCGGGTCGGGGGTCGGGCGGGCCACCACGTTGCGGTTGGCGGCGGAGGGGGCCAACGTGTTCGCGCTGGACATCGCGGCGGCGTCGTTGGCCGAGACCGCCGAGGCGGCGGTCGGGCTTGCGGGCAAGGTGGCCACTCGGGTCACCGACGTGGCGGTACGGGACGAGTGTTTCGCCGCTGTGGCGGCGGCCGTGGCGGAGTTCGGTGGGATCGACGTGCTGGGCAACGTGGCGGGCATCGCGCGGGCCGAGCACGTGCTGGAGGTCACCGAGGCGGACTACCGGCGGATGATGGGCGTCAACATCGACGGCTACTTCTTCATGTGCCAGGCGGCCATCCCGCACCTGCTCGAACGGTCCGGCAACGTGGTCAACATCGCGTCCAACGCCGGTGTGATGGGCCTGGCGTACGGCGTCGTCTACACCATGAGCAAGGGCGCCGTGGTCCAGCTGACCCGGTCGCTGGCCTGGGAGTTCGCCAAGCAGCCACTGCGGGTGAACGCGATCGCGCCGGGCGGTATCGACACCAACCTGGTGGCCAACTACCAGATGCCCGCGGACGTGGACTGGGACCTGGTCGGCCGCGCCATGACGCCGCGCCCGATGGCGCAGCCGGAGGACATCGCGGCGATGTTCTCGTACGTCGCCTCCGAGGAGGCCCGGAACGTACACGGCGCGATCCTGCACAACGACAGCGGTCTGACCGCCGGCTGAGCCGACGAGACGACGCGGGACGACGCGGGAGGGCTCGACTCGGCATCGAGCGACTCGATACGACGCGACTTGATACGACGCGATACGACTCGATACCGGACGGCACCGTTCGCCGCCCCGAGACTCCGCGCCCCCGCTCCACCGGCGCGATCCGGCCTCAGGCGCGTGGCCGAACAGCTCCGGCGTGCGCAGTACGGCGGCCGTCGCCGCGTCCGAGGCAGGGCCGGTACCACCGCAACGCCCAGGCACGGGCGGCCGGTTCGGCAAGCGGCAGCGGAGTGGCGGCCTCGAAGGTGATCCGTGGCCGGGATCCCGCCTCCGTGCACGCGCGTTCCAACACCCCGCGCAACCCGCTTCCGCGCGGCCGGCTGATCAGCGGCCGAGCAGCCTTCACCGTATGACCGACCGCCGCGCCCGCGCCGACACGGCCGCGCTGTCCACCGACGAGCCGGTCGCGGCGTTGCGGGACAACGCCGAGTCCCACCGTGGCCCTGGGGCACGACGTGCTCCACGGCCTCGCCATCGCCATCGCGATCGCCATCGCCCTGAGCCCCGACCGGCCGGTCCCGCAGGAGCGGCTGCACCCGCTGCCGGATGCGATCGATCCCCGGGGTCTCCGGTTCTCGAGGCACCCTGGCCGCTGTCCGGCTGCGTGCCGACGAACGACCTCGGCCGGGCCTGCAAGAGCGCCGCCGACGCCCCGCCGACCGGCGCCACGCAGGACCTCCGCCGCGTCGCCCTCGGCCGCAGACTTCCGCCGGCCCGCCGGCGCACCGGCACGGCGAGCACCGGGACCGCTTCACCACCACCTGAGACCCACCGCCTACACACCGTTCGCGCCCACCACCCCCGCACACCCCCGGCATCCGCCCGGCGGCGTGGGTCAAAGTTGCGACGGGCGAGGGACGGGCGAAGAGTTGTTCTTGTCGATCCATGTGCACTTGTTCGACACATGTGCACCGTCACGCGTGCACCGTTCGATACACGTGCGCCGTCACATGCGCACCGTCGAGGCTTGAGGTCTCCGGTGCCTGCGGGCAGCCGCCTCGGTGATCGAGCCGACAGCGGCCGAGACGACAACGGCACAGCAGCAACGTCCCCACTCGACTGGATTCGTCATGTCCAAAACTGCCCGGCGACAGATATCCCGCATCGTAGGCACGTCCTGTCTGGCTGCCGCATTGGCGCTGCCGACCGCCGCCGCCGCGGCCGGCGCGCCCCAGGTCGCCTCGCCCGGCCAGGCCACGAGCGGCATACCCGCCGACACCCCCGAACCGCCGAACACTCCGCAGGCGCCGGCGTACACACCGCCCCCGCCCAACACCCCGAACGCGCCGAAGACCCCGAACTCCCCCAACGCGCCGAACACGCCGGGGACGGGGACGGGGACGCACAGCGCCCCGGGCAACCCCTCGTCGGGGACGCCGAGCACACCCGGTCCGGGCGGATCGTCGCATCCGCCCAATCAACTGCAACAGGTCGCGCCGCCGCCGGATCCCAAGACGGACCCGGACGGCGCGAAGCGGGAGGTGGAGGCCGAGATCGACAAACTGAACGTCCCGCCGGATGTGAAGCAGAAGCTGAAGGAGGGGCTGAACACGGCGGTGAACGCGATCAAGAATCCGTCCACGTCCACCGAGGACCGGGACAGGTATGCCGAGGCCGTCTCGGCGATCAATCAAACGCTGAAGGCCATCCAGGACCCGACGACGTCGGCGCCGGACCGGGCGCTGTACACGAAGGTCGTGCAGGGCGTGAACGAGGCGCTGCGGCGGAGCCAGGACCCGAAGTTGGCCGTGGGGGAGCGAGCCGATTATCTGAAGACCGCGCAGGGCGTGGCCCAGATCATGGTACGGCTCCAGAGTCCGACCTTCCCGGCGGCCGACCGAGGGTTCGCCATCCAGGTCGTGACGCTGATCAGTGACGCGTTGCTCGCCTCCAAGGACCCGAAGACGGCGCCGAAGAAGCCGGCAGACCAGCAGCAGATCCAGAAGGTCATCCAAACGACCGCGGCGGCGGCCACGCAGGCGACCGCGACGCTGCAGGACCCGAATGCGTCGCCGCAGGCCAAGGACGCGGCCCGGCAGACCCTGGTCACGCAGGCCAACGTGCTCCAGAACCCCAAGTATCTGGAGTTCATCAACGAGGTGAAACGCTACAACCCGAGCGCGGAATGCCTCACGACGATCGAAACGCGCACTCGTCAGGCCGGTTGGCCGGACGGATCCCTCTGGGGTCTTTCCGACGACACGTGCAGCGACGCGCTGACCACGGCCGTCGCCGACAGCAGCAGCAAGTGGAACGCACTGTTCACCTGCGTGCAGCAGAACGCGTTCTCGACCTGTCCGACGTACATTCCCAAGGACTGACCGACTCCCGAGAATCGACCGAAGCGGCCCTCCACGGCCCCGCCGGCTCCAGGCCGGCGGGGCCGTGGAGGCGTTGCGGCGGTGACCCGGCGCCGGGACCGGTACCCACGAGGCCCGCGCCCCGCCGCCCCACCACCCGCCGCCCCCACAGCCGCAGCCCTGGCCCGGCGCTAGGCTCGACGAAATGACCCGAGACTTCCTGCCGCCCGAGCAGTGGTACGAGCAACTGCCCTCCCTCTACGCCGCCGCCTCCGCGCTGATCACCGACGCCGAGGACCGGGTCCTGGTGGTCAAACCCAACTACCGGGACTACTGGAACCTGCCCGGTGGCTTCGTCGACCGCAACGAATCACCCCACGACGCCTGCGCGCGCGAACTCCGCGAGGAGCTCGGGCTCGACGTCGCCGTCGGAGAGTTGCTGGTGATCGACTGGGTACCCGAACTCGAGCCCCGGCCCCGCCCGTTGACCGGTTGGATGTTCGACGGCGGTACGTTCTCCCCCGACCGGATCGCGGCCATCCGGATCCAGGAGGACGAACTCGACGACCACGCGTTCGTCACGGTCGAGCGGGCCGCGGAACTGCTGCCGAGTACGGTCGCCCCGCGCGTCCCGGCCGCGCTGCGTGCCCGCGCTCAGGGCCGGACGGTATACCTGCCCAGGGACTGAGCGGACCGCCCCCGATCCCCGCCCCAACGACCTCCACTTCAGCGCCTCTACATCAACTCCCGCCCCCATGAGGCGATTTCGCCGTTAAGGCCGCATCACCGCCCGCCGACCCGGTACGTTTCGGGCGATGCACCGACGAATCGCGATCCGTGATTCGCGGCCGTCCGGCACCACGGCTCGGCACCGTTGCCGGGCGTGGCGCCGGATTCGGGTGGGGGCCCGAGTGCTGCACTGCGGGGTGGGGATCGGTGTGCCCCGATGGAGCCGGCCGGGTGCGCTCCATCGTCAGGGAGGGGATTCCGATGTCACACGATCTCGCAGAGCCCGCCGACCGGTTACGGCACCCGCGCCGCCCGGCCCGACCCCACCGTCCGATCCGACCCCACCGTCCGCGGACCCGCCCCACGTTGCCCGGCCGGCTGATCGCCCTCGTCGCCGCCGCGGCCCTCGTGCTCGCCGGCCTGATCGCCCAGGCCGTGCCCGCCGCCGCGGCCCACCCGGGCGTGGCCCTCTACGTGGCCAACTCCGGCTCGGACACGGTCTCGGTCATCGACGCCGCGAACAACACCACCACGGCCACCGTCCCGGTGGGCCGGGGCCCGTACGGGCTCGCCGCGAACCACGCCGGCACCCGGGTGTACGTCGCGAACTTCGACTCCGGCGGCATCTCGGTGATCGACACCGCCACCGATGCGGTCGTCGCCACGATCGCCACCGGCGGCGCACCGTTCGCGATGGCGATCGACCCGACGGACACCCGGCTGTACGTGGCCCAGGGCAACTCCGTCCTCGCCGTCGACACGGCGACCGACACCGTCGCCGCCACGATCGCGGTGGGCACCGGCCCGATCGCGGTACTGGTCGCGCCGGACGGGGCACACGTGTACGCGGTCAACAACGCCGGACGCAGCGTCTCGGTGATCACCGCCGCGACCGGCGTCGTCGGCACGACCATCACGCTGCCCGGTACGCCCGACGGGGCCGCGCTCAGCCCCGACGGGCGTCGGCTGTACGCGGTCGACAACCAGTCCGGACTGTGGACGCTCGACCTGACCGCCGGCGGCCTGCTGGTCGCGACCGTGCCGGTCACCGACGCCAGCAACGTCGCGGTGGATCCGACCGGAAGCCGGGCGTACGTCTCCGCGTTCCCGGCCGAGGTCAAGGTGGTCGACCTGGCCACGAACACGGTGGTCGACAGCGTGGCGGTGGGCGCGTACCCGGCCAACCTGACCCTGCACGTCGCGGGCCGATATGTGTACACCGCCAACACCCAGTCCGGCGACGTGTCCGTGATCGACGGCACGACCGACACCGTGGTGGCCACGGTCCCGGTCGGCTCCACCCCCTATGGCATCGTCGTCGTCGGCGTCCCGCAACCGCGCACCGTCACGTCGGTGCGCCCCAACTCCGGCCCCACGGCCGGTGGTACTTCCGTGACCGTCACCGGCACCCACCTGACCGGCACCACCGCCGTCGTGTTCGGTACGACCCCGGCCGCCGCGTTCACCGTCGTCGACGACACCACCCTCACCGCGACCGCGCCCCCCGGCGCACCCGGCACCGTCGACATCACCGTGTCCGGCCTCGGCGGCACCAGCGCGACCTCGGCCGCCGACCGCTACACCTACCTGCCCGCCCCCACGGTCACCGCGGTGAGCCCGAACTCCGGCCCCGACACCGGAGGCACGGCGGTCACCGTCACCGGCACCGACCTCGCGGGCGCGACCGGCATCACCTTCGGCCCGGGCCGCCCCGCCACCGCCGTGACCTGCACCGCCACCACCTGCACCGTGACCGCCCCGCCCGGTCCGGCCGGCCAGGTCGATGTCCGGGTGACCACGGCCGGCGGCACCAGCGCGACCGTACCGGCCGACCGCTACACCTACATCGCGAGCGCGGCCGACGTGTCGGTGGTCCTCCAGGCCAACGGCGTCGGCGGCCTGTTCGGCGCACACATCGACTACACCGTCACCGTCACCAACCGCGGCCCGAACACACTCGCCTCGGCGACCGTCACCGCGCCGCTGCCGTCCCCGATGACCGCGACCTCACCGGACTGCGCGGTGGCCAACCGCACGGTCACCTGCACGGTCGGCCCGCTGGCCAAGGGCGCGGCAACCACCCGCCACTTCACCGCCCCGGTCGCCCTGCTCAACCTGGGCCTCGGCTACGAGGTCACCGCGACCCGCACGGCGAGCACTCCCAACGACCCCAACCCGGGCAACAACTCCTCGTCGACATCGTGCACGGTGGTCACCTCGCTACTCATCCTGTGCTCGTAGGCCCAAGTACCAAGGCGCCCAAGCACCAAGGCACCAAGGCACCCAAGCGCGCGTACTCGCCTACTCGCGCACGTACATCGCACACATGCACATACGCACATACGCACGCACGCACACGCAGCTACACACGTACGCGTGAGCCCCCACCCCTGCGGCGGACCGGAAAGAAATCCGGTCCGCCGCAGCACATCCCGGCCCATCTCCGCGCGTCCGGGATACGCCCACCGCGAACGTGATGACTTCCGCTGTCCCCGAACGCGCGGCGCGGTGATGATGGGCCCTCGCACGTACGACCCGAACTCGACCACCCGCGCAGGTTCGGGCGGCCCGACCGGCTCGCGGCCGGTGGCCGCGACGCGTGTCGGGATCGAAGGAAGCATGCTCGCAAGACACCTGGAAGTGACCGCATGAACCCCTCCCCGTCCCTACCGGACCGCGACCCGCACGACCACCCGCCAACCACCACCGGCGACGCACCCACGACGACCGCCGCCGACCCGGCCACGGCCCCCGCCGAACCTCCCCTCTCCATCCCCATGGACCTCCCGCACGACCCGATCGAGCCCCCCGACGAACTGGAGCAGTTCACCGGCGTCACGCCGATCGAGCTGTTCTTCGACCTCGTCTTCGTCTTCGTACTCACCCAGGCCACCCACCAGGTGGAGTCCCACCCGGGCTGGTCCGGCCTGTTCCAGGGGATGTTGCCGCTGGCCGCGCTGTGGTGGATGTTCGGCGCGTTCAGCTGGCTGACCAACGCGGTGCGGCCCGACGCGGTGGTGCATCGGCTGCTGCTCGCGCTGACCATGACCGCGTTCTTCGTGATGGGCCTGGACCTGCCGTACGCGTTCGACCCCGACGGCTGGGCGTTCGGACTCGCGTTCCTCGTCGCGGTCGGGATGCACGTCGCGCTGTTCCTGACCGCCGCCGAGCCGTCGGCCCGCGCCGGGATCCTGCGACTGGCTCCGTTCAACGCGGTCGGCGGCGTACTGATCCTGATCGCGCCGCACCTGTCCGACGTCGGGACCTGGGTGTGCTGGGCCGGTGCGGTGACGGTGTTGTACCTGTCGATGGTGATCGGCCGGATCCGCGGATTCGTGGTCGAGCCGCACCACTTCGTGGAGCGCCACGGCCTGATCATCCTGATCGTGCTCGGCGAGTCGGTCGTGGCGGTCGGCATCGGCGCGGGCGGGCGACCGGTCGACTGGAAGCTCGCGGGGGGCATCCTGCTCGGCATCGCGGTCGCCACCGGCATCTGGTGGACCTACTTCGGCGGTGACGACGAACGCACCGTACGGGCCATGTCCGAGGCGTCGGTGGAGCGCCGGCAGATGCTCGGGTACGTGGCGTTCGGCCTGGCCCACGCGGTGATGATCGCCGGCATCGTGCTGGTCGCGGCCGGCATCTCCGACGGCATCCACCACCTGGGCACCGACACCAACCGCTGGTGGCTGGGTACGGGTGTGGCCGTCTTCCTGCTCGGCCACGCCTGGCATCGCTACGTACTCGGCACCGGCTCGATCGCGGCACGGATCGGCGCGGCCGTGGTGGTCGTACCGCTGACCGCCCCCCTGGCCGGCACCGGTTGGGCCACGCTCGCCACCGCCACGGTCGTACTCGCCGCCATGACCGTGGCGGACCATCTCCTCCAACTCCGCATGATGATGCCCAGGGAGCCCAGGGAGCCCAAGGAGTTCAGGGAGCCCAAGGAGCAGCAGCCGGTGGCGACCTGATCCCACCGACCGCGGATCCCACCGACCGCGCGCCACCCACCACGCCCACGCGACAGCGGGGTGTGCCCGAGCCGAAGCCCGGGCACACCCCGCTGTCGCGTTGTCCGGTCGGATCAGACCTCGATCGGCCGGATCACACCTTCGCCGTGTCCAGATCCAGATCCCGGTCCGACCGCCGCGACCCGTCCTCGGAGTCCGGCGCCGTGTTCGCCTCGTCGTCCCCGAGGTACTTCCGCAGCCCCTCGCCCTCGACGTCGACGTTGGGGATCAGCCGGTTGAGCCAACCCGGCAGCCACCACGCGGACTTGCCGAGCAGGGCCAGGACGGCGGGCACGATCGTCATCCGGACCACGAAGGCGTCGAAGAGCACCGCCGAGGCGAGGCCGAAGCCGATCATCTTGACCATCGACTCGGGTGCCCCGATGAAGCCGGCGAACACCCCGATCATGATCAGTGCCGCGGCGGTGACCACCCGGGCCCCGTGGCGGAATCCGCTGACCACGGCCTGCCGGGGGCTTTCGCCGTGGACGTACGCCTCGCGCATCCCGGTGACCAGGAACACCTCGTAGTCCATCGCCAGGCCGAACACGATGCCCACCAGGAAGATCGGCATCATGCTCATGATCGGCCCGGTCTGGTCGACGCCGATCAGGCCGCCGAGCCAGCCCCACTGGAAGACCGCGACGACCGCGCCGAGCGAGGCCACCACCGAGAGGAGGAAGCCGCCGGCCGCCTTGATCGGCACCAGGACCGACCGGAACACCGCCATCAGCAGCAGGATCGCGAGGCCGACCACCAGGGCCAGGTAGGGCAGGAGCGCGTCGTTCAGGCGCTGGGAGAAGTCGATGTTCAGCGCCGGTACGCCGCCGACCAGCGTCTCGGCACCGGTGCGGGCCTTGGTCTGGTCCGCGGTGTCGCGGATCGCGTGCACCAGGTCCTTGGTGGCGTTGCTGCTCGGCTTGGAGTTCGGCGTGACCTCGATGATGGCGGTGTTGCCCGCCTTGTTGAAGCTGGGCTCGCCGACCGAGGCGATGCCCTTGACCTGGCCGAGTGCCCGGGTGACCTCGGCGGCGGCCTCCTTGCCGTTGTTGCTCTTCGCGGCGTCCACCACGACCAGCAGCGGTCCGTTGAAGCCGGGGCCGAAGCTCTCGGTCAGCAGGTCGTAGCCGCGTCGTTGGGTGGTGTCGGTCGACTTGATGCCGTCGTCCGGGAGGCCGAGTTGCATGCTGCCGACGGGGATCGCGAGGGTGCCCAGGCCGAGTACGGCGATCACGAGCACCCGGATCGGGTGGCGCAGGACGAACCGGGCCCAGCGGGTACCCATGTTCGGCTTCTCCGCGGCCCGTCGGTGCACGCTGCCGCCCTCGGCGGCCTCGGCGGCGAGCAGTTCGGCCTTCCTGCGGGCCTTGCGGCCGAAGATGCGCTTGCCCGCGAAGCCCAGGATGGCGGGGACGAAGGTCAGCGCGACCAGTACGGCCACCGCCACCGTCCCGGCCGCGGCCAGGCCCATCTCGGTCAGCATCGGGATGTTGACCACCGCGAGGCCGGCGAGCGCGACGATCACGGTGAGGCCGGCGAAGACCACCGCGGAGCCGGCGGTGCCGACCGCCCGGCCGGCGGCGTCCTCCGGGTCGTGGCCCTTGGTGAGTTCGCTGCGGTAGCGCGAGACCACGAACAGCGCGTAGTCGATGCCCACCGCCAGGCCGAGCATCATGGCCAGGGTCGAGGTGGTGGGGGAGAGGTCGAACACGCCGGCCAGGGCGGTGATGGAGCCGACGCCGACCGCGACGCCCAGCAGCGCGGTGAGGATCGGCAGACCCGCGGCGACCAGGCCGCCGAAGGTGATCACGAGTACGACGGCCGCGATCGCGATGCCGACGATCTCGCCGTTGCCCGGACCGGAGTCGTCCTGCAGCGCGTCGCCGCCGATCTCGACGGTCAGGCCCGCGTCGCGGCCCTTCTGCACGGCGTGTTCGAGGTTGTCGCGGGTGGCGTCCTTGAGCGTGTCGCCGGAGACCTGGTAGGACACCGCGGCATAGGCGGTGGTGTGGTCCTTGCTGACCGTGCCCGCCGTGTACGGGTCGTCGGCGGCGGCCACCTGGTCGCTGCCCTTGAGCGCGCCGACGACCTGCTCGACGACCGCCTTGTTCTTGGCGGAGTCGATCTGCTGGCCGGCGGGGGCGCGGAAGACGATCCGCGCGCTCGCGCCGTCGGCCGCCGCCTCGGGCATGCGCTCGCCGAGCAGGTCGACGGCCTTTTGCGCCTCGATGCCGGGCACGGTGAAGGGCTTGGCGGCGGGTGCGGACGCGTTGGCGGCGCCGAACCCGACGAGGGCGATGATCGCCACCCAGAGCAGGACGACCAGACGCCTGCGCCGGAAGGCGCCGCGGCCGAGTCGATACAGGAAAGTGGCCATGAAAAGGGGTCTCCAGGCTCATGCGAGTCGGGACTGAACGGGGCGGGACGTGTGGCATCGACCCGGACGACACGTGTCGAAACCGCCGGGTTGGATGTGCGTGATGCAAAGGAGAAACAGAGACAGGGCAGGTGAGAGCATGTGCGAGCAGGTCGCGGCCCGTCCGGCCGAGCATTTTTACTAGCCGGACAGTAGAAAGTATTCACCGCGATCAACCCCGCGGACGTCCTTCGGAGGTTCTGGCCGCGCGTACTACGTGGGGCGTAGTTTCTACTGGCCGTACAGTAGAAATAGTCTTCGAAGCAGGTCTTGGAACCAGATCTCGGTAGTAGGTCTCGGAAGCGGGATCTGCAACCAGGACTCGGAAGCAGGTGCCGTGCGGGGGACGCGAAGGTGTTCACCGCCACCGGGGAAGGATGCGCGCGTGACCGGTCAACGAGGCGACACCCGGCGCCGCGTCCGAGATGCCGCACTGACGCTGTTCGCCGAGCGGACCTACGGCGCGACCCGGCTCCAGGACATCGCCGACGCGATGGGCGTGACCAAGGCCGCCCTCTACTACTACTTCCACACCAAGGAAGAGATCCTCGCCGACCTGGTCGAGCCGGCCGTCGAGGAGTTGGAGGCGATCCTCGACCGGGCCGAGGGGCACGGCTTCTCGCCCGCCGCGACCCGTGATCTGCTCGTCGCCATGGGCGAGTTGTACGCGCGGGATCGGCGCCTGCTCACCGTGCTGATGTTCGACCGTACGTTCCGGGCCCAGCCCGTGCTGGGGGCGCGGGTGTTGGCTTGCCGGCGGCGTACCCAGGCGGCGTTGAACCGGAGCGACGCCGAGGACACGATGGTCGGCGAGGTACGGGCGCTGGCCGCGCTGGCGGCCCTCACCGTTCCGCTGGCGGCGCTGGAGGGGTACGACGACCTGCGGCCGCTGGTCGGGCCGTCGGTCGCGGCCGCGTGCGCCGTGCTCGGGATCCGGCCGCCGCGCGCCCGGGCGGGGGCGGCGGCCGTCGGCTCGACGGTTTCGGAGTAGTCGGGCGCCGGATCGACGCGGGGGCGGCTGCGATCGGGCGGGCCGTGTCCGCTCCGGTCCGTGCGGTTCCGTCGCGTTCCGCCCGGTCCCGCTTTGTCCCACAGGCCCTTGGCCTCGGCGTAATACCGGTGGCCGATTCCGGTTGGCGCAATAAAGTTCGGCGTCATGGACGTGACGCCGCTTTCCGTGTCGGCCTTCGTGGTCGCCGCCGTCGCGGTCATGCGGCTCGCGGCGTTGGCCGACGCGAACCTGAAGGCACGGGAGACGCCGGAGGCGCGGCACTCGTGGGCCCTGCGCGGGTACGACCACCGGGCCGCCGGTTGGGACCCGTGCCTCGCGTACTGGGATCCGCTGCCGATGGCCCACCGGGCGCTCGACGCGGCCGACGCGCTCGACGCCGTCGCCGACCGCCTCGGCAACGGCCGCCCGCTGGTCGACGGCCGCTGGGCCGACCGGAGTTGGCTGAGTGTCCCGGGCCCGTTCTTCATCGGCGCGGACGGTGTGGGCCCGGACGCCCCGATGGCCGCCGCCCATCTCCTGGCCGACGACGGGCGGCGGGCCTTCGTCCACCGCCAACCCCGAACGCCGCGCGAGGTGTGCGACTTCCTCGCCGCGGCCGCAACCCTGCCCGCCGGCGGCTGCGGGTGGGACGGGGACGAGTACTGGACCCCGGCGGCGGTGCGCGCCTGGTGGGCCGACCGGGATCGGGTCCGCGCCTGGATCGACGCGCGGCTGGCCGATCCCGATCCGGCGTACCACGACCCTGCGACGCTGCGGGCATTCGCGGCCCATCTCGACCACGGCCTCGAGGACTATCTGCGCGGGTACCTGTTCTGGCTGATCACGGGGCGGCAGCCGACCCGGCACGATCCGCTGCCGCCCCTGTGAGGCGCGGGCTCACGCTGCCCGGGCGGGCGGCCCAACCCTGAGGCGGGTCGGCGGGCGCCCGTCACGGTCGCGGTACCTCTCGTTTGCCATGCCCACACCCATGCGTATCGACTTCGACGACTCCCCGCCGTACTGGGGCCTTTGGGCCGAACCGACGGTTCCGCCGCTGCCGGCCGAGGCCGTCGAGGCGGCGTTGGCGCCCGTGCGGGACTTCGTGGCGTACGGCAGCGAGACGGGGCGTCCGTGTGACAACGTCTTCTGCTGCGGATGAGGTCCGGACGTCCGCCGTTCCGCCGCTCCGGTGGCCCGGCAGGCGCGTCGGCACAGGAGTTCAGACCACCCGTACGTCCACGCCCAGGTCGCGTAGCCGCTCGACCGCCTCGCTCGGGGCGTCCGCGTCGGTGATCACCATGTCGAGGTCGGTCACCGGACAGACGTGACCGAGGCCGGTACGGCCGAACTTGGCCCCGGCGCAGACCGCGACGATCCGCTGCGCCGAGGCGATCATCGCCTGTTTGACCGGGATTTCGTCCAGATCGTGGGCGGTCAGCCCGTGCTCGACGGAGATGCCGCAGACGCCGAGGACGGCGGTGTCCACCCGTAGTGTGCGCAGCGAGCTCTCGGTGAGGGGGCCGCTCAGGCTGAGCGCGCCGGGTGTGCTCCGGCCGCCCGGGACGAGCAGTTGTACGTCGGGCGCGTCGCCGAGGACCCGGGCCGCGTGCAGGTCGAGCGGGACGACGGTGACCCGGCGGCGGGCCAGGACGCGAGCGATGGCCAGGCCCGTGGTGCCGCTGTCCAGGATCAGCGATTCGCCGTCGGTGACGAGCGAGTCCAGCTCGGCGGCGATGCGGCGCTTGCTCTCGGTCGCCTCGTGCTCCCGGACACCGAACGGCGGTACCTCGCCACGCAACATCAGGCTCACCGCGCCACCGCGCACCCGCCGCAGCACACCGCGCTCGGCGAGTTGGTCGAGGTCGCGGCGGATGGTCATCTCGGAGCAGCCGGTCTCCTCGGCCAACCCCGCGACCGTGACGCGCTCCGTTGTCCGCATCCGTTCAATGAGCGTTTGTTGACGTTCCGCACTTTCCATGCGTTCAATCAAACGTATCGGATGTTCGAAAGTCAACGGAGGGAGCGCCCATGGGTACCCGATGGATCGTTTTCGACTTCGGCGGGGTCATCTGTGTCCCGCCCTCCGACGCGGCGAGCGAGGCCCTGGCCGGTGTCGTCGGGGTCACGGCGGCGCAGTTGTGGCCGGCGTACTGGCCGGATCGCATCGACTACGACGCGGGCACGCTGGATGCCGCCGGGTTCTGGCACGGGGTGTGCGCCCGGTTGGGCCGTCCGACGCCGGACGCGGCCGGGCTCGGCCGGCTGGTGGCCGCCGACCTCGCGGTCTGGATGGACATGAACCAGGACACCCTCGACCTGTTGGCCGAGTTGGCCGAGTCGGCGGGCGAAGCCCATCCCGGTCTCGCGCTGCTCTCGAACGCCCCGAGCGAAATGGCCCGGCACATCGAGGCGCAGGACTGGTCAGGGCTGTTCCGGCACCGGGTGTTCAGCGCGGACCTGGGTCTGGCCAAGCCCGACGCGCGTATCTATCTCCACCTGTGCGAACGGCTCGACGCGCGCCCCGACCAACTGTTGTTCATCGACGACCGCCCGGAGAACCTGACGGCGGCCCGAGCCCTGGGCATCGAGTCCCTCCACTACACGGACACTCCGACGCTGCGCGCCGACCTCGCCCGGTTCGGGATCACCGCTGCCGCTTCGTCGCACCTGTAGGTAGTCCGCCGGGGCTGGGTCGCCGGGCCCGGTGCGCTTCGGAGAGTGGGCGCACCGGGGCCCGGCGTTGGCGGGGTCGACTACAGGCGGGGGTCACGCCTGCTTGGCTTCGATTTCCAGGACGATGGTGATCTTGTCGCCGACCGCCGCGCCCGCCGCACCGCCGGTGACGCCGAAGTCGCTGCGGCTGATCTCGGTGGTGGCGGTGAAGCCGGCGACCGGGCTACCGTCGAAACCGGTGCCGAAGCCGTTCAGTTCGAGCTCGAGGGTGACCGGCTTGGTCACGCCGCGCAGGGTCAGGTCGCCGTCGATCCGGTAGACGAGCGCGGACTCGGCACGCACACCGGTGGAGGTGAAGGTCAGCGTCGGGAACCCGTCCGTGTCGAGGAAGTCCTCGTTGCGGATGTGGTCGTCGCGCATCTTGTTGTTGCTGTTGACCGACGCGGTCTCGATGGAGGCGGTGACCGAGGACTCCAGCGGGTTCTCGGCGGTGACGATCGAGCCCTCGAAGGTGTCGAAGCGCCCGCGGACCTTGGCGACACCGAGGTGACGTACCGAGAACGAGACGTCCGAGTGGACCGGGTCGATGGTCCAGTTGCCCGCGATGTAGCCGGGGATGGTCTCGACGGAGGTGGCCATGGGAACTCCTTGGAAGCGTTGCGGTGGGGTGGACCGGCCCGCCGCGATGTTCCGCGCCGGGTTTGTTGAACGCTCAGCAACATAGCACCCACAAGTTGAGGATTCAACAAGTCTTATGCTGTTCCCATGAACGACGACGATCGGCTGACCACGTCCGAGCGCGAGATCTGGCGCTCGTACTTCACCGGCACCAGGGAACTCGCCGCCCACCTGGATCGGCGGATGCGCCGCGAGGCGGGCATGCCGATGACGTACTTCGAGATCCTGGGCCTGCTCGCCGAATCGCCGGATCATCGGATGCGGATGAGCGAACTGGCCGCCGCGTCGTTGTCGTCCAGTAGTCGGCTGTCACACGCCGTGACCGCCATGGAGAAGTCCGGATGGGTCTCCCGGGGCCCAGCCGAGGGGGATCGGCGGGGGTGGGTCGCACATCTGACCGACGCCGGCCTGGCCGCGCTGGCGGAGGCCGAGCCGACCCACGCGGCCACCGTGCGGGAACACGTGTTCGACACGTTGACGCCGCGCCAGGTGGCCTCGATGGCCGAGATCGGCCGGACCATCCGGGACGGCCTGAGCGGGATCTGCGCGAGCGCCCGGGCGGAGGCGGCGGGGGAGGACGGATCCGAAGCCGAAGCCGAGGCCGAGGCCGGAGCGGGTGCCGGGATCGGCGTCGGCGCCGGTGTCGGTGTCGGTGTCGAGGTGGAGGAGATCGACACCGGGATGGACTGTCCGCTGGACGGCTCGGAGTAGGCCGGGCCGGGCGCGGGAGGCTGGACGTCCCGGCCTGCCGACCCCTATCCGTGCGCCCGCGTGCCGATCACGACCGTGGCGTACAACTCCTCGGACTCGACCACCCGCGTACGCAGGCCGGCGGCGCGGAACACCTCGACCGTCAGCGCCGTCTGCCGCTCGCTGGTCTCGACCAGCAGCCCGCCGCCGGGGGCGAGCCAATCCGGCGCCGCCGCGGCGACCCGACGTTGCACGTCCAGGCCGTCCGAGCCGCCGTCCAGCGCCACCCTGGGCTCGTGGATCCGGGCCTCCGAGGGCAGCAGTTGGATGTCCTCGGTGGGCACGTAGGGGGTGTTGGCGATCAGGACGTCGATCCGGCCGCGCAGCGACGCGGGCAACGGTTCGTACAGGTCGCCCTCGTATACCCGATCCGCCGCGATGTTGCGCCGTGCGCACCGCACTGCGGCCGGGTCGATGTCGGCGGCGTACACCTCGACGCCGGCCACCTCGGCCGACACGGCCGCGCCCAACGCGCCCGAGCCGCAGCACAGGTCGACCACGACCGCGCCCGGACGGGCCAGCGCGACGGCCTGTTCGACCAGGAACCCGGTACGCCGGCGCGGGACGAAGACGCCCGGGTCGACGGCGATCCGCAGGTCGCGGAACTCGGCCCAGCCGAGCACGTGTTCCAGCGGGAGGCCGGCCACCCGGCGATCCACCATGGCGGCGAGTTCGGCGGGATCGCCGGCGGTGGAGACGAGCAACCGCGCCTCGTCCTCGGCGAATACACAACCGGCGGCACGAAGCGTGGCAACGATGGGCGCCACCGACGAAGTCGAGGACGGTGCGGCGGAGGAATCCGACATGAGAGCCTTGGAGCCTTTCGGGATGCCGAAGGGTGCTCTCGCGGGCTCACCTATGCCAGGAGGCCGCACGGTCGTGGAAGGAGAGCACCCGACCTGAAACAGCGGTAATGGGTCCCACCTCCTCGACGTCGAGTGCGATCCGCGCCCCGAACCGGGCGCGGCGGCAACACTACCCGACGGGGCTCGGCGCGTACGCCGGGGTTCCGTCGCGTACGCCGCCGCCCGTGCCACGTACGCCGCTGGCCGTTCCCGTACGCCCCGCCCGTGCCGCTACACCGGAGGCAGGGACGCCGATGGTCCGTCGACGGCTTCGCCGCGCCGATCGACACAGACCAGGACCAGGCCGCCCAGAACGAGCGCGCCGGTGCCCAGGAAGCCCGCCGGGTAGCCGCCGGCGCCGATCACCACGCCGACGCCGACCGCGCCGATGCCCATGCCCGCGTCGAAGGCGAGGTTCCACAACGCGCTCACCCGACCGAAGTCGTGCGGGCCGACCCGCTCGAACATCAACGACTGGGTGACGTTCTGGGCCACCCCGAAACCGGTGCCGAACACGGCGGCGCCGACGAGTACGGTGACCGGATCGGCCGGGCGGGCCAGCAGCGCGACGCCGATCGCGACGGCCGCGATCGAGGGCCCGAACAGCCGGGCGTGGCCGCGCCGATCGCCGAAACGCCCGGCCCACCAGCGGGCCGCCGGCGCGGTCGCGGACTGGACCAGCATGGCGATGGTCACCAGGGTCAACTCACTCGACGACACCGCGAGCGGCAGGAACGTCACGACCACCCCCGCCGCCAACGTGCAGCCCGCGAACGTCACGGCGGGCCGGGCCAGCGCACCCGTTCGCAGTCCGCCCAACACGCCGCCGCGCGCACTCGAGGGCGCGGGCCGGTTCGTGGGCAGCGCGATCGCGGCGCCGAGCGCGCCCAGGCAGCACCCGGTTGCGATCGCGAACACGGCGGTGTAGCCGAGGTGTTCGCTCATCCACAGGCCGAGGGGCAGGCCCAGGATGCCCGGTACGCCGACCGCCGCGCCGTACAACCCGAGCCCTTCGCCGCGCCGTTCGGCCGGAACCAACTCGGCGGCCACGGCGGTGCCGACCACCATCACGATGCCGAGCCCGGCCCCGCGCAGCAGACACACCCCGACCACCAGCGGCACCGCGGCCGACCACGCGAGCGCCATCGTGGGCGCGCCGAGCAGCACCAACCCGAGCACGAACACGGCCCGATAGCCGAACCGGGCCGTCAACGCCGGCACCGCCACCTCGGCCGCCACGGTCGACACCATCAACGCCCCGGTGACCACCCCGGCCGCCCCGGCACCGGAGCCCGAGCCCGAACCGTCGGCCACATACAGCGGAACGACCGACAGCAGCAGATAGAAGCCGACCATCGCACCGCAGGCCGCGATGATCGTGGCCACCATGGCCCGGGTCAGGATCGGCCCGGGCGACCCCCCGTCGAGCGAACACTGCACAGGCGCGGTCATGGAAACCCCTTCGAACTTCGACCCGATCCGACCCCACCCACACTGCCGCCCGCACCCCCGACCCCACATCGGGCAAACTCCCCGACCGGCCCCCGAGATTGCCCTGGATCGGCTCGCCGGCAGCATCAATCCCCCGAGCCCATCCGGCGTTTGAGGACGGCAAGCCGCCTCGGGGCTCACCACACGACGCGGCCGGCTCGCCCCGCCCGCACCGCAGCCGATTCCGCAACGTCAGCAAATCCAGCCTGTCCGGCGCTTGAGGACGCCAAGCCGTACCGGGCTCACGACGCGCGCGCAGTGGGCCCCACGCCGACCCCTACGGCCACCGATGCCCCGCCGCGCCGCCGTCCCAACCTCGCGGCCGGCCCCGGACATCCAACAGGTCCTCCACGAACTCCGGCACCCGCAGGCCACCGTCCGCGTCCCGCGCGCTCCGCGCATCACCCGCATCGCCCGCCCCCCGCCGACGGTCGATCGACCTGACGTTCTCCCACGCCCAGGCCTCCGTCCCCGCCATGCGATGGTGCATCGCCGAGATGCAGCGCCGCAGCACCAGATCGGCAGCCGGATCCGCCAACGCCGCCGCGCTCCCGCCCCCCTGCAACGCCCGGCGCGCGCTCAGGAAGTCGGCCACCCGATCCTGGATCCGCGCGGCCACCGCCGACTCCGCGTGCGCACGACCCACATGCTCCGTGTACGCCAGCACACCGACCAGGTCGGTGGCCACATCCGCCCCGCCACCCGCCCCGGAACCCGCACTGTCCCGCGACGCGTAGTAGTCGCTGGTCCAAGAGACCACGTCCGCCTGGGCGTTCCGCACATCGTCATACGCCGCCCCGTCCCGAATCACCACCGGCAGTTCCCCGCCTGCCATGTACTCGTCCAGCAGCAGACACGGGAACTGCCCACAGGCGAACCGCCGATGCCGTACATACGCCTCGACCCCACCCGCGTGATCGCGCCCCGCCGTGCGCGCCCCGCCCGGCGGACGCGGCAACACGTGTCGCAGCGTCTCCAGACCCTCGACCACGAACCGCTCGTGCCAATCAGCGCTCATGGCCGGATACACCTGCCCCAGGATGTCCGCGAGCGCCCGCGCCATCGGCCCGGCGGGGGGATCGGCGCGGCCCGTGCGGTATACCGGCTCGACCTGGGTCGTCAGGTGCTCCCGGCCGGCTACGGTGCGTTCGTCCGGTTCGGCGTAGCGGTCGTGCGTGAGGAACTGCCAGGCGATGAACTGCGCGTACAGCACCAGCCGGTCGGGCTCGGCGTCGGGGTGCGTATAGGCCGCGAGGTCCCCGAGCCGCGCGCCGACCAGCCGTTTCTCGGCGTCGGCGTGGTCGAGCAGGTCGTGGCGTCGGGCCCAGTCGAGCAGCCGGCATTCCGCCTCGGGCGCGTGCGGATTGCGGTCGAGGGCGAACGGCAGCGGTATTCGCGGGGGGTGTGCCTCGACCATGGGGGACTCCATTCGTCGTCGAAGGGTGGTGCGGCTCCGGCGGTTCCGCGCGCTGCGAACCTTCCCGGCCACCACCGGCTCCCGAACGCGACGATGCCGGCGTCCGAGGCTTCGCACACCGATATCGTCCTATTCACCTCACGGTCTTCGTCGATATGCTAGGGATCGCCCGAATCACCGCCGCCGGAGCGGGAGCCGGAGCGGGTATCGACGCGAATGCCGGCACCCCGTCAGTCAGGACGGAAGCAACGCCCCCACCAGTTCCGCGAATTCCTCCGGCGTCAGGATCCGCACGCCCAGTTGCTCCGCCTTGGCCCGCTTGGATCCGGCCTTGTCCCCGGCGACCACGAGCGCCGTCTTCTTGGACACCCCGGACGAGGCGGTACCCCCGGCACGTTCGATCAACTCGTTCATCTCGTTGCGCGACAGCGCCGCGAGCGCACCCGACATCGCCCCGGTCACCACGACGGCCATACCCGCAAGCGGCCCGGCTCCACCCGCGTCACCCGATTCCGAGCCCGCCTCGCCACCTACCCCCGAAGCCACACCCGCACCCGGCACCACCCCGGGCTCGCTCATGTTCACCCCGGCAGCCACCAACTTGTCGATCACATCCCCGAGTTCGGCCAGTTCCGCGACGATCACCGCCGCCTTCCCGGGCCCGATCCCCTCGACCTGCGCCATCGCCTCCACGTCGGCCGCACGGATCGCGTCCATCGTGCCGAAGTGGCGGGCGATCCGCCGAGACAACGAGCGCCCGGTCAACCGCACCCCCAGCGCGCACAACACCCGATTCAGCGGCTTAGTCCGGGCCTCCTCGATGCCCGCCATCAGCCGGTCGGCGATCTTGTCGATCCGGTCAAGGGCGAGGAACTGTTCGCGGGTGAGGGTGAACAGGTCGGCCACGTCCGCGACCGCGCCGGATTCGATCAGTTGCGTGACGATCCGGCCGCCGATGCCCTCGATGTCGAGTTGGTCGCGGCCCACCGCGTACAGGATCCCGGCGTGCAGCCCGCACGCGCGGCCCTGGGCGCACCGCCACCGCTGCTGCGAAGTGTCCACCTCACCACCGCACTTGGGACACGCGGTGGGGAACTCGATCGGCGTCTCGGCGCCGGTGCGCGCGTGCACCAGCGGGGCCTCCACGCGCGGGATGATGTCGCCCGCCTTGTACACGCTGACCGTGTCGCCGATCATCAGCCCGCGCCGCTCGATGTCGGCCGGGTTGTGCAGGGTCGCGAAGCCGACGATGCTGCCGTCGATCTCGATCGGGTCCAGGATCGCGCGCGGCGCGATCACCCCGGTGCGGCCGACCGCCCAGTCGACCCCGAGGAGCCGGGTGATCTTGTGTACGGCGGCCAGCTTGTACGCGATCGCCCAGCGCGGCGCACGGGTGCCGCTGCCGGCCTCGGCCTGGTCGGCTGCGGCGTCGGCCTTGATCACCACGCCGTCGATCCCGAACGGCAACTCGGCGCGCAGCGCCGCGATTTCGTCCACCACCGCCTGGACCTCGGCGATCGTGGCGCACACCCGAAGCCGCGCCGCGGTACGCCCGGTGGTGAGCACGCCCAGCGCCTCCACCCGGGCCATCACCGCCGAGTGGTCGGCGGTGCGCAACTCGGCCGCGAACGTGCTCTCGTCGTCGGGCAGCGGCAGCGCCACGTAGCCGAAGAAGGTCATCGGGATCACGTACGGCCGGTCCTTGGCCCGCAGCGTCCCGGCCGCACCGCCGCGCGGATTGGCGAACACACTCGCACCGTACTCCCGGCGGATCTCGTTGGCCGCCTCGAACTGCTCCGCGGTGAGCAGGACTTCGCCGCGCACCTCGATCGAGACCGGCTCGGCCAACCGCTCGGGCAGACCGACGATGGTACCGATCGCGTGCGAGACGTCCTCCCCGGCGATGCCGTCGCCGCGGGTGATCAGCCGGTCGAGCCGGCCCTCGCGGTAGCGCACCGCGACCGCCAGGCCGTCCATCTTCGGCTCGACCGTCAGCGCCGCCGGCGCCCGCCCCAGCCGGCGCTCCAACGACGCGGCCCACGCGGTCAGCCCCTCCGGGTCGAACACGTTGTCCAGGCTCAGCATCGGCACCGTGTGCGGCACCTCCCCGCCGGGCAGCGCGCCCGCGGCGACCTTGCCCACCGGCGACTCGGCGACCGCGTGCTCGGGGTGCGCCCGTTCGTACGCCTCGATTCCGCGCAGCAGCCGGTCGTAGGTGTCGTCGTCGACGGTGGACTCGGCGCCTCCGTAGTAGGCCCGCGCGGCGTCGGCGACGGCCGCGACGGCCCGGGTGTACGCGTCGAAGTCGGCGAGAACGGCGGCCGGCGCCGGGGAGTCGATCATGCGTACATGCTCTCGAACAGGACCGACATCACCCCGCACCGATATCACCCCACGGGCACCTCCGCCGCCCCCGGGCCCGCCCGCAGACCCGCCGTCAGGCTCAGCGTCACCGTGATCGACATCCCCGCCATCACCACCATCGCGGTGCTCGGCGACGTCACCTGCGCGATCCCGCCCGCGAGCGACGCACAGACGCCCTGCATCGCCACCATCCCGGACGCGTGCAGCCCCAGCGCCTGGCCGCTCAGCTCGTCCGGCGTCATGGCCATCAGCCGCTCCTGGAACAGCAGGCTCGCCGAGTAGCCGACCGACGCGATCGCGACCACGACCAGCGCGAGCGGCAGCGCCGGATCCATCACGAACAGCAGATACGGCGCGGCCAGCAGCAACAACATCGGCGGCCCGAGCCGGTGCCGCCACGGCCCCGGCACGAACCGGCCGCCGACCACGTCCCCGGCCAGCATGCCCAGCGCCGCCGCCGCGAACAGCAATCCCGCGTGGTCGGGTTCGAGCGGGATGAACAACGACTCGCAGCCGACGACCAGCCCGTTGGGCACCCACAGCGCGAGGTAGACGTAGCGGCGCGGCTTGACCGACCACAACAGCGCGTTGTTGCGCCACGTCTCGGCCACCGACGGCCGACCGGCCGCGCGCGGTGCCCGAGCCGCCAGCCCGCACCGCGACACCACCGCCCCGAGTAGGTACAACCCGGCCCCCACGAGGAGCGTGCCGCGCGCGGACAGCGCGGTGACCAGCACGGCACCGAGCGAGTAGCCCAGGATCTGTACCGTCCCGTTGCTCATGTTGAGCACCGACCGGCCGAGCAGGTAGCCGTCCCGGGGCAGGATCTCGTTCAGCAGCCCGAAACGCACCCCACCGCCCACCGCGGCCACCGCGCCCTGGCCCAACACGATGGCGAACAGCGCCCACAGCGGCATCCCGGGCAGGGCCAACGCGGCCGTGCCCAGGGCGAACATCAGCCCCGTCGAGGTCAACGCGGCCCGGGGCGGCAACCGATCCGCCGCCGACATCAGCGCGGTCGCCCCCACCACCTGCGCGAGCGAGCCGCCGAACATGCCGAGCGCGGCCAGCAGCGGCGAGCCCGTCCGATCGAAGACCAGGGTGCCCAGGGCCAGTCCGCTCACCGTCATCGCCGCCAGATGCGCGGATGTGGCGGCGAACAACGGGGTGTACTCCGGTGTGCGGAACAGCTCTCGGTAGGTGCGCATGGCGAGAGCTTCGGGGTATCCAAGCCCGGGGCGTTACTGTTTCGCCGGGAGGCGAAAGCATGGGGTGGTGGCAGGTCGACGCGGATACCCTCGCGGGCAGCCGCTTCACCGTTTCACCACTGGCCGAGGTCACCGCGACCCTGAAGACCCTGGAGCGCGGTACGGCCGGCCACCCCGGCGAAGGCGCCTGGCTGGCCGCGCACCTGCCCGCCTACCGGGCCCGGCTCGCCGCCGACCCGATCACCGCGCTGCTGCTGCGCATCGGCTACGGCGGCAGTTGGAACGCCGACTTCCTCACGCCCCCGCCGACCCGCGACCCGGAGCCGAGCTTCGACAGGGAACTGGAACGGGTCCGGGCGGTCTCCTCCGCCGACGCCCGGGCGGACCTGGAGGTGTCGATGGGCGGTCCACTGCCGCCCGCTCTGCGGCGCGACGACCTCGCCGCCCGCGCCGCCGACATCCTGGACTGGGTCTGGAGCGGGGTGGTCCGCCCCCACTGGCCGCGCCGCCGCCGGATCATCGAGGCCGACATCATCGCCCGCACCGATCGACTCGGCCGCGGCGGCTGGGCGGCGGCGCTGGACGACCTGCGCCCGGGCATGCGCTGGCTGGGCGCGAGCCGACTGCGGATCAACGCGTACGACTACCCGCCGCGCGATCTCGGCCGGGCGCGGCTGTCGTTCGTCCCGGTCACCCCCGGGCGCGGCTGGGTGGCCTGGGACGAGGCCCGGCACTACGCGGTGGTCTACCCCTGTTCCGGCGTGCTGGCCGACGGCCCCCGACCGGCCGCGGCCGATGCGCTGGCGCGCCTCCTCGGCGCCGGCCGGGCCGGCGTACTGATCCGCCTCGACACGCCCAAGAGCACCAGCCAACTGGTCGCGCTCACCGGACAGGGCCTGGGCTCGGTCGGCCGGCACCTGCGGATCCTGCTGGACGCCCACCTGGTGCTGCGCCGCCGCGCCGGCCGCTCCGTCCTGTACTACCGCTCCCCGACGGGCGAGGCCCTGATCGCCGCCCAGACACCGCGATGACCGGGCGCCGGCCCCGAAGCGGCGATGCGGCGACACCCGCCCCCGCCGATGCGCCACCATGGCCCGATGAGGATCGAACCCGTCACCCCGTTGGCGCCGCGCGGGATCCGGCACGTGGTGCTCACCCAGCGCTGGAGCGAACTCACCTTCCTGCACTGGCCCGTGCCGCCCGCCGAGGTCGCCCCGCTGCTGCCTGAGGGCACCCGGCCCGACGTGCTCGACGGGGTGACCTACGTCGGCCTGGTCCCGTTCCGGATGGTCGACGTCGGCCTGCTGCGGCTGCCGCGCGTCCCGTGGCTGGGCACCTTCCCGGAGACCAACGTGCGGTTGTACTCCGTGGACGGCGCCGGCCGTCGCGGCGTCGTCTTCCGCTCCCTGGAGGCCGCCCGCCTGCTGCCCGTGCTGACCGCCCGGGCCACGCTGCGCCTGCCCTACCGCTGGGCCCGGATGCGGATCGAGCGCGCCGGCGACCGGGTACGCTACACCACCCGCCGGCACCGCCTCGAGGGCGCGCCGCACGCGGCGACGGTCGAGGTCCGCGTGGGCGCGCCGGTGACCGAACCCGGCCCGCTGGAACACTTCCTGACGGCGCGTTGGGGCCTGCACACCTCGGTCGCCGGCCGCACCCTCTACCTGCCCAACGCGCATCCGCAGTGGTCGCTGCACCACGCCGAGGTGCTGCACCTCGACGAAAACCTGATCGCCGCCGCCGGCCTCCCGAACATCACCGGCGCCCCGACCAGCGCGCTCTACTCACCGGGCGTACCCGTACGCTTCGGCCCACCCGGCACGGTCACCCCCGACACCTGACCGACACCCGCAACCGGCTCGGGTCCGAAGGCGCTCGCGGCCACGAACGCCGCCTCGCGCAACGCCCGGCCCAGGTTCTCCAGGACGGCGTCCCCGAGCCCGAACACCGGCCCGACCACCGACTCGGAACCGGCCGGGAACAGCCGCCGGCGGAGCGACGGTCGAGTCAACCGAGCAACGCGGGCGCCACCACGACGTTCCCATGCCGCACCGCACCGCCCCCCACCAACCGACCCGAAGGGCCGACCACCGTCGATCCACCGATCGAACCGGCGGTGACCGCTCCGGAGAGCGCGGCCACCCCGAGCCCTCCGGAGCCACGGCCGACCATCGACCGGCCGTGCCACGCCCACACCCATACGAACACCGACGCGCACCGCGCAACCCCACGCGGATACCACCCGCGCATCCCGCGGCCCGGCGACTCGAACCGCTGTCGACGCGCGCACCACGACGCGGCGCCCCGAAAGCGCGCGAGTGCGCGAGTGCATGTGCGCACGCCGAATCGCCCGGCCGCGGTCGACCGGTGACCGCATACGGATCACGGATTGTCGATGTCGGTTTCAGTCCGCTCGACCGACGACGCGGTCGACGCCCCGATTCGAATCCCCCTTCGAGGCCCGATCCGGATCACGGCCGAATCGGTGTCGCTCCCCGGGCGAAGCCCGGCAGCGCATCCCCATCATCCCCACCCTCCCCACACTCCCGGGTCACGCGGTCCCCACCGCGAACCCCACCACCTACCGGGCCAATCCCTCCCGCAGGCGTTCGATGTCCTCGGCGTCCTTGGCCCGGCGCGGTCGGTGCGGTCGCCAGACCGGGGTCATCAACTTGATCTCGATCTGGGCCTCGGGCGAGATGATCGGACACGACACCCCGGCCAACTTCCCGGGGGGAGCGTCGAGCATCCCGTCCGGCCAGCGGGCGCCCGCCCACGGCCCGCCGGCCACGATCACGTGGCCCTCCGGGTCGCGGGCCAGGAAGGCAAAACCCAATTCCACGTCTCCCGTCGTGTAATCGAGCTGCTGTTCGGCCGGTGCCCGGGCCAACCGCACGAAGCCGCGCGCGGCGAACGCGACCGTGAGCGCCGGGGCGTCCTCGGCCCACGCGAACCAGTCGACGTCCACATGCTCCCGGGTGATCCGGCCGAGGTAGAAATCCATCGCCCAACCGCCGCGCAACCAGACCTCGATACCCAATTCCCGGGCCAGGTCCTGGACTTCGACGATCAGTGCGAGCTGTTTGTCGGCATCCGACGACACAGTCATGGGTTTACCGTAGAGCGCCCGAATCCCGCCTCGGCACCGTCTCGGCCGTCCGTCATCTACCCGTGACCGAAACGGACGTCGATCGTGGTTCCGGCCACGTGCCGGACTCACTCCCACCCACCGGAGACCACCGGAATCGGCCATCGCCCCGACCGCCCCGCCGAAGTACCGACACGGAACAACCACGAGGTCCCTGCCCCGGCATCACCCCACGCGCCGACGACACCCACCCTCGACCGAGTATCCGAATATCGCCGCCCAGCGCCCCTGTCTCTGGGTCGCCAAGAAGTCACACACAGTCATCACTTCATTCCGAGACGTCCGTCCCGCCGGTACGCCTGCACCTCCGCCGCCGTCGGCGGATCCGCGCCCGGCCGGGAGCAGGTGAGCGCCGCGATCGACGAGGCGTCGACGAGCAGTTCGGCCAGGGTCGACGGGTCGAGGTCGCGAACCCCGTTCGGGCTCAGCAGATCCCGCCGACGGAGCGCGTCCAGCAGCCCGGCCGTGTACGCGTCGCCCGCGCCGACCGTGTCCACCACCCGCACCGGCACGGCCGGGATCGTCGCCCGGCCCGCCCGGCAGACCCCGTACGCACCCTCGGCCCCCCGGGTCACCACGACCAGACCCGGCCCCCGGCGCAGCCACTCGTCCGCCACGTCGCGGAACGACCGCGCCGGATACAGCCAGTCCAGGTCCTGATCGCTGACCTTGACCAGATCGCACAGATCCACCAGCGCCTCGATCCGCGCCCGAGCCGCCTCCGGTTCGCCCATCAGGGACGGCCGGCAGTTCGGGTCGTACGACACGAGCGCGCGGCGCCCGGCGTGCGCGGCGGCCAGCAACTCCCGCACCGTCTCGGCCCCCGGCGCCAGCGTCGCCGCGATCGATCCGGTGTGCACGCACCGCGAGTCGGCCGGTACCCGCACCGTCGCGGGCAGATCCCACACGATGTCGAAGGAGTAGTCGGCCACCCCCGCCGCGTCCACTCGCGCGTGCGCCACGCTCGTCGACCCCGAGTGCACGCCCTCCGGCGCCGGCACCACCCCGCTCGCGGCCAGGTGCGCGGCCAGCAACTCGCCGTACTCGTCCTTCCCATAACGGGTGATCAGCCGCACCGGCACGCCGAGCCGACCCAGGCCGACCGCCACATTGGCCGGACTGCCGCCCGGATGGGCGACGGGCGCGCCGCCCTCGGTCCGGACCAGATCGATCAACGCCTCGCCGATCACCGTGATCACGGCCGAACCTCCCTCGTCGTACGCCGACCTCGCGTCTCGCCCGGTCACGGCCCCACCTCGCCCGATCCCCGGGGGATGAGCCGGGTGCGCATGTGTACGTGCTGGACCGGGGTCGGATCCCCCGCCAGCCGCCGGAACAACAACTGCGCGGCGGCCTGTCCGAGGCCGGACGGATCCTGGGCGACCACGGTCACCGCCGGCGTGAGCATGTCGGCGAGTTCGAAGTCGTCGAAGCCGACCAGGGCCGGCTGTACCGGGGAGCGGCGGATCTCGCGCACCGTCTCGACCGTGAACCGGCTGTTCCCGCAGAACACCGCCGTCGCCGGATCGGCGCCGCCGAGCATCGCCCGCAACCACGCGCGCAGTTCCTCGCCGTAGGGCGGCCCGTTGTACACCAGGCGCGGATCGATGTCGATGCCTGCCTCGGTCAACGCCTCGCGGTATCCGCGCACCCGCTCGCGCGCGGTGAAGATCTCCAGCCGGTCGCCGATGAAGGCGATCCGCCGATGCCCGTGGCGGACCAGATGCCCGACCCCGGTCCGGGCCCCGCCCACGTTGTCGACCAGGACCGTGTCCGCCTCTATGTCGCCCGGCGGCCGGTCGACGAACACGCACACCATGCCCGCCTCGATCTCCGGCAGCAGATAGGTATGGCTGCCGCTGGCCGGCACCACGATCAGCCCGTCCACCCGCCGGGCGCACAGCGCCAGCACGAGGTCGCGCTCCTTGTCCGGATCCTCCGCCGACGACGCGCTGAACAACACCGTGCCGTGCTGGTGCGCGATGTCCTGGATGGAGCGGGTGAGCGCGGACGAGAAGGGATCCGCGGCGTCCTCCAGCACCAGGCCGATGCTGGAGGTGTGCCCGGAACGCAGCTGTGCGGCGCTGTCGTTGCGGCGGAACCCGGTCTCGGCGACCGCCGCCCACACCGCCTGTCGCTTGACCGCGCTCACGTTCGGCTCGCCGTTGATCACCCGCGAGACGGTCTTGATCCCCACGCCGGCGAGGGCGGCCACGTCCTTCATCGTGGAGCGCCCGCGCCCGCGCGGTCGCTCCGGTGTCGTCGGGCCGGCCATCGCATTCCTTTCGGGCGACCGGGCTCACACCCGGCACTCACGGTGCGTGTTGCGTGTTGCGCGTGGGAAGGGGGATGGGACCGCGCTCACCCCACGGCCCGACGACGCAGCGCCTCCGCGATGGTCGGTGCGGACCGGAGCCGAGGCAGCAGGGTCGCCTGGACCGCGTGGTACGCGTCGGGCTTGCCCCGCCAGACGTCGGCCGAGGGCCGCGCGTCGGCGTCGAGTTCGTGATGCCAGCCGCCGTGCTCCCGGTCCAGGAATACGGCGTCGGCATGCTCCCACCACACTCGGTACCAGTCATCGTAGTCGGCGTCCCCCAAGGCCCGACGCAGCGCCGCCGCGGCCGCGATCGCCTCGGCCGCGACCCAGTGCATCCGGGTCCGGACCAGCGGTTTCCCCGACCAGTCGACGGTGTACACGAACCCCGGCCGACCGTCGGCGTGCCACCCCTCCCGCACCGCCGCGTCGAACAGCGCCACCGCGTCCGCGCGCAGCCACCCGGGTGGTTCCGGCAGCGCCTCGGCCAGCGTGAGCAGCAGCCGGGACCACTCGAACCAGTGGCCCACGGTGGCGCCGTAGGGACGGAACGGGTCGGCGGGGCGCTCGCGGTTGTACTCGGGCAGGGGGGTCCAGTCCGCGGCGAAGTGTTCGATCAGCCGCCAGTGGTTGGCGCGGGCGTGCTCGTGCACCACCCGCTCGGCGATTCGCAGGGCGCGTTCGCGCCAGCGGGCCTCGCCGGTGGCGTCGGCGGCGGCCAGGAACGCCTCGACGGCGTGCATGTTGCTGTTGGCACCCCGATACGGCTCGCCGACAGCCCAGGTCCGGTCCCAGGATTCGGCGCACGCGCCGCGGTCCTCCTCCCAGAAGCGGCGCTCCACCACGTCGAGGGCCTCGGCGAGCAGCGCGGGTGCCTCGGGATGACCGGCGGCGCACGCGCTCGCGGCGGCCAGCACGACGAACGCGTGGTCGTACATCCGCTTGCCGTCCGGCCGTTCGGGGTCGGCGTCGCCCGGCGCGGGTCGCCCGGCGCGATCCACGACCGGATGCCAACCGTCGTACTCGTGGTCGCGCAGCGGCCCGGTCAGCGCGGCGATCCCGTGCGCCACGAGCGCGCCCGCCTCGGCGGCGTCGAACGCCGACCCGCGCGCCTCCGCACGCAGTCGGGCCAGGGCGAACACGTGGGTCATCCGCGCGGTCACCCACGTGTGCACCACCCCGTCCGGCAGCGGCCGGCCGACGTCGTCGAGCCAACCGAAGCCGCCACCGGTCAACTTGGCGCCGGTCGCGAAGCGGATCAGCCGGTCGCATTCCGCGTCGAGCCGGGCCGTGTGCTCGGGGGAGTTTGGCCAGGGTTCCGACCGGGGTTCAGCTGCCATGTGCCGCACGCTCCCTCTGACATCGTTGTCATGCGGACCGTACCCGTCGCACCCCGCGCTGTCGACATCCCGACCCGATCGTCCTCGGCGGCCATGCGTTCGGCGGTACCTGTCGGGGCAATCGTCGTAATACACACCCGATTTCCGCCTCATTCGAGGCGGCGCAACCCCTGGACACCCGCCGGTATGGCCGGCACTGTACTGACACCGTTGTCAGCGGCAGGCGGCGCGGATCCCCTCGTCCCCGTCCCGACACATGTGCGAACGCGTGGCGCCCGCCTGGTCCGGCCGAGCCGGCTCGCGGGGAACGACCCGACAATCCGAAGGAGTTGGGCACGTGCAACCCCTGATCGAAGGTCGCGGCCTGGTCAAGCGATACGGCCAGGTGCAGGCCCTGCGCGGCGCCGACTTCTCGGTCTTCCCGGCCGAGGTGGTCGCGTTGATCGGCGACAACGGCGCGGGCAAGAGCACCCTGACCAAGACCCTGGCCGGCACCGAACGCCCCGACGCGGGCCGGATCCTCTTCGAGGGCCGCGAGGTGCACATGGAACGCCCCACCGACGCCCAGGGGTTGGGCATCGAGACGGTGTACCAGGACCTGGCCCTGGCCCCGGACCTGGACGGCCCGGCCAACCTCTTCCTCGGCCGCGAACTGCTGCGTCGCGGCCTGGCCGGCCGCCTCGGCGTGCTGGACAAGGCGACGATGCGGGCGCGGGCGATCGAGGCGTTCGCCCGACTCGGCGTCGAACTCCAGGACGTGGACGCGCCGATCGGGACGTTGTCCGGCGGCCAGCGGCAGAGCGTGGCCATCGCCCGCGCGGTCGCCTGGGCGGACAAGGTGATCTTCATGGACGAGCCCACCGCGGCGCTCGGCGTACTCCAGCGCGGCCGGGTGCTCGATGTGATCCGCCGGGTCCGGGACAACGGCATCGCGGTCGTGCTGATCAGCCACAACATGCCCGAGGTGTTGTCGGTCGCGGACCGCGTCGAGGTGTTGCGCCTCGGCCGCCGGGTGGCGAGTCTGTCTGCGGCGGACACGACGGTGGAGGAACTGGTCGGCGCGATGACCGGCGCGCTCGACACACTCGACACGGAAGGCGCGCCGGCATGAACCGCGACGACACGGCCACCACACCGAACTCCCAAGAGCACCCCGACCACCCGCCGCGAGACGAGACGCCCGACAACCCGCACGCCCGACCCGACGCCAAGCCCGACGGCCGACCCGACGGCAAACACGAGGGCAACCCGGATGCCAAGCCGGGCGCCAACCCCGATGCCCGGCCCGCGAATCCATCCGACGGCCGTCGCGCCGATCACCCCGAACCGCCGGACGTGGACCCCGCCTCGACGCCCCGTTCACACGCCGCGGTCGCCTTCGCCCGCACCGTCCTGTGGCCCCGCCTCGCCCGTACCAACACCTGGTGGACCTTCCTGGTCCTGATGGTCCTGGTGACAGCCTTCTCGATCATGCGCCCGTCGCAGTTCCCGACCACGTTCAACCTGCGCAACGTGGCCACGGACGCCGCCGTGTTGCTGATCATCGGCGTCGGCATGACCTTCGTGATCATCATGGCCGGCATCGACCTCTCGGTCGGCTCGGTCCTGGTGTTCGCGGGCGTCGCGGCGGCCAAGACGATGACCGCCGTCTCCGGCCCGGACGCGGGCTGGGGCGCGATCCTGCTCGGCGTACTCGCCGGCCTCGCCGCCGGTGCCGCGTGGGGCGCGTTCAACGGATTCCTCATCGCCAAGGCCCGGGTACCGGCGCTGATCGTCACCCTCGGCAGCCTCGGCATGGCGCTCGGCCTGGCCCAGGTGATGACGGAGGGTCAGGATGTCCGGGGCGTGCCCACCCGGTTCACCGACACCATCGGCAACGGCCGCATCCTGGGCGTTCCCTGGTTGGTGGTGATCGCCCTCCTCGTCACCGCGGTCGGCGCGCTCGTGCTCGGCACCACCCGATTCGGCCGCCGCACCTACGCGGTCGGCTCCAACGCCGAGGCGGCGCGCCGGGCCGGCATCCCCGTCGACCGGCACATGATCGCGGTGTACGCCCTGTCGGGCACTCTGGCCGGCCTCGCCGGCGTGTTGTCCCTCGCCCGCTTCACCACCACCACGATCGGCGGCCACGCCAACGACTCGCTGGGCGCGATCGCGGCCGTGGTGCTGGGCGGCACCAGCCTGTTCGGCGGTATCGGCACCGTCGTCGGCACGCTGATCGGCGTGTTCATCCCCGCGATCCTGCAGAACGGCTTCGTCATCCTCGGCGTACAGCCGTTCTGGCAGAGCGTCGCGGTCGGCGCCGTCCTGATCGCCGCCGTGTACGCCGACCAGTTGCGCCGCCGCGGTCGCCAACGCCGTTGAACCACGAGGAAGTTGTCGAGCGACCACCGCCCCCACCACCCCGCATCGCCCCACCACCGCCAGGAGGCACTGCCCGATGAAGACACCGACCTACGTCGCCGTGACCATCGCCCTGACCGCGGTCGCCGCCCTGAGCGGATGCAGCGACGACGGCGGCGGCTCCGGGGGCGGGCGCAAGATCACCTTCGTCCAGGGCGTCAAGGGCGACGAGTTCTACATCTCGATGGCCTGCGGCGCGCAGCAGAAGGCCAAGGAACTCGGCGTCAAGCTCGACGTGACCGGCGCGGACAAGTGGGACGCCTCGCTCCAGACCCCGGTGGTCAACGCGGTCGCGGCCAAGAGCCCGGACGCGGTGCTGATCGCGCCGACCGACACCCAGGCCATGCGCCAACCCGAGCAGCAGCTCAAGTCGCGCGGCGCGAAGGTGATCGAGGTGGACACCAAGCTCGACGACGCCTCGATCCGAGAGACCGCGATCTCCTCCGACAACGAACGCGGCGGCATGCTCGCCGCGCAGACCCTGGCCGCCCAGGTCCAGGAGCGCGGCGCCGTCGCCGCGATCAGCGTCAAGCCCGGCATCTCCACCACCGACGCCCGCCTGAAGGGCTTCGAGACCGAGATCAGGAAGCACCCGGGCATCACCTATCTCGGCGTGCAGTACAACGACGACGACCCGGCCAAGGCCGCCTCGATCGTCACCTCCACCATCGCCTCGCACCGCGACCTGGTCGGGATCTTCGCCGCCAACGTCTTCAGCGGCGAGGGCGCGGCCACCGGCATCGAGCAGGCGGGCAGGGCCGGCCAGGTCAAACTGATCGCCTTCGACGCCACCCCCAAGCAGGTCGAGGCGCTGCGCAAGGGCTCCATCCAGGGCCTGATCGCCCAGAAGCCCTTCGACATCGGCGCTCAGGGCGTGGAACAGGCCGTGGCCGCCCTGGACAAGAAGCCGGTCCCCAAGGCCATCTCCACCGACCTGATCGCCGTCACGAAGGAGAACGTCGACCAGCCCGACGTCGGCAAGTACCTGTACAAGGGCGCCTGCTGAAGCGGAGGCCCGCGCCCCCCGCGAGGCCCCCGCACCCCGGGCCCCGGGAGGGGCCCCCGACATGATCGAGCCCCCGTGGGGAGTCACGGGGGCTCGACCAATGATGTGCGCTCGGATGCAACGGCGCGCGTCGCGAGGGGGCGTGCGCGACGTGCCGGATCCGGCCGGGGCTCGGCGGGTCGAGGGGCCGGGGGCCGCTATGCCTCGACCGGTACCACCGGAATCGGTGCTACTTGATGATCGTGGTGAGCGGCAACTTGTCCTCGCGCTCGATGATGCACGCGGCCTGGTGGTTGCCGTGTCGCCACGACTCCATGTCCAGCGGGTACGTGAACGAGAACGTGATCTTCGGCGACGCGGGCTGCCGGTCGACGATCGGGCCGACGTACTGCTCGCACAGTTCGCTGACCTTGTCCTCGTAGCCGGGGGTTTCCGGCGTGACCGTGGACGGCAGGTCGAAGGCCCGGCCGACCTGGCCGTTGTGCGACTTGCTGCACGGGACGTCCTGGGTCTTGGTGCCGTTCTGGTTGATGCACTGGCCGGTCTTGTACGTGAACGCGTCGATCACGTCGGCCGAGCTGCTCGCGGAGCCGGTCGGCTTCGGCAGGCCCGTCGCCTTGCCGGTCGGGCTCGTGGTGGCCTTCTCGGTGGCGCTCGCGTTCGTGGACGCGGTCGCGGAGGACGAGGGAGCCTTGCTGCTCTTGTCGCTCTTGTCACTGCCGAGACAGCCGGACAGCAGGGCGGTGGCGGCGACGACTCCGGCCACGGCCGGCGCGATCGTGCGCAGGCGGTGGATGGTGGGCATGAAGGACACAACCTTTCGCTTTTCGGGACGCCCAAGATCCTGTCGCGATCCACGGTCGAAAGGTTGAGGGAAACGGTGCTTGAACATTCGCCGAACTCGGCGTATCCGCTCACGGTGGTACGGCCGCGGCGACCAGTCGCGGCAATCAGTCGCGGTACGCGTCGAACCAACGGGGTTCGATCCCGCGCCACGCGCCGTCCATCGTGTCCGATTCCCGCGCCCCTTCATCCTCGTACGCCGGCGCCGTCCACGCCAGCCCCTCACGCGAGGTGCGCGCCGCCCCGCCCGACGGCGCGATCCGGCGCACCGCCACGCCGACCACCTGATCGCGGTGCACGAAGCCGTACGCCCGCGAGTCCCAACTCGCGGCGGCGTTGTCGCCCAGCACGACCAGCGCGCCCTCGGGCACACGTTCCTCGGCCACGTCGCGCAGCACCGGGAACCGCTCCCGGGGCACCCGATCGCCGCCCACCGCCACCGCCCGCTTGATCATCAGCCGACCGGCGGGCCGCGGGGCCAACTCCGGCCGCATCGGCAGCGCGGCCAGCTCCTCCGGGGTCAACTCCCGCAGCTCGGGCGGCAGTCCGGGCAGCGTCGCCGGATTGGGCACCAGGACGACCACCACCTGACCGGCGCGGACCCGGACACCGCGCCGCACCAGGAGCCGATCGCCCGGGGCGAGCGTGGGCTCCATGCTGGGCCCCTCGACCGTGGCCACCAGATAGCGCCGCCGCACCCACCACAGCGCCGCCCCGCCCAGCGCCCCGACCGCCGTCCCGGCCGCCACGACCGTGCGCCTGTGCACCCGTGCGCTCACTTCGCCTCCTGATATCCCGCGGCCTGGAGCCGGAAGAGTTTCGCGTAGTGCCCCTCGCGGTCGAGCAACTCCTTGTGCGAGCCCTGTTCGGCGATCCGGCCGGCCGCCAGCACCACGATCACGTCGGCGTCGCGCACCGCGCCGAGCCGGTGTGAGACGAGCAGGCTGGTGCGGCCCTCGCGGTACTCGCGCATCCGGGTGTGCACCTCGTGCTCGGCCTGCGGATCCAGGCCCGAACTCGGCTCGTCCAGGATCATCAGATCCCGCCCGGCGCGGACGAACGCGCGGGCCAGGGCCAGCCGTTGCCACTGGCCGCCGGAGAGCACCACGCCGGTGTCCGGGTTCTCCTTGTCCGCCTCGCTGAAGAACATCCGGGTCAGCAGCGTGTCGTAGCCGCGCGGCAGGGCGGCCAACTTCTCGTGGATGCCCGCCCGTTGCGCGGCGGCCACGATCCGGTCCCGGTCGTTTGGGTGGGCCGGGTCGCCGAGCGCGATGTTCTCCGCCGCGCTCATGTCGTAGTTCATGTGGTCCTGGAACACCGCGCTGATCCGCTCGCGCAGTGCGGCGGGCGGGATCGCGCGCAGGTCCACGCCGTCCCAGGTGATCCGGCCCCGGGTCGGGTCGTACATCCGGCACATCAGCTTGACCAGCGTGCTCTTGCCCGCGCCGTTGAGCCCGACCACGGCCACCGCGCGGCCGTGCGGAAGGCTCAGGTCGACCCCGTTCAGCACCCAGGGGTGGTCCTCGCTGTAGCGGAACCAGACGTCGTGGAACTCGATGCCCGCTCCGGGCGCGGGTACCACCGTCGGTTCGGCGGTCGCCGAGACCAGGTCGGGTTCGGCCCGGGACACCGCGACGTAGTGGGTCAGGCCGAGCAGTTGCCCGTAGGTGGCGGCGATCGAGGCGACCAGGCTGTTCAGCGCGTTTTGGATACCGGTCAGCGCGGCGACGAACATCACCACGTCGCCGATGGTGAGCCTGCCGTCGTGGGCCGCCGTCACCGCCCACCACAGGCCGCCACCGGCCACCACGGCGCCGAGTGCGCCCAGTGCCGCCTGGGTGACGAACTCGCGCAGATCCATGCGCCGTTCGGCCTCGTTGGCGCGCCGCCGTTCGCCCATCATCCGGGCCCGCAGCACCGGCCCGATCCCGAACAGCCGGATCTCGGTGGCCGCCTGAACACCCGTCAGCAGCCCGCCGTAGAAGAACTCCCGGCGGTGCACCTGCTCGTTGTCCCACATCATCGCGGCCCGCATGCGGGACAGGCGCAGCTCGGCGATCAGCACCGGCACAGCCGCGACCAGCACCAGGGCGGTCATGGTGGGGCTGAGGATCAACAACGAGCCGATGAAGCCGACCAGGGTCAGCGCGCCCTGCACGGTGCTGCCGGCGCCGTCGACGAGGCCGCCGACGTTGGTGGTGCTCTGCTTGGCCAGCCGCAGCCGGTCCAGGAAGGCCGGGTCCTCGAACCGGCGCAGCCCCACCTGGCGTTCGGCCGCGCCGAAGAGCCGATCGGTGGCCAGCACGCCGGTGGCCCGGCCGACCTGGGCGTGCAGATAGCGGCCGAGGCCGGGCAGTACGGTCGCGGCGAGCCCGATGAACGCGAGCGCGAGCGCGGGCGTGGTGATCGCATCGTGCGGGTCGGCCAGCCGGTCGAGCACCAGCTTGGTCGACCACGCGGTGGCGATCGGCAGACCCGCCAGGCCGATGGTGGCCGCAAGCGACCCGATCGCCTGACCGGGCGCGGCGCGCAGGATCAGCGCCAGCCCCACCCGCGCGGCGCCGGCCGCCTCGCGGGTGGATATCCGTGGGCTCACGCGGGGGCTTCGCTGAACAGGTCCGCCATCCGCCCGCCACTGGCCACCACGCGCCGATCCCGCCCGAGCAGGTACACCGAGGGTGTCCAACTGTTGTGGAAGGCCGCCTGCACGGCGCCGTCGTAGTCCTCCCGGACCACCCGAGCCACCGGGGTGAGGATGGCCGCCAACTCCGGGTCTTCGCCCGCGATCACCGCGATCACCCGCTCCCGCCCCATGACCCGGGCCTGCTCGGCGAACCGCGGCGCGAGGGTGTGGCAGGGTTCGCACTGCGCGGAGAAGAACCCGACCATGCCGTAGACATCGGAGTCGCAGACCTGCTCACCCTCGGTGGTGGTCGCGGTGAACATCTCCGGTCGCGCGCCGAGCGGCAGCCCGTGCGCGGGTGGGTGGGAGGGCGCGTGGCCGCCGTGCGCCGGACTCGATGTTTCCCGCAGTCGACGGATCACGCCCAGGGTGAGCAGCAGATTGACCGCGGTGATCAGGGCGAGCAGGACCACGGCGGCGACCAGGTAGGGCATCAGGCAGTCCTTGCGAACAGGTCGACGATGTCGTCGAGGGTGATGATCAAAAGTGCGCCGACCAGGCCCGCCACGCCCGCGATCAGGCCGCCGGCGAGCGGCGGGGAGTCGGCGGCGCCCAGCATGGCGGCTGCGGCGCCGGCGCAGGCGGCGGCGAGCAGGACCGCGTTGCGGGCCAGGTGACGCGCGCCCAGCGGGGCGTCGGAGGCGCCGAAGCAGCGGCACGAGGAGCGCCGGCCGCGCCGCAGCGCGCCGGCGATCGCGACGGTGAAGGCGAGCAGCAGCACCGCCGCGACCGTGAACCCGAGTGCGCCCAGGGGCGGGAACGCGACCAGGATCGGCACCGCCGTCTCCGCACCCACCACGAGGACCGCGATCGGCCGGGCCCGCCCGATCGGCATCGGCACCAGTCGCGGCACCGACGCGACGAAGCCGGCGAAATCCCGGAGCTTCGAGACCGCCGAGGTGACGAATACCAGGCCGACCAGACATGCGCAGCCCACATATACATACCCCATGGGCACCCCCTTTTATGGCGCACGGAAACAGCGCGCGCGAAATCATCGCGGCCCGCCGTCGAGTCGGGTGGGCTCGTTCGTCCTTCCGTGCCGGAAGCGGTGGTCGAGTGATCCTCGGGACGTCGACCTCGTGGGTCGGGTCCCGAAATTGACGGCAGTAATCCCGATGTACGTTATTGCGGGAGGAAGTAATTGCGCCGGGGAAAGCTGTCGTCGCGAGAGCGATGGAGAGCGATTTCGTGGGGTCGCCGCGGGCGGGGAGGGTTGGGGGCCTGCCCCGCCCGCGACGGGGTCATCGGTGGATCGTCAGCATCCCTTGGCGATCAGCGTGGTCTGACAGCCCTCGTTGAGGCAGCAGACGCGCAGGTAGTAGTACCCGTTCTGGCAGTAGTAGCGGGTCGAACAACCGGCTTCCACGGTGACCTTTTGGGTCATGCGGTTGAGCAGGCGGTCGGCGAGACGCATCATGACGTCTCCTCTCCCGGCCGGGTAGGGCCGTTTGGATTGGGTGATCGGATTATTTCCAGTTCCCCTTTTTATTGGCAAGACCCAAAATCGCGCCGGCCCATGATCGACATCGCCCGGTGTAGTCGTCGGCCAATTCCCGCCAGGTAATGGCAGGTTCGTTTACCCGCACACGGACATATGGATACGACTGGATACGACGCTCTACGGGACGAGGTGGGCGAAAGCGACGACATTGCCGGAGTAGTGATTCTTCTTGCTGTACGGACCACCGCAGGTGATCAGCCGCAATTCCGGCCGGGCCGCGTCGCCGAACACCCGCGCGGTGGGAAACGCGTCCTTGGCGAACGCCTCGACCCCGTCCACCTCGAACGCCGCGACGCTGCCGTCCTCACGATCGATCTCGATCCGGGACCCGCGCGGGAGCGCGCCGAGCGGATAGAACACCGCCGGGCCGGCCGCGGTGTCCACGTGCCCGGCGATCGACGCGGTGCCCTTCTGCCCGGGCGTGACGCCGCCCTGGTACCAGCCGGCCAGGTTGCGCTCGCCCTGCGCGGGCACGTCGATGCCGCCGTCCTTGTCCAGACCGACCCGGGCCAGCGGCGCCGAGATGCCCAGCACCGGGATCCGGATCCGGGTCGGCAACGACGCGCGCATCGGCGCCGCCTCCGGCGCGGGCGCGGGCGCCTCTGCGCCGCCCGCCGGCCCCGCGCTCGCGCCCACCGGCCCCGGAGCCGGCCCGGGGACCGGCACGGCCGCCGCGGCGGGCGGGCGCGGCGGCGGCCGGTCGGCGTCGAACCCGGCGTACAACAGACCGGAGCCGCAGATCGCCAGCGCGCCGGTGGCCGCCGCCCAGACCAGGCGACGGCCACTGCGTCGGTGCTGCCGATCCGCGGCGCCCTCGGGTGCCTCGGGTACGGAACGAGCCATCGGTCAGGCGGGGTTCGCGGCCCGACGGCGCAGCGCGACGAAGCCGGTGCCGGCCGCGCCCGCGAGCACCAGACCACCCACCGCCAGCAGCGCCGGGTCCGCGCCCTGGGTGCCACCGAAGCCGGCCGTGGACGGCGCGGTCGGCGCGCCGCCCATCACGTGCAGGCTGCCGATCAGCTCCTGGCCCTCACCGCAGACCACCTTGACCTCGTAGTCGCCGGTGGCCACGTCCTTGATGGTCGCCTGACCCTTGACCTCGTCGCCGGAACGGGTGAGAGTGACCGACGACGTGAACGCCTCCGAGGTCGCGGTCGCGGTGTTCGCGGTGCAGTGCTTGTCATCCGACAACAACACGGTGTCGCCGGGGCGACCGGAATCGGCCTGCATCGGCGCGGCGGCGAACGCCGCGCCTGCCGAACCGCATACGGTGAGACCGACGATCGTGCCGACGACGGCGAGACGGGCACAGCGCATTTCGTCCTCCAATGGGCAGCCGGAACCCGAACCCGACAGACCGGGCTCAAGGGGGAGTTCCGCTACAAGGAACGTAAAAAGCCGCCGAATCGCCCGCCACTGCTCGCCGCCGAACGGTGGATCACGCCGGGCGTGGGGGTGGAACGCGCCCGGCGGGGGGTTTACCGCTCCCGCACCGAGCCCGTGTCCGACAACCGGGCCGCGACCACCGCGATGTCGTCCTCCACGGGCGGCACCACCAGCCGGTCCAGGATCGTGTCCACCAGCGACTCCAACGGCGCGTCCGACGCCAGCCGCACCGACGCCAGGCGGGCCAGCGACGCGTCGATGTCCTCGTCCCGACGCTCCACCAGGCCGTCGGTGTACAGGATCAGCACCCCGCCGGCCACGCCCGGCCGGATGTACGACGCGTAACCCCCGCACCCGGTGCCCAGCGGCGGACCGGTCGGCAGGCGCAACAACCGGCTCGCCCCGCCCGGTGCGATCAGCAGCGGCGGCAGATGCCCCGCGTTGGCGAACGTGGAGATGCCCGCGCGCGGGTCGATCAGGACCAGCAGACACGTGGCCACCCGCTCCAACTCCGCCTCCTGGCTCATCCGGTCGGCCCGGACCAGGATCTCCTCCGGCGCCAACCCGCCGGCCGCCAACACCCGCAGCAGCGCCCGATAGTGGCTCATGTCCACCGCCGCCTGCACGCCGTGCCCCATCACGTCGCCGACCGCGAGCAGCGTGCGCCCGCGCGGCAGCGCGATCGCGTCGAACCAGTCCCCGCCCACCTCCGCGCTGCGCCCGGCGGGCAGATACCGGGTGGCCAGTTCCACATCCGGGTGCGGCACCTTGGGCCGGGACAACAACGCGCGCTGCAGGGCCAGCGCGACACCGTGCTCGCGCGAGTAGCGCCGCGCGTTGTCCACACACGTCGCCGCCCGGTACGCGAGGTCACGGGCCATCTCCACGTCGTCCTCGGTGAACGGCGGCGAGGAGCCGGCGCGGATCAGGCTGAGGGAGCCGATGATCTCGCCACGCGCGATCAACGGCACGATCAGCGCCGAGTGCAGGCCCGCCTCGCGGTACACCTCCACCCGCGACGCGTCCGGCGCGGTGGTCCGCAACCGGTCGTCGGGCGGCCGGTTGTCCACCACGGTGGCGCCGGTGCGCACCACGCGCGCCACGTCCGCGCCCGGCTGATAGTCGATGTGCTCGCCGGGCCGGCCCAGCACGGCGCCGAGATGGCGCAGCTCCGGGATCGACGTCCACGCGGCCCGGCGCAGCCGCACGGTGTCCGGCGCCGGGCGCGAGCGACCGCTGTCCTGGTCCGGGTCGGCCGGCTCCAAAAGTTCCACACCCACCACGTCCGCGAGCACCGGCACCAGCAGCTCGACCAGTTCGCGGCACGTGGTGTCGGTGTCCAGGGTGGTGCCGATCTCCAGCGCGGCCCGATCGAGCAGCGCGAGCCGACGGTGTGCCTGGTCCAGGGCCAGTTGGGTGCGCCGCGACCGGGTCGTCTCCATCAGGATCCCGACCACGCCGAACACCCCGCTCTCGTCGTCGAGGCGGTGATACGCGGCATGCCACCAGCGCTTTTGCGGCAGACCGTGCACCGTGGTGACGCCGCTGATCGTGGTCTCGCGCGCGACCCCGTCGGCCAGTACCGCGCGCAGCAGGTCCTCGGGCACCTCCAGGCCGGGAAACCCCTCGGCGATCGACCGTCCCACCTGCTCGCTCGCGGGCCGACCGTCGATCGCGGACATCGCCGGATTGACGTATACGTGCCGCAACCGAGGGTCCAGGATGCCGATCGGCGCCTTGGTCTCGGCCAGGACCCGGTGGAACAGCCGCAGCCGGGCGCGCACCGACAACCGCGAGTCGGCGCCGAGCAGTCCGCCCACGTCGAACTCGTCGTCCGCCGGGTCGACATCCCTGTGCAAGCCGCTCCCTCCTCGCCGCCACCGCCGCCGTCTCCCGCGCTCAGCCCGCGGGCGCCCCCGACGGACCCGCGAGCGCGGCCGGGTCGAGGGACGACAACCCGTACGCGCGCAGCGTGCCCGCGACGGCGGCGAAATCGGCGCCGGCCGCCACCGGCACCGCGGTACGCACCCGCGGATCGGCGGCCCGCGCGAACGCCCCCAGCACGTCCCGAGCCCCGGTCTCCACGAACAACTCGATCCCCCGCTCCCGCAACGTGGTCACCGCGTTGCGGTAACGCACCGGGTGCCGCAACTGCCCGACCACGCCGTCGCGCAACTCCCGCTCGTCGGCGTAATCGCGCCCGAGCAGCGGCGACAACACCGGATAGCGCGGAGGGTGGAACTCGACATCGGTACCGAGGCGACGCCACTCGGTCGCCGCCGACTCGCGCAACCGGTTGTGGAACAGGGTGCGCACGGTCAGCGGCTTCGAGGCCACCGCCCGCCGCTCGGCCAACGCGGCGAACGTCGCCAACGACTCGTCCGGCCCGGAGACCACCGTATGCTCCGCCGAGTTGTCACAGGCCAGATCGAGCCCCGGCAACTGCGCCGAACACAGCAGCTCCAGGGTGTGCCCCGGGGCCAGCCGCAGAGTGAGCAGCCCACCCGGATCGCAGGTGTACAGCGTGCACGCCGCGGCCCGCGCCAGATACAACCGCGCCCCGTCGCCCGCGGTGAACACCCCGGCGGCGGCCAGCGCCGCCATCTCGCCCAGGCTGTGCCCCAGCAGCACGTCGGGATGGACCCCGAAGTCGCCCTCCAACAACCGGAACGCGGCCAGCGCCCCCGCGTAGATGGCCAGATGCAGGGCCAGCTCGTGCCGATCCATCAACTCGTGCGCGTCCGGCGCGTGGGGATCGACGAGCAGGCGCGACGCCGGCAGGGTGGCCCGGTCGCCCACCGCGTCGTCGACCTCGTCCAGGGTGTCGCGGATGGCGGGTCGATCCTGGAGCCGGCGCAACGCGCCCGGCACATAGGAGCCGACACCGGGCATGACGATCGCGGTACGTGGCACGCTCACGGAGACTCTCCCTTGGCTCGGTGGTCTCTGGCACCAGGAGGCGACTCGCGGGACTCGCGGCGACGACTGCGCCGCGCGGCTCGCGGATCGCCCCCGCTCATGGCGGAAGCCCGGGCGCGCGGGTCGGGCGCGGTCCGGGTCGGGCGGGTGGGGACGGGGCCGTGGGCGGCGAGTCGGGGATGGAAGACGGCCCAGGGTTCCAGGAGAGTCGAGCCGGCGCCTGCCCGCAACCGCGCCCCACGCCGCGACCACCCCCGGGCCGGGCCGCACACACGCCGGCCGACCGGGCCCGAGCCGGCCTCGGGCGGCCCGCGTCGGCCGTACGGCCATATGCCATCCGGGTGGCCCCGACCGTGAGCCGGTGGCCGATTCGAGTGGAGAGCGTCGCTCGCCCGTCGCCCACGCGCACCCGGATCGCTGGGCCGAACGTGATCACCAGCCGGGCACGCGCCGCCGGCCTCGCCCGCGCTGCCACCCTGATCGCGGCGCGGGCGCCCACCGCGGCCGCCGCCGAACCGTCGGGCCTGCGCGCGGAACGCGGGCCGGAGCCGGCGAGCGTGGATCCGGGAGCCCTGCGCCGCGAGGGCACCCCTATGCTGACCACGCCATGACCCGGGCATCCGGCCCGGCGGCGCACTTACGCGAGGGGTTCGGATGAGGGTCGGCGTCATCGGTTTGGGCGACATCGCGGAAAAGGCCTACCTGCCCGTGCTCTCCACACTGCCGGACCTCGACCTGCGGCTGCACACCCGTACGCCCGAGACGCTGCGCCGGATCGCCGCCGCGTACCGCGTGCCCGCCGAGCACTGCCACGCCGACCTCGACGGGCTGCTCGCCGAGGGGCTGGACGCGGCCTTCGTCCACGCCGCCACCTCCGCGCACCCGGCGCTGGTGACCCGGTTGCTGGAGGCGGGCGTGCCCACGTTCGTGGACAAGCCGCTGGCGTACACCCTGGCCGACAGCGCGCGCCTGCTGGAGTTGTCCCGCGAGCGCGGCGTCGGCCTGATGGTCGGCTTCAACCGTCGCCATGTGCCCGCCTACGCGGCGAGCCGGGAGTTGCCGCGTGATCTGATCGTGGTGCGGCGCAACCGGGTCGACACCGCGCGCGAGGTGCGCACCGTCGTCTTCGACGACCTGATCCACGTGGTCGACACACTGCGCTTCCTCGCGCCGGGCACGATCGAGCACGTCGACGTGCGGGCGCGGGTCGTGGACGGGCTGGCGCAACACTTCGTCCTGCACCTGTCCGGCGCGGGGTTCAGCGCGATCGGCACGCTCAACCTTCGCAGCGGGTCGAACGAGGAGATCCTGGAGGTCTCCGGCCGGGACACGATGCGCGAGGTGTACAACCTGGCCGACGTGGTCGACCACGACCGCGGCCTGCCGACGGCCCGGCGGCGCGGCGACTGGACGCCGATCGCCCGGCAACGCGGAATCGAGCAGCTCGTACTGTCGTTCCTGGACGCGATCCGCACCGGCGCCTTCCCCGACCTCGACGACGTGCTGCGCACCCACGAGATGTGCGAACTGGTGGTCACCGAGGTGGAGAAGCACAACACCTGAGCCGGCCATCCTCGCCCATCACCTCGTCGTGCTGTGGTCCGCCCGGGCGAGCGCCGCCCGCACCACGGCCGCCGTGTCCGTGTGGGAGCCGATCTCGGCCCACTGCAGCGGGGTGTGTCCGGTGCCGTTGTCCTCGCGCAGGTGGGGATCCGCGCCGTGGGCGAGGAGTTCGCGAACGGTCTCGGTGTGCCCCCAACAGGCCGCCGCGCACAGGGGGGTGCCCTCGGCGCCGTGCCCGCTCTCGGTGTCGGGCGCGGCGCCGGCCCCGAGCAGGAGCGCCACCACGTCCGCGGCGCCGTGCACCGAGGCGGCGTACAGGGGCGTGGTGCCGTGCCGGTCGGCCCGCTCCGGATCGGCGCCCGCCCGCAACGCGGCGGTCGCCGCCGCGAACCGGCCCAGCCCGGCGGCGGCCACCAGCAGCGCCGACAGTCGTTTGCGCTCGCGATTGTTCACGCCGGCGAGGGTAGCGGGGCGACCACGATCGGGGGCGACGATTTCCGGGTCGCCGGCGGGGGTCGGGGTCGGTACTAGGCGCGGTGGCGGGCGGCGGCCCTGGTGCTCTCCTCCACCCACGCGGCCTCGTAGTCGCGGTCGAGGCGGTTCTGCTCGTTCTCGGAGAGGTGGTCCAGGGCGGGGCGCAGGTCGCGTTGTTCGTGCAGGAGGAGGCCGTCCATCGCGGACGCCGCGTCCTGCGCCTCGTCGTGGAAACCCGGGCCCTCCGGGCCGATTCGCGCGGCCGAGTCGAGGAACGCCTCGATCCGGCGACCCTGCGCGATCGCGGCGTCGACGTACCCGGTGCGTTGCTCGTCGGCGTTGCGGACCGCCGGGTACAACACCCGCTCCTTCGTCGCGAGGGTCGCCCGGATCGCGGCGTCGGCCTCGGCGAAGAGCGCGACGGTGCTCTGCGGGGTGGCCCGCCACCGGCGGATCAGCTCACGGAGGTTGCGGTTGTCCAGCACGGTTGTCTCCTCGCACGTCGACTCGGCCGCACCCGTCCGCTCCGGGCGGACCGGGCGGACCGGGCGGACCGGCGGGCATCACATCCGGGACAGGTGCCCTTTTCGGCCGGGATCATCCCTGGATCGGCCGGCGCGGGCCTCCCGGGGGCGGGTTCGTGGGCGGCGGAGGCGTTTCCGACCGGCTCGGCGAGCCGGCATGGTGTGGCGGGTGACTCAGCCAACGCATGTGCGCCGCGCCGCCCGGTCCTTCGTCGCCACCGTCGCCGTCGCCGCCGTACTGGGGGTGGCCGGGTGCTCGTCGGACGACCCGGTGAAGTTCAAGGACGGCGACCACACCAAGCCGGTGGACGAGGCATCCGGCCGGGACTTCGCCGAGGCCCGGCTGGTTCCGGAACGTGCGCTGGACGAGCGGCAGTTGGCGGCCTCGGCGGAGACCATCCGCAAACGGGCGAGCGCGGGGCGGCTGCCGGTGAAGTCGGTGACGGTGCGGGACGGCGCGCTGGTGGTGCGGGTCGCGGTGAAGCCGTCCGGGGACGACACCCGGCAGCGACTCGCGGCGATCGCGCACACCGGACAGCTGAGCGTGCGCGCCGTGACGGCCGTGACGCCGTACCCGCCCGCGACCGGCGGCCCGGGCGGTACGGCGGCGCCCTCGGGCGGGCCGGAGTGCGGCGATCCGGCGGTGCCGCGCGTGGACGATCCCGCCGCGCCGATCGTGGCCTGCGACGACAAGCCGATGGAGAAGTACACGCTGGCACCCGCCGTGATCACCGGGACCGATGTGGCGAAGGCGGAGGCCAAGGCGTCGCTCCAGGGCTCGGGCGGTTGGGAGATACAGCTCGACTGGACGCAGAAGGGCCAGGCCGCCTTCACCACGCTCACCGCCGACGCGGCGCGGCGCGAGGAGCCGACCAACCGGGTCGCGATCGTGTGGGACGGCCGGGTGCTGGTCGCCCCGATGGTGCGATCCGCGATCCCGGGGGCCGCGGTGATCTCCGGTACCTATACGGAGGCGGATGCCCGGCAACTGGCCGGGACCATCGGATCGGGCATGTTGCCGGCGGGGTTCAGGGTCGAGTCGTTCGAGCCGGGGCGCTGACGGGTCCGGTTTTTTGGGCGAGTGAGTCCGGACGCGGCTGCTCCTCGCGCGCGGCCATGACGTCGGCGATCCGGTCCCGCATCGGGCGGCGGTCCAGGGCGGTCAGTGCCTCGTCGATCAATCGGCTGAGCGGGTAGGGGAGTTCGGCCTCCAGGGCGCGGGCCGCGGTGGTGGTGGCGGCCCATTCGGCGTCCAGGACGGGCCGTAGGCGTTCGGCCTCGGGCGTGGCGGTGACGATGCGTTGGCGGGCGTCGGCGCCGGGGGAGAGGGTGACCAGGCCGGCCTTGGCCATGTGCGCCACGGTCTGGCTCGCGGCCGAGTGGGTGACGCCGATCGCGGCGGCCAGGTCGCGGATCGAGGCGGGCCCGTGTGCGGTCAGGACCCGGACGACGGGCGTGTAGCGGGGGCGGAATCCGGCCAGACCGAGGTCGGCGTAGGCCGCGCCGACACCCGCGTCGAGGACGTCGAGCAGGTGCCGCAGCCTGGTCCCGAGCAGTTCCGGGCCGGGGGTCGGTCCGACGGGCGGTGTCGGGGATGGCGGGGTCATGGCGGTAAATATAACAGCGCTGTTGTAATAGAGTCGGCCCCTGCCCACCCGCCTCTTCGACCGAGGGAACACCGTGACCGTTCGATATCCGCCGATCGAGCCCTATGAGCACGGGATGCTCGACGTCGGGGACGACAACCGCGTCTACTGGGAGAGTTGCGGCAACCCCGCCGGGAAGCCCGCGCTCGTCGTGCACGGCGGTCCGGGATCGGGCTGTTCGACGGGGGTGCGGCAACTGTTCGACCCGAGTCGCTACCGCGTCGTGCTCTTCGACCAGCGCGGGTGCGGGCGCAGCACACCGCACGCGAGCGATCCGGACACCGACATGCGGCACAACACCACCGAGCATCTGCTCGCCGACATCGAGCGGCTGCGCGAACACCTGGGCGTGCAACGCTGGTTGTTGTACGGCGGCTCGTGGGGGTCGACGCTGATCCTGGCTTACGCGCAGCGCCATCCCGAGCGGGTGTCCGAGATCGTCATCCCGGCCGTCACCACCACCCGTCGGGTCGAGATCGACTGGCTGTATCGCGGGGTCGGGCGTTTCCTGCCCGCGGAGTGGGAGCGTTTCCGGGACGTGGTGCCCGAGGCCGAGCGCGACGACCCGGTCGCGGCCTATGCCCGCCTTGTGGAGAACCCGGATCCGGCGGTGCGCGAGCACGCGGTGCGGGAGTGGTGCGCGTGGGAGGACGCGGTGGTCGGGGGCGAACCGAACGGCCGGCCCGACGTGTACGGCGGCCGGCCGGCGGCGGCCCGCACGGCGCTGGTCCGGATCGCCGCGCGCTACTTCTCGCACGGCGCGTGGTTGCCCGAAGGTGTCCTGATCCGCGAGGCCGGCCGGCTCGCCGGCATCCCGGGCGTACTGATCCACGGCCGCCTCGACCTGAGCAGCCCGCTCGACACCGCCTGGCACCTGTCCCGAGCCTGGCCGGATGCCACGCTGGAGGTCATCGACGACGCCGGCCACCTCGGCAGCGACACGATGCGCGCCACGATCCTGTCCGCCCTCGACCGCTTCGCCACGACCTGACCCCCTCCCGAGCCGACCACCCGTCGACCCGGCCGGCATCCTGGTGCCGACATCGGTGGGTGGAGGGCTGACATGGGTGGTCGTGCGGTGTTGTTCGCGGTGGACGCCGAGGCGTCGCGACGACTCCTGGCGGCGGACGACGACGCGGCCGTCATGGCGGTCGTCGAGGAGGCCGAGGAGCGTTGGGACCGGTCTCGGCTCACCGAGTTGGACAAGGCGTGGGATGCCCTCCACCGTTGCCTGACCGACGGCACGTTGACCTACGAGGGTGGCGAATACCCGCTGTCGCACACACTTTTGGGCGGCTACCTGCTGCACGAGGGCGACGACTACGAGGTCGTCTACGTGTCCCCGGACGAGGTGCGGGACGTGGCCGCGGCACTGGCTCCGTTGGACGGGCCGTGGTTGCGCGGGCGGTTCGCCGAGCTGGAGTTCGTCGACTACGAGGGGACCGCCGACGAGGCCGACATCGCGTACACCGAGCCGTTCCTGCCGGACCTGAAGGAGTTCTATCGCCGGGCCGCCGAAGCCGGGAGCGCGGTGATCTTCACGGTGGACCTCTGAACCGTCGACATCCGCACCGCCGACCTCCGCGAAAGGTGGTGGCGGGTCCGCGGTGGGATCGGCATGCTGGGCGCATGTTGATCAGGGAAGCGGAAAGGGACGACTGGGCGGCGATCTGGCCGTTCTTCCATGAGATCGTCGCGGCCGGGGAGACGTTCACCTATCCGCTCGACCTGGGGATGGACGAAGGTCGCGAGTGGTGGCTGCCGGCCCCGCCGTCGCGGGCGGTGGTCGCGGTGGACGAGGCCGCAGGCGTGCTCGGCACCGCGAAGATGAATCGCAACCACATGGGCAACGGGTCGCACATCGCCAGTGCGAGCTACATGGTCGACCCCGCACACTCGGGGCGGGGGGTCGGCCGGGCGTTGTGCGAGTACACCATCGAGTGGGCCCGGGCGCAGGGCTACCGGGCGATGCAGTTCAACGCGGTCGTGGCGACGAACGAGCACGCGGTGCGGCTGTACCGCAGCCTCGGTTTCGAGGTGATCGGCACCCTCCCGGAGGGGTTCGACCACCCGAAACACGGCTACGTCGGGCTGCACATCATGCACTTGGCACTCTGACTTCGCGTCAGTCGATTCCGAAGGCGCCGCGCAGGTAGGTCAGGTTCAGGCCGTCCTGGTACGCGCCGCCGCCCTCGTGGCCGTTGAACGTATGCACCTCCATACGCTTGTCCGCCGCGTAGTGGTGGTAGGCGGTGAACACCGTGGAGGGCGGGCACGTGGTGTCCATCAGCGCCACACTGAACCGCGCCGGGGCACTCGCGCGGGCGCCGTGGTTGACCGCGTCGAAGTAGTCGAGGGTGCGGAACACCTGGTCGACGCGGTCCCGGTGTACGGCGAGGTAGCGGGCCAGTTCGCCGTAGGGACCCGTCGCGGCGATCTCCGCGCCGCGGCGGAAGTGGCACAGGAACGGGACGTCGGCCACCACCGCGGTCAGGTCGGGCACCAGGCCGGCGACCGTGAGGGCCAGGCCCCCGCCCTGGCTCGCGCCGAGCGCGGCGATCCGGGTCGGGTCGACGGCCGGGTGGCTGCGGGCGACGGCGATCGCCCGGACCGCGTCGACGGCGACCCGGCGGTAGTAGTACCGATCCGGGTCGGTGACGCCACGGGTCATGAAGCCCGGGTGGGTGGAGCCGTCGCCCGCGGGCGCGTCGTCCCCGGTGGCGCCGGCGCGCCAACTGCCGCCCTGGCCGCGTACGTCGATCACGAGATGGGCGAACCCGGCCACGGCGTACAGCAGTTGCTCGTGCGGCAGGCCCCGGCCGCCGCCGTAGCCGGGGAACTCCACCACACACGGCAGGGGTCCGTCCCGATGCACGGGCAGCACCAGCCAACCGCGCACCCGTTGGCCGCCGTGACCCGCGAACGAGACGTCGCACACCTCGACTCCGGTCAGCGGACCGACCTCGGGCGTGAACACCGGGTCGAGGGGGTGGGCGTCGGCCTCGTCGAGCGTACGGGCCCAGAAGGCGTCGAAGTCGGCCGGCTCGGACCGTTCCGGGTGAAACTGCTGCAACTCCGGCAGTGACAGGTCGCTCAGGGGCATGGCGGGTTCCTCTCCGAGGGGCGGCTTTGATCGGCATTGTCGAGGCCGGCGGATCGTGGTGATCATCCGGGGCGGGGCACCGGCCGAACGGGTGCCCGATCCAGGGGTGTTCCCTGAGGAGTAAGGGGCACGTGGACGTAGGTTCCCGGCAGTACTTTGGTCGCCCTCATGCGTCGTCGGGAGTAGTACCCCTAGGGGAGAGTCCTCCCCAAGCAGTAACAGCAGTACCTACACACGACTGATTCACCGGTGCTTCCGGACCTCTAGATTTGTCGAGTAGAAGACGACGACCAGTCGACAAAGAGGAACCAGGGGACTCATGAGCGCCGCAGGGAAGTCGGGGACCGTGGCCGCGTTCGTGCGCTTCGTCGTCTGCGGCGGTGGCACCGGACTCGCGTCGAGCGCCGCGCTCGTGGCCCTCACGGGGCACCTCTCCATAGCCGTCGCCAACGCCCTGGTGACCGTGGTCTTCACGCTCCTGGCGACCGAACTGCACAGCCGGTTCACCTTCGGCGCGGGTCGGGCGCGGGGTCGACTGCACGTCCAGGCCGCGCTGTCCGCGCTGGTGTGCTACCTGTTCACCACCGGCGCGATGCTCGCGCTGCACGCGATGCAGTCGTCGCCCGGCGTCGTCAAGGAGCAGGCGGTCTATCTGACGGCTTCCGGGATCGCCGGGATCGCTCGGTTCCTCTTCCTGCGCTTCGTTGTTCGGGTTCGGGCGCGGTCGAACGCGGCGGAGGTGGAGACGGGGTTCGGGTCCGGAGTGGAGTCGGCGACGGTGGTGGACGTGCGGGTCGGCGGCGCGGCGGCGGAGGCCGGTGCGTCCGTGGGTGCCGGTGCCGCCGTGGGCGAGTCCGGGACCGGGCTCGGCGCCGCGCCGGTGGCCGCGCCCGTGTTCGGGCCCCTGCAGCCGGTGTTCGTGCCTGCCCCCGCGCCCGCGTCCGCGTCCCGCTCCGCGTCGGATGTGGTGTCCGCTCTGCTGTCCGCCCCCGCCTTCGTGCCCACGGCGTCCGCGCCGGAGTCGGCCGGTCGGGGTTCGGGACGGGCGTTCGAGTCGCTTCTGATTCTTCCTGCGTGCGATGGCTGGGTCGCGCCCACGCGCGCGGCCATGGTCGCGACGGCGTAGGCGTCACACCTTCGACAGGAGTCCGTGGATGACCCGCGCCGCCGCCGAACACTACGAGCGAATCCTGGCCGCCAACTACACCTGGACGCTGGGCGGGGACCTGGCACCGATCGCCGCCGGGCAGGGCGAGTTGCTGACCGGACTGGGCGTCGCCCCGACGGCGACGTCCGCGTTGGCCGTGGATCTGGGCTGTGGGCCCGGCAACCAGAGCCTGGCCCTGGCCGATCTCGGCTTCAGCCGGATTCTGGCGGTCGACACCAGCCGGATCCTGCTGGCCGAACTGGCCGAACACGCGGCCGGGTTGCCCGCGATCGAGCCGGTGTACGGGGACATCCGCAAGGTGTTGCCCGAGTTGACCGCGCCGGGCGAGGTCGCGGCCGTGGTGTGCATGGGCGACACGCTCACCCACCTGTCGACGAAGGACGACGTGAGCGCGCTGCTCGCCGAGATCGCACAGGCCCTCGCCGCCGGGGGTCGCATGGTCGTCACCTACCGCGACCTGACCGAAACCCTGCATGGAATCGACCGGTTCATCCCGATACGGAGCACGGACGATCGGGTGTTCACCTGCTTTCTCGAATACCCGGACGACGACACGGTCCTGGTCCACGATCTGCTGCACGTCCACGACGGCACCGGCTGGACCCAGCACGTCGGCAGTTACCCGAAGTTGCGGATCGCCCCGACCTGGCTCGCCGAGCGCTGCCGGGACGTCGGGCTGACGGTCGAGCACAACCGAACGGGCGCGCGGGGCCTACAGGTCCTGGCGGCGCGCAAGGACTGACGCGCGGGCGGGGCCGGTGGGTGTGCGTCGGTCGGTGTTCCCGCAGGTCGGCGCGGGTGGAAATCGGATGCGGGGCGGCCTTCGGCCGTGATACCCCAGGCTCCCATGGGAGATCTCGAAACCGCACGACTCGTACTGCACCCGTTGACCGTCGCCGAGACGGAGCGGGTGGTGGCCGGTGAGCCGGCCGCCGACGACCGATGGGAGGTCGGCTATCCGACGGCCGGGGACGTGGCCGGGGGTGGTCGGTTTCTGCGTGCCTGCGCGACCGTCGGGCATCCGGGGGCCTTCGGCAACTACGAGATCCGCCGTCGGGAGGACGGCATGGCGGTCGGGGGCATGGGCTTCCACGGCGTGCCGGACGACAGCGGCACCGTCACGATCGGCTACGGCCTGATCGAGGCGGTCCGGGGGCGCGGCTATGCCACCGAGGCCCTGCGCGAACTGCTGCGCTTCGCCCGAGCCGCGGGCGTGACCCGGGTCATCGGGGACACCGCGCACGACAACGTCGCGTCGCAGCGCGTGATGGCGGCGGTGGGGATGCGGCTGGTCAAGGAGGAGGCCGGGCTCAAGCACTACGCGATCGAGTGGTCGTCGGGCACAGACGGGGCGGAGCCGGCCGCCGATGCCCCGGCGCAGGTCAGGCGCCCGTGACGGCGGTTCTCCGGTAGGCGTCGGGGGTCTGGCCGGTCCAGCGTTGGAAGGCACGGCGCAGGGCGCGGGCGTCGGTGTAGCCCAGCCGCCCGGCTATCGACTGGACCGGTAGCTCCGTATCGCGCAGCAGCGTTGCGGCGTGCTCGTGCCGCACCGATTCGATCTCGTCCCGCCAGGTGGTCTCCAGCTCGCTCAGTCGGCGCTGGAGGGTGCGCGGGCTCATCGCCATCCGGTGGGCGACCATCTCCAGGCTCAGTTCCTCGCCGCCGAGGGAGCCGGCCAACACCGACCGGAACCTGCCGTGCCACCCTGCCGCCGGGCGGGCGTTCTCCAGCAGGTTGTCCGCGTATCGGCGCAGGATCAGCCCGAGTTCGTCGTCGCCGGGGCCGGTCGGGCGCGGGCGTTCGGCGTCCATGTCGAGGAAGGTCATCGAGTTCGTTCGGGCGCCGAAGTCGATGGCGCGGGTGCCGAACGCCTCGATCAGATGCCGGTGGTTCTTCGGGGCCTCGTGCGCGAGGGCGACGTGCACGGGGACCACGCCCGGGCCCCGGGCGTCGCGCGCCCGCTTGAGCATGATCGCCATCGCGAATTCGTCGATCGCGGTGACCGCCGCCGGCGAGTAGTTGGCGATGCCGTAGGTGACGGTGAGGCGTCGATCGTCCTCGACCACGGTCATCTCGACCACCGGGTCGGACATCGTCGACACATAGCGTGCGGCGTCGCGGCAGCCGTCGGCGAACGAGCCGGCGGAGGTGAACAGGTAGTCCCACACGTGCAGCCGACCCTGCGTGGCGCTCGCCGCGGCCCGGATCGCGACGTCGGGCGGGCCGGTGGCGACGGCCAGCTCCCAGGTCCGGACCACGCTGGCGGTGGGCACCCGCAACAGCGGGTCGGCCAGCGTCTCCGGTTCGAAGCCCGGCAGATGGGCGAGTTCGCTCAGCGCCACCCCGGCTTCCAGGGCAGCGTCCCGCACCACGCGTGCCGCGTGCGAGGAAAGCGTGTACTCGATCACCGCCGGAGCATATCCGGACGGTCGGCCGCAATGGGGATTTGGGATCTGCCGTCCTAGGTCCCCATGTTGGCGTGAAGTGTCCCCCGGCGGCGGAGGGTGGGGTCCACAGGTGCGAAAAACGCGACCGCCGTCCCGAAAATCGGGACGGCGGTCGTGGCGGGGGAGGAGGTGGGACGAGGGCGGGGTGGGGGCGGGTCAGGCGCCGACGGTGCCGTCGACGCCCTCGCGGAGGAAGTCGGCGTGGCCGTTGTGGCGGGCGTACTCGTGCATCAGGTGCAGCATGACCAGGCGCAGCGACACGTCCTGGTCCCACCTGGCGTTGTGGCCGATGACGTCCAGGGATTCCGCCTCGGCCTCGATCCGCCGTGAGTGGGCCACCTCGGCCTCCCACGCGGCGAACGCCTCCGAGCGGGTCGACGCGCTCGCGTCGTAGGCCACCTGGAAGTCGCCTTCGTCGGACCACACGAGCGGGATGTCCTCCGCGTTGATCACCCGCCGGAACCAGGTGCGCTCCACCTCGGCCATGTGCCGGACCAGTCCGAGGAGGGAGAGCGTCGACGGCGGCATCGACTGCCGGCGTAGCTCCTCGTCGGAGAGCCCTTCGCACTTCATCGCGAGCGTGGCCCGGTGGAAGTCGAGGAAGGCCCGCATCATCTCGCGCTCGTTGCCGGTCACGGGTGGGGTGGGGCGCTGGTCGGTGGCCATGGGTGTGCTCGCTTTCGCTCCGCGTCGGTGTTCGGGTGGACCTGCTTTCTAGCAGGCCGCCAGCTCGTACCCCTGGCCGAAGTCGCGGAGGACGCGGGCGACGGTCCGGCGGGCGTAGGAGGTCGAGACGGTGAGGTCGCCGGCGGGGAGGGCGCGGAGGATCGCGGCGGCTTCGGGGCGCAAGCGTGGACTGAGCATGCCGAGGGCGGCCGCGGCTCGGCGGGTGGCGACGGGGGGCGTGGCGGGGGCGGCGAGGATGCGGCGCAGGTGTTCGGCGGCTTCGTCGAGGAAGCGGGGGCTGAGGGTGCCGAGCAGGCGGGCCGCGCGGGTGCGGGTGTAGGGGCCGGCGTCGGGCTCGGCGAGGACGGCGCGGAGGGTGGCGGCGACGTCGGGGAGGGATTGGCGGCTCAGGTTGAACAGCCTGCGGGCCACCGTGACTCGGTCATGGAGGGAGGTGTCGGTGGAGGTGAGCAGGAATTGCAGTGCGGCGATGCCCTCGGCCTTGAAGCCCTGCCCGAGATCGGCGAGTTTCGCCGCCGCCTTGGCCCGTGCGGACGGGGCGAGGTCGGGCTCGGCGAGGAGAGCGCGGAGATGGTCGGCGCCTTCGTGGACGTAGCCGCGGCCGAGCCGGCCGAGCGTGTGGGCGGCGAGGGTTCGGGCGAGGGGGGCGGCGGAGGGGTCCGTGAGGATGGTGCGGAGGGCCTGGGCCAGATCGTCTACGCGGGCGGTGCCGACCACGCGAAGAGCATGGGCTGCCCTGCACCGCTCGGTCGGGTCGACCTCGGGTGCCGTGACGGTGTTCCAGAGCGCGTCGGAGGCTTCGTGGAGGTAGCCGTCACCCAAGTCGGCGAGGGCAACGGCGGCCACCCGGTGTAGGGAGGGTCCGGACGCGGGGTCTCGGAGGATGGCCTGGATTGCCGAGACCGCGTCGGCTGTGCAGGTCGGGCCGATCCCCGCGCAGATCTCGGCCACGGCGACACGGGACTTCGCAGGTAGACCGGGCATCGTCAGGACGGCTCGACCGATGTCCGTGGCCTCCCTGACATAGCCCTGTCCGACAGAAGCGAGGTTTTGGGCGGCGTGCGCCCGATCGATCGGTTGTGTCGTGGGGCAAATGGCGATCCCGCGCAATGTGTTCACGGCCACGGCCTCGTGGTTCAGGATCCAACCGGCCATGACGTCGGCCGCTCGGGCACGTGATTGTGCATCGGCGTCGGGAGCCGAAAGCAGGTCCCGGAGTGCGGTCGCGGCCTCCCTTGTGTAGAGCGGCCCGCAAGTGCTCAGGATGTGCGCGGCGCAGCGGCGATCCTCGGCGACCGTGTCCGGTGCGTACAGGACGGTGCGGAGGGCGTCTGCCACCTCGGCGGTGCTGCCTCCGGCGTTGTGCAGAGTTCGCGCCGTTTCGGGCCGAATCCGGACCGGGGTATCGGGATCGTCCAGCATTCTTCGAAGCCCGATCCTCTTGGCCTCGAGATGCTCGGGCACGACGTTCAAGGTCTGGATGATGTAGTTGCGCAGGGTGCCGGGGCTATCGGGGTCGTCGAACAGTCGATCCAGTACATCGACCGCCTCGGGTAGGTGGACCGGGCCCAGGAGCGTCAGGGACCGAGCCGCGTGCACCCGTGCCCAACAGTTGGCATCGGGCGCGGTCAGGACTTTGCGTAAGCCTCGAATGGCCTGCGGCAGCCACGCGGGTCCGAGGTCGACCAGGGCATCCGCCGCGTCTCTGCTTTCCTGTGACGTCAGATCGGCGGCGTCGATCATCGCTTCCAACAGTGTCGCCGCCTCCGTCACATGGTCGGGACTCAGCTGCCCCAACGCACTGGCGGCAAGGATCCGACGGGTCGCGTCGGACGTCGGCGCGGTGAGCATGGCGCGGAGGACATCGGTGGCCTCGGTGCGTCGATCCGCATCCAGCCGGGCCAGCGAACGCGCGCAATCACAGCTCTGCCACGCCTTTGTTGTGGGGGCTGCCAGAAGTCGGCGGAGGGCGTCGACGCCCTCGCCCGCGTGAGCGGGGGCGAGTTTCGCCAGCGCCAGTGCCATCGCGTCGGTGTAGGGACCGCCCGCGTTCGGCGCCGCGAGATGTGCTCGCAGTAGTCGCGTCGCCTCAGCGGTGTGGCTCGGCCCGAGATCGGCCAGCGCCAGTATGGCTTCATTGCGTGTGAACATGGTGCCGTCGGGCGCGTCGAGGAGGACACGCAAGAGACGTGCGGCCTCCTCCGTGTACGCGGAACCGAGTTCGGCCAGTCGTCTCGCTGCGGAGAGGCGATTGTAGAGCGAGGTATCCGAATCGTTCTGCGCGGTACGCAACACGTTCACGGCTTCCGTCTCGTGTTCCGGCGCGATTTCGGCCAGTGTGCGTGCCGCCCGCGTACGGTCGTCGACCTGTGCGAGGGGGTCGGCAAGGACGGTTCGCAGCGCATCGACGGCCGCGTTGGTGCCTTCCGGCCCCAGCGCGGCCAAGCCGATGGCGGCCTCGACCAATGCGTGTGGGGTCGCATCTTCCGAGGCGAGGGCGGCCCGTAGAGCGCCGGTGGCCTCGGCGACATGTTCGGGACCGCAGCCGGCCAGCGCGCGCATGGCCGCGATGCGGGTGTTCAGGTGGACGTTCTCCCGGTCGAGCACACCGCGTAGGATTTCGACCGCGAGGCCGGCGTCATGGGTGGCCAGGGACTGGGCCAGTTGGATACGTACGTCGTCCCTCTGGTAGCAGCTTTCCAAGAAGTCGAGCAGCGTTCGGCGGACTACGGGCTCCGTGACCAACGCGGCGGCGTCGGAGGCCGCGCGTTCCACCTGTCCATCGGTGGAGTCCCGGGTCAACGTCAGCATCAGGTTCGCCGCGAACGACTCGGTGTGTCGGCTCGCTGCCGGGACGCCCCGGGCGAGGAGTTCGCCGGCCAGCGCCGCGAAGTCGCCGGTGCCGCGGCCGAGCCAGTCCAGGATCGCGTCGCCTGTGCCGTAGCGGTGGGCGTGGTGGGCCAGGATCGCGTGGGCGAACAGGTCGCCGTGGACGGCTCGGTGTACCGCGTGGGTCCAGTCCGGGGCCGCCGGGTCGAAGTGGGGCGGCAGTTGGTCGGCTCGGACGTCGGCGGCCAGGTGTTCGGCGAAGCTGTAGTGGGTGAAGCGCAGGAAGTCGTGGTGGTGGGTGAAGACGCCGACGGTGCCGAGCACCGATGCGACCAGCCTGGGCCATTCCGGGACGCCTCGGCGGGTGGCCCGACAGCCGTGTTCGTCGAGCCAGTCCAGGGCCAGGTCCAGGAGGGGGCGGGTGCCGGCCGTCGGGTCGGTGACCACCGTGACGGCCAGGTGTTCGACGAGTTCGGGGCGGTGGTCGAACAGGAACGCGACGCCGGCTCGGTGTACGGCGGGGCGCAGCGTCCAGCGTTGCAGCACGGTTTGTTGTTGCTCGTGCATTTCCTCCAGGTGCGCGTCGGTCAGGAGGGTGAAGTAGTCGCAGTAGAGGGTGAATCGGTTGCTCGGCAGCGGGGTGGTCGGGTGTTTGCGGTAGACGAGTGCCGCTACTGTCGCCAGCAGTGGCACGCGGACCAGGTCGCGGACGCCGGCGGCCTCGGTCTGGCGCAGGAAGCCGGCGGCCAGGGTCGCTCCGTCGGGGTGGTCGCGGAACCAGCGGTGGGCGAACTCGCGCAACTGCTCGCGGTCGAAGGGCTCCAGCGTGTACGTCCCGGTCGCCGCGTGTTGCAGCGGGGCCAGCTCGTCGTTGGGCAGCGGCCTGGTGGTGATCAGCAGCCGGAAACGGCCGTCGGGGTTGCGGACCCGGCCGGCCAACTCGGCGACCAGGCCGCGCCGTCGCTCCGGGTCGGTGATCTCGTCCAGGCCGTCGACGATCAGCAGGCACGCGGTGTTCTCGGGCAGGTGGTCGAGCAGGTCGTCCGGGAGGGCGTAGTCGAGGTGTGGCGCCAGTTCGGCGGAGAGGATCCGGACCAGGCGCGGGATCAGCGCGCTGCGCCCGGCGGCCAGGCGTCCGGCCGTGACGCGCAGGGGCAACAGTCGTTCGCCGTCGGGGCCTTGGGCCTCGCCCGACTCGTAGGCCAGGGCCAGGGACGCGGCCAGTTGCAGGCTCAGGGTGGACTTGCCCTGGCCCGCGCCGCCGGTGATCAGGACGTGGCGATGCAGTCCGAGTGTGTCCTCGGCGGCCCGGGCGGGGGCGATCGCGGGCCCGCTCGGCTCGGTCGATACGAAGTGCCGTTGGTGGTGCTCCTCTTCGCGCGGGTTGCGGCGGGGGTCCCGCATGCGGTCGGGGGGTTGCCGGGTGGGTGCGGTCGGGGCGCTGCGGGCCTGTTGCCGGACGTAGACGGTGGCGAGTCCGTCGAGGGGCGCGTCGTAGAGGCGGTAGGTGAAGTTGCGTGCGGCGATGGTCTGCGCGTGCAGCAAGTCCCGGAGGTGGGGCGGCAGCCGCGGTGTGGTGTCGGCGGCCGATGGGTGGCGGTTCCAGCCCAGTACGATCCGCGCACCCTGGTCCTCGTTGCGCTGTCGGGGCCGGGGGAAGCCCAGTTCGGGCAGGATCCGGTGCAGGTGGGCGTGCACCGTGGCCAGGTCGAGGGTCTTCGGGCCGCCCGGGACGCCGTGTTCGAGGACGTCGATCAACTGCCCGGTGAAGGCCGTGTATTGCCCTCCGACCGGGGCGATCGCCTGCCGGGTCGCTGCGGCGGCGGCCAGGACGTAACTGCCCTCCACCCGGGACAACTCCGTCAGCCGCGCGTCGTCCGGACCCATCGCCCCCGTCAGGGCGCGGCCGGCGAAGCAGCAGTCCAGGAGTACCGCCTTGGCGGGGACGCGGCGGGCCGAGCGCAGCACGTCGCGGATCTCCTGGAACGGCAGTGCCGTGTAGGGACGTTCGGGGCGGAACCGGGGGAGGGACAGCAGCAGGTCCTCGCTGTCCGGGGAGACCAGGCCATGACCCGCGTAGTACAGCAGGACCAGGTCGGTCGCGGCGGCCGTGGCGTCGGTGAGCGCGTCCAGGACCAGGTCGCGATGGTCCGGCTGCTCGATCACGACGCAGTTCTCGGCGGGCAGGCCCCAGACGTCCGGGTCGGTCAGCAACTCCCGTAGCCGGGAGAGGTTTCGGGCCACGGCCGGCAGCGGGGTCAGGTGTTCGAAGGTGTGTGCGCCGACCAGGACCACCCGGGATCCCCCGGGGTCGTGCGGTGCGGTGCTCATGTCCGAACGGGCCCGAGACGGCGGGTCGTGGCTCGGCACGTGCATCCATCCCCCTCGTACGGCCGGGTGGTTCAGCCTAATGGGTGGACTCGACGGGTGGGGCGAAACGGTGGGGTCGGGTGCGCGGACCTGCGGGCGGTCGGAGCGGGGTGCAATCGGCGGTAGCCTGCCGAGCGCATTGTCGAGGTTCGACGCGGAGGTTTGCGCAGTGAGCAAGGCGGCAGCGGAGCAGGGGGCAGCGGTGGAGGCGGAAACCGATGCGGCGGAGCGGGCCCGGGTGGCGCTGCTCGACGCGGTGGCGCGGATGGCCGGCCAGGTGGGCAAGGAGGCGGTGAGCGTCAAGGAGCTGGAACAGCTCGCGCGCACCTACGCGATCGTGGTGGGACCGGGTTCGGGATCGGGAGCGGTGTCGCCGGCCGAGGCCGCGGGCGGTACGGACGCGGAGATGGCGGAGACGTTGCAGATCGTGCCGGTGGCGCAGCGCGGTGGGGACGGGCGGGAGCGGTCGTAGCACGCGCGTTGTCGGCGGGGCGGTCGGCTGGACCGGCGGCTCCGCCGGACCACTCGGGTGGGTGAGTGGGCCGTCGCGGGTGGGTGATGGTTTTGTCGCCCGGTGGGTGAAACCCCGGGTGTGTGGGGTTGCGCCTGTCGCGAATCCGTCCCGAGGGTGCTGCGGGCCGGTCACAGCCGGGGCGGGGGCGTGACATCGTTTCGACGCTTTTCGTTGATTCAACCGAACGTTTGCAGCAGCAAGCGGGCTCTCGCCCCCGTTCGTGTTGGAGGCCGTCGTGTGTGGTTCCCAGGTGCCCGGACCCCGCCCGCTCGAAGCGTCCACCTGGCCCGAACGGTACGCGGAGCCGCACCCGGACGCGCCCTGCGCGATGTGCGAAAAGGACTTCACCGCGCCCGACATCGGCTGGGGCCTGCTGCTCAAGCGCGGCGTCTACGGCAATGCCTACCTGTGGCGTTCGGGGCGGGTACGCGGGTACATCGTCGTGGTGTGGACCGGCGGCCACGTCGCACGCCTGACCGACCTGACCGCACGTCAGCTCGCCGGGTTCATGACCGAGGTGACCGCGGCGGGGCGGGCGATCGAGGCGCACTATCGACCGGTGCCCGGGCTGAACGTGTCCCTCCTCGAGAACGACATCCCGCACCTGCACGCACATCTGATTCCGCGTCACCCCACCGCCCCGAGCCCCGGCCGCACACCCGCCTTCGCCCACCTCGACCGGGGTCGGCAGGACGAGGCCCACATCCAGGCGGACGCGGCGGCGTTGCGGGCCCTGCTGGCCTCTACGGGGGCGCCGGAGGCGGTGGCGGGGGACTCGCTCCTGCCGTCGGGCCGGGGCGGGGGCGCAGGCGGTTCGCGGGACGCGGGTCCGGTGGGGGAGGAGGGCTCGGAGGAGGTCGGTATGTGAGGCGATCGCCGGGTGGGCACGCGGGTTCGTCACCGGCCTCGCGGTTGTCCGCCCGGGGTGTGGCGAGGGTGGGATAACCCGTGGGTGGCCCCGGTCCCGGCTGGGATGATCGGGGGATGTCCGCAGCTGCCTCCGCGTCCGTGCCGCCGCCGTCCACGACGCCCGGGACGCCTGCCGGGCCGCCCGGGATGCCCGTGCCGACGGAGCGGGGGGTGCGGTGCCTCGTCGACGCGGTGTTGGGTCGGGACGCGGGGCGGGTCGTGCGGCCGATCGACGAGGGTGGGGAGCACTCCTCGTGGTGGGTCGGGGCGGATCATGTTCTGCGGTTGGCCCGGGACGCCGATACGTCCGCCCGGCAGCGTCGCGAGATCGCGCTGCGCGACCTGCTGCGTCCCGTGGTCGGCGTCGCGCTGCCCGCGAGCGTGGCCGCCGGCGAGTGGGCGGACGGGCTCGCCTATTCCCTCGACACCCGCATCCCCGGCACCTCCGCCGAACTGCGTCGGGTCTCGCGGCGGGGCGAGGTCGCCCTGGCGCGGATGTTGGCCGGTCTGGCCCGGGTCGCCGAGGCGGACGCGGTCGGCGTCGGCCTGCCCGTGGTCGCGCCTCGGTCGATGGCCCAACTGCGCGAACCGGCCGAGGCGGCGGCGCAACGGCTCACCGCCGACGGCGAGTTCGACGGGGCGCCGCTGCGTGGCCCGAGCGCGGAACCCGTGTCGAGCGTCGTCGTGCACGGCGATCTCAAGGGCGAGCACCTGATGGTCGGCGGCGGCGGTCGGGTGCGCGGGGTGCTGGACTGGACGGACGCGGTGGTCCGCGATCCCGCCGAGGACATCGCCGGGCCGGCCATCGCGGTGGGCGCCGCGGCCGCCGTGCGGGTGGCCGCGGCAGCCGGCTACGGCCCCTCGTCGTGGGCCCGGGGGCTCGCGCTCGCCCGCCACGACACGCTGATCCGCCTCGCGGACCGCCTGTACGGCACGGACGACAGCCCCATCCCCCTGCTGCGCGCGCAACGGGACCGCGCCTGGCAACCCTCCGCCCTCGACCGCATCCCCGATCCGCCGGCCCCGGACGCGGACCGGACGGCGGCCCGATGGCCATGGCCGACGGTCGCCCGTCGGCCCCGCTGACGCCCGCGGAGCACCGGGTCTGGGGTGAGGGTGTCGCGGGATGGGCGGGTGCCGTGGTGGGCCGGCCGGCGCCGGGGACGGCACTAATGTCGACCGGTGCATGTAGCGCGTACCGCGCCGTGTGTCCGATGCCCTCCTCGGGTGCGGACAGCGGATATTGGACCATGGGAGTTGCCGACGTGAACCCCTCCGCACCTGAGCCGGTCGAGCCGGTCGAGTCTGTCGAGCAGGTCGAGCCCGCCGCCGAGGCATCCTCCGCCGGGGGTTATCGGCGATCCGTCGGGTCGCCGCGGGGGGAGGCTCGGCGGCGGGAGTTGCTCGATCGGGTCACCGCGGATCTGGCGGCCAATGGGCTCGTGGACTTTTCGCTGCGCCGGGCCGCGCGGGCGGCCGATACCACGCACAAGGTGCTGCTCTATCACTTCGACGGGGCCGACGACCTGCTGCGGCAGGGCATCCTGCAACTGCGCGATCGGCGGATCGATCGTTCCGTCGCCGCCGGGCGGCCCGGTTCCGAGCGGCTGCCACTGGCCGAGTGGGTGCGGGTGGTGTGGCCGATTCTGGTCGGTGACGAGGCGCGGGTGCTCGACCAGGCGATCGGGCTGGCGATGTACGACCCCGATCGCTACGCCGACCTCGGCCGCGGGGCGTCCCGGCAGTATCTGCCCACGCTGCTGGCCATCTGCCCCGAACACTGGTCCGAGCAGCGCAAGTTCGAGGTCGCCGAGATGATTCTCGCGGTGCTCCGGGGGTTTTTGGTGGATGCGCGGACCAGTGGCGACACGGCGGGCGTCGCCGCCGGGTTCGAGGCGCTGATTCGGGCGCTGGAGCGGGAGGAGGCCGCCGGAGAGTGACGGCACGCCGGCGTCTCGGGGCTTCCCGTGGCTTCCCGTGGCTTCCCGTGGACAGTTTGCGAACCACGTGGTTCACTTTTTGAGGGTGAACGGCGAACGGTGCGCGCTGGGTGCTGCCGGAGGGGGAGACCATGGCCCACAAGGAAGTTCGGCTGTCGGTAGGCACGATCGGGTACGAGGACACCGGCGGCGACGGTCCCACGGTCGTGCTGCTGCACGGGTTCCTGATGGACTCGTCGTTGTGGGACGAGGTGATCGCCACGCTGTCCGTCGACCACCGCTGCGTGGCGCCCACTCTGCCGCTCGGCGCGCACCGGCATGCGATGTCCGCCGAGGCCGACCTGTCGTTGCCCAAAGTGGCCGCGCTGGTGGGAGAGTTCCTGGACACGCTCGACCTGAGCGAGGTCACCCTGGTCGGCGTCGACACCGGTGGCGCGCTCGTGCAACTGCTGATCGCCGGTGGAAACACGGCCCGGGTGGGGCGGGTCGTGCTCGCCTCGTGTGATGCCTTCGACAACTTTCCGCCCGGGCTCACCGGCCGGACCCTCGTGCGCGCCGGCAAACTCCCGCCGCGCCTGTTCGGGCTCTTCATGCAGCAGATGCGGCTGCGTCCGGTACGCCGACTCCCGCTCGCCTTCGGGTGGTTGACCAAGCGCGGCGACGCCGCCACCGCCCGCTGGGCGGCGCCGATCCTGTCCCGACCCGAGATCCGTCGCGACGCGGTGCGTATGCTGCGCGCGGCCGGCGCGGACACCGACCTCCTGCTCGCGGCGGCGGAGCGCCTGCCCGACTTCGATCGTCCGGCCCTGGTGGTCTGGGCGAGCGCCGACCGGGTCATGCCCCCGGACCACGGCCGCCGCCTCGCCGAACTCCTGCCCGGGGGACGGCTGGTCGAGATCGACGACAGCTACACCCTCATCCCCCTCGACCGTCCTGCGGAACTGGCCCGAGTCGTTCGAGAGTTCACCCTCGCGACCGATCCGGCCCGGTAGCCGCCGGTGCCGGAGCCGGTCCGCGCTACCGGCGGCCCGCCGCCGACTCCCCGTCGGCCCGCCGTCGATGGAAGGTCCGGCGATACGCGTCGGGCGGCACGCCCACCGTGCGGTTGAAGTGGCGGCGCAGGGTGGCCGCGGTGCCCATGCCGGTGGCCTCGGCGACGGCGTCCACACTGTCGTCGGTGGTCTCCAGCAACTCCTGGGCCCGGTGGATGCGTTGGGTCAGCAGCCACTGCAACGGGGTGGTGCCCGTCACCGACCGGAAGTGCCGCCCCAGGTGGCGTGAGCTCATGTTGGCTCGGCGGGCCAGGTCCTCCACCGTCAAGGGCTGGTCCAGCCGGCCGGCCGCCCAGCCGAGCAGTTCGCCGAGCGGGTGGTCGGGCTGTTCGGGTACCGGGGTGGCGACGAACTGGGCCTGGCCGCCGGGTCGGTGGGGTGCCACCACCAGTCGGCGGGCGATCGCGTTGGCGACCGCCGAGCCGTGGTCGAGGCGAATCATGTGCAGGCTCAGATCCATCGCGGCGGCCTTGCCGGCCGAGGTGAGCACGCTGCCGTTGTCGACGTACAGCACGTCCGGGTCCACCTCGACCTCGGGATAGCGCTCGGCCAGGGCCTCGGTGTGGGCCCAGTGGGTGGTGGCGCGCCGCCCGTCGAGCAGCCCCGCGGCGGCCAGGACGAAGGCGCCCGTGCAGAGCGAGGCCACCCGCGCGCCGGCCTCGTGGGCCGCGCGTACCGCGTCGACCAGGTCCGCCGGCGGGTCGGTGTCCACGTCGGCCCAGCCGGGGACGATCACCGTGTCGGCACCGGCGAGCCGGTCGAGGCCGCCGTCGGGTTCGAGCAGGAAACGCCCGTCGACCCGCACCGGGCCGGCCCCGCAGACGACGACGTCGTACCAGTGCTCGACGCAGGCCGAGGCCGAGGCCGCGGCCGGTGCCGGTGACCCGAAGACCTCGTGGGCCAGGGCCAGTTCGAAATGCAGGATGCCGTCGGCGACGGCTATCGCGACTGTGCTCACGTCCGGAAGTGTACGCATCATGTCGTTCCGGACGATCGCCCGGCCGGTCGGGTACTCGACACGATGTCCGGGTCGATCAGGCGGACCGGGGCGACCGGCGCGATCGGGCGGCCCCGCTACACCGAGAGAGAAGTGACATGCGCGCCATCAGTCAGGACGTTCTGGGCGACCCGGCGGTATTGCGGGAGGTGGAGTTGGAGCGGCCGGTGCCCGGCCCGAGCGAGGTGCTGGTCCGGGTGTGTGCGGCGGGGGTGAATCCGACCGACTGGATCCACCGGGCCACCGGCCTGATCCTGGGCCGGCCGCCGTTCGTGCTCGGCTGGGAGGTGTCGGGCGTGGTCGAGACGGTGGGTCTGGGCGTGGCCATCCACCGACCGGGCGACGAGGTGTTCGGCATGCTGAAATACCCGTACGGGAACGGGGCGCACGCCGAATACGCGGTCGCCGCGGCCCGCCACCTGGTGCGCAAGCCCGCGAACCTCGACCACGTCCGCGCCGCCGCACTGCCGCTGTGTGCGACCACCGCGTGGCAGGCCCTGGTTGATGTCGGTGAACTGCGGGCCGGGCAGCGAGTGTTGATCCATGCCGCCGCCGGCGGGGTCGGCCACCTGGCGGTACAGATCGCCAAGGCGCGCGGCGCGTACGTCATCGGCACGGCGAGCGGGCCCAAGCACGACTTCGTCCGGGCGCTCGGCGCGGACGAGGTGATCGACTACACCACGACCGACTTCGCCGAGGTGGTGCGGGACGTGGACGTGGTGCTGGACGGCGTCGGCGGCGAGTACGGGCCGCGCTCGTTGCCGACGCTGCGTCCGGGCGGCGTCCTGGTTGCGATCGTCAACCACGTGCGGGACCTGGACGTCGGGCGATATCGGGTCCGGGCCGCGGAGATGCTGGTCGAGGCCGATCACGCGGCCATGCGGGAGATCGCGGCGCTGGTCGAGGCGGGCCGCCTGTGCCCCGAACTGGACTCGGTGTTCCCCCTGTCGGCCGCCGCCGAGGCGCACGCGCGCGGCGAATCGGGCCGGGTGGCCGGGAAGATCGTGCTGACCCTCTGATCCTCCGCCCCTTCGACCCGGTGCGCGTGGCCTCCGGCCTCCGTGGCGGGGGGTTACGGTCGCGGCTCGCTGTACCAGCGCCACGAGGTGCGGCGGGGGTGGCCGGGCAGGTCGCCTCGGCCGGTGGCCCACAGGAGGGTGGGCCAGGGGTCGGTGTCCTGCGGGACGTCCGGGAAGATCCGGGCGATCACGCGTGCGCACAGGTCGGCGGGCGGGGTCCAGCGCAGGCCCAGGCCGTTGGCCAGGTCATACGTGTGCACCACGGTCTCCACGATCCCCATCGCCGCGAAGCCCTCGGGGTCCGCGTCGCCGAAGCCGTGGTGGGCGCGCACGCTCGACGGCGTGGTCCGCACCATGGACACCAACAGGGCGCCGCTCACCTCCAGGACCTGCAACAGCCCGCCGGGGCCGGCCGTACGGTCCGCGTGGATCGCGTTCGCCGGGCCGCCCGGGCGGCGGCTCTCCCAGACGAAGGGCACGTTGGCGGTCAACGGCGGGGTGCGCAGGCCCAGTTGGGCGGCATACGCGAAGAGGTCGTCGTTCAGGTGCTCCACCGTCTCCCAGCAGGTCCACTCCAGCGAACCGGCCCGGTCGTCCCAGGCGGTCGCCGGCACCTCGCGGAGCGCGGCCACCGCGAGCCGGACGGCCAGATCCAGGTCGTCCGCGGTCACGGGCCCGAGCGAGGCGGGCGAGGGCGGCGACGCCGCTTCGGGCGTGGGGTCGGAGGCGGCGGCTCGCGGCGAATCATGCATGGCAGGACCGTACCGCCCACCGCCCACCGCCCACCGCCCACCGCCCACCGCCCACCGCCCACGCGCTCCCACCGGCCACGCGCTCCCACTGCGGATATGTGCGGCGCTGTAGTCTCCATGCAGGTGTAGTACTACAGATGGAGTGGTCTTTATGGTGCGCAGGAATGACGAGCGGAGGGCGGCGCTGGTCGATGCCGCCATCGAGGTGCTGGCCAAGGAGGGGGCCCGGGGGCTTACCTTCCGGGCGGTCGACGTCGAGGCGCGGGTGCCCACCGGTACCGCCTCCAACTACTTCACGAGCCGCGACGACCTGCTCACCCAGGCCGGTGCCCGGGTCTACGAGCGACTACAGCCCGGCGAGGAGATCATCGCGCGACACCGCGCGAGCACACCGGACCGGGAGACGTACACCGTGTTGATGCGCGAGGTCGTCGACCGCGTCAGCGCCTTTCGCACCGGCTACCTCGCGCTGCTCGAACTGCGCCTTGAGGCCACCCGGCGGCCGGAGTTGCGCACGGTGCTGACCGAGCGGGTCCGGGCCGACGTGGCGGCCAACGTGAGCTACCACGAGCAATCCGGCCTCCCCGGCGACGCCACCGCGGTTCGCCTCCTGTACCTGGCGTTCAACTGGCTCATCGTCGAACAGCTCACCCTGCCGGACGTGTTCTCCCCGGCCGAACGCGACAGCCTCGTCGCGGCGGCGGTCGAACGCATCGTGGGAGCGTGAGGGCGACGCCCAACCCCGGTGGTTCGGGCGTGACGCCGTCCCGCACCGGTCGTTGGTCCGGGCACAGGTGCGTGTCGGAGCGCGGGTCGCCCCCGCCGGTCCGCCACGCGCCGGCGCCGTCGCGCGCCCGGGGCGATCGCCCGCAGGCGCCCGGAAGCACTCGGATCGACCATGGGGAGACCGACACGTGAGCGACCACCGCCACAACGCCATCGCCTACGCCGCCATCATCCTCGAACGCGCCGACGGGGCGGTGTTGTTCATGGAGCGCAAGGACACCGGCTTCGCCGACGGCCTGCTCGCGCTCCCGGGCGGCCTGGTCGACCCCGGCGAACTCCTCATCGAGGCGTGCGCCCGGGAGACCAGGGAGGAGATCGCCACCTACGTGGCCACGGCCGACCTGCGCACGGCCTACGTCTCGCAGGTGCTCGGCGACACCGGCGCACCGGTGATCGGCTGGTACTTCCACACCGCCGCCTGGACCGGCGACCCCACCAACGCCGAACCCGACCAGTGCGCCCGCCTGGCCTGGCTCGACCCCACCGACCTCCCGCCGGACGTGGAACCCACCGACGCCACGGCGGTGACCGCCTGGCACACCAAGGCCCACCCGACCGCCTGGGCCTGAGCGCCGCCGCCTCCCGGCGTCCGCCTACCGCTCGGCGGCGCGGGCGGACGCACCGGGACCGACCAGGCCGGACTCGTAGGCGGCGATCACCAGTTGGGCCCGGTCGCGGGCGCCCAGTTTCATCAGCAGGCGACCCACGTGGGTCTTCACCGTGGACGCGCTCACATGCAGGTACTCGGTGATCTCCGGGTTGGACAGCCCGCGACCGATCAGGGCCAGCACCTCGCGCTCGCGGTCGGTCAGGCCCGCGTCCCGGCCGGAGTTCGGCCGCTGTCGCGGCTCGGGACGGGCCGCGAACTCGGCGATCAGTCGGCGCGTGACGCTCGGCGCGATCAGCGCGTCGCCCGCCGCGACGATCCGGATGGCGGTGAGGAGTTCGGCCGGCGGCGTCTCCTTCAGCAGGAAGCCGCTCGCGCCCGCGCGCAGCGCCGCGTACACGTACTCGTCGAGGTCGAACGTGGTCAGGATGAGCACGCGGGTATCGCTCGTGTCGGGCGAGGCGGTGATCCGCCGGGTGGCCTCCAGACCGTCCATGCCCGGCATCCGGATGTCCATCAGGACCACGTCCGGCCGGGCGGCGCGGACCAGTTCGAGGGCATGGGCGCCGTCGGCGGCCTCGCCGACCGCGGCCAGATCCGGCGCGGCGTCGATCAACAGGTGCAACGCCCCCCGCAGCAGCGCCTGATCGTCGGCGACCAGCACCCGGATCGGCTCCCCCGTCACGGCGCACCCTCCTCGATCGGCAACCGGGCGCCCACCCGAAACCCGGCCCCGTCCGCCCTCGGCCCCGCGTCGAACTCGCCGCCGTAGGCCGCCACCCGCTCACGCATCCCGATCAGCCCGTGCCCCGGCACCGCCGCCGGACCGCCACGTCCCGAGTCCACGACGTCGAGCGCGATCTCCCGCTCGGTGTAGCGCAGTTCGACCGAGCAGCGATCGACCCCCGCATGCCTGATCACGTTGGTCAACGCCTCCTGGACGATGCGGTACGCGGCCAGCTCGATGCCCGCCGGCAGGTCCCGGCGCTCACCGAGCACCGTGAAATCGACGCTCAGCCCGGCCGCCGCCGCGTCCCGGACGAGCGTATCGAGCGCGGCCAACGTCGGCGCGGGCGCCAACTCCGGGTCCTGCGGCGTGCCGTCCGCATCACGCAACATGCCGAGCAGCCGGCGCATGTCGCGCAGCGCGGTCCGCCCGGTCGCCTCGATCGAGCCCAGCGCCCGGATCGCCTCCTCCGGCCGCTCGGCGCCCACGTAGTGCGCCACGCCCGCCTGCACGGTGATCAGGCTCATGCTGTGCGCGACCACGTCGTGCAGTTCGCGGGCGATCCGCAAACGCTCCTCGGCCGCCTGCTCCCCGGCCCGCCGTTCCGCCTCCTCCCGCCCCTGCCGCTCGGCCTGGCGGCGCAGCGCCCGCGCGTACTCTCGCCGCGAGCGGGCGCTCGTCCCCAGCGTCCAGGCCAGGATCGACGGATACAGCGGGATCGGCGCCGCCACGAACCCCACCGTGACCGCGACCGTACCCAGACCCCACACGGCCGGCCGGTTCCGGGCGGTGAGCGCCGCCGTGTACAGGGTGAGCGCGGTCGCGAAGCCGACCGCCGCCTTCAACCCGAGCCCGCGCAGACATGCCTCCGCCACCAGCGCCCCGGCGAGCGCGGTGATCGGGTACACGCGGCGCACCGCGACGGCGCCGGCGATGACCAGCATCAGCAGCGCGATCACGATCCAGGTCACCGAGCCGAGCCGGCCCTCGGCGTCCGGCCGCAGCGTGACAAGCGAACTCGCCACCACACACGCGACGAGCACGTCGATGACCAGCCAGTGCACGGGGCGCAGCCGCTGGGTCAGCGGCGGGCGCGGTTCGTCGACCACGTTCGGACCCTAGCCACGCGACGCGCGCACCCGCATCGGCCCACGGGGCCGGTCCGGCGATCCCCCCACGGGTGGATCACGGCCGGTCGACCCGGGCTCGGGCCGACCCCGGTACCGCGCCGGAAAACGCCTCTCGGCCCGACGACCGGCGGGGGCCGCGTACGCGAACTTGGGCGACGTCCACCGCTCCGCTTCGAAAGGCAGTCCCCGTGTTGAAGGCTTCGTTGCGCGGATTCCTCGCGCACAAGGGTCGAATGGTGTTGTCCGCGGTGGCGATCACCCTCTCGGTCGCGTTCGTCACCGGCACGCTGATGTTCGTCGACACGGTCTCCGCCGTGTTCGCCGACCTGGCCCGGTCGACCTCGGCCGATGTGACCGTCACGCCCCGGACCGAGGTCAAGGCGATCCGGCTGGTCCGCGCGGGGCGCACGCCGACCGTGCCGGCGGCGCTGGTGGAGCGGGCTCGCGGCGTCGAGGGCGTGGCCGCCGTGCACGGCGACGTGGTGGTCCGGGACGTGCCCGTCGTCGACGGGGAGGGGGATCGGGTCGGGGTGGTCTCGGATCCGGAGACGGCGGTCGCCGGGTGGTGTGCGTGTGCCCACGCGCCGGTACGACTGACCTCGGGCCACGAACCGCGCGGCCCGAACGAGGCGGTCCTGGACGCCGAGTCGGCGCGGGTGAGTCGGATCCGGCTGGGTGACCGGCTGCGGCTGAGCCCGTCGACGGGCACGTTCGAGGTCACCGTGGTCGGCATCGCCGGCTATCGGGTGCGGGCCACGGGCGACACTCTCGTCTTCGTCGACCCGGCGACCGCCGCCGCCCGACTCCTGGGCAGGCCGGACGTGGTCACGGCGGTCTCCGTCACGGCGGCGCCGGGCGTACCGGACACGGTGCTGCGCGATCGTGTCGCCGCCGCACTCGACGCCGAGGGCGCCGGCTCGCCCGCGCTCGACATCCGCACCCGCGCCCAAACCGGCGCCGCCGCCGTCGGGGAACTCGGCGGCGCGCTGGACGTGGTCCGCTACGGCCTGCTCGGCTTCGCGCTGATGACCATGGCGATCGGGATGTTCCTGATCTTCAACACCTTCTCCATGCTCGTCGCCCAACGCACCCGCGAAATCGGCCTGTTGCGCGCACTCGGCGCCTCCCGCGCGGACGTGCGCCGATCGGTGCTCACCGAGGCGGCGGTGCTCGGCCTGCTCGGCTCGACCCTCGGCCTTGGCACCGGCTACGCGTTGGCCACCGGACTGACCGCACTGCTCGGCGCGGTCGGTGTGCAGTCCTCGGGCATCGACCTGGTCTTCGCGCCGACCACCCCCGTGGTCGGCTACGCCGTCGGCACCCTCGCCACGGTCCTCGCCGCATACCGCCCCGCACGTCGCGCGAGTCGGGTGGCGCCGATGGCCGCCCTGCGCGCCGTGGACGCGCCGCAGGGACCGCCGCGTCGGCGCGCCGCCCTCCGCGGTGGCGTCGTCCTCGCGCTCGGGGCCGCCGCGGTGGCCGCCGGCAATCTCGCCCTGCTCGCGCTCGGCGGCGTGCTGACGCTGTTCGGGGTCGTGCTGCTCGGCCCGATCCTCGCCCGCCGATTGATCCCGACGCTCTGCGCCCCGTACATCCGCCCTTTCGGTGCCGTGGGCCGGCTCGGCCGGGACAACGCGCTGCGCAACCCGCGCCGGACCGGGGCCACCGCCGGCGCACTGATGATCGGAGTCGCGCTGGTCGCCGCGGTCGGCGTGGCCGTCTCCTCGATGACCGCGTCGTTCGACGCCACCTTCGACCGCACCTTTCGCGCCGACCTGGTGCTCTCCGGCAAGCCGGCACTGTCCGCGCGGACCGCGACCGACGCGCGGGCCGTACCAGGTGTGGCGAGCACGGTGCGCACCCGGCGGGTGGACGCGCGGATCACCGCCCACGAGCACACCGATCGGCTCGAACTCGACGGCGCCGATCCGGGGGTCGGCGCCCTGCTCGGCCACACCTACGGCCGCGGCACCGAGGCGGCCGGATTGGCGCCCGGCGCGATCGTGCTCGACGCGCGCTACGCCCGGCGCCGGGGTCTGGCGGTCGGCGACCCGGTCGTGGTGCGGGCCGTGGCCGGCGAGACCCGCACGTTGCGGGTCGGCGGGCTGCGCACGGATCGGCCGGCGGGCACGGGCGGCGACGTGAACCCGATGGTCGGCCTGGACACCCTGGCCGAGTTGGCGCCCGACGTGCGGGACGAGACGGTCTACCTGGCCGCGACACCCGGTACCGATACGACCGTGCTGCGCGCGGCGGTGCGGGCGGCGACCTCGGCCGAGCCGGGCGTGGCGGTGCGTACCCGGGCCGACTACCGGGAGAGCCGCAAGGCTGCCCTGGGCACGATGGTGGCCCTGGCGTACGGGCTGCTGTCGCTGACCATCGTGATCGCGGTCCTGGGCGTGGTGAACACCCTCGTGTTGTCCGTGGTCGAACGCACGCGGGAGATCGCGATGTTGCGCGCCCTGGGCCTGACCCGCAGGCAGGTGCGCCGGATGATCCGCCTCGAATCGGTGACCATCGCGCTGTACGGCGCGACCCTGGGCCTGGCGCTCGGTCTCGGCTGGGGCCTCGGCGTGACACGTTGGATGGCCCACGACGGCAGCGTGACGGTGGTCGCCGTGCCCTGGCCGACGATCGCCGCGGTGATCGCCGGCGCAACCCTCGCGGGCCTGGCCGCGGCAACCCTCCCGGCCCGACGCGCGGCCCGCCTGGACATCCCCGCGGCGATCGCGGATTAGCGCGTGTCTTCAGACCCCCGCCGAGCTCCACGACGCCCGGCACCGCACCTCGCCGCCCCGGAGAAACAGGCGAATAGAACCACCATGCACCTGCTTCTCCGGCACGCCGATGCACCGCACCGGACGCCGCGGAGCCCGACGGGGGCCTGAAGACACGCGCTAGCTCGGGCCAAGCCCCGCGCGGAAGGCGGTGATCACCAGTTGTACGCGGTCGCGGGCGGCGAGCTTGGTGAGCAGGTGGCCCACGTGGGTCTTGGTGGTGCCCTCGGTGATGTGCAGGCGGCGGGCGATCTCGGGGTTGGTGTGGCCCTCGGCGATCAGGACCAGGACCTCGTGTTCGCGCGCGGTGATCCCGGGCAGCGTCGTGGGCCGGGCCGGCTCGACGCTCCCGCTCGGGTCCGGGCGACCGGCGAACTCGGCGATCAGGCGCCGGGTCACACTCGGCGCGAGCAGCGCCTCGCCGGCGGCGACCACCCGGATCGCGGCCAACAGGTCCTCCGGCGCGGTGTCCTTGAGCAGGAACCCGCTCGCGCCGCCGCGCAGCGCCTCGTAGATGTGCTCGTCGAGGTCGAACATGGTCAGGATCAGCACCCGCACGCCCGGCACCCCCGCCGGACCGCCGGCGCCGGTGATCAGCCGGGTGGCCTCCAGGCCGTCCATGCCCGGCATCCGGATGTCCATCAGCACCACGTCCGGCCGCTCCCGCCGGGCGAGTTCGACCGCGGCCGTCCCGGTGCCCGCCTCGCCGACCACGGTGAAGCCCGGTGCCACATCGACGATCCCGCGAAACCCCGCGCGCACCAGCGCCTGATCGTCGGCGATCAGGACCCGGACGCTCATGCGACACGCTCGCGCAGCGGCAACACCGCGGTCACCCGGAAGCCGCGCCCCGGCAGCGGACCGGCGGTGAACTCCCCGTCGTACAGCCCGACCCGCTCGCGCATCCCGGCCAGCCCGTGTCCGTACGGGAGTTCGTCCGGCCATCCGGGCCCCGGCCCGACGCCGTCGTCGGTGACCTCGATCGCCAGCGCGTTTCCGCGATAGTCCACGGTGACCGTTGCGTTCGCGGTGCGCGCGTGTCGGGCGATGTTGGTCAGCGCCTCCTGGACGATCCGGTACGCGGACAACTCCACGCCGGGCGGCAACGCGCGCGGTTCGCCGAGCACGGCCGATTCCACCCGCAGACCCGCCTGGGCGCTGCGGTCGAGCAGCGCGGGCAGATCGGCCAACCCCGGCGCGGGCAGCCGGTCGGCCGGGCCGTCCGCGCGCAACACCCCGAGTAGGCCGCGCATTTCGCGGATCGTCTCGCCGCTGATCCGCCGGATCGCCGCCAACGCCTCCCGGGCCTGTTCCGGCCGTCGGTCGAGCACGAAACCGCCGTATCCTGCCTGCACGTTGACCACCCCCAGGCTGTGCGCGATCACGTCGTGCAACTCCCGCGCCAGCCGCAGCCGTTCCTCGGCGAACTCGGATCGGGCCAGTTCCGCGTGATGCTCGCGCAGCGCGGCGGCGTACGCGCGCTGCCGGCCGACCGCGTAGCCCACCGCGCCCGCGATGCCGACGAACAGCGGCGTCAACCAGGCGTTGCGCCGCAGGTCGTCGGAACCGAACAACCACGGCACCGCGCCCAGCAGACCGAGCGCGAGCACGCCGATCGCCGCGCGTGGCGGATAGGTCACCGTCGCGCTGTAGACCACCGCCATCGAGACCAGCACCACGAACGGCCCGCCCACGTACAGCGCGATCGTGGTCTTGCCGGCCGCGGCCACCACGACCGCCCAGGTCGCGACCACCACCGCCGTCGCGAGCGCGGGCCGGAACCGGCGCAGTACCAGCGCGCCGGCCAGTACGCCGACACCGACCAGGGCGACGCACAGCTGAATCCGGTTCGGCTCCGGGTAGCCGCGTCCGTGCGGGTCGTGGTGGTGGTAGGCGTCCAGCACGCGCAGTACCGCGATCGACGCCCCGACCAGGGCCACGAGCACGTCGAGCGCGACCCGGTGCTCGGCGCGCAGCCGCTTGGTCAATGGACGCGACGGCTCCGATCCCATGCCTGTCATGCCTTCGAGGGTGGCACGCCGGCCGCCGACGCCCATCGCCCGGCAGACCTATGACCACGGTCGTAGTCGAACCCCGATCCCGGCCGCGCACTCCCGCCACGGTCCGATGACCGCCCTCCGGCGACCCGACACGGTGGAGGACGTATCGCCGGCGGCACCGGGACGGGCCGGCCGGCCGACGCGGATCCGGGAGACGAGATGATCGAAGTGCGCGGCCTCACCAAGAGATACGGCGCACGCGTGGCCGTGGACGATGTCACCTTCACCGTCGAACCGGGACGGGTGACCGGCTTCCTCGGCCCGAACGGGGCGGGCAAGTCCACCATCATGCGGATGATCCTGGGCCTGGCCGCGCCCACCGCGGGTCATGCGCTGGTGGACGGGCGGCCCTACCGTGCGTTCGACCGGCCGCTGCGCCGGGTCGGGGCGCTGCTGGACGCGGACGCGGTGCCGGCCGGGCGCAGCGCGTACCACCACCTGGCGAGCATCGCCGCGAGCAACGACATCGCACGCGGCCGGGTGCACGAGGTGCTGGACGTGGTCGGGCTGCGCGCCGCCGCCCGGCGTCGGGCGGGCGGGTTCTCGCTGGGCATGCGACAGCGGCTGGGCATCGCGGTGGCGCTGCTCGGCGACCCGCCGGTGTTGTTGCTGGACGAGCCGGTGAACGGGCTCGACCCGGACGGGATCCGGTGGATCCGCACACTGATGCGGGAGCTGGCGGCCGAGGGGCGCACGGTGTTCGTGGCCGGCCACCTGATGAGCGAGATGGCGCTGACCGCCGACCATGTGATCGTGCTGGGCCGGGGGCGGGTGATCGTGGACACCGAGATGGCCGAGTTCGTGCGCGACGGGGCGCGGGGGGATGTGCTGGTGCGGTCCCCGGACGGGGCGCGGTTGGCGGCGTTGCTGACGGCGCGCGGCGCGACGGTGACGGTCGAGCCGGACGGGGCGCTCGCGGTCGAGGGGTTGGCGTACTCGCGGATCGGCGAACTGGCCGCGGGGGACGGCCTGGTGATTCACGAACTGGCGGCCCGGCAAGGGTCGTTGGAGGAGGCGTACCTGCGGATCACCGAGCCGGAAGCGGTGCACCGGGCGGGCGACGGGGTGCGGAACGGGGCGGGCGCGTGAGTCGGGTCATGGTTCCGCGCGGGGTGTTGGCGGCCGAGTGGATCAAGCTGCGCACGCTGCGGTCGACGTATTTCACCGTGCTGGTGTCCGCCGTCGCGGCGCTCGGCCTCGGCGCGTTCGACCTGGGCAACCTGGTCGCGGACTGGGACGGGATGTCGGCGGAGCGGCGGGCCGCGTTCGATCCGGTCCGGTTCGGATTCAGCGGCGGCTACTACGTGGTGGTGCTCGCGGTGGGCACGCTCGGGGTGTTGACGGCGAGTTCGGAGTATGGGTCGGGGCTGATCCGGACCACGTTCACCGCGGTGCCGAGGCGGCGGCGGGTGTTCGCGGCCAAGGTCGTGGTCGTCGGCGCGGCCACGCTCGTCCTGGGGGAGGTGATCGCCTTCGCCACCTACTTCGTGGGGCAGGCGATCCTGGCGGACAAGGACCTGGAGGTGGGGCTCGGCGCGCCGCACGTGTTGCGGGCGGTGCTCGCGACGGGTGCGTTCGTGACGGTGTTGGCGCTGATCGGGCTGGCACTCGGGGTGGTCGTCCGGCATACGGCGGGGGCGATCGCGGCGCTGTTCGGGCTGTTCTTCGTGGCGCCGATGGTCACCGGGGCAGCGGGGGACCGGGTGCGGAACGGCACTTTGCAACAGGCGTTCCAGGCGTTGAGCAGTACGACCGGGGCGGATGCCGCCGGGCGGCCGTCCACGGTGACGGCGGTCGTGGTGTGCCTGGTGTGGGTCGGCGTCGCGGTGGCGGTGGCGGCGTGGGTGATCGAGCGGCGGGACGTGTGAGGGTGGGTTCGTCGGCCCGGGCGGGTTCGGTGGCTGCGTTCGCTGCGTCGGCCGCGTCGACCTCGGGGTGACATGCGCGTGGCCGTCCGACCGGGGGTTCCGGGTTGGACGGCCAAGTGCGGCGCGTGGGGCTGTGGCTGCCGGGGAGCGGGCTTTGTGCGCCGGGGGTTACCGTGCAGCCGGCCGTGCGAGCTTCCATGCAACTCACCGTGCGGATCACCGTGCGGATTACCGTGCAGGTCACCATGCGCTTTGCCATGCAGCTCGCCATGCAAGTACCAGGTCAGAGGCCCTTTTGATGCGCCTCAGCAAGGCCCTTAGCGAGCCTTGTTGAACACCCTGTGCGCCCATACATAGCCGACCAGGGTGGCGCCGAGGCACCAGGCCAGGGCGATGATCGCGTTGTTGCCGATCTCGGTGCCGAGGAGCAGGCCCCGGAGGGTTTCGATGATCGGGGTGAACGGCTGGTACTCGGCGAACCAGCGCAACCCGGTGGGCATCGAATCCGTCGGGACGATCGCGCTGCCGAGGAACGGCAGGAACGTCATCGGCATCGGGATGTTGCTGGCGGTCTCCACGTTCTTGGCGACCAGACCGATACCGGCCGAGATCCAGGTCAGGGCCAGCGTCAACAGCGTGAGCAGGCCCGTCGCGGCGAGCCATTCGAGCGCCGTGGCGTTCGGCCGGAAGCCGACGGCGAGGGCGGTGCCGATCACCAGGGCCAGGCTGACCAGGGTCTGGATCACGCTGCCGACGACGTGTCCCGTCAGGAACGCCGCCCGGGAGACGGACATCGTGCGGAACCGGTTGACGATGCCCTCGGTCATGTCGACGCAGACCGAGATCGCCGTGGCCAGGGCCCCGGAGGTGGCCGCCATCAGGATGATGCCGGGGGCCACGTAGTCGATGTACTTCGTGTCGCCGGTGGGGGAGTCGGCGATCCCGGCGCCGATGGCGTTGCCGAAGGCGTAGTTGAACAGCAGCAGCATGACGATCGGCATCGCGACCACGGAGACGGTCACCGAGGGATAGCGCAGTGCGTGTCGCAGGTTGCGGCGCAACATGGTCGCCGAATCGGTGACCGCGTAGGACAGGGTGCTCATCGCGGGTTTTCCTTCCGGGAGTCCGGAACGCGGTCGCCCTGCGGCCGGCCGGTGAGGGTGAGGAAGACGTCGTCCAGGTCGGGGGTGTGCACGGTCAGTTCCTCGGCGGGGATCGACGCCGAGTCGAGCGCGTCGATGATGGTGCGCAGGGCGGGGATGCCGGGGTCGCACGGAATGTCCAGGGTGAGCGCGTCGTCGTTGCGGCTGGTGGCCCGGAAGAGGTCGGCGGCGGCGTCGAGCCGGTGGGCGTCGGCGAAACGGAGCCGGATGTGCGCGCCGGGGATGCGCCGCTTGAGCTCGTCGGCGGTGCCCTCGGCGATCAACGTGCCGTGGTCCAGGACCGCGATCCGGTCGGCGAGTTCGTCGGCCTCGTCCAGGTACTGCGTGGTGAGCAGGATGGTGACGCCGCGGTCGGTGACCAGGTCGCGGATGATTCCCCACATGATTCGTCGGCTGCGCGGATCGAGGCCGGTGGTCGGCTCGTCGAGGAAGATCACCCGGGGGTCGCCGACGAGGGTCATCGCGAGGTCGAGCTTGCGTCGCATGCCTCCGGAGAAGGTGGCCACCGGGGTGTGCGCGTCCTCGGTGAGGTCGAAGCGGGCGAGCAGGTCGTCGGCCCGACGGCGGCCCTCGCGCCGGCCGAGGTGCTGCAGATCCGCCATCAGGATCAGGTTCTCCCGGGCGGTGAGCAGGTTGTCCACGGCGGCGAACTGGCCGGTGACGCCGATGGATCGGCGTACTCCGTCGGCTGCGCCGGTCAGATCGTGTCCGGCGATCTCGGCCCGGCCGGAATCCGCCGTGATCAGGGTGGACAGGATCTGTACGGTCGTGGTCTTGCCCGCGCCGTTGGGTCCGAGCAGGGCGAAGACGGTGCCCTCGGGGATGTGCAGGTCGATGCCGTCCAGCACCTTCTTGTCGCCGTAGGACTTGGTCAGGCCGGTGGCGCTGATCGCGAGGGTCCGGGTCCGGGTGCGGTTGCGGGTGGTGGTGGTCGTGGTCATGGCGATCGTGTCCCTTGGGTCGTGGCTCGTCGATTCAGGCGCGGCGGATCACGATGTGGCCCATGGAGGTGCGGGCGTGCACCTCGACGGTCTGCTCGGTGGCGTCGGGCCCCTGGGCGGCGTCGAGGGAGTTGCGTACGCTGCCCATCTGGGTCCGTACGTCGAGCCAGGCCGCGGTGGACTCGCGAATGCCGACCTCCAGGTCGCCGGAGCCGGACTGGAGGTCCACTCGGCCGCGGGCGACCTCGTCGAGGCGGATCGTGCCGTGGGCGCACTTGGCGTCGACGTCGGAGTGCGCGATGCCCACGGTGATCCGGCCGTTGGCCGAGCCGACCTGCAGGCGGCCGGCGACCTCGCGGATCGTGGTGTCGCCGTTGGCGTTCCTGAGCGTCGCGGTGCCGCCGACGGTCCCGATCTCGATCCGGCCGGCGGCGCTCACCTCGGCGTCGCCGACGACGTGGTCCGCGTGGATGGCGCCGTGGTCGGTGTGGGCGTCCAGGGTCGCGGCCGAGTCGACCCGGAGGGTGCCGACCGAGGTCCTGAGCCGGCAGTCGCCGAGCGGCCCGGTGCAGGTGAAGTCGGCCAGCGGCGTGGTGCCGTGCAGGTCGGAGCCGGCCGGCAACTCGACGACGATGTCCACCGAGCCGGACTTGGCGAACGGTGAGCGCTTCCTGGGCCCCTTCACCAGCAGCCTGCCGTCGGTGCAGGTGACGGTGGTCTCTTTCGCCGTGCGTACGTCGAGCTCGTCCCGGTCGTTGACGGGCCGGACCTCGACGAGCGTGTCGGTGCGCTTGCTCGCGGTGATCCGGACCATGCCGATGTCGAACTCGAGGGTGGCGGTGATGGGTTCGGGCGTGGCGAAAGTAGGCATGGCGGTGCCGTCCTCATGGCTCGATGTGAGGTGGTGCGAGTCGGCGTGACTCGGTGGTGTGGTGTCGCCCGGCGGGTGGGGCGGGTGCGCGTGATTGGTCAGCGGGCCCAGCCCGTGTAGCCCTGGCGGCTGCGGTGGCGGTGCGGGCCGGGGCCGGGGGCGGGGGCGGGGGTGCACGGTATGTCGGGCTCCATGGCGCCGGCGACCGCGCGGACCAGCCAGGCGTTGACCGACAGGCCCGCGAGGCCGGCGGTCTCCTCGACCCTGGCCTTGAGGTGGGCGGGGAGGCGGAAGTTGATCCGGGCCATCCCGCCCTCGTCTCCGTCCGGCGCCGTCAGTGGCGCCATCGCTGCGGTCTTCGGCGCCGGCTTGTCTGCTTCCGGCGCCGCGTATGCCTCTTGCGGCGGTGGCGTCGTCACCACGAACTCGGGGTCGAGGCCGCGCAGGCGGATGTCCACGGAGCCCGGCGCCAGCTCGCTGGTGACCTCGGCCATGGCTGCGGACAGTGCGTTCATGAGGGTGAGCCGGGCGGCCGACTCCAGCGGAGCGGTCAGCCGTTCGGCCACGTCCCGAGCCTGGGGGCCGCCTGCGGCAGCGGCGATGGCGAGTTCCCGACGAAGGTTGTCGACGTATGGTGTGAGGTCCATGACGTCATCATGGCACATTCATGGCGTCATAGCGAGCTAATGGCGCCATGAATGTGCCAGGCGCGCGTCACGGCCGGCGCACCCCCGCCCTGACCAGCCCAAACACGTCCGCCCGGAGCCGATGGCTCCGGGCGGGGGTCGTGCGATGTGGCGGGGCGAGTGGGGGTGGTTCAGGATGTGGCGTCCGGCTCGCCCTCGTCGATGATCGAGATGGCGCGGGCCGGGCACATGCTCACGGCGGTGCGCACGTGCGCTCGGAGTGCGTCCGCCGGCCGGCCCTCGTAGACGAGGAAATCGTCGTCGTCGAAGGAGAACACGTCGGGCGCGGCGAACACGCACTGGCCGTGGCTCTCGCACAGGTTCATGTCGACGGTGATGCGCATGGTTCGACTCCCTGGATGGGCGGGTTGAAGCGGGAGGCCTGTGGGGCGCTCCAGCGCAGCGGGACGGCGTCGGGGATCTCCACCACGTCCGTGACGGTGAACTCGACCAGGCGCTGCGCGCCGGGGATTCGGGCGATCTCGTCGTGGTCCCAGACAGTGCGGGTGGTGCCGGACAGGTGCAGGGACGTACCGCTGTCCCAGCCCGGGAGCAACAGCCCGGCCACCGGCCGCAGTTCGAGATTGCCCAGGGTCAGGAACATGGCGTTGCCGACATAGTCCGGCCAGCGCAGCACGGTCGGGGACAGCACCTCCACGAAGCCCGGGTTGCCGCCTCGGTGCGAGGCGTCGGTATTGCCGAGTTCGTCGGCGGTGGCCACGAAGAACGTGTCGGCGGCGCGCAGGGTCCGTTGCTGGGCCGGGGTGAGCGCGGTGCCCCGGGTGACCGCGCGATTGCCTTGCGACTGGACGGAGTTCGGGTCTCCGAGGATGCGATAGTCGCGTTTTTGGATGTACTTCGGGCAGTTGGCGATGACCTGGTCGGGCACTACGCGCAGGCCGCCGGGCACCGGTGTGGAGCGGCCGTTGATCCGCATCCTGCGTCGGGACGCCGGCTCGATGGCGATCATCCCGACCCGGGCCGGCTCGCCGAGGAGGTCCGCGAGCGGGTCCTCGGCGAGCGGCAGTGCGTCGATGGTGAGCGTGTGCGGGTCGGGGGTGGACAGGAAGCCGGGCTCGCCGGTCAGTTGTGAGCACCAGATCCGGCCGGCCGCGTCCGCGCCTCCGACGATGATCATGGGTTGTGCGGCGAGGAATGCCGCGGCGACCGGCGGGATGGCGTCCCCGATTCCGCCGAGCGAGTGCGAGGCCTGGCGGGTGAGGTGGGCGCGGTCCTGGACCGCGCGTTCCCCGCGGTGGTAGCCGGTTGCCACGACATTGCCTCCGGATCTGCGGTGTGCGGTGTTGGGGCGTGGTGCGCTTGGTGGGGGTACTGCGCGAGGTCTAGAAGAAGCCGCAGGTCGGCGCGCCGGTGGTGGGGGCGTCGGCCGGGTCGGCGCCGGATGGGGCGTAGATCTCCAGGCGGATGCCGTCCGGGTCGGTGAAGAAGATCCCGCCGGAGGTGCCGTGCTCGCCGTGTGGGACGACGCCTTCGTAGTCGAAGTGCGCGTCGAGGCCGCGCAGGACCTGTTCGGCGGCCTTCACCTCGTCGATGGTCTCCACCTGGAAGGACAGGTGGTGCAACCCGGGACGCCGGGTCGCGAATATGCCCTCGCTCTGCTGCCACAGCGTGATCAGGAGGTTCCCGTCCCGCCCGAGGAAGGCGAAGCGGCGACCCTCCTCGTTGCCCTCGGCCACCACCTCGACCTCCAGGACCGCCCGGTAGAAGGCCACGGAACGGTCGAGGTCGGTGACGTTCAATCCGACGTGGCCGGTCTGAAGTGTCTTGAGGTTGCCCATCGTTGCTCCTTGTGTCGGCTCGACGCGGCGCGGCGCGGCGCCGGATTCCCGTGCTCGGGCGAGCACTGTCTATCTAATGATTACATACTTTCTTATCCATTAGAAAGTGAGAACAGAACAATCCCACGGTCTGTCGACCGTGGGATTGGTTGCGGGTCTGCGGATCAGTCCATCGGAGCTTGGGGCTCACGACCGCCGTCGGGGTGGTTGAGCGCGGCGAACTGCACCAGACGCCCCAATGCGGTGAAGCCGTAGGTCAGTTGCTCGTAGTGCTCGTGCTGTTCCTCGAGTTGCCTGGTCACCTGCACGGTGCCCGGTGTCGAGGCCGCGTCCGGGAAGACCATCGCGGTGTACGTGGTTCCGGGTACCCGGGGGTCCGAGGCGCGCGGGTAGACGATGAAGTCCCAGGACTCGGCGCCCCCGGTCGCCACCCCCGGATCACGCAACAGCAGGGCGTACGCCGGTGGTCGCCGCCAGACCTGGAGCGGGGCCAGCACCGCGAGGTTGCGGCTCACCGCGCGCCATCGCGCCGCCGGGCGCCCGACATGGTGCAGGTCGGAGAACAGTTCCCGGCGCAGCTTGGCGTAGGGCGGTGCGATCGCGGCCAGGCCCTCGGCCGCATCCGCCACATCCATCCGGCTGTCGCAGTGGTCGATGCTGTTTTCCCGAGCGCCGAGTTCGCTCCGTATCGATGCGTGTAGCACGGCGTCGAGTGCACCCAGGGGGTAGGCGTCCTCGGCGGACTCCGCGATGAACAGTCCGGCCTCGTACAACCCCCGATACCGCGCACCCAGATCCACGTCGATGTTCTCCCCACACTCGGTCGCGGTCGTCCGGTCAGGATAGGACGATCGTGCCGACCGGACGCGATGCCGACGGGTGTGGGTCAGCGACCGAGTTGGGCGTAAGTCTTGAACGTGTACAACCCGTCCAGGGTGACCGAGTTGGTGCCGCCGGGCGACGGCAGGCCGTTGCGCTGATTCAGCACCGTGCCGAGCGGGCCACAACCGCCGGCGGCGGGGATGGCGACCGTGTTGTCCCACAGGGTGCCCTTGAGGATGGGCGGGTCCTTGGAGATCCATTCGTTGGGGCCCTTGCGCATCATGGTCAACCGGATCGGCTGCTCTGCGGTGCCGATCGAGCAGTCCTTCGGCAGCAGCGGGCCGCTCAGGGACAGGGTCACGTCCAGGCCGCCGGCCGAGGTGCCGTGCGAGAGGAAGTCGAACCAACCGCCGTATTTCGTCTCGACGCTCATCCCGAGCAGCGGCGCGCGCCCGGGGAGGCCGGGAACGCCGAGCAGGCCGCCGGAGGTCGGGCTCGGGGCCGCGTGCAGCGCGCCGAAGACCTGGCCCGTGCTGCCGTCGGGCAGCGGGCCCTCGGCGTGCGTGATGGTCATCGGGCGAAGCGGGACGACGATCCCGCCCAACCGCATCTCCCCGGTGGCGACGTGTACCTCACAGCGCCACCTGTCGGGATCCGCGCCGGCGGGCAGCGTCGGGCAGTCGCCGAAGTCGAAGGTGGGGAGTGCGACGGCGGACGGGGTCGTGCGGTCCTTCGTCGGGGCCTCGGCGAGTGCCGGCGCGGTGGTCAACGCCACGGCGCCGAGTGCCAGTCCGGCACAGGCGGCAAGCCTGGTGAAGGTGCGGTTCCTCCTGCGGTCCATGGTGGTCGGTTCCCCCTGGGGTGTTGCGAACGTTTCCGTTCGGCAATGGCCGAACCCCCACGAAGGTAGGGAAGTTCGACCCCCACCCGGAATCCGGCGACCCCCAGCCCGGGCACTGGGGGCAGCCCCAACACCCGGGCGGGGGTTACCGGTTCCGGAGGAGCGGCGACGGGCCACCGGCGATCGGACCACCGGGCACGAACCGCTCGGACTCAGGCGATGCGCTTGTAGTAGAAGGTGCAGTCCCGCAACTTCCCGGCCGGGTCGGTCGCATAATCCGGGACCACGCCGTATCGGGTCCAGCCGGCCGTCCGGTACAGGTGGTCGGCGGTGCTCTCGGTCTCGGTGTCGAGCAGGAGCAGGCGGCTTCCGGCGTCGGCGGCGCCCTGTTCGGCGGTGCGCAGCAGGGCGCGGCCGAGTCCGTGGCCCCGGGCGTCGCCGTGGACCATGAGCTTGACCACCTCGGCGCGGTGCCGGCTGTTCGGTTTCTGCTCCAGGACGAGACTCACCGTGCCGGCCACGCCGTTCGCCCCCCGGGCGATCCACACCCGGCGGCTGCCGTCGGCCACGGCGGAGTCCAGGGACCGCCACCAGGCCGCCGCGGCGGCGTGGTCGAACGGGGCGACGAAGCCGACGGAGGAGCCGCCGGCGACCACGTCGACGAGGAGGTCGGCCAGGTGCGCGATGCCGGTGCGGAAGTCGTCGACGGTCAGTCGGGTGATGGTGTGCAAGGCGGCTCTCCGTCAGGGCAGGACGATCAACAGGGCGTAGCGGACCGGTTCGGGCCCCGGGTTGCGAAAGCGGGTGCGGTCCCACGACCGGTAGCGCAGGCAGTCGCCGGCACGCACCTCGTGCGGCCGACCGCCCGAGGTGACCTCCAGGACGCCGTCCAGCACCCAGATGTGGTGTTCGAGACCGGGCAGGGACGGGCCGTCGTAGGCGATGTCCGCGCCCGGGCGCAGGGTGCCCTCGACGACCTCGCCGCGCAGGCTCGGATGCGGCGGGGACACCGATCGACGGGTGAAGCCCGACGCCCGGTCCTGCCACACCTCCTGCCGGTCGGCGCGCACCAGTTGCGGCGGCTCCGACTCGACCTCGGCCAACAACTGCGACATGGTCCGTTCGTACGCCGTGCACAACCGGCCGAGCAGCGCCGCCGTCGGGCTGATCTCGCCGCGCTCCAGCCGGGACAGGGTGGACCGGCTCACGTCCGTCCGCCGCCCCAACTCGTCCAGCGACCAGCCGCGTTCCAAGCGGAGTTCGGCGAGCCGACCGGCCAGTCGTGCCTCGACCTGTGCGGCGGCGGTATGGTTCGGCGCCCCCGCGTCCCCCTCTGTGTCTCTCATATTCGAGACGATATCCCGAATATGAGAGAGGGTCCATGGTGGGGTCCGTCACGCCGACCGACGCGAGCCCCCACGCGCTCAGCGGCCCCGGTGGCGACCCCGGGATGCGGGCGCCGGTACGGTGACGGTCGGCGCGGCGGCACCCTTCGTCGGCGGTCCGGGCGGTCCGTGATCGGCTGCGGCAAGCAGCGCGGCCAGCGCGGTGGTGACCGGGACCGAGGCGACCAGGCCGATGCTGCCGACCAGCGTGCGGGCGATCTCCTCCGCGACGATCTCGCTGGTGGCCACGTCCAGTACGTCCCGGCGCGCGATCGAGAACAGCAGCATCAACGGCAACGCGGCCCCCGCGTAGGCCAGTACCAGCGTGTTGACCGTCGACGCGATGTGGTCGCGGCCGATCCGGATGCCCGCCCGGTACAGCCGACGGGCCGTCATGGTCGGGTCGGCCTGCTTGAGTTCCCACACCGCCGAGGTCTGAGTGACCGTCACATCGTCGAGTACGCCCAGCGAACCGATGATGAAGCCGGCCAACAGCAGGCCATGCAACTCGATGTGCGGATACAGCGCGTGTACGAGGCCGGTCTCGTCGGAGGTGTTGCCGGTCAGGTGCGCCCACCCGATGAACAGCTTCCCCAACACCCCGATCAGGGCCACCGATACCAGCGTGCCGACCACCGCGACCGACGTGCGCGCGGATATGCCGTGACACAGGTACAGGGCCGTGAACATGATCGCGCTGCCGCCGACGACCGCGACCAGGAGCGGATCCGACCCGTGCAGGATGGCCGGGAGGATGAAGAAGGACAACACCGCGAAGCTGATCGCGAGGGCGATCAGGGCGGTCAGCCCGCGCATCCGCCCGACCACGATCACCGCGATCGCGAACAGGCCCGCGAGCAGCAACATCGGCGGGCCGCGCCGGACGTCGATCACCGAATAGCGCAGGTCCTCGGGCGCGCCCGGGGCGTACGCGAGCACCACCCCCTGCCCGACCGAGAACCGGCGCAACTGGTCCGGCCGGACCACCTCGGTGACCCGGCGGCCCTTGTCGGCGCCGGAGGTGACCTCGATGGTGGCGCGGCGGCAGTCGGCGGGCGCGGGCGCCGAGCCGGGCGCGGTGGTGGGTGGGGGCCAGGGGACGCCGCCGGGGGTGGCGTCCGGCGGGGGAGCGGCGGCGCCGGCCGGGTCGCCCGAGTGGCCGTTGCCGGCGGCGAAGGCGTCGGCGTCCGCCTGGGCGCAGGGCAACTCCTCGATCTTGGTGACGCGCCCGTCCCGGGTCTCCTGGTCGAAGCCCACGCCCGTACGCGGGTGTGCGGGCGTACCGCTGGGCCACAACACCACGAGGCCGACCACCACGGCGGCGGCGAACGGGATGAGCACGGCGGCCACCAGACGGCGCAGCCGGGTCGAGACGGGGGAGGCGGGGCCGTGCGCGTGCGCGTGACCGTGGCCGTGGTTTGCCGGCGGGGGTGGCGGATCGGGCGCGTGATGGTCGCTCCCGTGGCTGCGTCGGCCGTGACCCGGTGGGTGGGTCGGGCCGCCGACGTCCTCGGGATCCTGGTGATCCGCTCGTGTCCTGCGCATGATGGCGAAGCCCTCCCGCCGATCCGGTCGACGCGTCGTCGTCCCCGGGGTCTCGGATCCCGGCGGGCAGCGTATCGGGCCGCGCGACGGGATCCGGGAGCATCCCGGGGGGATCGGCGGCGATGTGGGCCGTTCGGTTGCCGGCGCAAGCACCTTGCGGCGGATCGGGTACAGGCCGCAAGATTCTTGCCTGCCGATCGGACTCGGGTTCGATGCTTTGCGTGGGCAGCGCCGAGGACGGGAGCGTCGGGCATGGCCGAGATCGACAGCATCGACCACAACATCCTGCGGATGTTGCGGGAGGACGGGCGGCGCACCTTCTCCGAGATGGCCGGGCAGATCGGCCTGTCGGTCGCGGCGGTCAAGCGCCGGGTGGACCGGCTGCGCGAGGAGGGCGTGATCACCGGCTTCACCGTGCAGATCGACCACGCCAAGCTGGGCTGGGGCGTCGAGGCGTTCACCGAACTGCGCTACCCGGGCAGCATGCCGGTGAGCGAGATCGTGCGCACCGCCACGGACACCCCCGAAGTACAGGCGGTGTACACGATCGCCGGCGATCCGGACGCGCTGATCCATGTCCGGGTCCGCGACATCACCCACCTGCAACAGGTGATCGACCACCTCCGTCGCAACGGAAACGTCACCGGCACCAAGACGCTGATGGTCCTGGGGTCGTGGACGAAGGAACGCTGAGCCCGGGCGCGGGCCTCCCGCCGAAATTCGGTTGAGGCGCCGCCTAGGGTTTTGCCCATGAGCGTACGCACCTTCCGAATCACCGTCCGAGGCGCCTTCGACGCACTGGACGAGGAGCAGCGGGCGGAACTGCTCGCCCGAGCCGCCGAGCACGACGTGCTGCGGGCGGCCTTCACGCCCGAGGGGCATCTGACGTACGACCTGGCGGCGCGCCCGTTCTTCACCTTCCGCTTCGTCGACTCGGGCGAGGCGGAGGAGGACATCGTCCCGGCGACGGAGCGCGCGCTGGCGGCGGCGGACCGGTGGCTGACCGACCGCGGCTACGGCCACAAGAACCTCCGGGCCCAAGCCGAAGACCTGTCCCAGGCCCCGCTGTCCAAGCGCCAACGCAGGGCCCAGGCTGCCGGCTGAACCGTTGTCGGGACCCCGTCGGAAAATCGGTGGATCGGCGGCGCGCTGCGCCGTTACCGTGCTGCCGACCTGTCCTCCAGGCAAGGAAGTGCCGTTGTACACCGTGTGAGATTCCCCGAGCGCTGTTGGTCGCGCGTCGCGCATCTGCGCCGCGCTGCTTCTTGCTGCGGTCTTCTCACTGGAACCGGTGTACACCTGTGCTCGAAACCTGGGTGGTCATGCCCACCCGCCTGCCCCTCGTGCTCCGCCGCTGCCACGGCTGCGCGGCCGAGCACTTGCGGGCGAACGGCAAATTCCGCGTCAACGCAAACCACAAGCTCATCGACGCCTGGCTCCTCGCGCTCTGTACCGCCTGCGGGGAAACGGCCAGGCTGACGGTCCTGGAGCGAACGCACGTGCGCTCCGTGCGACCCGAGTTGCTCGATCGGCTGCATGCCAACGACCTCGGCCTGGCGGCCGAACTGCTCCAGGATCCGCTCGTCCGGCGCCGCAATCGCATCGCCCTCGACTGGACCGACGCCTGGCGCCTGGACACCGGCGGAACGGCTCACCCCGACCGCGAGGTGATCGAGGTCGAGGTCCGGTTCGCGGCACGGATCCCCGTGCGGCCGGTACGTCTGATCGCCGAAGGTCGCGGCCTTCCCCGAGCCGAGGTCGAGCGACTGATCGCCGACGGAAAGGTCGTCTCCGCGGTCCGACTGACCGGCAAACTCTCCGCCGACTTCACCTTCATGCTCAAACCCTGAACCCCTCGGGACGAGGGGCCGGTCCGGCAACTCCCGCCGGATGGGCCCCTAGTCCCGAGGCGGGGTGGTCCGGGGGGCGAAGGGGAAGGACTCGCGCAGGGACCAGTTGCCGTCCTCGTCGCCGACCACCAGGTCGAGTCCGGCGACCCGGGCGGTGAGGGGCAGGCGGGTGGTGACCTCCTCGGCCAGGGCCCGCAGTTGCTCGGTGTCCTGGCCGAGGGCGACGGTCAGGTGTGGTCCGACGTCGTCCGGATCGTCGAGGTAGGCGCCGCCGTAGGGGAGGTAGTCCGGCCAGCGGTCGGTCACCGCCTCGATCAGGCGCAACACCGGCTCGGCCGGATCGGGGGCCAGCCACAATCCGCGATGGAACTGCCCGATGCGCTCGAACACCAGCTCCATCGCCGGCTGCGCGGCGGCGATCGTGCCCAGCGCCTCCAGGTCCTCGGCGCCGATCTCCGTGGGCGGCAACCACGGGTACAACACGGTCACATGCGCCGGAATGCCCTCGGCGACGCGCGGGTCGTACCGCTCCCGCCAGGGCTCGACGACCTGCTCCACATCGGGAACCAGCAACACAAGCGCACTGACCACAAACCGCTCGCCCATCCCCGAAGTCTACGGTCCGACGCGGGCCCCCGCGCCCACAGGCACGCCCGGCTCGGCGGCGGCGCCGGGCAGGATGAGGCGGGCCCGACCCGGCATGTGCCGGGTCGGGCCCGTTGTCGCGATGAATCGACGTCCGGTCAGTTTCGGCGGCTACGCCGCTTGTGGGTCAGCCGGATCAGGACGGCGCCGGCCGGCAGGAGGACGACCGCGCCCAGTACGAGCGGTGCGGTGGGGCCGCTGCCGTGGTCGGGCCCTGGAGGGTGCCGGGCAGCGTCGAGTTCCACGGGCCGGTGGTCGTGGTGTTGTCCGTCGTGGCGCCGAGCCAACAGTAGCCCTGGGTGCCCCGGCCGGGGCCGCGGACGGTGACCATGTTCGCGCCGGGTGCCGGGACGTGAAACGCGGTGCCCGCGGGCGAGCGAGCCGCGCAGCCGTCGCCGCGGTGTTCCCAGTCGCCGAAGTAGTTGCCGAGGACGTCGAGGCCGACGCCGAGGTAGCCGCCGTCGACCCCGGGCAGGTACGGGTTGGCGGGGTTGGCGTCGGGCAACTTCTGCGCGTAGCCGAGGCTGCCGCCGAACGCGCCGGGCCGGGTCAGGGACGCCGCGCCGTCGACCAGGAACATGGCGATGCCGTCGGCGGGCGACGGCGAGGTGGTCCCGCCGTATTGCCACTGCTCGAAGGTGAGTTCGAGTCCACCGTTCGCGGGGAGCGGGGAGTCGTACAGCACGGCGGCGGAGCGGTCGTTGCCGGCGTCGGTGAGCCGCAGGTAGCCCAGCGGGGCGGCGCCGTTCGGCGGGACCGGACCGATGGCGCCGCCCGGGCAGCCGCCGAGCGGCCGGGGGCCGGGCCCGAGCGGGCCGCCGGCTTGCGGGGCGCCGGTCAGGCAGGCGTCGCCGGCGGCGATGAACCCGGCCTGGGCGGTGGCGCCGGTGACGGTCTCGTCGAGCAGCAGGGTGCCGTCGGACGCGACCGGCGCGACGCGGCGGCTCTCCCGGGACGGGTCGGCGACGCGTACACCGAGCGGCACCGCGAGCGCGAGAAGTGCGGTGCCGCAACGGACGAGTGGCGTGGACCAACGCCGGGGCCGGACCTTCGCGGGCATGGTTCGGCATCCTCTCGGACAGGGTGGGGACGAAGCGGAACCCTGCCCGAGGCAAAACACAACCAACCGGATGATCGTATGAATCGCCCGAGGGGCTCAAGGCCCTTCGAACGGGGAACCGTTCCTCGGGGTGCGCGCATGACACGGCTCCGGTGGACGCGGGGTCGCGTCCACCGGAGCCGTGTTGTGGTCGTGGCGTTCGGGCTCGGTCAGCCCAGGGCGCGGGCGTCGCCGGCTATCTGTCGGGCCTTGGGGGCCGCGATGGTGCGGCCGGACTGGTTCTCCGCCCAGTTGGCCAGCTGGGGGTACTGGTCGTGGGCGAGCATGGTGGTCAGGGTGGCCACCGCGACGCGGTCGGCGCCGGAGGTCAGGATCAGGTGGGCCAGGCCGGTACGCGTGGCGGTGATCGTGAAGGTGGATTCCGCGGTCGTGGTGCCGCCGGGGCCCTTGGCTTCGGCGCGCAGGGTGTGTGTGCCGAGGGGGAGGGCGGTGGTGTCGATCGGGGTGCCCGCCGCGAACTCCTTGCCGTCCAGGGTCAGTCGCACCGACTCGGCGCCGGTGGTGTCGAGCGCCGGCACCGGGGAGGCCGCGCGCTCGACGCGGGCTCCGGCGGCCGGGGCGAGGATGCGCACCGTCGGGGCGGCCGGCGTCGGCGGTGTGCCATTCTGGCGCCACGCCGCGTTCCAGCCCGCGAGTTCGGCCGGCCGGTTCGTGATCACCGCGTCCACGCCGCCCGCCTCCAGGGTCTTCCACCCGGCGGCGTCGTCGACCGTCCAGACCATCACCGCGACGCCGGCCCGATGCAGGTCGGCGACCACGCCGGGGCGGGCGGCCAGGCCGCCCGCCGAGGGGTTGTAGGCCTTGAGCTCGAGGCGCTTGGCCAAGGCGACCGGGTCCGCGTCCAAGGCGCTGCGGAGCAGGCCCAGCGGCAGGTCGGGCGCCAATTCGTGGGTGAATTCCAGCGCGTCGACCTCGAAGCTCTGGACGAACACCCGGCCGCTCATCCCGGTGTCCCTGATGTCCCGGATGATGCGGGCCACTTCGTCCCTGGTGTGCTTGCCCTTGATCTCCAGGAGCAGGTTGCCGCCGCGCGTGCGCAGGTCGTCCAACTGGGCGCGCAGCGTCGGCACCCGGGCCCCGGTGTGCAGCGGCGAGAACCACGAACCGGCGTCCAGGGCCGCGAGTTGAGCGGCCGTCAGGTCGCGGATGCGGCCCGTGCCGTTGGTGGTGCGGTTCACCGTGTCGTCGTGCAGGATGTGCGGAATGCCGTCCAGGCTCGGCTGTACGTCGTTCTCGATCCAGTCGGCGCCGGCCCGGCGGGCGGTCTCGTCCGAGATCAGCGTGTTCTCCGGCGCGGCGGAGGACGCGCCCCGGTGCGCGACGACCGACATCGGCGCACCCGGCGCCCGCAGATAGGCGTTGGCCTCCGGGGCGAGCGTGGTGACCTTGACGTCGTCGAAGGAGACCCGCGCGCCGTTGACCAGGAGCGCCTGGCCGCCGTCGGCGGAGCGCTGGACCCGGGTGGTGCGCAGCGCCTCGCGCTCGTCCACGACCAGTCGAGCCCGGGTGCCGTGCACCTCGACCGCGATCCGTACGTCGCGGCCGGTGCCGGCGGCGGTCGGCGTGGAGCCGGTGTCGGTGACGTTCCAGGCGTTGGCGGTGGTGCGCTGGGCGAATTCGAGGCCGTTGGCGGCGGTGGTGCCGGTACGCATGGTGGCGATCGACCACGGCGTGTTCCCGGTGGCCGGGATGTCGAGGCCGAACGCGGTCCAGCGCGCCGCGTCGACGGCGCTCTCGAAGCGGGCGACCGCCTCGAAGCGGAAGTCGTCCAGGTGTCGGCCGAAGGTGATCCGGCTCTGCTGACCGGAGTTGGCGGACGTACCGACCAGGCGGCCGTTCTCGACCTTCCAGTCGCCCTCGACCGCGTGCCAACCGGCGGGCAGCGTGGAGCCGGCGAAGTCCTCCGAGACCACCACGTCGCCGACGGCGGGCGCGGCCTGGGCCGAGTCGGTCGAGGCGGCGACCGAGACGCCGGCGAGCGCGGCGGTCGCGGCCAGACCCAGGGCGGTGCCCAGGGCGCCGGCCCGGAGCCGGGAGCGGTGCCGCCGAGGCAGCCGGAACGGTGACGCGGGTGTCTGTGCAGGCATGCCCGAAACGGTAGGGAGCGCCGACGAACCGCCGACCACACGCGCCTGAAGCCCGGACCAACGATCGGGTCCGCCGGGTGTCCGGCGGCCGACAGCCGGGCGAACCGCCTATCACGTCACATACACCCCAAGCCCGCAGAAGCCGCCCCCGCGCAACCCCGGGCCCCGGTCGCCTTCCCTGGCCCATCCCCTTCGCCACCAACCTCGGCTCGCCCCAACTCCGGTGTGTGCCAAGCGTTTCGCAAGCCTCGCGCGATACACCTGCTCCCGTCGAAGCCGGCCGGCACGGTCCGATTCGACCCGGTTCGCTGCCCTCCGGGCGTGACGGTGCGACGGCTGCTTTCGGCCAACCCGAAGTAGTGGGGGGAAGATGCTAGGCACAGTCAAATCCTTCCTCCACGATCTCCCCGGGAGCACATCGCCTGCGTCGCCGACCACGAATCGGCATGAGGACCCTTCAGGAGAGTCGATGAGTTCAACCGCATTCCCCGAGCTGGATCCGGCCGCACCCCTGGCCGCTCCGGTGGACGCCCGGATCGTGCACATGCCCACCTCGATCGCGGTGATCGCCGGCGAACACCGGCTCTCCTACCGCGAGTTGGGCGATCAGGCCGATCTGGTCGGGGCGCGCCTCGCGGCGGCCGGGGTGACCAGGGGCACCCTGGTCGGGGTCTGCCTGCCCCGCACACCCCACCTGGTCGCCACCCTGCTCGCGATCCTCCGCGCCGGAGCCGCGTACGTACCGCTCGACCCCGAGTACCCGCGCGACCGGCTGGAGTGGGTGATCGGCGACTCGCAGGCCCCCGTCGTGGTCACCGACCACGCCCACGAACACCTCCTGGCCTCGGCCGCGACCAGGCTCGTGCACGTCGACGGACCGCCGCCCGCCGATCCGACACCCGCTCGCGCGCTGACCGGCCCGGACGATCTCGCCTACGTGCTCTACACCTCCGGCTCCACCGGCCGGCCCAAGGGTGTCCGGGTGACCCACCGCGGGGTCGTGGCGATGCTGCGCTGGGCGGCCGACACCTATCGGCCCGACCAGGTCCGCGGGGTGTTGTGCTCCACCTCGGTGTGCTTCGACATCTCCGTCTACGAACTGTTCTTCCCGCTCGCCGTCGGCGGCACGCTGATCCTCGTCGAGAACGTGCTCGCGCTCGCCGACGCGCCCGCGCGGGACGAGGTCACCCTGATCAACACGGTGCCCAGCGCGATCGCCGCGCTGCTGCGCGGTCCCGGACTGCCGGCCGGGGTTCGTACGATCAACCTGGTCGGCGAGGCGCTGTCGCGGCGGGTCGCGGACCAGGTGTACGCGTGCCCGCAGGTCGAGGTGCTGTACAACCTGTACGGGCCGACCGAGGACACCGTGTACTCCACCTGGGCCGTGGTGGACCGCGCCGACCGGGCCGAGCCGCTGATCGGCGTACCGATCCCCGGCACCACCGCCCACGTACACGGCGAGGACGGCGAACCCGTCGCGGACGGCGAGCTGGGCGAGCTGTACCTCGCGGGCGACGGCCTCGCGCAGGGGTATCACGGCCGCCCCGACCTGACCGCCGAGCGCTTCGTCACGGTGGCGGGGGAACGCCGCTACCGCACCGGTGACCTGGTGCGACGCAGACCCGACGGCGCGCTGGAGTACCACGGCCGGGCCGACCAGCAGGTCAAGCTGCGCGGCTTCCGGATCGAACTCGGCGAGATCGAGGCGGTGTTGACCGGACACCCCGGAGTCCAGGCCGCCGCCGTGGTGCTGCGCGAGGACGCGGCCGGACCGTTCCTGGCGGCGTTCGTGCAGCCCGCCGCCGGGACGACCGACGGATGGCCGGCCGGTCCCGCCGACCTGCGCGCCCACTGCCTCACCCGGCTTCCCGCCTACATGCTCCCCGACGCCGTTTCCCTGCTCCCGGAGCTGCCGCTCACCCTCAACGGCAAGATCGACCGCAAGGCGCTGCCGGAGGCCACCCGATCCCGCTTCGTGGCCGCGGAGTTCGTCGGCCCCCGCACGCCCACCGAGACCCGCGTCGTGGCGATCTTCCACGACGTGCTCGGCGTGCCCCGCATCGGCGTGCACGACCCGTTCCTCGACGCCGGCGGCAACTCGCTCCTGGCCGTCGGGCTGCTGGCCCGCGTCGAGCGGGAGTTCGGGATCCGCATCCCGCTCGACACCTTCTTCGCCCTGCCCACCCCCGCCGCCGTGGCCGAACGCGTCGAGCGGGCCGAACCGGGCTCGACCGGCCCGTTGGTCGAACCGCCGTACCGCGACCCGCGCACCCCCGTTCTGGTGGGCACCGTCCAGCGCGAGTTCGCCACGCACGAACTGGTCGCCCCCGGAAGCGCGTTGTACAACGTGCCGCTGCGGATCCGGGCCACCGGCGCGCTGGATCCGGTCGAACTGAGTCGGGCCCTGGGCGAACTGGTGGCACGGCACGAGGTGTTGCGCACCGCGCTGCTGTTCCGGGCCGGCGCGCCGGTGGCCGAGATTCGACCGCCCTACCCGGTCGAGGTGCCGCTGCTCGACCTGCCGGACGCGGACCCCGCACAGGTGGAGGCGGCGCTGCGCCCGTACGCGCGCCGGCCGCTGGACCGGGCCGAGGGCCGGCTGGTGCGCGCGGTCGCCGTGCGCACCGGCCCGGATCGGTACGAACTGCTGCTGGTGATCCACCACATCGCGATGGACGGCTGGTCGATCGGGCTGCTCCTGAACGATCTGGCCCGGGCCTATCAGGGCCTGCCGCTCGGCGAACCCGCGCTCCAGTACCGCGACGTGGCCGCGTGGGAGCGCCGGTACGCCGACGCGCACGAGGACGAGGCCCGCCGCTGGGCCGCCCGGTTGGCCGACCTGGGCCCGGAGCAGTACATCCCCGGCGACCGCACCCACGCCGACCCGTTCGACCCGAGCGGGGCCCGGTTCGCCCGCCGCCTCGACGCCGGCCTCGTGCGCGCCGCCGAGGAGTGGGCGGCCGGCGAGGGGGCCAGCCTGTACATGGCCATGCTCGCCGCCCTCGGCATCCTGGTGAACCGCTACACCGGCCGCACCGACCAGGCCGTGCTCACCCCGTTCGCGGTCCGCCCGCTGCCGGAGCTGGAGGACGTGGTCGGCCCGTTGCTGAACACGGTGCCGCTGCGGTTTTGGGTCGAGGGCACCGACTCGTTCCGCGAGCTGGTGCACCGGCTGCGCCCGATCGTGCTCGACGCGCTCGACCACAGCGCGCTGCCCTACCTGGAACAGCTGCGCTTCGCGGGTGTGGCCGGCGCGGACACCTCCACACCCGTGTCCCAACTGCTGCTCGCGGTGCAGAACCACCCGGGCGCTGCGGTCGAACTGCCGGGTCTGACCCTGGAGTTCCTGGAAGAGATGTGCAACGGCGGAGCCAAGACCGACCTGTCGATGTTCGTCGAGTTCCCGGCGAGCGGGCCGCTGCTGTCCGTGGAATACCGCACCGGGCGCTACGACGCGGCCTCGATCGCGACGATCGTCGACCACCTGATGGCGATCCTCGCCGAGGGCCTGGCCGCACCGGACCGGCCGATCGCTGAAACGATCATGCTCGATCCGGCCGAATACACGCGGGTGGTCGACGCCGCCAACCCCGCGCCGACCGCGCGCCCCGACGTGTCCCTGCCCGAGCTGATCGCCGCGCAGATCGCCCGCACCCCGGACGCGATCGCCGTCTCCGCCGCGAGCGGCACCCTCACCTACAACGAACTGGACGCCCTCGCCGCCCGGTTGGCCCGCACCCTGCGCTACTACGGCGCCGAGCGCGGCACCCGCGTGGCGGTCGCCATGCCCCGCACCCACCTGCTGCCCGCCGCGCTCCTGGCCGTGCTGCGCACCGGAGCCGCCTACCTGCCGATCGACACCGACCAGCCGATCGCCCGCAACCGGGCCCTGCTCGACGACGCCAAGGTCACCCTGATCGTCGGGGAGAGCGCGCACGCGGCCGGGGTGCCGCTGTTGGCCGACCCCGGCTACGACGTGGTCCTCGTGGACGGCGACGAGGTCCGCCTCGCCCCCGCCGCCACCCCGGACCCGGGCATCGAGGCCGAGGACCCGGCCTACCTCATCCACACCTCCGGCTCCACCGGCCGCCCCAAGGCGGTCGTCGTCCCGCACCGCGCCATCGTCAACTTCCTGCTTTCGATGGCCCGCGAACCCGGACTGACCGCCGCCGACACGATGGCCGCCGTCACCACGCTCACCTTCGACATCGCCGCCCTGGAACTGTGGTTGCCGCTCGTGGTCGGCGCCCGGGTGGAGATCGCCGACCGGGAGACGAGCGCCGACGGCCGCCGACTGGCCGACTGGCTCGACCGCCGCGAGGTGACGGTGTGCCAGGCCACCCCGGCCACGTGGCGCATGCTCCTGGAGGCGCACTGGCCCGGCCGCCCCGGCCTGGTCGCGCTCTCCGGCGGCGAGGCGCTGACCGGCGACCTGGCCGGCGCGCTGCTCGACCGCTGCGCGCGGGTGTGGAACATGTACGGACCGACCGAGACCACGGTCTGGTCCACCCTGCTGCGCGTCGAACGCGCCCACGCGGCGCTGCGCGTGGTCCCGATCGGCACGCCGATCGACAACACCCGGGTGTACGTGCTGGACGCGGCCGGCCGCCCCGCACCCGTCAACGCGCCCGGCGAGTTGTGCATCGCCGGCGCCGGTGTCGCGCTGGGCTATCTCGGCAATGCCGAGACCACCGCGGCACGTTTCGTCCACGACCCGTTCGGCCCGCCCGCCGCGCTGATGTACCGCACCGGCGACATCGCCTGCCGGCGCCGCGACGGATCGCTCGAATTCCACGGCCGGGCCGACCACCAGGTCAAGCTGCGCGGCTTCCGGATCGAACTGGGCGAGGTGGAGGCGGGGTTGACCGCACTGCCCGAGGTGACCGCAGCCGTCGCGAGCGTGTGGGACGCGCCCGCAGGGCCGACCCTGGTCGGCTACGTCGTCTCGGAAACCCCTTTCGTCGCGGACGAGTTGACCGCCGCGCTCGCCGAACGGCTGCCCCGACACCTGATCCCCGGCGTGCTGATCCCGCTCGACGCGCTGCCGCTGACCCCCGCCGGAAAGATCGACCGGAAGGCCCTGCCGGAGCCGCGCCCCGGCGGCAGCGGCGCACCCCCCGAGGGCGACTGCGAGGAGATCCTGGCCGAGATCTGGCACGAACTGCTCGGCCCGGTCCGGATCGGCCGCGACGACCGGTTCCTGGGCCTGGGCGGCAACTCGCTCCAGGCACTGCGGATGGCGGCCATGGTCGAGGAGCGCTTCGAGATCACCTTCCCGCTGCGTGTCGTCTTCGAGGCGCCGAGCCTGGCCGCGATGGCCCGCCGGATCGAGGACATCCTGATGGCGGAACCGGAGGACCCCGGAGAGTTCGACGAATATCCGGACGTCGTCGAGCACACCGGACCGACCGAATACCCCGACTCGACCGTGCGGGACGTGCGATGACCGACTCCGAGGAGATCCTGACCACGCGCCCCGATCCCGACCGGGATCCGGAGCGCGCCCGCCGCGAACACCTGCGCCGCCGACTGGCCAGGGCCCGATCCGCCACACCCCGGGCCGAGTTGACCCCCAGGCCCGCCGACGTACCCACGCCGCTGTCCGCCGCGCAACGCCGGATGTGGTTCCTGGCCCAGTACGAACCCGACGGGGCCGCCTACAACATGCCGCTCGTGCTGCTCCTGACCGGCCGTCCAGACGAGGCCGCGCTCGGCGCCGCGCTCACCGACGTGGTGGCCCGGCACGAGGTGTTGCGCACGGTGTACCCCAGCGTGGACGGCCACGTGCTGCCCACCGTCCTGGACGTCGACCGGTTCGCGATGCCCGTCGTGGACCTGCCGGAGCCGGACGTACCGGACCGGCTCGCCGCCGAGGCCCGGCAACCCTTCGACCTGGCCGAGGATCTGCCCATCCGGGCCGTCCTGTTACGCTCCGACGACCGCTACGTACTGAGCGTGGTGCTGCACCACATCGCGGCCGACGCCTGGTCGGTGGGCGTGCTGTTCCGCGAGCTGACCGCCGCGTACACCGCCCGCCTCGCCGGCCGCGAACCCGAATTGCCGCCCCTGCCGGTCCAGTACGCCGACGTCGCCTACCGCCAGGAGACCACCCTCGCCGCCGAACTCGACCGGCAGCGCGCCTGGTGGCTGGACCGGCTGCGCGGCGCACCCGCCACGATCACCGTCCCCACCGACCGCCCGCGTCCGGCCGTGGCCGACACCGCGGGCGAGCGCATCCAGGTCGCCCTCGGCGCGGACCGCTCGCGCCGCGTCCGGGCCCTGGCCGAACGCACCGGCACCACCACGTACATGGTGCTGTTGACCGCCCTCCAGGTGGTGCTCGCCCGGTACAACGGCGGTACCGATGTGACCGTCGGCAGCCCGGTGGCCGGACGTACGCACCGCAGCACCGATACGTTGATCGGCTGCTTCGTCAACACCCTCGCGATGCGCACCGATCTGTCGGGCGAACCGAGCGTGCGCGAACTGCTCGACCGGGTCCGGGAGGGTACCCTCGCCGCGTTCGCCCGCCAGGAACTGCCCTTCGACCGACTCGTCGACGCGCTCGACCTCGAACGCGAACTCGCCTACACGCCGCTGTTCCAGGTACTGCTCAACGTGCACAACCAGACCTCCGTACATCCCACGCTGCCCGGCGTCGAGGTCGAGTGGCGCGACACGTACACCGGAGCCGCGAAGTTCGACCTGTCGATCGCCGTGCTGGACACCGGACCCGCCGACGAGTTGCGCGCCGACCTGGTCTGGCGCAGCGCGCTCTACGACGAGTCCACCATCCGGCGCACCTTCGGCCACCTCGCCACCGTCCTGGACGCGATGGCGGCCGACCCGGAACGGCCGGTGGCCGAACTCCCCTTGCTCACCGCCGCCGAGGAGAGCGCGCTCGCCGGATGGAACGACACCGCACGCGCGTGGGACACCGCCGGCACCCTGCACGGCCTGATCGAGGCCCAGGCCCGCGCCACGCCGAACCGACCGGCGGTCCGCGGCGCCGACGAAACGCTCACATACGCGGAACTGGACGCCCGCGGCGCAGTGTTGGCCCGGCGGCTGACCGCCCTGGGGGTCGGTCCGAACCGTGTCGTCGGGCTGTTCGCGGAGCGCTCGTCCGCGCTGATCGTCGGCATGCTCGGCATCCTCAAGGCCGGCGGTGCCTATCTGCCCCTCGACCCGCTCTACCCCGACGACCGCATCCGTACGCTCCTCACCGCCGCCGACGCCGTCGCCGTGGTCGCCACCGCCGACCTGCACGCTCGCGTCGGCGACACCCTGCCGGTGGTCGCCCCAGACCCGGTCGCCCCCGCCGACCCGGTCCCGGACCCGGCCGTCCCGCCGACACCGGTCGCCGCCACGGACCTGTGCTACGTGCTGTTCACCTCCGGCTCCACCGGCACCCCCAAGGCGGTGGCGGTCGAGCATCGCAACTACCTCAACTACCTGTACGGGCTGCGCGAGCGAATACGGCCGGCCGACGGCCGGCCGTGGAACTGGGCGCTGGTGTCCACCTTCGCCGCCGACCTCGGCACGACCAACGTGTTCGGCGCGCTCACCTCGGGCGGCTGCCTGCACCTGCTCACTCGGGACCAGGCCACCGATCCGGACGCGTTCGCCGCATATCTGACGGCGCATCGCATCGATGCGATGAAGCTGGTACCCAGTCATCTGGAGGGACTGGCCGCGGTCGGCGGCCGGTTCGCCGACGCGCTACCGCGCGAGCTGCTGATCTGCGCGGGCGAACCGCTCCGCGCCGAACTGCTCGACCGGATCCGGGCGGCCCGGCCGGAGTTGACCGTGCACAACCACTACGGGCCGACCGAGACCACCGTCTCGATGCTCGGCGCACCCGTCACGGAGGTGCCCGCCGGCGCGGCGAGCGCGCCGCTGGGGCTGCCGTTCGGCAACGTCGGCGCGCATGTGCTCGATTCGCTGCGCCGACCGCTTCCCGTGGGCGTGCCGGGCGAGTTGTACGTGACCGGCGAGGGGGTGGCCCGGGGCTATCTCGGACCGGCCGCGTCGAACACGGAGCGTTTCGTCGATCTCGACGGACGGCGTGCGTACCGGACCGGCGACCTGGTCCGGCGGCGCCCCGACGGCCTGATCGAGTTCCTGGGCCGGGCCGACCACCAGGTCAAGATCCGCGGCTTCCGGGTCGAGATCGGCGAGGTGGAAGCCGAACTCGGCGCGCTGCCCGGGGTACGCGAGGCGGTCGTGGTGGCCCGCGGCGAGGGCGCGGCCCGCAAGCTCGTGGGCTACGTGGTCGTCGAAGCCGCCACGCCGGCGGACCGAACCGCCCCCGACGGCCTCACGATTCGCACCGCCGTGCGCACCCGTCTGCCCGACTACATGGTCCCCTCGGCGGTCGTGGTGCTGCCCGCCCTGCCCCTCACCCCCAACGGCAAGGTGGACCGCGCGGCCCTGCCCGAACCCGACCTCGCACCCGCCCCGGACACCCGCGTCGAGCCCGCCACGGCCACCGAACAGGCCGTGGCCGCCACCTTCGCCGAGGTACTCGGCACCGCTGCCATCGGCGCCGGCGACGACTTCTTCGCGCTGGGCGGGGACAGCTTCTCCGCCGTCCGCGCGGTGCGTGCCATCGGGCGGGGCCTGTCCATCATCGACCTGTTCCAGCACCCGGTGGTGGGCGAACTCGCCGCGCTGATCGACCGCCGCGCCGACGGCCCCGAACCCGACGAGGGTGATCGTTCGCTGCTGCACCGGCTCACCCGGGACGCGGGGCCGACCACGTTGTCCCTGGTCTGCGTTCCGTACGGCGGCGGCAGTCCGATCACCTTCCAACCGCTCGCCGACGCGCTGCCGGCCGGACACCGGCTGTACGCGGTGGAACTGCCCGGACACGATCCGGGCCGGCCCGACGACGAGCCCGAGCAACTGGACGCGCTGGCCGACCGGTTGACCACGCAGATCGTCGCCCGGATCCAGGGGCCGATCCTGCTCTACGGGCACTGCCTGGGCGGCGCGTTGGCCACCGCACTGGCCGCACGCCTGGAGGCGGCCGGCGCCGAACTGCGCGGCCTGGCGCTCGGCGGCACCTTCCCCGCCGCGCGGCTCCCGGGCCGGCTCGCCGCGTGGGTGGCCGAGCGGCTGCCCGGCGACCGGCTGCTCTCCGACCGGGCCTACCTCGACTACCTGCGTGCGATGGGCGGCTTCACCGACGTCTACGACGAGGCCGAACAGCGCTTCCTGATCCGGGCGTTGCGGCACGACGTGCGCCAGGCCGAGGACTTCTACACCCGCGCCTACGGCGACGAGCGGCCCGTGCCGGTGGCCGCGCCGATCCTGTGCGTGGTCGGCGACAAGGACCGGGCGACCCTGCTGTACGAGGAACGCTACGCGGAATGGGAGCACTTCGGGCCGCGCGTCGAACTCGCGGTGATCCCGAGGGCCGGGCACTACTTCCTCAAGCACCAGGCGGGCGAGTTGGCCCGGTTGCTCGGCCGGTGGTCGGCCGGCCCGGCACCGACGGCCGAACTCCCGTCCGCACGACCGGCGGCGGCCCGGCCGAATCTGGCCACGTTCGCCAAGGTGGCCGGCGGGCAATTCGTGTCGATGATCGGCACCGCGCTGTCCACGTTCGCGCTCGGCGTCTGGGTCTACCTGCGGACCGGATCCGCCTTCGACTTCGCGATGATCTCGGTGGCGGCGGTGTTGCCCGCGGTGTTGCTGCTGCCGATCGCCGGGGCGGTGGCGGACCGGATGGACCGGCGGCGGATCATGATCGTCACCGATACCGTTGCCGCCGCCGCGATGCTCTCGCTAGGCGTGTTGTTGTGGACCGGATATCTCGACCTGTGGCACGTATACGTGGTCGCCTGCGTCGGGTCGGTCTGCAACGCCTTTCAACGGCCCGCCTACATCGCGGCGATCGCCCAACTGGTGCCCAAGCGCTACCTCGGCCAGGCCAACGGGCTGGCCCAACTGGGCACCGGATCGGGCGACATGCTCGCCGCGCTGGCCGGCGGCGTACTGGTCGCGGCGGTCGGGCTGCACGGCGTGGTGTTGTTCGACATGGCGACGTTCCTGGTCGGGGTGACCGTACTGCTGCGGGTGCGCTTCCCGAACGCGCTGTTCGAAAAGCGCGAGGAACCGCTGCTGCGCGAGGTGGTGACGGGCTGGCGCTACATCGTGCGGCGGCGCGGACTGGTCGCGATGGTGGTCTTCTTCGTGGTGTTCAACTACCTCTTCGCGGTGGCGACCGTGCTGGTGACGCCGATGGTGCTGGCCGACGGTTCGGCGGTGACGCTGGGCGTGGTCACCGCGGTCGGCGGGATCGGCGCGGTGCTCGGTGCGCTGGTGATGGCCCTGTGGGGCGGGACGGCGCGGCGGGCCACCGGGATGATCGGCTTCACCTCGGTGGTCGGCGTGGCCGCGGTGTTCGCGGGCAGTCGGCCCGAGCCGGTCTTCGTCGCGGTCGGACTGTTCGTGTTGTGGGCGGCGCTGATGATCCTCAACTCGCACTGGATGGCGCTGATCCAGACCAAGGTCGGGATGGAGTTGCAGGGCCGGGTGCTGGCCACCAATCAGATGCTGGCGATGTCCATGATGCCGCTGGGCTTCCTGACCGCCGGGCCGCTGGCGGACCGGGTGTTCGAGCCGCTGCTGCGGCCCGACGGTGCGCTCGCCGGGTCGCTGGGGCCGATCCTGGGCACGGGACCGGGGCGCGGTACGGGGCTGTTGCTGGTTCTGGTTGGCCTGACTCTGGGGGTGTGGGGCCTGTTGGGGCTGGCGTACCGGCCGCTGAGTCGGATGGAGGACGCGCTGCCCGACGCGGTGCCGGACGTGGAGATCGGCGACAAGGACGCCATCCAGGCGGCGGCGGACCGGCAGTTGGCGGGATCGGGGGCGTCACCGACGATCTGATCGATCGAAACGCGGGGCCGGGCGGGCGCGATCGGGGCCGCCCGGCCCCGCGGGTCCCCCCGACGTGGCGGGTCACCGATGGGGGCCTCAGCGGGACGCGGGCGTACAGCGCGGCCGGGTGCGGGCGGCGTACGACCGGGCGGACACCGCGAGGGCGAAGCCCAGGCCGCCGAACGCGGCGCCGCCGAAGGCGATCAGCCACAGGGTGCCGGATCGGGTGCCGCCGATGAGCGGATCCGGATCGGGGGTGGGGAGCACGTGGAGCGCGGCGAGGGGGGCGTACACCGACAGAAGAACGCCGTACAGGGCGAGCCCGAACGCGGTGAGCGCCGCCGGCACCAGTGGCAGGAGCCGGGGCACACGACGGCCGCCGAGCCACGGCAGCGGACGTGGGAAGCGCTGTCCCCATGGGTAGAGCAGCCCGGCGATCAGGAAGAGGGCCACGCAGGCGGCCAGTACGGTCGCGTCGATGCCCACGTCGGCGAGCGCGCGCACCGGCCGGGAGTCGTCGGCGTGTGAGGCCTTCCAGCGTTCGGCGGTGATGCCGAGGGCGTCCCCACCCAGCGTCCATATGGTTTTCACGGCCATCCACGGCAGGAGGCCGGTGGTCAGGAGGAACGCGGTGCGCCTGGTTCGCCGGGACGCGATCGACGGTGCGGGCCGCTGTAGCGGTGCATTGGCCCGGGCGGCGACATGGGCTTGGCCGCAGTCGGGGCATGCCCCGGTGGATCGCCGGTGGTGGGCGAGGGCGAGCGTGGTGGTGACGGTCGTGCTGAGCAGGACGTGCGCCAGGCCGGTCGCGCTTTCCACGCCCGCGCCGGCGCTGATCGTGACCAGGTAGGCGGGCAACGGTGCCATGCCGAAGCCCAGGACGGGAATGGCGCCGAGCAGGACGCCGGCGACGCCGCGGGACGCCCGCCGCGTGCGCGGTGCGAGGCAGGCCGCGGTGCCGGCGAGCAGGGCCACCAAGGCGAGGGCGTACTGGACCGCCGCCGGGTGCGCGGAGTGGGCCTTCCACGGCACGGCCGTCCCGGTCACGGCCCACGTCACCTGGACGACGGCGTACACCGCCGCCGCCACGGCCGCCGCCGGGGCCCATGCGGACCGGCGGCGCGCCGGCCACCGTGCGGGCGGGGCCGGATCGGCGATGGGCGTGGGAAGGGGAGGGGCCACGACGACCTCCGGGCTCGGTTTCGGGCGGGTCTCCACCTTTGCCGCGCAGCCGCACGGGGTCGTCGCCCGACGGACCGCCGCCTGCTCCCCCGGGCGGGGGACGACGGGCTACCCCAAAGGTCGCCGCGCTCAAGCCGGATCCGGCCTTCGGCCGAGTGTCCTCAAACGCCGGACGGGCTGGGTTTCGCGGACCGGGTGCGTTCGGCCCGGTCCGGCGCGGCTGGGCCTGGTCCGCGGTTGCGATCGTGCTTCGGGCCGGGGCTGACACGGTGCTAGGCGCCGGACGCCGGTTTGATCTCCACTCGGCCGTTCGGCCCGTCGAGCCACGTCGACTGACCTTCACGGGTCACGGTGACCCCGTGTCGTTCGCGCGGCGGTTCGCCATGGTCCCGCCACGCCTCGTACGCGGCTTCGATTTCCGCCCACAGATCACGGGGTCCGGACTCGTTCACCTCGAAGGAGTCCACACCGGGCTTGTAGTCGATTGCTGCCCATGACGTCCCGTCGGCGTACCAGACCGTGAACTCTTCGGCCCGGTCGCCCGACCCGAAGAACGTCCGGTGCTCTACCTCGGGCAATCGCAACCCGATTGCGAAGTCCGCGTGTTCCTCCAGGATGGGTCGCGGGTCCATCGCCGTATGTCGTACCCGAGCCGTGTCCGGGTCCGCGATGACGTCACCAACCAACCGCCGGTCCTCGAACCGGCGACGCTGCGACCGAGCGAACATGAATGCGGCATTGCCGACGAACCGGCCGCTCGCCGCGCCGTCGTCCGCGACGACCAACCGCAACAGCCCGCTGTTGTTGTACGGCGTGCCCCAGGGCGTGACGATCACCCCGCCGGGGCGTACCTGCTCTACCCACTCGTAAGGCACGCGCTGAACCGCCATGGTCGCAATGAGGCGGTCGTACGGTGCGCCTTCCTTGTGCCCCCGCAAGCCGTCGCCGACGATCAGCGTCGGTTCGAAGTCGCAGGCGAACAAGGCCGCGCGGGCTTGGTCGGCAACGAGCGGATCGATCTCGATCGACGTCACCCGGCCGCGCGTCAGCGCCGTGGCCAACAGCGCTGTCGACCAGCCGCTTCCCGTACCGATTTCGAGCACGTTGTCATCGGTGTGTGGGTCGAGCTGTTCGAGCATGAGTCGAACGAGGAACGGCATGGACACGGACGACGTGGGGATCATGTGACCGGCGTCGGTCCCGTCGTCGACCTGAGTAACGAGCGGGATGTCCGCCACTACGGCTTCCTCCCATGCGCTCGGGTCGGTGCTGCGGTCGATCCGTGCGCCGTCGTCGCCTGCCCACACCACTTCGGGGACGTACGGGCGACGGGGTGTGTCCGCGAACACGCGATCCCACGCGGGACGTGTGTCCGTCACTTGTCCTTGTCCTTCGGGTCGGTGGGGTCGTTCGACGGGATCGGCTTGTCCTTCGGCCATTGGCCGTCCTTGTCACGGTGGGGGGTCTTGCCGTCCCCGTCGTTGCCGGGCTCTTCGTGTTCAGCCATCGTCGTACCTCTCGAGTTGTCGAGTCGGTATCCATGCTGTGCCTGCCCGCCGGTCGCGGGATGTCGAATACCCATACGGGTTGGAGCTGTTCCGCTTCCGCCGGCGGGTGGCCCAGGTCCCCGCGGGGTGGTCCAGCCGATGATCGGCACGCCGGACGCTCGCGGGTACGAGCGGTTGCGCGTGGACCGATCCGCCGAAATCCGGCCTCAAGAGTCGGGCGGGACCGGAGGGCCCGTGAGGGGGCGGGTACGTCTTGACGTGGTCGAGGCACGCGAAGATGCTTGCGCCCGCGAGAGCGCGCGGTGAGTTGACCAGGGCAACGATGACGCAGTCGTGGCGGTAGGCGCTGCAGCGTACGCAGTAGCGGAATGCCGGGGGCGCGGGGGAGCGTCACGCCATCACCCCCGCCGCGCGCGCCGCGACGGTCCAGTCGTGGACGGGCCAGGTCGTGGCTTCGGCGAGTTCGGTGCGCCGGTCTTCCGCTCGTCGCTGTTCTTCGGCCGCTTTTGCTTCGGCGGATTGCCGGCGCCGTTCGGCGAGTTCTTCCGGCGTCATCAGGTAAGGCGGGACGACCGTCGCCGAATCCTGCATGGGCGGGTCGTCGTCGGCGGGGGTGGGCGGCACGAAGTCCCGCCATTGGGCTCGGGTTTGTGGTTTCGGGTTCGTGGGGCTGCCGGGGCGGGCGCGCTTCGGTTCGGCGGTCCGGGCATGCATTCCGGCCGACTTCGGCGGGGTGAGCAGTCGGCGCGGCCATCCGAAAAAGGCAGCGATAAGGTGGGTCACGTCGTCAGCTCCCTAAAGCTGTCGGCCAATCCCGGGACCGTTACAGCGGTCGCCGGGGCTTTTTCATGTGTGGGTCACGGCCAGACGACCGTCACTGATCGAGCAGCGATGCCCAGCGTGCGACGTGTTCGGGGCTGTCGGCGCATTCGGCGGTCGCCCCGGCCACGTAGGCGCGGATGGCCGCTCGACTCGCCATGCTCCACGCCGGGAACCGGGCCAGCCACGCTCGGGCTTGCGCCGGGTGGTGTCCGCTGAACAGCAGCCACATGTAAAGGCCGGCGTACTCCGCCCACGCGGGACCGAGTACGGCGCGGCCCCAGTCGACCAGCACGACCTGATCGCGGTAGCCGGCTCGCCGGAGCATCACGTTCGACGGAACGAGGTCGTTGTGCAGCAAGTGATTGCCGGACAGCAACGATCGTTGGTCGCCGTCCAGGTACTTGGTCCACTGGTCGGCGAGTGTCGGCAGCGCCAAGCCGTGTGGCGGGCGGATCTGTTGAACCTCCTGCAAAGTCGCCGACAGGTACCCGAGATCGGTGTGACCGGGTGACAAGTCGGCCTGCCCGCCCTTGACGAAGCCGAACAGGAGCACGGTCCACCCGTGCTCGGCGACGTGTCCGAGCAACGGCGCGGCGAACCGGTTCACGATCGGGGCGAGCAGGGTTTCCCGCCGGTACTGCTCCATCGTGGCGGTGTCGTGATCGGGTGCGGCCTTGGCGAACACCTTGCCGCTGTCGGTGGTCAGCGTGCCGGTGAACGGTGCGTCGCTGTGCCAGGTGCTGATGCGGTCGGATGCGAGAACCGGCCCCGTGACCGACTCGACGGCGAACCGAAGCCCTTCGGGCAACTCGGGCCATGTGTAACGCGTGCTCATTGTGTCCTTTTGGGTGGTCGGGTCACGGGGTCGGCGCGGCTGCTACTTCTTCGTACGCACTGCGGGGCAGCGTTTGCACCTGTCGGCGTGGCCGTAGTGCCACCACTCATGGGCACAGTTCGGGTTGCCGCCTGTGATCTCGTACTCGTCGTCTGCCATGCGCCCTATCTCTCGTGTCGGTAGTGCTCGGATGATGCGGAGCCCGCCCGGCGTTCTTCCCCGAGCGTCAAGGCGGGTCGAACGTGGGCGTCAGCGCGACGCCTTGACCCGGTACAACTCGGAGCCCTTGAGCATGTACGGCCTGCCGCCCGGCGGAAGCACCATGACGACCCGGTCGCTATCGAGCCCGGCACACTCCTCGGCCCGTTCCACCCGTCCTACGGCGTAGGTGTCATGGCCGTGTTCGGGTAGTGGGGCGACCAAGTCACCGACGGCATACCGCAGCGGCAACGGGCGCTCACGCGGGGGGAGTCCGCCGGCCGTGACGATCGGGCTCCGTCTCCGCCCACCACGAAGTCCGCTTCACGGCTCACAGCGTCCGCCCGTATGGGGCACGCCGAACAACCAGGCGCGGATACCGGGCACGGACACGGCGGATGATCCATTCCCGAACGGCGTACTGATCCGGGCTCAACGTCCGTATCTCGTCGGGCGGACGCGTCGACTTCGTCATGCCACTCCCTTTCCGGGCAGTGCAACTTGCATATCCAAGTCACCATCACTCTAGGCTTCGTGACTTGGATATGCAAGATGGTGCGCCGAGGCTGCGATCGAAGCCTCAAGATCAACTTTCAGGGAACGTCGATCACGTACCGGAAGACGTGACGGTCGCACGGGACTCGCGAGTCCAGGACCTCCACGACCTCTCCGGAGGCGACGTGCGCGCTCCGGAACACCCGTGCGAGCGGTACGCCCGGCGGAATCGCGAGTTCTTCCGTTTCCTTCGGAGTCGGCATCCGGATGACCAAGTCTTCGACGAACCGAACGATCCGTTGCTTGATCGGTCCTTCGGGATCCTCGATCAACCGACTGACGCCGCCGCGAATCCGAGGAGATTCCGCGACGGGGGTACCGGCGAATAGATCGGCAGGGTAGTAGCCGTCCACATTTTGCATGGGTTCGCCGTTCACGAAGAATCGGCGGCGACGGAGGATGACGGGAGTTTCCGCCCCGACTCCCAGACGCTCGGCGATCTCAGCCGGTGCCGGAATAATTTCCACGGCAAGGATCTCTTGTTTCGCCTGGAGTCCCTGTGCAGTGGCTTCGGCATTGTAATTTGCGACTCCGGTATCTCGACGGTGCCGGAAGTTGGTGCCGGTCGTGAGAAACCGAACGCTCGGGCGTGGGCGAACGAAAACGCCTTTGCCCTGGTTGCTGATCAGGAGTCCATCAGCTTTGAGCAGCGCGAGCGATTTGCGTACCGTGGCGCGGGTTGTACCGTACCGATCTTTGAGATCGTTCTCGGAAGGCAACCGTGCGCCGGGAGCAAGTTCACCGGACAGGATCGATGCGCGCAGGTCATCGGCAATCCTTCGGAACAAAGGGGCATCCCGATCGGGCATCACAACGTCACCTCCACTTGGCTATGCAAGCAAGGCTATGCCATCTCGCCGGTGACTTCACTCGGCGAAGGACCAGCCGCTCAGGCTGTGGATCGTGATTGCAACGACGGGACCTTCGGGCGCGTGTTCTCTGTACTGTGGATATTTGTCTTTCAGCAAGGCAACAGGTGCGGCGCGGCGCAGATCGTTATCCCAGATCTCTGCGCGCCCGTCGGCGCGGACCCACCAGAGTTCAGACCAATCGTCGGCGTAATGATCGACAAGGATCGATACCCGATTGTTCTCCCGAATGTTACGCAGTCGACGTAGATTGGATGAAGTCTTTGGTTTATGGTCGACAGCAAAATACAACATGCTCCCATCCGACGCGAATGTGATGGGAACCATGTGCGGTTCTCCGGCGCCCGACACGGTGGCCAAGCGGGCTACCCGGGATTTACGCAAGCGCATGCATGCTTCATCATGATTCAGCTTCATACGGTGACGGTACATTGGCGCCGGGGCCGACAACAATCACTCATCTCCGAGGAAAACGTGAAGTCCCGGAAGGTGCTCCCGCGATTGGGACAAGCCCCGGGCCTGGTTTGTGTGGCAGCGCACCAGCCGAGCGGTTCAACACCCGGTCGAGCGTCGAGTCATGTCGGCGTTCGCTGACCAGGGCCGGCGGGTTCGGAAGTCGAAGATCAGCCAACCGGTTCCCCGATCCCCTCGGCGAACACCAGCAAGATGGGTGCTCTTCGCCCACGCGGCGTCACGCATGTCCGCCATGGGGCGGATCGCACGGTCGAAGCGCCAGAACACGAGCGCGGTGAACTCGGCGGGCTTGTGCAGCCGCTCGCCAAGCTCGGGGCGGTCGCGCCGAATTTCGACGCGCTGACGTCAAGGTCGTAGGCGATCCGGTCGCCGAGGTCGATCGCGAGTGCTGCCGCCAACCCCTCCGGCAGGATTCGAGTTGTCGGGCGGGGCTGCTCGTTTCGTCTGTCAGTACGGGTAGGCGGATCGCGGCCACGCCGCGAAGAAGAGAAGCCTCCACGCCGAGCGTGGGACCAATGATGTGCTCGGTGCGCTGACCTGCGATGTTGCCGTGACCACGGGAGTCTCCCAGATGTACTGGTGACTCTCGTTCGGTGGACGGGCAGGGTTTTGCGGACCGAGTGCTTTCGGCCTGGCCGGGCTTGGTTGGTGGGTCCGGCCTTCGGCCGAGCGTTCTCAAACGCCGGCCGGGCTGGGGTTGTGGTTTGAGTGTTTTGGCCCGGCCGGCATTTGAGGTGGGGAACTGCTCAGTCGGTTGTGGGGGTGGGGATTGTCAGGGTTGTGGTTAGGGGGAGGTTGGTGCTGGAGCTGCCTATGTGCAGGGTGTATGTGCCTGGTTCGGTTTGGGGGCCCTTGCCCGGTGCCCAGTGCTGGAAGGCTCGGGACGGGATGTGTAGGTCGACTGTGGTTTCCGTGTTGGGGTCCGCGGTGGCGTGGGTGTAGGACGCCAGCCACGAGACCGGGCGTTCGACATTGCTGTCGGGGCGGCTCAGGTAGGCCTGGATGAGGTGGCGGCCTGGGCGGGTGCCGGTGTTGCGGACCGTTACCTTTGCCACGAAGTCCGGGCCTGACACCAGGGTTTCGACTGCTACGTGGGTCCATGTGGTCCAGCCGAGGCCGTGGCCGAACGGGTAGGCCGGGGTCGCGCCTGCCAGGGCCCAGCCGCGGTGGCCGATGTGGATGCCCTCGGTGTAGTCGAGGCGGCCCGCGATCGGCGTGGTGGTCAGGACCGCCGGGTCGTCCTCGTACGCGGGCCAGGTCACCGGGAGTCGGCCGCCCGGCTCGACCCGCCCGAGCAGGACGTCGGCCAGCGCCGCGCCGAACTCCTGCCCGGGGAACCAGGCGACCAGGATCGCCGCGACCTCCGACCGCCACGGCAGCAGTACGGGAGAGCCGCTGTTGAGCACCACGACCGTGTTCGGGTTGACCTCGGCCACCCGGCGGATCAACTCGTCCTGGCGGCCCGGCAGGGACAGGTGGATGCGGTCGCGGCCCTCGCTGTCGCTCTCCTCGGTGCTGCCCACCACCACGATCGCCACCTCGGCGTCGGCCGCGACCGCGACCGCGTGCGCCAGGTCCTCGTTCTCATGCGCCGCCGGCGGGTCCACGCCCAGGACGAACCCGGTGCCCGGGCGTTCCAACGCGAACTCGTGGCGCAACCGCAGTTCGACCTCTTGGCCGGCCTTGAGGTCCAGTTCGGCCCACCGCTCGGGCGGGGTCAGGATGCCGCCGAGCGGATCGTCGGTGACCAGGTCCGCGTCCACCACCACCACATCGTCCGCGGCCAGCCGGAAACGGCCCACGCCGGCCACCCCGATGCGGTGCGGTCCGTCCTCGCCGACCTCCAGGACACCGACCGCCTCGATCGCCACGGCCCGCGCCACGACCGGATCGTCCAGCCACAACAGCCTTCCGCCGCCCCGCAGTTCCTCGTGCAGCACGTCGCCGTCCGGGCCGAGAAAGCGCACCCGCAGGCCACGCGCGCCCGACTCCGGGTCGCGCACCTCGGCCTCGGTGACCGCCGGCAGGCGATGCCGGATCCGGGCGCCGACGGCGTGCTCCACCCGTACCTCGGGCCCGAGCGCCGCCCGCAAGCCCGCGAGCGGGCCGACCGTGTACGGCGGGATCACCGTCGCACTGCCGCCGCCCTGGATCCGCGGCGTGTCCGCGTTGGGCCCGAGCACCGCCACCCGGCGCAGCCGGCCCGGATCCAGCGGCAGCGCCGTACCGGTGTCGCGCAGCAGTACGATGCCCGCCGCGGCGGCCTCGCGCAGCAGCGCGGCCGGCTCCGGCGCGGGGGCGGGCGCGGACGGGGTCGGGCGTACGCCGTCGAGCGCGCCGACCCGGGAGGCGAGGAGCAGCAGGTGCCGCACCTTGTCGTCGATCGCCCGCTCCGGCACCCGTCCGTCCCGGACCGCCGCCACCAGGGCGGCGCCCCAGGGCTGGTCCGGACCCGGGCCCGGCATCGCCAGGTCCAGGCCCGCCCGCGCGGCGCCTTCGGTCGAGCGGGTCGCGAACCAGTCCGAGACGACCAGCCCGTCGAAGCCCCACTCGGTGCGCAACGGCGTTTCCAGCAGCGGACTTTCGGTCATCGTCACGCCGTCGACGGAGTTGTACGCGGCCATCAGCGCCCAGACGCCGCCCGCGCGCACGATCTCCTCGAACGCGGCCAGGTGCACCTCGTGCAGCGCCCGCTCGGACATTCGCACGTCGACCGAGTAGCGCTCGGTCTCCGAGTCGTTGGCGGTGTAGTGCTTGACCGTGGCCGCCACGCCGCCCGACTGCACGCCGCGCACCAGGGCCGCGCCGATCCGTCCGGACAGCAGCGGATCCTCCGAGTAGCACTCGAAGTGCCGCCCGGCGTACGGGCTGCGCTGGAGGTTGACGGTCGGGCCGAGCACGACGTCCACCCCCTTGCGGCGCGCCTCGCCGGCGAGCAGTACGCCGACCCGCTCGACCAGTTCCTCGTCCCAGGAGGCGGCGAGCGCGCTCGGGCAGGGCAGCGAGGCGGACGGCTCACGCTCGTCGAAACGTTCGCCGCGCACGCCCGCCGGGCCGTCGCACAGCACCATCTCGCGCAGTCCGATCGCCGGTTCGGCGGCGGTGCGCCAAAATCCCGAACCGGTGAGCAGTCGGACCTTGCGTTCCAGATCCAGTTCCGCGAGCGCGGCCTCGATCCGCGCGTGCGGGTCGACGACCGGCGCGTGCGGATCGGAGACCGACGCAGCCGGCTCCGAGACCGGCGCGTGCGGGTCCGACTCCCGGGCCCGGGCTTCCGGCGCGCGGGGATCCGGTCCACGCTGATCCGGCACCCGCAGCGGGGCCGGTGAGTCGATTTCGGGTGACGCGGCGGCGCCGTACGCCGTCGCGACCGGGGGCAAGGGGTGGGTGCGGTCATCATGACCGTTGGCCTGCGACACGAGGGGCACACTACATTCAATACATTCCAGCTGGAATGCTTTCGCGAGGGGAGCCGGACGGATGTCGGATCGCACGGGGGCGCGGGGCCCGTACGCGCGAGGAGTCGCACGACGGCAGGAGATCGTGCACGCGGCCCTGGAGGTCTTCGCCACGCGCGGGTACGACGCGGTGTCGCTGCGCGAGATCGCCGCCCAGGTGGGCCTGTCCCATACCGGGCTGCGCCACCACTTCGCGTCCAAGGAGGACCTGCTCACGGCGGTGCTGCGGTACAAGGACGAGTTGACGCTCACCCCGGACGAGCCGGTCGACGTCTCCGGGATCGCCTGGGTGCGGGCGAGCCGGGACGTGGTCGCGCTCAACGCCCGGCAACCGCTGCTGATCCGGCTGTTCGCCACGTTGTCGGTGCAGGCCACCGATCCGGCGCATCCGGCGCATACGTACTTCGTCGAGCGCTACCGGATCGCGCGGGAGATCGCCACGCGGCACCTGGCCCAGGCCCGGGACGACGGCGACATCGCCGCCGACGTGGACGCCGAGCACTGCGCCGAGTTGATGTTGGCCGCGATGGACGGCTTGCAGGTGCAGTGGCTGCTCGAACCCGATCGGGTGGACATGGTCGCCGCGTACGGGCAGTTCCTGGACCGTTTCCTGGCCGTGCTGGCCGTTCCGCTGCCCGAGGACGGCGGAACGGCGCAGCGGTAGCCGGGGATCAGCCGGTCGAGCGCGCGATCGTGTGCCGGCCCGCCGGGTAGGGCCGGCCCGCGTGTACGAAGGGCAGCGGGCTGTCCACGGTCAGCTCCGTCGGCGTCACGACCACGCCGATCGGGCCGGCCGGGCTCGGCACCGCGCCCTCGGCCCGGGTCAGCCGACCGAGCGCGGGTTCGATCCGGGCCACCGCGAACCCGGGCTCGGCCGGCTCGACGCCCAGCACCCGGGTCATCAGGTCGCGGGTCGGCGTCGAGGACCAGCCGTGGCTGACCGTGCCGCCGTACCAGGTCTCGCTCCACGAGGTGTCGCTGCGGTCGAGCAGGACGAGCCAGTCCAGGCACAGGTCCGCGATCAGGTCGGCCCGCCCGGCCAGGGCCAACGCGTCGTGCACGACGTAGCGGAAGAACGGCTGGGCCCGGACCACCTGCCGATCGGTGTCCCACCACGGCGCGGGCGGCCCGGCACGCAGGTGCGCGCCGCCGACCTCGGTGTCCGAACCGGGCTCCGCAGGACCCTTCGGGGCGCTGAACGCGGCGTGTACGAGGGCACTTTCGTCGGTGAGCACGTGCACCAGGCGATCGACCCGCGCCGCCGGGACCAGGCCGCCCACCAGTGCCGCCGCCTGCCCGTGCTGGGACGCCATCGGGCGCCGCTCGCCGTCGGCGATCGAGTCGGCGTAGCGCTCGCGCTCGGGATCCCACAACCGCTCGAACCCGGCCGCCAACCGGGCGTGCGCGGCGCGCGCCCACTCGGCCCGGGATTGATCGCCGAGCCAGGACGCCAGTTCGGCGAATTCGAGCAGCGCCCGACCCCACAACCCGCACAGCGCGGCCGAGACACCCTCGGTGTGCACGGCCGACCAGTCGATGATCACCCAGCCGAACACGTCGGTGGGCAGCCCGGATTCGTCCAGGAACGGGACGAACCAGCGCAGCACCCGCTCGACCACGGGCAGCAGTTCGGCGATCTCCTCGCGGTCGCCGACATAGCGGTACAGGTTCCACACCGAATGCACCCAGTGCAGTGCCCAGTCCGGGATGACGGTGAAGTCGGCCCACTCGGCGTCGCCCGCCACCGCCATCGGCAACATGCCGTCCGGGCGCGGCGACGCGGCCAGCCGGGGATGCCAACGGGCCAGCCGCCAGTCTGCGTTGGTGGTCAGGTCGACCATCTGGTGCACCACCGCGTCGCCGGTCCAGGCGCGCTGTTCGCGGGTGGGGCAGTCGAGGTAGGCGTCGGCCGAGCACAGCGTCACCGTGCGCCGGCCGATCCGCCAGATCTGCTCCAGGCGCGGGTCCGAGCAGGCGAACCACGCGTCACCGGTGACCGGATAGGTGCGTTCGCGGACCGCCACACCGTGTACGACGACGCCGTCGGCTGCCTCGACGAGCGCGCCGCGCAGCCCGTAGGAGTCGACGGATTCGAGGGCGCGGCGGGTGCCGTCGGCGGTCGTGGCCAGGCTCGCGTCGTGTTCGCCGGGCGCGGGCCGCCCGGTCGGGTCGGTGAACTCGGCCGTGTGGACCAGCACTTCGGCGCCCGCCGGGCCGCTCGCGTCGACCACGAGCGTGCCGGAGAGCACCCGGTCGGCGGTGTACGCGCCGTCCTCGCCCGGGGCCAGCGCGATCAGGCGCGGTCGCGGCCAGGCGATCGGCCGGCCGCCGAACGGGCCGCCGGGGTAGCTCGGCGGCTCGGGGCGACCGGGCTCGCCGGTGGTCATCGCCCGCCGCACCACCGCGGCGGGCCAGCCGGGGTCGCGGTCGGGTCGCTGCCAGTCGGCGGGCAGCGCGCGGGCGTCGAGCAGTTCGCGCCCGCGCCCGGAGACGCTGCCGCCGCCGGGGGTGGCGGTCCAGCCGGACAGGACCCGGCCCTGCCAGCGCTCGTCGGTGTGGAACCAGCTGTCCGGGCCGAGCCGGGCCTCCAGGACGAAGGCGCCGTGCACGAGGTCGTTGGCGAACGGCGACGGCGGCAACCACCACGCCGTGGGGCCGTCGTGTACCCACGCGAGCGCCGTGACGACGTTGGTGCCCGGGCGCAGCGCCGGGGCCAGATCGAGGTCGTCGTACGGCCGCATGCGCGGATTCGCGCGCACCGGCCCACGGGCCACCTCGACCCCGTTGACGGCCAGCGCGTAGCCGGACAGGGCGACCAGGCGCGTGGGCACCCGCTCGGGGACCCGGTCGAGTTCCAGGACGGCCCGCAGCGCGACGGTGTGCCGCCCGGTGGGCGGGCCGTCCGGCGACTCGGCCCAGATCCATCGGGCCCGCCAGCGTCCGGGCGGAAAGTCGATATCGGCGATCACGCGATCGTTCCTTCGTGTCGGGGAGGTGGGTGCGGCCGGGTCGGGGAGGCGAGCAGGGCGCACCCGTACGCCCTGGGCACTCGTACGCCCGGGGCGGGCACCGGGGGCCGGCCCGGCGGCGCGGAGCCGCCTGGGGCCGCCGGAGGGGGTCTAACGGGCCAGATGCTCGCGGACCGCGGCCAGCCACTCCTGCGGCTGTTCGGTCTGCGGGCTGTGTTTGGCGCCGGCGATCACCCGCAGCCGCGCGCCCGGGATGCCCGCCGCGAACTGTTCCGCCGCGCCGCGCAGGCGCCGGTCGTGTTCGCCGACCACGACGGTGACCGGGCAGGAGACCTCGGCCAGCCGGCCGACCAGCGACGGGTACGTGCCGAGCGCCTGCGCGCAGCCGACGAACGCGGCGCGGTCCATCCCGGCCAGCGCCCGGGACTGCCGCTCGCGGCGGGCCATGTCCTCGGGCGAGGCGTCGGCGGGCGCGCGGGTGAACGGTTTGAGCAGCGTGAGCAGCGGGCCGAGGCCCCACCGGCCGACCACCGCGTTCAGACCCCGGCTCAGCACCCGCTGGACGCCGGTCGAGGTGGGTTCGGCGGCGGTGTCCATCAGCACCAGCGAGCGCACCCGGTCGGGGTGGGCCAGCGTGTAGCGCAGCGCCAGCACACCGCCCATCGAGTGGCCGAGCAGATCGAACGGCTCGGGCAGGATGCGCTCGGTGAACGACTCCAGGTCGGCCGCGAGATGGTCGAAGGTATAGGCCGACCGCTCGCCGAATTTGGCGCTGTCGCCGTGCCCGCGGTGGTCGTACGCGAGCACCCGACGATCATGGGCGAGCAGCGGCGCCACGCCGTCCCAGTCGGCGGCGCTGCCCGCGAATCCGTGCAGCAACAGCAGCGGTGCCGCACCGGATCCGGGGTCGCCCGAGGGCAGGTCGCGATACCGCAGATCCGCCGCCGACCAGGGCGAACGGGGTGGGTCGGGGTGATGCGCTCGGGCCTCGCCGCGGGTACCGCCGGCGAGGAGTCGGGATGATGCCGTCCACGAAAGCCTTCCATCTGGCATGTATTCGATGTTAGCGTCCCGCCGTCGTGATGTGACACACAAATCCCCCGGATTCCCGACGGCCCGGACCTCGCGCCCACCGTCTCGACTCCCGATCCGCCGTCGCCCGTCGGTGCTCCCCGGCATCGCCCCCACCTCCGCCCGCACCACCCGAACCCGCGATCCGAACCCGCGGCCCGAACCCGCGGCCCGAACCCGCGATCCGGACCCGCGATCGAACCACCGTTGATCCATTGCTTCCTTTGAAGGACAGGTGAGCCGTTGTGTTGCTCCGAGGAGACGGACCCGCTCCCGCGCGACGTATCGCTGTAGGCGTCCTGCTCGCCGCCTTCGGCCTGACCGCCGCGGCCGGCTGCTCGGTCGAGAAGACGTCGGACGCCAAGAAGCCCTCGGGCCCGGCCGCCGCCCCGAGCGGCCCGGCCCGAGGCGTCACCGACACCACCGTCAAGCTCGGCGTCGCCGCCACCGACCCCGCCCAGCTCAAGGCCTTCGGCGTGCCCACCGAGGGCCCGGCGAGCAAGGACCTGTACGCCGCCTGGGTCGCCGCGCAGAACAAGCGCGGCGGCGTCCAGGGCCGCACCATCGAACTCGCCTTCCGCCCGTTCCTGCCCACCGGCCCCGCCGAGGCGCAGGCCGCGTGCGTGGAACTGAGCGAGGACAAGAAGGTCTTCCTGGCCATCGGCATCCTCACCGGGGACACCCCGCTGTGCTTCACCGAGACGCACGGCACCCCCTACCTGGGCCAGTGGGGCCAGTCCGCCGAGCGCGACCGCCGCTCGAAGGCCCCGTTCGTCGCCCTGGAGATGGCCGACGACCGGCAACGCGCCGCCGCCGTCAAGGCGTTGCTCGACCAGAAGTCGTTGCAGGGCAAGAAGGTCGCGCTCTACTGGGAGGCCCAGGACGCGGCCGTCACCAAGAACACCGTCAAGCCGCTGCTGGACGCGGCCGGCGTCGACGTGGTCGTGCAGACCCCGCTCGACGACTACGGCAAGGACCAGGCCGCCGGCGACCAGGCGTTGGACACGCTGGTGCAGAAGATGCGCTCGGCGGGCGCGGACACCATCCTCAACACGTCCAACTTCTCCAACCTGATGATCGCGCTGCAACGCGCGAACTGGCTGCCGGAGCAGGTGTACGCCACCTCGGCCCAGGCGCTGAGCCCGGCCGTGGTCAAGACCACCGGGATCAAGCCCGCCACCATGGAGCGGGTGACGGTGGCCGCGCCGTACATCCCGACCAAGGCCGAACTGCTGGCCGATCCCGGGCTGACCGCGTGTGTCGAGGAGTACAACGCGGGCGGCGCCGGCGAGAAGTTCGACGCCGGCGCGGCGAGTCGCGAGGCGCTGAGCGCGGTGGCCAACTCGTGCGCCGCGTTCCGGCTGTTCGTCCAGGCGTCCGACGCCGCCGGCCGCGACCTGAACGCCGCGTCCTGGCAGCGCGGCGCGGAATCCCTGACCAAGCTCACCCTGCCGGGTATGCCGCTCGCCTCGCTCGGCGCCGGCAAGCACAGCGCGGGCGACGCGGTCGGCGTATTCCGCTGGGACGCGGCGCAGAGCCAGATGCTCCCGGCCGGACCGCCGATCTCCGCCGTCAAGTGAGCCCGTGACGGCACGCGAAATCCCGAGAAAGGCCCAGCACATGGACGGCGGCACCGCCGCACCCCAGCGGGACGGCACCGGAGGCGAGCGCGGCGATCTGGCCGACCTCGCCGGTGCGGTCCTGGACGAATCACCCCCGACGGCCGCGCGACGGCCGTCGGGCCGGTCGCGGCGGTCCGCCGGCGGCGCCGACACCACCGTCCCCGGTGTCGACCCGGCCGGCAAACCCCCCGCCGAGAGCCCGACCCTGCGGCAGGGACTGCGTCGCGGCGGCACCTCGGTGTTCACCGTGCTGCTGATCCTGACCGCGCTCGACGAACTCGAAGGCGCCGCACTGGCGGTGCTCGCCCCCGACATCCGGGACAGCCTGGGCGTCGGCAACGGCACAATCGTCTTCCTCGGCGTCGCGGCGGGCGCGTTCACCGTGCTCGGCGCGGTGCCGATGGGCTGGATCGCGGACCGCTTCCGGCGCGGCCCGGTGATCGGCGCGTCGACCGCGTTCTTCGCGATGATGGTGTTCCTGTCGGGCTTCGCGATGAACGCGTTCATGTTCTTTTGGACCCGTTTCGGCGCGGGGGTGGCCAAGTCCAACAGCGGTCCCGTGCAGGGGTCGTTGCTCGCGGACACCTACCCGATCGGGATCCGCGGCCGGCTCGGCGCCTCGATCGGGGTGAGCGGCCGGCTCTGCGCGGTGCTCAGCCCGCTGGTGGTCGGCGGGATCGCGGCGGCCGTCGGCGGGCCCGACGGCTGGCGGTGGGCCTACTACCTGCTCGGCCTGCCGGTGGTGATCTTCGCCGCGTTCGCCTTCTTCCTGCCCGAACCCCCTCGCGGGCAGTGGGAGAAGACCGACGTGCTCGGCGAGGTGATCGAGGACGAGAACCCGCCGCCGATCTCGATCGAGGCGGCGTTCGCCCGGCTCGGCCGGATCCGCACCCTCAAGACGGTCATCCTCGCCTTCGCCGCCATGGGCTTCGGCCTGTTCACCACGCCCGTGCTCGGCAACCTGTTCCTGGAACAGGAGTACGGCCTCGGCGCGTTCGAGCGCGGCATGGTCGGCACCGCGGGCGGCGTCGCCGGGTTGCTCGTGCTGCCGTTCGTCGGCCGCTACTACGACCGGCGGTTCCAGGAGGACCCGGCTCGCGCGCTGCGCTTGATCGGGCTGCTGATCGTGCCCTCGGCGCTGTTCGCGCCGCTCCAGTTCTTCGCCCCCAATCCGGTGTTGTTCGCCGTCTTCGGGGTGCCGCAAGTGGTGCTGCTGTCCTGCGCGTTCGCGCTGATGGGTCCGCTGATGCAGACGATCGTGCCGTATCGGCTGCGCGGCCTGGGTACCGCGATGGCGTCGATCTACGTGTTCTTCATCGGCGCCACCGGCGGCGGTCTGGTCTCCGCGCCGCTGATCGACGGCTTCGGTCCGCGCACCGCGGTACTGATCACCCTGGTCCCGGCCACGATCATCGGCGGCCTGCTGATCATGCGCGGCGCCGAGCACGTGCACGGCGACCTCGCGCTGATCGTCGCCGAACTGCACGAGGAGCAGGCCGAACACGAGCGCCGGCAGGCCGAGCCGGACCGGCTGCCGGTGCTCCAGGTCAACCACGTGGACTTCTCCTACGGCCAGGTGCAGGTCCTGTACGACGTCGGCTTCGAGGTGCGCCGCGGCGAGGTGCTGGCCCTGCTCGGCACCAACGGCGCGGGCAAGTCGACCATCCTGCGGCTGATCGCGGGCCTGGCCACGCCCGAACGCGGGGTGATCCGGCTGAACGGACGCACCGTCACCTTCGTCGCCCCCGAACAGCGGGTGCGGATGGGCATCGTGTCGCTGGCGGGCGGAGCGGGGGTGTTCCCGGGGATGAGCGTGCGGGAGAACCTGGAGATGGGCGCGTACATCCACCGCGCCGACCCCGACCTGGTGCGCGAGCGCATCGAGCGCTCGCTCGCGCTGTTCCCGCGCCTGGTCGAGCGGGCCGACGAGCCCGCCTCGGCGCTGTCGGGCGGCCAACAGCAGATGCTCGCGTTGGCCATGGCCCTGCTGCACGACCCCGAGGTGTTGCTGATCGACGAACTCTCGCTCGGCCTCGCCCCGGCGATGGTCGGCGAACTCCTCGAAGTGATCGAACGGCTTCGGGCCGAGGGACTGGCGATGATCGTGGTCGAGCAGTCCCTGAACGTGGCGATGTCGATCGCCGACCGGGCGCTGTTCCTGGAGAAGGGCCGCATCCGGTTCGAGGGCGCGGCGGCCGACCTGGCCGAACGCGACTTCGTCCGGGCGGTGTTCCTGGGCGGCGACACGGGAGCGGACACCTCGCACGAGCGCAGCGCATCCGGAAAGAGCGTCGACCATGGCTGACCTGATGACCCGCCAGATCGCCTTCGACGGTCTGGTCAACGGCCTGGCGATCGGCCTGATCGCACTCGGCGTGGTGCTGGTGTACCGATCCAGTCGGGTGATCAACTTCGCGGTCGGCAACCTCGGCGTGATCGGCGCCGCACTGCTGCCGCTGGCCGTGATCAACTACGGTGTGCCGTTCTGGGCCGCGCTGCTCGGCGCGCTCCTGGTCGGCACGCTCGCCGGCACCATCGTCGAACTCGCGGTGATCCGCCGCCTGTTCCACTCCGCCCGGGTCACCGTGCTGATCGCCACCATCGGGGTGGCCCAGGCGTGCGTGGCCGCGGTGCGTTCGCTGCCCGACGTGGACGGCGCGGTCCGGGCGAGCTACCCGGTGGCCATCGACGCCCAGTGGCAGATCGCGGGCGTGCGGGTCACCGGCGCCCAGGTGTGCGTCCTGGTCGTGGTGCCCGTCGTGGCCGGCGCGCTGACCTGGTTCCTCGGCCGCACCACCCGGGGTCGGGCGGTCACCGCGTGCGCGGAGAACCCGGACCTGGCCCGCACCGTCGGGATCAGCCCCAAGATCGTGTCCACCGTGGTGTGGACCATCGCCGGCCTGCTGTCCACGCTCGCGATGATCCTGATCGCAGGCCAGTCGGGCCGGGTCTCGGCCACCGCCGACCTGGGCCCCAACACCATGGTGCGGGCGATGGCCGCCGCGGTGATCGCCGGACTCACCTCGTTCCGCTGGTCGATGCTCGCGGGCGTGCTGATCGGCGTGCTCCAGGCGGCCGTTCGGTTCAACTTCGTCGAACAGACCGGCCTGGTCGACTTCCTGCTGCTGTGCGCCGTGGTCACCGCGGTGTGGGTGCGCGCTCGGCGCGACGCGCGCACCGACCAGCGGGCCGGAACCCGGGCGTTCGCCACCGGACCACGACCGGCCCCGATCCCGGAGCGGTTGCGCGGGGTGTGGTGGATCCGGCACATGAACAAGCTCGCGCTGATCGTGCCGCTGCTGATCGCCGTACTGCTGCCGCTGGTGGTCACCCAGGCCTCCCGGCACCTGCTCTACGGCACGATCCTCGCGTTCGCGATCTGCGCCTGCTCGCTCACCGTGCTCACCGGCTGGGCCGGGCAACTCTCGCTCGGCCAGATGGCGTTCGCCGGACTGGGCGCGCTCACCGCCGCCGCGCTCACACGCGGTGTGTCGATCGACATCGGCGGCGACCGCACCATCGCCTTCCAGGCCCTGCCGTTCGCGCCCTCCGTGCTGCTGGCCGCGCTGGTCACCGCCGCGCTGGCCGCGATCGTCGGCGTCGGGGCGCTGCGGGTGGACGGCATGCTGCTCGCGGTCAGCACCTTCGCGCTCGGCGTCGCCGCGGCGGCCTACCTGTACCGGCGCCCGTTCCTGACCGACGGCAACGCCTCCTCCGTGCCGATGCCCAGGGGCGACCTGTTCGGCCTGGACCTGGCCGACGAACGCACCTACTACTACGTGCTGTTGGTCGTACTGATCGTGGTCCTGGCACTGCTCGCCCGACTGCGCGCCCACGGCATCGGGCGGCGCACCATCGCGGTACGGGACAACCCGGAGGCCGCCGCGGCCTGCACCGTGCCGCCGCTGCGCACCAAGGTCACCGCGTTCGCCCTGTCCGGCGCGATCGCCGGCCTCGGCGGGGCGCTGCTCGCGGGCAGCGTGCAGAGCGTGCCGCTGACCGAACGGTTCTTCCAGGTGTCGGACTCGTTGACCCTGGTGGCGATCGTGGTGATCGGCGGGCTCGGCTCCACGATCGGTCCGGTGATCGGCTCGGTGTGGGTGGTCGGCCTGCCGGCCTTCTTCCCCGGCAATGCGCTGGTACCGCTGTTCGCCTCCAGCATCGGGCTGCTCGTCCTGCTCCTGTACTTCCCCGGTGGGCTCGCGCAGATCGGCAACGCGGCCCGCGCCGCGCTCCTCGACTGGGCCGAGCGGCGGCTCCCCGACCCGAGCGGGGCGGCGGCATCCGCGTCGGCGTCGACGCATGCGCCGAAACCGGAACGTCCCATGCGGGTTCGGGAGCGGGCCGAGGCGTCCGCCGCGCCCGACGGAGCAGCCGCGCCCGACGCGCCCGTGCTGGTCACCCGCGACGTGTCCGTGCGCTACGGCGGCAACACCGCCGTCGACAAGGTGTCCGTCGAGCTGCGCCCCGGCGAGATCCTGGGCCTGATCGGCACCAACGGCGCGGGCAAGTCCACGCTGCTCAACGCGATCGGCGGCTTCGCGCCGGCCACCGGCTCGGTCGAACTGCTCGGCCGAGACGTCTCACGCCTGGCCCCGGCCCGGCGGGCCGCGCTCGGCCTGGGCCGCACCTTCCAGGCGGCCCGGCTGTTCCCCGAACTCACGGTGCGGGAGACGGTGCTGGTCGCGTTGGAGGCGCGCGGTCGATCCGGGCTCGCGGGCACCGCGCTGTTCCTGCCCACCGCCACGCGCGCCGAACGCCGGCGGCGGACCGAGGCCGCCAACCTGATCGACCTGGTCGGCCTGGGCCGCTACGCCGACACCCCGGTGGCCCGACTGTCCACCGGAACCCGGCGCATCGTCGAGTTGGCCAACCTGATCGCGCTCGACGCGAAGGTGTTGTGCCTGGACGAGCCGACCGCCGGCGTCGCCCAGCGCGAGACCGAGGCCCTGGGTCCCCTGCTGCTGCGGCTGCGCCGGGAGTTGCACGCCGCGATGATCGTGATCGAGCACGACATGCCGTTCATGATGTCGATCAGCGACCGGCTGTACTGCCTGGGCGCGGGCCGGGTGATCAGCGAGGGCACGCCGGAGGAGGTGCGCTCCGACCCGGCGGTGATCGCCGGCTACCTGGGCACCGACACCCGCGCCATCGACCGCTCCGGAGCACTCGGCGCCGGCGCCCCCGTCGCGCCGCGACCCGTTTCCGTTTCCGTCGCTGCCCCCATCCCCGACCCCGCTTCTGTTTCCGTTCCCGCCCCGCCGCACCTCGCGGCCGATCCCGCGCCGGAGAGCTGACCCATGCCCCTGGACCCGCCGATCCAACGCATCATCGACCTGCTCGCCGACCACCGTTCCGCCGACCCGCCGCCGGGTACGCCGGCCGAGCGGCGCGAACTCGCCAACGCCACGATGCGGCTCGCCTTCACCGGTCGCCCCGACGACGTCACCGCGACCGACCACCGGATCCCGGTCCCGGGCGGCGAGATCACCGTGCGCATCCTGCGTCCGGCCGGACTGCCCGCCGTCGCACCGGCGTTCTACTTCATCCACGGCGGCGGCTGGTTCCAGGGCGACCTGGACACCGCCGAGGTGGAACTGGGTCCGATCACCGCGCAGGTGGCCTGCGCCGTGGCGCTGGTCGACTACCGGCTCGCGCCCGAGCACCCCTACCCGACACCGCTGGAGGACTGCGTCGCGGGCTACACGTGGCTGCACGCCCACCACGCCGAACTGGGCCTGGATCCGAACCGGATCGCGGTCGGCGGCTGCAGTGCGGGCGGCAACCTCGCCGCGCTGCTGTGCCTGGTCGCGCGCGATCGGCAACTGCCCATGCCGGTCGCGCAGTTGCTCGACGTACCCGGTGTGGACCTGACCCGGATGGAACCCTCGGCCGGCCCGGAGGCGACCGCGGACCTCGGCGGCCTGACCCCCGAGGCCTGCAACGAGTTCTTCGACCTGTACCTGCCCGAGGGCGTCGACCCGCGCGACCCGCGCGTGTCCCCGCTGTTCGAGCCGGACCTGAGCGGACTGCCCCCGGCGGTGATCACCATCGCCGAGCACGACCCGTTGCGCGACCAGGGCGAGCGCTACCTGACCCGGTTGCACGAGGCGGGTGTACCCGCCGCCGCCTTCCGCGTCCTGGCCCACCTGCACGGCGGCTGGGTCATCCCCGGCACCGTCACCCACGCCCTCGTGGGCGACCTGCGCGCGGCGTCGGTACGCCGCGCCCTCGGCGGCACGCTCGCCCCCTGACCCCGGCGGCGTGGCTGCGGTCCCCCGACGGACGACCGCAGCCACGCCCCGGCCCGCTTCACCCTCATCACCCCCGATCCACCGTCCCCGACGAAACACGCGCCATCATCGTCCGTTTCATCCATTTTTGTTCATTTTCACCCTCGCACGACCTTTGGAGGTCAGGGTGTCCGTCCACATCCGCAGACAGCGGGCCACTCGGCAAGTCGCGGCCAGACGCCGCCTCGCCGTGTCCCTCGGCTCGGTCCTCGCCCTCGTCGCCGCGCTGTTCGGCGCGGTCCCGGCCGGCTCGACGCCCGCCGCCGCGACGCCGCTCGTGCAGGGCAGCGTCGCGCAGTACGGCGTCGCCACACAGCTCAACGTCCCCGTCACCATGGCCGACGGAACCGTGCTCCGGGCCGACGTCCGCACGCCCGCCGCCGCCGGCACCACCACCCCCGCCGCCGGGTCGTTCCCGGTGCTGCTGACCCAGACCCCCTACGGCCGGGGCGGCGTCGAGGCCGAACTGTCCTGGTTCACCCAGCGCGGCTACATCACCGTCAGCGCCGACGTGCGCGGCACCGGCACCTCGGCCGGCTCCTGGTCGCCGTGGGCGCCGATCGAGGGCCAGGACGGCGCCGCACTGGCGAACTGGGCCGCCGCGCTGCCGCACGCCGACGGCAAGGTCGGCCTGTACGGCGGCTCGTACGCCGGCATCAACCAGATCATGACCGCCGCCGCCGTCGGCCCGAACTCGCCGATCAAGGCGATCTTCCCGCTCGTGGCGGGCAACGACCTGTATCGCGAACTGGTCACCATGGGCGGCATCCCCGACTCCCAGTTCATGTCCTTCTGGCTCACCTACACCGGCATCTCGCACATGACCGCGCCGCTGGCCGAGGCACTGCGCGAGGGCTCGACCCAGAACATCCTGGACACCCTCACCCTGGAGATCCAGCACCTCGGCGGCGTCGCCCAGTCCAACCTGCCCATCCTCACCGGCCTCCTCGGCGGCGGCGCGCAGGCCTACGACGGCACCTTCTGGCAGCAGCGGCGCCCCGCCGACATGCTGGCGAGCGTGGTCGCCAACGGCGTGCCGGCGTTCCTGGTCGGCGGCTGGTACGACCTGTTCCAGCGCGGCGCGTTGATGAACTACGCCGGACTGCAGAACGCGTGGGCCGGCCGCCCGGTCGGCGCGCCGATGACCGCCGACCAGCCGGTCACCGACCGCTACCAGCTCCTGATGGGCCCCTGGTACCACGACCCGCGCCAGGACCCGACGCTCGACCTGCCCGCGCTGCACCTGCGCTGGTACGACAAGTGGCTCAAGGGCATCGACACCGGCATCACCGGCGCGGCGAACCCCAACCCGCTGCACGTCAAGGAACTGGGCACCAACCGCTGGCTGGACACCCGCGCCTACCCGTTCACCGGCGCCGACCCCACCCGGCTGTACCTGGACAAGGGCCGCACCGGCAGCGCCCCGGCCTCGGCCAACGACGGCGGGCTGAGCACGACCGCGCCCACCGCCAACGCCAGCGAGTGGATCAGCTGGACCGCCAACAACAGCCCGTGCACGCGCTCGACGGCCCAGTGGCTCGGCGGCTTCATCAAGGACCCGGCCTGCACCGACAGCAACACCGCGCGGGAGACCGGGACCGGCTCGCTCGTCTACACCACGGCCCCGATGACCGAGACCAAGGTACTCGCCGGCCCGATCGGCGCGACCCTGTACGCCCAGTCCAACACCCCCGAGACGCACTGGGTGGTGACCGTCACCGACGTCGCCCCCGACGGCTCCTCGGTGCCGCTCAGCTCCGGCGCCCTGGCCGGCTCGCACCGCGCGATCGACCCGGCCAAGAGCTGGTACGCCCCGGACGGCAGCATGCTGATGCCGTACCACCCGTCGACCCAGGCGACCACCTCGTCCGTGCCGACGAACCAGGTCGTGCGCTACGACGTGGAGGTCTTCCCGACCTTCGCCTCGATCGCCCCCGGCCACCGGATCCGGGTGAACGTGACCACCGCGGACACCCCGCACCTGTCCGCCACGCTGACCCAGACGCCGGGCCTGCTCGCCGGCATCTGGCAGCTCAAGTCCGGTCCGGCCAACCCGTCGTCGGTCACCATCCCGCTGGCGCCTGCCTCGGCGTTCGGCACGGCGTGCACGAGCGTGTGCCCGTAGCGGCGCCCGCTCGATGACGGCACGACCCGCACGCGCCCGGTCCGGGAGGCATCCCCGACCGGGCGCGTGCCCGTGTGCCCGCCGCGCCGTCCGTGACCCGCGTTGCGCCGATCCGCGCCCGCCCGTGACCCGCGTCGCACCGGCCCCGCGCCGCCCGCGACCACCGGTCGTCGGGCGGTTTCGCGGCTCTGGGATCCTGGGCGGATGCGCGTGGCACTGCTCGGGACGGTTCGGGCTCAGGGGGACGACGGGACACCGATCGAGATCGGGGGCGTGCGGCTGCGCATGCTGCTGGCCCGGCTCGCGCTGGACGCCGGGCACGTCGTGTCGGTCGACTCGATCGTCGACGGGCTGTGGGGTAGCGAACCCCTGGCGGACGCCGGCAACGCGGTCCAGACGCTGGTGTCGCGGCTGCGCAAGGTGCTGCGGGCGGCCGGGGTGTCCGTGGACCTGGTCGGCGGCGGCTACCGGCTCGCGCTGCGCCCGGAGGACGTGGACGTGCGCCGCTTCGAGGAACTGGCCGCGCGCGGTCGACGGGAGCTGGGCGCGGACCGCCCGGCCGAGGCGGCCTCGGTACTGGCCGAGGCGCTGGCCCTGTGGGAGGGGCCCGCGCTGGGCGACCTGGCCGAGGCGCCGTTCGCCCGCTCGGTCGCCGCCCGCCTGGACGGGCTGCGGGTGGACGCCGCCGAGGACCGGTTCGAGGCGCAACTGCGGCTCGGTCGGCACGCCGAGGTGCTGGCCGACCTGGAAGCGGCCTGCGCCGCGCACCCGTTGCGCGAGCGCAGCGCGGCGATGCGGATGCGCGCGTTGTACGCGGCGGGCCGCCAGGCCGAGGCGCTGGCCGTGTTCGAGGAGGTACGCGGCCGGCTGGCCGGGGAGTTGGGCGTGGATCCCTCGCCCGAACTGCGCGAGACCCATCTCGCGGTGCTGCGCGGCGAGGTGGCCGGCCCCGCCGTCGCCCGCCCCGAGCCGGTCGCGGATCACCTGCCGACCCGGCTGACCGGCTTCTTCGGCCGCGACGCGGAACTGGGGCTGCTGGCCGAGCTGATGGCAGGCTCCCGCCTGGTCACCCTGGTCGGCGCCGGCGGCGCGGGCAAGACCAGGTTGTCCGTGGAGGCGGTGAGCCGGCATCCGGCCCACGGGCGCGGCCGGGTCTGGTTCGTACCGCTCGCCGGCGTGCGCAGCGCGGACGGCGTGGTCGACGCGGTGTCGGCCGCGCTCGGCTCCTGGGACCTGCGCTCCACCGACGCCCGTCCGCGCCGGACCGCCTCGCCGCTGGAGCGGGTGGCCGAACTGCTCGACGTGGGCGAGGCCGTACTGGTCCTGGACAACTGCGAGCACCTGGTCGACGCGGCGGCGGAGCTGGCCTACGGCCTGCTCGACCGGTTGCCGCGGTTGACGGTGCTGGCCACCAGCCGCGAGCCGCTGGGGATCACCGGCGAGGCGCTGTGCCGGGTCGGCCCGCTGCCGATACCGGTGCCGATCCCCGAGCACGGCGCCGCGCCGGACCCGGACACGGTCGCGCGGGCCGCGTCGGTACGGCTGTTCCTGGACCGGGCCGCCTCCGTGCGGCCGGGCTTTCGGCTGGACGCGGCCACCATCGGCCCGGTGGTGGAGATCTGCCGGCGCCTCGACGGGATGCCGCTGGCCCTGGAGTTGGCCGCCGCCCGGCTGCGGGCGATGAGCGTGGAGCAGATCGCCCGGCGGCTCGACGACCGGTTCCGGCTGCTGAACGCGGGCAGTCGGGCCGAGGCGCCGCGGATGCGTACGCTGCACGCGGTGGTGGAGTGGAGCTGGGACCTGCTCGCCGAACCGGAGCGGATGCTCGCCCGCCGGTTGGCGGTCTTTCCCGGCGGCGCGACCGTGGACGCGCTCGAAGCGGTGTGCGCGGGCGGGGAGTTGGCCGCGGACGACGTCTTCTACGTGCTCGGCTCGCTGGTGGAGAAGTCGATCGTGGACGCGGTCGGCGACGGCGAACCGCGCTACCGGATGCTGGAGACGGTACGCGCCTACGCGGCGGAGCAGTTGGACCGCGCCGGCGAACGCGCCGAGTTCGCGGCCCGGTTCGAGCGCTGGTGCCTGGATCTGGCGGAGCGGCACGACCCGCTCCTGCGCACCGCCGCGCAGTTGCACGCGCTGGCGGTCCTGGACGCCGAGTACGCCAACCTGATGGCCGCGCTGCGCGCCATGCTGGACGCCGGCGCGGCCGAGCCCGCCGCCCGGTTCGCCGCCGCGCTCTTCTGGTACTGGGGCGTTCGCGGGATCGGCGCGCCGTTCGAGACGATCGTCCCGGAGGTGCTGGGCTTCGGCGACGCGCTGCCCGAGGCCGCGCGGGCCGCGTTCGGCGCGATGCACGTGCTGGCCGCGATCACCGTGCCCCGGCTCGCGGACAGCGAGGAGCTGCGCGCGGCGCTGGCCGAGTGCGCCCGGACGGACGTGGTCGCGCGTTATCCGGCACTCGCCGTCGGACTGCCGCTGGCCGCGTTCCTGTCCGGGAACGTCGAGATCGGCGAGCGCGAACTGGCCCGGATGTCGAACGGGTCCGACCCGTGGGCCCGGGCATGCGCGCACTGGGCGACGGACTTCGTATGCAGCGACCGCGGCGACTGGACCTCGGGCGCGTCCGCGCGGGCCGAGGCGCTGCGCGGATTCCGGGCGCTGGGCGAGCGGTGGGGCCTGGCGTCGGTGTCGATGGCCGTCGGCTCGCACCACTCGATCCGCGGCGAACACGCGCAGGCCGTCGCCGCCTTCGAGGAGGCGGTGGCGCTCATGGCCGAACTCGGCTCCGAGGACGACCTGGCCATGTACCGGGGCATGCTGGCGGCGGAGCGGATGCGCGCCGGCGACCTGGCGGGCGCGGAGCGCGAGTTGCACGTCGCCGAGGCGCGGGCACGGGAGCGCGGGCACCGGCACCTGGAGTTGACCGTGCTCTCCGGCCGCGCCGAACTGCACCGCCGGAGAGGCGATTTCGCAGCAGCCGAGGCGGCGCTCGATCGGCTGGACGTGCTCGCCGAGAGCCTGTCCCTGCCCGCCGAGATGGTCGGCGACCTGGTCGCCAAGGGCCGCGTGGCCACCCTCCTGGCCCGGGCCGCGAAGGGCGAGGGCGACGATGTGTCCGCGCGGATCCGGGAGTTGCTGGCGACCACCGCGGCCGGCGCGATTCGGCGAGGCGATTTCGCCGACGTCGCGCCGACGGCGGAACTGCTCGCCGCGCTGTTGGAGGCGACGGGGCAGCCCGTCGACGCGGCCGAGGTGCTGGGCCTTGGCACGGCCCTGCGCGGGATCTTCGACGCGGGCAGCCCGGATCTGCGCGCCCTGGTCGACCGACTCGTCGCGATCCTGGGCGAGGACGACCACCGGGCGGCCTACCAGCGGGGCGCCACGTTGTCCCGCGACGCGGCGGCGACCGCGCTGACCGCCCGGCTCACGCCCGATGCCCACGCCGACCCGGCGCCGAACCGCCCTCAGTAGACCTGGAGTTCGATCAGGTTGCCGTCCGGGTCGCGGACGTGGGCGCTGTGCAGGGTGGGGCCCCAGGCCGGGCGGTGGGTGGGCGGGGTGACGGGGCGCGCGCCGTGCGCCAGGCACAGGGCGTAGCCCGCCTCCAGGTCGGTGACCCGGCTGACCAGCATGGTGCGGTCCTGGGTCGGGCCCGGGGCGGCGGCCGGCAGGTCCTCGGTGCCGACCACCGAGGCGAGCATCGCCCGGTCGAACAGGACCAGCGCACCCTCGGTGCCCACGTCCCAGCTCGCGTACGGGCCGTTCTCGTCGCCCTTGGCCCGGGTGGCGCCGATCAGCGCGGGCAGCACCGCGTCGTAGAAGCGGAAACACTCGGTGAAGCGGTCGACGAGCAGGCGTGGGTAGAGGGCATCCATCGCAACTCCTATTCATAGGTTGTCACCAATGATTGGTGTAACCCTACAATAACGTCATGGACGAGACCACACCCCCGACGCTGACCGCGCTCAGCACCTACCTGCTCTCCCGCGTCGGCAAGGCGGCCCGGAGTCGGCTCGGTGAGCAACTGGCGCTGCGGGGGCTGCGGTTGTGGCACACGGCCGTGCTCGCCGCGCTGGCCGACTTCGGCGCGCACGCCCAGCGCGACCTGGCCGCACGCCTCGGGATCCATGCCAGCGACGTGGTCAAGGTCCTCGACGAACTGACCGCCGCCGGCTGGGTGGAGCGCACGCGCGATCCGGCCGACCGGCGCCGGGTGCGGGTCACGCTCACCCCGGCCGGGCGCGCCGCGCTGGCCGAGCAGGAGGCGGCGGCGCGCGCCGTACAGGAGGAGATCCTGGCCCCGTTGGACGCCGAGGAACGTGCACTCCTGCACGACTTCCTGCTCCGGATGCACCACGAACTGCCGCTTCGCTGATCCGAGACCGGGCGGCGCCCGCGCCTCCGAGGCGCCGATTTGGCCTGCGGATTCAAAGTGTGTTCGAGTATCCGGGCATGGGCATGATCCGGTGCAGTGGCCGGACGAAGATCACGCGCTCGGAGAGGAACACCAGTGAGCGATCGCGGGATCCGGGAGTACGGCCTCGACGGGGAGTTGGCACGTGTCGCGGGTGTCGAGGTCCGACTCGTCGTGGACGGATTCGCGGCCTGGGGCCTGGAGTGGGTCGACGGGCCCACGGTGGACCGGATGCGCGCCCACGTGGCCGCCGTGCGGGCCGGCCGGCGGGGCATCGCGCCGCCCGAACACCGGCTCGACTACCGACGCCGGCAGAGCCCGCGCGCCTGGGCCGCACGGGCCGTCGCCGCGATGCGGGACGTGAGTTCGGTCCGGGCGGTGGCCGCCGGCGCGGCGCTGCGGCGCAACCACCCGGCGGGCCGGAACCGACGCCCCGGCGCGCTGCGGCCGGAGGACCACGCGCTGCTCGACCTGGTCCAGCGGCTGTACGAGGGCAGCGCCGACCCGGAGCGGGCCGACCGGCCGGAGGACGAGCCGCTGATACGGCGGCTGTTGTCCGAGGGCAACCAGTCCAGGGAGGCGATGTGCCGCATCCTCAACGACGCCGACCCGGAACTCGGCTTCGGCGCCGACGACCTGCGCCGCACCGAGTCCGGCAGGCCGATCCTGCGCCTGGTGTCGGAGGAATCGAGCTGCTGAGGAGCGCCCCCGGCGTGCCCGCCCCGCCCGCCGTGTCCGCCGCACCCGCCCCGCCCGCTCAGCCGAACGCCGCCACGAACCGCGTGCGCAGGTCGTCCAGCCGCTCGGCCGGCTCGTTGGCGAACACCAGGCGCAGGTACGTGTCACCCGCCGGCCCCCACCCGTTCATCGGCGTGGCCGCGACCCGGCCGAGCCGGAACAGCCGTTCGGCGGCGGCCTCGGGCGACAGGCCCATCGCGACGGTGTCGATCAGCAGCGACCAGCCGCCGTGCGGGCGGACGCACGGATAGTCGGCGAGCCGGTCGAGGATCGTCGCGCAGCGGCTCTGCCAGATCGCGGTCGCGGCGGCGACGTCGGCATCGGCGTCCCGTGCGGACAGCGCGGCGGCGACCGCCTCCTGGGCGATGCCGACCGGGCAGACCACATTGCTCAGGCCGACGAGTTTGACGTCCGCCATCAGCGCGGCGGGGCCGACCACCCAGCCGACCCGCCAGCCGATCATCCGCAGCTCCTTGGAGGCCGCGCCGCAGGTGACCGTGCGGTGGGCCAGGCCCGGATGCGCGGCGGGGTGGTCGGGGCCCTTGCCGTCGAAGCGGATGCGCTCCATCGCCGCGTCGTAGATCACCCAGCAGTCGTGCTCGGCGATCGCCCGGGCCAGCGCGTCCCAGTGGCCGCCGTCGAGCAGCGCGCCGGTGGGCATCGCCGGCGCCATCACCAGCACGGCGGCGGTGTTCGGGCCGACGGCGGCGGCGAGTTCGTCCGGGTCGGTGTGCCAGCCGGCGGCGCTCGGCCGGCACGGCACATGGCGCGGGACGCCGCCGGCGAGGCGGATCCGGTTGACCAGGCCGGCGTAGATCGGGTCGGCGATCACCACCTCGCGCCCGGGTTCGACGGTGGCGAGCAGCACGTCGAGCACGCCGTTGAGGCCACCGGCCGCGTTGACCACCTCGGTGTCCGGGTCGTACGCGCGCCCCGCGATCCGGCCCACGTGCGCGGCGACGGCCGCACGCAGCCGCGCCGAGCCGTGGAACGGCAGGTAGCTGTTGGCGGCGTCGTCGTCGATCGCGGCCCGGGTGGCGGCCAGCGCCACGGCAGGCGGGCGGATGTCCGTGTCCAGGTTCTCCAGGCGCAACAACTCCGGGTCGTGCGCGGCGTCGGCCGCGTCGCCGACCTTGTCCACGCCGATGCCCGGGATGTGCCGGAGGCGGGTTACCCGAGTGACCATGATGCCGATCTCCCTCGAACGTCCGGTAAACTGGTACGTCGGTCCAGCATAATGAACGCCAAGAGCATCGCAAGGGAATCCGCATGACCATCGCGCGCGACATCGGCAACAACATCCGCGTCCTCCGCGAGGCGGCCGGCCACTCGCTCGCGGACCTCGCCGCGAGCGCCGGGCTGAGCAAGACCACGCTGCACGGCATCGAACAGGGTGAGGCCAACCCGACGCTCAGCACGCTGTGGGCGCTCGCCGCCGCGCTGGACGTACCGCTGGGCGGCCTGCTCGACGGCGGCGCGTCGGCCGTCACGGTGGTCCGGGCCGACCAGGGCGCGACGGTGCGCGGCGACGCGGTCCGGGCCCGCCTGCTGCACCGGGTGCACGTGCGCGGCTGGGTCGAGCTGTACGAACTCGACGTGGACGCCGCCGAACAGGTGTCCGATCCGCACCGGCTCGGCGTGGAGGAGTGCCTGCTGGTCACCGAGGGCCGGGTGGAGACCGGACCGACCGCCGATCCTCGGGAATTGGCGGCGGGCGACTCGATCCGCTTCGACGCGGCCCGGCCGCACGTGTACCGGGGGCTGGACGAGCACAATCGGGCGGTGCTGCTGATGGTGCATCACTGACCCCGGGGCAGGCGCCGCCGGGTGTGGGCGGGGTTACCGTACTGTGACCAAGGTTTCTCGTATGGCAGCGAGTTCGGGGCGATTGACTCCCGCTATGGCATCCTCATTCGTCCCCGGGGATCCGGTTCGGCCGGACCTGCCGGGACCCTTCCACATCGGCACCATCGAGTTCCCGTTCTGGACCGGTGGGCCGGGGTTCACCCTCGCCAAGATCAGCTACCCGGCCGAATACGACGGTTGGCTGGCTCCGGCCGACGCGTCCGAGGGTTCCTACCCGTCGGTGATCATGGCGCCCGCGACCTGGACCGGTTCGAACATGTACGACTGGTTCACCGACTACGTGGTGCGGCACGGCTACATCGTCTTCCGCTACTTTCCGGAGAACATCCTCGCGCTCGACCCGCACATGCACGCGGACACCATCGGCGACGCCATCGACAAGCTGCTGGACATCGACGACGACCGGTTCAACCCGCTGCGCGGCCTGATCAAAAGGGACGCGTTCGCGGCGGTCGGGGTGTCCCTGGGCGGGGCCGGCGCGCTGCTCGCGGCGGCGCGGGACAGGCGCATCCGCGCGGTGCTTGGCTTCGCGCCGGGCCGCAACGTGAAGCAGGCCGAGTTGTACGCGGGGATCGACGTCGAGGTCCGCACGGTGGCCACGCCCACGCTGATCGTGTCCGGGCAGAACGACCGGATCTCCCCCGGATCGGGGCTGCACTACCTCGACCTGGTTCCGCGCGGCTACAAGGCGTACGTCGAGATCTCCGGCGGGAACCACGTGCAGTTCCTCGACCCGTGCGACGTGGACATCCACCTGCCCGGACTGCCTCGGGACGGCAAGCCCTCGATCACCTTCGCCGAGCAGCACGCGATCACCAACGTGTACGCGACCGCCTTCCTGCACGCGGCGCTGAAGGGATACGGCCACTGCGAGGCCCACGTGTCCGGCGCGGACGCGCTGCTGGCACTGGCGAGCGGCGTACTCTCCGATCTGCGCTCGGAGGCGGGGCCGTTGCCGCTGCCGTTCCCGGCCACGCCGACGGGGGTGCGCGGCGCGGCGGCGGCAGCGGTGCCGGCGGCGGTGGCCGGCGACATCGTCGGCGCGGCCGGCACGGTGGCATCGGCGCTGGCGCTGCGGGTCAACGGGCTCGTACGGGACCTGGCCCGAGGGGTGGAACGGGTCACCACGGAGGTGGAGAAGCGGATCGCGCGGTAGCCCGGAGCGAAGGCCGGTCGGCACTCGCCCATTCGGTGTGGTTCGCTCTGCTGTGTGTTTCCCGGCTTCGAGCGGCGTCGACCCTGAACTCATGGGTGACCGTGAACCGATGACCAAAGCCGTGCTCGTGCCCGCCGGCGCCGACCTCGTCGGTGCGCAGGGCATCCGGATCAGCGAACGTGTATCCACCGCGACGGTGGGCTCCGGGCGCCTGTGCGGCTTCTTCGCCACGCTCGGACCGGGTGAGCGTACGGCCGTGCACCACCACGACGGGGAGGAGACCGTCGTGCTGCTCACCGCCGGCAGCTGCGACGTCTTCTCCGGCGACGGGCTGAGCGGCGGAGTGCACATGCGGGTGGGCGACGTCGTGTTCATCCCGTCCGGCTGCGTGCACCAGGTGCTGGCCGGGCCCCATGGGTTCACCGTGTTCGAAGTCAGGTCGGGCGGCACGGATCGGACCGAACTGGTCGACCCCGCCTGACCGCACATCCGTTCGCCGACCGAGCCGCCCGGTGCGGGGGTGTCGGGGCGGCAACCCGCCTGGCACTCTGGGGGTCGGGCCGCGAAGTCGCGGGTGCCGCAGGGGGTTACGGAGACGAGGAGACATCGATGACGAAGTCCTTGATCGACGAGATCGGCCGGGAGCGGGCCGCGGAATTGGCGACGAAGGCCGTCGAGAAGGCGGTCGCGGAGCTGCACGCGGCGGGTCTGCCGGCGATCGGCGGGGAGAACGGGCGGGTGTACAAGGTGTACCCGGACGGGACGAAGGTGTACATCGACGAGGAGGAGTGACGCGCGGATCCCGCCGGCGGGATCCCGGGGAGCGGCCCGCGGGCCCCGCTCGCCGGGTCGATACGGTGGGGGCTCGCGAGCGGCGATCGGTCTGGCCGAGGGGCGTGCGCGTGGGTCCGGATTCCCGGGCCGCCGACCCGAACGTTCGATCGTGAGCCAGGAGGCAGCAGCATGGAAACGCGCGTCGTCGACAACCCGGCGAAGTCCCGCTACGAGATATTCATCGCCGCCGACAACGCCGCGGAGGGCGCTTCGGGCCCGGTCGCGCCGCCGCTTCGGGCCGGCGAACTCGCGGGCTTCGCCGAATACTTCGTCAGCGGCGACGAGGTCGCCTTCACGCACACCGAGATCGAACCGCGCTTCGGCGGCCGGGGTCTCGGCGGGCGGTTGACCCACGCGGCGCTGGACGCGGTGCACGAGCGGGGCCTGGCGGTGCTGCCGTACTGCTCGTTCATCCGCGACTGGATCGCCAAGCACCCGGAGTACACCCACCTGGTCCCGGAGGACCGCCGCGACGCCTTCGGCGTGTAAGCCCCGGCCGTGGCGGACGGCGGTCGCTTCCGGACCCGTCCCGACTCTACGACTCCACGGCCATCCGGATACCCAGGGCGACCATCACCCCGCCGGACGTCTGCTCCAGCCGGCGCCGCACCTTGGCCCGGCCGAGCACGGTGCGCATGCGGCCGACGAACCACACGTACAGGCCGTAGAAGCCGATCTCGAAGGTGGCCCAGATCGCGGCCAGCACGACCATCGTGGGCAGTTGCGGCGAACCGCTCGGGACGAACTGGGGCAGGAACGACATCGCGAACACCGCCGCCTTCGGGTTGGCCAGGTTCAGCGTCAAGGCCGCCCGATAGGCCCGCCACCCGCCGCCCGACTCCTCCTCGCCCGCCGCCCCCTCGGCGGTGAACCCGGTCAGCCCGTCCCGCCGCGCCGCCCGGATGGCCTGCACCCCGAACCCGATCAGTACCACGGCCCCGACGATGCGCATGATGTCGTAGGCCAACTGCGACGCGGCCAACAACCCGGTCAGCCCGAAGGCCGCCGCGAGCCCCCAGACGAACACCCCGCTCTCGTTCCCGAGCACGGCCGCGAACCCGGCCCGCCGACTCCGCAACGAATGCCGAATGATCAGTACCGAACTCGGCCCCGGACTGGCCGCGATCAACGCACAGGCACCCAAAAACGCCAACAACGTATGAGTCATCCCGGCATCCTGACCCCGAACCAACCCACCCGGCCACCCATTTCCCCGGTCGCCGCGCCGGAAGCGTGACGGCGGTTCCGGGGAGGCGGGTTCAGGACCTGGCCCGGGGTGATGACGACGAGGTTCTCGGCGTCCGCGACGGGTCGACGCATGGATGGGTGGAGACCTCGAAGAGCGATCAGGCGGCGTCGAGGAGGATTTTCAGGAGTTCGTCCGGGGCGTCGCGCATCACGTTGTGGCCGGACGCGACGCTGTGCACATGCCAGGCGGGGTCCTGTGCCAGTCGCCGATGAACCTCCTCGAAGGGCGACTCTCCGTCCCAGCCGGTCGCGTAGACGAAGTCCCGCCGCGCAACCCGGTCGAGGCCGCCTTCGAGCCGCACGGCCTGCATCAGCGAGGCCAGCGGGTGCGGCGTGGCCCGTGGATCGAAGAACGGCAGGGGCGCGCTGGAGTATCCGTCGCGGCCGATGCCCCGGAGATACCATTCGCGCTCCTGGTCGTTGACCAGGGACCAGCACGATTCGCCGTCCCGGGGTACCAGGGCGTCGACATGGACGAGCCCACGCACCCGATCCGGCGCCCGGTCGGCGGCACCGGTGATCACCATTCCGCCGTAGCTGTGCCCGACGAGTACGGCGTCGGTGATCCGCTCGTCCGCCAGGAGGTTCAGCACGTCGTCGATGTGGGTGTCGAGGTTGACCGAGGCCGTGAGCAGATGTTTTCGGTCGCCGACGCCGGTCAGGGTCAGGGGGTAGGCGTCGTGGCCGTGCTCGCGCAGCCGCCGGGCCAGAGGCTGGAAGGTCCAGGCGCCGTGCCAGGCGCCGGGGACGAGGACGAAGGTGGTCATCGGTCGCCTCGTGGCGCGGGGAAGGGGTGATCGGGCATGGGAGGGCGATCCTTTCGGCGGTTCGTTGGCCCCGGGGCGGGGCGGGGCGGGGGTTCGGTCGGACGGATCGGTAGTGCAGGTGGACCACGCCGCCGGCCCTCGTCGCCTCGGGCCGAGGCGTCTTTCCGGTCGGTGAACACGCCGCACGCTTCTACCCGCGTCCCGACATCGCCTACGTACCCTTCCACGACGCGCCGCCCGTGTGCTGGGGGCCGGTGTGGCCGCACACCAACGACACCGCGCGCGTGCGGGCATTCGTCCAGGCCGCGGCGGACGCGTCCTGACGAGCACTGGATCGCGTCAGTCGGCGACGGTGAGCACGATCTTTCCGGTGGTGCGGCCCGTCTCGCCGATCTCGTGTGCCTTGGCCACCTGCTCGAGGGGCATGGTCGCGGCGATCTCGGCCCGCAGCAGGCCGGATGCCACGAGGGAGGCGATCTCCCGCATACCGGTCTGGTCGGCTTCGGTGATCATGAAGGTGGAGCGCAGTCCCAGGGAGCGGGCCTCGGTGACCAGGTTCGCTTCGGCGGGGGAGGCGAGCGAGACGACGATGCCGCCCGTGCGCAGCGTCCGGAGGGAGCGCGGTCCGTAGTCGCCGCCGATGGTGTCGAGCACGACGTCGATGTCCGCGACCGCGGACGCGAAGTCGACCTCGGTGTAGTCGATCGTCTCGTCGGCGCCCAGCCCTCGCACGAAGTCGTGCTTGGCCGCACGGGCGGTGCCGATCACGTACGCGCCGCGAGCCTTGGCGATCTGTACGGCGAGATGCCCGACACCGCCCGCCGCGGCGTGGATCAGTACCCGCCCACCGGGGCGAACATCGGCGGTGTCGACCAGCGCCTGCCATGCGGTGAGCGCGGCCAGCGGCAACGCGGCGGCCTCCACATGCGAGAGTCCGGCCGGTTTGGCGACCAGGTGCCGTGCGGGCGAGACCACGTATTCGGCGTACGTCCCCGCCGGACGCGGCTGGCACGGCATGCCGAACACCTCGTCGCCGGGCTCGAACAGGGTCACGCCGGGGCCGACGGCCTCGATCACCCCCGACACGTCCCAGCCGAGCCGGATCGGGACGTCGCCCGCCAGTCCACCGGTGGCGCGGTGCCACCAGTCGGTCGGGTTGACCCCCGCCGCGTGCACCCGCACGAGTACCTCGGCCGGCCCCGGCTCGGGGCGCGCCACCTCGACGATCCTCAGCACTTCGGGCCCGCCGAACGATTCCTGGCCGATGGCACGCACGGTCTGCTCCTGTTCCGGCCCTCCGGAACGAGAGCGCGCTGCTCGCACGGTCGATCCGCACGATTTTTCGATCGTGATCACTGTCGATCCTCGCCCGGTTCGGATCAAGGCCGAAGTGTGCAAGGGTCGGTGATCCGAACTCACCAATGGAGGCGATGGTGGAGCGGCACGAAATCGAGACCTTTCTGACGCTCGCCGAGGAGCTGCACTTCCGGCGGACCTCCGCGCGGCTGGGGCTGGCGCAGGGTCGGGTGAGTCAGACGATCAAGAAGCTGGAACGCCGCATCGGCGTACCGCTGTTCGAACGCACCAGCCGTCGGGTGGCCCTGACCCCGACCGGGCGGCAGCTCCGCGACGACCTGCTGCCCGCATACGAGCAGACCCAACGTGCGATCGCGCGGGCCATCGCGACCGGGCGGGGGATCACCGACACCGTGCACGTCGGCTACTCCACGCCGTGGGTGGGTGATCTCGTCGTCCATGCCGGCGACGTGTTCCGGGCCCGTCATCCCCACTGTGACGTCCGGGTCCGCGAGGTCGGGCTCGGCGATCCGCTCGGCGCCCTGCGGTCCGGTGAACTCCAGATCCAGATCACCGAGTTCCCGATCGACGAGCCCGACATCCGGGCAGGTCCCGTGGTCTTCTCCGAACGTCGGGCCCTGATGGTGCCCGCCGCCCACCCCTTCGCCCGGCGGGAGACCCTGTCGCTGGAAGACCTCGCACACGCACCGCTGGTGACGGTCGCCGGAAGGATTCCGCAGGGTTGGCTGGACCACCACTTTCCGACCCACACGCCCTCGGGCCGGCCGATACCCCGAGGACCGGTCACCACGTTCTGGCCGGAAGTGCTCACCCTCGTCGCGGCCGGCAAGGGTGTGTTTCCCGTCTCCGCCCGCGCCGCCCACTACCACGCCCGGCCCGGCGTCGCATTCGTCCCTTTCCGGGATGCCCCACCGGTCGCCTACGGGCTGCTGTGGCCGACCGCCGCGCAGATACCCCGCGTACGCGCGTTCGTCGAGACCGTGCGCGAGGTCGCCGGCATCCCGATGAGCACCTCGACGTGATTCCCGCGCCTAGTTCGCACCCGCGACACCGTGCCGGCCGGGCTCGCCTAGTCGCTCGACCCCTGCGGCGGTGTCGATCTTGTGCGTTGGGTGAGGACGATGCAGGCCAGGACGGCGAGGGCGGTGAGGGGCGTCGAGGGGGTCAGGGTTTCGTTCAGGATCAGTACCGCCCAGAGCAACGTCAGTAGCGGTTGGGCCAGTTGCAGTTGGCTGGCGGCCGGGACGCCTATGCTCGCCATGCCCCGGTACAGGACCACGAAGCCGAGGAACTGCGAGACGGCCGCGAGGTACAGCACGCCGGCGACGCCGTGGCTTGCGAGGTGGACCGGCTCGGTGGCCAGGCCCGCCGCGGCGGTCGCCGCGGTGAACGGCGACGCCGCCACCACACCCCACGCGATCACCTGCCATCCGGGGAGGTGTCCGGCCAGTCGGCCGCCCTCGGCGTAGCCGGCCGCGCACAACACCAGGGCCGCGAACAGGTATCCGTCCGCCAGGCCGATGCCGCCGCTGCTCCGGGTCAGCGCGAAGGCCAGGACCACCGCGGCCCCCGCGAGCGCCGCCGCCCAGAAGGTCCGGCTCGGCCGTTCGCCGGTGCGCAACACCGAGCACACCGTGGTGGCCAGCGGCAGCAGGCCGATCACCACCGCGGAGTGCGCGGTCGACGAGGTCTGCAGCGCGAGCGTGGTGAGCAGCGGGAAGCCGAGTACGCAGCCGACGGCGACCACGACCAGGCCGAGCCGGTCCGCCCGACCGGGCAGCGGCGCGCGTACGGCGAGCAGTGCCGCCCCGGCGAACAGTGCGGCGAGCAGGCCGCGCAGACCCGTGACGCTCCACGGGCCGAAGCTCTCCAGGGCCCAGACGGTGGCCGGGAAGCTGAGCGAGAAGGCCAGGATCGCCAGTGCGGCCAGGGCCGTTCCGCCGACCGCTATCGGCGTCGGGCGGATAGCGCTATTCTGTGCTGTCATGCACAACAGTAGCGGTGCCGTCGATCTGCTGGCACTTCTGCGCAGTGAGTTGGACCGCTACTCGGTCGGCGAGAAGCTGCCGTCCAGTCGCTCGCTCGTCGAGCGCCATCGGGTCAGCCCGGTGACCGTCTCGCGCGCGATGGCCACACTCGCCGCCGAGGGCCTGGTCGTCTCCCGCCCCGGCGCCGGCGTCTACCGCGCCGATCCGACCCGCCCGGTGCCGGCGACCGGCGACACCTCGTGGCAGGAGGTCGCGCTCAGCGCCGAACCCGGCCTCCCGCCCCGGCGCAGCCCGGACGCGACCGGCGTGTTGTCCGCGCTCGCGGTGGCACCGCCCGAGGTGATCGACCTCAACAGCGGCTACCTGCACCCGTCGCTGCAACCCGAGCGCGCCCTGGCCGCCGCGCTGTCCCGGGCCGGCCGGCGCCCCGGCGCGTGGGAACGGCCGCCCATCGAGGGCCTGACCGAGCTGCGCGCCTGGTTCGCCCGGGACATCGGCGGCGCGGTCGCCGGCTCGGATGTGCTGATCACCGCCGGCGGGCAGAACGCGCTGACCACGGCGCTGCGTTCGCTGGTCGCGCCCGGGTCGCCGGTGCTGGTCGAATCACCGACCTACCCCGGCATACTGGCCGTGGCCCAGGCCGCCGGGCTGCGTCCGGTGCCGGTGCCGGTGGACGCCGACGGGGTGCGTACCGATCTGCTCGCCGACGCGTTCGCGGCCACCCGGGCCCGTGCGTTCGTCTGCCAGCCGCTGTTCCAGAACCCGACCGGGACGGTGCTCGCCCCCGAGCGGCGCGCGGAGGTGGTGCGCATAGCGCACGCGGCGGGCGCGTTCGTCCTGGAGGACGACTTCGCCCGCCGGCTCGTGCACGGCGACGCGCCGCCGCCGCCCGCGCCGTTGGCCGCCGACGACCCGAACGGCGTGGTGGTGCACATCCGTTCGCTGACCAAGGCCGGCTCGCCCAGCCTTCGGGTCGCCGCCCTGGTCGCGCGCGGCCCGGCGTTCGAGCGGCTGCGCGCCGTCCTGGCGGTGGACAGCTTCTTCGTGCCGCGCGTGCTCCAGGAGACCGCCGTGCAACTGGTCGGCGCCCCGGGCTGGCCGCAACACCTGCGCACGCTGGGCATCGCGCTGCGCGATCGACGCCGGGTCGTGGTCGACGCGCTGACCCGGCTGCTGCCCGAACTGCTTCCGGCCCGACTGCCGTACGGCGGCTACCACCTCTGGCTGCGGCTGCCCGACGGTCGCGACGTCCGGGCGCTGACCTCGGCGGCGCTGCGCGCGGGCGTCGCGGTCACGCCCGGACCGGGCTACTTCACCGCCGAGCCTCCGGCCCCGTACCTGCGCGTGGGGTACGCGTGCGCCGAGGGCCCGGAGCGGCTCGTCGAGGGCGTGGAGCGGCTGTATCGGGCCTACACCGGGCAGGTTTGAGGGCCCGCGCCGGGCCGACCGGGAGCATGTTTCGGAACCACCCTTGCCCCGCCCCGAGTCGCGCCCGTCGACCGCCGCCGTCAGGTGTACGGCCGGGTGATGATCTCCATGTTGTGGCCGTCCGGGTCGGCGAAGAACGCGCCTCGGCCGCCGTTCCACGTGTTGATCCGTCCGGGGAGGCGCCGGTGCGGGTCGGCGTACACGGTCACCTCGGCGCGGCGCAGCCGGTCCATGATCGCGTCGAACTCGGCCTCCTCGACCAGGAACGCGAAGTGCTGCGGGAACACCCGCTCCCCGGGCGCGTCCCAGAAGTCGAGGGTGACCCCGTTCGCCGTGCCGACCGGGAGGAACGGGCCGTAGGGCGCGCCGACGGTCAGGCCCAGGACATGCGCCAGGAAGGCGGCGGAGCGGTGCTTGTCGGTGGCGACGACGATGGTGTGGTTGAGCTGTACCGGCATCTCGACTCCTCGGCTGGGCGGCGCGTCGGGGGCCGGCCCGCGCCGTGTTCCGCCGATCCTCGATCGCGGGGCGACCGGCCGGCAGAGACCCGGACATCCAGGGACCGGCGATCCCAGGGTGGGCGCTCCACTGCTGCGTGGGGCGTGGTCGTGGCAGCGTTCGGACAGTCACCGCCGGCGCCTTTCGGACGGACACCGGCGACCTCCCCGCCCTGCCCGGAAGGGTTCGCCATGCCCGCATCCGACACCGCTCCCGGTCTGCGCCGGCCCGGCGCCGCCCTTGCGTTGCTCGCCTTCGCGAGTCTGATCACCTCGCTCGACTACAACATCGTGTATGTCGCGCTGCCCGACATCGGCGCGGGCGTCGGCTTCTCGGCGCAGACCCTCCAGTGGGTGGTGAGCGCGTATGCGGTGGTCTTCGGCGCGTTTTTGCTGCTCGGCGGCCGGATGGCCGATCTGCTGGGCCGGCGGCGGATGTTCGTGCTCGGCATGGGCCTGTTCGCGGCCGCCTCCCTCGCGGGCGGGCTGGCCGGCGCCCCCGGAGCGCTGATCGCGGCCCGCGCCGGGCAGGGCCTGGGCGCCGCTCTCCTCTTCCCCGCCACGTTGTCCCTGGTCAACACCACGTTCGCGGAGGGCCGGGCGCGCAATCGGGCGCTCTCCGTGTGGGCGGCGACCGGGTCCGGCGGCCTGATCCTCGGTTCGCTGCTCGGCGGCGTACTCACCCAGGCGCTCGGCTGGCAGGCGGTGTTCTTCGTCAACGTGCCCCTGGCCGGCTGCGCCGCGCTGCTCGCGTTCGTCGCACTGCCGGCCGATCCGGGCCGCGCCGTCGGCCGCCGCTTCGACGTGCCCGGCGCGCTGACCGCGACGGTCGGCTCCACGGCGGTCGTGTTCGCCCTTGTGCAGGGACCCGAACAGGGCTGGACCGCACCGCGCGTACTCGCCGCCGGCGCGGTCGGGATCGTCGCCCTCGCCGGGTTGTCGCCGATCGAGCGGCGCACCGCCGACCCGCTGATGCCGCCGCACCTGCTGCGCAACCGCAACCTGGGCACCGGGATGGCCGTGACGTTCCTGTTCATGGCCACGCTCGGCACCCTGCCGTACTTCCTCACCGTCTATTTTCAAGGTGTACACGGGTACGGGGCGCTGCGCACCGGCTTCGCGTTCCTGATCCCGCTGGGTGGGGGCTTCCTCGGCTCGCTGCTCGGCGGCCGGGCGGCGACCCGGTTCGGCGTACGGTCCACGCTGCTCGTCAGTCTGGCCGCGAGCGCACTCGGCCTGGTCGTGATCGGCCTGGGTATCTCCGCACACAGCGCCTACCTCGACCTGGTTCCCGGTCTGCTGGTCTTCGGGCTCGGCCAAGGCGTCGTCTACACCACGATGTTCGCCGCCACCGCGACCGGCGTGCCGGCCCCGGAGCAGGGTGTCGCGTCGGGGATGGCGTCCACGGGGCAACAGATCGGCGGCGCGATGGGCCTGGCCGTATTGGTTGCACTGGCCAACTCCGGGACGGGCGGCGGCCGGAGCGGTGAGGCGCTGCGGGTGGCGACCGCACACGGCCTGCGCGTCGCGGTGTTCGGCGCGGCCGTCGGTGCGGGGGCGGCCGCGCTGGTCGCGCTCAACTTCCGGCGGGTGGGGAGCGGCGACCGGGCGGCGGAGCGGGATTCGGTCGCCGAGGGCTCCCGGGTCGGCGCGTCCTGACCACGGGTGGGTCGGCCGCACGGCCCGGGACGGGGCCGGTCAGGTGGTCGGGATGCGATCGGCCGGCACCTCGTAGATGATTTCGAGGCCGTCCTCCTCGTCCATCTGCTCGCCCGTCTCGACGAAGCCGAAGCCCTGGATGGTCGCGAGCGACGCGGAGTTGTCGGGGGAGATGGTCACCCGGACGACTCGCACGTCGGGCTCCTCGGCCGCGCGCACGAGCAGCGACCTGAGCATCGCCCGCGCGTAGCCTCGGCGGCGCGCCTCCGGTACCACGGTGTAGCCGATCTCCACCATCCCGTTCTCGTCCGGCGGCCCGTGATAGCCGGCGTAGCCGACCACCGCGCCGTCCGGTTCGGAGACCGCCGCCCGGACCAGCCACGGGGCGCTCGCCGGGTCGGCGGTCACCTGGTCGAAGCGGTATCGCCACAACCAACGCGCCTGTTCGGACACGAAGAACTCGGGCAGGTCGAGGCCGGTCTGCTCGCGGGCCTCGGCCAGGTCCCCGGCCAACAGGGCGGTCAGCGGTCGGCCGACCAGCGGGATCCAGCGGACCTGCCGCTCGGGGGTGGTGGACGGGGGCCGGGAGGCATCAGCGGGATTGTTCACCAGCGGATCATCGGCGACGGTCGAGCGGCCGTCCACCGCATTTCCCGCCGCCCCCGCCGCAATCGCCCGTTCGGACGCGGCCCGGCCTGGCTCCGACCTCGCTCCCCCCGGGACCGACCGCTCCCGCGCCGCTCCCGGGGCTTTCACCCCGCCGAGCTCGAAGGGCTCAATGCACCGAGAGTCCGCCGTCGACGAAGATCGACTGACCGGTGACATACGCAGAACCGGCACTCGCCAGGAACACCGCGGCGGCGGCGAAGTCCTCGGCCACGCCGTTGCGTCCGACCATGGTGCGGGCGGCCAGCGCGGCGACCCGCTCCGGGTCGGCGGACAGTCGGGCGTTGAGCGGGGTCATCACGAACCCCGGCACCAGCGTGTTGGCGGTGACGCCGTGCGGGGACCAGGCCTCGGCCTGGGAGCGGGCCAGCGACTCCAACCCGCCCTTGGACACGCCGTAGACGCCGCTCTGCACGAACGCGCGGTGTGCCTGCTGCGAGGAGACGTGGATGAGCCGGCCGTAGCCGCGCTCGGCCATGCCGGGGCCGAACCGCTGCCCGAGCAGGTAGGGCGCCGTCAGGTTCACCGCCATCGTGGCGTCCCACACGTCGTCGTCGATGTCGCCCATCGGCGGGCGCAGGTTGATCCCGGCGCTGTTGACCACGATGTCGGGCTCACCGAAGATCTCGGCCGCCGCGTCCGCCGCGGTCCGTACCCCGGCGCGGCTGCCCAGGTCGGCGCTCACCCAGGCCGCCTCGGCGCCCTGATCGGTCAACTCGTCGACAGTGGAGACCAGTTCGGCCTCCCGTCGAGCGAGGACCACGACACGAGCGCCCGCCCGGGCGAGCGCCCCGGCGACGGCCCGGCCGATACCGGAGCTGCCGCCGGTCACCACGGCGACCCGGCCGTCCAGCGAGAACAGTTCGGAGAGATATCCCTGCGCGCTCATGCCCGCACCCTAGTGACCCGGCCCCCGGAGCGAAGGCGGGGGGCCGGGCCGGATCGTCGGAGGTGTCGCGGCAGGTGTCGTCGAACGCCCCGGATCACTCGCCGGAGGCGCCGCGTCGGGCCGGGAAGCCGTGCGTACGGGCGCCGATCACCACCGCCAGGACCGGGACGAGCAGCACCAACACGCTCCACGGGAAGGACGTGGCGCCGAGCAGGTCGAGCAGGATCGCGCCGACCACACCGCCGCCGGCCATCGCCACGTTCCACAGCGTGACGAGCATGGCCTGCGCCGCGTCGGCGTCCTCGCCGCCCGCCTCGCCGACGGCGGTCTGGAGGAGCGTGGGCGCGCCGCCCCAGCCCAGGCCCCACAGGATCGCCGCGAGATAGACCATGGCGTGGCTGTCGGAAAGCACCGCGAGCACCCCGGCTCCGGCGCCGAACAACAGCGTGGCGGCGATGGTGAGGGTGCGCAGCCGGCCGTGGATCTGCGCGCCGACGATCCAGATGCTGACCAGCGACGCGCCGCCGAATACGAGCAGGACCAGGTCGGTGGAGCCGTCCATGTCCACGTGGTCGAGGTAGGAGGCGATGTAGGTGTAGAGGATGGTGTGCGCCAGTACGAACACCAGCGTGACGAACAGGACGGGGCCCACCCCGGGAATGGCCACCGTGCGCAGCAGGGGCTTACGTTCGTCCGGGCGTTGGCCGGGGTGGTCGGGGACGAGCGCGACGATCCAGCCGATCAGCAGTACGGCCAGCGCGGTCATGATCCAGAAGGTGGTGCGCCAGCCGAACGTGTCGCCGAGGAAGGTGCCGGCCGGTACGCCGAGGGACAGCGCGACGGGGATGCCGGCCATCACGATGGCGATCGCCCGGCCCTGGAGGTGCGGGGGCGCCAGGCGGCGGGCGTATCCGGCCAGCAGGGCCCAGGCCACGCCCGCGGCCACGCCGGCCACGAAGCGGGCGACCATGGTGAGCGGGTAGTTCGCCGAGACGGCGGTGACCGTGTTGGCCGCGGCGAAGCCGCCCATCGCGGTCAACAGCAGCCGCTTGCGCCGCCAGCCGGCGGTGGTGGCCGACAGCGGGATCGCGGTCAGCGCGGTACCGATCGCGTAGATCGTCACGGACTGGCCCATCGCGGATTCGCCGACCCCGAGGTCGGAACTCATCGCGGGCAGCACCCCGGCCGGCAGAGTCTCGGTCAGGCTGGTCGTGAACACCGCGGTGGCCAGTGCCAACAGCGCGCCCATCGGCAGCTTTCGGTGGGCGATCGTGGTGTGGGAAGGTGATTGTGCGGTGATGTCGTTGCTCATGCTGCGTATGCTCGAACCCTCACATTGATGTGAAGGTCAAGCGACGAGACGTGAGGTGGATCACATGCGTATCGGAGAGTTGTCGGAGCGCACCGGCACCCCCCGACGACTGCTGCGCTATTACGAGGAACAGGGCCTGATCGTCGCCGATCGTTCGGCGAACGGATACCGGGACTACGACGAGTTCTTCGTGGACCGGGTGATGCAGATCCGGGGCCTGCTCGATGCCGGGTTGCCGACCCGGATCATCCGACAGATCCTCCCCTGCCTCGACAAGCCGAGGGTCATCCACTTCCCCGACGCGACACCGGAGATGATCGCCACGCTCGAACACGAGCGCGACCGAATGACCGAACGCGTCAACTGCCTCATCCGCAACCGAGACGCGATCGCCGAATACCTGGACGCAGTCCGCACCGACAACCGCCCCCTGGAACCCACCACGGCCCCCTCCTGACGGCCACCGGCATGGTTACCGCCCCCTGACCGGACCCCCCGACCCACACCACGCGAACACGCACACCAATACCGCCCCCGGGCCGTCCCCCCCGGGCCCAAACCCCTTGCCCACCCTTCCCGTTCAAGCGCTACCGGATCCAGCGGGTGTCGCGCGGTGCACGGCCGCAGGCGGGGCGTTACCGGGAGTTCGTGCGGTGCGACACCGATGTGATCGACGTCGACCGGGTGCCCTGTGCGGTTCCCCGACCCGGACGGTTTCCGGTCGCTTCCATGGCTTCCCGATGAGGTCGGTGCCGGGAATCGGCCACTCGTGCGGTCGTAGCGTGAACGATGGTCGGGGGTACCAGTCGTCGATCGTGAATCGGTGTGAGGGTAGGACCGTCGGCCGGGTTGCGGGATCGAGCGCGGAGTCGAACGTCGGGTTGCCGCGGGCCGGGTACCCCGGGTGTGAGCGCCCCGGGATCGGCGGAGGGGACGACGGGGGTGCGTCGTGGATTCGTACCGACTTCCATGTCAGGACGGACAGGAGGCCGGCGCCCACCGGAACGACCGCGGCCTTCGCGTGCCGCTCGGAAGTCGTCGACCGGGCCGTCGTCGACTCGTTCGCCGGCTTGCGGGCGGGCGTTGCCCCGCCGCTCGGCGCCGTCACGGGGCGGGTCGCGTCCACACCGCATGCGTCGAGGCGGGCGCGCAGTTCGCGTGCGGCTTCGGGATCCGAAGCGGCGCGGCCCACCAGGGCGTGGGCGGCGCCGGCTTCCGCGTCGGCGGGGGCGGAACGTACCCGGACCGACCCGGTTGACCTGGTGCCCCGCTTCGCGGCGACCAGGTCGTGGCCGACCAAGTGGCCCAGGGCGAGCGGGAGTTAATCTTCCTCGTCGAGGTCCCATCGGCGGTGCCCCCATGCGGTGGCGCGCAGGGCGACGGACAGTTCCCGAGCGCGGCCGGCCTCCAGGAGGTCCAGCACGTCGGCCGACGGGACGCCCGACCGCGAGCGCGCTCGGGACGTGGCGATGGTGCCGACGGGTGTGGCGAGTTCGCGCAGGGCCCGAGCCGTCTCCAACTGCGTGGCCTCGCGGAGCCAGGTGGCCCACGGCCGGGAGATCTGCGTGCGCCCGGTCCGGAGCCGGGCGAGTGCCGGCCAGACGGTCGCCGGCAGGGTGGCGACCACGCCCGGGAAGGCGGGTGTCGGAGCCGGCCCGGCACCCGCGGGCTCGGCACGGATCTCCGCCAGAGCCGCGAGGCGGTCGCCGAGCGGCGGATGCGAATCGTGGCGCCTCGTCCCGATGCGGAACGAGGCGCTTTCGGATGTGGCGCGCCGGCGGGCCTATGCGCTGCGGATGCGTTCGACGCCTGCGCGGCGCAGGGCCGCCGCCAGGTTGTCGCGGGCCGTGGTCTGCGCGGCGATCCGGGCGTCGAGTACGGCCAGCCGGTCGAGGGCGATGCGCAGGGCGGTGTCCGACGGGGGGCGGGCGGCGACGTCGACCCCGGCGTCCAGGCAGGGCAGGAACGCCCGCACGTCGTCCAGCGTCAGGCCGACCGCGAGCAGGTCCCGGATCGAGCGGACCCGGGCCACCACGCGCGCGTCGTACTCCCGGTAGCCGTTCGCCGCCCGCGTCGACTCGATCAGCCCCGCCTGCTCGTAGTGCCGCAACGCGCGCGGGGTGGTCCCGGTCGCGTCCGCCAACTCCCCGATCCGCACCCGACCCTCCCGGCCCGCCTGGACGCGTCGGCGTCCCGGCCCGATCCACCCGATCCTCGCACGGCGGGTACGGGGAGGGTGGACCGGTCGAACCCCCGCCGTCGGCGGAACGGGCCCGGCTCAACCCACGACCGCGCCGCCGTCGACCGGGAGCACGATGCCCGTGACGAAGGACGCGCCCGCAGCGGTCAGGGCCGTGACGGCCCACGCGATCTCCTCCGGGACGCCGATGCGGCCCAGCGGGGTGTGGGCCAGTTGCCACGCGCGGATGGCGGCCTGCCGCTCGGGGCTCACCCCGTTGTGCTCGGCGATCGGCGTGCCGACCGCGCCGGGGGCGACCGCGACCACCCGTACGCCGCGTGGGGCCAGCTCGACCGCCCAGCTGCGGGTGAGCAGTTCGAGCGCGGTCTTGGTCGCGGCGTAGAGCGAGTTGCCCGGCCACGCGCGTTGGCCGACCGAGGTGGTGATGTTCACGATCACGCCGCCGGCGCGCTCCAGGAGGGGGAGTGCGGCCTGGGTGAGCAGGAGCGGGGCGATCAGGTTGGTGGCGAGCAGCGGGTCGATCGTGGTGCGGGTATAGGCGCCGAGCCCGCCGGTGCCGACGATGCCGGCGTTGTTGACCAGGACGTCGAGCCGGCCGTGCGCCTCGGCGATGGTGCGGACGATGCGCTCGGGCTCGCCCTCGGCGGTGATGTCGGCGGTGAGCGGGGTGATCCGGGGGTGGCCCTCGGCGGTCTCGGCGAGGGGTTCGCGGCGGCGGCCGACGGCGATCACGTGGGCGCCCTCGGCGGCGTACGCGCGGGCCGTGGCCCGGCCGATGCCGGTGCCGGCGCCGGTGATCAGCACGATACGGGAGCCGGCGGTGGGGGTCTCGGTGGTGTCCATGCGGCGATGTTCCGACCCTGCCGCCAACGGCAGGGTCAAGCGCACATCGGCCCGGGCGGCATGTGGGCGACTCGCCCCCGGACACCTCGAACACGGGTGCGGTGCGGGGACGTACCCTTGCGGATTGGTTCCCCGGCCGGCCCCGGCCCGTCCCACCCGTAGGCGGAGGTTGTAGATGTCCCAACCCGCTCCCCGTTCGCGGCCCCGTCCCCGGATCGCGATCTTCGGCGCCGGCAGCATCGGCGGCTACCTGGGCGGTCGGCTCGCCGCATTCGCCGACGTCACGCTCATCGGCCGACCGGCCCTCGCCGACGCGCTCCGGGACGGGTTGACGGTGACGGGCGCGGGCCGGCCCCCGACGGTGGTCGAACCGGAGCGGCTGACCGTGGCCGGCACGCCCGACGCGGTCGCCGGCGCCGACTTCGTCCTGGTGACCGTCAAGTCGGTGGCGACCGCCGAGGCCGGCCGGGAACTGGCGGGGCGGCTGGGCCCGGCCGCGCTCGTGGTCAGCCTGCAGAACGGGGTACGCAATCCCGCCGTGTTGCGCGCCGCGCTGCCCGCGCACACCGTGTTGGCCGGCATGGTCCCGTTCAACGTCGTACGCACCGAGCCCGCCGTGTTCCACCAGGGCACCTCGGGCACGCTGATGATCGACGCGAACCCCCGGGCGCTGCCCCTGGTCGACGTATTGGTCGAGGCGGGCGTACCGATCCAGGTCCGCGAGGACATGTCCGAGGTACAACACGCCAAGTTGCTGATGAACCTGAACAACGCGATCAACGCGCTGTCCGGCCTGCCGCTGCGCGACCAACTCGGCCGGCGCGACTACCGGGCCTGCCTCGCGCTGTGCCAGGGCGAGGCGCTGGCCGCGTTCCGGGCCGAGGGCATCCGCCCGGCCAAGCTCGGCCCCGCCTCCGCCGCGCGCACCCGACACCTGCTCTCGCTGCCCGACCCGCTGTTCCGCCGGTTGGCGAGTTCGACCCTTCGGGTGGACGCACAGGCGCGTTCCTCGATGTGGGAGGACCTGGAACGCGGCCGGCCCACCGAGATAGACAGCGTCCAGGGCGAGATCCTGGCCATCGCCGAGCGCAACGGCCTGACCGCCCCGGCCAACGCGCGCCTGATCGAACTGATCCGCGAGGCCGAGGCCGTCCCGCCGGGCGAATCCCGCCACTGGAGCGGCGCGGACCTGCTCGCCGAACTCACCCGGGCGGTCGCGGCGGCCTGATCGAGGCGGCTCGGCCCATCGCGGCCCGCCTCACCACCCCCGCGCCGCCCGGATCAACCGCTGCTCCACCAGGCCCAGATGCGGGTGCTGCGCCGCGCCGGCACGGCGTACCAGGAAGCCGGTGTTGATCGGCGGATCGTCGGGGGTGAGCAGCGGTACCAGCGCGCCGGTCGCCAGCTCGGCCGCGCACAGGTAGCGCGGCAGGACGGTCAGGCCCGCGCCGGCGACCACCGCGGCCAGTACGCCGCGCAGATCCGGGACGGTGATCGCGGCACGTTCGGTGAGCCGGGTGCCGAACACGTGTCGCCAGTAGCGGCGGGCGATCGGCAAGTCCTCGGCGTAGCTGACGAGCGGGATCCCGCGGAGCGCGGCGGAGCCCTCGGCGGCGATCCGTGCCGGATCGACGCGGCGTGCCCACACCGGTGCCGCGACCAGCACGAACTCCTCGTCCATCAGCGGTACGGCGGCCAGCGTCCGGCCGCGCGGCCGGATCGTGGCCAGCACGAGGTCGTGCCGACCCGCGCGCAGCCCCTCGAGGAGGTCGTCGGTCAGCCCGGTGGCGATCCGCAGCAGCACGCCGCGCTCGATCAGCGGGACCAGCGCGGGCAGGACGAGCGTGCACAGGATGTCGGCGGGACCGGCCAGATGCACCGGCTCGGCGGGCGGGTCGACGCCGAACCGGTCCGGCTCGGTCACCTCCGCGAGGGCGTCCAGCGGCGCCGCGACCCGCACCGCCAGGTCGTCGGCGACGGGTGTGGCCGCCACGCCCCGGGGCAGCCGCTCGAACAGCGTGCGACCCAGCCGCCGCTCCAGCGCCCGGATCTGGGTGGTGACCGTGGGCTGGGACAGACCCAGGACCCGGGCACCACCGGTGAACGAGCCGGCCCGGTGTACGGCCAGGAAGGTGCGCAGCAGGCCCAGGTCCAACGGGCCGCGCGGGTCCGGTATCGCGGACGCCGGCGTCGGGTCGGACGCCGGGGTGGGAGCGGACGTCGGCTCAGACGTCGGCTCCGCGCTCACCGATCCATCGGAACTCGCATGGCTCATGATGGAGAGCCTATTTGAACCCTGATGGGTGGGCGCTCTACGTTCGACGCGACGGCGCGAGGGCGTGCCGGCAGATCGCACGAGGACGCCCGGGCATACCCCGCTCGGCCGCCCCGAATGGAGGGATGACAGATGGCGAAGATCCTGTTCGTGCTCACCGGGTCCGACCACTGGACGCTGGCCGACGGTACCCGGCACCCGACCGGCTTCTGGGCGGACGAGGCGGTGGCCCCGTTCGAGGCGTTCACCGCGGCCGGTCACGAGGTCGTGGTGGCCACACCCGGCGGGGTGGTGCCGACCGTCGACGCGGCGAGCCTGGCCCCGGATGTGAACGGCGGTCCGGACGGGGCCGCGGAGGTCGCCGCGGGCCTGGACCGGTTCGCCGCGCTGCGCGCGCCGCTGGACCTGGCCGAGGTCGAACTCGCCGACTACGCGGCCGTGTTCTACCCGGGCGGACACGGGCCGATGGAGGACCTGGCGGTCGACGCGACCTCCGGTGCGCTGCTCGTCGCGGCGCTGGCCTCGGGCAAGCCGCTGGGTGTGGTCTGCCACGGGCCGGCGGCACTGCTGGCCACGGCGGACGCGGACGGCACGTCGCCGTTCGCCGGCCGTCGGATGACCGCGTTCACCAATGCCGAGGAGATCCAGGCGGGCTTCGGCAAGCGGGCGCACTGGCTGCTCCAGGACCGGCTGATCAACCTGGGCGTCGACTTCCGCGAGGGTGACCCGTGGGCGCCGCACGTGGTCGTCGACGACAACCTGTACACCGGCCAGAACCCGGCCTCGGCGGCCCCGCTCGCCCGGGAGATCGTCAAGGCCCTGGGCTGACCCGGCCCGCGTGGCACGGCCCGGGGCGGGGATGCGCCCCGGGCCGTGTGGCGCGGTCGGCTTTCGCGCCCCATCAGCGCTCCGGCGGCGGGAAGACCACGGTGGTGGCGGCGCCCGACGAGGAGGTGCCGATCCGGATCGATCCCCAGGCGGGCTCGGGCGCGGGCGGCGCGGCCTCGGGCGGGGCGGTCTCGGGCGGGGCGGGTCGGCTGCCGGCCGGGGGCGGCGCCGAGGGATTGAGCAGCCGCGCGGTCGGAATCAGGATCGCGGTGAGGACGGCGACCACGGCGAACGAGGTGTTGAGCGAGGCGTGGTCGGCGATGGCGCCGACGATCGCGGGGGCGATCAGGCCGGACGTGTAGGTCACCGTGGCCACGCCGGCGATGGACCGGCTCGGATTGTCGCCGACCCGGCCCGCCGCCGCGAAGGTCAGCGGCAGGACCGCGGCCACGCCGACCCCGAGCAGCGCGAAGCCGAGCGCGGCGGGCAGGGGGGAGTGCGAGGCGGCGACGACGACGGCGCCGACGGTGCTCAGGGCCGCGCCGGCGCGGATCGTACGGGTCACCCCGAAGCGGTCCACCACCATCCCGGAGAGCAGTCGGGCGACGGCCATCGTGCAGGCGAATCCGGTGAACGCGAGGGCCGCGACGCCGGGGGAGGCGCCGGCCACCTCCTTCAGGTGGACCGCGCTCCAGTTCGCGCCCGCGCCCTCGGCGAACACCCCGCAGAAGCCGACGGCGCCGATCGCGAGTACGGCCTTGGACGGCAGCGCGAAGCGCGGTGGGGCCTCGGTGTCGGCGCCACCGCCGGCGCCGGCTGCGGCCGGCCGCGCGTCGAGGAGGTTGCGGCCGGCGAACCAGCCCGTGACCGCGAGCAGTATGGCCAGGCCCGCCATGTGCAGGCGGGCGTCCAGCCCGGCGAACGCCGCCGCCGCGCCCACGCCCGCGCCGAACAGCGCGCCGGCGCTCCACATCCCGTGCAGCAGCGGCAACGTCGAGCGCTTGACCCGCTGCTCGACCACGAGCCCCTGCGTGTTCATCGCGACGTCGGACATCCCGGCGCCGACGCCGAACACCAGCAGCGCCGCGCACAACCAGACCAGCCCCGGCGCGGACAGGGGCAACAGCGGCACCGCGCACCACACCGCGATCAGACACCGCAGCGCGGTCCGCCCCCCGTGCCGATGCACCAGCGAAGCGGCCAACGGCATGGCGAGGGAGGCCCCCACGGCAGGCGCCGCGAGCGCGACCCCCAACTGCCCCGCACTCAAATCCAGATGCCCCTGCAACCAGGGCAACCGCGCCGCGAACCCACCCCCCACGGATCCATGCACCGCAAATATCAAACAAGCCGCAACCCGAGCCCGCCCGGCCTCCCCATCCACATCCGGCTTCGCCCGCCCACCGGCAGCACCCGGCGGGCCCGCCCCGGCGGCCCCGTCCAGCGGCCCCCCGCCTCCCGTTCCGCGTACACCGCCCGCCGCACCGGCGGCCACACGCTCGCCCGCACCGCGCACCGGGCCCGCGCCGACCGCCTCGCACGCACCGTCCGACGCGCCCGTGTTCGCGCGCTCGACCGCGTCGCTTGTCCGCCCCGTGCTCGCCGGCTCGTGTGTGGCGCCCCGCTCGGTCGGGCCCGCTTCCGCGGTCGCGCCGGCCCCCGTGAGCCCGCCCGTTTGCGGAGGTGGCGAGGGTGGGTGGCTCGGGGGCGTTTCGGCCTGGGGGTGCGGAGCGGGCGGGGTGTGGCAGATGTTCGTTTCGGTCATGGCGGGAAAATTATCAGGCAGGGTTCCTGAAAGAAAGACTTTGCGTAGGATCGGTTCCCATGACAGTCACCGCCCGTACCGCCACGCCGAGCACGTGTCGTGCGATCAACGACCGCCTGGCCCTCGATCTGCTGATCGAGCACGGCCCCCTTACCGCCGCCCAGCTCAAAACGCTGACCGGGCTCTCCCGCCCGACCGTGGCGGACCTGGTCGACCGCCTCGGCAGCGCGGGACTGATCCACCTGGCCGGCGAATCGGGCACCCGCCAACGCGGCCCGAACGCGCGGCTGTACGGGATCGTCGCGGAGCGCGCCTATATCGCCGGCCTGGACGTCCGCCTGGGCGGCGTCGAGGTGGTCGTCGCCGACCTGACCGGCCGGATCGCCGCGTCCGGCACGCTCGCGATACCGGCGAACCGGGAGCCGACCCGCGCCATCGCCGACGTCCTGGCCCTGGTCGACGACACCGCCGCCCGCGCCGGCGCCGAGACGCTGCACACGTTCGGCGTCGGCGCACCCGGCCTGATCGACCCCGTCACCGGCAACCTGGGGGTGGAGGACTTCCTCCCGGCCTGGCACGCCCTCCTGCCGGCCGCGCTCCGCGACCGCGGCCGGGTGGTCCTGGAGAACGAGGCCAACCTCGCCGGCATCGCCGAACAGCGCTTCGGCGCGGCCCGCGGCCTGGACACGTTCGTCCTGGTGTGGCTGGGCCAGGGGATCGGCGCCTGCGTGATGCTGGACGGCCGACTGCGTCGCGGCATGTCGGGCGGCAGCGGCGAGTTGGGCTTCCTGCCGGTCCCGGGGACGGGTCGACTGCCGTCGCGGGCGGACTGCGAGGGCGGCTTCCAGAGCCTGGCCTCGGGCGCCGCCGTGGAGGAGTTGGCCGCCCGGCACGGCCTCACCGGTACCGCCGAGGAGTGCGTACGGGCCGCGGCGGAGCGGGACACCGGGGCCGCTGCGGCGTTCCTCGACGAACTCGCCGACCGGGTGGCACTCGCCGCCGCCGCGCTCGCCGTCATCCTCGACCCGGGCTGCGTGGTGCTGGGCGGGGAGACCGGCCGGGCAGGCGGCGCGGCCCTCGCCGGGCGGGTCGAGTCCCGACTCGCCGAGCTGACGCCCCTGCCCACCCGGGTGCTCGCGGGGACCGTCCCGGGCAGCGCGATCCTGGACGGCGCGGTCCTGACCGCCCTCGACGACGCCCGCGACGCCCTGTTCGGCAGCCCACAACGCTGAGCCCACCGGGGGACCGGCCGCCGTGCCCCAAGCCGAGCCCGACCGACGCGACACCCGAACGGTGCGCGTCCCCGACGATCACGCCCGATACGTACCCGAGAGCATGCCCGCCGGCGCCACCGCGCTCCACGCGTCGAAAAGCTCGGTGACGTTCGCGTAGCGCTCCGCCGGGTCGCGCCGCGTCGCCCGTTCGACCACCGCGAGTTGCGCCAGGGTGCCGCGCCACGCGCGTTCCTCGTCGCCCGCGTCCAGGAGCAGGCGCAGCGTGCGGCCGAGCAGGAACACGGTGCCGGTCCGGGTGACCAGCGCGCCGCGCCGACTGTGCTCGGGCGGCATGTAGCGGGTGGACCCGGACAGTCGGGCGCAGTCGAGCACGAACGGCGCGCTGCGGTACTCGTCCAGGTCGATCAGGTGCACCCGACGCGCCGGGAAGTCGTAGAGCACGCAGCCGTCGTACCAGTCCACCCCGACGTAGCCGGCCGCGTCGATCAGCCGGTGCGCGTCGAGGATCGCTTCCAGAGCCGCGTGTACGTCGTCCAGCGGCAGCGCCCGAAAGCGGGCCAGCGGCGAGGCCGCGCCGGTGCGCAGCAGCTTGCCCGCACGTTTGACGGTCGAGTGGTACAGCACCTCGCCGGACTGCCACGGCCCCACCGTCACGGGCACGCCGCCGGCGGTGAACGTGTGCAGGATGGGCACGATCGCCGGGTGGCGGACGTGCGCGTGCAGGTCGATCGCGCGACGCAGGCTGAGCGCGGACGCGGGGTTGGGGCCGGTCTTGACGAACCAGTTCCCCTCGGCGTGCACTCCGTACGAGACCGCACCCGAGCCCTGGTCACCGAAGGTCGTGTGCACGGTTCCGATCGAGTGCAGGAAAGCGGTGGGATCCTGCGGGGTGTCGACGGCGTCGAGCAAGGGGTGCGGCACGGCAATCGGCCTTTCCTGACGGGTGTCCGGGACCCGCCGCCCGGGGGTCGGCAGCGTGGACGGATCGAACTTTGTGGGCTTCGGGTCCTTATGCCGAAGGTAGCGCCCCCGGCAAGAGCGATGGGGCGTTTTCCCCGGAAGCCCGGCAGATGAGCGGCCCGAAAGCCCCGCAACAACCCCGGAAGGGAACAGGGATTCGGACACCGAAGCCCCGAAAGCGACAATTGCGCAAGCACGTTACGACCGACGCACCCCCCACCAGCCACGCACAATCCGCCCGCACGACCGCGACGCCACCGCCACCACCCGCCCCGCCCGCACCGGCGCGACAGCGGTGCACGTCGCCCCCGACCCGCCGACCTCGCCCCGACGAGGCGGAGCGCGGGGCATCCGCCGCGTTCCGCCTCGCCCGCCGCACCACGGAGGGCCTCCCCAAAGGCGTTCCGCGGGGCTATTCAATTCGGCTCGGACCGAACCCCGTCGGACCGACCGGCACGATGCCGCGATCACGTTCGGGGACGGGGGAGTTGCCGGCACACCGGACCGGACCAGCCACGATCCCACTGCGAGCCCTGTCACGGTAGCTCCGCCCACACCCCCTCCGACAGACGATTCCCAGCCACACGCACACACTCCAGCCACGCCAACCCCACCCCCGACCCGGACCAACATCACGTCTCAGCACCGGAGTTCGCCAATCCAGAACACCTGCGCCCCAGGATCGCCGCCACGAAGGCCAGGGCGAACAGAATCGTGCACTGATCCGCCAACTGCCCTACCACCGACCCGAACCGCCCCACTCGCCGCGGAACCCCCCTCATCCGCGCACCACTTCGAGTCCGACGGCCAACACCACGACCTTGAGACCCCGCCACCACCGCAGCCCACCCACGACCCGGCCCACCCACCGCCGCTCCCCCCATGGCGCGTCAGCGCCCACGCCTCAGGCCGCCCGCGTGATCGACGCGCGCAGCGCGGAGAGCGGCGGAGCCGCAGAACCCGGGTCGGGTGGCCCGGAGCGAAGCGGAGGGACACCCGACCCCGAGCGAGGGGCCGCTTTTCTGCGGAGGAGCGAAGCGGGGGAGCAGAAAAGCGGCCCCTCGCGAGCCGGCGCGAAGCGCCCAACAAAAAGGCAACGCCACCCCAGCGACTCCGGCCCCCCGTTTCGCCGCCCACGGGGCGGTCGCGCCTTCGGCTCACCATCGGCTGCGCACACTCCGACTGCCACGGGTCACGTCTGCGCCGCGCAACGCCCACGCCCGGCTCCGGCGCTCGCCCCGACCGGAGCGCCGAAAGCCTCACCAGCGCATCGGTGCGCGCTATGCTCGGGGTATGCATCGCGTATCGGGTACGAGTTGGTGGCGCTCCGCCTAGGAGCGACCGCCCATTCGGGCCTGACCGGGGTCGTTCGTACGGACGGCCCTTTTTTCGTGTCCCGGAGTGGGAGGCGGGCGGGTGTCGTTCCGGCGGCGGCCCGCCGACCATCCACCGGGAGACGGACCATGAACGACCTGCTCGACACCACCACAACCGCCGGCACGTCCACCCCGACCGACGCCATCGGCACTTCCGCCGCGCAGCTTCGCAGCGCCGAGCTGGAGAAGCGGATCCGGCACGAGCCCGGCCGGTTTCGGGTGCTCACCGGCGACCGGCCGACCGGCCCCCTCCACCTCGGGCACTACTTCGGCACCCTGCACAACCGGGTGCGGCTCCAGGACCTCGGCGTCGAGGGATTCCTCATCATCGCCGACTACCAGGTACTGACCGACCGGGACGTCGCTGAGCGCCTGGTCGAATACGTCGAGGGCCTGGTGCTCGACTACCTGGCCATCGGGATCGACCCCGACCGCACCACCATCTTCACGCACAGCGCGATCCCGGCGCTGAACCAGCTGTTGCTGCCGTTCCTCAGCCTCGTCTCGGTGGCCGAGCTGAACCGCAATCCGACCGTCAAGGACGAGATCGCGCACTCGCGGCAGGCCGCCGTCAGCGGGCTGATGTTCACCTACCCCGCCCATCAGGCCGCCGACATCCTGTTCTGCAAGGGCAATCTCGTCCCGGTCGGCCAGGACCAGTTGCCGCACGTCGAACTCACCCGGTCCATCGCCCGCCGGTTCAACGACCGCTACCCGACGGACGGTCGGCCGGTCTTCCCCGTGCCCGACGCGCTGCTGTCGGCCGCGCCGCTGCTGCTCGGCACCGACGGCACCAAGATGAGCAAGAGCCGGGGCAACGCTATCCCGCTCGGGGCGAGCGCGGACGAGACGGCCCGGCTGATCCGCGCGGCCCGGACCGACGCCGACCGGCACATCACCTACGACCCCGTCGCCCGGCCCGGCGTGGCCGGCCTGGTGTTGTTGGCCGCGCTGTGCCAGGGGCGCGACCCGCACGAGGTGGCCGAGGAGATCGGCGCCGCCGGAGCCGCCGCGCTCAAGCGGACCGTCACCGAGGCGGTGAACGAGTTCCTGGCCCCGATCCGGGCCCGGCGCGCCGAATTCGCCCGCGATCCCGAGCAGGTCCGGCGCGTGTTGCGGGCCGGCAACGAGCGGGCGAACGCGGTGGCCGACGAGACGCTGCGCGAGGTCCGGACGGCGATGCGCAGCATGTACTGAAGGGAGGACGGCAGCCGAAGCGCCACCCGGACGGCGGTCGCGGCCCCCAGACATCACCCGCCGCGACCCCGTCCCGCCCCTCCGGCCGCCGCCCCCGGGCCCGCCCCAGAAGCCGGCCCCCGCCCCGTCCCTCAGGCCGCCGCCCCCGTCCGCTCCACCGCCGCTCCCCGCGTCCCCGTCTCCTCCGCCCGCTCCCGCATCAGGAACGCCACCACCACCGCCGACCCGAGCAGCACGGCCGACCCGGTCCACAGGGCCAGGTGCAGACCGTCGATGAACGCCGTCGAGGCGGCCTCGCGCACGACCGGGGGCGCCGTACCCAGGTGCCCGATGCCCCCGCCGCCACCGGATGTGCTCGCGTCGACCACCTTCCGGGCCTGGTCCGGCGGTACGTTCGCCCGGTCGAGCAGGTCGCCCAGCCGATTCGACATCCGCGCCGTGAGGATCGCGCCGAGGGCGGCGATGCCGACCACGCCGCCCAGTTCGCGCGCGGTGTTGGAGATCGCCGAGGCCATGCCGGCCCGGGCCGGTTCGACCCGGGACATCACCGCGATCGAGATCGGGGTGAAGCACAGGCCCATGCCGCCACCCAGGAACGGCAACACCCAGCAGAACTCCAGGTACGTCACGTCCTTGCCGTAGAAGGACAGCCCGCCCAGCGCGATCCCGCACATCGTCAGCCCGATCACCAGCGGCGGACGCGGTCCGATTCGGCCCGCCACCCGCCCGGAGATCGGCGCCGCGACCATGATCGCCAGGGTCGACGGGAACGACGCGAACCCGGCCTCGGTCGGCGTGTACCCGAGCACGTCCTGGAGGTAGAGGCCGAGGAAGAAGAACGCGCCGAACATCCCGAAGCTGACCGCGAATCCGCCCCACACGGCGGCCCCGATCACCCGGTCGCGCAGGAAGCCGACATCGAGCATCGGCTGGGCGGCCCGCAGCTCGACCACGACGAAGCCGACCAGCGTGACCACGGCCAGGGCGCCGGCGCCAAGCACGCGGGCCGAGGTCCAACCCTCGGCGGGACCCTCGATCAGCGCGAACACCAGCGCGCCGACGGCCGGTACGCCGAGCAGCACGCCCGGCACGTCGAGGCGACCGCGCCGTTCGGCGAACTCCGGGAGCACGAGGGCGCCGATCACGACCCCGGCCACGCCGATCGGCACGTTGATCCAGAACACGCTCGCCCACCCGAACGCGTCCACCAGTGGACCGCCGATCGCCGGTCCGAGCGCCAGCCCCGCGCCCGAGACCCCCGACCAGATTCCGATCGCCCGAGCGCGTTCCCGATCGTCGGTGAACACGTGCCGGATGATCGACATGCTGCCCGGCAACAACAGCGCGCCGCCGACCCCCTGGACCGCGCGCCCGGCGATCAGCGTCGCCAACGACCCGGCCAGCGCACACGCCACCGATCCCGCCGTGAAGACGCCGAGGCCGATCAGGAACACCCGGCGCCGGCCGTACCGGTCGCCCAGCGTGCCGCCGGTGAGCAGCAGCGCGGCGAAGACCAGGCTGTAGCCCTCCATCACCCACTGGAGCCCGCTGACCCCGGCGCCGAGGTCGCGGTCGATGCTCGGTAGCGCGTTGGAGACCACGACGTTGTCGAGCATCGCCACGAACAGCGCCACACACAGCGTGGCCAGGATCAGTCCCTTGCGTGGCGCGCCGGCCTGATCCGACCCGGATATCGACCCCGCCCCCGACTCGGAGGACTCGTGCGACATGATTCTCCCTAACAGTGTTAGTCGATCCCTAATGGTGTTAGATTGCATCGCTGCGCCCGCCGACGCAAGAGAATTGATCCGAGCCGCGTCCGAACCGCGTCCGAACCACGTCCCAAGCCGGTTCGCGACACGCCCGAATGCGGAAGGGAATCGACCTGATTCCGAGGAAGACTCGACCGCACGAGGTCGGCGGCGACGCCCCCGGCGGAGTCGACGACGAGGAGTGGGTATGACGGGCAAGGGCCGGGCACGGCCGGACGGCGCGCGCAAGCGGCCGGCGGTGACCCTCGACGCGCTGGTCGAGGCGGGCCTGACCGTGCTCGAACGCGACGGCCTCGACGCGCTGTCGATGCGCTCGGTGGCGGCCGAACTGGAAGTACGGGCACCGTCGTTGTACTGGCACGTGCGGGACAAGGAGGAGTTGCTGGACCTGCTCGCCGACGGCCTGCTCGGGCGCGGCGCCCACGAACTGCCGCCGATCCACGGCGACTGGCGCGTCGATCTGCGCGAACTCGCCTGGGCCTTCCGGAAGTTCCTCAAGGACAACCGGGATTCGGTGCGGGTCCTGATGGGTCGTTTCCCGTCCGGTCCCGGGATGGCGCCGGTGATGGAGCATCAGCTCGCCATCCTGGACGACGCGGGCTTCGACCGGCAGGACGCGGCCTACATCACCTACGGCCTGGGCCTGCTGGTGAGCGGATTCGTGTTCAGCGAACAGCGCCCGATCAGCGCGGCGGTGGCCGCCGGGCTGCCTATCGGCGAGGCGGTGGCCGCGATCGGCGACACCATCGCGGCGTTCCCGGCCGACACCTACCCGCACCTGGTCGCGGCGGCCCGCGAACTCACCGGCCCGCATATCGACGAACGCTTCACCTTCGTCCTGGAACGTTTCCTGGACGGCCTGGTCGCGCTGCCCCGCCGGCCGAAAGCCGAACCGCCGGCAGCCACCGACGCATGACCGATCGCGACCCCACCCGTCCGGTGCGTCACGATTCGCCCGCCGATCCGCCCCGCCCGCGTGGTGAGTTCACCAGCTATTAACCCGTCCTGTGCCCAACAGGGCGGTATTCGGTGGACGGTAGGGCAGTCCGTCCAGGACAATCCGCCGTCGGACCGCCGGCAAGCGATGAGTTTCGGGGCGCCGGACGGTCCGAATCTCGGTATGGCACACAGCAACAACAGCACCGCACGGTTGGCTACGCGCGGTGCTGCGGACAGCCTTGGTCGCGTGTTCTCGAACCCGGCACAGAGCTGAATCCGTGAAGTCGATCGACCGCTGCTTCCGTTCGGAATCAGCCCATCAGCTGGGGGATACATGGACCGGATCAAGGCGCTTGCGGCGTTGCCGTGCGGGCGCCGATCCAAGTGGGTCGTGCTGGCCTTGTGGGTGGTGCTGCTCGTTGCGGCGGCGCCTCTGGCGAGCAAGCTGACCGACGCACAGAACAACGAGGTCTCGTCGTGGCTGCCCGCCGACGCCGAGTCCACGAAGGTGATCAACGAGCAGAAGGACTTCCGCCCCGACACCACGGTGCCCGCCGTGGTGGTCTACGAACGTTCGTCGGGCCTGACCCAGGCGGACCAGGACGCGATCGTCGCCGACCGCACCAAGTTCGGCACCGCCAAGGGCGTGACCGGCAAGATCGAGGACACGAGCTTCGACAAGGACCACAAGGCCGCCCAGATCCTGGTTCCGATCAGCATCAAGGACGGTGGCTGGAACGATCTCGGTGACGCGGTCGACCAGCTCAAGGAAGCCCTGAAGGACAACCCGACGGGCCTGAAGTCGTACGTCACCGGCCCCGCCGGGCTCGGCGCCGACCAGGCCGAGTCGTTCGAGGGCATCGACGGCACACTGCTCTACGCCACCCTCGGCGTGGTGGTGCTGATCCTGCTGTTCACCTACCGCAGTCCCGTCCTGTGGCTGCTCCCGGTGATCTCGGCGGTGGTGGCACTGTTCAGCGCCCAGGCCGTGGTGTACCTGTTCACCAAGGCCGGCCTGGTCGTCAACGGGCAGAGCGCGGCCATCCTGACCGTGTTGATCTTCGGTGCCGGAACCGACTACGCGCTGCTGCTGATCGCGCGCTATCGCGAGGAGTTGCACCGGTACGAGGACCGGCACGAGGCCATGGCGGCGGCGATGTTCCGCGCCGGACCGGCGATCGTGGCCAGCGCCGCCACCGTCGGCGTCGGCATGTTGTGCCTGATGGCCGCCGAGATGCAGTCCACCAAGGGCCTCGGCCCGGTCTGCGCGCTCGGTGTCCTGGTCGGCCTGATCGCGATGACCACGCTGCTGCCCGCACTGCTCGTGATCGTCGGCCGCTGGGTGTTCTGGCCGGTGCGTCCGCAGTTCGAGCCGGACGCGATCACGCACGACGAGAAGGGCGTCTGGGCCCGGGTCGGCCGCAAGATCTCCGGCGGTCCCCGCGTGGTGTGGATCATCACCGCGGTCATCCTCGGTGTGATGACCATCGGCCTGACCAACCTCAACGGCGACGGCATCGCCAACAAGGACTCCTTCACCAACAAGCCGCAGTCGATCCACGGCCAGGAGGTGTCGGAGCGCTACTTCCCCGCGGGCTCCGGCGACCCGATCGTGGTGATCGGCAAGGAGTCCGCCTCGGCGGCGCTGATCCAGGCCATCCAGGGCACCCCCGGGATCGCTCCCGGCCAGGTGCACCAGACCGGTGCGGTGGGCGGCCGGGTCCAGATCGAGGCGACGATGATCGCGTCGCCCGACTCGAAGGCGGCCAACGGCACCGTCGATCGGGTACGCGACTCGGTGCACGGGGTGCCGGACGCCGCGGCCAAGGTCGGCGGCGGTACCGCGACCCGCATGGACATCACCTCGGCGTCCGAACACGACGACATGGTGATCATTCCGCTGATCCTGCTCGTGGTGCTGATCGTGCTCGGCCTGCTGCTGCGGGCGGTGGTGGCGCCGCTGGTGCTGATCGCCACCGTGGTGCTGTCGTTCGCCGCGGCCCTCGGGATCAGCGTGTTCACCTTCGAGCACCTGCTCGGCTTCAAGGGCACGGACGTCGGCTTCCCGCTCTTCGTGTTCGTGTTCCTGGTGGCGCTCGGCATCGACTACAACGTGTTCCTGATGAGCCGGGTCCACGAGGAGTCGAAGCGGCACGGCACCCGACGCGGCATGCAGATCGGCCTGGCCGCGACCGGTGGCGTGATCACCTCGGCCGGCCTGGTGCTGGCCAGCACCTTCGCGGTGCTCGGCACGCTGCCGATCGTCGCGTTCGCCGAGATGGGCTTCACCGTCGCGCTCGGCGTGCTCCTGGACACCTTCATCGTGCGCTCGGTCCTGGTCACCGCACTGACCCTGGACATCGGCCGCAAGATCTGGTGGCCGAGCAAACTGGCCGAACACCCGGAGGAGGACGACCCGGAGCCGGGCGGCGGCGACACCCGCGAGGGCGTACTGGTCGGCTGATCCGGTAGCGCAAGACCGGAGGGTGGTGAGCGGAGGAAATCCGCCCACCACCCTCTTCGCGTTTCTCGTCGGCCGTCGGCTCGGGCCTACGCCCGGGCGCGCAGCGCCTCCGTGAACCATGCGAAGACCGGGGCCGCGCTGGGCCGGGTGGGCCAGCCGTTGATGATGCCGAGCAGGGCCCAGTAGCGTTCCGCGCGCGGGTCGTTGCCCACCTCCATCCGCTCCACCAGCGATGCGACGAAGGCCGCGTCGGCCGGGCGGCCGAAGGCCGTCGCATAGGCGGCGATCAGCTCGGCGACCACCGGCTCGGCCGCGGTCGAGGTCGGCTCGATCCCGGCCGCGCGGGCCGCCTCGACGCGTTCCCGGGTGAGTTCGGACAGCCGCTCGTACGTGCCCTGGGGCAGCTCGTTCGGGCGGTCTCGCGCCTGGTACTCCGCCATCCGCCGGATCGACGCGCGGAAGTCGGGGTCGGTGACCAGTTCGCCGAGGTCGACCCACGCCTCCAACTGCTCCTGGGTCGGATCGTCCGGCAGGCTCGGCAGCCCGCAGCGCATCCGGGCCAGGAAGTCCGGGTCCACGTCCAGGTCGGCGAAGGTCGCGTCGAGGAAGTCGGTGATCAACTTCCGGCGTTCCTCGTCGGACAGTCGGGCGAGTTTGTGCATCAGATTCATCTCCTCGGGACTCGAACCCCGCCCGGCCACCGCGCGCAGCACGGCTCGACGCAACCGCAGCGTCTCGATCTGCGTGTCCAGCGCCCGCGCGTGCGCGTCGGCGACCTCGGCGACGGTGACCTCGCGCGCCAACACCCGTTGGATGGTCGCCAGGTCGACGTTGAGGTCGCGCAGCGTGCGCACGAGTTCGAGACGGGCCAGTGCGTCGACGTTGTACAGCCGGTAGCCGGCGGGACTTCGTCGGGTGGGCGGCACGACCCCCGCGTCCGCGTAGAACCGGATCGTGCGGACCGACAGACCGGTCCGTCGAGCCAGGTCGCCGATCGAATACAGGGGCGCGCCGTCCATGTCCCTCACCGTGCCGTCTCCACCCGGTGGAGACTCAAGTCCGAACCCCGAGGGTACGGCGGCCGAGGCCGGGCCGGATCGGCACCCGGCCGCCGGCCCCGGCCCCGGCCCGGATCAGCCCTTGAGCCCGATCCGGTCCATCAGCACCATGCCGTCGTTGCTCAACACCATGCCCACCACCGTCGACCGGTGGAACGCGGTGACCACCGACGACTGGTACGTCCACAGCGGCGCGTCCTGCTTCAGCTGCGCGGCGACCGCGGTGTAGGCGGCCTTGCGCTGTGCCGGGTCGTTGGTCGTCCGGGCCCGGTCCAGGTTCTGGTCGACGGTGGGGTTCGCGTACAGCAGGTAGTTGTTCGGGCTGGTGCTGTACAGGTTCACGTACAGCCCGGGTTCGGCGTCGGAGAGGTAGTAACTGAACATCGCCGCCTGGTAGTTCTTGTTGATCACGATGTCGGTCTGGAACGCGGCGATCGGCATCGGCGCGATCTTGACCGAGATGTTCCGCAGCGCGCGGAGCGAGGTCATGATGTATTCGGCGGTCCGCTGCGCGTTGGCGTTCTGCGGGATGGAGTAGGTGAAGTCGAGCGGCTTGCCCTCCGCGGCCAACTCGTCGAGCAGCCGCTGCGCCTCCGCACGGTCGGTGCGCTGGACGGTCTCGGTGCCCGCGTCCACGAGCGGGCTCTCCGGCGGGAAGATGCTGTGCGTGGGGGTGCCGTTGCCGCTGAACGAGATCTTGTTCACCTCGTCCGCGTCGAGCGCGAGTTGCACCGCACGCCGGGCGCGCACGTCGTCGAACGGCGCACGCTTGTTGTTGAAGTAGATCGACTCGCCGCCGATGATCGTGACGATCTTGGTCTCCAGGCCCTTCTGCCTGGCCTTGACCGGGTCCTCGGCGTTGACCGAGACCTTCATGTCGGCGCCGCCGGAGTAGACCGTCTCCAGGCCCTGGGTGCTGTCCTGGATGACCTTGAACACCACGGTGTCGGCGTACGGTTTGGCCGCGCCCTGCCAGTAGCCGCGGTTCTTGACGAAGGTCATGTGGTCGCCGGTGGTCCACTCCTTGAAGGTGTACGGGCCGGCGCCGACGGGGTTGCGGGCGAAACCGGCCGGGTCCTTGCGGTACGCGGTGGGGGAGACGATGAACGACAGGTTCGAGGCCACGATGTGGTCGAAGTTGGCGTTCGGGCCGGTCAGGGTGATCTTCAGGGTGGTGGGATCGACCGCCTCGGTCGTCTTGACCGCCGCGATCGTGCCCGCCTGATACGACTTGCGCGCCGGCGCGGCGTGCTCGTCCCAGGTGAACTTGACCGCCGCCGCGTCGTACGGGGTGCCGTCGGAGAACTTGACGTTCGGCTTGAGCTTGAGCGTCCAGGACGCGTTGCCCGGGTCCGGGGTCAGGCTCTCGCCGACCTGCGGCATCACCTTGCCGGTCTTGGCCTCGTGCCAAAACAGCGAGTCGTAGACCGCGTTGAGTCGGCTGTTGTCGGTGTACGAATTGCTCAGCGCGCCGAACGGGTCCATCGAGCGCATGTCGCTCGCCATCGCCACGGTCAGCGTGCCGCCGGACTTGGGCGCCACCGTGGAGGTGTCCGCGTCCTTGCCCGCCGCGTCGTCACCGCCGCCGCACGCGCCGAGCACCAGACAGGCGGCGACGGCGGGGACCACGGTGCGCACGATTCGCCCGACGGGTGCGCCCGCACGGGCGCCGGGGCGGGTGGGGTCGGGATGCTCACGTGCGATGTCCATGGGTGCGCCTCGTTTCGCTCGGTGCCTCGACCCCTTAGGGGCGGTCGGAGGCGGAGCGTAATCGAAGCGGCGAACGATCTTTGTCGCGCTTTTTCGGGTAGTGATGGACGTTTCGCCGTATGCATGGGGTGAGTTGCCCGCCGGACGGGAGCCCTCGTCGGCGGACGAGGGCTCCCGTGACGGTGTGTCAGCGAATGGAACTGACGGCGCGTCAGTACGGGACTGACGGTGCGTCAGCGGGTCGGGCGCAGTGTCTTGCTCCACAGGACGGTGGATGTGGCATCCCGCAGATTGACCGTCAGGTTGCCCGACGGGCCGTCGATCTCGACCTCGCCGAAGTGCTGGAAACCCTCCAGCGGCGAGAAGTTCGCGCGCGGCGGGGCGTGCACGAACTCGGCCTTCGGGCCGAAGGTGCCGTCCAGCGCGTTGGGGCCGAACGCGCCCGCGTTCAGCGGGCCCGAGACGAACTCCCAGAACGGGTCGAAGTCCTGGAAAGCGGCCCGCGACGGGTCGTAGTGGTGCGCCGCCGTGTAGTGCACGTCGGCGGTCAGGAACACGATGCCCCGAACACCCCGGCGCTGCGCGGTGCGCAGGACCGTGGCGAACTCCATCTCCCGGCCCAGCGGCTTGCCCGGGTCGCCCTGCGCGACACCCTCCTGCGCGTTGGCGCCGTCCGGCACCACCAGGCCCAGCGGCAGGTCGTTGGCGATCACCTTCCATGTGGCCCGACTGCGCGAAAGACCCTCGATCAGCCACTCGCGCTGCCGGTCGCCGAGCATGCCGCGCTTGGGGTCGGCGTAGCGGTTGTCGTCGTTGCGGTCCTTGTACGTGCGCATGTCCAGGACGAACACGTCCAGGTGCCGCCCGAAGGACAACTTGCGGTACACCCGGTCGTCGCCGATCGGCACCCACTCGCGAAACGCCTGCTTGGCCCGCGCGGCGAGCACGTCGATGCGCTTCTCGATGTAGCGCGCGTCGTCGAGGATCTGGCCCGGGTACCAGTTGTTGCGCACCTCGTGGTCGTCCCACTGGTTGATCTGGGCGACCTCGGCGGTGAACGCGCGGTAGTTGCGGTCGAGCAGGTTGTACGCGAACTGGCCGCGGTACTCGGTCAGCGACTCGGCCACCTTGGACTTCTCCGGGGTGACCACGTTGCGCCAGATCCGGCCGTCGGGCAGCTTGACGCTCTCCACCAGCGGGCCGTCGGAGTAGACGGTGTCGCCGCTGTGCAGGAAGAAGTCCGGGCGCAGCCGGCGCATCTGCTCGAAGATGGTCATCCCGCCCAGGTCCGGGTTGCTGCCCCAGCCCTGACCGACACAGTCGCCCGACCACAGGAAGCGCACATCGGAGCGGCTGTGCTCGTGCGGCGCGGTGACCAGCGAGCCGGTGATCGCCTCGCCGGCCGCTCCGCGCTCGCCCTCGACCCGGACCCGGTAGTGGATCCGCTTGCCCGCCGGCAGGTCGCGCAGCCGGACCCGGCCGGTCAGGTCGCCGTCGGGGGTCAGCCACGGTCCGCGGATCCGGCAGGCGTCGCGCAGGTCGGGCCGGGTGCCGTACTCGACGATCAGTCGACCGGGCGAGTCGGCGCGGCCCCACACGATCGCGGAGGACGCGGTGACGTCGCCGCTCTGCACGCCGTGGCTCAGCGCGGGCCGGCCGGACGCGACGAAGGCGGGCGCGTCCGACGTCGAGGCCGAGGCGGAACCGGCACCCAGGACGGGGGCGATCGCCAGGCCGGCGCCGACCACGGAGCCGGTACGCAGGAGGGTCCTTCTGTCCACTGATGTCATGGATACGTGTGTAGTGGCGTCGGGCGACGCGGGGGCGAACGCCGGCTTGACGGTTCGTCAAGACTGGTCGGCGGGCCGGGGGCGGATCCGCCCGCCGACCTGCGGTCGAGGAGGCGGCCGGTGCGGGGGCGGCGACCCGCCCGGGTCCTTCCGGGGGGTGATCGTGGTCAAGTCGGTCGGCCGCGCGGCCGATACCTCCGACGACGTGCCCACGTTCCGGAGGAGACCCACCCGTGCCCTCGCTCGCCCGTGTCGCCGCCCCCCTCGCCGCCGCCGGCCTCGTGCTCACCGGGCTCGCCGCACCCACCGCGCATTCGGCGCCTGCCGCGCCGACGTCGAGCTACGCGGCGCTGGGCGATTCGTACAGTTCCGGGGTGGGGGCGGGCGACTATCTGCCCGGCGGCGGCGACTGCAAGCGCAGCGCCAACGCGTACCCCTCGCTGTGGCACCGGACGCATCCGGCGGCCGAGTTCGCGTTCGCCGCCTGCTCCGGCGCGACCACCGCGCAGGTGCTGGGCGGGCAGACGTCGGTGTTGAACGCCGACACCACGCTCGTGACGATCAGCGTCGGTGGCAACGACGTCGGCTTCGCCGACACGATCCGTACGTGCGTGCTCGGCACCGATCGGGACTGCGCGGACGCGGTGGCGACGTCGACGGCGTATACGCGCGACCGGCTGCCGGCCGACCTGGACGCCACCTACGCGCGGATCCGGCTGCTCGCGCCGCGTGCGCGGCTGGTGGTGCTCGGGTATCCGCGCCTGTTCGAATTGGGCGGTTGCCTGTTCGGGCTGAGCGAGGCCAAGCGGCGGGTGCTGGACGAGGCGGCCGACATCCTGGACGCGACCACGGCCGGGCGCGCGGCGGCGGCCGGCGCGGACTTCGCGGACGTACGGGACCGGTTCGCCGGCCATGGGGTGTGCGGGGCCGACGAGTGGCTGCACGGGGTGACGGTGCCCCTGGACGAGTCGTACCACCCGACGGCGACGGGGCAGTCGAAGGGGTATCTGCCGGGATTGGTCGCGGTGGCGGGGTGAGCCGCGTGTGCTTCAGGGCGGGCCCTCGGTCAACACCTCGCCGAGTGCGGTGCGTTGGTAGCGGACCGAGCGGCCCACGCGCAGACCGGTGATCAGCCGGGCGCGGCGCAGTACGGCCAGGTGGTCGCCGACGGTGCCCAGGGGTAGGTTCAGCCGGGCGGCGAGTTGGGTGGTGGTGGCCGGGATGTGCAACGCGCGCAGGATCAGCGCGCGCGTGCCGCCGAGCAGGTCGGCCAGCGCCGCGTCGTCGGAGGGGGCCGGGGCGCCCAGGAGTTCGGCCACGCCGCGGGCCGGATAGACGATGGCGTACGGCCACGGCGGCTCCACGTAGACGATGCTCGCGCCGAATGCCGAGGGCACGAACAACAACCCCGCGCCGCCGAGCACGACCGTGCCGTTGTCCTGGTGGCCGGCCACCTCGATCGTGCCCTCGTCGTGCCAGCGCAGCCGGGGCGACAGGTCGCTCAGTGCGGCGCCCCAGCCGTAGGTGGTCAACCGCCCGGCGGTGCGCACCAGATCGTGCTGCAACACCGCGTGCAGCGCCGGCCACTCCGGCGCGAGCAGCGCGGTCCACGCCGCCTCGATCGCGTCCGCGAGCCGCGCGACCACGTCGGGTGCCTCGAACAGCGCGCGCGCCGCGGCCGACGGCGGGCGCATCCCGGTCAGGTTGCGCGCCAGCTCGCCCCGGGCCCGGTCGAGCGGGGTGGCCCGTACCGCGGCGAGTTCGTCCCCGATGCCGGTCGGTATCCCCGCCGGCGGCGGATGCAGGAAGTCGGCGTTGTAGGCGCCACGCCGATACAGCGAGGTCATCGCGGCGACCGCCGGCATCTCCCGACGCAGCCGCTCGTACGCGGGCCGCAGTCGCTCGATCCACGGCCGCAGCGGCCCGGCCTGATGACTGCCCGCCAGCGTCCGCAGCACCAACACGGTCTCGCCCAGCGGGGAGATCGCGAACCTGCTGCGCGCCACGTCGGCCGGCCCGACCTCGATCCTGAGCACCCGACACCTCCCGCCCGCAGGCTCCCAGGTTTCGGTCTGGGCCGAAAGTTTGGCCCACGCCCGGCGCGCCTCGGCAGGCTCGCCGCATGATCGGTGACGACGTCAGACCGGCGACCTACCGCGAGATCTTCGCGGTGGGCGCCTTCCGGGTGCTCTTCGGTTCCTACGTACTCCTGCTGATCGGCGACACCGTGCGGATGCTCGCGCTCGCGGTGCTCGTCTACGAACGCACCGGGTCCCCGGCGCTGTCCGCGCTCGCGTATGTGGCGGGATTCGTGCCGCAGGCGTTCGGCGGGGCACTGCTGCTCTCGCTGACCGACCGGCTGCCGGTGCGGGCGGCGATGGTGGGCTACGACCTGATCCGCTGCGCCATGGCGCTGGTGCTCGCGGTCGACGTGTTGCCCGTATGGGCGGTGTTGGCGCTGCTCGCGAGCGTCGGCCTGGTCAGCCCGGTCGCGGGAGCGGCCCGGCAGCGCACCCTGCCCGAACTGCTGCACGGTGACGCCTATGTGCTGGGCCGCTCGGTGTTCGGGGTGACGGCCGGGGCGATGCAGGTGCTCGGGTACGCGGTCGGCGGGGTGTTGCTGGCGCTGGTCGGGCCGAGCGGCGCGCTGGTGTTCGCCGGGGTCGTGGCGCTGGTGTCGGCGGTGGTGGTGCGCTTCGGGCTGCCGCGCGAGACGGCGGCGCAGGGGGAAGAGGCTGAGGCGGGCGGCGACGGCGGCCCGGCGCCTCGGCCCGAGGGCACGATACGGGCGACGTGGCGGGTCAATCGTGAACTGCTCGGCGATCCGGTCGTGCGCGGACTGCTGCTGGCGCAGTGGGTGCCGGCGAATCTGACCGTGGCCGCCGAGGGGGTCATCGTGCCGTACGCGCCCGATCACGCGGGGCTGTTGTACGGCTCGGCCGCCGCCGGGATGTTGCTCGGCAATCTGCTCGTGGGGCGCTTCGTGCGGCCGGCCCGACGGGAGCGGCTGGTGCCGTGGCTGGCGCTCCAACTCGGTATCCCGCTGCTGTTCGTCGCCGCGAGCCCGCCGGTGGCGGTGACGGCCGCGCTGTTCGTGCTCTCCAACGCGGGCTTCGCCTACCAACTCGGCCTGCAACGCCGGTTCCTGGCCGCGGTCCCGAAGGCGGGCACCGGGCAGGCGATGGGGCTGGCGATGACCGGGACGATGACCCTCCAGGGCGTGAGTATGGCCGGCGCCGGTGCCCTGGCCGGGGTATTCGACCCCGGGCATGTGATCGCGCTGTCCGGCGTGGCGACGATCGTCGGCACGGCCGTGGTGTGGCGGATGTTGCGGCCCGGGGACGTGCCGGCGGCGGAGGTCGCGGCGGGGTGAACGGCCGACGGGGGATTGGTCCGACTTCTGCGCGGCTTTGCGCGGCTTCGCGCGGCAAGATCGCCTTCGGGATGTCGATCCGACATTCTGTGCGCCGGGATGTCGAGAACGGTCGGGCGACTCCGACCCGGATACGAGCGGCCCGCAGGGGCCGGCGCAGTGCACGCACGAGGAGCGAAGTCATGAAGTTCATGCTGCTGATCTACAACCGCCCGGGTTTCGTGGAGGAGCTGTCCGAGGCCGACCGCAACGAGCTGTTCGGCGAGGTCGGCACGATCATGGCCGAGCTGACCGCGTCCGGTGAACTGCTCGGCGGCGAGGCGCTCGCCGACCCGACCCAGACCAAAACGGTCCGGACGCGGGACGGGGTGCCGGCGGTCACCGACGGCCCGTTCATGGAGGCCAAGGAGCACTTCGCGGGATATCTCCTCGTCGAGTGCGAGAGCACCGAGCGGGCCGTCGACATCGCCGCACGCTGGCCGGACGCCAAGCGGTGGGCGATGGAGGTACGGCCGGTGATGTCCGAGTCGGGGACGGAGATGTGAGCCTGGACGCGCCCGCCGAGGACCTGCTGCGGGAATTGGCCCCGCAGGTCCTCGGTGTGCTCGTCCGCCGACACGGCCAGTTCGACGCGTGTGAGGACGCCGTACAGGAGGCGCTGCTCGCGGCGACCGTGCAGTGGCCGGTGGACGGGCTGCCCGATCATCCGTTCGGGTGGTTGCTCACCGTGGCCGATCGGCGGCTGATCGACCACTGGCGCAGCGAACGTGCCCGGCGCAACCGCGAGGAGCGGCTGGCCGCCCAGGCGCCGGCCGACGAGTACGTGGCGCCCGCGCCCGACGGGGAGCCGACCGGCGCCCACGACGACGCGTTGACCCTGCTGTTCCTGTGCTGCCATCCCGCGCTGTCGGGGGCCTCGCAGGTGGCGCTGACGCTGCGCGCGGTCGGCGGCCTGACCACGGCGCAGATCGCCGACGCCTTCCTGGTTCCCGAGGCCACCATGGCGCAGCGGATCAGCCGGGCCAAGCAGCGGATCAAGGCGGCCGGCGGCCGATTCGGCACCCCCGCCGGGCCCGAGGCGATCGAGCGGCTCCGGGCGGTGCTGCACGTGCTGTACCTGATCTTCAACGAGGGCTACACCGCCAGTTCGGGCCCCGACCTGCACCGGACCGACCTGACCGCCGAGGCGATCCGGCTCACCCGGGCGATACACCGGCTGCGGCCGGACGACGGCGAGATCGCCGGGCTGCTGGCGCTGATGTTGCTCACCGACTCGCGGCGGGCCGCGCGGACCGGCGCCGACGGCGCGCTGATCCCGCTCGCCGAGCAGGATCGGACCCGCTGGCATGCCGAGTCCATCCGCGAGGGCACGGACCTGGTCACCGACGCGCTCACATGGGGGCCGCCGGGGCCGTACCAGGTCCAGGCCGCGATCGCCGCGGTGCACGCCGAGGCGGCGCGGGCCGAGGACACCGACTGGCCGCAGATCCTCGCGCTGTACCGGCTCCTCGCCCACCTGTCGCCGGGGCCGATGGTCACCCTGAACCAGAGCGTCGCGGCGGCGATGGTGCACGGCCCGCAGGCCGGCCTGGACCTGCTCGACACGCTGGCGGGGGACGAGCGCATGGCCGGCCGGCACCGGGTTTGGGCGGTACGGGGCCACCTGCTCGAACTGGCCGGGGACCGCGAGGCGGCCCGGGAGGCGTACCGCGAGGCGGCCCGCCGCACCACGAGCCTGCCGGAGCGCCGGTACCTGGAGATACGCGCGGCGCGGGTGGGCGAGGGTGGCTGAAGAACCTTCGCGGGGATTGTTCGTCGTCGATGTCGAGAACGGATCGCCGGGTCCGACCTCACCGTGAGAACAGCTGAAACGGACGGAATCCCCCGATCCCCCCAGGGAGCACCTCATGCGCAAGATCCTCTACATGGTCCACCAGTCGGTCGACGGTTACATCGAGGGCCCCAACGGTGAGTTCGACTGGCCGACGATGGGTCCGGAGCTGTCCGACTTCGGGCAGACGATCAACGAAGGTGTCGACACGTTCCTGTACGGCCGCGTGGTGTGGGAGATGATGGCCGGCTACTGGCCGATCGTGGAGACCATCTCCACCCATCCGCACGACCTGCGGTTCGCGCCGATCTGGCGGGCCACCCGCAAGGTCGTGGTCTCGGCCACGCTGAAGCAGGCGGAGCACGGCGCCGAGGTGATCGGCGCGAACGTGGCCGAGGACATCGCCGCGCTCAAGGCCGAGCCCGGCAAGGACATCCTGCTGAGCGGCGGCGCGGGACTGGCCAACACGCTCACCGAACTGGGCCTGATCGACGAGTACGCGCTCTTCGTGCACCCGGTGATCCTGGGCGGCGGCAAGCCGGTCTTCCGGAACGACGACGTGCGTCGCGGGCTGCGCCTGGTCGATACGCGGACCTTCGACGCCGGTGTGGTCATGGTGCGCTACGCGCGCGTCGAGAGCTGACCGGGTCGAGCCCGGGATCACGGGGGTGTCCCGGGCTCGCGCCTCAGACCCGGCCGGCCGCCCGGTCGGCAAGCCAGCCGTCGAACGCGGACCGGGCCTCGTCGGCGTCCTGCTTGGTCAACGGGCGGTTCTGGTGGGTGATTTCGAGGTGTACGCCGTTGGGGTCGAAGCAGTAGACGGAGTACCAGACGCCCTCGTGGTCGATCGGGCCGCGCACCTCGACGCCGTGTCGGCGGATCTGCTCGGCCAACGCGTCGACCTCGGCGGGTGAGTCGACGGCGAGCGCGACGTGCCGGGTCCACCACTCCAGGCCGTCGGGGACCGGCTCGTACTCCTTGGCCACGTCGAAGAACGCGATGCACTCGCCGCTCGCGAGCGCGTAGAAGACGTGCAGGAACGGCGGGGTGACCTCGCCACTGCTCGTGGTCCGGGACTCCTCGCGGACCGCGCCCGCGAGTTCGGCGCCGACCGCCTCGGTCCAGAAGCGGTGTGTCGCGGCCAGATCCCGGGTCTGGTAGGCGAGGTGGTTCATCGCCACGGGTACTGCCATGGTGTGCTCCCGTCCGGTCGAGCTGTGGGCAACTCCCGTACACCGCACACCATATCGCTGGTTGTATCGGCTCGGGTCGGTCATGGGCGCGTCAGGGGACGAGGTGGGTGGACGCGCGTCGATCCGGGCGGCGGGAGTGGTGGCCCGAGCGGTCGCCGACCAGGGCGGCCAGGCGGTCCAGGCCGGCGTCGATGCGGGCCGGGTCCAGGGCGCCGCCGGACAGGCGCAGTCGGTGGGCGGGTCCGATACCCGGGTCGTAGAAGTGCGCCATGGGCGTCCACAACACGCCGAACTCCCTTGCGGACACCTCCAGTAGCGCGTCGTCGACCACGAACGGGACGGTCAGCACGGTGAACAGGCCGCCGGCGGGGCTGTGCCAGTGCACTCGGCCGGCCAGTGGGCCGTGGCCGAAGCGGGCGGCGAGACCTTCGAGGAGGTGGCGGGGGTTGTGCAGGTATACGCGTGCGGCCCAGGTGGTTCGATCGGGGGTGTTGGTGGTGGTGGGTGGGGTGGGGGTGCTTCGGGTGAAGGTGTCCACGTGTACGACCCGACGGCGGGTGTCGAGGGTGTGCAGTGCCGGTGGGCGGTGGGGGTCGGCGGTGGTCGATACGGGTGCCGGGCCGTAGGGGTCGTCCTCCAGGAGCAGGAGGTCCAAGTCGGCCACGAGATCGAGCAGTTCGTGGCGAGCGGGCAGGTCCAGGCTGATTCCGGCCGGGGTGGCGAAGTCCGGGACCAGGTACAGCGCTCGGGGGCGCAGTCCGGCGGCGCGGGCGCCGTGTACCTGGGCGGCGAGGTCGTCGAGGTCGATGCCGCGCGGGCCGTCGGCGACGGGGAGTACCGGCAGTTCGGCGAGGCGGGCGGCGCGGGTGAGGCCGATGTAGGTGGGCGCGACGGCCAGGACCACGTCGCGGTCCGAACGGCGCAGCGCCCGCAACGCATGGGCCAGCGCCTCCTGATGACCGTCGGCCGGCTCGGCGCGGGCCGGGTCGACGGGACGTCCGGCGGCCAGGGACACCGCGCGCGGGTAGCGGTCGGCGACCTCGTCGAGCAGGGCGGTCGAGCGCAGCACCGGGTCGACGCGTGCCGGGGCGATCCACGTATCGGGTGTCCGACTCGGGCTCATCGCACCTCCGTTGCCGCACTCGCCGGGCGGCCGACCCGGTGCGCGGGCCGGGGGATCGCCCGTAGGCGACGAGGCTAGGAGGCAGGCGCGCGGGAGAGGCGGGATCTGAGCAAAACGTGAGGTTCGGTGGGCGGATGGGGCGCCGGGCGAGTCGGGGCGTGGGGTGGGGTGGCGTACCGGGGGCTCAGGGTGTGGGGTGGGGTGGCTCAGCGTGCCGGGCGGCTCAGGGTGTGGGGTGGGCCGGGCGCCACATGGTGGTGACCACGTGGCCGGTGTCCAGGGTGACCGTGTCGAGGGTGGTGAAGCCCACCCGTTCGTAGCGCGCGTTGTTGGCCGGGTTGCACGACTCGAGGTAGGCGGGCTCGCCGAGCGCGTCGATCCGGGCCAGGTTCTCGGTCAGCAGGCCCATGCCCAGGCCAAGGCCGCGGTGGTCGTCGTGGGTGGCCAACAGGCTCAGGTAGAAGTGCGGTTCGCTCGGTTGCGCGTCGCCGAGCAGTTCGAAGATGCGCAGGATTCCGTCGGCGGTGGGGCGGTCGGTGAGCTCGACCAGGAACGTCTCCAGGTCGCTCTCCTCCTCCGCCGCCAACTCGCTCGCGCCCGGCGGGATCCACAGCGCCGCGGCCTCGACGTGCTCGGTGACCAGCGCCCAGGGGTGACGCAGCGCGGAGCCGGCGAGCAACCGCCAAAGTTGGGACGCCTGTTCGGCGCGACGCTCGACGTCGGGGAACGCCGGTCCCCACATCGGGTCGTCGAAGAAAGCGGTGGTCAGGGCGGCGACGATCGCGTCGACATCCGCGCTCGTCGCCACCCGTGCGGGTACGGGTTGGTACGGGGAAGTGCTCACGCGCTCAGCCTAGGCCGACCCTGCCGGCGGCCCGCCGCAACCCCGCCGGTCAGCCCGAATGCGCGGGCGTACGGGCCCATTTCCGTCGACCGGTGGGCCGAGCCACTTCGCGGACGGCTTGGGGGGTACGGGCGAAGGGCGCCGGTCGACCGCGATCGGGCCGAACGTCGGCCCGTAGGAGCCCCTTTCGTAGTTGTCCAACAACGACGAGTGCAGGTAGCCGCGTACGTCGATGCCGTCGGCCGGCGCCGCCGCCAATTCGGCCAGGGCGCCCGAGGTGTAGGCGATCCGCCGGGTGTCGTCGTCCGTCGCGATGCCGTTCTCGGTGACGATCAGCGGGACCGTGCCGACCACCCTCGCCGTGTGGCGCGGCACCTCGCCGAGCGCCTCGGGGGTGGAACTGCCGGCCGGTGAGCGTACGTTCGGCGTCGTCGGGAATCGGCAGCGGGCCGTCGGGGCCGATCCGGGTGCGGGTGTACGACTGCACGCCCACCCAGTCGTCGCCGCGCGCGGCCTCCAGGAAGACGTCCTCGCGGGGGCGGCGGTACGCCTCGGTCACGGCCTCCGCGCCGGGCAGCGCCTGGTAGACCTGGTTGGCGCCGGACCAGCCGACCCGGATGTCGGGCGAGATGATCCTGCTCGCCGCCGTCGACGGCCTTCAACTCCGGTGGCTCCTGAAGCCGGACCTCGACATGGCCGCCGACATCGAGACCCTGTGCGAGGTACTCACCTCCGCACTCCCGACTGCCCACGGGCCGAACGGGACCGAGGGCCGGACCGACAACCCCCAACCGAACGAGAGCGCGGCGGCCGGCGCCCCCATCCCCGAGGACGACTGAACCCGACGCCCCCACCCCCCGCCCACACCATCTCCGCCCGAACGCAAAACCGCCGAGTTGTCGTTCCGGTCTGGCGTGGCGGGGGCATCGTCGGGTAGATGTCGACCATGACCGCACGAGCAGCCCAGCCACCTTCGAGCCGCAGCACCGGCGGTCACCCCCACCTGCCCGTCCATCTCAGCCCACTCGCCCGCCGCCTGACCCCGGCCGGCATCGCGCTACCGGTCCTGATTCTGGCCGCCACCCTGTTCGCGGTGGCCGCCGACACCAACGCGTCAGGCGCCCGCGCCCTGTGGATCCTGGCCGCGATCGGCTCCATCATCGGAGCCGGAATCGCCTGGACCGACATCCTGATCGTCGTACACCGCCGCCGCCCCTCGGGCCGGCCCCGACCGCCCACCATCAACGGGCCCCGCGCCACGGATGGTTGACCGCGGCCCGTGACCGACCGGTCGCAGCGCCCCGCCCAACGACAGAGCGAGCAACCCGACCGGCCCCTGGCCACGCGCCCCGACCGGCCGCCGCCCGCGACTTCACGGGGGCACTCGCCTCGACGGGTAACGACCCACGCCTACTCGGGAGTCGGCGGCTCACCGCCGGGCCCGCCCGGCAGCGTCGCCCCAGCCGCGATCAGCCGTCCGGCCAACTCGCGGCAGCGAGCGCCAAGTTCCGGCGGGGCGATCGCCTCGAAGTCGTGGCCGAGCAGCGCCACGTGCATGAGGACGTAGTCGAGGCTGCCCCCACCGCTGACGACCTCGCAGCGGTCGTCCCCGTGCGGGTGTACGACGGCCGCCGACGGGGGGATCTGCGCTCGTACCGTCTCGGCCGGCGCGTGGACGAGGAAGCGGGCCTGGTACGCGTACACCCGACTCGCCACACCCTCCTGCACATACGCCGCCGCGTCCGGCGCGGCGCGCGGCCGGAAGCGCCAGGTCCGCGCCGACACCCCGGTCATCCGGTCGACCCGGAAACTGCGCCAGCCGTCCCGGTCGAGGTCGTACGCGAGCAGGTACCACCGCCGATCGGAGGCGACCAGCCGATACGGCTCGACCCGCCGCCGCCATACCTCGCCCCCGGACGGGTAGTCGAAGCCCGCCTCGACCTCGTCCCGGCACGCCCCCGCCAGCGTCATCACCACCTCGGGATCGACGGGCGTACGCCCCCGGCCGAAGAACTCCACCGACCCCGACAGCGCCCGCACCTCGTGCCGCAACCGCGCGGGCAGCACCCGATCGAGCTTGGTCAACGCCCGGAGCGCGGCCTCCCCCGCACCGGCGACCGCGCCGCCCGCACCCGCGAGCAACGACACCGCGGTCGCGATCGCCTCCTCGTCGTCCAGCAGCAGCGGCGGCACCTCCTGCCCCGCCCCGAGCCGGTAGCCCCCACCGACCCCCTGCCCGCCGTGCACCGGATACCCCAGCACCCGCAGCCGCTCCACATCGCGCCGCACGGTCCGCGCCGTGACCCGAAGCCGCTCGGCCAACTCCGCCCCGGTCCACATCCGCCGCTGCTGCAACAGCCCGAGCAACGTGAGCACCCGCTCCGTGGTCCCCAACTCGCCACCGCTCGCCACATCCATGCAGTCCACGGTGCCAGAGAACAGCGGACCGATCCTGTCCGCAATGCATGCCAGGATCGCCGACGTGGGAGGAGCAGCAAGCGCCCACCGGAAGACACAGGCCCCAAACCCTCACGAAGCCACACCCCCGAACCCCCACGAACGGATCACCCATGAGCCGCCGGATCCAGATCACCTTCGACGCCCACGACCCCAAGGCCCTGTCCACCTTCTGGCGCGACGCCCTCGGCTACGTGCACCCCGCCCCGCCCGGAGTCGACCTGCCCGAGGGCGCCGACCCCCTCGCCGCCTGGGACGACTTCCTCGCCCGGATCGGCGTCCCCGAGGACCAGCGCAACTCGCGATCGGCCATCGAGGACCCGGACGGCCGGGGCCCACGCGTGTTCTTCCAGCAGGTACCGGAGGGCAAGACCGCCAAGAACCGCGTCCACCTCGACGTCCGCGCGGCCCCCGGCCTCCTGGGCGAAGAACGTATGGCAGCCCTCGAAGCCGAATGCACCCGCCTCGAAGCCCTAGGCGCCAAACGTGTCCACCGCCAGAACCCCACCCCACCCCTCGAAGCCGGCCACATCGTCATGACCGACCCGGAAGGCAACGAATTCTGCCTCGACTGACCCCTGACCCGGGACCGCCTCGACACCGGCCGGCCCGTGCCCCCCGGCCGGCCCTCAGACCAGGTTTGCCTCGTAGGCGGTGATGACCAGGTGGATGCGGTCTCGGGCGGTGAGTTTGGACAGGAGGCGGGCCACGTGGCTTTTTGTGGTGGCCATCGTGATGTACAGCTCGGCGGCTATTTCGGCGTTGGAGAGGCCGCGGGCGATCAGGATCAGGACCTCGCGCTCGCGGTCGGTGATGCCCTCGATCGGGCGTCGGGGGCGGGCGGGTGTGGGGGCTCGGTCGGCGAAGTCGCGGATCAGGCGCCGGGTGACCGCCGGGGCGATCAGCGCGTCGCCGGCGGAGACCACCCGGATCGCGGCGATGATGTCCTCCAGCACCATGTCCTTGACCAGGAACCCGGCGGCGCCCGCGCGCAGCGCCCCGTAGACGTTTTCGTCCTCATCGAACGTGGTGAGCACGATCACCCGCGAGGCCGGGGACTTGGCGGTGATGATCCGGGTGGCCTCGATCCCGTCCATCACCGGCATCCGGATGTCCATCACCACCACGTCCGGACCGAGTTCGTCGACCAGCCGGACCGCGTCGGCTCCGGTGCCCGCCTCGCCGACCACGTCGATGTCCGCGATGTCGGCGATCAACATCCGCAGCCCGGCGCGCACCACCGGCTGGTCGTCGACCAAGACGACCCGGATCGTCATATCGGCAGCCCCGCGGCCACCCGGAAGCCGCCCTCGGGCCTTGGCCCGGAGCTGAACCACCCGTGCAGCAGGGCGACCCGCTCACGCATCCCGGCGATCCCGTAGCCGCTGCCCGCAAGCCCCGCCGCCCGACCTCCGGCTCTGCCGCCGCCGTCGTCCACGATCTCCAGCGCCAACTCCGCCACCCCGTAGTCCACCGACACCCGGCAGCGGTCGGCCCCCGCGTGCCGCACCACATTGGTGACCGATTCCTGGATGATCCGGAACGCCGACAACTCGATCTCCGCCGCCAGCGGCCGAGGTTGCCCCAGCCGGCGGATCTCCACCCGGACCCCCGCATCCGCCATGCCCGCCACCAGTCGATCGAGGTCCGCGAGGCCCGCCGCCGGCGCGCCCGGCGCCGAGCCCACAGCGCCGACGTCCGCCGCGCCGTCGTCCGCCTCGCGCAGCGCGCCGAGCAGGTGCCGCAGCCCCGTCAGCGTCTCCCGGCTGGTCGCCTCGATCACCCCGAGCGCGTCGCGCGCCCCGGTCGGCTGGGTCTCGATCACCCGCCGCGCCGCGCCCGCCTGGATCGCGATGGCGCCGATGTTGTGCGCGACCAGGTCGTGCAACTCCCGGGCGATCCGCAGCCGTTCGGCCTGCACCGCCTGTACCGCGACCTGCGCCCGCAACTGCTCGGCGTGGTCCTGCCGGAGGCGGATCCAACTGCCCAGGATCCACGCCGCGACGGCGATCACCGCCAGCCCCGAGGACGGCCCGGTGAGCACGGCGAAGATGCGGCCCGCCGGTACGAAGGCCGAGGCGACCACGGCCCAGCCGGTGAGCACGCTCACCAGACCCACCACCGAGGCCCGGCGCGTACAGGTCACCGCGAGATGGAAGACCACTACATCCGCCGCCAGGAACAGCGGCCAGCACCGCGTCCCGAACACCCGGGCCGCGACCGCCTCGGCCAGCAGCAGCCCGAGCACCGGCAATGGCCGCCGCACCGCCCACCCGATCGGCAGCGCCGTCACCACGGCCACCGCCACCACCACACCCGGCGACGGCGACAGGAAACGATCCCGAGCCAGGAACACAGGATGCATCGGCTGCGGCAGCGTCCCGTACAGCAGCAGCGCGAACGCGGGGACCGCGCACCAGCCGAGCGTCGTCAACGCGCCCGGCGACAACCGGGTCGGCGGGGCGGAGGGCTTCGAGAGTCGTGGCACGTGCCGACCCTAGCCGGCATCCGTCCCACCCCGAATCAGCCCGTGGACTGCATCCCACGGACGGAGCCGAGCCCACCCGGGGAAGGAGCCGCCCGCCCCCGCAGACCGCGCCGCCCGCCCCCGAGGCCGGGCCACGGGCCGATGCGACCCACCCCCGCCCCCGGGCAACCTCGACGGCATGATCGAGATCGAACACCTCACCAAACGCTACGGCCGCGTCCTGGCCGTCGACGACCTGACCTTCACCGTGCGCCCGGGCCGGGTGACCGGATTCCTCGGCCCGAACGGCGCGGGCAAGACCAGCACCCTGCGCATGCTGCTCGGCCTGAACACGCCCACCAGCGGCCGGGCGAGCATCGACGGGCGCTCGTTCCGCGAGTTCGGCACCGGACTGCGCCACGTCGGCGCGCTCCTCGACGCCAACGACGTACACAACGGCCGCACCGCGAACGCCCACCTGGGCGCGCTGGCCCGCAGCAACGGACTCCCGCGCGGCCGGGTGCGCGAGGTCTTGGCCACCGTCGGCCTGGGCGACGCGGGCCGGCGCCGGATCGGCGGCTTCTCGCTCGGCATGCGCCAGCGCCTCGGCATCGCCGCCGCCCTGCTCGGCGACCCGCCCGTACTGCTCTTCGACGAGCCGGTCAACGGCCTCGATCCGGAGGGCATCCGGTGGGCGCGCGAGTTGTTCCGCGAACTGGCGGCGGAGGGCCGCACCGTGCTGGTCTCCAGCCACCTGATGGGCGAGATGGAACACACCGCCGACCACCTGATCGTGATCGGCGCCGGGCGGTTGATCGCGGACGAATCACTCGCCGCCTTCGCGGCCCGCGCGAGCACCGGCGGCGTCACCGTGCGAACGCCGGACCCGACCGCACTGGCCGCCGTGCTGGCCGAGGCCGGCGCCACGGTCCGGGCGCACGGCCCCGACACGCTCGCGGTGACCGGCCCGACCGCCGCCGAGGTGAACGAACTGGCCTTCACCCAACGGGTGATGGTCCACGAGGTCACCGCACACGGCGGCACCCTGGAGGACGCCTTCATGCAGCTGACGGCGGACAGCGTGCGGTATCGCGCGGCGGCGTCGGCGGCCCGCGCCGAGGGAAGGGCGGGCCGATGACCACCACGTGGAGCACCCCGGACACCCGCCCCCGATGGCGCGACCTGATCGCCGCCGAGTGGATCAAACTGACCTCGCTGCGCTCGACCCCGATCGTGCTGGGCCTGCTCGTCCCGCTCTACCTCTACTTCGCCCACGACGGCGCCGCGACCACCTACGCCCACTGGCCGACCCTGGCCGCCGAGCTCAAGCGGCACCCGGATCCGGCGCACGACGCCTTCCCCTTCCCGAAGTTCCTGCTGCTGATGGCCACCGCCGGCACCCTCGGCGCGATGACCGTGGCGGGGGAGCAGGCGAGCGGCCTGATCCGGGCCACGTTCATCGCGGTACCGGCGCGCACCCGGATCCTGGCGGCCAAGGCGGCGGTGCTCACCGGCACCCTCGCCGTCGTCGGCCTGGTCATCGGCGTCGGCGTCTGGGGCGTCACGCTCGCCACCTACGGCGACCGGATCCCGGGCTTCTCATACGGCACCCCCGGAGTGGGCCGCGCCATCGCCGGCACCGCCGTGCTGCTTCCGGTCTGCGGACTGATCGGGATGGCCCTGGCGGCGATCATCCGCAACACCGCCGGAACGGTGTTCGCCGTGCTGGTCTTCTTCCTCGCCGGACCGGTGGCCGGAAAGGGACGCATCCCGCCGCTGGACGCGGACCGGAGCGCGCATGTCACCAACGCGCTGCCGGGCTACGCGTGGGGACGGCTGACCGTGATGGACCCGGGCCGCACCGTCGAACGGCTCCCGTCAGTGCCGACGGCCTGGATCACGCTCGCCGCCTGGGCGTTCGCCGCACTCGCGGTGCTGCTGCCGCTGCTGCGCCGGCGCGACGTCTGACCCACGCCGTGACCCGCCGCCGGCCCCCACCGCGACAAGGACCCAGGATGCCCACGCCCACCCCCACCACTCCGATCCCCTCCCACCCAGCCCGCTTCCCCGACCTCCTCGCCGCCGAGTGGCTGAAACTCTCCTCCCAACGGCTGCTCCTGCTCCCCCTCCTCCTCGCCCCGCCCTGCGCCGCCGCCCTGTCCTGGTTCCTGTGCTCCGGTGTGGACCTCATCGGCACGCGCGGTCGCACCGACTTCGATCGACTCGCCGCCTCCTTCAACCACGGCGTCTGGGGCTTCCTGATGATCGGCGCGGCGGTGATCGGCGCACTGTCCTTCACCGGCGAGTACGCGAGCGGCCTGATCCGCACCACCTTCATCGCCGTTCCGGACCGGCCCCGCGTACTCCTCGCCAAGGCCGCCGTGTCGACCGCCGTCGCGGCCGCGGTCGGCGTGCCCACGGCGATCGCCTCGTTCGGGACGTCCCAGGCGGTGTTGTCCGGCAAGAACCTCGGCCTCGCGCTCGGCGACCCCGGCGTGGCGCGCGGATTCCTGGCGGCGTGCGTACTGCTTCCGGTGGCCGCGCTGATCGGCCTGGCCGTCGGCGTGCTGGTCCGGCACCAGGCGGGCGCGGTCTTCGCGGTCTTCGTCACGCTCGGTGTGGTGCCCGAACTGATGCCCGAGGGCGGCCGATTCCTTGCCGAAGCGGCCAACCTCATGCCGCGCAACGCCTGGTCCGCACTGGCGAGCCTGGGCACCGCCGACGAACTCGGCCCGTACCCTCCGTCGGCGACCCACTCCTGGCTCGTCCTGGCCGGTTGGCCGCTCGCCCTCTTGGCCGCCGCCGCGCTCGTCCTGCGCCGCCGCGATCTCTGAGCGGCGCGCAACGTGGGCCGCAACGAGGGCAATACGCCCACTGCGGAGAGTAATCGAACGGCGACGCCCAGGTAAACGGCGTCGGATCACCGGGAAAACCTTGACACGCTCTATTGGTCTGGACCACTTTGGCCTAGACCAATAAGCGCGCAGGGCGGGCTGTCGCGCACGCAAGTCCCATCGCTACCACCCACATCGCTTCTCCACGCACGGAGGCAGTAGTGGCACGCGTTTCGCACGTTCCGCGAGCGAAGTCCCCTCGCCGCGGGCATCCCACCCTCGCCGCCCTCGCGGCGATCACCCTGGCCGGCGCCGGTCTCACCCTCGTGGGCGCCGGCAGTGCCCGGGCCGCCGACAACCTGGTGAGCAACCCCGGCTTCGAGGACGGACTTTCCGGCTGGACCTGTTCGGCCGGCTCCGGCGCGGCGGCGAGCACCCCGGTGCATGCCGGCACCGGGGCCCTCAAGGCCACCCCGGCGGGCGCGGACAACGCCCGCTGCAGCCAGACCGTCACGGTCCTTCCCAACTCCGACTACACGCTGAGCGCCTGGGTCCAGGGCAGCTACGTCTACCTGGGCGCGACCGGCACCGGCACCACCGACCCGTCCACGTGGACCCCGGGCGCCGGCACCTACCAGCAGCTCACCACCACGTTCCGGACCGGTCCGTCCACCACGTCCGTCACGGTCTACACCCACGGTTGGTACGGCCAACCCGCCTACTACGCCGACGACATCACCCTGTCCGGACCCGGCGGCGGCACCCAGGTCCCGGCCGCCCCCACCGGTCTGGCCGCCGGTGCCCCCACCGACACGAGCGTCCCCCTCTCGTGGAACACGGTGCCCGGCGCGACCGGCTACAACGTGTACCGCGACGGCACCAAGGTCCAGTCCGTGACCGGCACTTCCGCCACCGTCACCGGCCTGACGCCGTCCACCGCGTACAGCTTCCAGGTCACCGCGACCAACTCCGCCGGCGAGTCCCCCAGGTCGGCGACGGTGAGCGCGAGCACCACCGGCGGCGGCACCCAGATCCCCGCCACCCCGACCGGTCTCGCCGCGGGCGCGCCGACGTCCACAAGCGTTCCCCTCTCGTGGAACGCGGTCCCGGGCGCGACCGGCTACAACCTGTACCAGAACGGCGCCAAGGTGCAGTCCGTGACCGGCACTTCCGCCACCGCCGGCGGCCTGACTCCGGCCACCGCGTACAGCTTCCAGGTCAGCGCCACCAACGCGGCCGGTGAATCGGCCAAGTCCGGCGCGGTGACCGCGACCACCACCAACGGCGGAGGCGGCGGCACGCTGCCCAAGCACGTGCTCACCGGCTACTGGCAGAACTTCAACAACGGCGCCACGATCCAGACCATCGCCCAGGTGCCCGCCGAATACGACATCATCGCGGTCTCGTTCGCCGACGCGACCGGCCAACCGGGCGGCGTCTCGTTCACCCTCGACCCGGCGCTGAACTACTCCGAGGCGCAGTTCAAGGCCGACATCGCGGCCAAGAAGGCGGCCGGCAAGAAGGTGATCATCTCGGTCGGCGGGGAGAAGGGCAGCGTCTCGATCAACAGCGCGTCCGCCGCGAGCAACTTCTCCAACACGCTGTACACCCTGTTCCAGACCTACGGGTTCGACGGCGTCGACATCGACCTCGAAAACGGCATCAACTCCACCTACATGTCACAGGCGTTGCGCTCGCTCTCCGGCAAGGTCGGCCCGAGCCTGGTGATCACCATGGCGCCGCAGACCCTCGACATGCAGTCGACCGGAACCGAGTACTTCAAGACCGCGCTGGCGATCAAGGACATCCTCACCGTCGTCAACACCCAGTACTACAACAGCGGTGCGATGCTCGGCTGCGACGGCAAGGTCTACAGCCAGGGCACGGTGGACTTCATGACCGGCCTGGCCTGCATCCAACTCGAAGGCGGCCTGGCTCCCTCGCAGGTCGGCCTCGGCCTGCCCGCCTCGCCGCGCGGCGCCGGTTCGGGCTACGTCTCGCCGACCGTCGTCAACAACGCCCTGGACTGCCTGGCCAAGGGCACGGGGTGCGGCACGTTCAAGCCGAGCAAGACCTACCCGGGTCTGCGTGGCGCGATGACGTGGTCGACCAACTGGGACGCCCTGAACGGCAACCAGTTCTCCAACACCGTCGGCCCGCACCTCGACACGCTGCCGTAGCGCCACCGGGGCCTGTCCGGACCCGCCGAGATCCCGCCGCGATCCTGCCGGGATCCGCCGGACAGGCCCCGCCCGGGCCGGACCACGCGACCGGCCCGGGCTCCCCGCACCGTCCCGTCCCGACCACGCGAGGAATCCCATGTCCGGATCCACCAGCGTCCGTCCCCCCACGCGACCACGCGCCAAGCGGCTGCGCCCCCTCGTCGCCGCGGCGAGCACCGCGTTCTTGACCGCCGCCATGCTCACCGTCGCCGGCGGCGGTGCGGCCGACGCCGCGGACACCACCGCCGCCGGTGCCGCCGAACTGGTCCAGAACGGCGGCTTCGAGTCCGCCCTGACCGGCTGGACCTGCAGCGCCGGCAGCGGCGTCGCGGTCACCACCCCGGTACACGCGGGCACCGGAGCCCTCAAGGCCACCCCCGCCGGCAGCGACAACGCGCGCTGTTCGCAGACCGTCACCGTGCAACCCTCCTCGGACTACGTCATCTCCGGCTGGCTGCGCGGCAGTTACGTCTACCTCGGGGCGACCGGCACCGGCACCACCGACCCGTCCACATGGACCGGCTCCGCGCCGGACTGGACCCGCCTGACCACGAACTTCCGCACGGGGCCGAGTACCACCTCGGTCACCCTGTACACGCACGGCTGGTACGGCACCGGCGCCTACTACGCCGACGACCTCTCCCTGGTCGGCCCCGGCGGCACCACCCAAATCCCGGCCACCCCCTCCGGATTGGCCGCCGGCGCGCCGACCGCGACCAGCGTGCCGCTGTCCTGGACCGCGGTTCCCGGCGCGACGAGCTACAAGGTCTACCGCGATGGTGTGTTGGCGCAGACCGTCACCGGCACGAGCACCACGGTGACCGGCCTGACCCAGGCCACGGCATACAGCTTCCAGGTCAGCGCGGCCAACTCGGCGGGGGAGTCGGCCAAGTCGGCCCCCGTCAGCGTGACCACCACCGGAGGAGGCACCCAGATTCCCGCCACCCCGACCGGCCTCGCGGCCGGCACGCCGACCACGACCTCCGTGCCGCTGTCGTGGACCGCGGTGTCCGGCGCGAGCGGCTACAACGTCTACCGCGACGGGGTGTTGGCGCAGTCCGTGACCGGTACCACCGCCACCGTGACCGGACTGACCGCCGCCACCGCGTACGGCTTCCAGGTGAGCGCGACCAACGCGGCCGGCGAATCGGCCAAGTCGGCGGTGCTCACCGTCACCACCGCGACCGACGGTGGTGGCGGCCAACTGCCCCCGCACGCCCTGATCGGCTACCTGCACGCGAGCTTCGCCAACGGCTCGGGCTACACCAAGATGGCGGATGTACCCGCGAGTTGGGACGTGATCAACCTGGCCTTCGGCGAGCCGACGTCGGTCACCTCCGGCGACATCCGGTTCAACCGCTGCCCGGTGACCGAATGCCCCGGCGTGGAGAGCGACGCCGACTTCAAGGCCGCCATCCGGGCCAAGCAGGCGGCCGGCAAGAAGGTGCTGATCTCGATCGGCGGCCAGAACGGCCAGGTGCAACTGTCCACGACGGCCGCGCGGGACAAGTTCGTCCAGTCCGTCGGTGCGATCATCGACGAATACGGACTCGACGGCCTGGACATCGACTTCGAGGGCCACTCGTTGTCCCTGAACACCGGCGACACCGACTTCAAGAATCCGACCACCCCGGTGATCGTCAACCTGATCTCGGCGGTCAAGACGCTCAAGGCCAAGTACGGCAGCCGGTTCGTGCTCACCATGGCGCCGGAGACGTTCTTCGTGCAACTGGGCTACCAGTACTACGGAGCCGGACAGTGGGGCGGGCAGGACCCGCGCTGTGGCGCCTACTTGCCGGTCATCTACGCCCTGCGTGACGATCTGACCCTGCTGCACGTGCAGGACTACAACTCCGGCTCGATCATGGGCCTGGACAACCAGTACCACAGCATGGGCGGCGCCGACTTCCACATCGCGATGACGGACATGCTGCTCACCGGCTTCCCGGTCGCGGGCAAGACCGAGAACATGTTCCCGGCGCTGCGCCCGGAGCAGGTCGCCATCGGCATGCCGGCCTCGACCCAGGCGGGCAACGGCTGGGTGTCCACCACCGAGGTCAACAAGGCCTTGGACTGCCTGACCAAGGGCACCAATTGCGGGAGTTACCAGACCCACGGTGTCCGTCCGAACCTGCGGGGTCTGATGACCTGGTCGATCAACTGGGATCGGTTCAACAACCTCGAGTTCTCGCGCAACTTCGACACGTACTTCCGCAGGTAGGCCCCGCGCAGGAAGCACCCCGAGAAGCACCTCGGGAAGCATCCCGGGCAGCCCTCCCCGATACGACCCCCGCCGCCGGCACCCACGCGAGACCGGCGGCGGGCAGGTCCATGTTCGGCGACCCGCCGCCGAAGCCCGCTACGCGTGCAGCCAGTTGCCGTCCCGCAGGAGGGTGCGGCCCTTCAGCTCATTGGCCTCGCGCCAGGCCTGGAGGAGCCGTGGACGCAGGTGGAAGTAGTGGTACGGAGCGCCGGCCACACGCGGGTCGAAGCCGCAGACGGCGGCGAACGCGTCCGCCGTCTCGGCCGCCATGTCGGCGACCGCCACGGGTTCGGCGTCGGCCTCGATCATGATCACGTCACGGGTCGGCCCGATGCCGAGCCGGGCCGTACCGCCCGCCAGCAGGTTGCGCGCGGTCGGGCTCGTGGAGACGGTCGCGATCAGGATCGTCTCCCCGTCCCAGCGAAACGACAGCGGTACCAGATACGGCTTTCCGGTCTTCGCGTCGGCGGTGGCCACCCACGCGTCCACGTCGTGTTCGAGGCGGTGCAGGGTGTCCAGGCGGCGCTGTTCGGCGCTGCGGGCGGGCGGTCGCGGCGTGCTCATGGTGCGGGTGCCTCCGAATTCCGTGCTTGCGTCGTCGACCTAGTCTCGCGGACGTGCCGGCCGCCAGAAACGGGGGCCGATCTCCAGCGCGAGCGCCGGCAGGAGCAGACTGCGCACCAGGAGGGTGTCCAGGAGCACACCCACCGCGACCAGCACGCCCTGTTGCAGCGAGTTGACCGTGGGGATCACGGTGAGCGCGGCGAAGGTGGCCGCGAGCACCAGGCCGGCCGAGGTGATCACCCCGCCGGTGACGGCCAGTCCGGTCAGGATGCCCTCGCGGTGCCCACGTTCGCGGACCTCCTCCTTGGCGCGGGTCATCAGGAAGATCGTGTAGTCCACGCCGAGCGCCACCAGGAACAGGAAACCGAACAGCAGCAACCCCCGGTCGATCGCCGGATATCCCAGCGCGTGATACAGCAGCGCCGCCGCCCCCACCGCGGACCCGAACGACAACACCACCGACAGCAGCAGCACGATCGGCGCGACCACCGAGCGCAGCAGCACGATCAGCATCCCCAGGACGACCACCAGGATCAGCGGGATCAGCAGCCTCTCCTCCTCACTCTGCGCGTCGGAGGTGTCGAGCGTGACCGCGGTCTGACCGGCGACCAGCGCGGACCGGGTCTCGGCCGATCCGTGGCGCAGCGTATGCCGGATGCGCTCGATGCTCTGCCGGGCGGCGTGCGTGTCGGGACTGTCCCGCAACACCGCGGCGATGTGCGTCCAGCCGCCCGAACTCGCCACCTGGGTCGCGGAGTCGACGCCCGGCACGTCGGGCAACTCGCGCAACGCCACGGCGGCGCCGGCGTCGCGCACGTACACGTCGGCGGGCGCCGAGGAGCCGGCCGCGAAGTGTTCGGCGAGTCGCTCCTGCCCGATCACCGAGTCGACCTTCTTGGTGAACTGCTCGCCCTGGGTCTGCCCGCTGCTCAGGGTGAACGAGCCGCACGCGAGCGCCACGAGGACCACGACGCTGCCGATCCAGATCGGCCGGGGCCGCCGGCCGACGCCGCGCGCGATCCGCTTCCACGCACCATGGCCGCGCTCCACAGTCGTGTCCGCGTAGTCGCCCGGGTGGCGCGGGATCAGCGGCCAGAACACCCACCGGCCGAGGATGACCAGGAACGCGGGCAGCAGCGAGGTCATCGCGCAGAACACGATCAGCACGCCGATCGCCACCACCGGCCCAAGGCCCCGGGTGGAGTTCATGCTGCCGAACACCAGGCACAGCGTGGCGATGCCGACGGTGGCGGCGGACGCGGCGATCGCCGGCATCGAGCGCGTCACCGCGAGCGCCATCGCCTCGTGCCGATCCTCGTGCCGATGCAACTCCTCGCGATAGCGCGCGATCAGCAGCAGGGCGTAGTCGGTGCCGACGCCCAGGACCAGGACCACCAGGACGTACGAACTCTGCCCGTTGACGGTCAGATCGGCGTACTCGGCCAGCAGATAGACCACGCCCGACGCGACCTGACCGGCCAGTGCCACCGAGATCAGCGGGATCAGCCACAGCACCGGGCTGCGGTACGTGATCAGCAGCAACAGCGCCACGATCGCCAGCGTGGTGGCCAGGAGCGCGGCGTCCATGCCGGAGTAGACGTCGATGAAGTCGGCGATGTTGCCCGCCTGACCGGCGATGCGCACGTCGAGTCCGGCGACGGCGTGGTCCTCGGTGAGCTTGCGGACACTCTTCACGGCGTCGCCGAGCACCGAGTTGTCGCTCTTGTCGGTCTTCAGCGGCACGGTCAGGTACGCGGCGCGGTGGTCGTCCGACACGACGGCCGGGGCGATGTCGACGGCGGCGATCCGCCGATCGAGCAACTGCCGCCGGTCCTCGCCGACCCGGGCCAGGTCGGTGTCGCTCAGGCCCTCGGCGCGGGTGTAGACGACGACCGCCGTCATGATGTTTTTGGCGGTGAAGTACTTGTTCGCGACGTCGATCGCGTGGGTGGACTGGGAGTCCGCCGGCAGCCAGGTCTGCTGCTCGTTGTTCTGGACCGAACCGAGCTTGGCGGCCGGCGAGCCGCCGAGGCCGATCAGCAGCAGCCAGAACACCAGCACCACCCACTTCGACCGCCGCCCGGCGACGAACGAGGCGTAGCGCCGGAAGAGGGACGGCGGCCGCGGCGGCGTGCCGGCGCCGGCCGGTTCGGTCACGGATGTCTGCGTGGTCATGGGTGCTCACCAAGGGTCGAGTGGGCCGCGCCTGCGTCGGTCGAACTGCTGACCCGACGGGAGCGGCGAATGTGACACACGACCGGGGGCACGCGGTGGGCGCGGGCGACCTGATGCGCGGGGGCGGAGCCGGCCCGGTCCGCGCGGACCCGTCAAGATCCGCCGGACAGGGCCTAGCTGACGCGGTGGCCGAACTCGGTGGCGAGCGTGTCGAGTTCGGGGGTGCCGAACTCGGCCGTCAGGGCCTCGAACGTGACCACCTTGTCGTCGCCGAAGCGGCGGATCTTGGCGGCGAACGTGTCCGGGCGCAGGAAGCGGGGCGGGTTCGACTTGCTGTGGAACTTGTCCGCGTACATCACCAGGCGCTCCTCGGCCGACTCCGCGACGTAGTCGTCGACCGGGATCGGCAACTGCTGGTTCACCACGTCGGCCCGGGTCACGCCGACGCCGGTGTGACAGGAGCAGAACCGGTGCAGCACCTCGGGCAGGCCCTCCTTGCGCAGGATCTCCGCGCCGAGCAGGCCGTGCCGTACGTAGTTGGCGCCGTCGAGCCGACCGGTCTCGTCGTAGAGGCGGTACACGCCGATGTCGTGCAACAGGCACCCGGCCCGCACCAGGTCGTGGTCCACGCCCGCGCCGGCGGGGCCGGCCAGGAGCTGCTCCGCGATGCGCCAGACGATGGTGCAGTGGGTGTGAACCTTTTCGAAGATCGCTGGGGTGGGTGCGTACGCCTGGTGCAACGCGGTGATCTCGGCGACCGTCGGAAGTTGTGCCATCAGGGGAGCCTAGCCGAGGCGGCGTCGGGTTTGTCCGCACGGGTGACGGCCCCGCGTGGCGGTGGCGCGGGGTCCGCTCGGGTTCGGCGGGTGACTCGGCCGGAAGGCCGGACCGGGGTCGGGAAGGTCCGGGATCGGGTGGTGTGCGGGGGTGAACGGGCCTGTGTCGTCCGTGAGTTCGATCTCCGGCCGCCCCGACGGGTATCCTCGTGGTCGCCTGATGTTCGCCCGGTCGATCCTGCGGGGGCATCCCGGGATCGGGCACCGTGGAGGGGCGACGGCCGGCGACGTGCGCGCGCGCACGCTCGGGCGAGTCCGTCCGCGACCGACGGCCATCCCAGCGAACCAGGACACGCGATGACCCCGACCACGCTCGCAGGGCCCGCTCCCGCCGGGCGCACCGAACACCACGCGTTCATCGCGATCGAGGGCCCACCCGGCGCGGGTGCCGCCGCGCTCGCGGACACGCTCGGCGCGGCACTGGGCTGCACCCCGATCGCCGGACGCGCCGAATCGATCCGTCTGGACACCCGTCCCGGCCACGGCCTGGGCCTGGCCGGCCTGCTGCGGGCCGACGCGCTGGTCAAGCGCCACCGGCCGAGCGGGCCGGTGATCGTACACACGTGGGCGGCGGGCGTCGCCGCCGACGGGGCGGCGATCTACCGGGCCGACGGAACGCGGCTCAGCGCCCAGGTCGCGGAGTACCGGGCGGTACTGGAGGAGCCCACCGTCACGGTGCACCTGACCGCGTCGGCCCGCACCCTGCGCGACCGCCTCTCCGGCCAGCGCGTCCTGTCCGCCGACGACCGCGGCTGGCTCACCCGCCGAGGCGCCCTCGAACGGGTAGCCGAGGCCCACCTGACCCTGGCCCACGAGGCCGACCCCCGACACGCGATCGTGATCGACATCGACGGCCATGACGCGGGCGCGGTAGCCGACGTGGTCATCACCACCCTCCAATCCCGCAAATTCACGACCCCCAGCGCGGCATAGCCTGGAGGCCCCGTGGCCGCCGCCCCCCGGGCCGCCTCGCCCCGGCGGCGGTGGAGCGCAGCGGAGCCGCAACCCGCTGCGCAACCGGTGGAGCGCAGCGGAGCCGGAACCCTCGGTGCCGCGCAGCGGCAACGCCTCCCCGCGCCTTCGCCCCCGACGGAGCGAAGCGGAGGAGAATCACTTCGCCTCCTCCCCGATGGGGCTTTGCCCGGACGCGAGTCCTGCCCGGACGCGAGTCCTGCCCCGAGGCGGGTTCTGCCCCGGCACGGGTCCTGCCCCCGACCCGGGTTCTGCCCCGGCACGGTCCTGCCCCCGACCCGGGTTCTGCCCCGACGCGGCTCACCTGCCGGCCCTCACGATCATGGCCGCGCCTCGGTGGGGGCCGGGTTCGTGGCTGCCGCGGAGTGGTTTCTCCTCCGCTGCGCTCCGTCGGGGGCGGACGGGGGGCGTTGCCGCTGCGCGGCGCCGGTTCCGGTTCCGCTGCGCTCCACCGGTGGCGCAGTGGGGTTGCGGCTCCGCTGCGCTCCACCGCCGCGCCGTCGCGCTCGGCCGCCGTCTGTTTCGCTTCGTTGCCGCCCTTGCCGCCCTTGCCGCCCTTGCCGCCCTTGCCGTGCTCGCCGTGCTCGTTGCCCTCGCCGCGCTTGGCCGCCGTCCGCTTTGCTCCGCCGCTGCCCTCGCTGCCTCCGCTGCGCTCGGCCGCCACCGCCACCGCCACCGCCGCCGCTCCCGCGCCCCCGTCCCACCGCCGCCGTTCCGCTCGGCCGTCGCGCTCCGCCCTCGCCGCGCTCCGCCGCCGCGCTGCGCTTCTGCTGTGCGGGCTGTGGCTCTCTGGTTGGGGGGTGTGGTCACGTATTGTGACGGGGATGGGTGGTGGTGTTGTGGGGCTTCGGGAGATGAAGCGGGCTCGGTTGGTGGGGGCTATTTCTGATGCTGCCATCGGGCTGTTTGTGGCTCGGGGGTTCGATGCGGTGTCGGTTGCCGAGGTTGCGGCCGTGGCAGAGGTGTCCAAGCCGACGCTCTTTCGGTATTTCCCGACCAAGGAAGATCTTGTGCTGCATCGGTTCGCCGATCATCAGGACGAGGCCGGGCGGGTCGTGGCCGGGCGGGCGGAGGGTGTTTCTCCGCTGGCCGCGCTGCGCCTGCACTTTGTGGCCGGGCTGGAGCGGTTCGATCCGGTGACCGGGCTTTGTGACGCGCCGGAGGTGTTGGCCTTTCATCGGCTGTTGTACGGGACGCCGAGTCTGGTGGCGCGGCTGCTCGCGTATACCGATCGCGCCGAACACGCGCTGGCCGATGCGTTGGGCGGGCCGGATCCGCTGGAGGCGCTGTTGGCGGCCGGGCAGGTCGTTACCGTCCAGCGCATCCTGGCTCGGGAGAACTGGCGTCGGATCGCCGAGGGGGAGCGGGCGGCGGCGCTGCTTCCGGAGGCTCGTGCGGCGGCCGAGGGGGCGTTCGATCGGCTGGCCGGTGGGTTGACCCGGCTGGTAAGTGTTACTGAGTAACATATGTAACCAGGTTGCATTATCCTGGGTGTATGACGTCCCTCGATGCCGAACTCGTCCGCGAGCGCTCCCACCACGAGACCTGCCGCGCCGTGCTGGCCGCGATGGTCGAGGGCGCGGCCGAACACGTCGTCACCGGCGAGGACGTCTCGGCGTCCGGCGCCGATGCCGAGGCGCTGGGCTACACATTGCGCAGCCGGGCCCGGGAGATGGCCGAACTCCCGGAGACGCCGCTGTTCTTCGGCCGGCTCGACTTCGCCGAGTCCGGGGCGGCCGGCGAACACCGGGGCGGGCGATACCACATCGGGCGGCGCCGGATCGGCATCGATCCGACCGTCCCGCCGCTGGTCGTCGACTGGCGCGCGCCGATTTCCCGGGCCTTCTACCGCGCGAGTGCTCGCGACCCGCAGGGGGTCGCGGTTCGGCGCCGCTTCGGCTGGGCGCCGCGTAGCGCCGGCGCCGCCGAGGACCTGACCAGCTTCGAGGACGAACACCTGGATGCCCGCCCCGACCCGGGTGACGGCGATCCCGCGAGCGATCCCGGCACGATTTTGGCCGGCGAACTCAACCGGCCACGCGTCGGGCCGATGCGCGACATCGTCGCCACCATCCAGCCCGAACAGGACGACCTGGTCCGCCGGGCCCTGACCGCGTCCATCTGCGTCCAGGGCGCACCCGGCACCGGCAAGACCGCCGTCGGGCTGCACCGTGCGGCCTTTCTTCTGTACACCCACCCCCGGCGCATCCAACGCGGCGGCCTGCTGATCGTCGGGCCCAACCGGGCATTCCTGCACTACATCTCCGAGGTGTTGCCCGCGCTCGGCGAGACCGGGATCCGCCAGGCCACGATCGACGACGAGGTCGGCCGGCATGCGATCCGGGCCCGGGACGAACCGGCCGCCGAGGTGGTCAAGCACGACGCGCGCATGGCGATCGTGCTGCGCCGTGCGCTGTACGCCCGGGTCAGTGCGCCGACCGCGCCGGTGGTGATCCCTGACGGCTCCTACCGCCGCCGCATCCCGCTGGACGAGCTGGCCCGCATCGTCGAGCGGGTGCGCGCCGAGGACACCCCCTACGAGGTCGGCCGGGAGCGGGTCCGGGCCCGCGCGGTGCGGGTGCTGCAACTGCAGGCCGAGCGCAACTCCGGGCCGCCGACGGGGGAATGGCTGCGCCGGATGGGCCGGGCCAGGGGCCTCGCCGCCTTCGTCGACGGCTCCTGGCCGAAGGTGACACCCGAGGAGGTGTTGGCCGAGCTGCTGACCGACCCGGACGCGCTGGCGCGGGCCGCCGACGGCGTGCTGAGCCCCGCCGAGCAGCACGCCATCCGCTGGACCAGGCCGCCGCGCTCGGCCAAGAGCGCCCGCTGGTCGGCCGCCGACCTGGTGCTGCTCGACGAGGTCGCCGGACTGATCGAGCGGCCCGATACCTACGGCCACGTCGTCGTCGACGAGGCCCAGGACCTGTCCCCGATGCAGTGCCGCGCCCTCGCCCGGCGGATCGGCTCCGGCTCGGTGACCGTGCTCGGCGACCTGGCCCAGGGCACCACCCCCTGGGCCGCGCGCGCCTGGCCCGACCTGCTCGCCCACCTGGGCCGCCCCGACGCCGAGGTGGCCCCGCTGACCGTCGGCTTCCGCGTCCCGGCGGTGATCGTGGACCTGGCCAACCGACTCCTGGCCGCCCTGGACGTGGACGTACCGGCGGCCCGATCGTTGCGCCGGGACGGCGAGTTGACCATCCGCGAGGTCGCCGACCCGGAACCCGCCACGGTCGCGGCCGTACGCGCCGCGCTCGCCCGCGAGGGCTCGATCGGGGTGATCGCCGCCGACACCGGGACCGAGGCGCTGCGCGCGGCCCTGACCGCCGCCGGCATCGCCACGACCACCGCCGACGCACCGGACCCGACCGGCGTCGTCCGGGTGACCGTATTGCCCGCCACGCTGGCCAAGGGCCTGGAGTACGACCACGTCGTGGTCGTCGAGCCGGCCGCGATCGTGGCTGCCGAGGCACGCGGCGCGGGCCGGCTGTACGTGGTGCTGACCCGGGCCGTGTCGCGACTGGACATCGTGCACGCCCGACCGCTGCCCCGGGTGCTGCGGGCCGCCCTGGAGTGACACACGGTAGTCGCGCGCCCGCCACCCGTTCGCGGTAGCCGGGCGGGCGGCGAGCGGGCGGCCAACCTAGCGTGTGGGAGGGAACCGTCCCCGGACACGGCCGGTGATCGACCCGGGAGGCCACGATGTCGGGCGCGACGCACGAGGTGCCGGTGATGATCGCCGGCGACGCGATCGGACACGTCGGCGGTGGCGCCCGGACCTGGCGATATCGGCTCTGGCGGCATCTGCGCGCGCACGATGTGCGGCTCGACCTGGTCGGCTCCGACGACCCCCTCGACGACATCCGGGCCGAGGTCGCCGAGCATCGGCCCGACTATCTGCTGGTCCTGCTCGGCGTCGACGAACTGCGTCGGCCGGCGATCGACCCGGGCCGCTTCGAGGCCGACCTGCGGGCCTCCATCGCCGACGCCCGCCGCGCCAATCCGAACCTGCGGATCGTGCTCGGCCACGTCCTGCCCACGCACCATGCGGGCCCCGACCCGGAGTTCGCCGCCCGCGCGGCCGGCTACAACACGCGCATCGACGCGATCGCCGCCGACCTGGACACCGCCGACTCGCCGATCGTGGTGGCCGGCACCGACGCCGAGTTCGACGCGGGCGACCACACCGCCGACGGCCTGCACCCCAACCCGGCGGGCGAGGTCCGCATCGCGGCGGCCTTCGCCGACGCTCTCGCCGACCGCTTCCACCTGGGCGCCCACTACCCGCGCCCCTTCCCCCGAGCGGCCGGCGGCGCCACCGGCCCGCGCCCCCACCGGGACCGGGCCGACCACGACCCGGAGTAGCGCCCGCGACGGGCCGCCCACGGCCGCCCGTGCCGCAGACCCATCCGCCCCGACCAGCCCAACGCCACTCCGCCGTTCGGGGGATCAATCGCGCGAAAACCGTGTCGCCGCGTCGCCGCGCCGCGTTCGCTGCCCAGCCTTCGCTGGGTGAGCGAGTACTCGACCGCCGTCGGCCCCCCGCTCCCTGGTCGGGCGCGACACGATCCGCGCCGGCTCGAACGGGGCGCTCCGGCGGCACCGGCCCGGCTCGCGTCCCGCGCGCTGTCGTGGCTGCTCGCGGGGTGCGCCTGCGCGCTCTACGCGGCGCACGGTGTGCGGCGCCAGCACCGGCTGGAGACCACCGGCTTCGACCTGGGCATCTTCGAGCAGGTGGTGCGGTCCTACGCACACGGCCGCGCTCCCGTGGCCGACCTCAAGGGGGCCGGATACAACGTGTTCGGCGACCACTTCCACCCGATCCTGGCCCTGCTCGCGCCGGTGTACCGGGTGTTTCCCGCCGCCGAGACGTTGCTGGTCGCGCAGGCCCTGCTGGTCGGGCTGTCCGTACTGCCGGTGACCCGGGCCGCGGTGCGGCGTTGCGGGGTTGCCGGCGGCACCGCGCTTGGCGTGGCGTACGCCCTGTCGTGGGGCCTGCAGAGCCTGCTCCGTTTCGACTTCCACGAGGTCGCCTTTGCGGTGCCGCTGCTCGCCTTCGCGCTCGCGGCGCTGGTCGAGGGGCGCCTGCGGGCGGCGGTGGCCTGGTCGGTGCCGCTGGTCCTGGTCAAGGAGGACCTCGGCGTGACGGTCGCGGTGGTCGGCCTGCTGGTCGCCCATCGCGCGGCGCGGGCGCTCGAGCCGGATCGGGCGGTCGTGCGGTACGGGTTCGCCCTGGCCGTGTTCGGACTTGTCGTCGCGGCGCTCGTGGTGGGCGTGGTGTTGCCGGCCGCGAATCCGGATGGCGGTTATCCGTACTGGGATTCGTTCACCGGGGGGTCGGCGGACACCCTGGGGCCGGGCGCCCGGGTCGAGCAGCAACTGCACACGGTATGGCTGCTGTTGCTCGTGACGGGCGGCGCGGCGCTGCGCTCGCCGGTGGTGTTGGTCGCGCTGCCGACGCTGGGTTGGCGGTTTCTGTCCGATGTTCCGCTGCACTGGGGTACACACTTCCACTACAGCGCGACGCTGATGCCGGTGCTGTTCCTCGCGCTGATCGACGCCTGGCCGCGGTTGCGCGCCGCGCGCCGGTGGGTCGTCCGGGGCTATGCCCGGGTGTTGCCGGTGGGTTGCCTGCTCGTGGCGGTATTGCTGGTCCGCGACTTCCCGTTTCGGGATCTGTCGCATGCCACCTTCTGGCGCGGCGATCCGCGTTATGCGGCGGCGCGGCACATGGTCGACCTGGTGCCGGAGGGTGTGCCGGTGTCGGCGACCAACCACCTGGTGCCGCAATTGACTTCGCGGAACGTGGTGTCGCTGCTACCGGATCCGCGGATCCGTCCGGGCTGGGTGGTCGCGGACACCTGGGCAGCCGGGTTTCCGGTGCCGGTGGCGGAACAGAACGCCTATCTGGGCCGGTTGCGTGCAGCCGGGTGCGTACAGGTGGGCGCGGAACTGGGCTTCGTGGTGCTGCGTTGCGATCCACCGGGGCCGGCTCCGGCGGTCGGCATCGGGGGCGTGCGTGCCTACAGGGCGGGCACGAGGGTGAAGTAGCGGTCGAGTACGGCTTGGTCGCCGGTCGCGGTCAGGTGGTCCGCCGGGATGCGCTGCCACAGGAACAACATCAGGTCCGAGGCGGTGCCGGCCAGTTCGACGTCGGCGGTGCCGGGGGCGTCGAGGTGGACCACGTCGCCGTCGAAGCGTACGGACCACGCCTCCGGGCCGTCCGTACGCCGGAAGCGCAGGTGTTCCCCGGCTCCCGGCGAGGCCTGCCTCCGCTCTCGTCGGGCCGGCGCCATCACCTCGAAGTTCTGCCGGATCGCGTCGACGGCCAACTCGGCCGCGATCGGCGCGGCGGGACCGAGGGCGTTCTCGGCGTCCCAGCGGTGCACCGCCGCCTCGATGGTCTGCATGCGCACCCAGAAGTCGACCGTCTGCTCCTCGGACCAGGTCCAGACCGCGGTCTCGCCGGGGGTGTCTCGGAACGCCGCGGCCAACGCGCTCGCGCCGTCGGCGAACCAGTCGACCAGGCCGACCGGCAGCGGCCCGGGGGTGGGCGCCTTGCCGGGGACCGGCCAGCCGTCGCGCTCGTCGGGCAGGTGGTACACCGACGCGTCGGAGTGCTCCGGGATCGCGGTGAGCCGGTCCACCACCACCGCCGTCACGAGGCGATGCACGGCGCCGAGATGGCCGACCAGATCGGTGACGGTCCACTCCGGACAGGACGGCACGAACGGCGCCTCCCCCGCGCCGAGAACCCGCCGCACGGCAACCTCGAAGGCCCCCACCTCGTGCCGAAAATACGCGAGACGATCCATCGCACCATTATCGGCCGACGGGCACGCGGCCCAGCGCCCACCGCGCCCATCTCCCCGAGCACGTTGCGCCAACCCGTGCTCCCGCCGCCAAGGCGCCCCCATTCACTGACCGGTCGCGCGGACTCGCGCCCCCCTCAGCCCGCCCTCTGTCCCCAAGGGATTGCGTCGACCCGCGGGCCGCCCCGCGGCCATGGCGCGCCCTGCCCCCCGAGCGGTCGCGCCAACCCGCGCGCCCCGCCGCCAAGGCGCATCCGCCCCCGAGCGGTTGCGCCGACTCGCGCGCCTCGCCGCCGCTGGGGTGCGCTTCGCCCCTGAGCGCCCTTCTCCCGAGAGTTGCGTCAACCGGTGCGCTCCGCCGCCAGGGCGCGCCCGCTTCCCGATCGGTTGCGTCAACCCGTGCGCCCCGGCGCCGGGGTGCGCCTCGTCCCCGAGCCGCCCCGCCGCTTGAGGGGTTGCATCGACCCGTGCGCCCTGCGGCCAAAGCGCGCCCGCCCCGATCGGTTGCGCGCCCCGCCGCCGGGGTGCGTCTCGCTCCGAGTTGCCTCGTCCCCGTCGACCCGTGCGCCCCGCCGCCAGGGTGTGCCTCGGTCCCGAGTTGCCTCGGTCTTCGTCCACCCGTGTGCGCCGTCGGCAGGGTGTGTGTTGGGCTGGATGGGTGTGTGGTCTCGCGGGGGGATGGGTTGTTGGTGACGCTGGGCGTGGGTGTTCGGGCGTTGCCGGAAGAAGTTTGGGGTGACGTGTGTTGGCGCGGTGGCGGATCGGGAAACGGCCCGGTTCGGAGCCTCGTCCACCGACCCCGACCCTTCACCTCCGATCACTTCGAGGAGTAGCCATGAAGCAGGACAAGCACCCCGCCTACGGTCCGGTGGTCTTTCGGGACCGCTCCGCCGGATACGCGTTCCTGACCAAGTCCACCGCGGTCAGCGAGCAGACCATCGAGTGGGACGACGGCAACACCTATCCGGTCATCGACGTGGAGATCTCCTCGAAGAGTCATCCCTTCTACACCGGCAATGCCCGCCCGGTGGACCCCGAGGGCGAGATCGCCAAGTTCGAGCGCCGCTACGGCGATCGGCATGCCGGCGGCGGCGGTGGCGCCGGCAGCGAGGGCGGCGACGGTGGGAGCGGTACAGGGTGACCCGTCGCGGATGAGGGATGAGATCCGGCCGGGACTCCGCGCCGGTCGAGGGGGGTTCGCGGGTCCCGCGTACCGACTGCCGCTCTCCGCAAGTGAGTTGGTCGGCCGCGTTGGGACCGCGCGACCCCCGGGTTGGTGCTTGTTCGTGGCAACGAAACGGCAAGATCACCAATAGGCTTACCGCCAACAGGAACCCCTCATTCCTCCCCCGATGGACGGAGCCCCTCATGACAGACGACACGCAGGCGACCGGCACGCCCTCGGCCGACGGTGCGGACGGCCCCGACGACGGCTGGCGGCCGGTCGGCATCGACGTCTCGACGCCCAGCATCGCCCGGGTCTACGACGCGGTGCTCGGCGGCAAGGACAACTATCCGGTCGACCGTGCGATCGCCGAAGCGTCGCTGGCGATCGTCGCGGAGATCGGCGACGTCGCCCGATACAACCGGGCGATACTCGGGCGCGCGGTGCGGTTCATGGCCGAACAGGGCATACGTCAGTTCCTCGACCTGGGGTCCGGCCTGCCGACCGTGCAGAACACCCACCAGGTGGCCCAGGCGCACTCGCCCGAGGCCCGCGTGGTCTACGTGGACAAGGACCCGATCGTGCTGGCGCACGGCCGGGCCCTGCTCGCCGAGAACGAGCACACCACGGTGGTCACCGCCGACCTGCGCGAGCCGGCCGACATCCTGAACCACCCGGACGTGCGCGCGCTGATCGACTTCGACCAGCCGGTCGGCCTGATGCTGGTCGGCGTGGTGCATCACCTCAACGACGACGAGGGCCCCGAGCGCATCGTCGAGGAGTACAAGGCGGCGCTCCCGGCCGGCAGCTTCCTGTTCCTCACCCACTTCTGTGCTTCCAGCCCGGACGCGCTGGCGCTGGAGAAGGCGCTGCTCACCGACCTGGGTTCGGGCCGGTTCCGCACCCTGGAGGAGATCACCGCCTACTTCGACGGCTTCGAGTCGATCGATCCGGGCGTGGTCTTCCTGCCGCAGTGGCGTCCCGAGGAGCCGGTCCAGGAGCCGCTGACGGTCGGTCAGCGCCTGATGGCCGGCGGCATCGCCCGCAAGCCGACGGCCTGATCCCGCCCGCCCACGCCGAGGCCGGCCCGAAGCGGGGCGGCCCCGACGGAGCACGTCGCGGCGCGCGTACGTCAGCGTGCCGCGGCGAGTTGTTCCTCGGCGCGGGCGATGATCCCCTGGAGGTACAACCCGCGACGCACATCGCACACGTGTTCGCCGCCGTCGCGGACCAGCGCCGCGAACTCGGCCCGCAACACCGCGAAGGCGGATGCCTCGATCGCCGCGCCGAGGTCGAGCGTTACGGCCTCGGCCGAGCCGAACACCTCCAAGTCGTACCGGTGTCCGCCGCGCGCGGTGCAACACAGCACCAGCTGGGACACCGCGCCGCCGGCGTGCCGCAGTTGCAGGGCGGTCCAACCGGCACCGGGCGACTCGGCGCGTACGTCCACGATCTCGCCGAGCGCCACGCTCGTCAGGTCGAAGGCGTGCGGACCCACGTCGAGAATCGCCCCTCGGGCCTGCCGCCACGGCGAGGCCGCGAACGGGCCGTCGAGGAACGCGTCCGTGACGCACGCGAGTCGAGCGCCCCGCCATGGGGTCTCGACGCTCTCCAGATGGGCCAGGAACTCCCGGACACGCGGCGCGTAGCGGGCGCTCAGCGTGACCATCGAGCCGACCCCCGCCTCGCCGATCACGTCGGCCAGCCGGCGCGCGGTGTCGAGGTCGGCCGCGATCGGCTTCTCCAGGAGGACGGCCTTGCCCGCCCGCGCGGCCCGCTCGGCCAACGCGGGCTGCGCCTCGGGGGCGACCGCGAAGACCACCGCCTCGCACCGGTCCAACAACTCGTCGAACTCCGCGCACGCCTCGGCCCCGTGCGCCCGGGCCAGCGTCTCGGCCGCCTCGGGCCGGCGCGCCCACACCGCGGCGAGCCGGGTCTCCGGACCGGCCGCGAACACCGGCGCGTGGACCGAACTCGCCCACGGCCCGGCCCCGACCAGTCCCACCGCGACCTGCTCGACCATCGTCATCGCCTCCGATAGACACCCTGCCCACCCCGCCGGGCGAGCGTACCGGCGCGCACCATCGCCGGCCGGGACCGGCGCGGCAGGGGAGGGGTCGGCTCCGGGCCGGACCGGCGGATCCCGGCGACGCCGCGCCGACCCGACATCGCGCCGAGATCCGCCGCAGGGGGCCTATCCGCGCGGCGAGCCGATCGGCCCGTCAGCCGTCCGTGCGGGTCACGACGAACATGTAGCAGCCGTAGTCGATGTTGCGGCTGTGGATCAGGACCACCTCGGGGTCGGCGAGCATCTCGGCCAGGACCGGTTCCGGTGCGTCGCCCTCGTACACACGCGTGGCGGGGTGGATCCGGCCGTGCTCGTCGTAGGCGCGGAAGACCTGGGGGCGCGAGCGCCACTGGGCCGGATAGCCGGTGTCGGCCGGGCCGGCACAGGGCGCGGCGTGTGCGAAGACCGCGCCGATCTCGCGGTACGGGCTTGCCGGCAGCGGGGGTTCGTAGCCGAACAGGATCAACTCCTCGCCCGGCTCGGCCTCGCGTAGGCAACAGCGCAGCGGATGGCCGCTCTTCGCGATGCGGGTCTCGATGGGATTGCCCGAGACGTCCAGCCCGGTGGCGCGCACGTCGGCGAGGAGGTCGGCGGGAATCGGCTGCACGACGAAGGTCGACGCGGGGTTCGTGGTGGTGGTCATGTCCCCAAGCCTGCGCCGCCGGCACGGGCGATGCCGGCGGCATTCGGACACCGCGTTCCGGCGGGCGGTGGGGTCGCGGGCCGCAGGTTCACGAACGGCGGCGGCGGTCGCGGAAGCGGGCCAGGCCGTTCGCGACACCCTCCGACGGCACCGTGACCGCGAACCAGGCCGCCTCGACCGCCAGACCCTCGTCGATCGGCAGGCCGATTCCCCGGGTGACCGCCGCCAGGCACGCGTGTACCGCGCTCGCCGAGTGGCGGATGATCCGCTCGGCCAGGGCGTTCGCCTCGTCGAGCAGGTCGGCGGCCGGCACCACCCGGTTGACCAGGCCGAGTTCGGCGGCGCGGGCCGCGTCGATCGCATCGCCGGTGAGGATCATCTCCAGGCCGCGCTTGCGGCCGACGTGTCGCGGCAGCCGCTGCGAACCGCCGAACGGCGGCGGGAAACCGAGGCCGATCTCCGGCTTGGCGAAGGTGGCGTGCGTCGCGGCCAGGGCCAAGGGAGCGGCCTCGGTGACCTCGCAACCTCCGCCGTAGGCAAGGCCGTTGACCGCCGCGATGATCGGCTTGGGAAACTCCTCGATGCGCCGGGTCAGCCCCTGGCCCCGGCGGACGATCTCGCGCAGCGCACGATCCACGCCGCCGGCGATGCTGCCCGCGAGGTCGGTGATGTCGGCGCCGGCGCTGAACGCCCGCTCGCCGGCGCCGGTCAGGACGACGGCCCGCTGCGTGTCGTCGGCCTCCACCTTGTCCAGCGCGGCGGTGAGCGCGTCGATGGTGGCGTAGTCGAGCGCGTTGAGCTTGTCAGGCCGCTCGATGGTCAACGTGGTGATCGCGCCGTCGCGGGCCACGCGCACGGTCGGCTCGATGACAGTGGCGCTCATGGGCGGGGTGCTCCGATCGGGTTGGGTACGGGGATCACGCCGCGGTCCACCAGGTGCCGGGCCAGCGGCGTGGCCAGTCGGATCGCCTCCTCGACGCCGGCCGCGCCGAGCCGGGTGACCGGGTCGGCGGCGAGGCGGTCGGTGGCGTGTTCGAGGTCGCGGCGCAGCGTGCCGCCGCTTCGGGTGAGTCGGGAGTCGCGGTCGAGCAGGCCCTTGGCGACCAGGCGCCGCCGGGCCGTCTCCCATTGCGCGTCGGTCCAGCCCCGGGTGCTCTGCAACAGCTCGCGCGGGACGTTGCCGGTGGCGGCGTGGGTCAGACCGGCTTCGAGGCCGGTGAGGCCGGCGTGCGCGACCGCGATCACGTGGCCGTCGCCGCGGTGTTCGCGCAGCACGGTGCTCGCCAGCCACAACCGGCCGAGCAGACCGTCGGGACGCGGTACGCCCGACCACGCGGCGGCCAGCGCCCGGCCTTCGTGGCCGCAGCCCTCGACGGCGGTCTCCAGGAGTTCGGTCAGCTGTTCCAGGTGCCGCGTGCCCACCGGCGGCAACACCCGGGACAGCGCCGTCTCCACCGCGCCGAGCCGGCTGTCCAACACCTTCTCGGGCGTGGTGTACGCCCACGCGTCGGGCAGCGCGCGGGCCACGCGGGCGGGCGCGAAGGCGAAGCACAGCGCGCTCGCCTCGGGTGCGCGGACCGGGCCGAGCGGGGCCAGGCGGCCCGCGAAGTAGCCCATCCACCAGCCGATCAGGCCGAGCGCACGGGCCGCCTCGGCCGGTTCGGGCGCGAAGTAGGCGACCGCGTGCACGGGTTCGATCGCCTCCCAGAACCGCCGGGCGAGGGTGGGGGTGGGGGACAACGGCGGAGCCTTTCGTCGGAGGCCGGGAGCGGGACACGGGTCAGCGGACACGGATCGGGCGACCCACGGGCCGCCCGCTGTGCCGACCAGCGTGCCCGTTGTCGAGTGCCCGAGACAGTGCCAATCTGAGCGAATGGATCAGGATCCCGAATGGTGGGTACGGATCGCCCTCGACGACTGGCGCTCCCGCACCGGACCGCGCCACCGGCGGATCACCGAGGCGCTGGCCGAGGCGATCGAGCGCGGCGTCGCCGGGACCGGCACCCGGCTGCCTGCCGAACGCCCGTTCGCGGACGCCCTCGGGGTCGGCCGCGGCACCGTGGTGCGCGCCTACGAGACGCTGGCCGAGGCCGGCCTGGTGTCCCGCCGCCAGGGCGCCGGCACCTTCGTCCAACGCCGGCCCGGATGGAGTCGGCCCGCCGTGGCCGCGCCGATCCGCCGCCTGGTCGCCGACGACGAGGTGGTGGACCTGTCCCGCTCCGTACCGGCCGGCACCGGCCACCTGCCGCCGGTCGACGACACGATCGCGCTGTCCGGTCGGGACGGCCACGGGCGGCATCCCGGCGGCCTGCCCGAGTTGCGCGAGGCCCTGGCCGCGCACCTGACCGCGCACCTGGACCTGCCGACCACCGCCGAGCAGGTGATCGTGACCGCCGGCGCGCGACACGCCTTGTCCCTGGTGATCGCGGCGCTGGTCTCGCCCGGCCGCCCGGTACTCACCGGCTGCCCGACCACACCCGGCCTCGCGGCCTCCGTCACCGCCGCCGGGGGCCGCCCGATCGGCATCGGCGTGGACCCCGGCGGCCTGGACGTATCCGCCGTCGACCGAGCCGCCGCCCGCCTGCACGCACCGCTGATCCTGGTCGCCTCCCCAGCCCACGATCCGACCGGCGCCCCGCTGTCCGGCCCCCGCCGCCGAGCGCTGCTCGCGCTGGCCCACACCACGAACGCGATCCTCCTCGAAAACCTCTCCGAAGCCGCCCTGGACCTCCCCGCACGCCCCACCGACCACCCCACGCCCCCCGCCGACCGTCTCGCCCCCCTCGCCGCCGCCGATGACGCGGTGATCGCCATAGGGTCGATGTCGAAGATGTTCTGGGCCGGGTTGGGGGTCGGGTGGCTTCGCGTGCCGGACGCGCTGCGCGGTTACCTCACGCAGACCGCCGCGACCGCCGCCGTGGCGCCGAGTGTGCCCGCGCAGGTGGTGGCCGCTCGGCTGCTGCGCGCCGCCGATGCCGGGTGGCAGGAGGGGCTGCGCCGGACCCTGGCCGAGCGTCGCGACCTGCTGCTCGCTCTGGTGGCCGAGCAGTTGCCCGCCTGGCGGGTGACCGCGCCGCGCGCCGGCCTGTCGATGTGGGCCGAGTTGCCGGTCGCGGACAGTACGACCTTCGTCCACCTGGCCGCGCGCTACGGCGTCCTGGTCGCCCCCGGCGCCGCCGCATGTGTGGACGGCCGCCACCAGCACGGCGTACGGCTGTCCTTCGCCGAGTCGGCCGACACCCTGGAAACCGCCGTCGACCGGCTGACCGCAGCCTGGGAGGAACACACCCGCCGACTGGCGGCCGGCCGCTGACCGAAGAGGTGGTTGCCCCCGTCCGCCCCTGGGCAGCGACAAGGCATGACCTCCACCACGACCTCCGCCGCCATGCCCGAAATGCCCTACACGCAGCTCGGGCGCACCGGGCTGACCGTCGGCCGGCTCGCCCTCGGCACGATGAACTTCGGTCCGGCCACCGACGAACACGAGAGCGGCCGAATCATGGACGCCGCACTCGACGCCGGCGTCAACCTCTTCGACACCGCCAACGTGTACGGCCGCGACCAGGTCGCCGGCACCGGCGCCCGCGGCGCGACCGAGGAGATAGTCGGCCGCTGGCTGGCCCGGGGCGACCACCGCGACCGCGTCGTGCTGGCCACGAAGGTCTACGGCTCGTGGGGCGAGTGGCCCAACTCCGGCGGCCTGAACGCCCGGCACATCCGCCGCGCCTGCGAGGACAGCCTGCGCCGGCTGGGCACCGACCACATCGACCTCTACCAGATGCACCACATCGACCGCCGGGTGCCGTGGGAGGAGTTGTGGCAGGCGATGGACCTGCTGGTCGCCCAGGGCAAGGTGCTCTATGTCGGCTCGTCCAACTTCGCCGGCTGGCACCTCGCGCAGGCCCAGGAGGCCGCTGCCCGGCGGCCCACGCTCGGCCTGGTCAGCGAGCAGTGCCTGTACAACCTGGCCCAGCGCGCCGCCGAGGCCGAGGTGCTGCCGGCCGCGCGGGCGTACGGGATCGGCGTCCTGCCGTGGTCGCCGCTCCAGGGCGGCCTGCTCGGCGGCGTCCTGGCCGCGGAGCACGACGGCGACCGACACCGCCGCGGCGCCGGCCGGGTCACCGCACAGCTGGCCGAGCGACGCGACCAGGTGCAGGCATATGAGAACCTGTGCGCCGAGATAGGCGTCCCGCCGGGCGACGTCGCCCTGGCCTGGCTGCTCACCCGCTCCGAGGTGACCGCGCCGATCGTCGGCCCCCGTACGCTCGGCCAACTGGAGTCGGCGCTACGCGCACTGCGGGTCGAACTGGACGCCGACACCCTGGCCGAACTCGACAGGATCTTCCCCGGCCCCGGGCCTTCCCCGGAGTCTTTTGCCTGGTAGGAGGCCGATGGGGGAGGCATCACGGGCCCGATCGAGAGGGTGTGACGCAGGTTACAGAGCCTCTCGAAATATCCGGGGACTTCCTGTCCGTTTAACCGAGCGGATCGACAATCGGGGAATCACTCCCCGGTTACCCGTCGGGTAACGGCAGACAAGGGAAGGAGCCGGATCATGGGCAGCACACTCACCGACCGCGTCACCATCATCGACGTCGTCGAGGATCGGGGTCCGAAGCTTCGCGCCGATGCCCGACGCAATCGCGAGCGGATCATCGCCGCGGCCCGCGAGATGTACGTCGAACACGGTGCCGAGGTGGCGTTCGACGAGGTCGCGCGGCGCGCGGGGGTCGGCAACGCGACCCTGTACCGCCACTTCGCCGACCGCGGCGAACTCGCCCACCGGGTGATCCTCTCCGTACTGGAGCGCATCACCGAGCACGGCGAGCGCGCCGCGGCCGAGGAGTCGCGGGCCTTCACGGCCCTGCGACGCTTCGCGCACGCCGCGACGGAGGAGCGGATCGGGGCGCTGTGCACCCTGATGTCCGACACGGTGGACAAGGCGCACCCCGAGCTGATCGCGGCCCGGAACCGCCTGGAGGACCTGGTCGAGTCGTTGATGGCACGAGCTCGCGCCGAGGGCCTGCTGCGCACCGACATCGGCTCGGGCGACCTGCTGGTCGCGATCACCCAGCTCACCCGACCGCTGCCCGGGATGGGCGGCTGCGTGGCGAACGACGCCTTCGCGCACCGGCACCTCGACGTGCTGCTCGACGGCCTGCGCGTACCGGACCCCACTCCGCTCTCCGGCGCCGTCGTGACGATCCGAGACCTGGACCACCTGAAGAAGGAGGGCGAGGCCCGGCCGACCCGGTCCTGACGTGCCCCAGCGACTTCCGCGTGTCCCCGACCGCCTCGTGTCCGCGTACCGACGACTTCTCCCTGAGCGCGTACCGACAGCGACCGGTCGCGTGAGCACGTACCGATAACGAACCTCGCACCTGCCGCTCGCCTCCTCCGCGCGAGCGAGGGCGCGCACCGTCCATTCCGCGATGCCCACCGTCGCGTCACACCCCCCAAGAGTGAGTACTTCCATGTCTCAAACCGCTCCGGCCGTGTCCGCCGCCCCCGACCCCAGGCGCTGGAAAGCGCTCATCTTCATCGCGATCGCCCAGCTGATGGTCGTCCTCGACGGCACGATCGTGAACATCGCGCTGCCGTCCGCCCAGACCGACCTGGGCATCTCCGACGGCAACAAACAATGGGTGATCACCGCGTACGCCCTCGCCTTCGGCGGCCTGCTGCTGTTCGGCGGCCGGATCGCCGACCTGTGGGGTCGGCGCCGTACCTTCATCGTCGGCCTGATCGGCTTCGCCGCGGCCTCCGCGCTGGGCGGCATAGCCCAGAACAGCGGCCTGCTCCTGGGCGCCCGCGCGCTCCAGGGCATCTTCGGCGCGCTGCTCGCCCCGTCCGCGCTGTCCCTGCTCGCGGTGATGTTCACCGACGCCAAGGAACGTGCCAAGGCGTTCGGCATCTTCGGCGCGATCGCCGGTGGCGGTGGCGCGGTCGGCCTGATCCTGGGCGGCGTGCTCACCGAATACATGAACTGGCGTTGGACGTTCTTCGTCAACATCCCGTTCGCCGTGGTCGCCGCGACCGGTGCGGTCATGGTCATCCGCGAGCCCGCCGGGGCCCGCAACCGTTCGCCGCTGGACATCCCCGGCGTGCTGCTGTCCTCGCTCGGCCTCGGCACCCTGGTGTACGCCTTCACCCGCGCCGAGAGCCACGGCTGGGGCGCGGGCAGCACGATCGGCCTGTTCATCGCCGCCGCGGTGCTGCTCCTGGCGTTCGTCGCGGTCGAGGCGCGGGTCAAGGCCCCGCTGCTGCCGCTGCGGGTGGTCGCCGAGCGCAACCGGGCCGGCATCTACCTCTCGCTCGGCCTCGCGATCATCGCGATGTTCGGCATGTTCCTGTTCCTCACCTACTACCTCCAGATCGTCAAGGGCTTCTCGCCGGTCAAGACCGGCCTGGCGTTCCTGCCGATGATCGCGGGCATGATCACGGGCTCCACCCAGATCGGCGCGCGGCTGATGACCCGGGTCCCGGCCCGACTGCTGATGGGTCCGGGCTTCCTGACCGCCGGTATCGGCATGCTGATGCTGACCCAGATCGAGGTCGGCAGCTCCTACGCCGGGCTGATCCTGCCCGCGCAGATCCTGCTCGGCCTGGGCATGGGTACCGCGTTCATGCCGGCGATGAGCCTGGCCACCTACGGTGTGCAGCCTCGGGACGCGGGCGTCGCCTCGGCGATGGTCAACACCTCGCAGCAGGTCGGCGGCGCGATCGGTACGGCGCTGCTGAACACCATCGCGGCGAGCGCGACCACGTCCTACGTGGCCTCGCACGCGGTCGGCTCCGGCGGCCTGGAGCAGCTGAAGATGCAGGCCATGGTGCACGGCTTCGCCACCGCGATCTGGTGGGCGGTCGGGATCCTGGCGCTGGCGTCGGCGATCGCGTTCACGTTCATCACCGTCGGGCACGGCGACAGCAAGCCGGTCGCGTCGGGCGGCAAGGACGGGGAGACGGACGCGGACGCGGACGAGATCGCGGTGCCGGTGCTGGTGCACTGAGCGCGCGGTACGTGAACCGCGGTACGTAGTGCAGGGCCCCAACGCCGAATCGGCGTTGGGGCCCTCGTCGTTCGTGCGGGCGAGCCCTATCGGGTCGGGCGTTCGTCGCGCGGCGGCGGCGATGGGCCCGCCGGGCCCACCGGGTGGACCGCGTCGTCGAGCGGGAGCGGCAGGCCCGCGCAGATCGTGGTGGTCGGACGCAGGCCGCGGACGAGATAGTCGGTGATCCGGGCGTCGACGCACGCGTTGCCGTCGTCGAAGGCGATGTGGTCGCCGGCGTCCCGGACGAAGACCATCGGCTGGCGCGCCGTCGCGGCGGCGGCGAGGGCGCCCTCGGCGGGGGTGGCCGGGTCGAGTTGGTTCTGGACGAGGAGCATCCTCGGAAGCCTGGCCGGGTCCGGGACGGCCGGGTGTGCGGTCGTGAACGGATAGGCGGCGCAGGGCTGTTCGGTGGCGAGCGAGCCGACGAGCGGATAGCGCGCGGCGAGGCGGTCGCCCGTGGCCACCCAGTGGGCGGGATCGTCGGCCCAACGGCCGTCGCCGCACCGGATCGCCCAGTGCGCCCCGCTCTCCGGCACGCCGAGCGGCACCCTCGGCGGGGCCAACAGTGCCGGCGCCCGCGCCGGATCGTCCCGCAACTCCCGCAACCGCTCGGCCCATTGCGGCCAACCGCTCGCGTCGTACAGGACGTTCGCCTGCATCGCGTCGAAGGCGGTGCCGCGCTCGTGCTCGGCGACGGCGGCCCGCACCTCGTCGTACGCGGCGCGCGCCGCCTCGACGTCGCCGCCGAATCCGTACCGGTCGTCGTGGCGCGCGAGCCAGGGCAGGAACTGTACGTCGAAGCGCCGTTGCAGGCCGCGCGCCCACGCGTCGACGAAGACCTCCTCGGGGTCGGCCGACCAGTCCATCGTCGAATCCAGCACGAACCGGTCCACGCGGGAGCGGAATCGGTCCGCGTACCACGCGCCCAGCAAAGTGCCGTAGGAGAAGCCGAGATAGTCGATCCGGCGCTCACCGAGCACGGCCCGGATCAGGTCCAGGTCCCGCGCGGTCTGGTCGGTGGTCACGTACGGTGCGAACACCGCGCCCGCGCAGGCCAGTCCGACCAGGCGCGCGTCGGCGAGCTGGCGGGCGGTGTTGGCCGGCGAGCGGTCGCGGGTGTCGGCGACGGGCTCGTACCGGGACCAGTCGATGCCGCAGTCCACACTCGTCGAGGGCGCGACGCCGCGGGGCGCGAAGCCGATGATGTCGTGGGTCCACAGCAGATCCGGCTGTGCCTCGGCGACGCGCGTGGCCAGGGCGGAGCCGTCGGTGCCGGGGCCGCCGGGGTTGACGAGGAGCACGCCGCGCCGGGCGGGGCCGCCGGTGGCGGGCACGCGCGTGACCCGGAGGGTGATGGTGCCCTTGGCGCGGTCGTACCAGTCGAGCGGGGCGCGCAGGTCGGCGCAGTAGGTCACGGGGTGTGCGGGCTCGGCGGGACGATACCGGTCGCAGACCTGCCACCGAGGGCGCTGCGCCCCGAGGGCCCCGTACGGATTCACCGGCTCGGCACCGCCGTCCGCCCGCGCGTTGGTCCCCACGAGCATGCCGGCGACCCCGGCGAGCAACACCGCCCCCGTCACGACGAGGCGCCCACCGGACACCGACACCCGGCGACGCCCGAAGCACACCACCGACGGCACGACCGACACGGGACGGATCGGGGACATGGGGCTCCAGGTGGGCGGGCGGATGCGGCCAACGGTAGGGCCCCGCCGGGGCGTGGTATATCACCCGACTGTGTGGCCTCGAACCCCCCGAAGCAAGCGGTCCCAGGGCCGGCCGGCCGGCCCGAAGCGTCTGCGGCTCGTGGCCCTGGTGGCCGGGGCCGGGCGGGTCGGTGCAGTCCACGACCCTTCGGGGGGTGGGGGCAGGCCCACCCCCGTTCGGCCCGCCTTCCCCATGTTCGGGGGCGCCTGGGCTCCGTAGCGTCGTGGATATCGAATCCGATGTTCATTTCTTTGCGGGAGGCACCATGTTCGGGCGAGGCAAGCGAGGCGACCGGCGGGCGCGGACGGGACCCGTCGTACCTCCCCGCCCGGATCACGACACGTTCGGCACGCCGCCGCACCCGTCGTACCCGTTGCACACCCCCCGCCCCCACACCTCCGCCGTCCGGCTCGAAGCCGTCGCCAAGGCGTACGGGCGCGGTGCCGAGGCGGTGCACGCACTGCGCGGGGTCGACCTCGACATCCCCCGGGGCACCTTCACCGCCGTCATGGGCCCCTCCGGATCCGGGAAGAGCACCTTCCTGCACTGCGCCGCCGGGCTCGACAAGCCCGACTCGGGGCGGGTGCTGCTGGGGGACGACGACCTCACCGCGATGAACGAGAACCAGCTCACCCGGCTGCGCCGGACCCGGCTCGGCTTCGTGTTCCAGGCGTTCAACCTGCTGCCGTCGCTGACCGTGGAGAAGAACGTACTGCTCCCGCTGCGGCTCGCGGGGCAGCGGCCGGAACGCGGCCGGGCCGCCGAGATGTTGGGCATGGTCGGACTGCACGAGCACGCCGGCCGCCGACCCGCGCAATTGTCCGGCGGCCAGCAGCAGCGCGTCGCCATCGCCCGCGCCCTGGTCACCCGCCCCGACGTGCTGTTCGCCGACGAGCCGACCGGCGCGCTCGACACCACCACGGCCGCCGAGGTGCTGGCGCTGCTGCGCCGGGCCGTGGACGACACCGGCGCCACCGTCGTGATGGTCACCCACGACCCGGTCGCCGCCTCCTACGCGGACCGGGTCGTCTTCCTGGCCGAGGGCAACCTCGCCGGGGAGCTGTACCGGCCCACCCCCGAGGCGATCGCGGCCCGGATGGTCGGCCTCTCCCAGCCCGCCCGCGCCCAGGGGCGGGCCGCCTGATGGGCCGTCCCAACGGGCTCGCCCGCACCTCCGTACGCTTTCGGCCCGCCTCGTTCGCCGGCTCCTTCGTCGCCCTGCTGTTCGCCGCCATGCTCGTCACGATGTGCGGGATCTTCCTGGAGAGCGGAATCCGCGCCCACGTGCCGGCCGGCCGCTACGCCGACACCCCCATCGTGGTCGCCGGGCCGACCACCACGAGCAAGACCTTCGGCAGCGGCGAGGACAAGGAGAACGTGAAGGTCGCGCTGCCCGAGCGGGCCCGCGTCGACGCCGCGCTCGCCGCCCGGATCGCGGCCGTACCCGGTGTGGCCGCGGTCCTGCCCGACCTCACCTTCCCCGCCCGGACGCCCACCGCCGTACTCGACGCGCACCCCTGGTCCGCCGCCCGCCTGGCCGCCACCCCGCACGACGGCGCCGCGCCGCGGCCCGGCGAAGCGGTACTGACCACCGAGGCCGCGCACCGGATCGGCGCCGGCGCGACCGCCGGCGGCACGGTCCGGGTGACCACGCCCGCCGGCGAGGTCCCGCTGCGCGTGTCGGCCGTACTCCCCGGCACCGGCGCCCGGCTCTACGTCGCCGACACCGAGGCCGCGCGCCTGGCGGGCAACCCCGACAAGGTGACCGCGTTCGGCGTACTGCTCGCCGACCACACCTCGACCGGCAAGGTCGCCGGCGAGTTGCGCAAGTCGCTCAAGGGCACCGGCGCCGAGGTCCGCACCGGCGACGGACGCGGCGAGGTGGAACACCCCGGCCTGGGCAACACCAAGGAACTGCTCATCGGCGTCGGCGCGTCCTTCGGCGGCATCGTCGCCGCGGTCGCGGTGTTCGTCGTGGCCGGCTCCACCTCGTTGTCCGTGGCCCAGCGGCGCCGCGACTTCGCCCTGCTGCGCGCGGTCGGCGCCACCCCCTGGCAGGTCCGCCGGATGATCGCCACCGAGACCGTGATGGTTTCCCTGCTCGCGGGCCTGGCCGGCGTGCTCCCCGGGACGCTGCTCGCCCGCTGGTGGTTCGACACCATGGTCGGCCGCGGCATGATCGAGGACGGCGTCACCCTCGCCGTAGGCCCGGTCCCGATGCTGATCGCGGTCGGCGCGGGTGTGCTCTCCGCGCTGCTCGCCGGCCTGATGGCGGCGCGCGCCAGTGCGCGGACCAAGCCGACCGAGGCGCTGGGCGAGGCGGGTGTCGAGCGGGCCCGGGTCGGCTGGGTCCGGCTGGTCCTGGGCCTCGTCGCGCTGGCCGGCGGTGGCGTACTCTCCGGCATCGCCATGAAGGCCACCGGTGACCAGGCCGTCGGCGCGGCGGGCGGCGTGATCATGCTGTTCATGCTAGGCGTCGGACTGCTCGGCCCCCTGATCGCCCACCTGTTCGTGTACGTGACCGGATTCCTCCTGCGCCTGTTCGGCGCCCCCGGTCGGCTCGCCTTCGACAACGCCCGCACCAACTCGCGCCGGCTCGCCTCGGCGATCACCCCGATCACCCTTACCGTGGCCTTCGCAACCACGCTGATGTTCATGTTCGCCGCGCAGGACCACTACAGCGAGAAGCAGTCCAAGGCCGCGTTGACCGCCGACCGGGTGATCGGCGGACCCGGATTCCCGGCCGGTACCACCACCGAGGTCGCCCGCGTGCCCGGGGTCGCCGCGGTGACCTCCGTACTGACCACCAATGTGGTCATGGCCGGCTCCGACGACCTGCAGAAGTATTCGACCCAGGGCATCGGCGGCACCGACACCGACCTGGCCCGCGTGCTCGACCTGGGGGTACGTGCCGGCAGCACCGACGCGCTGCGCCCCGGCGCCGCGCAGCCGCCCGGCGGCGCGGTGGCGATGGACCGGCTCACCGCCGACACGGTCAAGGCCCGGCTCGGCAAGCCGATCGAGATCCGGCTCGGCGACGGCACCCGGATCAAGCCGACGCTGGTCGCCACCTACGACCGCGGCCTGGGTACCGCCGCCGTCACCCTCCCGCGCGCCACCGTGGAACACCACGTCGACGCCGCCCTGGACACCCGCCTGCTGGTACGCCTCGCCGACCGGGCCGACCCGGCCGCCGTGGATGCCGCACTCGCCAAGGTCGCGCGGGCCCACCCCGACACCCGGATCTTTGACCGGGCCGGCTACGCCGCGGAACGCGACCAGGACCGCGAGACCAACAAGTGGACCAACCAGGTGATGCTGGTCATCCTCGCGGGCTTCGCGACCATCGCCGCGGTCAACACGATGATCGTGTCCACCGTCGCCCGGCGCCGCGAACTCGGCCTGATGCGGATGATCGGCAGCACCCGCACCCAGGTCCGCGCGGTCGTCCGCGGCGAGGCCGCGCTGGTCGGGGTGATCGGGCTCGCGCTCGGCCTGACCATCGCGATGATCACCCTCGTGCCGTTCGGCAAGGGCGCGTTCGGCGAGAGCACCCCCTACGTGCCGGTCCCGCTGCTGCTGGGAATCAGCGCCGCCGCCCTGCTCCTGGCACCGCTGTCGGTCGCCCCGATCACCCGACGGCTCCTGCGCGTCGAACCGATCGACGCGGTGGGCGCGAAGGAGTAGCGGGGGAAACACACACCGGGTGGTCGGGAAGGCCGGGGAAACACACCGGCTGATGGGGAGCGCCGAGTCCGGCGCTCCCCATCAGCCGTGTTCGGCACCCTCCGGCCCCGCCCCACCGCCCCCACCCGCTTGACCGTGCGGATGACCGGCGCCGTCTCCACCGCGTCGATGCCCGGCAGCGCGCCGATCCGGTCGGCGAGGTAGTCGTACAGCGCCTCGTCGCCGGCGCACAGCACGGTGGCGTACAGGTTGGTGCGGCCCGTGGTCGCCGCCGCGTAGGCCACCTCGGGGTGGTCGGCGAGCGCGGCGCCGGTGGCCGCCAGATACGCGGGCCGCACCGACATCCACATCGTGGTCGCCGTCGGATTGCCCAAGGGGCGCTCGTCCACCTCCAAGTCGAAGAACAACGCGCCGGCCCCGCGCAACTGCGCGATCCGGCGGCGCACCGTGGACTCGTGTCGGCGGACCTCGACGGCGAGCGCCGCGTGCGACGCGCGCCCGTCCCGGCCCAGCGCGGCGACCAGGGCGTGGTCGAACGCGCTCAGCTCCACCGGCGCCGTCCACGTGGTCGGCGGCGGGAACCCGGAGGCGAGCGCGTCCCGCTGAGCTCGGTCCAGGGCCGGTCGGCCGAGTACCCACGCGGGGCCGTCCCAGGAGGAGGGGCCGCCCTTGAACATGCGCAACAACCGATGCGCGTCGATCGAGAGCACCCGCCGCGCGGCCGGGATCCGGTCCAGGAGCAACGCGTCGCGGTCCGCGTCGTCGGCGCCGGCCGCCACCAGGTGGCAGAAGCGGTGGCCGGGGCTGGGCGACGTGCGCGGTCGGGACTGACCCGGGGGCGGCGAGGTACGGGCACTCCTCGCCGCCCCCCGGCGGTCAGCGGAAGACGCCGGTATGGCCGAGCGAGTAGCGGCCCGGCTGCGGGTAGACGCACAGGCCGTGCGGGCCCACGCCGACCGGGATCCGGGCGAGCAGTTTCCCGTCGGTGGTGTCGATCGCGTACACCTCCTTGTTGTAGCGCCCGCTGAGCCACAACACCTTGCCGTCGGCGGACACCCCGCCCATGTCCGGGCTGCCGCCGCCGGGGAGCTCCCACTTGGCGGTCAGCGCGCCGGTGGCGAAGTCGAGCACCGAGATCGAGCCCTCGCCTCGGTTGGAGATGTACAGGCTCTTCGAATCGCGGCTGGGGTACAGGCCGTGCGCGCCCTTGCCGGTGCGCAGCCGGGTCGGGGTGTTGAAGGTGTCGCCGTCGAGCACCCACACGCCGTCGGCCATCATGTCGGCGATGTACCAGGTCTTGCCGTCGGGGGAGATCTTGACGTCCTGCGGCATCGAGCCCGACAGCGGGATCTTCTGCTTGGCCACCACCTTCATCTCGGCGGTGTCGACCTTGAGCAGTTCGCCGGAGAACTCGCAGGAGACGATGAAGTACTTGCCGTCGGGGGAGAAGTCCGCGTGGTTGACGCCCGCGCACTGGCTCGGCTCCGCCTTGACCACGGCCATCGTGTGCGCGTCGCGGAAGACCAACTGGCGGTCCATCGACGCCATCACGACCGCGTACTTGCCGTCCGGGGTGAAGTAGAGGTTGTACGGGTCGTCCACCGGCACCGGCGTGCCGACCTTGCCGGTGGCGGGATCGAGCGGGGTGAGCGTGTCGCCGAGGTCGTTGTTGACCCACAACGTCTTCAAGTCCCAGGAGGGCACCACGTGTTGCGGCTGGTGCCCGACCTTGATCGTCTCGATCACCTTGTAGGTGGCCGGGTCGATCACGCTCACCGTGTTCGACTCGGTGTTGGGTACGTACACCCGCGACGGGAAACCCTTGACCGCGTCGGCGAGCATGCCGGGGCGGTCGGCGGCGTACAGGTCGTGCGGGTCCAGCGGTGGCGGCATGCCGGGCAGGAGGTTGGCCAGTTCGGGGGCCGGCGGCTGCGCGGGGACCGGGGCGGCCTCCACCGGCGCGGCGGAGGTCTTGATCGGGGCGGGCTTCGCCGGGGTGTCCGTCGACGACCCGCACGCGGCGGAGGCGACCAGACAGCAGCCGGCCAGGAACAGCGCGATGCGGCCGGGGCGGCGGCGGGTGGGGGAGAGGTGAGTGGTCATCAGGTGACGAGCTCCGACATCGTGACCGCCCGCAGTCCGCGGGTGCGTAGGCCGTCGAGGATGGCGGGCATCGCGGCTACGGTGCCCGGGTGTCCGAAGTGCAGGCTGACCACCGAGCCGGGTCGCACCCCGTCGAGCACGGTGCGGGTGACGGCGGTGGGGCCGGGGTCGGTGAAATCCAGTGAGTCCAGGTCGTAGCCCAGGCAGTGGGCGTATCCGGCGCGCCGGGCCTGGGCGGCGACGACGGGCGTACAGTCCTCGGCCCGGGAGGGCCGGAACCAGCGTCCGATCGAGCCGGTGAGCCGCCTGAGCCGGTCGGCGCAGTCGGTGATCTCGGCGTAGGTGCGTTCGGCGGACATCGCGGAGATGTCGCCGTGGTTCATCGTGTGGTTACCCAGTTCGTGCCCACCGGCCAATACCCGCCCGGCCATGTGCGGTTGTTCGTCCAGCCACGACCCCACGGCCAGGACCGTCCCGCGCGCCCCGGCCGCCTCCAGGAGGCCGAGCAGCGCGTCGGCGCTCTCCGCACTGCCCTGACCGTGGAAGGTCAGCGCCACGCCCCGCCGATCGGCGGGGCCGGAGGTGACGTGGAACGGCAGGTCGGCGGGCAGCGGCGGCGGTTCGGGAGCGGCGCCGGCGCCGACGATAGGGCCGGAAGGACCATTCGGGGCCGAGGTATTGCCGCCGGATGCGGCGGCGGGGGAGCGGGTCGCCGAGGGGTGGGAGTCGTCGCCGCAGCCGCTCACGGCCGCGCCGAGCGCGACCGCTCCGGCGAGACGTCGAAGCAAGCTTCGGCGATCCAGAGGCATCACCCTCGCGACCTTACGGGCCGAAACCGGGAACGAACGGTATGTACGCGTTCGATTACCGTACGTGTCGCGGGGTGGGGGTGCGGCAGGTGGATGGGGCCTGCGGTGGGGGCGTGGGGCGGCGCCCGGCCGGAGCGTTCCGTGCGTTGCCGCCGGCCGGGTCGCGTACCGGACCCTGGCCCGAGGTGGACGGCCTCGGGGTGGATGGGGTCCGGCGGACGATCAGTCGTGCAGCTTGTGCAGCCAGAGGCCGACGCCCACGCCATTGCCGGTCAACACGCACACGTGGTTGTCGAACTTGCCGCGGTCGGCGTTCACCGCCGCGGTGCCCGCCTTGTTGCAGTTGTCGTAGGTCCAGTACCAGGTCTGGTATTCCCAGCAGGGTGTGTGGTTGCTGTTGTTCGAACAGTTCGGTGCCGGCTCGGTGTCGGCCGGGCGGCTCGGTGCCGCGGGGGCGTTGCGCTCGGCGGCGTGGGCCGTGGTCACCACGGCCCCGAACCCGCCGAGCGCGGCCGTTGTGGCGAGCACGGCGACCGCCATGCGCGCAGGCATCTTCATCGCTGGGTCCTCTTCCCTCGGTGCGGGCCGCACACCCCACGCGGCGGCGCCGCTGTCGTTCGCGGAGGGCGGGCAGGCCCTCCGGGGCCGGGCCTACCCAGGTGAACGCCCGGGACGACCTCGGAGCGGGAATGCCACTCCGATGGCGTAAGGGGCTCGTCGGGCGGTCGGGAACGCGGATTCGAGCGGGTGGGTGGGACGGAGGTGGGAGCCCCGGTTGGGCACGCGCTAGGGTCCGGCGATGCGCATGTATCTCTCGTCGTTTCGGCTCGGTGAACACCCGGACCGGCTGGTCGCGTTGCTGGGTGGGGTGGGTGGTGCCGGTGTGGCGGGCATGCCGATCGCGGTGATCGCCAACGCGATCGACGACCGGCCGGCCGAGGTGCGGGCCGCCTGTGTCGGCTCGGAGTTCGTGGTGCTGCGGGAGCTGGGGCTGCATCCGACCGAGGTCGATCTGCGGACGTTCTTCGACCGGCCGCCGGGCGAAGTCGCCGCCGTGTTGGCCGGGTTCCCGGCGGTCTGGGTGCGCGGCGGCAATGTGTTCCTGCTGCGCGACGCGCTGGCCCGCAGCGGTGCGGACGGTGTCCTGGTCGATCTGCTGCGGCGGGATGCGGTGGTCTACGGCGGGTACAGCGCGGGCGCCTGTGTGCTCGCGCCCGACCTGCGCGGCCTGGAGCGCTGCGACGACGCGGACGCGGTGACCGAGGTGTACGGCCGGCCGGTGCGGTGGGACGGGCTGGGGGTGTTGGACCACGCGGTCGTCCCGCATGTGGATTCCCCGGACCACCCCGAGTCGGCCCTGCTCGCCGGGGTCGTGGCCGATTACCGTGCCCGCGGTGTACCGCATCGCACGTTGCGGGACGGGCAGGTGCTGCTGGTGGACGGGGAGCGGGTGGCCGTGGTGTGAGGCGGGAGGCGGCGCCCGACCGACACGGCCTCCCGACTCGGGTGCGTGCCGCGACCCGTGCCCCGTCTACGCCTCGCCCGAGAGTGCCCCGTCGTACGCGCGCAGCACGTTCAGTGCGTCGATGGTGATCGCCGGGCGGGCCTCGGTGCGGACCGTGGGCGACCACTCCGCCCAGCGCAGCGGCCAACCGCCGTCCTCCTCCTGTGCGGCGGCCAGTGCGCGCAGGCCCCGGCGCAGTTCGGCGTCGGTGAACCACTCGCGCGCAAGGCTCTCCGGGTGCGGCGCGAAGTCGTGCGGCAGGTGGTACTCGCCGACGGCGTAGCCCGGGGCGAGCCGGGCCTGCTCCGGATGGGCCGGGTCGAGCAGCACCAGCCGCTGCTCGCGCACCAGTTCGCCCAATCGGCGTGCCTGCGTCCGGGCCCACCGCCGGTCCGGGACGCCGTCGAGGAAGGTCACCGCGGCCTCGACCTCGTACGGGTGGGTGGTCCGCAACTCCTCGATGGTGGTGCGGCAGAACTCGGTCGCGGCGGCCGGCCACGGGTGTTCGACGCCGGCGCGCAGCAGCGGGCCGACGATCCAGCCGGTCGGGATCAGCCCCGGGACCGGCGGGTCCGGCACGATCAGCCACGGTGGGTGCGGGTAGTCGCGCAGCCCGGGCAGGGCCGGCGGCACGCCGCCCGCGTCGCCGGCCACGCCCGCCAGCCAGTCGCACAGGCGGGCCGTGTCCGGGCCGTGCAGCGCGTCCGCCTCGGCCAGGATCGGCATCGTGGCGCGCAGCGTGGCCGGTTGCGGCTCGGGCCCGCGCACGTCGGGTTCCAGGCCGTACGCGTAGGCACCGTCGGGGGTGCGATATCCGGCCAGGGCGGCGAGCAGTCCGGCCCGATCGGCCTCGGCCCGAGCCGTGCGTTCGCCCTCGGCCCCCGGCGCGGCCGGCTTGCCTGTGCCGAACAGGTAGGCGAATCGGCGCTGTTCCAGTACGCGGCCCGAGGCCCACAGGAAACGTTCGGCTCGGTCGATCATGTCGTTCGTGATCCACTCCATGGTTCGACGCTAGGCGTGCGGAAGCGTCGGGTATTGAACGAATCGGACATCGGCGTGCCGTCGGCCCGCTGCGTGGCCGGGGTGTGTCGGGACGTGGGCCCGGTGATGACGGTTGGTGGAATTTGCCCGTGCGGGGGTTGGCCCGCGGCCCGTCCGCCGGCCACGGTGGGCAGGTCGGACTCACCCATCTCGTTCGGGGGATTGCTCGTGTTCGCTCGATCTCGTACCCATCGTCTGCGTCGATTCGTGCTGACCGGGGCGGTGCTCGCCGCCGCGGCGGGACTGGCCGGCCCGGCCTCGGCGGCGCGGGCGGCCGAGGCCGCCGGGTCCGCCGACTCGGCCGCGGCGACCACGGGAGCGCACGGCACCTTCTCGGTGCACCGCGACGGGCGCCCCGTGGTGGTCCCGTTCCGGGCCGGGCGCGACGGCGAGGCGCTGGTGACGCTGACCGTGGCGGCGCCGGGCGTGGACTGGGGCAGGGCGGGCGCGGAGTCGGCGGTGGTGCAGCTGTTCGTGGACGGCCGGCCCGCCGGTGACGTGGTGGTCTTCGGCGCCACGCCCACCGAGCGCGGCTTCGCGCTGGGCGCGCTGCGCAAGGGGCGGCACGAGCTGAGCATCCGCTTCGCGGCCGACCGGTCGTCGCCGGCCGGGTCGGTGGTGCACGTTTCCCGGCTGCGGACGCGCACGATCGCGACCGGGGACCGGGAGCACGCGGTCGCCGCGAACGCGCCGGTCCTGTACGGCCGGAACATCCCGGGCGCGCCGGGCGGCGCGACCGGCCCGTTCCAGAACGCGGTCACCGACACCCCGGTGCTGGCCTGGTACCAGGAGGCCCCGGCGGCGACCGCCGGGCACCGGGTGTTGACCTACACGATCGTGTGGAGCAACGAGGACGGCGGCACCTCGACGCCGGCGCTGATGGCCCGCTGGGGTCGGACCACCGACATCGAGTGGGCGTACCGGGTCGAGGTGGACCGGGGCGGTCGGGCGGTGCCGGGCACGGCGTTCTTCCAGTCGCCGAACCACGGCACGACGCCGTTCGCCGGGCGCTACGAGGACGGCCATCCGCTGTTGCAGACCTGCACGTTGAACAACAACCTGTGCGACGTGGTGGACGACCCGATGCGGTTCGCGCCGGCGGCGGTGGAGCGGTTGGCGGACCCGACTCGGACCGCGCGCGAGGAGATGGTGGACCGGCATCCGTGGGTGTATCCGGTGATGGTCCAAGAGATGCGGCGCGAGGGCCGGGTGGTGGCCGACCCGCCGGCCGACACGACCACGCTGATCGCCGATCCGACGGACTACCTGTACGCGGTGATCCGCAAGACCACGTCGGAGCCGCCGGCGGGCGCGGCCGGGTGGAACGGGGTCGCGCTGGGTGTGCGGGTCAAGGGGGACCCGACGCTGTACCGCTCGGACCGCGGGCGGGTGGACTGGTCGTTGCAGCGCGACGATCCGGCGGCGACGACGGTACGGCTGCCGCACGGGACGCGGGCGTCGGACATCGTCGAGGTGGTGGCGATCCGTACCGTCGCGGGCGTCGACCCGGGCAGCACGATCACGGTGAACGGGATCAACCGGGCGTTCCTGCTCGGTCGGGACGACCGGCCCGGGCGGGCGGTGCCGGTCCACCCGAAGGCGGTGACGCTGACCGCGGCGGCGCCGGAGGCGGTGTTGTACCGCCGGTGACCCCGATCCCGATCCCGGGGCGGATCGGCCGGCGGCGCCGTATGCCGTATCGCCGGGTCCCGGGAACACCGGGTTCCGGCCGGGCTTGATGAGGTGTTCTCAAGCCGCGGCCGGACGCCGGTGCCGCGCTCCGCGACGGACGCGGCACCGGGAACCTCCGGGCGCCGGACGGGATTCGATCCCGTCCGGCGCTCGGCGCGTGCCTGTCGTGGGTGCGTTCTGCTCGGCGGGTCGGGTGCGAAGTGGTGTTTGAGGGTGCGCCGTTGCGGTTCCGGTGGCGCCATTCGCCGCTTCTTCGCTTCTTCTTCGTCTGGGCGCCACGAGTCGCCTCCCCGCGCATCATGTGGTGCGGGACAGGGTGTGGGCGTCGACGATCGAGTGTCGTCGAACGGAGCGAGAAGGAGACGTCCATGTCCGGATGGAAGACCGTCACGGCTGCGATCCTGGCCGGGGCGGCGGTCGTTGCCGCGCCGGGAGTGGCCGCCGCGGCGGACCGCCACGGAAATCACCACAGGACCTTCGACCTACAGGCGCACCGCGGCGGTCTGGGCCTGACCGTGGAGAGCACCATCGCGTCCTTCGCCAAGGGCCTGGACCTGGGGGTCTCCACCCTCGAACTGGACGTCCAGATCACCGAGGACGGCCGGGCCGTGGTCACCCACGACCGCAAGGTCGACGGCCGCAAGTGTGCCGACACCGGGCCCGTGCGGGCCGGCGATCCGGAGTTCCCCTACGTCGGGAAGTACGTCAACACGCTCACCCTCGACCAGGTCCGTACCCTCGACTGCGGGTCACGGCAGTTCCCGGGCTTCCCCGGCCAGACCACCTCGCCCGGTGCCCGAATGCCGCTGCTCACCGAGGTGTTCGACCTGGTCAACCGGCGGCACGCACGCGGCGTGAAGCTCAACGTGGAGACCAAGGTCGAGGCGGGCGCGCCGAACGAGACGGCGCCGCGCGAGCAGTTCGTGCAGACGGTGGCGCGCGAGGTGCGCCGGGCCGGGCTGTTGCGCCAGGTCACCATCCAAAGCTTCGACTGGGGCTCGCTGATGAGGATGCGTCAGGTCGAACCCCGGCTGCCGCTGGTCGCGTTGACCAACTACGACTTCCTCCAGGTCGGCAAGCCCGGCGCCTCGCCCTGGCTGGGCGGCCTGGACATCGACGACTTCGGCGGCGACCCGCTGCGGGCGATCGAGTCGTTCGGCGCGACCTCGTTCTCCCCGGTGCACGGCTTCCCGCAGGACGGCAAGGTGGGCGATCCGAACTACCGCCCCTACGTGACGCGGGCGATGGTCGACGAGGCACACCGACTGGGCATCAAGGTGGTGCCGTGGACGATCGACGACCCGGCCACCATGGCGAAGCTGATGGACGACGGCGTGGACGGGCTGATCACCGATTATCCGGACCGGTTGCGGGAGTTGATGGCGGCGCGGGGGCTGCCGCTGCCGAAGCGCTACCCCGCGCGGGGCTGACGCCGGGGAAGCGCCGCTCGCTCGGTGCCCGGCGGATACGGCCACTCCGGCGAACAGTGCCCACACGGCCGGCATCGTCCGCGCGGCGGGCATGGAACAGGGCCGGGCCCGTCGACGCGTGGTCGACGGGCCCGGCCCTGGAACTTCCCGGTTGTGCTCGGATCAGAGGTTGACGCCGTGCGCGCGCAGGTAGGTGACGGGGTTGATGCCGCTGCCGTAGTTCGGGGTGGTGCGGATCTCGAAGTGCAGGTGCGGGCCGGTCACGTTGCCGGTCGCGCCCGAGAGGCCGATCTGCTGACCGGTGCTCACCGTCTGGCCGGCGCGGACGCCGATGCTGGACAGGTGGGCGTACTGCGAGTACTTGCCGTCCGCGTGCTTGATGACGACCTCGTTGCCGTAGGCACCACCGTTGCCGGCGCTGACCACGGTGCCCGAGGTGATGGCCTTGACCGAGGTGCCGGTGCCGACCACGAAGTCCTGGCCGGTGTGGCTGCCGCTGGACCACATGGAGCCACCGGTGCCGAACGCGGTGCCCAGCGCGCCGTTCACCGGAGCGACGTAGCCGGAGGAGTTGACGGCGGTGCTGCCGGCCTTGGCCGAGGAGTCCTTGGCCACGACGGGGGCCTTCTCCTTGGTCACGGGCTTCGGCGCGACCTTGACCGACACGGAGGGCTTGGCCTCGGTCTTGGTCTCGACCTGGGCCTCGGTCTTGGTCTCGACCTTGGCCTCGGTCTTCGTGGCGGCCGCGGCCTTGCCGGCGAGCGAGAGCTTCTGGCCGACCAGGATCAGGTTCGGGTTGCCGCCGATGACGGACTTGTTGTCGGCGTACAGCTTGTGCCAGCCGCCCTCGACGTCCTTGGCCGCGGCGATCTTGGACAGGGTGTCGCCCTTGACCACGGAGTAGGTGGTGGTCGTGGCCGTGGTCTCGGCGGCCGGGACGACCTCGATCTTCGGGGCCTTCGGGGCCGGCGCGGACTCGACCGGCTTCTCGGCGACCTTCGGGGCGACCTTGACGGTGGCCTTGGTCGAGCCCGACTTGGCGTTGGGGGAGACGGCCGGAGCGGCGCCGCCACGGGTCAGGCCCGCGGGGCCCGAGGTGTTCGGCCACGCGCCGGGGCCCTGTACGGCGAGGACCTTCTCCGCGATGGCGATCTGCTGGTCCTTGGTGGCCAGGTCCGCACGCGGGGCGTACTGCTGACCGCCGAACTCGTTCCAGGTGCTCTGCGTGAACTGCAGGCCACCGTAGAAACCGTTGCCGGTGTTGATGTGCCAGTTGCCCGAGCTCTCGCCCATGGCGACCTTGTCCCAGACGGAGACCGGGGCGGCGGTGGCGGAGGTGGCGAAGCCGGTGATCAGCGGGGCGGCGACGATGGCGCCGGCCATGCCGAGGGTGAGCGCGAGGCGCGCGTTCTTGGGCTTGCGGGCAGGGGTGATGAACGACTGCACGAAGATTTTTCCTTCTCCCACGCCTACGAAGTGAGCTGTCGGATTCGGGCTGGAGAGTCTCGCCCGGCCGGCGTCGACTCCTCGGGTATCGAGGAGGCGGGCACGGCTTCACCCCAAGCCGTCGTTATCGAACGTCCGCGACATGCGCACGCCCGGGACGGCATTCCACTTGGTTCCCCCGCTCCTGCCTTTCGGGTTTCGTACCGTGGCCTCTCCGGCGGCAGGATTCGGCGAACCGGGAGACACATTCCGCCGAACACCGGACCGGTGCGGCGAAGCACCAAGCTACGCATACACCCGACTCGGATCCAAACATCATGTTTCGCCGAAACCGAAGATTCGGGTCGGAAGGGTGGAATTCCGGGACCGAAAGTCCCGAAGCGTCCACGCATTGTGCCCGGGACCTTCAGCGGCGAGTAAGGACGAAATCGCGGGGAGTGAGAATCGCGGAAACTCGGTTTACGGTGCGTGCGAGTTCCTGACAATCGGTGCGCGGGATGTGACGTGCGCCACGGGATTTGCCGGAAACGACGGTCTCGGGATGGTGGAAAACGGGTCGAAACGGGGGGCGACCTGCCCATTCGTGGGATGCGGCGAGGGTGAGGGCGCGCGCGTCGCGGAACCGGCGTTCGATGGGATGGCCCCTTCGGGCCGGGTGGCGCGATGGAGGCTTTCGGCCTGACTCGCACCGATTCGGGTGATTTGCCCTGTATGGACTGCCGGTGATCGAACCTCGGCTCGGGTACACCCCCTCATCGCGGGGTGGCATGTCGTCGCGGGCCGCGCCTCACGGGCTGACGAGCCCCTGAAGCACCTGGAACGCGACGGCGACCACCAGGGCGTTGTAGAAGTAGGCGCTGACGGTGTGGACGAGCACGATCCGCCGCATCCGCACACCGACGACTTCGACATCGCTGGTCGCGAACGACGTGGCGAGCGTGAAGGAGAAGTACGCGAAACTCAGGAACGACGGCGTCGTGCCCTCGGGGAACCGAAGGTCGCCGTGCCCGCCGGTGACGTCGATGACGAGGTAGATCTGCGCGAAGCCGACCTGCATCAGCGCCCACGACAGGATCACCCCGAGCGAAGCGGCGACCGTCAGTCCGAGATCACGATGACCGCCGACGAGTCGGCCGAAGCAGCCGGTGTCAGCGAAACACGGCGCGTCTCGGCGAGGTTGTGGGCCCGTGGTCCCGGCGCCTTCACTCCGAGCCGCTTGTCACTTCGCCGGAGCCTCGGGAGGGCACGGCCGAGCCGGATAGGTGTGGGTGTCTCGGGTCGGGTACGGCGTATGCGGCTCCCCCCGTGTGGAGTCGCATACGCCGAACTCGGCCCGAGACACCGGTGTCGGGCCCGTGATGGTCAGGGCGTCCGGGCGCCGCCGTTGGGTGCGGTGAGGAATTCGGCGAGGTGTACCGCGCGTACGCGCGACTTGCGGCGTCGCAGGCCGGTGCGGAGTTGGCGCAGGCAGCCGGGGTTGACCGCGACCACGACGTCGGCGCCACTGGCCTCGATCGCGTCCAGCTTGCGGTCGAGGATGCGGCGGGATTCGATCGGGCGCAGGAGGGAGTAGGTGCCGGCCGCGCCGCAGCAGTCGCCGGCCCCCGGGGTTTCCACGAAGTCGGCCACCGCGGACAGGACTTCGCGCGGTTCGCGCCATACGCCGAGGCCGTTGCGCAGGTGGCAGGAGTCCTGGAGGGTGACCCTGACCCGGCGGCCGGCCACTCGGCGCTCGGGCAGTGCCGAGGCGTCGACCACCTCGGACAGTTCGGCGACCCGGTCGCGGCCGATGACGTCGGCGAGGTGCGCGGCGCATCCGCCGGAGGTGGTGACGATCCGGCCGGGGAGGCGTTCGCCGAGGCGGCGGGCGAGGGCGCGGCCCTTGGTGGATTCGCCGTTGTGCGCGTGCAGTGCTCCGCAGCAGCCCTGGTTGTCCGGCACCTTCAGGCCGGGCAGGAGGGTGCGGGCCGCGCGGGAGACCCTGGGGAACATGGCGCGTTCGAAGCAGCCGAGCATGAGGGAGGCACCGGTGCCGGCGGGTGGTGCGGAGGGTGCGGGTTGTGTGGGTGGCTTCGGTGTCCGGGGTGTGGTCGGACGGGTTGTCTTGTCGGGGCTGCTGCGCCCGGCCGGCAGGACGAAGCGGCCCCAGCCCATCGCGCGGACCACCGGTGGCAGGCTCGCCACGATCGTCAACAGCCGGGCCGGCGGTGGTCGGTGTTTGCCCCGCCACTGGTGGTCGCGCCACTGTTCCAACAAGGAGCCGTACGGCACGCCCGCCCGGCAGACCGGTTCGCAGGCGCGGCAGCCCAGGCACGCGGAGGACTGTTCCAGCAGCGTCGGGTCGTCGGCGTCCAGGCGGCCGGTCTCCAGCGCGCGCATCAGGTTGATCCGGCCGCGCGGCGAGGATGCCTCGTCGCCGGTGGCGGCGTAGGTCGGACACGCGGGCAGGCAGAAGCCGCAGGAGATGCAGCGGGAGAGTTCCTCGGGGTCGAACACACCGGTCATGAGCCGAGCTTTCCGGGATTGAGGATGCGGGCGGGATCGAACGCGGTTTTGATCCGGCTCAGCAATTGCAGCTGGTCGTCGCCGAGTTGGGCGCGCAGGTGGGGCAACTTGGCGGCGCCTACCCCGTGTTCGCCCGTGATCGTGCCGCCGAGTTCGATGGCGGTGCGGAAGATGTCGTCGAAGGCGGCGTGCGCGCGCTCGATCGATTCGGTGTCGTTCGGGTCGGCCACCACGCAGGTGGGGTGGAGGTTGCCGTCGCCGGCGTGGCCGAAGGTGGCGATGGTGACGGTGTGCGTGGCCGCGATGGCGTCGATCCGGTCGACCATCTCGGCGATCCTGGGGCGCGGCACGGTGGCGTCCTCGAGGATGGTCAGCGCGCCGAGTCGGGACAGCGCGGGCAGCGAACACCGGCGAGCGGTCAGCAGTGCCTCGGCGCCGGCCACGTCCTCGGCGAGGGTCCATTGCGTGGCGCCGGCCGCGTCGCACAACTCGGCCATGCGGTTCAGGTCGCGGCGGACCGCGTCGGACGTACCGTCGTCGCCGAACAGGAGCAGCGCCCCGGCGTCCCGGCGCAGGCCGAGTTCGGCGAAGTCCTCGACCGCGTTGATGCAGCTCCGGTCCAGGAATTCCAGGGTGGCCGGGACGATGCCGGCGGAGAGGATGTCGGCGACCGCGCGGCCGGCCTGGGTCAGGTCGGGGAAGTAGGCGATCCCGGTGCCCGTGTCGGCGGGGGCGGGCAGCAGGGCCATGGTGATCTCGGTGATCACGGCGAGGGTGCCCTCGGAGCCGGTGAGCAGGCGGGTCAGGTCGTAGCCGGCCACGTCCTTCCAGAGCCGGCCGCCGGTGCGGATCACCTCGCCGGTGGGCAGTACCGCTTCCAGGCCGAGTACGTAGTTGCGGGTGACGCCGTACTTGAGGCCGCGCAGTCCGCCGGCGCACGTGGCCACGTTGCCGCCGACGGTGGAGACCGTGCGGCTGCCGGGGTCGGGTGGGAAGAGCAGGCCGTGTGCGGTCGCGGCGTCGGCCAGGGCGGCGGTGGTCACGCCGGGTTCGACCACGGCGAGCAGTTCGTCGGGGCTGATCTCGCGGATGCGGTTCATGCGTGTGGTGACCAGGACGATGCCGCCGTTCAGGGCCACGGTGGCCGCGCACAGGTTGGAGCCGGCGCCCCGGGGGACGACCGGGACGCGGTGCTCGGTCGCCAGGCGCAGTACGGCGGCGACCTCGGCGGTGTCGGCCGGGAAGACCACGGCGTCCGGGAGGCGGTCGAACAGGGGGGTGGCGTCGCGGGCGTACGGCACGAGGTCGCCGGTGGTGTGGCGGACGTGTTCGGCGCCGACGATCGCGCTCAGGCGGTCGATCAGGTCCGTGGACAGGGGCATGTTCCGTGGATCTCCCTCGGGCGGATGGCCGTCGCGATGGGGCGGGCTCGCCGGCGGCGGTTGCATCGGCGGCGTGAGTCCGGCACGTCGGCCTGCGGCCCGCTCGTCCTCGAACGCCGGACGGGCTGAGACGTGCTGCGGACCTGGCTGAGATGGCGGCGGACCGGATTGGGGCTGGGGGCCGGGCTTGGGTGAACTGCGTTTCGGGCTGGGGCGGTTGCGATTCCGACACGGCCGGGTTGCGGGCCGTGTGGAGGTGGGTGGGGGCCTGGTCGGCTACATGACTGCCAATTGGCCGCCGTCTATGACCAGTTCGGTGCCGTGGATGAAGGCGGCGTCCTCCGAGGCCAGGAACGCGTAGGCGGCAGCCACGTCTTCGGGGCGGCCGGCGCGCGAGAGGGGGATTCGGGTGGTGATGTACGTGGATTCGAAGTCGGGGTCTGTCATTGCGCCTGCGATCGAGGCGTTGAGTGGTGTACGGATGTATCCGGGGCACAGGGTGTTCACCCGGATTCCGTACCGGCCCAGCTCCACCGCCATCGTCTTGCCGAGCAGGAGGACACCTCCCTTGGAGGCGTTGTAGTGCGCGTAGTCCTCCTCGCCCGCGATCCCGTTCGTGGACGACATGTTGACGATCACCCCGCCGCCGCCGCGTTCGACCATGTGCCGGCCGACTGCCTGGCCGACCAGGAACATGCCGCGCAGGTTGACCGCGAGCATGCGGTCGAAGTGCTCGGGGGTGATTTCCAGGAAGGGTTCGCGCCAGGCGATGCCGGCGTTGTTCGCGAGTACGTCGATGCCGCCGAGTTCGCGGACGGCGGCCTCGACGAGCGCGATCGCGTCCGGCTCGTGGCTGACGTCGACGGCGAAGCCGGTGACCTCGCCGAGGGGGCGCAGTTCCGCGACGGCCTCGTCCACCTCGGCCGGATCCAGGCCGCCCACCAGGACGCGGCACCCTTCCTCGAGGAAGCGCCGGGCGGCCGCGAGGCCGATGCCGCTGCTGCCGCCGCTGACGAGTACCCGCTTGCCGATGAGCCCGCGCATCGCTTCTCCTCCGTGACCGGTCGACGAGCCGGGACGTTATCAGCGATGCGCGGTACGGTCTATCATTCCATCAGACGGAATGCCATCCCATTTATGCTTCGTTCCCTAGGGGGGCCCTTGACCGGCAACAGCGATTCGCCCGTGATCAGCGTGGATCGAGCACTGCGGATCCTGATGCGTATGGGCGAAATGCCCCGAGGCATCGCCCTGGAGGAGCTTGCGAGTGATCTGGACATCCCGAAGAGCACCCTCCATCGGCTGCTCGGGGCGCTCAAGCACCGCGGATTCGCCGCCCAGCCCGAGGTGAACGGCCCCTACTTCATCGGGAGCCAGCTGCTCGCCACCGCGTTCCGCTTCCACGACGACATCGACCTGCGCTCGATGGTGCATCCGCTGCTCGCCGACCTGCGCCGGGTAACCGACGAAACGGTGCACGTGGCCATCCTGGACGCGGGCGAGGTGGTCTATCTGGACAAGGTCGAGGCGTCCGGAGCGATCAAGCTCTCGTCCGTGATCGGCGGGCGAAATCCCGCGCACAGTACGGGAGTCGGCAAGGCGCTGCTGGCCTGGACGTATCCCACCGACGAGGCGTTGCGGGCCTGGGCGACGCCTCGGCTGCCACTGCGGCCGGCGACCCGCCACACGCTCACCTCGGTGCCGAAGCTGGCCGCCGAGCTGGACGAGGTGCGGCGTCGTGGCTGGGCCACGGACCTGGAGGAGAACGAGTTGGGGCTGCGGTGTGTGGCGGTGCCGCTGTTCCTGGGACGGTCGGCGCCGGCGGCCGCGATCAGCGTGACCGGCCTGAAGTCGCGGATGACATCGGCGCGAATGACGGAACTGGCCGAGGCACTTCGCTCACGCGTCGCCGAATGGGCAGGCGCCGCAACAACCTAGCCCGCGACCCGAGATGGCCCCGCCCCGCGCCCACCCCCCCAGCCGGCCTGCAATCGGCCCCGGCCCCGGGCGCGCCTGCGCCGACGCGCGGGCGCCGCGACGCGTCCTCAAACGCCGGACGGGCTGGGATTGGCCGGGTCCGGGGTCCCGGGCGCGCCTGCGTATGCGCGGATGCAGGGTGTCCTCAAACGCCGGACGGGCTGGAGTTGCCGGGGTTCCGGGTATAGCGGCGGATGTGCGGGTGCGGCGTGTCCTCAAGCACCGGAACGGGCTGGAGTTGCCCGGGTTGCGGATGTGCCTGGATGCGCGGGCGCGAGGCGTCCTCGAGCGCCGGACGGCTGGGGTTGCCGGGCGCCGGGTGTGGCGGCGGATGTGCGGGTGCGGTGTGTCCTCGAGCGCCGGGCGCGTGGGATGGGCCGGTCCCGGGTGTGCCTGGGTGGGGGGCAACTTTCCTGTTTGGTGCGGGGATTGGGTTTGGGGGTGGGGGGACTGGGGGCTCTTGACAGGTTTGGCGGGGCGTTGTTTTACTCGCTTCGCTACTTGGAATTGCGTTCCGCTAGGCGGAATGCCGAACTACGGGGAGCGGCATGAGGTTGGCGACAGTCGACTGTGAGGGCCGGGCGGTGGCCGTGGTCGAGCGGGACGGGGGGTTGTACTGGCTCGACGGGCCCGGGGGCGGGACGCTCGGGGCGCTGGTCGCGGCTGGGCCCGAGGTGGTGCGGGCGGTGGTCGATGCCGCCGTCGAGCCGGTTCGGGCGACTCGGTACCTGGCGCCGTTGCGGCCGGGGAAGATCGTTGCGATCGGACTGAACTACCTGGACCACATCCGCGAGGCCGGTGTGGAGCCGCCGAGCAGCCCGCTGGTGTTCGCCAAGTTCCCGTCCAGCGTGATCGGCAGCGGCGATGCCATCGTCGTCGACGCCGAGCTGACCAAGGACGTGGACTGGGAGGTCGAACTCGGCGTGGTGCTCGGCCGGCCGCTGCGCAACGCGGACAAGGACGAGGCGATGGCCGCGATCGCCGCATACACCGTCGCCAACGACGTCTCCGCCCGCGACCTCCAGTTCGGCGACGGGCAGTGGGTGCGCGGGAAGAGCCTGGATACGTTCTGCCCGCTGGGTCCGGTCCTGGTCACTCCCGACGAGGTGGCCGACCCGCAGGCGCTCGCGCTGCGCACCCGGGTCAACGGGCAACTCGTGCAGGACTCCTCGACCGCCGAAATGCTCTTCGGCATCGCCGAGTTGTTGTCGTACTGCTCGCGGGCCTTCACCCTCGAACCCGGCGACCTCGTGCTCACCGGCACCCCCTGGGGCTGCGGTGCGTTCATGGACCCGCCGCGCCGGCTGGCACCGGGCGACGTGCTGGAGACCGAGATCGAGGGCATCGGCGTACTGGTCAATCCGGTCGTCGGCGCCGAGGCCCGACCGGGACGTCCGTGACCCTCGGCGGTTCCGTCCCCGGCGCGGGGGCGGGGCCGGTCCCGCTGTCGCCGCCGGCGGCCACACTCGGCGAGAGCCCGTGCTGGGACGCGCGCAGCGGCCGGCTCCTGTGGGTGGACATCCCGGCGGGCCGGGTCCACTACCTGATCCCCGACACCGACCTATACGGCTGGTACGACATCGGCCGACCGGTGAGCGCGATCGTCCCGCGCGAGGTCGGCGGCTTCGGCCTCGCCGTGCGTGAGGGGTTCGCCGTCCTGGAGCCGGACGGCACGGTCCGGATCGTCGCCCCCGTGGAGGCCGACCGACCCGGCAACCGGATGAACGACGGGGCCTGCGACCGGGCCGGCCGCTTCTTCGCCGGCACCAAGGCGGAGGACGACACCCCCGGTGCCGGCGCGCTCTACCGACTCGACCCGCCCGACACCACCCACCCGAGCGAACCGCCGCGACTCGTGCGGGTGTTCGCCGACGTGACCAACTCCAACGGGATCGCCTGGAGCCCGGACGAGCGACTGGTCTACTACGTGGACACCGGCACCGGCCGGATCGACGTCTGCGCCTACGACCCCGCCGACGGCACCGTCTCCGACCGCCGACCCTTCGCCGAGGTCCCGGCGGAGGCCGGCCTGCCCGACGGCCTGACCGTCGACGCCGACGGCGGCGTGTGGGTCGCGCTGTGGGAGGGCGGGGCGCTGCGCCGCTACACCCCCGACGGCCGGCTCGACCGTACCCTGCCCGTGCCGGTACGGCGGGTGACGAACTGCGTGTTCGGCGGTCCCGACCTGGACGTGCTCTACGTGACCACGGCCGCGACCGACGACCGGGAACCGCTGGGCGGCCGGTTGTTCGCGTTCCGCCCCGGAATCCGCGGCCTGGCCGCGCACCCCTACCGAGGCTGACCTCCCCTTCGCGGCCGACCGCCGCCGCGACCGGCCCACCACCCCGCGACCCGCAGCCCACCACCGCCGCGACCGCGCCCACCACCCCGCGACCCGCGGCCGACACCGCCGCCGCGACCCCACGATCGACCCACACCCGCCCCAGGGCGAGATGGAGAGTGCACGTGAAGGCCAACCAGTACACCGGCGACGCGGCGACCCAGGGGGCACGACGATGAGGGCGCTCGTGTTCACCGGACCCGCCACCGTCGAGATGGACGACGTGGCCGAACCCGAACCGGCCGAGGACGAGGTACTGATCCACGTACGCAGCGCCGGCATCTGCGGCAGCGAACTGCACGGCGTACGCACCCCCGGCTTCCGCGTCCCGCCCCTGGTGATGGGGCACGAGTTCGCGGGCGTGACCGACGACGGAACCTCGGTCACCGTCAACCCGATCCTGTCCTGCGGCACGTGCGACCTGTGCCGGGGCGGCCTGCGCCAGGTCTGCCGCGACCGCCGGATCATCGGCGTACACGTGCCCGGCGGCTTCGCCGAGCGCGTCGCGGTCCCGCGCTCCGCGCTGCACAAGCTCCCCGACGACATGTCGTGGGAGGCCGCCGCCGTGATCGAGCCCGCCGCCAACGCGGTACACGCCTGGCGGCTCGCCGACGTCGCGCCCGGCGCCCGGGTCGGCGTGATCGGCGCCGGCGCGATCGGCCTGGTCTGCGTCCTGGCCGCCGTCGGCGAGGAGACCGCGAGCATCGCCGTCGCCGACCGCTCGCCCGAACGCCGCCGGATCGCCGCCAAGCTGGGCGCCACCACCGTGGCCGGCGAACTCACCGGCGAGTTCGACGTGGTCTTCGACGCGGTCGGCAGCAGCGAAACCCACGAGCAGTCGGTGCGCCTGCTGCGTCCGGGCGGGGTGGCCATCTGGCTCGGCCTGGCCGGCGCCGAGGCCGGCTTCGACGCGACCGTGCTGGTCCGTACCGAAAAGCGCGTGCTCGGCTCGTTCGCCTACACCAACGCGGAGTTCGAGCGCGCCGTCGACCTCGTCGGCGGCTGGGGCCTGGGCTGGACCGCGAGTTACCCCCTGGAGTCGGGCGCGGAGATCTTCACCGACCTCATGCGCGGCGGCAGCCACCCGGTCAAGGCGATCCTGCGCCCCTGACCGGCCGACCGGCGCGCGACCGGCCGACCGCCCACCCGCGCGCCCGCCCACCCCACCACCCGGGCCCCACCCCGAAGCCGCACAGCGAGGTGACCGCACCATGGCAAGGATCGTGCTCATCGGAGCCGGCAGCATCACGTTCGCCAAGAACCTGCTCTCCGACCTCCTGACCTACCCCGAACTCGCCGACGAGATGACCGTCGTCCTGCACGACATCGACGTCGAACGGCTCAACACCGCCGAGCAGATGACCCGTTGGATGATCGACACGCTCGGCGTCGGCGCCAAGGTGGAGGCCCACCTCGGCCGCCGCCGCGCCCTGGCCGGCGCCGACTACGTGATCAACGAGATCGCGGTCGGCGGCGTCAAGGCCGCGCACATCGATTTCGAGATCCCCGCCCGCTACGGGCTGCGCCAGACCATCGGCGACACCCTCGGCATCGGCGGCATCTTCCGCGCGCTGCGCACCATCCCGGTCATGGTCGGCATCGGCAGGGACATGGCCGAACTGTGCCCCGACGCGATCCTGATCAACTACACCAACCCGATGTCGATGATCCCGCGCGCGGTCTACGAGGGCACCGGCCTGAAGAAGGTCGTCGGCGTGTGCCACTCGGTCCGCGACACCGAGGCCACGCTGGCGCGCCTGGTCGGCATCCCGAAGGAGGAGATCTCCTTTCGCACGGCCGGCGTCAACCACCAGGCGTTCGTCCTGCGCTTCGAACACCGCGGCGAGAACCTCTACCGGCGCCTGGACGAGGTGATCGAAGCCGACCCGGAGATGCGGCGCCGGGTACGGGTCGAGGTCTACCGCCGCTTCGGCTACTTCCCCACCGAGTCCAGCGAGCACGGCTCGGAGTACCTGCCCTGGTTCCTGCCGCACCAGGACCAGGTGGACCGGTTCCGCCTGCCGATCGGCACCTACCTGGACTGGCTCCAGGACAACCTCGACACCTACGAGGCGCTGGTTGCCGGGCTGCGCGCGGGCAACGGCGTGGAGATCGCGCCCGGCAACGAACTCGCCTCGCTGATCATCCACTCCATCGAGACCGGCACCCCGCGCGTACTGCACGGCAACGTGGTCAACGACGGACTGATCGGCAACCTGCCGTCCGACGCGTTCGTCGAAGTCCCGTGCCTGGTCGACAAGGCGGGCGTACAGCCCACCAAAATCGGCGCACTGCCGCCGCAACTGGCCGCGCTCAATCGGAATTACCTCAACGTCGGCGACCTGACCCTGCACGCCGCCCTGGAGGGCCGCCGCGACCACGTCTACCACGCCGCGATGCTCGACCCGAACGCGTCCGCGACCCTGACGCTGCAACAGATCCAGGATCTGGTCGACGAGTTGATCGTCGCGCACGGTGCCTCGCTGCCCGCCGGCATCCGCAACTGATCCGTCCGACCCAGACAGGGAGCGAGTAGATGATCCCGCACTTCCCCCACGAAACCGTCGTGCCGGCGCACCTGAAGGATCTGCCGCTGGCGCGGTACACGCCGCGCTCGCGGCTCGTCGTCGGGGCGCACGAGGTCGAGCGGGCCTCGCTCCCGGTCGTCGACGCGCACGTCCACCTCGGCCGCTGGCTCAGCGAGGACGGCGGCTGGGTGGTGCCCGACGTCGGCGCACTGCTCGCGATGATGGACGAGTTGGGCATCCGCGGCATGGTCAACCTCGACGGTCGTTGGGGCTCCGAACTCGACGAGAACCTGGCCCGCTACGACCACGCCCACCCCGGCCGGTTCGCCACCTTCTGCCACGTCGACTGGCGCGAGTTGGCGACCCCCGGATTCGAGGAGCGGATCGCCGCCGGGATCCGCCGCGCCGCCGAGACCGGCGCGGTCGGACTCAAGGTCTGGAAAGACCTCGGTCTGCAACTGCGGGACCACGCCGACACGTTGGTCATGGTCGACGACCCGCGCCTGGACACCCTGTGGGCCACCGCCGGCGAGGTCGGCCTGCCGATCTGGATCCACACCGCGGACCCGGTCGCCTTCTTCGACCCCATCGACGAGCACAACGAACGCCTCGAACTGCTCCTGGCCCGCCCGGACTGGTCGTTCGCCGACGACCGTTTCCCCACCTTCGAACGACTGGTCCAGGCACTGGAGAACGCGGTCGCCCGGCACCCCGGCACCACCTTCGTCGGCGTGCACATGGGCTGCTACCCGGAAAACCTGCAATGGGTGGGCCGGATGCTGGACACCTACGCCAACTTCCACGTCGACATCGCGGCCCGGATCGCCGAACTCGGCCGCCAGCCCAGGGCCACCACCGAGTTGATCCTGCATCACCCCGACCGGGTGCTGTTCGGCACCGACGAGATCCCGCCCGACCGGGCCTCCTACCAGCGGCACTTCCGCTTCCTGGAGACCGCCGACGAGGGTTTCCCGCACTCCGACCAGGACCCGCCGCTGATGGGCCGCTGGGCGATCAGCGGGCTCGACCTGCCCCAGGACGTGCTGGCCAAGGTCTACGCCGACAACGCACTGCGACTCGTCCCCAGGCTGGCCTCATGAGCATGACCCTGGGTCGGCGCAAGGCTCGCCCCGCTCGCCCCGCCCGCCCCCAAACCATCGGCCGCGCGCGGTCGAAGGAGAATCGGGCCGCCGGCCTGTTCCTGCTCCCCGCGTTCATCGGCTTCGCCGTCTTCTACCTCTACCCCACCGGTCGCGGCATCTGGATCTCGCTCACCGACTGGAACCTGCTCTCCGACCCGACGTACGTCGGCGCCGACAACTACGTCGAGGTGGCCAAGGACCCGCTGTTCTGGAACGCCCTCAAGGTCACCGCCTACTTCGTCTTCATCACCCTCGGCGTACAGGTCGGCGTGGCCCTGCTGCTCGCCGCGATCATGGTCCGGCTCACCGGATCCGTCGTGGTCCGCGCCCTGCTCCTGGTGCCCTGGCTGGTGCCGAACGTGACCATCGGGCTGATCTGGCTGTGGATGCTCGACGCCAACCTCGGCTTCGTGAACCACCTGATGGGCAAGACCGGGAGCGACACGCACGGCTTCTTCGCCTCGCCGGACGAGGCCCTGCTGAGCGTGTCCGCGGTCAACATCTGGGCGGGCACCGGATACGTGGCGCTGCTCCTGTACGCCGGGATGTTGCAGATCCCGGGCGAGCTGTACGAATCCGCGTCCCTGGACGGCGCGGGCGAGATCCGGATGTTCTTCAAGATCACCCTGCCTCTGCTCCGGCCGATCCTGGCCCTGGTGATGGTGGTCTCGGTGATCGGCTCGTTCCAGATCTTCGACACGATCGCGGTGACCACCAAGGGCGGCCCGGTCGACGCCACCCGCGTCGCCTACTACTACATCTACCAGGAGGCGTTCACCCACTTCCGCATGGGTTACGCCGCCGCCATGGCGCTGTGCCTGGTGGTCGTGCTCGGCGGACTGACCTACCTCCAGATGCGCCTGCTGCGCGCCTCCACGTCCGACCTGGCCTGAGGGGTTGACCATGTCCACATCCACCCAGGCCCGACCGACCGCCAGGGCCGCATCCTCGAAGCCGGCCGCCGACGAGAGCGAACGCCGCCCGCCGCGCCGAAAGTTCGGACTCGGACGCGCCCTGGCCTGGCTGGTGCTCGGCGTCTCGCTGCTGATCACCCTCTTCCCCTTCTATTGGATGTTGCGCACCGCGCTGACCGACGGCAACCATCTCTACTCCGACAGCACCTCGCTGTGGCCCGAGCACTTCACCTTCGCCAACTTCAAGCGGGTGCTCGGTCTCGCGTCGGACGAGGAGAGCCGCGCGGCCGGCGGATCGGGCGCCGACCTGGACTTCCTGCTGTACACCCGCAACTCGATCATCTACACCACGGCGATCGTGGTCGGGCAGACCCTCTCCTGTGCGATGGCCGGCTACGCGCTCGCCCGACTGCGCTTCCGGGGACGCGAGTTCGCCTTCGCCGTGGTCGTGGGCGCGCTGATGGTGCCGCCGATCTTCACGCTGCTGCCCAACTTCGTGATGGTCAAGGACCTGGGCATGCTGAACAGCTTCGCCGGCATGGTCGCACCGACGCTGCTGATGACCCCGTTCACGGTGTTCTTCCTGCGCCAGTTCTTCATGTCGATCCCGCGTGAGATCGAGGAGGCGGCGATGCTCGACGGCGCCGGCCACTGGCGGATCTTCTGGCGGGTGGTGCTGCCGATGAGCAAGGGCCCGATCCTGACCATCGCGCTGACCACCGCGGTATGGGCGTGGAAGGACTATCTGTGGCCGCTGTTGGTCGGCAACGAACCCGACAATCGGGTACTGACCACCGGCATCGGCGTGTTCCTCCAGCAGTCGCCCAACGCCCGTCCCGACTGGACCGGCCTGATGGCCGCCTCCACGCTCTCGGTCATCCCGATGCTGATCCTGCTGGTGGTCTTCGGTCGACGGATCGTCAACGGCCTCAACTTCACCGGCCTCAAGTGAACCCCCCGAGTTTCCCTCCGAGGAGATGCCCATGTCCCGTTCCGTGATCCGCCGTTCGCTGAGATCGCCCGCCGTCCGCACGTCCGCCGTGGTCGCCAGTGTGGTGCTCGTCGCCGCCGGGTGCGGCTCCGGCGGATCCTCGGGCGGCGGCGGTGGGGACTCGGTGAAGCTGAAGTATTCGTTGTGGGACGACAACCAGCTTCCGCAGTACAGGAAGTGCGCGGAAGCCTTCCACGTCAAGAACCCGAAGATCACCGTCGAGGTCACCCAGACCGCGTGGGCGCAGTACTGGCAGAACCTGACCACGCAGGTCGTCTCCGGGACCGCGCCGGACGTGTTCACCAACTCCGTCCTGTACTTCCCGCAGTTCCAGAAGAACAACCAGATCCAGGACCTGACGTCCTACATCCAGCGCGACACCGTCGATCTACAGCAGTACCAGGCCAACCTGGCCGACGTGTGGACACGTGACGGAAAGCGCTACGGCCTGCCCAAGGACTGGGGCACCATGGGCGTCGCGTACAACAAGGAGATGGCGCAGCGCGCCCAACTCACCCCGCAGGCACTCGACGCCTGGAACTGGAACCCGGTCGACGGCGGCGACTTCGGTCGCGCGGTGGCCGCGATGACCGTCGACGAGAACGGCCGCACCGGCCTGGAGCCGGGCTTCGACAAGAACAAGGTCAAGACCTACGGTCTGGCCATCGCCTACGAGGGCGGCGCCGTCGGCCAGGACTCCTGGGGCCCGTTCGCGGTCTCCAACGGCTTCCAGTACGTGGACAAGAACCCGTTCGGCACCAAGTACAACTACACCGACCCCAAGCTCACGCAGACCCTCGACTGGTTCGCGGGGCTGATCAAGAAGGGGTACATGCCGGCGTACGACAAGCAGTCGACGGTCGGCGCCGACGGGCTGCTCCAGTCCGGCAAGGCCGCGATGACCATCGCCGGTTCGTGGATGGCCAAGACGTACATGGCCGGCGGCAAGGTCGCCTTCGCCGGCATGCCGACCGGTCCCACCGGGCGCAAGACGCCGATCAACGGCCTGTCCGACGCCGTGTACGCCAACGGCAAGCACAAGGAACAGGCATGGCAGTGGGTGAAGTTCCTGGCCTCCACCGAGTGCCAGGACATCGTCGCCGGCGAGGCCGTGGTCTTCCCGGCGATCACCACGTCCTCGGCCAAGGCCGAGGCCGCGCAACTGGCCGCGGGCCGCGACATGCGGATCTTCACCCAGCCAGTGGCAACCCCCGGGCAGACCTTCGTACTTCCGGTCACCGACCAGGGCGACCGGATCCTGGACATCGTGCAGAGTGCCGTCGACCGGGTCTGGCTCGGCCAGGCCGACGCCAAGTCCGCGCTCGGTCAGGCGAACAGCGATGTCAACGCCCTACTGAAGAAGTGAGCCACCGTCCCATCCGGAAGGTCATTCCAGAAGGAGTACGCATGCGCACGGATTCTCGTGCCCGCTCGTGGAGAGCGCGCACTGCCGCGGCGGGAACCGCCGCCGCCGCACTGCTCGGCGCCTCGCTGATCGCGACCGCGCCGGCCGCTCAGGCCGACCCCGGCCCGGGTATCAACCAACAGGTCGGTGTACCGGCCTATTTCCATCCGGGCGTCCCGTCCGGCGGGACGGCCTGGGCCACCCTCGCCAGTGGCACGGGCACCCCGGGGCTGACCGTCGTCAACATCGCCAACGGGCCGAACTTCGAAGAGAACGCGCCCAATGAGACGTTCAAGACCGCGATCCGGCAGGTGCGTCAGGCGGGCGGCAAGGTGATCGCCTACGTGGACACCGGCTACTTCGGCACCAACACCATCGGCGCCCCGAAGACCACCCGGCTCGGCGACACGAGCATCGCGGCGTGGCGGATCCAGATCCAGCACGACGTGGACAAGTGGTACCGGCTCTACGGCCCCGAGATCGACGGCATCTTCTTCGACCAGGGCCAGAACAGCTGCGGGCCGAACGGGACGAACGCGTACGCCGATGAGTATCGAGCGTTGACCGCGTACACCAAGCGCAACCACCCTGGCGCGCTGGTGGTGGACAATCCGGGCATCGACATCCCGCAGTGCTACGAGGACGCGGCCGATATCCAGGTCACCTTCGAGGGCAGCTACACGGACTACCAGGCGTTCAATCCGCCGCAGTGGGAACTCGACTCCGACCCGGCCAAGTTCTGGCACCTGATCTACGAGACCACCGAGGCGCAGATGCCGTCGGCGGTGGCGCAGAGCAAGCAGAAGAACGCCGGCACGGTCTACGTCACCCCGGACCAACTCGACCCCAACCCGTGGGACAGCCTCCCCGGCCCCTCCTACTGGTCGACGGAACTGGCCGCGGCCAAGGTCGCCCCGACCGCCGCTGCGGCAACGCCGGCACAACCCGCGGCCGTCACCACCTCGGCCACGTCGGTACAGCTGAGCTGGCCGAACTCGGGCCCGAGCACGGTGGCCGGCTACGACGTCTACCGCGACGGCGTCCGGATCGGTTCGGTGCCGCATCGCACCACCGGGACCTCGCAGTTCACCGCGACGGATCTGAACCCGTCGACCGCCTACGCGTTCACGGTTCGCGCCCGCAACGACGCGGGGGTGTTGTCGGCCGCGAGCCCGGCGCGCAGCGTCACCACCTCGGCACCTGGCGCCAACCCGCCGGGTGTGCCCGGGTCCTTCACCGGCGCCACCGCCGGTCCCACCTCGGTGCAGCTGTCCTGGACCGCGTCGACGCCGGGTTCGGCCGCCGTCGTGGCGTACGACATCTACCAGGACAACACCCGGATGGCGACGGTGCCGGCGAGCCAGATCTCGGCGCGGCTCGGTGACATGACGCCCGGTACGACCCACACGTTCGACGTGGTCGCCCGGGATGTCACCGGTCGGGTGTCGGCGCACACCGCGCAGGTCTCGCTGACCCCGCCGCCGCCGGCGGGCGGACCGATCGTGAACGTCACGGCGACCCTGACCGCCACCCAGGCCGAGTACAAGGCGACCTACCAACTGCCGTTCGGCACGCACCGGGTCTTCATCGACGCGGACAACAACGCGAACACCGGCTACGTCACGGGTCCGGTGTGGCCCGGCGTCGGGGCCGATTTCATGCTCGAGAACGGCTTCCTGTACAAGGCCACCAAGAACGGCGCGGACTGGACCGGGATGTGGCAGACGGTGTCGCTGACGCCGTCGCCGCTGGTCTCCAGCACCAACGACCAGTTCGTGTGGCGGATTCCTACCTCGGTGTTCGGCACGCTGAACGGGGGCACGCAAAAGCTGGCCATCCAGGGCGGCGAGCCGAGCACCTGGGCGGCCGCCTACCTGACCATCGTCCAGCAGTAACCCCATGAACGGGCATCCCGGCCGCCGTCCTCGGTCGGGATGCCCCCCACCGAACGGCGTGGCGACCGGGTCACCACGCCGCGAACCGCCCGCCCCGCCCCCGCCCCGATTCGGGGACGGGGCGGGCGTCGTGCGTCACAGGCCGATGGCGGACAGCGTCTCGAAGTCGTCGTCGGTGAGCCGGATCCGGGCCGCCTCGGTGTTCTCCTCCAGGTGCGCCACGCTGGATGTGCCCGGGATCGGGAGCATCACCGGCGAACGACGCAGCAGCCAAGCCAGCGCCAGTTGCGCCGGGGCCACCCCCCGTTCCTTGGCGAGGGTGTCCAACGGCCCGCCCGGGCGGGCGAGTTGCCCGGTGGCGATGGGGTACCACGGGATGAAGGCGATGCCCTCCTCTGTGGCGTAGTCGAGCACGGCCTCGGCCTTGCGGTTGACCAGGTTGTACAGGTTCTGCACAGAGACGATCTCGACGATCGCGCGTGCCTCGCGCAGTTGCTCGACGGTGACCTCGGACAGACCGATGTGCCGGATCTTGCCCTCCTCGCGCAGCCGGGCCAGTTCGCCGATCTGGTCCGCGAGCGGGACCTGCGGGTCGATCCGGTGCAGCTGGTAGAGGTCGATCCGCTCCAGGCCCAGGTGACGCAGGCTCAGTTCGGTCTGCTGGCGCAGGTATTCGGGGCGGCCCAGCTCGTGCCACTCGCCCGGGCCGGTGCGGGCGAAGCCGCCCTTGGTGGCGATCACCACGTCGTCGGCGTACGGGTGCAGGGCCTCGCGGATCAGTTGTTCGCTGACGAACGGGCCGTAGGAGTCGGCGGTGTCGATGAGGTTCACCCCCAGTTCGACGGCGCGTCGCAACACCCGGATCGCCTCCGGGCGGTCCTTCGGCTCGCCCCAGACACCGGCTCCGGTGAGCTGCATGGCTCCGAATCCGAGCCGATGCACCGGCAGGTCGCCGCCGATCGAAAAGACACCGGACGCCTGGGCGGGGCCTGACGCGGACGAGACGGTCATGGGTTCTCCGTTGGGGTCGGGCGGCCCGGCGGGCCGGACGGCACGGACGAGGTCGAAGCCCATTCTGCCCCCAGGGACCGCCCGAACGGCGATGACCTGCGCTTACCGCTGCCCGGTCGCGGCTCGGATGTCCATCCACGAGGTGACCAAGTCGGGGCACGCACTTGTACACAACGACACATTCGCCGCGGACCGGCGCTGCCTAGTGTGTGGCACTCGTCGAGGCACCGGATCCACGGACGGAGCGATTCATGGTCTGGCTGGTACAGGACTATCGCGAGGAGGACCTCGCGGCGGTGGTGCACCTGATCGACACCACGACCGGGCTCGGTCAGGAGTCGGTGTTCTCGCTGTCGGAGTGCATCCACGCACTGGCCTCCCGCCAACCGGCGGTGGTCGCCCGGCGAGATGGCGCGGTGGTCGGCGCGGCGCTGGCCACGGTGTCCGAGGGACGGGCCTGGGTGATGCGGATTGCCATCTCGCCCGGCGCGCGCGGCCTGGGTCTGACCAGCACGCTGCTGCTCGCCCTGGAGCGCCGACTGGTCGAGGAGCGGGTGCGGCGGATCGCGTACGTGCTGCCCGAGGAGGACTCGCGCGAACTGGGGCTGCGCAACGCCGGCTACGAACGGCGGCCTGCGGTGGCCTACTTCGAGAAGGTCGAGCCGGTCGACGACCACGTCGCGGAGACCCTGGACCGGCTCGGCGGGCGCATGTTGCCGGGCGACCTGTGGTCGAAGGTGGCCGGCATGGAGGTGGAGAAGAACCTGATCGAGCGGCGTGTGGTGCTCCCGCTCGCCGACCCGGGGCGGGCGCTGCGGCACGGGGTTGAACCGCCGCGCGCCATCGCCTTGTTCGGGCCCCCGGGGACCGGCAAGACCACCTTCGCCCGGGCCATCGCCTCCCGGCTCGGCTGGCCGTTCGTGGAACTGCTGCCCTCGCGCCTGGCCGACGGCGGAAACCTCGCCGCGGCGCTGCGCGAGGCGTTCGGGCGACTGGCCCGACTGGAGCGGATCGTGGTGTTCATCGACGAGGTCGAGGAGATCGCGCCGATCCGGCACGCCCGACCCGGCGCCGGGCACGCGGTGACCAACGAACTGCTCAAGCTGATCCCGGCGTTCCGCGAACACGGCGATCGGCTCCTGGTCTGCGCGACCAACTCGGTGCGCTCGCTCGACCCGGCGTTCCTGCGGCCCGGCCGGTTCGACTACATCATCCCGGTGGGCACACCGGACGCGGACGCCCGCCGGGCGATGTGGACCCACCACGCCTCGGCCCGCCCGGACGTGGACCTGGACGCACTGGTGGCGGCCAGTGACCTGCTCACCCCCGCCGACATCGGGCACGCGGCGCGGATCGCGGCCCAGGCGTCGTTCGAGCGCGACCTGTTCGAGGGCAACGACGGCGCCGACGGCCGCGACGACGCCGGCGAGGCGGGCGGCCCGGGCGCGCGGACCCGCGACTACCTGGACGCACTCGCCCAGTCCCGCCCCACGGTGACCGCGAGCATGGTCGAACTCTTCGAGGAGGACATCACCACCCATGCGCGGGTGTGACCCGACCGGCGCATCCGCCGACGCCGCGCCGCGGCGCCCGACCCCGGCCTCGGGGTACGGGCGCCGCTTGTGGTCTTGACGTGTTCCCGTTGCGGACGTACGTTCCCTTCCATCGGATTGAAACGTTTCATTTTCGCTCGACGGAACGTCGGACGTAGGCAGGAGCCCCCCATGCAGGACATCGAGGCGGTGCGGGCCGCCCTGCGCGCCCAGCGGATCGAGACGCCCTCGTGGGCCTACGGCAATTCCGGTACACGCTTCAAGGTGTTCGCCCAGGAGGGCGTCCCGCGCGATCCGTACGAGAAGATCGCGGACGCGGCCCGGGTGCACGCCCTCACCGGCGTGGCGCCGCTCGTGTCCTTGCACATCCCCTGGGACCGGGTCGACGACTACGCGCACCTGGCCGCGCACGCACACGAGCACGGGGTGCGGATCGGCGCGATCAACGCCAACGTGTTCCAGGACGACGCCTACCGCCTGGGCAGCGTGACCAACCCCGACGCCCGGGTACGCCGCAAGGCCGTGCACCACCTGCTCACCTGTGTGGACGTGCTGGACGCCACCGGCTCCCGCGACCTGAAGCTGTGGTTCGCCGACGGCACCAACTACCCGGGCCAGGGCGACATCGCCACCCGACAGGGGTACCTGGCCGAGGCGTTGGCCGAGGTGTACGCGCGTCTCGGCGCCGACCAGCGCATCCTGCTGGAATACAAGCTCTTCGAACCCGCCTTCTACATGACCGACGTCCCCGACTGGGGCACCGCCTACGCGCACTGCCTCGAACTCGGGCCCCGGGCCGTGGTCTGCGTGGACACCGGGCACCACGCGCCGGGCACCAACATCGAGTTCATCGTCGCGTTCCTGCTGAGTCGGGGCCGGCTCGGCGCGTTCGACTTCAACTCGCGCTTCTACGCCGACGACGACCTCATGGTGGGCGCCGCCGACCCGTTCCAACTCTTCCGGATCATGCACGAAGTGGTGCGCGGCGGCGGCCTCGACCCGGCGGCGGGGGTGAACTTCATGCTCGACCAGTGCCACAACATCGAGCCGAAGATCCCCGCCCAGATCCGCTCGGTCGCCAACGTCCAAGAGGCCACCGCCAAGGCGCTCCTCGTGGACGCCGAGGAGTTGGCCGCCGCCCAGCGGGCGGGCGACGTACTCGCCGCCAACGCCGTGCTGATGGACGCCTACGCGACCGATGTCCGGCCGCTGCTGCGGGAGTTGCGCGAGGAGCAGGGCCTCGCGCCCGACCCGGTGGCCGCCTACCACGCCTCCGGCTACGCGGAGCGCATCTGCGCCGAGCGCGTCGGCGGTACACAGGCCGGCTGGGGCGCCTGACCCCTTCGGGCCCCGCCGACCCATCCCGCTCCATCCCCGTCCCGACCCCGTCCATGTACGAGGAGACCCGCCGATGTCCGGCACCCCACCCGAGGTCGAGCACCTGCTCCGTCGCTCGCACGCGCTCGGCGCGGATCCGCGCAACACCAACTACGCCGGGGGCAACACCTCCGCCAAGGGCGTCGGCACCGACCCGGTCACCGGCACCCCGGTGGACCTGCTCTGGGTCAAGGGCTCCGGCGGCGACCTGGGCACCCTCACCGAGGACGGCCTCGCGGTGTTGCGCCTGGACCGGCTGCGCGCGTTGACGGCGGTGTACCCGGGGGACGACCGCGAGGACGAGATGGTCGCCGCGTTCGACTTCTGCGGGCACGGTCGGGGCGGCGCCGCGCCGTCCATCGACACCGCGATGCACGGTCTGCTCGACGCCGCGCACGTGGACCACCTGCACCCCGACTCGGGCATCGCGCTCGCCACCTCCGCCGACGGCGAGAAGCTGACCGCCGAGTGCTTCGGCGACACCGTGCTCTGGGTGCCGTGGCGTCGACCCGGCTTTCGGCTCGGCCTGGACATCGCGGCGATCCGGGCGGCGAACCCGCAGGCGATCGGTTGCATCCTCGGCGGGCACGGGATCACCGCGTGGGGGGAGACCAGCGCCGAGTGCGAGCGTAATTCGCTGCACATCATCCGCACCGCCGAGGAGTTCATCGCGGCCCGATTCGACCCGGCCCGCCATCCGTTCGGCGAGGTGCTCGCCGAGCCGCTTCCCGAATCCGAACGCCGGGCCAGGGCCGCCGCGTTGGCCCCGTTGCTGCGCGGCCTGGCCTCGACCGACGACGCCCGGGTCGGGCATTTCACCGAGACCGCACCGGTGTTGGAATTCCTGTCCCGCGCCGAGCACCCCCGCCTCGCCGCGCTCGGCACGTCCTGTCCCGACCACTTCCTGCGCACCAAGGTCCGCCCGCTGGTGCTCGACCTGCCGGCCGACGCGCCGCTCGACGAGGTCGCGGCCCGACTGCGCGAACTGCACACCGACTACCGGGCCGGCTACGCCGCCTACTACGCGCGCCACGCCGAACCCGACTCGCCGGCCATGCGCGGCGCCGACCCGGCGATCGTCCTGGTGCCCGGGGTGGGCATGTTCTCGTTCGGCGCGGACAAGCGCACCGCCCGCGTGGCGGGCGAGTTCTACCTCAACGCGATCAACGTGATGCGCGGCGCCGAGACCGTCTCCACCTACGCGCCGATCGACGAACGGGAGAAGTTCCGGATCGAGTACTGGGCCCTGGAGGAGGCCAAGCTGGCCCGCCTGCCCCGGCCGCGCCCGCTGGCCGCCCGGGTGGCCCTGGTCACCGGGGCCGGTTCGGGCATCGGCCGGGCCATTGCCGAACGCCTGGTCGCGGAGGGCGCGTGCGTGGTGGTCGCGGACCGGGACGCGGCGGGCGCGACGGCGGTGGCCGCCTCGCTCGGCGGCGCGGACCACGCCGTGCCGGTGACCGTGGACGTGACCTCCGAGGCGGGCGTCGCGACCGCGTTCGCCGCCGCCGCGCTGGCGTTCGGCGGCGTGGATCTGGTGGTCAACAACGCCGGACTGTCCATTTCCAAGCCGCTGTTGGAGACCACCGCACAGGACTGGGACGTGCAGCACGACGTCATGGCGCGCGGCTCGTTCCTGGTCGCGCGCGAGGCGGCCCGGACCATGATCGAGCAGGGCCTGGGCGGCGACATCGTCTACATCGTGTCCAAGAACGGCGTCTTCGCCGGCCCGAACAACATCGCCTACGGCGCCACCAAGGCCGATCAGGCGCACCAGGTACGGCTGTTGGCGGCCGAACTGGGCCCGCACGGGATCCGGGTCAACGGCGTCAACCCCGATGGTGTGGTGCGCGGATCCGGCATCTTCGCGGCCGGGTGGGGCGCGCAACGGGCCGCGGTGTACGGGGTCGAAGAGGAGAAGTTGGGCGAGTACTACGCGCAGCGCACCCTGCTCAAGCGGGAGGTCTTGCCGGAGCACGTGGCCAACGCGGTGTTCGCGCTGACCGCCGGCGACCTGTCGCACACCACGGGCCTGCACATCCCCGTCGACGCGGGTGTCGCCGCGGCGTTCCTGCGATGAACACACGCAACCGGAACGGGAGTTCCCGGGACGTCTTCGCCGCCGTCGATCTCGGCGCCTCCAGCGGCCGGGTGCTGGCCGGGCGCGTGGGCCCCGAGGTGTTGAGCGTCACCGAGGCCCACCGCTTCGTCAACCGTCCGGTGCGCGTCGGCGGCACGCTGTACTGGGACGTCCTGGCCCTGTACGGCGGCGTCCTGGACGGCCTGCGCGCCGCCGGCCGTACCGCGGGCACCCCGACGAGCATCGGAATCGACGCATGGGCCGTCGACTTCGGACTGCTCGACGCCGGCGGCACACTGCTCGGCAATCCGGTGCACTACCGCGACGAGCGCACCACGGGCATCCCCGAACGAGTGCACGCCCGCGTCTGCGCCGAGCGGCTGTACGCCGTCACCGGAATCCAACACGCGAGCTTCACCACCATCCACCAACTCGTCGCCGCCGCCGACACCCCGCAGTTCGGGCCGGCCCGGCGGGCGCTGCTGATCCCGGACCTGATCTCCTACTGGCTGACCGGCGAGGCCGGTACCGAGCTGACCAACGCCTCCACCACCGGACTCCTCGACCCGGACACCCGGCGCTGGTCCACCGAGATCATGGCCGAACTCGACCTCGATCCCGACCTGTTCGCCCCACTGCGCGCACCCGGCGCGGCGGCCGGCACGCTCACCGACGACGTGTCGGCGGAGACCGGACTGCCCGCCGGGGTCCGGGTCACCGCCGTCGCCTCGCACGACACCGCCTCGGCCGTGGTCGCCGTCCCCGCCCGCGACGAGCGCTTCGCCTACATCTCCAGCGGGACCTGGTCTCTGGTCGGCGTCGAACTCGACGCGCCGGTGCGCGGCGAGGAGAGCCGCCGGGCGAACTTCACCAACGAACTGGGCATCGACGGCACGGTGCGCTACCTGCGCAACGTGATGGGCCTGTGGCTGCTCCAGGAGTGTATGCGGCACTGGGACCGCCTCGGCCGGCCGCAATCCTTGGACCGGCTGCTCGACGACGCGGCGCGGGTGGCGCCGCTGCGCTTCCTCGTCGACGCGGGCGATCCCGTATTCCTGCCGCCGGGCGACATGCCCGAGCGCATCGCGGAGGCCTGCCGCAGGGCGGGAGAGCCGGTCCCGCGGACGCCGGGGGAGACGGTGCGCTGCATCCTGGACAGCCTCGCGCTCGCCTACCGCCGGGCGGTACGGGACGCGCAACGCCTGTCCGGGCGCGCCGTCGACGTGGTGCACGTGGTCGGCGGCGGCGCGCTGAACACGCTGCTGTGCCAGGCCACCGCCGACGCGTGCGCCCTGCCGGTGGTGGCCGGCCCCACCGAGGCCGCGGCGCTCGGCAACCTGCTCGTCCAGGCCCGGGCCGCCGGGACCGTGCCGGGCTCGCTCGCGGATCTGCGCGCACTGGTCCGGACCACTCAGCCGCTGCGCCGCCACGAACCCCGCCCCGACGCGGGCGACTGGGCCCGCGCCGCCGATCGCCTGCCCAAGCGCGCCGAGTCGCCGGTCTGACGCCATCGCCGATCGCGGTTCGGGGATCCGCCCCGGCACCGCATAGGCTGCCGGGGTCGGACCCGCCGGCCCGACCCCGGACCGGCCTGGAGAAGCGGATCGATCCCGGATGACGACGTCGAGCATCAAAGAGGTGGCCCACCGGGCCGGCGTGTCGGTGGGCACGGTGTCCAACGTGCTCAACCACCCCGAGCGGGTGGCCGAGTCCACCCGCAACCGGGTGCTCGAAGCGGTGGAACTGCTCGGTTTCGTACGCAACGACTCGGCCCGGTCGCTGCGTTCGGGCGTGGCCAACACGGTCGGCCTGATCGTCCTGGACGTGGCCAACCCGTTCTTCACGGACGTCGCGCGCGGCGTCGAGGACGTCTGCAACGAGTCCGGTGCGGTGGTCATCCTCTGCAACTCGGACGACTCCGGAACCAAGCAGGAGCGATACCTGCGCGTGCTCCAGGAACAGCGGGTGCGCGGCGTGCTGGTCACCCCCGCGCGTGATGCGGAACTGCCGGTGGCGGACCTGCGCGCCCGGGGCCTGGCGGTGGTGCTGCTCGATCGCGGCGGCGACCGCGCGGACCTGTGCTCGGTGGCGGTGGACGACGTGCTGGGCGGCCGGTTGGCCGCCGAACACCTGGTGGCGGCCGGCCGGCGCGAGTTCGCGTTCGTGTCCGGCCCGCTGTCCATCCGCCAGTGTGAGGACCGCCGTCGCGGCATGCGCGCCGCGCTCCGCGAGGCGGGACTGCGGCTCGGTGCCTCCACCCGCGACGTCACTGTCCCCGCGATGAACGCGAGATCCGGCGCCGAGGCGGCCCGGCGCCTGCTCGACGCGGGGCCCCCGCCGGCGGCGGTCTTCTGTGCCAACGACCTGCTGGCCCTGGGCCTGATGCGCGAGTTGCTGCGCGCCGGCGTGCGGATCCCGGAGGACGTCGCGGTGGTGGGCTACGACGACATCGAGTTCGCCGCGGCCTCGGCGGTCCCGCTGACCTCGATCCGCCAGCCCACCTACCGCCTCGGCCGTACCGCCGCCGAACTGCTCCTCGAAGAGAGCGAACACCCCGACACGCACACCCACCGCCAGGTGGTCTTTCGCCCGGAGTTGGTGGTCCGCGAATCCACGATCGGCGGCGGCGAGGCCCGGTAGGACCCCGCCGCCGCGTCCGCCCGGCGCGCGTCGTGGGCGCGCCGGGCGGGGTCGGTCAGTAGCTCGTCGTCACCGAGGTGCCGGCGAACGCCTGCTGTCCGTAGAGGGAGATGTAGTGGTAGCCCTCGGGCGGTGCGGTGATGGTCAGGGTCTCCGCGTTGCCCGACTGGGTGGACTTGGCGGTGTAGGCGGTGGGCGTGGCCCAGTTGTCACTGTTGTAGTAGAGGTCGGCGTTGCCGGTACCCCCGGCGGTGACGATGTTCAGGCGCGCGGTTCCTGCCGGGATGTAGATGTAGAACCAGGCCGTTCCGTTCGCGCCCGCCGACACCGAGGTGCGGCTGCAGTTCTTGCCCAGGACGCGGGTGTCGGGGTCGGTGCACTCGGTGGCGCCTCCGCCGCCGGTGACCGTGACGGTGTGGCTGACGGTCGCGGTGGCGCCGCCGTTGTCGGTGACGGTCAGCTTCACGGTGTAGGTGCCGGCCGCGTACGTCTTGGTCGGGTTGGCCGCGGTCGAGGTGGTGCCGTCGCCGAAGTCCCAGGCGCGGGAGGCGATGGTGCCGTCGGAGTCGGTGGAGGTGTCGGTGAAGGCGACCGACGTACCGCTGACCGCGCTGGTGAACTCGGCCGTCGGCGGGCGGTTGGTGGGCGTACCACCGCCGCCGCACGCGCCCGCCGCGCAGGCGGCCAGCCAGGTGTACCAGTCGCTGTCGTAGCGGGTGCCGATGGTGGAGGTCAGGAAGGTGCGCGCGCCGGCCCAGTCACCGGTGCGGTAGTAGCCGAGCAGGCGGGTGACGTCCGCCGGGTGCTTCTGCAGCATGTAGCGCACGCCGAGGTAGCCCCAGCGGTAGATGCGGGTGGTGTCGTTGGAGTAGGTGGTGTCGAAGACGGTACTCAGCGCATAGGTGTGCTTGCCCGCCTCGGTGATCGCGGCGTCGTAGGGCAGGTTGCGGTAGGAGTAGGAGACGTACTCCGCGAAGCCCTCGATCCACCAGATGGTCGGCGTGCTCACGCCCGCGTTGAAGTCGCCGAACATGTCGAACCGGCCGTCGAGGTAGTGCGTGTACTCGTGGTTGAGGTTCCAGATCTCGAACGCGGGCCGGGTCCACTCGGCCTCGTAGGCGATGAACCGCGGCTGGTTGCCGGCCGCGCTCGGGTCGCCCTCGAGGTACATGCCGCCGTTGTTGGTGTCGATGCCGAAGATGGCGCCGGCGTACGTCTGGTAGTCGGAGCTGGAGTGGAAGACCACCACCTCGATCGTGGTGTTGTGGTCGTTGGCCACCGCGCCGCTGTCCTTGACCACGCCGTGGAAGTACGAGTCCTGGTTGCGCAGGCTCGTGCAGGCGGCGGCGAGGTTGGCCTGGCTGATCTCCTGGGCCCGGATGCGGATGCTCGGGCTACAGGTGTAGTCGATGGTCAGCACCGCCGCGGTCAGCCGCGCCTGGAGGTTGCAGGTGTCGTAGTAGGCGCACTGTGCCTTGTCGTAGTAGTCGGTGCCCTCGGCCAGCGCGACCCACATCGCCGCGGTCGGCCCGGTGATCGAGGTGGCGCTCAGGTGGGCGCGCACCATCGGGCGCACCCGGGCCTGGAGGCTCGCGTACTGGAGGAAGCGGGCCAGTTCGCGGCCGGAGTTGACGGTCAGGTAGGCGCGGTCGGTGCCGAGCAGGTCCCGGTGTGCCCTCGCGAAGGCGTCGACCGCGTCGACGGTGCTCGGGTCGGACTGCACGGCGGTGACGAACTCGGGTACCTGGTGGCCGCGGAAGAGCACGGTGAAGACGTTGTTGACCGAGGCCTTCATCCACCACGACGCGTCGTACGAGCTGTTGTAGCCCGCCAACAGCCGCTTGACCACGTACAGATAGCGGGCGTTCTCCTGGGCGCTGTCGATCAGGGTGACCGCCTCGGCGAGCGTCTCGCCGTTGGCGTCGGTGACGTCCGAGGAGTGCGAGTTGGCGAAGAAGGCGTCCAGACCGGAGCGGATCGCGGTCTTGAGCGCGGGTCCGTACGTGCCCACCGTGGTCGGGTCGTACCACTGCACGTAGTAGCCCGCGCGCAGGAACAGCACCACCTGCGGCGCGCTCGTGCTGCCGTTGCCGGGGTAGGAGCCGGCGAGATCGCGCAGAGCGTAGGCGACCGTGGTCATCTGCTCTTCGCGGAAGATCGAGCGGGCGTCGGTCCCGGAGACGGTGAACAGGGTGTTCACGCATTCCGTCGTCGACGCCTTGATCTGCGTGACCAGCGCGGCGCCGGTACGGCTTGCGAAGTCGGCGACCGAGCAACCGGCCACGGCCGCCTGCCGGTTCGTCGCGGCCATCGACGGCCGGGCCGGCCGGGCGGCCGACGCCGGGTCGTCGTAGTCGCGCCGGGCGTTGTCGGACACGTTCGCGGACAGCGGCGGCCGGTCGGGGACGGGCAGCGGCTTCGCCTGGGTGTGCGGGGACTGGTCGGCCGAGGCGCTGGGGGGCGCGCCGAGCGGTGCGGCCACGGGGATCGGGGTCGCCGCCGCGCCGGGATCGGCGGGGGCGGCCGATCCGGGCTGGGTGAACAACCCGAAGCCCATGGCGAGTGATACGGCAACCACCGCGACGCGGCGGAGCCTTCCCTGTCGTGGTGCCGAATGGGTCGATCGATTGGTTCGCAAAGACCGTCTCCTTGCGGAACAGAGGGCACGCGCACGCGCGCCTCCGATGAGGGGTGGTGCAACGGCATGAGCGGTTTCGTCGCCGGCCCCGTTTCGGGGAGAGAGGCGGAGCCGGCACGTGCGTGGTACTGCTCGCTGTCTTGCCGGAAGAGCCAACGGTGGCAAGGCAGTTGGTGCCGCCGTGGACCGGAAGGGGAGCGTCCGGACCGCTGCGTGACATGTACCATGTCACAAATCACATTTTGCGTGAAGGGGTATCGAAGACCGAGTGCGGCCAACGAAACGGCAGTGGGCGCAGGGGGGTCGGGCGGACCGATTTTGCCGGGACTTGCCGGCACCTCGCGGCTACTGGTCTAGACCTTGATTATTGGTCCAGACCTTCATTACGCTCGCCCTACTGTGTGAGCCGGACAACCCGGCTCATTGTGGGGCACAGGTTCTCCGTCGGATCCCGAAATCCAGGAGCACCCATGGCCATCGAAACCGTGTGGCGCACCAAACGCACCAAGCCCGGCAAGAGATTCATCGCCATCTGTGCGAGCCTGCTCCTCCCGCTCGCCGCGATGGTCGGTCTGTCCGCCGCACCCGCGCAAGCCGCCGAAGGCGCCACCGCGACCTTCGCCAAAACCTCCGACTGGGGGGGCGGTTTCCAGGGGGAGTGGACGATCAAGAACACCGGTACCACCGCCGTCACGGCCTGGACCGTCGAGTGGGACTTCCCCGCCGGCACCTCCGTGGGTGCGTACTGGGACGCCTTGATCACCTCGTCCGGAACGCACTACACCGCCAAGAACCGTAACTACAACGGCTCGGTCGCGCCCGGGGCGAGCGTCAAGTTCGGCTTCGTCGGCTCCGGCCCCGGAAGTCCCAGTGGCTGCAAGATCAACGGCGGCCCCTGTGACGGCGTACCGCCGACCGACAACCCGCCGAGCGCGCCCGGCGTGCCGAGCGCGACCGCGACCACCTCGACCTCCATCTCGCTGAGCTGGGGCGCGGCCACCGACGACCACGCCGTCAAGAACTACGACGTCTACCGCGGCACTTCCGTGGTCGCCACGGTCACCGGCACCGCGTACACCGACACCGGTCTGAGCGCCGACACCGCGTACACGTACAAGATCGTGGCGCGGGACAGCATCGACCAGACCGGACCCGCATCGCCGACCGCCACGCTGCGCACGGCGCCCGGCGGCGGCACCGACACACCCCCGACGGCCCCCGGAACACCGACGGCGAGCAGCGTGAACGACACGTCGCTCACCCTCAACTGGACGGCGGCCACCGACGACCACGGCGTCAAGAACTACGACGTCCTGCGCGGCGGAGCCAAGATCGCCACCGTCAACGGGACTTCGTACAACGACACCGGCCTGACCGCGAACACCACCTACACGTACACCGTGGTGGCTCGCGACAGCATCGACCAGACCGGCCCGGCCAGTGCGCCGCTCACCGTCAAGACCACCGGCGGCGGCACCCCGGGCGGCGAGTACTTCCGCGTGGGCTACTTCGTGCAGTGGGGCATCTACGGCCGCGCCTACACGATGAAGTCGCTGGACACCACCGGTGCCGCGGCCAAGCTCACGCACCTCAACTACTCCTTCTCCAACATCGACCCGGTCAACCTGACCTGCCTCAACGGCGTCACCAAGGCCACCACCCCGGGTCCGCAGGACCCGAACCAGGGTGACGGCGCGGGCGACTCGTGGGCGGACTACGAAAAGGGCTTCAGCGCCGGGGAATCCGTCAACGGCAGCACCGACACGTGGGACCAGCCGTTGGCCGGAAACTTCAACCAGCTCAAGCAACTCAAGGCGAAGTACCCGAAGTTGAAGGCGCTGATCTCGGTCGGCGGCTGGACGTACAGCCGGTACTTCTCCGACGTCGCCAAGACCGACGCGTCGCGGCAGAAGTTCGCCAAGTCCTGTGTGGACATGTACCTCAAGGGCAACCTGCCGGTGACCAACGGGCGCGGCGGCAACGGAGTCGCGGCCGGGATCTTCGACGGCTTCGACCTCGACTGGGAGTGGCCGGGCGCCGAGGGTCACGCGGGCAACCACATCTCCGCGGACGACAAGAACAACCTGACCCTGCTGATGGCCGAGTTCCGCAAGCAGATGGACGCGTACGGCCAGACCACGGGCAAGCACTACCTGCTCACCGCGTTCACCCCCGCCGACCCCGGCAAGCTGGACGTGGGCTGGGACATCACCACGCGCGACGGCACGCCCAGCGTGTTCGACTACATGGACTACGCCAACGTGCAGGGCTACGACTTCCACGGCTCCGGCAGCGACAACAGCTGGGAACCGAACCGCACCGGGGACCAGGGCAACCTGTACCAGGACGCGGGGGACCCGTACCCGACCAAGTTCAGCGTGGAAACCACCGTCAACTACTACCTGAACCAGGGCGTGGACCCACGCAAGCTCGCCCTCGGCCTGGCCTTCTACGGCCGCGGCTGGCAGGGCGTCGCCGACGGTGGGGCGCACGGCGAATGGCAGGAGGCGCACGGCGCCGCACCGGGCCAGTTCCCGGAGGAGGCCGGCACCAGGGGCTACGCCAACCTGATGTCGTCGGTACCGAACCTGACCGTCTACCACGACGAGCAGTCGGTCTCGACCTACGGCTTCACCGGCAACAACGGCCAGTGGTGGACCTTCGACGACGCATGGTCCATCGGGAAGAAGACGGCCTGGCTCCGTTCGAAGAATCTCCTGGGCGCGATGATCTGGGAGATGAGCGGGGACACCGGGGTGTTGATGACCGCGGTCGACAACGGGCTGAAGTAACGGCCCCCTGATCGGAAGGCCGGGAGGCGGTGAGTGGCTGCCTCCCGGCCTTCCTTGTCGTCCGCTGTCGTGCGCCTCGTCCTGGGCGGCGCCTCCGGGCGCCGCCGCCGTCGACCCGTCAGCCGGCGTGCGGGGCGTCGGCGGCCGGGAGTTCGGGTGCGGTCCAGTCGGTCAGGATCCGCAGCGCCTCGGCGGTGGGGAGGCCGGTTCGACGTTGGCGCGCCGGCGATCGCCGCCGGCGTGACCGACGCCGCGGCGTTGGCGGACGCCGCCGCCCGGGTGGCTGCCGAGTTCGGGGGCGCCGACCTGCTCCTGAACAGCGCCGGCGTCATGCTGCCCGCCCCGATCGAGGAGTTGGCGGCCGACCAGTGGAAGCAGCAGATCGATCCGAGCATCACGGGGCTGATGGATACGCTCGGTGCGTTCACCCCGCAGCTGATCGCGGCCGCCGCCGAGCGTGGGGTGGCCGACCTGATCAACACCTCGTCGATCGCGGCGCAGAACATCTTCCCGAATTTCGCCGTCTACTCCGGGACCAAGGCATACGTCACCCACCTGTCCCGGCACCCGCGCGCCGAGTCGGGCGCGCGGAACGTGCGGGTCTCGGCGCTCGAACCGGGCATCGTCGGCACCGAATTGCAGAGCCACGTCACCGACCCGGGCGCGCGGGAGTGGCCGGCGGGCGCCAAGGAGAGCATGGAGTGGCTCACGCCGGAGCACGTCGCGGAGACCGTCGGTTTCATCGCCACGATGCCGCCGCGGGTGAACTTCCAGCAGGTCACCATCATGCCGACCGGACAGGCCGCCTGACCTGTCGTGCCGCGGCGGTGTGTCACCGCCGCGCCACGAACGGGAGTGCTAGCCGGCGACGATGTTCTCCGCCTGCGGGCCCTTCTGGCCCTGGGTGACGTCGAACGTCACCTTCTGGCCCTCCTGCAGCTCGCGGTAACCACTGCCGGAGATGTTGGAGTAGTGGGCGAAGACGTCGGGGCCGCCACCGTCCTGCTCGATGAAGCCGAAGCCCTTCTCACTGTTGAACCACTTCACGGTGCCACTGGCCACGCCGAACTCCTCGTTCAGAAAAAATGGAACCGTGCCGCGCATGATGCGGGCCCGGAGGTGCTCACCGGACCCGAAGCGGCTGTGCACAGCAAAATCGCCCGTGATCGCGATCACGGGCGAACGAACTTCGGGCCACGACTACTTGGGAACCGAAGGTACCCGAGCCCGCCCTCCCGCGCCACGCACCCACCCGAACTCGCCCCCGACGGCCGGACATCGCCCGCCGAAAGCGGCGCCGATCCGCGCCCCGGGGCCGCGCCCCGCTATCGGATGGCGGCCCCCGGCTCCGGCGGTGTGGCGTCGCGCAGTGCCCGCTTGAGGATCTTGCCGGTCGGGCCCAGCGGGAGCGCGGGCATCGGGTGGAAGACGCGGGGGTACTTGTGCCGGCCGAGGTGTTTGCGAGACCAGGCGATCAGCTCGTCGGGCGTGGGCGGCTCGGTGCCGGGCGCGGCGGGGCGCAATACGACGGCCGCGTGGATCTCCTCGCCGAGCGCCTCGTGCGCGCTGCCGTAGACCGCGACCTGGGCGATCGCGGGGTGTCGGGCCAGGACCTCCTCGACCTCGCGCGGGTAGACGTTGTACCCGCCGCGGATGACCAGGTCCTTCTTCCGGTCCACGATGCTCAGGAAGCCGTCGTCGTCGACCGTGCCGAGGTCGCCGGTGCGGAACCAGCCGTCCACGATCGCGGCGGCGGTGGCGTCCGGGTCGTCGAGGTAGCCGGCGAACACGTTGTGGCCCCGGACCACCACCTCGCCGACCGCCCCGGCGGGCAGCGGTTCGATGCGCTCGTCCACCTCGGCGGCGGCGATCGCGACCTCCACCCCGCGAATCGCGTGGCCGACGGTGCCGGGCCGGCGGCCGAGCAGGCGCTGGTTGAACGTGGCCGCCGGGGACGTCTCGGTCAGCCCGTACCCCTCGAACACCCGCGTCCCGAACGTGGCCTCGAAGCGCTCCAGACCGGCGACGGGCAGCGCGGCGCCGCCGGACACGGCCAACCGCAGCGTCGGGGCGCTCGCGCCGGACGCCCGCGCCGCCTCGGTGAGCGCGTGGAACATCGTCGGTACGCCCATGAACACGCTCACCCCCTCCTCGGCCATCAGTTCCAGCGCGGCGGCGGCGTCGAAGCGCGGCATCAGGACCAGCGTCGCGCCGGCGCGCAGCGCGGCGTTCATCGCGCAGGTCTGGCCGTAGCTGTGGAACAGCGGCAGGCAGCCCAACACCACGTCCTCGGGCGCCAGTTCGTGCAGGTCCTGGGCGCAGACCGTGGCGTTGAGCACGATGTTGAGGTGGGTCAGCCGGGCGCCCTTGGGTCGGCCGGTGGTGCCGCTGGTGTACAGGATGGCCGCGATGTCGTCGGCCGCGGTCGGGTGCGCGGCGGTCAGCGGCGCGCCGGGGTGTTCGTGGTCGGCGGCCAGCATCGGTATCCCGGCCGCGTCGGCGGCGGCCCGCGCGGTCGGCCACAACGCGCCGCCGCTGATCGTGAGCACCGATCCGCTGTGCCGCAGCACGAATTCGACCTCCTCGGCGACCAGCAGCCCGTGCACCGGCACGACGGTGGCACCGGCGGCGATCACCGCGTGGTAGACGCGGGGGAACGCCGCGATGTTGGGCAACATCACCGCGACCCGGTCACCGGGCCGCACACCCCGTTCGCGCAGGGCGGCGGCGTAGCGCAGCACGTCGGCCCACAGGTCGCGATAGGTGATCCGGGTGTCGCCCTCGACCACTGCGGTGCGGTCGGGGAAGCGCAGCGCGGTGTCGCTCAGCAGAGCGGCCACGCCGAGGTGTTGGTGCACTCGGGACTCCAAGGGTAGGTGGCGGGGCCGACGGGCGGGCCCGACGAGGCCGTCGCTCGGGTGGGAGCGCGGCCGGGCGCGGACGCCGGTGTCCAGTATTTCGTTACGCGTATTGTTAAGTTGGCGCCCCGGAATCGTCAATGCCACGCCCGCGGCGGCGGTGCGGCTGGGGTCACACCGGTAGCGCGGCCAAGTCGGCGTCGAAGGTGCCGGCCGGCCGGTCGGTGACGGTGCCGTCCGGGGCCACGAGCCGCACCGGGACCGGGGACTCGACATGCACGCGGGTGCCCTCCACCGCGACGTGGACGAGGCCGTACGGGGTGGGGACCGCGCCCTTGGCCCACTCCAGGTCGCCCAGGCGCGGGGCGATGCGGACCGTCGTGTAGCCGGGCTCGGCGGGGGTGATCCCGAGGGTGTACACGAGCAGGTCGCGGGTGGGGGTGGCGGACCAGCCGTGGCAGTAACTGCCGCCCTCCCAGGTCTCCCGCCACGCGGTGGGGCCGGAGGCGAGCAGGCGCCGCCAGTCGCGGCACAGGTCGGCGATCGTGTCGGCGGCGCCGAGCAGGGCCAGCGCGTCGTGCACGACGTAGCGGAAGAAGGGTTGTGCGCCGACCACTTGGTGCCGCGCGTCCCAGGTCACGGCGGGCGGGGTGAAACGGGCCACCTGGTGCCCGGTGGGTGCGCCGTCCGCGTCCCCGCCGTGCGCGGCGACCGGTGCCAGGGTGAACATCACATCGCGCGCGAGCAGGAACCTCCGCACCCGATCCGCGCGTTCGACCGGTACCAGGTCGGCGCACACCGCCGCCGCGGTGGTGTGCTCGCTCATCGCGGGCCGCACCACGTCCTCCACCGCGTGATCCCGGTAGCCGCCCCGCTCCTCGTCCCAGAACACCTCGAAGCCGACCCGCACCGACTCGCGCAACTCCCGCGCCCAGGCGGCCCGGTTGGCATCGCCCAACCAGTGCGCCATCTCCGCGAAGTCGCCCAGGGCCCGTGCCCACAGCGCGTTCAGCGCCGCACTGGTGCCCTCGACCTGCACCGGCGACCAGTCGATCAGCACCCAGCCGGTCACGTCGTGCACCAGGCCGTCGGCGCCGAGGAAGGCGGTGAACCAGTCGAGCACGGTTTCGGCGGCGGGCAACAGCCGGGCGATCAGCGCCCGATCGCCCGTGTAGCGGTGGAGGTTGTACACCGAACGCACCCAGTGCAGCGACCAGTCGGGAATGCTGACCAGCTCCGGATCACCGCCGTCGCCGGCGGCCACCATGGGCAACAGGCCGTCGCCGCGCGGGGTCGCGGTGAGCACGGGTTGGTGCCGGGCCAGGCTCCAGTCGGGGTTGGTGACCAGGTCGACCGACTGGTGCACGACCGCGTCGCCGGTCCAGGCCCGCTGCTCCCGGCTGGGGCAGTCGATGTAGGCGTCGTGAGCGGTCAGGTCCACGGTGCGCAGGCCCACCCGGTGGATACGGTCCAACAGCGGGTCGGAGCAGGCGAAGTACGGCCCGGCCGGGCGCGGCCGCAACCGTTCGAGCACGGCGGGCGCGAGCCGCACCGGCCCGGTGGCGTCCACCACGAGGACCAGGTAGCGGCCCCCGGCCGGGTCGCCGAGCCGGAACCGCTCGCCCGCCTCGTCCCCGCGCGCGGTGTAGGCGAAGCACGCGGCACCGGCCAGCGCGGCCGGGGTGGGCGATTCGGCGAGCGCGCCGAACACCACGGTCCCCGGGGCCGCTTCGAGGTCGAGGCGCACCGTACCGCTGACCATGCGGCCCAGATCGGCGATCACCAGTCGGCGGCCGGCGGGCAGCGCGAGCGTGGCCGAGGGGGCGACGTTACCCGGGTCGGGGACGGTGTCCGGGCAGGCCTCGGGCCGGATCGTGGTGAGCGCGCCGTGCAGCGCGGCCTGTACGTCGGCGGACGCCAACGCGCCCACGGGGCGCGGCGCGACGGGCAGCGGCGCGGAGTGGAACGCGGCCGGTGTGCGGGTGGCGCCGCCGAGTGCCGGCAGCGGGTTCGGCAGCAGGGCGCCGTACGGTTCGGCCGGTGGCCGGGTGGCGCCGGTGCTGCCGACGTGGGCCGCGGGCAACACCGTTGCGGCGTCCCAGAGTTCGTCGTCGAAGTCCGGGCGGGTCCAGGCCGGGTCCAGCCGGCGCGCGTCCAGGATCTCCGGGATCTGCGGGGACACCGTGGACTGCGGGGCACACGGCGTCCAGGCGTCGGCGACCCGGCAGCGCCAGGCGGCGTCGGTACCGATCCAATGCTCCGCGCCGAGGCCGAACTCGGCGACCAGCGCGCCGCCGCCGAGGCTGTACGTGGTCGGCGAGGGCACCCACCACGCGGTGCGGTGGCCGTAGAACCGTGCCCGCACCGCGATCACGTTCCGGCCGGGGCGCAGCGCCGCCGCCGCGTCGCCGAAGTCGTAGTAGAGCCGCCGGCCGCCGTGCCGGATCGGACCGCGGGCGAGTTCGACGCCGTTGACGTAGAGCACGTGCCGCGAATCCGAGCTGATCCGGAACGGCGCGTGCTCGGGCACCTCGGCCAGCTCGAACGCGCGCCGGAACAACACGCGGCGGTCGAACCGCTCGGGGTCGAGCGAGCCGTTCATCGGATTCTCCGGGGACGGCGCGCCCACCGCGGTGTCCTCGGCCCAGATCCACTGACCCCGCCATCGACGGTTCGCGAACGTCTCTCGCATGGTGCGTGTCCTTCCGCTCGGCGGCACACACCATAACCACGTTTTTTACTAACCACTAGATAAAACTGCTAGCCTGCGTTCCGTGACTCCCACATCACGCGAAGACGACGACCCGACGCGCTCCCTCCGCCCGACCCGGCAACCCCGCAGGGGCCCGGGCCGCAGCGAGCGTGGCGCCCGTCGACGCGAGGAACTGGTCACCATCGCGAGTGAGTTGTTCGCGCGCAGCGGCTTCCGGGGCACGGGCCTCGCGGAGGTGGCGGCCCGCGCCGGGATCACCCAACCGGCGCTGCTCTACTACTTCGGCAGCAAGGAGGGCCTGCTCCAGGCGGTGATCGAGCACCGCGGCGCGCAGAGCATCGAGTTCGCGCAGGAGTCGGTGGCCATCGGCGGGCTGCGGGCGATTCGGGAGATGCCCGCCTCCGCGCACCGCAACGCGCGCGAACCGGGCCTCGCGCGCCTGCTCGCCGTGCTGACCATGGAAAACCTGGACCCGCAGGACCCCGCCCACGACTACTTCGTACAGCGCTACCGTCGGCTGCGCGAGTTGATCGCGCGGATCATCACCGACGCCCAGGCGACCGGCGAGATCCGCGCCGAGGTCGACCCGGGCCTCAAGGCCGCCGAACTGCTCGCCACCATGGACGGTCTACAGATGCAGTGGCTCCTCGACCCGGGCGAGGTCGACCTGGTCACCGCCATCGAGTCCTACGCCCTGACCCTGATCCGCGACCTGGCCGCCGACCCGGCGGCCTACGCGACCACCGTCACGGGCGAGACCACCGGCCACGAGTGACACCGGGCCGGCGGGGCCGGGCGCACGAGCCGCCCGGCCCCGCCGCAAGCGGTGCCGTTACGGGCACTTCACCCCGATCGCCTTGGCGGCCAGGTCCAACGGACCGCCGCCCGCCGTGAGGCGGGTGTTCTCCTCGATCGTCGCGGACGCCGCCTCCACGTCGCCGTTGTCGAACTGCTCGGTCATCGTGGCGACATACGCGGCCTGCCGTTGGTACAGGTCCCACCACGCCTTGACGTCGGCGTCGACACGACCCGGCTTCGGCAGCCCGTCGAGCTTGTCCATCAGCGCCCTGAGCGACAGGTCCAGGGCCCGGAAGCGCTGTTGCAGCGCGGCGACGTCCGTGGTCTCGGTGGAGGCCGCGACGTCGACGTCGTTGAGTTTGTCGGCGATGTTGTCGTACGAATCCGCGCAGGTGCGGTTGATGTCCTTGAGGTACGACGCCCGGTTGACCGCCGTGCCCTTGTCGGAGAAGTCGAAGGGGCCGATGTTCATCGCGATCAGCACACTGACGACCGTCGCCACCGTGCCGACCAGGGTCAGGACCATCATCCACCGGCCGCCGCCCCCGCCCGCTCGGGGCGGTGGGGCGGACGGGTGGAGCGGCATCGGCGGATACGGCGCGCCGTGGTTCGGCGGTCCGTACGGGTTGAGCGGTGCCGGTGGTGTCCGGCGCACGTGGAAATCCATCTCGGTGGGTGTTCCGGTTCCGTTGTCCGTCTCCTCGATGCCGGCTCAGCGGGTGATGGTGCTCTTGCCGAAGGTCAGCCCCAGGCCCGCGACCACCAGCCAGAACGGCATCGTCAGCGCGGGCATCCCGGGTACCGACATCACCGCCATGGCGACGGTCGGCGCACCTGCGGCAAGCACCGAGACCCAGCCGATCCACCGCGAGACGGTACGCTCCCGCAGCGCCATCCAGGCGATCGCGAACGCGGCCACCAGCACGCCCAGCCAGCCGATCCACGCCCCGAAGTCGTTGAGCACGTAGTACACATAGCGGGCTGTTTGATCGAACTGCTCGTCCTCCGGGCCGCCTTCGCCGTAGATGCCCATCGCCCCGCGCCACCCGTAGCCGAGGGTCAGCGCCGCCGCCGAGGCACCCAGGCCCGCCGACACCACCCGTGCCGCCGTGCTCCCGGGCACGCGCGGCTCCACGTGCCGCCGCCAGGCCGCGGCGAGCACGATCAGCAGGGCGACCACGACATACCCGACGGCGAAGCCGATCCGGGCCTTGACCACGCTCACCTCGTCGACCCGGGCGAGCGTCATGCCGCCGTCGGCCTCCGCCACGTGCACGTCCATCACGATCGTCGCGAACGCTCCCAGCACACCGGCCGCCACCGCGAGCAGCGGCCAGTGGGTTCGATGGCGCGCCGGAGCCTCCCCGACCTCGACGCGCCCGCCGACCGGGCTCACATCCGAATACCTCATGTCTCCCCCTCCACATGTCGCCGCCCCGCGTCGCCGTCCCCCCGGCGGCTGCACGTCCCCCATCGGGTGGCGCGTATCGGACTCCCTGCCCGTGCGGCATCGCCAGACTGGCGGGCCCGGAGTCCCGGGTTCCAGGGACATCGACACCGTCTGTCCGGGATCCCCGCGGCGGGACGGGGTACGCCGCGACGCAGTAGGGGAGCATGGGCGCGGTGACCACCCAGCCCGTTCCGCCACCGCTCGGCGCGTGTCCGCCGGACCGGCGCCCGCCCGCGCGCGTGCCCGCCTGGATCCGCGCGCTGCTGCTGCGCATCCCCGAGTCCCGTCTGATCGTGTTCGCGGGCGTGTCGGCCACCGTCGGCATCGCGACGACCGCGGCGTACGTACCCGCCTACCACTGGGTCGCGGAGCGCACCGAGCTGCGCCCGATGTCGTGGGGCGACGTCGTGCTCGGATCGGCATGGCCGCTGATCGGCGCGCTGATCGTGCGCGGGCGACCGCGCAATCCGGTGGGCTGGCTGCTCCTGGTACCCGCGACACTGGGCCCGTATCTGCTGCTGTCGTTGTACGCGGTCTCCTCCGCGCGGATCAGCGCCGACCCGCTGCCGGGCGCGGATTTCGCGGCGTGGGTCGGCGCCTGGGGATTCGCCCAGTACTTCGTGGTGGTGCCGCTGCTGCTGATGGTCTTCCCCGACGGATACCTGACCGGTCCCCGGTGGCGGTTCCCGGCATACGGGATCTGCGTCGTGGCGGCGATCGCGCTGTTCGGGGCGATGTTCCGGGACGGCTCGATCGACATCAGCGAGGACGTGCACAATCCGTGGGCCGTTCCCGGCGCGTGGTGGCTGGGATACCTCACGCTCGTCGGCGCGTTCGCGACCCTCGGCCCCGGACTGGTGACCGCGGTGGTGTCCCTGGTCGTACGCACGCGCCGGGCGGTCGGAGTCCAGCGCATCCAACTCCAGTGGTTGCTGCTCGGCGGCCTGATGCTCGGCGCGAACATGCTGCTCGCGCTCGTGGTACCCGACCCCGGGCAGGACCTGTTCTTCGCCGTCGGGTTGCTCAGCCCGCCGGTCGGGATCGCCGTCGCGATGTTGCGACACCGGCTGTTCGACGTGGTCCTGGTGCTCAACCGCACCATCGTCTACGTCGTACTGACGGCGGTGCTGGTCGGCGTCTACACGGCGCTGGTGCTGGGCGTGGGTCGCGTCGCGCCGACCTCGACGAGCGGGATCCTGGCGGTGGCGGTGGTCGCGCTGCTCGCCGCGACGGGGCGCAGCGCCGTGCAGGTGGCGGTGGACCGCTGGTTGTTCGGACACCGGCACGATCCCTACGCCGTGCTTGCCCGGGTGGGCCGGCAGGTGGCGCCGGCGTCGGAGCCCGACGAGGCGCTGCAACGTCTGGTGGACGCGCTGCGCCGCGCGCTGCGGCTGCCGTACGCGGCGTTCCACAGCCATCTTCCGCAGCACGGCGCCGCGTTGCGGGTGGAGAGCGGCTGTCCGGTGGCCGGTTGGCGGGCCGTTCCGGCGAGTTCGCTGGGCCGGGACATGGGTGAACTGCGCGTCGGCCTGCGGCCGGGCGGCGAGCGCTGGACGCCCGAGGAATACGCCGCGATCGAGGAGGTCGCCGCCCGGGCGGCGACGTTGGCGTACGCGGCGGGACTGGTCACCGACGTGGCCCGCAGCCGCGCCCGGATCGTGGTCGCGCGCGAGGAGGAGCGCCGCCGCCTGCGGGCGGACCTGCACGACGGCGTGGGCCCGGCGCTCGCCGGCGCCGCGCACCAACTCGACGCGCTGGCCCGGCGAATCGCAGCGGCGGGAGAGCCGGACCTGGCCGATCGGGCCCGAGGGGTGCGCGATCGGCTGCGCCAGACGGTGACCGACCTGCGCTCGGTGGTGCACGGGCTGCGTCCGCCCATCCTCGACCAACTCGGCCTCGCGGGAGCCCTGCGTGACGTGGTCGCCGGTTACGAGACGCCGCGCTGCACGGTCGAACTCGGCCCGGGGCTGGACGAATTGCCCGCGGCGGTGGAGGTCGCGGCCTACGCGATAGCCGCCGAGGCCGTCTCGAACGCGGTGCGGCACAGCGCCGCGAGCGAACTGCGCCTGTCGGCCGCGGTGGTGGACGCGAAGCTCCGGTTGGAGATACGCGACAATGGCCGCGGCCTGCCCGCGCACCCGGCCGCCGGGGTGGGCCTGCGCAGCATGGGCGAACGCGCGGACGAGGTCGGCGGACGCATGGAGATCCTGCCCGCGCCGGGCGGCGGGGTGGTCGTACGGGCGAGCCTGCCCGACGGGTCGGAGAGGTCGTAGTGGACACATCGGTAAGCGTGCTCGTCGTCGACGACCACCCGGTCTTTCGGGCCGGCATGGTCGCGGTGTTGGAGGACCTGGCCGACCTCGACGTCGTCGGTCAGGCCGGTGACGGGGCCGAGGCGCTGGTCGAGGTGGCGGCGCTGCGGCCGGACGTGGTGCTGATGGACCTGCGGATGCCGGGCGTCGGCGGGTTGGAGGCGACGGCGCGGATCACCACGACCCATCCGGACACGGCGGTGATCGTGCTGACCATGGACGAGGACGAGGACACGGTCTTCGCGGCGCTGCGCGCCGGTGCGCGCGGCTACCTCCTCAAGGAGGCGGACGGGGACGACATCCGCCGCGCGATCCTGGGCGTGGCGCGCGGCGAGGCCGTCTTCGGTCCGCGTGTCGCCCGGCGGGTGTTGTCGTTCTTCGCGTCGGCACCCGCGCACGCACGCGGGGCGGTGCCGTTCCCGCAGCTGACCGACCGCGAGCGGGAGGTCCTCGACCTGCTCGCGCAGGGGTTGGACAACGCGTCGATCGCGCGGCGGTTGATCCTGTCGGAGAAGACCGTCCGCAATCGGGTGAGCGACGTGCTGACCAAGCTGCGCGCCCGCAGCCGCGCGGAGGCGGTGGCCATCGCCCGCGACGCGGGGTTGGGTGGTTGAGGGCGCGGATCGCGGCCCCGGCGGCGCGCATGCGCACGGGTCGGGTCGTCCCCCGTGTGGGGGTCGACCCGACCCGTGTGGTCACGCCGTGGCACATCAGGCCGCGCGCTCGACTACTCGCCGTCGTACGCCTTGCGGATCGCGGCGATGTCCAGGCGCTTCATGGTGTACATGGCGCTGGTGGCCCGGGTCGCCTTCGCGCCGTCCGGGTCGCCGATCATGTCGATCACCTCGGTCGGCACGACCTGCCAGGACAGGCCGAACCGGTCCTTGAGCCAGCCACAGGGGCCCTCCTCGCCGCCGTCGGCGGTGAGCAGGCCCCAGTAGTGGTCGACCTCGTCCTGGTCGGCGCAGTGGATCTGGAACGAGACGGCCTCGTTGAACTTGAACTGGGGCCCGCCGTTGAGCGCGACGAACTTCTGTCCGTTGATCTCGAACTCGACCACGAGCACCTGGCCGGCCTGGTCCGGGTTGGCCTCGTTGTAGTAGCCGACGCGGCCCTGCTTGCCGTCCTTGAACACGGACAGGTAGAAGTTCGCGGCCTCCTCGGCCTGGCCGTCGAACCACAGGCAGGTGGTGAATCCCTGGGCGGGCATGGAAACCTCCGGTACTCCGTAGTGGACGCTCTCACCAGTACCGACCCGCCCCGAGGCACAAACTCATCGGTGTCGGGGGAGGGATTCGACTTCGGGTCCGGAGGTGCCCGGTCAGCCCTTGCGGGCGGCGTCCAGCACGTCGCGGATGCCGTCGGCGGAGGTCACCCGGCGGGCGTATTCCGGTTGGCGCAGCGCGCCGCCCATGTACGGGTGCGGGTTGCGGTGCGTGGCGGGGCTCTCCAGGATCGCGCCCGCCGCGAAGTGCACCTCGTGCGCGCCGGTGGCGGCCAGTACCCGGTCGATGTTGCGCGCGGTGATGCCGCCGCCGGGCATCACCACGATCCGGCCGGCCGCCTGGGTGACCAGGCGGGCGATCAGCGGCGCGCCCTCCAGCACGCTGCTGTCCTGGCCCGAGGTCAGCACCCGGTCGATGCCCAGCTCGATCAGCTCCTCCAGGGCCGCGTGCGGGTCGCGGGTCATGTCGAAGGCGCGGTGGAAGGTGACGGACAGGTCGCCGGCCGCGGCCAGCAACGCCTCGATCACCGGACGGTCCAGGTCGCCCTCGGGGGTCAGCGCGCCGATCACCACACCCTGCGCACCGGCGGCCCGGATCGCCTCGACGTCCCGACGCATCGCGGCGGCCTCGTATTCGTCGTAGACGAAGTCGCCCCCGCGCGGACGCACGATCACATGGACCCGGATCGCCTCGACGGCGGCCAGGGTGGTCTCGATCAGGCCCAGGCTCGGCGTGATGCCGCCCTCGAACAGGTCCGCGCACAGCTCGACGCGCTGCGCACCCACACGTTCCGCGGCGAGCGCCCCCGGCACGTCGTCGATGCAGATCTCGAATGCGGGCGCGGGGGTGGGGCCGGCGTTGACGGTCATGACGCGAACTCCTGATGGTGCGAAGGGGGGTGGGTTGGGGCGGCGTACGGTGCGCTATGCCAGGTGGGATGTCACGCGGACCTCGCCGACCGGCAGGCCGCCGCCGAGGACCGGTACGGTCGTCCATTCGTGGGCCGCCGAGACGTCCACGCCGAGCGTGTGCAGTGCGGCCAGCGCCAGCGCGGTGGTGGCCCGGGGGCTGCCGTCGATCACCTTGACCGCGACCGCGTGTCCGGCGGTGGTCGCCGCCGCGAACACGCCCTCGGCGCCGCCCTTGACCAGGACGCCCGGGAGCAGCCGCATCACCTCGGTGTTGGCCTGCCCGTCCCCGCCGACGTACGCCGGGTGTTCGCGCATCGCCTTGGCCACCACGCGCCCGGGCCCGGTGGTCGCGGTGGCCAACGCGCGTACGCCCCGGGCGAGTCCGGTCAGAGTCATCGCGAACACCGGTGCGCCGCAGCCGTCCACGGCGGTGTGCGCGACCGACTCGCCGGCCAGTTCCTCGATGCCCTCGCGGACCAGCACCTGGAGCGGATGCCCAGGGTCGAGGTAGCCCTCGGTCGGCCACCCCGACGCGACGCAGGCCGCCAGCATCGCGGCGTGCTTGCCCGAGCAGTTCATCCGCTCGCGGGTGTTCTCCTCGCCGCGCGCGATCATCTCCCGATACGTGTTCTCGTCCTCCGGACGATCGGGCGGACACCCCAGCGCGTCGAAGGTCAGCCCCGAGCGGGTCAGGATGTCCTCGACCGCGTCCACGTGGAAGTCCTGCCCGGTGTGGCTGCCCGCCGCGATCGCCACGTGCGCCCCGGACAGCGGCGCGCCCGCCCGCAGGCAGGCCAGCGCCTGGAACGGCTTGGCCGAGGAGCGCGGTACCACCGGCTCGTTCGGCACGCCCAGTTCCAGCGCCGGCCGGCCGTCCGGCGCGAGTGCGACCAGGCTGCCGAAGTGCCGGCTCTCCACGAACCCGGACCGCACCACCTCGGCGAGTTCGGCGTAGCGCGTGGTCGATTCGTGGGGCACGGTGTCCTCCGGTCGCATGGGGTCCTCCGGGATGGGCCGAGCGGTGCGGCCGTCGAACAGGGAAGTCGTCACAGGGGTCGGCTCGTTGCCGTCACAGCGGTTGGTCCGCCGCCGCCTTGGCCCGGACCAGTGTGCGCAGCCGGCGTCGGCCGACGGAGCGGAAACCCTGCCGGGCCTCCAGGGTGCGGGCCAGCTTGGACAACGACGCGTTGAGCACGATGTAGACCAGCGCGATGATGATGTAGGTCTGGATCAGCAGCCGGTTGTAGGTGGCCAACACCCGCCCGCTGTACAGCAGTTCCGAGTAGCTGACGATGAAGCCGAGCGAGGTGTCCTTGAGCAGCCCGACGGACTGGCTGACCAGCGACGGCAACAACCGGCGGACCGCCTGCGGCAGCACGATCAGCCGCATCGTCTGACCGTCGGTCAGCCCGACGGCGAGCCCCGCCTCGCGCTGCCCACGATCCAGGGACAGGATGCCCGCCCGGAAGATCTCCGCGAACACCGCCGACGCGGACACCGAGAGCGGCAGGACCAACTTCCAGAACAGCGGCAGGTCCACGCCGTAGTGCGGCAGTCCGAACAGCACCAGGTAGACCAGGAGCAGCACCGGAACCGTGCGCATCACCTCGATGTACACGGTGGCCGACCAGCGCAGCGCCCGCTGCCGGGACAACCGGCCCAGGGCGAGCACGATGCCGCCGACCACGGACAGCGCGGTGGCCACGGCGGCGGCCCGGACGGTGGCCCACAACCCTTCCAGCAGATACCGCCACATCGGCCAGGTGGTGTACGGCCGCCACTTGTCCGCGTCCAACTGGCCGTGATCGGCGAACCGCTTCACGGCCACGGCGAGCAGCGCGGCCACCGCGACGCCGACCACGATCGTGGCGATCCGCATCCGGCGCCGCGCGATGGGGCCGGGTTCGTCGAACAACACTCGGGACGCGCTCATCGAACGATCGCCACCTTCCGCTCGATCATGCCGGTGACGATCCCCGCCGTGGCGCAGATGAGCATGTAGCCGATGCCCGCGCCGACGAACACGGGGATGGGTTGCGCCTCCATGAGGTTGACCCGGTTGGCGGCGGAGGTCAGTTCGACCACGCCGACGGCGGCGGCGAGCGAGGTGTTCATGGTCAGCGCGATGAAGATGTTGCCGATCGGCTGCACCACGCCGCGCAGCGCCTGCGGCAGGATCACAAGGCGCAACGACTGACCGAACGTCAGCCCCAGGGCCCGGGCCGCCTCGGCCTGGCCGATCGAGACGGTGTTGATCCCCGAGCGCACCGCCTCGGCGATGTAGGCCGCCTCGTAGAGCGCGATCACGATCACCGCCGTGGTGAACAGCGGGAAGATCACCCCGACTTCGGGCAGGCCGAAGACGAACAGCACGAGCAGGACCAGGAGCGGGGTGTTCTGGAAGGTCTCCACGTACACGGTGCCCACGCCGCGCAGGGCGGCGACGGGGGACACCCGCATGGCGGCCACCACGACGCCGATCAGCAGCGCGCCGAGGAAGGAGAGCGCGGTGAGTTCGAGCGTGGTGACGATGCCGTCGGTGAAGGCGGAGAGATGTCGCAGCACGACATCCATCGGCGAGGACCTTTCGCGAGGGGATGGGCGGGGACGAGTCCGGGGGAGGCGCGGCGAGCGGGGCTCGGCGGGGGCGCGCGGCGGGCCGGGCGGACCCAGGGCTGAGGGCTCCGGCGCGAAGGCGGCGGAGGGCGGCGACGGCCGGGAGAGCCGAGGGAGCCTGGACAGCCGGGAAGGCCGGGAGCGCCGGGAGTGCGGGCAAGGCGGTGAGGGTCGGGAGGGCGGCACGCCCTCCCGACCCCGGGGCTCAGGAGCCGGGGACGCCCCCGATCGCGGGCGGCGTCGGCGGGTTGCCCTCGACGACCGTGCCGAGCGTCTGCTTCCAGACCGTCTGCCACGAACCGTCCTGGCCGATCTTGCGCAGCCAGTCGTTGACGAACGTCTTGAACGCGGCGTCGTCCTTCTTCAGGCCGATGCCGTACGGGTCGGAGGTGAACGGCTCGCCCACGACGGTGGTGTCGGGGTTCTGCTTCACGTCGGCCACCAGCAACGCCTGGTCCTGCACGTACGCGTCGCCCCGGCCCTGGCGCAGTGCCGTCACGCACTCGGGGTCGCTGCCGAAGGTGACCACCTTCGCGTCCGGCGCGACCTGCTTGATCGCGGCGATCGCGGGCGTGTTGGCGCCGGCGATCACGGTCTTGCCGTTCAGGTCGGCGGGCGTCTTGATCCCGCTCGCGCCCTTCTTGGTCAGGATGGCCTGGCCGGAGGAGTAGTACGGGCCCGCGAAGGCGACCTGCTCGGCCCGCTTCGGGGTGATCGTGTACGTCTGGAAGACCACGTCGACGGTGCCGTTCTGCAGCAACGCCTCACGGGTCTCGGTGGCCGAACTGACGATCTTCACCTCGGGCTTGCCGATGATGTACTTGGCCAGCAGTCGGCCCATCTCGGCGTCGAACCCGTCGGTCTTGCCGGATATCGGGTTGAGCTGCGACCACAGCGGCGCGTCCTGGGAGCCGCCGACGATCAGGTAGCCGCGCTCCTTGATCTTGGCCATCGTGGAGCCGGGCAGGATCGCGGCGTCGGGCGCGCCCTCGGCCTTCTTGGCGACGTCCTCCCCGGCCGGCTTGCCGCCGGGGACGGCGTCGGACGAGGAGTCGCTGGAACAGGCGGCCAGCACGCTCAGGGACAACGCGGCCAAAACGGCCGGAACGGCGGTACGCAGCCGACGCGATGACGCGCCGGAGCGCGGGCGACGCAGGGGGAAGCCGGACATCGGGGCCTTCCTTTGCAGCTAGGCAGGGGTACAGAGGGGACGGGACGGACGGGCCGGGCGGAGCGCGGGCGTCAGTGGCTGAGCACCTTGGACAGGAAGTCGCGGGCGCGGTCGGTGGTGGGGGCGGTGAAGAAGGTGTCGGGCGTGCCGACCTCGACGATCTGACCGTCCGCCATGAACACGACGCGGTCGGCGGCCCGGCGGGCGAAGCCCATCTCGTGCGTGACCACGACCATGGTCATGCCCTCGCGGGCCAGGTCGACCATGACGTCCAGGACCTCGTTGACCATCTCCGGGTCGAGCGCGCTGGTCGGTTCGTCGAACAACATCACCTTGGGCTGCATGGCCAGCGCCCGGGCGATGGCGGCCCGCTGCTGCTGGCCGCCGGAGAGCTGGGCCGGGTAGTGGTCGGCCTTGTCGGCGATGCCGACGCGGTCCAGCAACTCCCGGGCCCGGCGCTCCGCGTCGGCGGCGGACAGACCCTTGACCCGGGTCGGGCCGAGGGTGACGTTCTGCAGCACGGTCTTGTGTGCGAACAGGTTGAACTGCTGGAAGACCATGCCCACTTCGGTGCGCAGCCGGGCCAAGGCCCGACCCTCGGCGGGCAGTTCCTCGCCGTCCAGCAGGACCACGCCCGAGTCGACGTTCTCCAGCCGGTTCAGGCAGCGGCACAGCGTCGATTTGCCCGCGCCGGACGGGCCGATCAGGACGACGACTTCACCGGCCGCGACGGTCAGGTCCACGTCGGTCAGCACGCGGACCGCGCCGAACGACTTGTTGATGGCCCGCGCCTCGACCATGGGCGTCACTACGGCGGAAGAAGGCGACGCGGGCTTCATCAACGCTCCATCTTTGTTCGGAATCGAAGTTTCAGGTGACAGTAGAAGCGAAATTCGAATAAAGTCAATGCCTTGCTGGTTATTACGGGGTGTGCTATTCCTGTCACTGCCGTACCGCAGCAGGTGTGCCTCGAACGGGAGTGGAACGTTGGGTGGAAGCGCGGGTGACCTGGTGCGACTGGTGGCCAAGGGGCACGGTCGATCCCGGGCGGAACTCGCCCGGCTGAGCGGCATGGCACCGTCGAGCGTGTCGCTGCGCGTCGAGGAGCTGATAGAGGCCGGCCTGCTCCGCGAGGACGGCGAGGGCGCCTCCCGAGGCGGCCGCCGGCCGCGGCAGTTGCGCCTGCACGAGAACGCGGGCGTCGTGGTCGCCGTCGACGTCGGCACCCACCACGTGCGCATGGCGGTGCTCGACCTGGCCGGCCGGGTGCTCCTGGAACACGAACTCCCGGGCGAGATCGCCGAAGGCCCCGAGCGGGTGATCGAACGACTCCTGGACAACCTGCGCATGACGCTGCGTCAGGCCGAGGTCGAGCACCTGCCGCTGCTGGGCGTCGGCATCGGCATGCCCGGACCCGTCGACCCCGGCGAGGCCAAGGTGGTCGCCCCGTCCCGGATGCCCGGCTGGAACGACTTCCCGATCGGCCGCCGGATGAGCGAACTGCTCGGCGTACGCGTGGTGGTGGAGAACGACGCCAATCTGATGGCGGTCGGCGAACACCGCTACGGCTGGCCGGACCGGGACAACCTGATGGCGGTCAAGGCCGGCACCGGCATCGGCTGCGGCATCATCGTCTCCGGCCGACTGCATCGCGGACGCGGCGCCGCCGGCGACATCAGCCACGTCCCCGTACACGTGCCCGAGCCGGTCACCTGCTCGTGCGGCCACTCCGACTGCCTGGAGGCGCACGCCAGCGGCGCGGCGCTGCGCCGCATACTGCGCGCGCAGGGCATCGAGGTCACCTCCTCGCGCCACCTGGTCGAACTGGTCAACGACGGCGTGCCGGAGGCGACCACGCTGGTCCGCAACGCGGGCCGGCTGGCCGGGCAGGTGCTGGTTCCGCTGGTGAACTTCTTCAACCCCGACGTGCTCGTCCTGGGCGGCGGCCTGTCCGCCGCCGAGCCGTTCGTGGCCGCCGTACGCGGGGCGATCTACGAGCGCTGCCTCCCGCTGGCCACCCGCGACCTGGAGATCGCCACGGCGGTCACCGGCCGGGACGCGTGCATGCTGGGCGCGGGCAGCCTGGTCCTGGACGAGGTGCTCGCGAGCGAGTGGGTGGACGACACACTGGCGGCGCGCTGACTCCGGCTCCGGCTCCGGCTGTGTCCCGGGAACGGATCTTCTCAACCTTGAGATATAGAGCTACTGTGGCGTCCGTCAATTCAACGCCATATGCAGACGGTGTCGAGGAGGTCCGCGTCATGGGCTACCAGGTGAGTACCGTCGATCCGGCGCGCACCGCGCTGATCGTCGTCGACGTGCAGCACGACTTCATCTCTCCCGGCGCGCCGCTGGAATCGCCCGCCGGGCGCGCCATGTTGCCCACCCTCGCCGGCCTGCTCGACCTGTGTCGCAAGGCCGGGATCATGGTCGTCTACACCGCGCACGTACACCGCGCCGACGGCTCCGACCGGGGGCGCTACGGCGACCTGTACCCGCCGATCGCGTCGGGCGAGGCGCTGGTCGACGGCACACCCGGGAGCGAGATCCACCCCGACGTGGCGCCCGCCGAGGGCGAGGTGGTGGTCAAGAAGCACCGCTACAGCGGATTCCACGGCACCGATCTGGACATGCTTCTGCGCGGTCGGGGCATCACCACGGTCGCGGTGACCGGCGTGACCACCGAGGACTGCGTGCACGCCACCGCCCGGGACGCGATGTTCCGCGACTACTGGACGCTGGTGATCGCCGACGCCTGCGCCACCTACGACCACCCCGACCTGGGCTGGGGCGCGATGTCGGCCGAGGAGGTGCACCGCGCGGCGCTGGTGGTGCTGGCCCAGTCCACGGCCGACGTGGTCACCTCGGAGCAGTTCGCCGAACGGGTGCGCGAGGCGGGCGTGTAGGCCCTCTCGGAGTGCTGTGATTAAAAAGTTGCGCAAGTACGCAACTATCGGAGCTTCGTGCGCGTTCCTATCTGCGACCGCACATCTCCGAAAGGAAAGCACCAGATGGTGTTCAACCGTGTTCTCGATGCCATCGGCGTGGGCGCCCCCGACGTACGGACGACGTTGTCGACGCCCGTGACCCGGCCCGGTGAAACCCTCCGGGGCCGGGTCACCGTCGTCGGCGGCAGCCGCCCGGCCGAGGTCGGCGGCGTGACGTTGTCCCTGGTCCTGTCGACGGCCGCCGGCATCGGGCGTCCCGCCGGCGCGGGCGAGGGCCCCATCCCGTTCGCCGACGCCGTGGTGAGCGGCCCGCTGCGGCTGGCCGCGCGGGAGGAGCGGGAGTTGCCTTTCTCGTTCCCCGTGCCCTGGGAAGCGCCGTTCACCACCATCGCGGGACAACGTCTGGCGAACCCGGCGGTGGGGCTGCGCACGCTGATGGCCCTGGACGGTCGTCGCCGGCGGCACGCCGCCGACGCGGTCGACATCGAGCCGCTGCCGGTGCAACAGCGGGTCCTGGAGGCGGCGTTGGCGCTCGGCTTCACCTTCAGGGACGCCGATCCGACGATGGGTCGGTTCGGCGCCGAGCAGGACCTGCCGTTCCGCCAGGAGGTCGCGTTCCACGCTGCCCCGCGCTACGCCGACAGGTGCGGGGAGGTGGCGTTGTCCTTCCGCTCCACCCCGAGCGCCACCCACGTCTCGGTGCGTGTGGGCCCGCGCGGCGAAACGTTCGGCCTGGGCCCGGGTCTGGGCGTCGACACCGGCACCCGCCTCGACCACACCGACCTGAGCAAGGACCTCGCGGGCACCGTGGACACCTGGATCCGGCGCGCCGTCGAGGAGTACGCGGCACGTACCCCCCACGGCGGTTCGTCGTACGACGCGATGCGGCCGAGCCCCTGGGTGCACACCGGCGGCGAGGCCGGATCACGGGCCGGCGCGCGCGGCGGCGGCTCCGGCCTGGGTGGGATGGTCGGCGGCATGGCGACCGGCGCGGCGGCGGGCTTCCTGGGCGGCATGCTCGCGGAGGAGGTCTTCGGCGACGACGACGATGACTGAGCCCTGAGTCTGAGCCCCGAGCTTGAGCCCCCGGCCTGAGCCCCGAGCCCGAGCCCCGAGCCGACGCCGGCCTCGGCCTCGGCGGCCGACTCCTCGGCGCGCAAGCCCCGTATACCCCGGCCGGCGATGGCGCGGGCGGCATGTCCGAAGTCCTTCGAACCCTCGGTTGATAGCGGCCCGGCTCGATCATGGTTCGACAGGAGACGAGAACCCGAGATCTGAATGTCGCATTAAAGAATCATCCGATTACAGGTAGTGCTGAGACTCTCGGGATGGGGTACCTATCGACGTGCTTGGCGGGCACCTCAGGCGCGTCGGCACAGACTGGGGGCGGACATGATCAGGGTTCTCTTGGTGCACGACACGGAGTTGATGAGATCGGCACTGACCGCGCTGCTCGATCGGGAGGAGGACATCGAGGTGGTCGCCGAGAGTTGGGAGAGCGCTCCCGACCGGGCCCGCGCCCAACGTCCGCACGTATGCGTGGTGGACGTGGACTGTCCCGGCGCATCCCGTTTACCGAGTCGTCCCGTCGACCGGGACTGCGCATTGCTGGTACTGGCCACCACCGCGCGCCCGGGCAGCCTGCGCCGGGCGGCGGAAGCCAAGGCGCTGGGCTTCGTGGACAAGGACGCCCAACCGCTGCAACTGCCGCGCGCGATAAGACTGATGGCCAATGGCCGCCGCTACGTGGACGGTACGCTCGCGCTCGACCTGCTGCGCGCCGCGACCGCACCGCTGACGCCCCGCGAACTGGGGGTGCTCTCGCTCGCCGCGAAGGGCGCCTCGGCCCCGGAGATCGCCCGCAGCCTGCGGCTGAGCATCGGGACGGTACGGAACTACATGTGCGCGATCACCCGCAAGACCGGTGCCCGCAACCGGATCGACGCGATCCGCATCTCGCGCGACGCCGGGTGGGTCTAGGGTCCGTTTTCCTTATGGCGGACCTGGCGGGGCCATGCCTCCCGGCCCCGCACGCCGCCGCCCCCGGAACCCGGACGGCCGATCAGATGCGTTCCGCGTGCCAGTGGCCGACCAGGTCGCGGTACAGCGGTGACCGGTCCAGGAGTTCCCGATGCGTCCCGCACACCGCGTGCGCCCCGTCCAGCACCAGGATCCGGTCGGCCCGATGCGCCGAACTGATTCGGTGTGCCACCACGATCAGCGTCCCGGGCCGTTCGGCGAAGGCCCGTTCGGCCCGATCCTCCGCCGCCGGATCCAGATGGCAGGTGGCCTCGTCCAGGAGCACCAGGGGCGCGGGTGACAGGTGCGCCCGGCCGAGCGCGAGCAACTGGCGCTCGCCCTGGGACAGGGAGGCGGGGTCCACCGGCGCGTCGAAGCCGCCCAGCCGGTGGACCAGGGGCAGCAGACCGACCTCGGCCGCGGTCGTGGTCAGCGCGGCGGGCGACGCGCCGTCCGGGCACAGGTACAGCAGGTTCTCCCGGACGCTGCCGGTGAACACGTACGCCTGCTGCGGGATGAGCACACGCCGGCGGGAGGGTTCGGCGGCGATCGGCGCGACCGGTCGCCCCGCCACCCGGATCTCGCCCCGGTCGGGTTCGAGCAGGCCGGCGATCAGCGCGGTCAGCGTCGACTTGCCGATCCCGCTGGGGCCGACCACCACGAGGTGCTCGCCGGGTTCGATGGTCAGATCCAGGTCGCGCAGGACCGGCTGGGCGGTCGGACCGTACGCGAAGGTGAGCCCGCGTATCTCGACTCGGGCGGGGGCGCCGCGTTCGGCCGAAGGGTGGTCCGCTTCGACAACCGGCGAGCCCTGCAAGGCACTTCGCGGCCCGGAGGTCAGTCGATCGAGAACCACCAGCAGCCGCGTGCCCGCCGCGCCGAGCGCGTTCATCAGGGTGTGCAGGGCCGGCAGCAGGGCCTGGGTCAGGTAGGTCAGCGCGCCCAGCAGGGCTCCGGCGGTCAACCCCTGCCGCAACAACCAGGGCGCGGTGACCAGGAGCAGCAGCACCGGCAACTGCCCGGCCACGCCCAGCGCGACGGTACGGGCCGCGGCCCATCGGGCCAGGACCCGAGCCGCCCGGGCCTCGGCCTCGATCAGGGCATGCGTCCGAGCCGCGACCGACTCCCCGGCGCCCGCGGCCACCACGTCGCGCAGCCCCTCGGCGACCGCGCCGAGCTGCGTCGACAACGCCTCGTCGGCGTCGAGGAACACCCGCTGCCGGGCCGCCATCGGCGCCAGCGTGGCCAGGAACAAGGCCAGGCCGATTACCAGCGGGGGCAGCACCACGATCAGCAACTCCGGAGCCAGCGCGCCGAGTCCGAGCAGCACGCCGAGCAGGGTGAAGACGAACGAGCGGGCCACCAGGACCAGTCCGGCGAAGCTGTCCCGGGCGAGTTCGGTCTGATTGGTCAACCGCGACACCACCGCGCCGTCCGCCGCACGCGACGGGGCCTCGATCGCCTCGGTCAGGGCCCGGTCGGCCACCCGGCGGATCAGCCCGTCGCGCAACGGCTCGACCAGGTCGGCCAGTCCGCGAAACACCCCGCCGGTGGCCGCGCCGCCGCAGATCACCGCCACCGCCGCGACCGCCAGCCAGGCGAGGCCGATGCCGGTGTGGCCGGTCAGGAAACCGTGGTCGAGCGCCATCGCCACGCCGTAGCCGCCGACGAAGGTCTGCGCCGATTCCAGGAGGGACCATGCGCCGAGCCGGACCAGCACTCGCTTGCGTCGGGCCAGGAAACGCCGGGCCAGGGCGGGCACCCCGGAACGCTCCTCGGTCACCTGCCCTCCCAGGTCGAATCCCCATCCCCGGTCGGGCCATACTTCGATGTCCCGGTCGAATCCCGGGTCGAACCGGGCCCCGGCGACGCGTCGTCCGGCTCGGCGGCGACGAACACCGCCCGGTAATCGGGCTCTTCCCACAACCGCTCGTGTGTTCCGACCGCGCGCACCCGGCCCGCCTCCAGCCACGCGACCAGATCGGCCCGGGCCGCCGAGGACACCCGGTGGGCGATCAGCAGCCGGGTACCCGCGCGGACGTCGTGGACCAGGGCCCGATCCACCCGCAGTTCGGTGACGCTGTCCAGGCTGGAGGTCGCGTCGTCCAGCACCAGCAACCGGCCCGCGTGCGCGAAGGCGCGGGCCAGGCCCAGGCGTTGCAGTTCGCCGCCGGACAACGGCGCGCCCGCGCGCGGCGCGGCGTACCCGCCGGGCAGCAGGCGGATGAAGGTGTCCGCGCCGGCCGCGGCGGCGGCGGCCTCGATCCCGGCGGGCTGCGGTCGGTAGGGCCCGAAGGCGATGCCGTCGGCGATCGTCTCGCCGAACAGGGCGGGCCGTTCGAAGGCGTAGCCGACCTCGCGGCGCAACCGCGCCGGATCGATCTCGGTCAGCGGCACGCCGTCGAGCAGCACCACGCCGGCGTCCACGTCGCACAACCGCCCGGCGACCGCGGCGAGTGTCGACTTGCCCGCGCCGGAACGCCCGACCACGGCCATGGTGGTGCCGCCGGGCACGACCAGATCCACGCCGCGCAACACCGGCTCGCCGCCCCGGAGCACGGTGACCCCGCACAGCTCGAGCCGCCCGGGACCGTACGCCGGCAACGCTCGGGTGCCCTGCCGCATCGGCGGGATCGCGAGCAGTTCGGCGGTGCGCCGCGCGGCCGAACGGCTGCGCACCAGCGCGTCGAGGCCGCCGACCGCCACGCCCAGCCCGGCGGCGAGCGCGGTGTAGCGCGAGGCGGCGAGCAGTTCGCCCACGGTCAGGTGCCCGTCGGCCAGCCGTACGCCGCCGACCGCGAGCACCGCCGTGCTCAGCAGCGGGACCAGGATGCCCGCACCCGCCATGGCCCGCCCGTACACCTGCCACATCCGCCGCCCCTGCGCGTTCAGCCGAGGCAACGGATCGAGGATGCGCCCGAGTTCGCGGGCCGATCCGCCGGCTGCGGCGATGCTGCGGGCGCCGCCCAGGCCCTCGACCAGTCGGGTGGCGATCTCGCCCTGGACCTTCTGGTAGCCGGAGACGCTCTCCGAGGAACCGCGGGCGAAGGCACGCAACAGCCAGATCAGCAGCGGTACACCGGCCAGGAACACCGCGAGCAGCCACGGGTCGATAACGCCCAGAGCGACCAGACCGCCGATCGGGACGAACAGCGCGGCCAGTCCCGCGGCGGCGGTGGTCGGCGCGGTGCTCGCCTCGGCCACGTTGCCGGTGAGTCGGGTGACCAGATCGCCCGAGGCGTGTTCGCCGGCCCGGTGCGGGGCGAGCGAGAGCAGGTGATCCACGCCGAGTCGGCGCAACCAGGCGGCACTTCGGGCGGTGACGACCCCGCCGAGCAGGGCCTCCAGGGCGGTGCAGACGATCTCGGCGACGATCAGCACCGCGCACAGGACGACCGCGCCGTGCAGGCCGTCGGCGTCGTCGAGCAGCAGGTCGAGGGTGTGGCCCAGCAGGGCCGGGAGCACGATCGCCACACCGGCGGCGACCGCGCTGCACAGGAAGACGGCCGCGGTGCGACCCGGGCTGTGGCGCACGGCGCCGGCCAGCAGATGGGCGGTCCCGGGGGGCGCCGCCGATGCGCCGTCGGGGGTGCGGTCCGTGGCGGCCATGCCGGCGCGGTTCCTCGCTTTCGTCGCTGGGGTGTTGGGGGTGTTGGGGGTGTTGGGGGCATCGGGGTGCGGGGATACTGCACGAACGGCGGTCCCGGGCGGAATGCCGCCGCCCGGGACCGCTGTCGACTCGTCCTGGCTACCTCGGGGTGCTCAGAGGCATGCTCGAAGCCTCCCGAAGAGAGTCAGAGGTCAGTGGCACTGAAGCAGGCTCAGGCTGCTGTTGCCACACAGCAGGAGGCTCACGTTGCTGTCGCCGCCGTGGCCGCCGCCGCCGAGCTCGGTCTCCTCCGCCGCCATCGTCTGCAGGTCGAGAAGTGCCATGGTGATCATTCCTCTCGGTAGTGGAACGGTATGGTGCCGCGACCCGCCCGAAGGGTGGGCCGATTCTGCCTCGGTCCGCGAAGAACGGGACCGGCTTCAGGGCCGCCGAGGCGGCGGGAGGAAGGGCAGGTGCACGGGATGGTCGTGCAGGGAGCTGCCCAGTGCGAGCAGGCAACCGGCGGTGCCGGTGCCCAGGTCCATGGAGAGCCGCATCATCTGGTCGCCGGCGAAGGCGAGTTCGCCCCGGTAGGGGATCGCGCCCCAGGAGAGCGTGTCGGTCAGCCGACGCAGGTCGGCGGCACGGGTGTCGGGTGTGTTGGGCGTGTCGGGTTCGTCGGCGGTGGTGCGGCTCAGGTGGAGGATCATCCCCGCGGTACCCCGGAACAGGCCGGGGTGGGCGTAGAACCGGGCTCGGGCGGCACGGGCGATCTCCAGCCGGGCGGCGGCGAATTGCTCGTCGGGCCGGTGCGCGAGGTAGTCGTCGAGGACCATGGCGATGCCGACGCTGCCGGCGCCGAGGTAGGGCATCGTACGGCGGCCCTCGCTCACGTGCAGGGCGCCGCCGATGGCGACCACACAGCGGGCCAGGTCACTGCGCAGCGCGTCCGCGGCGGCGTCCAACAGGCCCGGGTCGCGCAGCCGTTCGTACAGGCGCAGGAAGAGGAGAGCACCGCCGGTGGCACCGTACAGGAGGCCGGCTCGGGTCGGCGGGGGGCCGGTGCGGATCCGGTCGGCGACCTGTTCGGCCCAGGCCGACGCCCGGTCGTGCAGGGCGTGTTCGCCGGTGGTGCGGGCGAGGTCGTCCAGGGCGAGGCCCAGTCCGGCCAGTCCGCTGTGCAGGTCCACGCCGAGGCCGTGCCGGTTCTGACCGAGGATCAGGTCGACCAGGTCGAGGGCGCGATCGCGGTGACCCAGGCGCTCCATCATCCAGGCCACGCCGGACAGGCCGTCGTAGAAGCCGGGCGGGTTGCCGGCGGGCGGGTTCTTGGTCGCGCGCAACAGCCATTCCTCACCCGCCGGGTGGCGTTCGGCGCCGGTCTCGGCCAGCGCGTACAGCACGCCGGCGGCCCCGGAGCCGAGGCACGCGCCGCCGCCCGGGACGGCGAACTGGGCGATGTCGCCCGGGTAGCAGCGGTCCTCGCGGTCGGGGGTGGCGGACAGGATGATCGCCCGGGCCATCGAGTCGCGGCTGCGCGGCCAGTCGGCGGGGTCTACGGGGAGGTAGCTGTCGGAGGCGGTGGGCGAACTGTTGGGCGTGGTGGTCCCCACCCGGTTCGGCTCAGGGGTCGGGGCGTTGGCGCGGGCGTGTTCGGGCTTGGGGATGTCGGCGCGGGCGTGCTCGGGGGGCATACCGGATTCGCGTTCGGGCGCCGGGTCGTACCCGCGCAGGATCTCCTCGACCGCCGGGTCCAGCCAGCCGGCCGGGATCGGGAACTCCGCGAGCGCGACCTGGGCCAGGTGCCGGGCCTTGTTCCGGTCCACCGCGAACAGGCTGGTGAGCGGCAGGAACAGGGCGATCCGCAGACAGGCGAGCGCATAGCGGTCGATGTCGAAGCCGCGTCGGTCGGCGGGCGCCACGAAGCCGGGGCTGGCAACCACCTGACGACGCGTGTCGTCGTCGATGGCGGCGGTCTCGAAGTCGAGGAGTGTGACCGACTGTTCGTCCTCGGGGATCATGATGTTGAACAGGTGCAGGTCGTTGAAGACCACGCCCCGCGCGTGGATCGCCTCGACGGCGTCGGCCACGAGGCCGTAGATCCGCATGGCCCACGCGGTGTAGTCGGCCAGGGACTCCGGCGTGGGGTCGGTCACGATCAGCGGGTGGCGGAGCGCGAAGAGGGTGTTCAGCGGGCGGCCCTCGACGAACTCCAGCACCAGGAACCGGTGATCGCCCAGGGTGAACCAGTCGCGCACCTCGGGTGTGCAGGCCAGTCCGCTCAACCGGCGCAGGGCGTCGCGCTCGCGTTCGAGGCGGGTGACCGCGTCCGCGCCGTCGGCGCCCAGTCCGGCGTGCGGGCGGGCCTCCTTGAGGACGACCTGCTCGTCGGTGCGCGGATCCCGGCCCAGATAGACCCCGCCGCCGTTGGAGAAGTGCAGCGCGCGCTCGATCCGGTACGGGAGTTCGCCGACCGTGGTCGCGGTGCGGGCGGCCAGGTGGGGCTCCAGGAACGCGGGCAGGTCCAGCCACGGCGGTACCTGGAACGAGGGTTCGCGCCGGTCCGGGACGAGCGTGCCGGTGTCGTCCTCGATCGCCGGACACAACTCGCCGCGCGCGTCACGGCAGTTGCGCTCGGTGAAGCTGCCGTAGCGCAGGAACACCGGCCCCTCGCCCCAGCGCAGATCGCTCAGGATGTACGGCCCCGGCTCGCCGGCCAGACGGGCGGACAGCTCCTCCGCGACCACGCGACACCGCTCGTCGTCGGCGGGGTAGACGGTGACGAACTTGCCGCTGGCCGCGCGGTCGGCGTACTTGCCGTTGCGGTTGTGCAGCAGATACGGGCTCGGCATGCACTTGAACGCGATGCCGCGCGGGATGCAGTAGTCCCAGACGACGGTCAACACCCGCTCGGCGTTGGCGTGTACGGCGGAGATGTGGATCTTCCAACCCTGCTCCGGCAGTTCACACGGATCGGGCCGAAACGCGAGCCAGTCACCGGAGGGATTGCGCAGCCAGCCGTCGGGGAGTTCGCGGTTCAGCGTGGCGTAGTGCGTGGCCAGGCCGGCGTCGTCCGCGCGGAGCCGATACGGCGCGTCGTAGAACAGCCGATCGGCGTCGCAGAAAACCGCGTATCCCTGATTCATCGCACTCCTATTCCCTCCGGAAGCCCGGGTGCCAACCGGAACACTGCCGGCGCCCCGAGGCCGCCGAAAGTCGCATTCGTCATCAATGCGGAGTGAGGAATTCATGGGTGAGGGTGTGATGAACTCATGGACAAATCGGGCGATCTGCTGGGTGGGTGGGGGTGATGTGCAAGCGGCTGGGCCGGGCCGCGAAGGCGAGCTCGGGGCTGCTACCGGCGAGTAGGCGTCCGAGTGGGGAGTGGGGTGGAGGTGGGGAGGGGGTGGGGATGTGGCGACGGCGGGGGTGGGGCGCGCCGGTGGTGGCGGGGGCGCCGTGACGGTGCTGCGGTGCGCTGCGGTGCTGCGACGCGGCGGTTGGGCGGGCGGGGGCGTTATCCACGAACCGGGGGCACCGTCCGAGGCCGGGTCGAGTCCGCCGGCGGCCTCCCCGAGCGGGTCGGGTGCTTGCGGTGGGGGTTGCGTCTCGGTCGGGTCGTGCCGGTGCGGGTGGGTGGGGCCGGGTTTGGGTGGTCTTTGGGTGGCCCGTTTGTTGGGGGCTTTTTGGGGTGGGAACGGCCGCGTGGGGTTGGGGTTCAGTGGGTGGTGGGGGTGAACCTGACCGGGGTGCCCGGGGTTGCTTGGGCGGCGGCGGGTAGGTGTTCCTCTGGGACGACGCCGATCACCGGGTAGCCGCCGGTGACCGGGTGGTCGGCCAGGAACAGGACCGGGCGGCCGTCGGGTGGGACCTGTACCGCGCCCAGCACCATGCCCTCGCTGGGGAGTTCGTCGGTGCGCGCCCAGGTCAGGGCGGGGCCGTCGGTGCGTAGTCCGATTCGGTTGCTTGCCGAGGCCACGGTGTAGTGGGCGGCGCCGAGGGAGTTTCGGGCGGCTTCGGTGAACCAGTCCTGCCGGGGGCCGAGCACCAGGGGGAGTACCAGTTCGGTGGGCGGGCCCGATCGGCGGTGGACGTCCGCGCCCGGTGGGGCGGGGCCGGTGGGCTCGCCGAGCGGGAGCAGGTCGCCGTCCGCGAGTGGGGACGGGCCGAGTCCGGACAGGAGGTCGGTGGATCGGCTGCCCAGGACCGGTTCGACCGCCACGCCGCCGGCGAGTGCCACGTAGGTGCGCAGGCCGGCGGTGGCCGGGCCGACCTCGAGGACGGCGCCGGCCGGTACCCGGATCGCCGCGCCCCAGGCGACGGGGCGACCGGCGACGCGGACCGGGCAGGGTGCGCCGACCACCGCGGCCACGGTGGTTCGGCGCACCCGCACGGCGGTGCCCGTCAGAGTGGTCTCCAGGGTTGCCGCCTCGGGGGGATTGCCGACCAGGCGATTGGCGAGGCGGTGGGCCGGCTGATCGAGCGCGCCCGAGCGTGGTACGCCCAGGTGTGCGAAGCCGATTCGCCCCAGGTCCTGGACGGTGGTGAGCGCGCCGGCTCGCATCACCTCGATCGTGCGTGATGCGTCACTCACGTGGGTGACCCGAGGCCCCTCCGACCCCGGATCGCGCTGCACCGCCTCACCGCGACCGGCCTCCCGCCGGCGAGCCTCGCCCCGACCCGCCTCGCCCCGGCGCGGCTTGTCCCGCCCCGCCCGGCTCGCCTCGGCCCCGCCCACGCCGCCCCGTCCCGTGCTCACGGCCCCACCGCCACGAAGCGGACGCGGACACCGGGAGCGAACAGGGCCGCCGGCTCGCGGTCGGCGTCCCACAGGACCGCGTCGGTGCTGCCGACCAGTTGCCAGCCGCCGGGCGACGAGCGCGGATATACGCCCGCGTACTCCCCGGCGAAGCCCACCGAGCCGACCGGGACCGCGGTGCGCGGGGTGGCCCGGCGGGCCAGGTGATAGCGCTCGGGCAGGCCGGTCAGATACCCGAAACCGGGCGCGAAGCCGCAGAACGCCACCCGGAAGGTGATCGCCCCGACGATCTCGGGGATGCGCTCGACCGGCTCGCGCCACAGTTCGGCGATCTCGGCCAGGTCCGGCCCGTCGTAGCGGACCGCGATCTCGATGTGCTCGCCCGCCTCCGGCGACAGCGGCGGGATGCGCCAGCCCGTGACGTCCGCGGCCAGCGCGACGGGGTCGGCGAGCCCGTCGAGCAGGACCGTGCGGGCCGCCGGGACGATCTCCCGGACGGCCGGCAGCGTACCCGCCGTGCGCCGCCGCAGCAGTTCGGCGTGCAGTGCCTCGGCCCGGTCGGCCGTGTCCACCTCCAGGAGCAGTGCGTGTCGGCCCACCGGCAAGGTCCTCACGCGAACGGCTCCAGGGACACATCGGCGGCCAGCAGCGCGCGGCGGACCCGCAGCGCCGACTCGGCCGCGCCCGGGGTGTCGCCGTGCAGGCACAGCGACCGGGCCGAGACGGCGACCCGCTCTCCAGTGATGGCGACGACGGCGCCCTCACGCGCCATCGTCAACGAGCGGGCCACGACCCGGTCGCCGTCGTGAACGACGGCACCGGGTTCCGCGCGTGGCACCAGGGTGCCCCGCGCGGTGTATGCGCGGTCCGCGAACGCCTCGGGTACACAAGGCAGTTCGGCGGACTCGGCGGCTTCGAGCAGGCGCGAGCCCGGCAGCCCCAGGACCGGCAACGCGCCGCCGGCCAGGAGTACGCCGGCCACCACCGCGCCGGCCTGGTCGGCATCCCACACGGTGCGGTTGTACAGCGCCCCGTGCGGCTTGACATAGGACACGCGCGAACCGGCGGCGCGCGCGAACACCCCCAACGCGCCGATCTGGTAGGCGACTTCGGCGGCCAATTCGGCGGCGGGCACGTCCATCGCCCGGCGCCCGAAGCCGGCCAGGTCGCGGTAGGAGACCTGCGCGCCGATCCGCACACCGCGCTCGGCGGCCAGCTCGCACACCCGGCGCATGGTGACCGGATCCCCGGCATGGAAGCCGCACGCGACGTTGGCACTGGTGACCACGGAGAGCAACGCCTCGTCGTCGGTGAGCTGCCACCGCCCGAAGCCCTCGCCGAGATCGGCGTTGAGGTCGATCACGACGGAGCCCGAGTCCAGGTTCGAATCCGAGCCCTTGCCCGTCGGGGCCGCGTCGGCGTTCACGCTCATGCGCCGTCCATTCGCATCGCGGTGCAGATCATCTCGCACGCGTCGTCGAGATACCGGTCCAGAACCACCTTCGCGCCGTCGAAGTCGCCGCCCGCGAGCAGGTCCACGATCTCCCGGTTGCGCCGCAGAAACGGTTCGTGCAGCGCTCTCGCCGAGGGCATCGCCAGGAAGGCCAGGCGCAGTTCGGCGATCAGGCGGGTCATGTACTCGTCGAGCCGCGGACTGCCCGCGAGCGCCACCAGGGCCCGGTGGAAACGCAGGTCGGCGGTGCCCACCTCGGCCCAGTCACCCGCCTCGGCCGCCGCCTCGCCGCCCGCGACCGCGGCGTGCAGGGCCGCGATCCGCTCCGGCGCCGCCGTACAGACCGCCCGCAGGCCGGTGCCTTCGAGGGCGCGTCGGACGGCGTAGATGTCGGTCACGTCGTCGGGGTCGAGCATCCGGACGAAGACGCCCCGGTTCATCTCGTGCACCACCAGGCGATTGTCGACCAGCGTGCGGAACGCCTCGCGCAGCGTGTTGCGGGAGACGCCGAGGGCGGCGCCCAGGGCCTGTTCGGAGAGTCGGGTGCCGGGTGGCAGGGCGCCCTCGGCGATCCGATCCCGCAACACCTCCGCGACGCGCTGCGCGGTGCCGGCGCGACCGAGGAGGTCGCGGTCGGCGGCCAGACGGCCGAGTGTATCGTCGCCGGAAGTCCGGGCAAGGTCGACATCTTGGGTCATACGGTGGATTCCCCCAGAGTGCGACGAGCGGTGCGGGAGGAGTACACCAATTTCCCGCGCCGTTCACAAGGTCTTGTGGGATTGTTCAACAATAGCCTAGCCTCCTCGGCACCTCCTCGTCCCCACTGTTCGAGGACCCGAGCGTGGAAGGCTGCGCAATGATTGTGCTCCTCGGCGTCCTACTGGTGATCGTAGGGTTCGCCACCCGACGCAACCCCCTGTTGGTGGTCGGTGTCTCCGGTGTGGCCACCGGCCTGCTGGGCGACCTGTCGCCGCGTGAAGTGCTGGCCGCCTTCGGCAACGGCTTCGCGTCCAGTCGCGGCGTGACGATCTTCGCCATCACCCTGCCCGTCATCGGGCTCCTGGAACGCAACGGCCTCCAGGAACAGGCCCGTACGCTGATCGCGCGCTTCGGCAAGTTGACCACCGGCCGCTTCCTGGTGCTCTACCTGGGGCTGCGCCAAATCACCGCCGCCGTGGGCCTGGTCAGCCTGGGCGGCCCGGCCCAGACGGTACGCCCGCTCGTGGTGCCGATGGCCGAGGGCGCCGCCGAGCGCAGCCACGGCCCGCTGCCCGAGAAGACGCGCGAGAAGATCCGCTCGCACTCGGCGGGCGCGGACAACGTCGGCCTGTTCTTCGGTGAGGACTGCTTCCTGGCGGTCGGCTCCATCCTGCTGATCACGGGCTTCGTGAACACCACATACCACCAGCACATCGAGCCGCTGCACGTGGCGCTGTGGGCGATCCCCACCGCCGTCTTCGCGTTCCTCATCCACGGCGCCCGACTGCTGCGCCTGGACCGCACGTTGGCCCGCGACTTCGCCGCGGCGCCGGCCGGTGCGCGGGCCGTCCCCGCCATGGCGTCCGCCGTCGACTCCGCCGCCGAGGGGAAGCTCAAGTGATCAAGGTCGAATGGTTCTTCTGGCTGGTCGGCGCCGTCTTCCTGGTGATGGCCGCGCAGATGCTGGTGGATCGCAGCAATCCCAAGCGCTTCGGCAGCGCCGCGTTCTGGGGCCTGCTCGGCGCGGGTTTCATCTACAGCACCCGGGTCGTGGAGAAGACCTCTCCGGCCGAACCGCTGGGCGTGGCCGTGCTGGTGATGGTCTGTCTGGCCGGCTTCGGCTTCACCGGCAAGGGCACCGTGCCCACCACCAGCCGTGAGCAGCGGGTCGCCATCGCGTCCCGGCTCGGCAGCCGCATCTTCATCCCGGCGCTGACCATCCCGGTGGTGGCGATGGTGTGCGCGGTGTTCGTGAAGAAGTGGCACATCGGCACCGAACCGGTGCTGCAGAAGGGCAGCGAGACCATCCTCGGACTCGGCGTCGGCGCGATCGTCGCGCTTGTCGTGGGCATGCTGGTGGTCCGCGAGAAGCGGATCAGCGTCCCCGTGCACGAGGGCCGGTCGATGCTGGAGGCGATGGGCTGGGCGCTGCTGCTGCCCCAACTGCTGGCCACGCTCGGCTCGATCTTCCAGGTGTCGGGCGTCGGCAAGCAGGTCGGCGTGATCACCTCGAAAGTGTTGCCGGACGGCAAGATCTACGTCGCGGTGATCGTGTACTGCCTGGGCATGTTCCTGTTCACCATGATCATGGGCAACGCCTTCGCCGCCTTCCCGGTGATGACCGCGGCGATCGGCTGGCCGGTACTGGTGGTCGAGGGCGGCGGCGACCCGGCCGTGGTGCTCGCGCTCGGGATGCTCGCCGGCTTCTGCGGCACGCTGTGCACACCGATGGCGGCCAACTTCAACATCGTGCCCGCGGCGTTGCTCGGGCTCAAGGACCAATACGGGCCGATCAAGGCGCAGTTGCCGACGGCGGGTGCGCTGCTTGTGGTCAACATCGGCATCATGTCGGCTTTCGCGTTCTGACCTCGCGTTCCAAGGTTTCGCGTTCCGAACTCGCATTTCGACGCTTCGCGTTCCGGCTTTGCGATTCGTTCTCGCGTTTTGTTCTCGTGTTCCGATCGGGCGCTTTCGTCACCCGCTTTGCTCCGCCGTTCCAGGAGGCATCACCAATGACCCGCGTACTCCTCACCGGATTCGACACCTTCGCCGGCGAGGCGAGCAATCCGTCGTGGGAGGCGGTGCGACTGGTGGCGGCGAAGCCCGGGGCCGCGGCGGACCTGGAGGTGACGGCGGTGCGGTTGTCCTGTGTATATGGGACCGCCCTCGACGAACTGCGGTCCGCCGTGGAGCGGGTCGACCCGGACCTGGTGGTGTGCGTGGGCCAGGCCGGCGGCCGGCCGGACGTCACCGTGGAGCGGATCGCGATCAACGTCGACGATGCCCGCATCCCGGACAACGCCGGCCGGCAGCCGATCGACGTGCCCATCGTCGAGACCGGGCCCGCCGCCTACTTCGCCGGCCTGCCGATCAAGGCGTGCGTCGCGGCGGCGCGCGCGGCGGGTGTACCGGCGTCGGTGTCCTCGACTGCGGGCACCTTCGTCTGCAACCACGTGTTCTACGGCCTGATGCACCTGATCGCCACCGAACGCCCCACCACCCGGGGCGGCTTCGTACACGTCCCCTTCGCCTCCGAACAGGTGGCCGACCGCGCCGTCGCCTCGCTCCCGCTGCCCGCCATCGCCGACGCGCTGCGGGCGATCGTGACCACCGCCGCCACCCGTACCACCGACATCACCGCCCAGGGCGGAAGCACCCACTGACGCTTCCGGACCCGAGCCGTTGCGGCGTCATTCCACACACGGGGGTGGGATGCCGCCGCGAGGGCTCGGGCCGGGCACGCACGCGGGTCACCCGTTCGGGTAGGCGGGGGCGGAAATGTGTGACCGGTTCGTCGGGGCCGTGGGGGCGGGGGAACCGGGAATCCCATGCTTACGGAGCGTGGCTGTTCAACCCCATCTCGGGTGATTTCGGCGTGCGCGAGGGTATCCGCCCGGCTTACCTGGAAGTCGCGAGCACGGCTGTCCCAGCGGTAGGCCGCTACCGCGTCCGCGCTCGCCGGAGGTTCCATCATGCGTTCGATCCACAGGCTGCTCGGCCCGCCGCTGCTCGGCGCGAGTCTCGCCCTGGCCGCCCCGGCGCTCGCCTACGCCGCCGCCCCTGCCTCGTCCCAGAGCAATCCGGCGGAGTGCGCAAAGGCGGTCGCCGACGCCGCGAAGGCGCAACTGGCGTACGACGCGGCCGTCGCCGACTACGGCAAGGACACCGCCGCGACCGCCGGCCGACCCGACAAGTCCCACCAGGACCAACTCGAACGCGCCAAGAACGAAATGACCACCACCGCGTCGAACGCCGCCAAGCAATGCCCGGACGCCAAGGCCGCAGATGCCAAGGGTGCAGATGCCAAGGGCGCGGATGCCAAGGGTGCGGATGCCAAGGGTGCGGATGCCAAGGCCGCCGATGGCAAGGGCGCGGATGGCAAGGGCGCGGATGGCAAGGCCGAGTCGGCGCACGACAACGCCCCCGGCCACGAGGACGCACACGCCGCAGCGCCCTCGGGCAGCATGCACACCGGCGCGGGCGGTACGTCCGACGGCTCCGGCGACGCCGACACCGACACCGACATCGCCCTCGGCGCAGGCATGTTCGCCGCCGGCGCGGGCCTGATCGTGCTGCACCGCCGCCGCAACGCAGGCAACCCCTGACCCCCACGCACCAAGTGCCCGCGCCGCCCGACCCACATCGGCGACGCGGGCACTCGGACGGCCGCGGACGAGGGGGTGTGGCCCGCGCTCGGGTCGGAAGGGCGGGTGCGATCAATGATGCTTCGCGCGCTTGCCGCCAAGGGCCCGCGCGACCAGCGATGCCTTGCCCATGCGACTCGGCGGGCCGCGCCGGCGACGGTGCCCTACTCACCCGGCACCGGATCGCTGGACTCGGTGCCATCGAGAGTGCGCAGCCCACCTTGTAGTGCCTGTGCGGCGGCGCGGCTTGGGCGCCGACGGTGCGTCACCCCACCTGCGCCCCGTCGACCGCGGATCACCCACCCACGTCAGTGAGGACGTCCAAAAGGCCCGGGGTCGATGTCGACCCACCTCGATCGCGGTGACGGGAGGTTTTGTGGAGCCAGAGGTCGCGGCCGAGGAGCGTGCGGCGAAGCGGGGAATCGGGCCGGTCGGGGCGGGGGTGGTGGCGATGTGTCTGGGGGTCGCGCTGCTCGTCAACGGCACCGGGACCCCGGGGCCGCCGCCGCAGCCCGGTGTCGCGGACGTGTACCCGGACGAGGCCCGACCCGCGCCGCACGATCCGCCGCCGCTCGCCCCGCTGCCCGCCGCCGCGCCGACCCGTGTGCGGATCCCGGCCATCGGCGTGGACGCCCCGCTGACCGGCCTGGACCTGGAGAGCGGCGGCAGGCTCGCGGCCCCGCCCACCGACGAGCCCAACCTCGCGGGCTGGTATCGAAAGGGCACGCCGCCCGGCGCCGGCGGCACCGCGATCGTGGCCGGACACGTGGACACCGACCAGGGCCCGGCCGTCTTCTACCACCTCGGGGCGCTGCATCGCGGCAACACGGTCGAGGTCGATCGCGCCGACGGCGGCACCGCGGTCTTCACGATCGACGCGATCGAGGTCTACCGCGCCGAGCACTTCCCCAACCGACGCGTGTACGGCGCCACCAAGACAGCGGAACTCCGCCTGATCACCTGCGGCGGCGGCTTCGACCAAACCACCCGGCGCTACGTGGGCAACGTAGTCGCCTTCGCCCACCTCACCAGCCACCACACATAACCGCCGACAGGGAGGGACCACGCCCGCCGACGGGGCGCCGCCCGGTGATCCCTCGCGGCGGTGGTTCGACCCGGCCGAGCAGCGCTGGTCGGGCCGCGTGACGGCCTACGCCCCTCACCGACCGCCACGGGTGTAGCCGCCGGCGGGGAGGGGAGCACGGTCCGTCGATGGAGTGCCGTCCGGTGATTCCTCGCGGCGGTGGTTCGACCCGGCGGAGCAGCGTTGCTGGGCCGCGTAATGCGCTCGCCCCCTCGCCTGCGACCACGCGCAGTCGGCGGTGGTGGGGTTATGGAGTTTCCTGCCGGCGCGGTGATGCCCCAAGGGTCACGTGCTGCGGCGGCTTCGAGCGTTCGGCAGGGCTACCTGGCCATGTGGTGGCGCCCGCACGCGCCTTGTCGGGCGGCGGGTGAGCCACCAGCGAGGGGCGGGGATCGAATCCGTCGACGGGGCGGTGTCCCGATGGCCACCTTGGGCGGTTGCGTCGACCGGGCCACAGCGTTGCTTGGGAATGTGGTGGCCTTGGCCCATGTCGCCGGCCGCCATGTGTAGCGCCGGCTGGGTTGTGGTGGGGCATTCGTTGGCGCAGCGACGTCGCCCTGACATCACCTGCAGCGGTGGGTTGGAGTTGGGCCCGGTCGAACAGCGCTTCCGCTGCCTGGGACGTGGGATGGCGTTTTGCGCACCTGACCGGGCGGCGTGCGGGTTGATCCTCGACAGGGCAGCGCTCCGACGGCCGACCTTGGCGGCGGTCCCAATCCCGCCGTCAGCGCTGCCTGGGCAATATGTCGTGGCGTTGCCGGTCTCACCGGGCGCTGCGCGGAACTGCCGCAGGCAATGGCCTTGAACGTGCTTGGGCTGTGGCAACGCGGTTGGTCTCCAGCGGCGGGCCTGGGCTGTGACGGGCTCCGCTTGGGTGGGGCCACTTCGAGCCGGCTTCGAACATCTGCGGGCGTTGGGTGGGATCCGTTCAAGTGGGCCAGACCCGGCCGGGCCGCCCAGCCGCCGAACATCCGCTGGGACGTGCGCGAGGTGCTGGACGCCGCCTGGCGTTACGAGGGTTTCACCGGTCGCGGGGTCTCCATCGAGTACGTGCAGGACATCAAGCCCGGCCACCAACCACGGCACGGTTAGCGCGGCCCCGATCAGCATCGCGGCGTATCCGTCGCTCGGGTCGAGTCCGCCGGCGAGCCTTCCCAAGTGGGTCGGGCGCTGCCGGCGCGCGTGGCGCCTCTGGTTGCGGGTGGCCGGTGCGGGGCGGGTCAGAGTCGGTGGTGGGCCGCCACCGGCGTGCGGGGCTCCGAGACGTGGGGCTCCCGACGAGATGGGCGTGTTGCTCGGCGAAAACCGGCCGGCAGCGGGGGAGCGGGTGGGTGGTCGGGCCGGGTTCTCCGGGGGCCTTCCCGGGTGGGCCGGGGCGTTTCGGGGGTGTTCGGAGGGGGTTGGGGTTCGAAACAGGATCGCGGTGGGTGGTTGTGGGCTTCGAGCTTCGGTGACCTGCGGTTTTGTGGGGTCGGGGTGGAAAGTCGGGTGTGGAGTGCCGGTTTCGTGCGCTCCGGCCTCCTCAACGCCGGTGAGGGGACCGAAACTGCCCGCTCGGGGTCGACTTCGGGCGCTGCGACCTCGCAGAGGCCGTTCGAGGAGACCGAAAGTGCCCAGTGGGGACCAAAACCGGATCCCGATGCACTGCAGAAGCGCCCGCCGCGCGCCGACCTGCGGTTTTCTCTCGCGGTGTGTCCACGGCACCTCACGCCGTCCGGTTTCGTGAACTCCCGCCCCCCACAAGCCCAACAGCACCTCGAAATGCGCTGCCCGGCTCACTCGGGAAGGCTCGCCGGCGGACTCGACCCGAGCGCCCTCCCTGCCCGTCGCTGCCGCCGGTTTTCCGCCGAGCAACACACCCGCCTCGTCGGGACCCCCGGTCTCGGAGCCCCGCACGCCGGCGGCGGCCCACCACCGACTCAGACCCGCCCCGCACCAGCCACCCCCGGCCAAAGGCGCAACGCGCGCCGGGAACGCCCGGCCCACGCGACAAGGCGCCCCGGAGGACTCGACCCGAGCGCCCTCTCTGCCCGTCGCTGCCGGCCGGTTTTCCGCCGAGCAACACACCCGCCTCGCCGGAAGCCCGCAGTCTCGGAGCCCCGCACGCTGGCGGCGGCCCACCACCGACTCTGACCCGCCCCGCACCAGCCACCCGCAACCCAAGGTGCAACGCCCGCCGAAGGCACCCGGCCCACTCGGGAAGGCTCCCCGGCGGACTCGACCCGACCTGTCTCCCTCCCCGCTGCCGCGGCTCGTTCCGCATCCCAGGGCGACCGGGTTGCAGGTTGGTGGGCGGCCGGCTGCGGTTCGCGGGGGGAGTGCGATCGCTTTCGGCCCGGCCGCGCTTGAGGACCGGCGGGCCGCAGGCTGGTGGGCACGGCTGCGGTCCGCTTTGGGGAGCGATCGCCTCCAGTCCGGCCATGGTTGAGATCCGGAGAGCCGCAGGGGGTGGGCGATGGCTGTGGCTTCGTCCGCAGTGCGCGTGCCATCCGTGCGGCCGGCGTTCGATGCGGATCGGTTGTCGGGTTGCGGGTGGGCGTTCGAGTCCAATTGGACCGACTGATGCCACGGCGCCCCGACGGCGGGTGGGCCGTCGGGGCGCCGTGGTGCGAGATCGTCCGGGTGCGGGAGGTCAGTGGGCCGCCGCTGCGCAGGCGGGGGTGGGCTCGGCCGACGCCGGTTGGGCTTCGCCGCTCCCCAGGCTCGTAGCCCCGGCGGCCATGCCCCCCGTACCCTCGCTCTCGCTCTGGGCGTCCTCGGTCCTCGCGCCCACTGCGCCTTCGGCCCCTGGGCGCTTGCCCTCGCTGTTGGCCTTGGCGCTCCCGGCCACGGTGCCCACCGGCCCTGTGGCCACGCTCCGCTCGCTCTGGGCGCCCTCGGCCACGGTGCCCACGGCGCGTGCGGCCACAGCCCCATGCCTTCGGTCACCGCGCCCATGACCTTGACGCTTTCGGCCACGGCGCCCACGGCCTTCACGCTTCCGGCCACGGCGCCCACGGTCCTCGCGACCTCTGCTCCCGTGCCCTCGCTCTCGGCATCGGCCTCCGCACCCGCGCCTGCGGCCTCCGCCCCCGCGCCCTCGGGCCTCGCACCCGTACCTGCGGCCTCCGCACCCGTGCGCTCGACATCCGCCGCCCCCGCGCCCTGGCCTCCCGCGCCCGCGCCCTCGGCCTCCGCCTCGTCGCTCACGGTCTGGTCGCGGATCAGGAGTAGTGCGAGGGCGACGGCGGCCAGGATGCAGGTGGCGGCGGTCCAGAAGCCGGCGGACATTAACATCAGGCCGCCGTTGGCGAACGTCAGCAGCACGAGCGAGAAACTGGCGCCGCTGAATACCCGGTTCCGGAACCGTGCGAGCGGGACCATCGGGTGCGCGGTACGGGTCTCCCAGAAGCCGAAGGCCACCAGCGCGACGACCGCGACCACGAGCGAGATCCGCGTACCCGGGTGCGCTGACACACGAGGGAGTTCGCGGCGGCCGGTGCACCCGTCGCGTCGGACGTCGGGCCCGTCGGGGCGGGTGCGGGAGTCGCCGGCGGGCGGCGGACGGGGGTCGGGTTCCGGCGGCTATCCTGGCCGCTCCGGCCTCGGGTCGAGCGGGCCGGGAATCGTGCTCCTGGTCGCTCGGCCGGTCTGGGGAACCCCTTGTCGTCGTTACCGTCGTCGGCGGACATCAAGTCCGAGCAGATCGCCGCGGAGATCCGTGACGCGATCCGGCTCGGCACACTCCAACGCGGGACGCTCTACTCCGCACGGGAGTTGGGCGAGCGGTTCGGCGCCTCCCGGACGCCGGTGCGGGAGGCACTGCTCAAACTGGCGGACCTGGGACTGGTCCGGATCGAACGCAACCGCGGCGCACGTGTGCTCGGCCCGGACGGGCGCGGCGTGGTCGAACTGTGCAGCCTGCGCGTGTTGTTGGAACCGCCGGCGTGCCGCAGCGCCGCGGCGGTGATGACCACCCGCGACGACGAGGAACTGGCCGCCCAACTGGCGATCATGGCCGCGCACCCCGACGCCGGCCCCGAGTACTTCGCCGCCGACGAGAAGCTGCACGACGTGATCCTGCGGGCCGGCGGAAACCGGCGACTGGCCAAGTTCGTCGGCGAGTTGCGCCAGACCCTGGCCTTGGACGGGCGGCTCAGCGTACCCAGGTACCAGTCGGTGGAGACCGCGCTCCGGGAGCACACCGACATCGTGGAGGCACTGCGCCGGCGCGACGGGGTGGCCGCGGAGAGCGCGATGCGCAAACACGTCGTGCGTTCGGGGGAGTTGCTGGTGGCCAACACCAGCGAGGACAGCTGGGGCCTGGTCGCGGAGTGGCGCCGCTGGGTGGGCATCGCGGGGACGACGGGCGAGCGCCCGCTCTCCTGATCGGGCGTATGCCCCCTGCCCGGCCTCTTCGTCGACCGCATCTCCGGATCCGATCCGCGCCTGCCGGTCGGCGGGTCGAGTGTGCTCGGCCACATGCGGATCCAGGCCCGGACGGGGATCCGGCGCGGATCGCCGGCCGCAGCGGACCGGCCCCTGCCGGCGGCGGGGTCGACGTCCGGGCAAGGGACGTCGACCCCGCCGCCACCCCGGGTCAGTCCCCCCAGTGCGAGCTCTTGACGTCGACGAAGATCGGGTTGCTGTAGAACCAGATGTCGCGCCACGGGTCGCCGTCGTTGTTCGGGTGCTGGATCGGGCCGGCCGGGTCTACGCCCGCGCCGAACGGGCCGACGCCGTGCCGGTTGCCGTCGCTGCCCCGGAGCCGGACGTAGTACGGCTTGTTCCGGCGCGGCAGTTGAACCTTCAGGGTGTAGGTGCCGGTACGGCCGGCCACGTCGATGCGCTTGGTCACCCGCGCGTCGGGGGCCTGCCAGGCGTCGGCGTCGCGGGACTTGCCGGTGACCGTGCCGGTGATCACGTCCACGTGCGCCAGGGTCGGCACCACGCCGTGGTAGTTGGGCCGGCTCGCGGTGGTGACCCGGATGTAGAGCGTGGCGCCCCGGTTCGCCGCCAGCGGCAACCGACCGCCCAGGGTGACCGGTTCGCTGCGGCCGTTGTCCGCGACCATCCACACGTCGAGGCCGTCGAGCAGCTGGCCGTGGTCGACCCACACACGCCCGGCGCGCAGGCCGTTCATCACATCGCGGTAGCCGAACCGCTCCACGCCCACGTGGGTGCGGCTGAACTGCCCCGGCCAGAAGTCGCTGCCGGGCTGCGGGACACCGGTGTCCTTGGGCAGCGGCTTGGAGCCGAGGTCGTCGAAGCCCTTGCCGGGCGGATAGTCGCCGTCGGCGTAGGTGTCGAACATGGTGCGGTGGTTGTCCGAGTTCGAGGTGACCGACCACAGCCGGCCCTCGGACAGCAGCGCGTCCCACATGCCGCCGACCGTCGCGGTCATCCAGTCGAAGCCGCCGAACGTGCGGTAGCTCTCGATCGGGTAGCGCGGCCAGCTCTGCGGCGACGGCGCGTTCTGGTACTCGCCGCGCTGGAAGGTGCCCGGACCCGTCTGGCCCTCGCGATACTTCACCCACGCCGGGTCGGCGTTGGCCTGCGAGCCGGGCGCGCCCTCGAAGCCGAGGAAGATCGACGGGTCGGCGTCGTGCCAGGCGCGGAGCTCGTGCGGGGAGACGATGCCGAGCCGGCTGGGGTGGTTGGCCAGCACCAGGACGTCCTCGACGAAGCCCTCGCGGCGGCGCTGTCCGAGCCAGCGGATCGCCTCCACCGCCTTGGCCTCGTTGGCGGGCGTCTTGGGGTCGCCCACCGCGCCCACGTCGAACTTGTTCAGCTTGGCGTCGAAGGTCAGCTCGAACTGCCGCAGCAGCTCCACCTCGTTGCGGCCCGGCGCGACCATGATGGTGGCGTGCTCGGCGGCGGGGACGTACCACTCCAGGCCCTGGAAGATCAGCACCCGCGGGTTTTCCTGACGGGCCTTGAGGATCTCCGCGTGCTCGCGCTCCGCGCCGCCGGCGTTGGCGTGGCCGAAGTTGGCGTGTTCGGTGTAGACGATCCAGTCCAGGCCGAACTGCCGCCCCTGCGCCGCCGACTGGGCGAAGCCGTACTTGGCGTCGTGGCTGTAGACGGTGTGCACGTGGTGGTCGCCCACGAGGTAGACGTACTTGCTCGGCGGGCCGTCCTGGCCCGGGCGCGAACTCGCCTGGACCGCGTCGTCGGACTCGGCCGCCGCCGCCACGCCCGCGCCGGTCATCCCGAGTGCCGAGGCACCCAGGAATCCGGCCCCGAACAGCCCGGCTCGACCGATCAGCCCTCGGCGCGACACCCCCTGCGCGTCGAGTCGGTCCTCGGCCACCTCCGGGTCGGCCCACTCGGGCAGCTGCGGTAGGGGCCGATCGGCCGGAAGCGAGTGGTCCTCGGTCGCCATGTGGGTTCCTTGCGCTCGGGGGGAGGGGCGAATACCGGCCAGACGCTATGAGGCAAAGGTGGCGCGCGGGCGACGCGCAGACCTTGATCACGTGACGGGCGGGATGATCTTTCGGGGCGCGCGGGAGCGGAGGAGCCATTCGACCACGATCAGGTTGGGCACCCAGCACAGAAAGGGAACGAACGTGTACGCACGGTCGAAGTCGCCCATCAGCGACACGAGGAGGATCAGCCACAGGCGGAGCGTCACCGCCGCGTAGGTGAACGCGAAGGCCCGGTGCATCCAGCGGCGATGCAGGGTCGGATCGCCGCGCCGGATCGCCCGCAACCCGAAGCCGGCGCAGCCCACCCACAACACCGCGAGCATGCCGAAGCCGGCGGTGCCCACCGCGCCCGCGTGGTTCATCGGCGCGAGCACCAGGCCGGCGACGCCGCCCACCGCGATGCACAGCAGGACCACTCGGCCGCAGGCCCGGTGCAGGCGGGGCGCGCGCAGCCGTATTCGGCTCGCGAGCTGGACGGGGGACAGCAGCAGGGCGAGGCCGGCGGCCACGATGTGCGTGTAGAAGAAGGCCTGCTGCCACTTCGGCCGGTACGCGTAGTTGCCCGCTATGTCGGCGTCGTCGCGGGCGAGGGCGACCAGGGACTCGGTCAGGTAGGGCAGCGGGGCGAACACGGCGATCGCCAGAGCGCTCAGCGCGAGCCACCAGACGCCCACGGTGCGACGTCGGGTGGGGTCGGGTCGGCGCGCGGCGGTGGTCGTGGTGGTCGTGGTCATGTCGGGGCGTCCTTTCGCGGCATGTCACCACGCTAGGAAGCGGAGGGGTCCGCGCTCGCCCCCCGGAACGGGAAATCCCCTCCCTCGTGCGAGGGAGATCGTTCTCCGCCGTGCGGGGGTGGACCGGGGTGGGGCGTGCCGGTGCAGGATGGGGCATGCGCACTTCCGACGTTTGGCTCACGCCGGCGTTCGTGGCGGGCGCGGTCGCGGTGACCGTGCTCGCCCCCGCCGACCCGCCCTACCGGGGGCTGGACGCGGTCGGTCTGAGCCTCGCGGTCGGGTCCACGCTGTGTCTGTTCCCGCGCCGGGTCGCGCCGGTGGGGGTGGTGGTCGCCACGTCGTTGCTCGTGGTGGTCAACGCGGCGGCCGGCTATTCCACCACGGTCACCCAGTGGCCGGTGTGGATCTCGCTGTTCACCCTGTTCTCGCTGCGCGGGACCACCGCCCGGGTGACGGGCGTGGCCGTGATGCTCGCCGCGGTGGGCGGCTACTTCGTGGTCGACCGGGCGCCGATCGGGCCCACCGACGTGTTCAACGTGACGGTGTGTTTCCTGGTCGCGATGGTCGCGGGCGACGCCGCGCGCAGCCGGCGGGCCGCGGCGGTCGCCGAGCACGCCCGGGTCCGGGCCGAGGAGCGCACCGAGCTGGCCCGCGAACTGCACGACTCGATCGGGCACGCGGTCAACGTGATGGTGATGCAGGCCGGGGTGGGGCGCCGGGTGTTCGCCGATGACCCGGACTTCGCCCGAGAGGCGCTGGGCAATATCGAGAGCGTCGGGCGCGATGCGCTGGGGGAGCTGGACCGGCTGGTCCGGGTGATGCACGCCGACCGGCCGACCACCGACCTGTCCGCGCTGGTCGACCGGGTCCGGGCGGCGGGCCGCGAACTGCGGCTGACCACGGAGGAGATACAGGTGGGCGCCACGGTCGCGCAGGCGCTGCACCGGATCGTCCAAGAGGCGCTGACCAACGCCCTGCGGCACACCGACAGCGGTCGGATCGACGTCGAGCTGGCCCAGGTCGACGACACCGTGGTGCTCGAAGTGGTCAACGAGGGACGCCAGTTGCGGGTAGGACGGCCCGGGCGCGGGCTGGTCAACATGCGCGAGCGGGCCCGGTCGGTCGGCGGCGAGGTGGAGGCCGGCCCGGTGCCGGCGGGTTTTCGGGTACGGGCGACGCTGCCGGCGCAGGTGCGTTCGTGATCCGGGTGCTGCTGGCCGACGACGACGCGCTGGTCCGGAGCGGATTGAAGGCCCTGCTGCGGGCCGAGCCCGGGATCACCGTGGTGGGGGAGGCGGCCGACGGCGCCGAGGCGGTGCGGGCCGCGCTGGAACATCGGCCCGACGTGGTGGTGATGGACATCCGGATGCCGGTCCGCGACGGCGTCTCCGCCACCCGCGACCTGATGGCGGTACCGGACCGGCCGCGCGTCCTGGTGCTCACCACGTTCGACTTGGACGAGGTGGTCGACGACGCGATCTCGGCCGGCGCCGACGGCTTCCTGCTCAAGCGGGCCACGCCGGAGGAGCTGATCGCCGGCATCCACGCGGTCGCGGCGGGCGACGCGGTGGTCTCACCGGCGGTCGCCCGCCGCCTCTTCGCCTCGCACGCCGCGCGAATCGGCCCCGACCACATGCGCGCGGGCCGCCTCACCGACCGCGAGGCCGACGTACTGCGCGCGATGGCCCGCGGCCTGTCCAACACCGAAATCGCCCACACACTGCACCTGTCGGTGGAAACGGTGAAAACCCACGTGAAACACATCCTGGCCAAACTGGATGTCCGCGACCGCACCCAAGCCGTCGTCTGGTCCTACCGCACAGGCTTCGCCTACCGAAGCGACCGACCGGGCGGGGGTTGAACGGTGGGGCGGCAGGGCGGGGCGCGGCTGGGTGATTCGGGGTCGGCCGGGGTCGTGGGGTGGGCCGCCGCTGGCGGCGTGCTGGGCGCCGAGACGGGTGCGTTGCTTGGCGAAATCCGGCCGGCAGCGGGTGAGGGGTCGGGTCGAGTTCTCCCGGGGGCTTTCCGAGTGGGTCGGGTGTCCTCGGCGGGCGCTGCGCGTGTGGTTGCGGGTGGGTGATGCGGGGCTGGTCAGAGTCGGTGGTGGGTCGCCGCCGGCGTGCGTGGCTCCAAGACCCGAAGCTCCCGACGGGACGGGGGTGTTGCTCGGCGCAAACCGGCCGGCGGCGGGGGCAGGAAGGGCGCTCGGGTCGAGTCCTCCGGCCGGGCCTTCCCGAGTGGGCCGGGTGTTCTCGGCGCGCGTCGCGCCCTGGGCTGCGGGGCGGCTGGTGCGGGGCCGGTCAGAGTCGGTGGTGGGTCGCCGCCGGCGTGCGGGGCTCCAAGACCCGAAGCTCCCGACGAGGCAGGCGTGTTGCTCGGCGAAAAACCGGCCGGCAGCAGCGGAGCGGGTGAG
>NZ_JBIRUB010000008.1:0-74346 GCF_044334985.1 Embleya sp. NPDC020630
TTTTATTTCTCTTTTGGCCGCCGGGGGGGGGGGGCGGCCGCCGGGGGGGGGGGGGGGGGGGGGCGCCGCCCCCCGGGGGGGGGGGGTGGGGGGGGGGGGGCCGGGGGGGGCCCCCCCCCCCCCCCTACTCTGTTCCCCATGACAGCGACGACCGGCCCGCGCCATCGGGCTCCCGACCGCCCGCCGAGGGTGCGCGGCCTGCCCGAGTTCGGCCGGTGCGCGGTCATGGGTGTGGTCAATGTGACCCCCGATTCGTTCTCCGACGGCGGGCTCTGGTTCGACGCGAAGGCCGCGATCACGCGCGGGCTCACGCTGATCGAACAGGGGGCCGACCTGATCGACGTGGGCGGCGAGTCGACGCGCCCGGGGGCCGGTCGGGTGGACGCCGACGAGGAACTGCGGCGGGTCGTGCCGGTGGTGCGCGAGTTGGCCGCGGCCGGCGCGGTGGTCAGTGTGGACACCACCCGGGTCGAGGTGGCGAGCGCGGCGGTGGCGGCCGGCGCCCGGCTGGTCAACGACGTCAGCGGCGGGCTCGCGGATCCGGCGATGGCCGCATACGTGGCCGAGAGCGAAGTGCCCGTCGTGGTCATGCACTGGCGCGGCCACTCGCGGGGGATGCAGGAGCGGGCGGTCTACTCCGACGTGGTCGCCGAGGTGCGCGCCGAACTCGCGGAGCGGATGGACAAGGTGGTCTCCGCCGGGGTCCACCCCGACGCGATCGTGCTCGACCCCGGCCTGGGCTTCGCCAAGACGGCCGAACACAACTGGCCACTGCTCGCCCACCTGGACGCGCTGCACGACCTCGGTCGTCCGCTGCTGGTGGCCGCGTCCCGCAAGACCTTCCTGGGCCGGCTGCTCGCCGCCGAGGACGGCACACTGCGCCCGCCCCGCGGGCGCGACGACGCGACGGCCGCGGTCTCCGCGCTGGCCGCCGCCGCGGGCGCGTGGGCCGTCCGTGTGCACGAGGTGCCCGCTTCGCTCGACGCGGTCAAGGTGGCGGCTGCCTGGCAGGAGGCCCGATGAACCCGATCGACGACCAGACGTCGCCCGAGGCGGACGCGGTACGCGAGGTCAACCTCGCGCTGTGGACGGCCGTCGAGGAGGGCGACATCGACGCCCTCGGCGCGATCTGGGCCGACGGCCCCGACGCGCCGAGCGTGACCTGTGTGCATCCGGGCTGGCCCGCGCTGCACGGACGCGCGGAGATCCTGCGCTCCTACGCGCTGATCATGGCCAATACCGCGTACGTGCAGTTCTTCCTGACCGACGTCGAGGTCAAGCTGGCCGGCGAGGTCGCGGTGTTGTCCTGCACGGCCAACATGCTGACCGGGATGGCCGAGGAGGACGGCGGCGACGAGACGGGTTTCGCCGGGGGGCGCGCGGTGGTCACCAACGTCTTCCGGCGCACCCCCGCGGGCTGGCGGTTGTGGCTGCACCACGCGTCCCCGGTGATGGCGGAGGTCGACGCCGAAGAGGAGATCTGACCGATCCCGACCGCTTCGAGGTGTCGTTCGGGGGCGTTCGAGGCACCCGGACGACGGAACCTGTCGGGACCGCTGGGTACATTCGTACCGCACAGAGGTGGTCCGGCCGTCGGCGCGACCGCCCCTCGACCGGAAGGGCGACCGACCGTTCGGGGTGCGCAGTGATGGGATACGCGCCGAGGAGGCGACTGATGCTGGACCGCGTCTCGCTGCGGGGGCTGAAGGCCCGCGGCAACCATGGAGTGTTCGCGAAGGAACGCGAAGAGGGCCAGACGTTCGTCGTCGACGTCGTGCTCGGGGTGGACACCCGGCCGGCCGCGCAGGCCGACGACCTCACCCTCACGGTCCACTACGGCGAGGTCGCCGAGGACGTGGTCGGCGTGGTCCAGGGCGACGCGGTGGACCTGATCGAGACGCTGGCCCAGCGGATCGCCGACGTATGCCTGGCCCGGCCGCTGGTGCAGGAGGTGGAAGTGATCGTGCACAAGCCCGACGCCCCGATCACCGTCCCCTTCGACGACGTGACCGTGACCATCGTGCGGGGGCGCGACCGATGACCGACACCTCCGCCGCCCGGACCCCGCGCGAGCCGGCCCCGGAGCACCCCGCCGAGACCACCGCGCAGCGCGCGCAGCTGTCCTGGAGCCGGGTCGTGCTCGCGCTCGGCAGCAATTTGGGCAACCGGCTCGAAACCCTCCAGGGCGCGATCGACGAGATCGCCGACACCCCCGGGGTGACCCTGCTGCGGGTGTCCCCGGTCTACGAGACCGACCCGGTGGGCGGCCCCGAGCAGGGCACCTACTTCAACGCGGTGGTCGAGGTGCGCACGCTGCTCACCCCGGATCTGATCCTGGAGCGCGCCAACTCGATCGAGGAGGCGTTCCAGCGGGTCCGGGTCGAGCGCTGGGGACCGCGCACGCTCGACGTGGACGTGATCTGGTTCGAGCACGTGACGCAGGACGACCCGCGGCTGACCCTGCCGCATCCGCGCGCGCACGAGCGTTCGTTCGTGCTCGCGCCCTGGCACGACATCGACCCCGAGGCGGAACTGCCGGGCCACGGCCCGATCGCCGACCTGCTCGTGCGGGTGGGCCCGGCCGGCGTGCACCGCCGTGACGATCTGGAGCTGACCGCAGACCGATGAAGCCCACGCGCCCGCTCGTCCTGCTCGCCCTCGCGCTGGGGGCGGGCGGCATCGCGTATGCCGGTATCGACCTGTGGGACTCGCGCGGGACACCGCCCGTGGTCCCGATCCTGGCGCCCATCGTGCTGCTGTGCCTGGCCGCGGTCGCGCTGGCCACGGCGTTGTCGCTGCGCTCGCGGCTGAGGGCGCAGCGCGAGCGGCGCCCGAACGCGCGCGCGGTGGACCCGCTGGTCGCCGCGCGCGCGGTGGTCTTCGCCAAGGCGGGCTCGCTCGTCGGCGCCCTGGTGGTGGGGCTGTACGGCGGCTACGCGCTCTACCTCTCGCACTTCCTGGAGGTCACCGAGCGCTCCGCACAGGCCCAGCGGTGCGCGTTCGCCGTGGGCGCGGGCGTGCTCCTGGTCGGCGGGTGCCTGTTCCTGGAGCGCATACTGCGCGTGCCCGAGGATCCCGAGGACAAGTGAACCGGGGACCGGTACCCACCATCCGGTAGGCGGTCCGGGCCGCCGGCCGGCTCATCCCTCGATGGTGTCCAGGACGACCTCGGCCGGCGGGATGTCCCGCTCCTCGGCGCCGATCGACCGCCGCAGCGCCTCGTGCAACCGCGCCGGGGTCAGCACCCCCACGAACCGGTCGCCGTCCACCACCGCGATCCAGCCGGCGTCGTGCTGCAACATCTCGCCGAACGCCTGCTTGAGCGAGGCGTGCACGGGCACCCACGCCTCCATCCGCCGGGCCCGGTCGCGCACCGTGCCGGTGGCCACCCGGTCGTCCACCCAGCCGTGCAGATCGCCCGCGTCGTCGAGCACCACCGCCCAGCGCGAGCCGGCCGCGCGCAGCTTCGCCAGCGCCTCCGGCATCGGGTCGTCCAGGCGCACGATCGGCGGCAGTTCGAGGTCGTCGGGGGTGATCTCGGTCACCGACAGCCGCTTGAGCCCGCGGTCGGCGCCGACGAAATCGGCGACGTAGTCGTTGGCGGGCGCGCCGAGCACGCTGGAGGGCGTGTCGAACTGCTCGATGCGACCGCCCATCGAGAACACCGCCATTCGATCACCGAGCCGCACCGCCTCCTCGATGTCGTGGGTGACGAACAGGATCGTCTTGCGCAACTCCTGCTGCAGGCGCAGGAACTCGGTCTGCAGGTGCTCGCGCACCACCGGGTCCACCGCGCCGAACGGCTCGTCCATCAGCAGCACCGGCGGGTCGGCCGCGAGCGCGCGGGCCACGCCGACCCGCTGGCGCTGACCGCCGGAGAGCTGGTGCGGGTAGCGGTCGCCGAGTTTCGCCGGGTCCAGGCCGACCAGTTCCAGGAGTTCGACGCCGCGTGCCTTGGCCTTCTTCCGGTCCCAGCCCAGCAGACTGGGCACGGTGACGGTGTTCTCCAGCACGGTGCGGTGCGGGAACAGGCCGCCGGACTGGATCACGTAGCCCATCCGTCGGCGCAGCTTGACCGGATCGGCCCGGGTGATGTCCTCGTCGTCCAGGAAGATCCGCCCGGACGTGGGCTCGATCAGCCGGTTGACCATCTTCATCGTGGTGGTCTTGCCGCAGCCGGACGGACCGACCAGGGTGACCAGCTCGCCCGTGGCGACGTCCAGGGACAGGTCCGCCACCGCGTCGGTGCCGTCGGGGTACCGCTTGGTGACGCGGTCCAGCCGGATCATGGAGGCCCTCCGGGGCATGGCAGGCGGTCGTGGCAGGTGTCCGGAGACCCGAGTGTTTCCCGACCCCCAGGGGAGGCAACGTACCCGGGTGCCCCTGCCCGCACACCGGGTGTGTCCGCCGTCACGGGCATGCGTGTCCGAGCGCCGGGGTACTGTCCGCCCGTGATTGTGGCCTCCGGTGACTGCCTGAAGCGCAACTCGTGGATCTGCGGGAAGTACTTCGACGAGTACTCCGGGGAGATCACCACGGCCTTGCGCGAACACATCTATCTGACCGTCGTCTCGGTGGCGATCGGCGTGCTCGTCGCGTTCCCGATGGCCCTCGCGGCCCGGCGGTGGCGCCCGGCGGGCAGCGTGCTGCTCGGCTCCACCACGATCCTGTACACGATCCCCTCGCTGGCGATGTTCGCTATTTTGCAGCCGTTCACCGGCTTGACCGAGACCACCGTGATCATCGGTCTGGTGCTGTACTCGCTGACCATCCTGGTCCGGAACATGCTGGCCGGTCTGCGGGCGGTGCCGCCCGACGTGGTCGAGGCGGCGAAGGGGATGGGCTACGGGCCGGGGCGACTGCTCTTCCAGGTCGAACTGCCGCTCGCGCTGCCCGCGATCATGGCGGGCGTGCGGGTCGCCACGGTCTCCACCGTCGCGCTGACCACGGTCGGCGCGATCGTCGGCTCCGGCGGCCTCGGCAATCTCATCTACTCGGGCATCGACACGCTGTTCAGGGCGCAGGTGCTCACCGCGTCGGTGTTGTGCGTGGCGCTGGCGATCGTGGCGGATCTGCTGTTGCTGGGCGTACAGCGGTTGTTGACGCCGTGGGAGCGGGCGGGCGGGCGCAAGCGGCGGTTGCCGCTCGTGTCCGCGCCGACCGCCGAGGTCGACACACGAGCGGGGGCGGCGGCGTGACCGTACTGGCAGATGCCTGGGACTGGTTGGCCGACGGCGCGAACTGGAGCGGCGAGAGCGGGGTGTGGAACCGGCTCACCGAACACGTCCTGCTGACCGTGGTGTGTGTGCTGATCTCGGTCGCCATCGCGTTGCCGATCGCGCTGTGGCTGGGTCATCTGGGCCGGGGCGGCGCGCTCGCGATCAACATCTCCAACGTCGGCCGGGCCATCCCCACGTTCGCGGTGCTGGTGCTGCTCGGGCTCAGTCCGATCGGCATGGGCGACACCGCGACGATCATCGCGCTGGTGCTGTTCGCGATCCCGCCGGTGCTCACCAACGCCTACGTCGGCATGCGCGGAGTGGACCGGGACGTGGTCGAGGCCTCGCGCGGCATGGGCATGACCGGCGGCCAGATGTTGCTGCGCGTCGAGCTCCCGCTCGCGCTTCCGTTGATCATGACGGGAATTCGTACGTGTGCCGTTCAGGTTGTTGCCACGGCAACACTCGCGGCACTGGTCGCGGGGGGCGGTCTCGGGCGCATCGTCACGGCCGGTTTCGACCTGCAGGACAACGGTCAAGTAGTCGCGGGGGCCTTCCTCGTGGCCGCGTTGGCTCTGGTGGTGGAGGGCCTGTTCGCGCTCGTGCAGCGGTTCACGGCCCGGACACCGCGTGGCGGTGTGACCTCGTGAGAACGGAAAGGGCGGTGCATCGCATGCCGAAGCGGCGCGGTGGAACGGGTATGACGGTCGGTGTGGCGGCGGGACTCTCGCTGGTCTTCCTGGTGGGCGCGACGGGGTGTTCGTCCTCGGACGACGACAAGACGACGGTCGGTTCGGCCGGCTTCACCGAGTCCGAGATTCTGGCGCAGATGTACAAACAGCTGCTCGACAAGGGCGGGGTGAAGGCGAGCATCAAGACGGTGAAGAACCGTGAGCTCTACGAACCCGAGCTGGAGAAGGGCAAGATCGCGGTCGTGCCGGAATACGCGGCGACGATGGCGGAATTCCTGAACCGCAAGAAGAACGGCCCCGACGCGGCTCCGGTCGCCTCGCCCGATGTGACGGCCACCGTCGCCGCGTTGAACACGCTCGCGGGTCCGGCCGGGCTCAAGAGCGGCGAACCTTCGCAGGCGGTGGACCAGAACGCGTTCGCGGTGACCAAGGACTTCGCCGCGAAGTACAACCTCAAGACGCTGTCGGACCTCGGCAAGGCCGGCGTCGACGTGAAGATCGCGGCGGGCGAGGAGTGCAAGACGCGGCCGTTCTGCGCACCGGGCCTGGAGAAGACGTACGGCATCAAGGTCTCCGGCGTGGACCCGCTCGGCGTCGGTACCACCGCCGCCAAGCAGGCGGTCAAGAACGGCAGCGACCAGCTGGTCCTGACCACCTCCACCGACGCCACGCTGGACCAGTTCGGTCTCGTCGTGCTCGCCGACGACAAGAAGCTGCAGAACGCCGACAACGTGCTTCCGGTGGTCAACTCGGGCAAGGCGGACAAGATCCTGCCGCTGGTGAACAAGCTCGCGCCGGTGCTCACCACCGAGGACCTGACCGCGCTGAACAAGCAGGTCGACGAGGACCGCAAGAAGCCGGCCGATGTGGCGAAGGCATACCTGAAGTCGAAGAACCTGATCTGATTTTTCGGTAAAACCTCGTCGCCGGCAAATACCCGAACGCCGACCGGAGTTGCATATGGCCGGTCGGCGTTCGGGGCCGTCCCGAGCGGAGTTGCGGGTGGCGAGGGCGGAAAACGACACGCGCGGACGACAGCCCCCGCACCGAGCCGAACACCGTGTGCGCGCTAACGTCTCCATATGCCCCGTGGACGCCATCGCTCGGTCTCGACCGCCACACGCATATCCCTGCTTGCCGCCATATGCGCACCGGCGCTGGTCGCCGTCGTGCTGGCGGTGGTCGCGGGGGGTGCGAACACCCTTCGAATCGCCGTGCTGCTCGGTGTGTCGTCCGCCGTCGGCGCGGTCGCGTGGGTGGTTCGCGGGAGCACCGCGCACCAGCGGCGCCTGGCCGAGGAGAGCATCGCGCGGCGTCGCGAGCGCGAGCGCATGGCCGAGGAACTGCGGCTGGCCGTCGAGCGGGCCGAGGAACACGGGCTCGTTCTGGACGTGGCCGCCGAGCATCTGACCTCGCGTCCGCAGCAGTTGACCCCCGATCTGTTCGCGCGGGCCTCGGCCGTGCTCGATCTGCTGGACCGCCGCGGTGGTGGGGCCCGGCCCACGGCGCCGTCCATCGTGCCGGCCGTGCGGCGGCCTCCGGTGTCCTCGCCGGACCTGGTTCGGGCCTACGCCGCCTCGGTATTCGGCCCGGGTGCGCGGTCGGGCGCACGGCCTCCGGTCGCGCCGGCGGCCGCGGTGGCGGCGGCTGCGAACGAGGCGGTGCGGGGCGACGAGCGGCGCGTCGCGCCTGCGGCGGGCGTGCGGGCGATGCCGGAGGCGGGTGCCGCGCCTCGGGCGGCCGGTACGCCCCGGGCGGGCGCCGCGTCCGAGTCTGCGACCGCGCCCACGACCGTGTCGACGCCGGCGTTCGGGACCGCGCGTGCGACTGCGTCCGAGTCTGTGCCCGCGACTGCGTCGACGCCCGGATTCGGGAGCGCCCGCGCGGCCGGGCCCGCGACCGAGCCCGAAGCCGCGCCTGTGACCGCGTCGACGCCCGCGTTCGGGGCCGCGCGCGTGGCTGAGACCGCGCCCGAGTCCGATGCCGTGCCGGCGTCGACGCCCGGGTTCGGGAAGGCGGATGTGCCTGTGGCGGCGGTTGATGCCGAGTCCGGGTCCGAGGCTGCGCCAACGCCTGTGGCCGGGACCGTACGTGGGTCCGAGGTTGCGTCCGAGCCCGTGCCGGCCGTTGTGGCCGCGCGTCCTGCGGCGCCGATCGCGCCGCCCACCGAACTCACCCGGTACACCGAGGCCGTTCGCGTCGCCGAGCAGCAGCCCGCCGGCGCCGAACCGCGTGCCGCCGAGGCGCCGGCCGATGTCCCGGTCACCGAGGACCCCGCGGATGTACCCGCCGCGACCGAAGCCGCAGCGCACGCACCTGGCGTCGGGAGCCCCGCGAGCGTGCCTGTCGCCGCCGAGACCGCCGAGGTGACCCGGATGGTGCGGGACAAGGTGCTCGAGGTGACCCGTCGGGTGGCCGGCGCCGGTGCGTCCGGTCGGTTCGACTTCTTCGCTCCGCGTGCGCCCCTGGCCGAGCCGGAGGCCACCGGCTTCCTCACCGACGAACTGTTCGGCTCCGACGCGCGCTACGACGCGCTCATCGCCGGCCGCCCGCACGTGGACCTGGTCGAGCCGGCCGACGTCCCGTCCGAGACCGACGACATCGAGGCCGACCGGATCGCCGACCCGGTGCACGCCGAGGCCGAGGCCCCGGCCGCACAGCCCGCGCCGGTACACCGCGGCCAGGGTGTGCGCTTCGCCCCCACCGAGCCCGGCGGGACCCCCACCGGAGCCGCGCAGCGCAAGCCGCTCCCGGTGGACCTCACCGCGCACGACGACACCGAGGAAATCCCCCGCATCGACATCCGCAAGCACGCCTGAGGGCCCGTAGGCGGACCCCGGCGGGTCCGCCTACTTGTCGATGTCGCCGACGACGAAGAACAGCGAGCCCAGGATCGCCACCATGTCCGCGATCAGGCAGCCCGGCAGCACCTCGCCGAGCACCTGCACGTTGTTGTACGACGCCGAGCGCAGCTTGAGCCGCCACGGGGTCTTCTCGCCCCGGGACACCAGGTAGTAGCCGTTCAGGCCGAGCGGGTTCTCGGTCCACGCGTACGTATGACCCTCGGGCGCCTTGAGCACCTTCGGCAGCCGCAGGTTCACCGGGCCCTGCGGAAGGCCGTCGAGACGGTCGCAACACGCGTCGGCGAGGTCCAGGCTCACGTGTACCTGCTCCAGCAGGCATTCGAAGCGGGCCAGGCAGTCGCCCTCTTCGCGGGTGACCACGCGCAGTACGTCGGTCAGCTCGCCGTAGGCCAGGTACGGCTCGTCCCGGCGCAGGTCGAAGTCGACCCCCGAGGCGCGCGCGATCGGCCCGCTGACCCCGTACGCCGCCACCACGGCCGGCGTCAGGACGCCCACCCCCCGGGTGCGGGCGCGGAAGATCTCGTTGTCGGAGACCAGGTCGTCGAGCCGGGCCAGCCGGGTGCGCACCGTCGCCACCGCGTGCCGCACCCGCCCGGTCCAGCCCGCCGGCAGGTCCTCCTTGAGGCCGCCGACCCGGTTGAACATGAAGTGCATACGACCGCCGGAGATCTCCTCCATCACCGCCTGGATCTCCTCGCGCTCGCGGAACGCGTGGAAGATCGGGGTGATCGCGCCCAGCTCCAGCGGATATGAGCCGAGGAACATCAGGTGGTTGAGCACCCGGTTCAGCTCGGCGAGCAGGGTCCGCGCCCACACCGCGCGCCGCGGCACCTCCATGCCCAGCATGCGCTCCACCGCGAGCACCACGCCCAGCTCGTTCGCGAACGCGCTCAACCAGTCGTGCCGGTTGGCGAGCATCACGATCTGTCGGTAGTCGCGGACCTCGAACAACTTCTCCGCGCCCCGGTGCATGTAGCCGACGATCGGCTCGGCGGAGACGATCCGCTCGCCGTCGAGCACGAGTCGCAACCTCAACACGCCGTGCGTGGAGGGGTGCTGGGGCCCGATGTTGAGCACCATGTCGGTCGTGTCGAGCTGGTCGGCGCCGATACCCACGCCCACGGTCCTGGCGGTCATGGACCCTGAGTCTGCCAGTAGTCACGGCCTCCTTCGCACCCTTGTGTGCCCGCCTGGGAAGGTTGCCCCTATGAAACCGGCCGACGACGCCCTGGCACCCCCCGACCTCGACTGGCGTTCCGTTTCGGAACAGCTGTACCGGATGCGTCGGGCGCTGCTGTTCGGCGTGTGCATCCTGTTCGCGATACTCGGCGGCGGCCTGCTCGGGTGGCTGGTCGTGTGGTGGGCGGGCGCGGTGTTCGTGGTGGGCGTGGCCGGCTTCGGGGCATGGGCGCTCCCGCTGATCCGGCGCAACCAGCGCTCGTGGCGCTACGCGGAGCGGGCCGACGACCTCCTGATCGAACACGGCGTGCTGCTGCGCAGGCTCGTGGTGGTGCCGTACGGGCGGATGCAGTTCGTGGACGTCGCGGCGGGTCCGCTGGAGCGGCACTTCGGGATCGCCACGGTGACCCTGCACACCGCGTCGGCCTCCTCGGACGCACGGGTACGCGGCCTGCCGCCCGCCGAGGCCGCGCGGTTGCGCGACCGGCTCGCGGCGCTGGGCGAGGCCCGATCGGCGGGGCTGTGACCGGCGACGAGCGACCGGTGGAGCCGCCGGTCGAGCAGCCGGGCGATCGCTCGGGCGTGCCGACGGTCGAGCCGCGTCGGCTGCACCCGCTGACCCCGCCCGCGCGCGGCTGGGTGGTCATCGCGGCCTGCCTCGGCGTGGTCGTGCACAACGTCAACTCCGGCTGGGCGACCCCGAGTCGGCTGATCATCGGGCTCGGCGTGCTGGTGCCGCTCGCGCTCGCCTACGGCTATCTGTCGTGGTGGTTCACCACGTTCCGGATCGAGGGCGACGACCTGCGGATCGATTCCGGGATGGTGTTCCGCCGGACCCGGCACGTGCGCCTGTCCCGGCTCCAGGCGGTCGACGTGGTGCGTCCGCTGGTGGCCCGGCTGTTCGGGCTGGCGGAGTTGCAGTTGCAGGTGGCGGGCGGGGACAAGGCCGAGGCGAGTCTGTCCTATCTGGGCGAGGCCGACGCGCAGCGGTTGCGGGCCGAACTGCTCGCGCGCGCCGCCGGGGTGCGGCCGGACGTGGGGGAGGCGCCCGAGCAGCCGCTGGTGGCGGTGCCGCTGTCGGCGGTGGTCGGCTCGGTACTGCTGTCGGCGGGTACGTGGGCCGCGTTGGCGCCGAGTGTGGCGATCCTGATCTTGGCCTTCGTGCTGCACGAACTCGCCTTCGTGTTCGGCACATTGCCGTTGTTCCTGGCCGCGTGGCAGTTCACCGCGGGCCGAGTGATCCGCAACTTCGACTTCACCGTGGCGCGCTCGCCGGACGGGTTGCGGCTGCGGCACGGGCTGCTGGAACAGCGGCATCAGACGGTGCCGCCCGGTCGGGTCCAGGCGGTACGGATCGTGCAGCCGTGGTTGTGGCGGTTGCCCGGCTGGGTCCGGGTCGAGATCAACGTGGCCGGCTACGGCGGCAAGGACACGGACGCCAAGGAGACGATCCTGCTGCCGGTGGCGCCGCGCGCGGTCGCCCACGGGCTGCTCGGCCAGATCCTGCCGGGTGTGGACATCGACGCGATCGAGCTGATCCCGGCTCCGCGCCGGGCCCGTTGGCACGACCCGGTGGGCTGGTCCGCCTACGCGTACGGAGCGGACGGCGAGGTGTTCGTCGCGCGCAGCGGGCGCTTCCACCGGATCCTCGACGTGATCCCGCACGCGAAGGTGCAGAGCGTACGACGCACCCAGGGGCCGTGGGAGCGCCGATTGGGCCTGGCCACGGTGCACCTCGACTCGACCCCGGGCCCGGTACACGTGCGGGCGGCCCGACGGGACGCGGTGGAGGCGGACACGATCGTCGCTGAACAGGCCGAACGCTCGCGTACCGGGCGTCGTGGAGCGGGCACGGAACGCTGGATCCAGGGGGCATCTGACAGATCGTCAGGTTCCGCCTCTTCCCTCGACGAGGGCGCCGGTTAATATCTGACGCATCGTCATATTCGCAGGGAGGCAGCGATGAGTCAGGTCGAGTCGAAGGGTGGGGCCCCGCTCGCGGGGGTTCGCATCATCGAATGTTCGATGCTGGGGCCGGCCGCGATCACCTCGTCGCTGGTGGACCTCGGCGCCGAGGTGATCAAGATCGAGCCACCGCAGGGGGACTACATCCGCGACATGACGTGGCCGATCGTGGAGGGCACCTCGCTGATGCACCTCCACGTCAACCGCGGCAAGAAGTCGCTGGTGCTGGACCTGCGCAAGCCGGAGGCGATCGAGACCTTCAAGGCCCTGGTCAAGGACGCCGACGCGGTGATCGAGGCGATGCGGCCGGGCGGGTTGGCGCGCCGCGGGATCGGCTTCGAGGACCTGCGGAAGATCAACCCGAGGATCGTCTTCTGCACGATCTCCGGCTACGGCGCCACCGGACCGTACCGGGACATGCCCAGCCACGGTGTGGCCTACGACACCTGGGCCGGGGTGGTGAAGCCCGCGATCGACGAGGACGGCTTCCCGTACCTGCCCGAGCACGCCTCGATCGGCATCCACGCCGGTCCGATGTTCGGCGCGCTCGGCGTGCTCGCGGGCATCATCCGGGCCCGGGCCACCGGCGAGGGAAGTGTGATCGACATCGCCCAGTCGGACGCCGCCGCGTCGATGGACTGGCTGCGCAGCGAGACCTGGAAGGCGTACGAGCGCCCCGAGTCCGAGGTGACGGGGAACAAGTCGGACGGCTACGCCCGCCGGGCGCCCGGCACCGGTGGCATGGAGAAGGGTGTCCGGTACCAGATCTACGCGACGAAGGACGACCGGCACGTGCTGTTCATGGCGTCCGAGCAGTCGTTGTGGAAGAACTTCTGCGAGGCGGTGGACCGGGCCGACCTGTTCGAGCGCTGGCCCGGCTCGAAGTATGCGGACCACGCGGTCGGCAACGTCGAACTGCGGGGTATTTTGCGGGACATCTTCGCCACGCGGACCGCGCGCGAGTGGATCGAGTTCGGCAACGAGGCGAACACGCCGATCGCGCCGGTGAACACGCCGCAGACGATCGCCGAGGACCCGCAGTTCCGGCACCGGTTCCCGTGGATCGGCCGGGATCGGCTCGGCTGCGAGCAGTTGCCGTCGCCGATCAAGTTCGTCGGCGAGACGCTTCCCGTGCCGGAGCGGGCGCCGACGGTGGGCGAACACAGCGCGGCCGTCCTCGCGGATCTGCTCGGGTACGACGAGGCCAAGATCGCCGAACTCCGCGCAGCGGGCGCGCTCGGCACGAGCTGATCCCCACGGCGCGGGGCCGCGCCCACGCGCCGCGCGCGCGTTGGGCGCGGGCCGGCCCGGGGTGGGCTTGTGTGGCTGGGCCCGGCTCATGCGTTGGTTGGGCTGGGGTGGCCTCAAACGCCGGCCGGGCTGGGTTGTGTCGGTCGGGTTGGGGTGCTGCCCGTGCCGGTTGGGCTGGGTTGTGTCGGTCGGGTTGGGGTGCTGCCCGTGCCGGTCGGGGTGGGTTGTGTTGGTTGGGTTGGGGGGCGCCCGTCCCGGTCGGGGTGGGGGGCGCTTGTGTTGGGTGGTGAGGTTGGGCTTGTGGGCCAATGTGGTCTTACGTGCCGTTGCGTTTGGCTCGGCTATGCGCGCTGCCCGTTCCGGGCCGGCCTTGCGTGCCGTCCTGGCGGGGACGCCGCTCGTTGCCGCTGTTTGTCCGGTTCGGCGCGGGGTTACCGGGTGGGGGCTGTTTGGGTCAGCCAGTGGAAGTCGCCGAGGCCGCCCCTGGCGGTGAGTTCGCCTGCCTCGCCTGCGTCGCGGAGGGCGGACAGGTATGCGGTGGGGTCGGTGCGGGCGAGTGCGTAAGGGGGGCGTTGCCCGGTTACGCCCAGTGCGCGTAGCGCTTGCCGCTGGGTGGTCAGGACCGTGCCGCCCGCCCCCGCGGCCTCGCCCGCCGCCGCCACCGCGTCCATCGCCACATGGCACGTCACGTCGCACGTGCCGTCCGGCACCGGCGGCACCTGCCGGCCCTGTCGATACCCCGCGAGCGACCCGTACGGCGGTCGCCCCCCGCCCACGTGCCCGTAGTCGATCGCGACCGCGACACCCCGCTCCAGCCGCCCGACCGCCCGCGCCCACGCCGCGTCCCGGGGCGCGCCGATCTCCGCCCGCCGCCCCGGCCGCGCGTCCCCCAGCGGCCACCACCGCTCCAGCCAGCGCGCGTCCTCGCCGCCGACCGGCGCGCCGAGCCGCTCGTGACCGGTGCGCACGTCCACCTCGACCACCCGCACCACCCCGCGCGCGTCCACCTCGACCACGTCGACGGGGATGTTGTCCAACCACTCGTTGGCGACCAGCAGCACATTCCGGCCGGCCGGGATCTCCGGCCCCCACCCGATCGACGGCGGCAACACCTCGGGGCGGTCCGCGACGTCGACGCCGACCGACTCCAGATGCGGCGCGATCCGGCACAGCGCGATCAACAACTCGCCGCGCCCCGCGCCCACGTCCACCACGGTGTCCAGGCCCGAGGCCGCCGCGAGGTCCGCCAGCGCCCGGGCGAACAGCGGGGAGGCGTGTACCGAGGTGCGGAAATGCCCGGCCGGCCCCTCGGCCCGGCGGTAGAAGCCCTCTGCTCCGTACAGCGCCCGACGGGTGGCTTCCTGCCAGGTCAGCCATCGTTCCATCGCACCCGACGGTACCGGCCCGCCGATGCTGCCGTGCGATCGAGGTCGGGTCCGTGGCGATCCGTCCGGAGTGTGGGCGAACGTGTGTGCCCGTCTACCCTGCCTGTGTGCATCACCTGTACGCCTGGCTCCGTGGGCGCCCCCTGCTCGTCGACGGGGCGTGGGCGCTGCTGCTGCTCATGTTCGGCGGGTTCGAGGTGATCATCGATCAACCCGGCCCGCCCGACGTGCCGCACCTGGTCGCCCTCGGCGCGATGTCGCTGGTGCTGCTGATCCGCCGGCGCAATCCCACCCTCGCGCTGGTGGCCACCCTCGTGATCGGGATCTTCCAGCTCTTCGACGACGTGGCGCCGGGCCTGGAGGCATTGGCGATGCCCGCGATCGCCTACAGCGCCGCCGCGTACAGCCCTCGCTGGGTCTCGCGCACGGCGCTGGTCGCCGGCGTGCTCGCGCCGATCGCGGCGGTGCTGCGCTGGTGGGACAACCCGGACGTCGGCGCCACCGGGGTGATCTTCTTTACGCTGCTGCTGATGGGCCCGTTCGTGATCGGCTGGGTGCTGGGCGACTCGATGCGCACCCGGCGGGCCTACTACGTCGAGCTGGAGGACCGGGCCGACCGGCTGGAGCGCGAGCGGGACCAGCAGGCGCAGATCGCGGCGGCCGGCGAACGGGCCCGGATCGCGCGCGAGCTGCACGACGTGGTGGCGCACAACGTGTCGGTGATGGTCGTCCAGGCCGACGGCGCCGCCTACGCGCTCGACAACGCGCCCGAGCTGACCCGCGAGGCGCTGGGCACGATCTCCTCGACCGGGCGCGAGGCGCTGGCCGAAATGCGTCGCCTGCTCGGTGTGCTGCGCTCGCAGACCGAGACCGACACCTACGTCCCGCAACCGGGCGTCGAACAGCTGGAGGACCTCCTCGACCGGGTCCGCAGCGCCGGCCTCCCGGTCGACCTGACCGTGCAGGGCGTGCCGGTCGAGCTGTCCCAGGGCGTGGCGCTGACCGTGTACCGGATCGTCCAGGAGGCCCTGACCAACACCCGCAAACACGGCGGCCCGAACGTCAAGGCGCTGGTGCGGCTGCGCTACCTGGGCGACGACGTCGAGCTGGACGTCGGCGACGACGGGCGCGGCGCGGCGGCGCCGGGCGACGGGATGGGGCACGGCCTGGTCGGCATGGGCGAGCGGGTCGCCATGTTCGGCGGCCGACTGGAGACCGGGCCCGCGCCCGGCGGCGGTTGGCAGGTGCGCGCGCTGCTGCCGGTACGACCCGCGGACGGTGCCTGAGCCGATCCGGCCGGCCTCCGGAGCGAGACGCACCGGGCGCGGGGTGCGACTTGTGGCGGAGGGATGATTCGGTAAGTCGGTGGACGCGCGCCGGGCGGGGCCCACGTAGCGTCGAAGTGTGCAACGAATCTACGCGTGGCTGCGAGCACACCCCCTGTGGGTCGACTCGGTGTGCACGATTCCGGTCTTCGGCCTCGGTGTGCTTCAGGTCATTTCCGACGGGTCGAGCTCGGACGCCCCCACCTGGTGGTGGCTGCTCCTGACCACGCTGCTCAGCCTGGGCATGATGCTGCACCGGGTGCGCCCGTTCACCGCCACCGCGCTGGTCGTGGTCGGCGGACTGATGCAGCTGGTCTGGGACAACACGATCACCGCCGCCAACTACGCGATGCTCGTGTCGTTGTACACCGCCGCCAAATCGGGCCCGCGCTGGCTCTCCCGGGCCGGCCTGGCGATGACTCTGATCGGTCCCGCCGTACTGCTCGCCCGGTTCCCCTCCTCGGCCGAATCCTCGTTCAAGGCCAACCTCTTCGGCCTGACGTTCACCGTGGTCCTGCTCGCCATCGCGTGGGTGCTGGGCGATTCGATGCGCACCCGGCGGGCGTTCTACGCCGAGCTGGAGGAGCGGGCCACCCGGCTCGAGTTCGAGCGCGACCAGCAGGCGCAGATCGCCGCCGCGGCCGAGCGGGCCCGGATCGCCCGCGAGTTGCACGACGTGGTGGCGCACAACGTGTCGGTGATGGTGGTGCAGGCCGACGGCGCGGCGTACGCGATCGACGCGGCGCCGGATCGGGCCCGCGAGGCGCTGGGCACGATCGCCGCCACCGGACGTGAGGCACTGGCCGAGATGCGCCGCCTCCTGGGTGTGCTGCGCTCGCAGAGCGAGGCCGAGGCGTACGTGCCGCAGCCCGGCGTCGAGCAACTCGACGAACTGGTCGAGCAGGTGCGCACCACCGGCCTGAACGTGGAGCTCACGGTCGCGGGCGTGCCGGTCGAATTGCCGCAGAGCGTGGCGCTGACCGCGTACCGGATCGTCCAGGAGGCGCTGACCAACACCCGCAAGCACGGCGGCCCCGACGTCACCGCGAAGGTCGGTGTCGGCTACGGGGAGGCCGGCCTGGAGATGGAGATCAGCGACGACGGGCGGGGCGCGGCGGCGCCGGGCGACGGGATGGGGCACGGCCTGGTCGGCATGCGCGAGCGGGTCGCGATGCTGGGCGGCCGGTTGCGGACCGGCCCCACCGTCGGCGGCGGGTGGTCGGTCAGTGCCATGCTGCCCTACGCCGGCCGGTCCGATTCCGCGTCCGCCGCCGCAGGCCCGTCCCGAACGACTCTTCAAGGAGCCCAGTGAGCATCAAGGTGATGCTGGTAGACGATCAGGAATTGTTGCGGACCGGCTTCACCATGGTGTTGCAGGCGCAGCCGGACATGAGCGTGGTGGCCGAGGCCGGCGACGGCGTCGAGGCGCTCGACAAGCTGCGGCACGTGGACGTCGACGTGGTCCTGATGGACGTGCGGATGCCGCGCATGGACGGCGTCGAGGCGTGCCGACGGATCTGCGCGGACGGCGGGGAGAACGCCCTGGTGCTGCCCGAGGGCCGGGTGCGGCCCAAGGTGCTCATGCTGACCACCTTCGACCTCGACGAGTACGCGTTCGCCGCGCTCAAGGCCGGGGCGAGCGGCTTCCTGCTCAAGGACGTGCCGCCGCCGGAACTGCTGTCCGGGATCCGGGCGGTGGCCTCGGGCGACGCGGTGGTGGCGCCCAGCACGACCAAGCGCCTGCTCGACCGGTTCGCGCCGATCCTGCCCAGCGACCACGAGCCCCGCCCGGACGTGGTGGACGCGCTGACCGAGCGCGAGCTGGAGGTGATGATGCTGGTCGCCCAGGGCCTGTCCAACGCGGAGATCGCACAGCGGCTGTTCCTGTCCGAGGCCACCATCAAGACGCACGTCGGTCGGATCCTGATGAAGCTCGGGCTGCGCGACCGGGTCCAGGTCGTGGTGCTGGCGTACGAGACCGGCCTGGTCAAGGCCCGCGGCAGGTAGCGTCCCGGGCGCGCGCGCCGACCGCCCGGCCCGCGCGCCCGGTCGGCTCGGTCGGGTCGGTCAGTCGGTGTAGAAGCCGCCGTCCGGGTGCAACATCTCGCCGGTGAAGTAGGACGACTGGTCGCTCGCCAGGAACAGCGCCGCGTTGGCTACCTCGCGCGTGGTGCCCATCCGGCCCAGCGGCACGCTGCCGAGCAGCCGCTGCTCCAGCTCCGGCACGCCGCGCAGGACCGCGGTCATGTTGGTCTCGATGAAACCCGGGCCGATGGCGTTGACGCGGATCCCGGCCGGGCCGAGCGCGAGGGCGGCCTGCTTGGTCAGCATCCACACGCCCGCCTTGGACACCGCGTAGCCCGGCCCGCCGGTCTCGGGATGGCGCGCGGCGATCGAGGCGACGGTGATGATCGAGCCGCGCCGGCCCTGGGCGACCATCCAGCGGGCGGCGGCCTGGACCGCGAGGAGCGTGCCGGTCAGGTTCACGTCCAGCACCCGCTGCCACTCGGCGAGCGGGCTGTCGGTGAACCGCCTGATCGGGTCCGACTCGGCCGGGGCGGCCCGCCGGCGCCGGCCCCCGACGTGGTCGGCCGTGGTGATGCCCGCCGCGGTGACCAGCACGTCGATCGCGCCGAACGTGTCGATCGCGTGCTGCATCACCGTCCCGGTGTCGGTCGGACTGCTGGGGTCGGTGTGCATGTAGGTGGCCCGCCGGCCGCGCTTCTCGACCGCCTCGATGGTGTCCATCGCGGCCTCGTCGCGCACGTCCGCGACCACGATGTCGGCGCCCTCCTCGGCGAAGCGCTCACAACACGCGCGGCCGATCCCGTCGGCGCCGCCGGTGACCACGGCGACCCGTCCGTCGAGCTGTCCCATCTGCGCTCCCCATCCCCTGTACCCGTCCCCTGTGCCCGTCGCCGCACGTGTCCCCGCGCGTACGCGTGCGATCGATGGTGTTGCCCATCCTGTGCGGCCCTCGAAACTCGGCGTCGTTCGAGGCATGCTGTTACACCGTTACAGACATGCTGTCGCGCCGCTGCGGACGCGGCGCCCGTCCAGGGGGACCCGCCATGACCAAGGAGATCGCATGACCACCAGCGCACCCGGCCGCCCCGCCGTCCACCTCGGCGCCGACGACCTGCCGTTCGTCGACATCGGCGGCGGCAACAAGCTCAAGGTGTTGTGCGTCAAGGAGGAGGAGGGCTTGTGGATCGTGGAGAACGTCTTCCAGCCCGGCTTCGCGGTCGAGACGCACCGGCACACCGGACCCGTGTACGGCTACACCACCTCGGGCGCGTGGAAGTACGCCGAGTACGACTACGTCAACCGGGCCGGCTCGTTCCTGTACGAGCCCGCCGGTTCGGTGCACACGCTCACCTGCGTGGAGCCGGACACCCGGGTCTGGTTCCAGATGTACGGCGCCAACCTCAACCTGGACGCGGACGGGAACATCACCTCGGTGACCGACGGTCCCGGCACGCTGCGGGCCTACCGCGCGCTGTGCGAGGCGCAGGGTTTCGGCCGGCCGAACGTGCTGGTGGGTTGAGGATGTCCGCGAGCCGAGGTTGCGAGGGGGCACGATGACCGCCATCGCCGAACGGGCCGAACCGGACCTGTACCGCCCCGAGCGGTACGTGGACGGCCCGCCGCACGCGCTGTTCGCCGAGTTGCGCCGGACCCGGCCGGTGTACTGGCAGGACATCCCGGGACAGCCGGGCTACTGGGCGGTGTTGCGGCACGCCGACGTCGAGTACGTCTCGCAGCACCCCGAGATCTTCTCCGCCGAGGCCGGCGGGATCCTCGTCGAGGACCTCGAACCGGACCGCCTGGAGGCGCTGCGCGGCACGTTGCTCTCGATGGATCCGCCGCGGCACCGGGCCTACCGCAAGCCGCTGGTCAAGTCCTTCACCGCGCGGGTCGTCGGCGGCATGGAGGACCGGATCCGGGCCATCTGCCGGGAGATCCTGACCCGGGTGGGCGGCGGCGAGGTCGAGTTCGTGCACGACGTCACCTCCGGGCTGCCCACCCAGGTGATCGGCGAGCTGATGGGTCTGCCGGCCGCGGACTGGGACCACATCCACGCGCTCGCCGAACGCAACACGGCGGGTGAGGGCGGCACGGCGGCGATCGAGATGGCCCGCTACGCGATGGGCTTCGCGGCGCGGCGCCGGATCGAGGAACCGCGCGCGGACATCACGTCGCTGATCCTGGAGTCCGAGTTCGACGGCCGGATGATGACCGACGTCGACTTCGGCCGGTTCTTCGTGCAGTTGGTGACCGCGGGCAACGACACCACCAAGACGATGCTCTCCGCCGGGCTGGACGCGCTGCTCGCGCACCCCGACCAGCTCGCCGCGCTGCGCGCGGATCGGGCGCTGGTGCCGGGCGCTGTGGAGGAGATCCTGCGCTGGGCCAACCCGCTGCACTACTTCCGCCGCACCGCCACCCGGGACACCGAACTGCGGGGTGTGCGGATCCGGGCGGGCGAGAAGGTGGCGATGTACTACACCTCGGCCAACCGCGACGAGGACGTCTTCGCCGACCCGCAACGCTTCGACATCACCCGCAGGCCCAACCCACACCTGTCCTTCGGTTTCGCCGAGCACTTCTGCCTGGGCGTGCACATCGCCCGACTGGAGGGCCGGGTGTTCTTCGAGGAGCTGCTCGCGGCGCATCCCGTGATCGAGCGGACCGGCGAGCCCGAGCGGTTGTGCTCCAACCTCAACAACGCGCTCACCCGGCTGCCGGTGCGGCTGGGGTAGCGAACGACGACCGAGGGTGACCCCGGGCGGGCCGTGCCCGTCCGGGGTCTCGGCATGCGCTTTTTCCGGTTTCCCGAAGCGTGACAGGCATGCGACACCGGTCGAAAGGGGACACATAGACGATCGACTCGGGGAAGGCGAAGGGGGCCGAATCCTCGTACCTGGTCAGCACTGGCTCGTACTCGGTTTCATCGGCACCGGTCTCCGGGAGGCTTCCCATGGGCAGCCGTCAACTGGTCATACGCGCGGGACGCCGCTGTGCGCTCGCGGTCGCCGCGGTCGGGATCGTCGCGGCGGCCGGGGCCCTGGACGCCGGCCCGGCTCCCGCTCCGTCACCCGAGCGCAGTAGCGCCGTCGCGTCGGTGGAATCCGCGCCCCGAGGCGACGGAGCGAGCCCGTCCGCCTACTCGCTGCAGACCCAGGGCGGTCCGCGCAGCGCGCGGGTCGCTCGGGTGGTCACCGGCACGATGCTGCTGACCGGCCTCGTGCTCACCGCGCTCGGCGCGATCGGCATGCGCGGACCGGAGCTGATCCGCCGCAAGGTCGCCCTGCGGGCCTCCTACGTGGCCGGCGCCTCCCGCTACCGGTGGCCGGCGCCGAGTCCGCGGCCGGCCCACCCGCCGACCATCCCGGGGACCGGTCCGCCCGGCGCGTGAGTACCCTGATCGGGCCAGTACTCGTCCGGTACCCGCCGCGGACTGGAACGGAAGGCTCGCTCGCGTGAACAACGACATCACCGCACGCCCGTACCCGCACGGCCGCTCGCCCGACCCCGCCGACCGCCCCGCGCGGCTGCGCGTGGGCGTGGTGGGCACCGGCCGCGTCGGCCCGACCCTCGCCGCCGCCCTCGCCCTCGCCGGGCACTCGGTGGTGGCCGCCTCCGGCGTCTCCGAGGCATCCCGGCGCCGCGCCGAGGAACTGCTCCCGGGTGTCCCGCTGGTCACCCCGCAGGAGGTCATCGCGGCCTCCGACCTGACCCTGCTGACCGTGCCCGACGACGCGCTGGAAGCCCTGGTGCGCGGCCTGGCCGAGACCGGGGCGATCAAGGCCGGCCAACTCCTGGTGCACGCCTCCGGGCGCTACGGCGTCGCCATCCTGGAGCCGGCCACCCGCGCCGGCGCGCTGCCGCTCGCGCTGCACCCGGTGATGACCTTCACCGGCAGCACCGTCGACCTGGAACGGCTGGCCGGCTGCTCCTTCGGCGTCACCTCGCCCGAGGTGCTGCGACCGGTCGCCGAGGCGCTGGTGGTGGAGATGGGCGGCGAGCCCGAGTGGATCGAGGAGCAGGACCGCGCGCTCTACCACGTGGCCTTGGCCAACGGCGCGAACCACCTGGTCACCCTGGTCGCGCAGTCGATCGAACTGCTCGGCGCGGCCGGCGTGCGGGCCCCGGGCCGGATGCTCGGGCCGCTGCTCGGCGCCGCCCTGGACAACGCGCTGCGCGCCGGCGACCACGCGCTCACCGGTCCGGTCGCGCGCGGCGACGCGGGCACGGTGGCCGCGCACGTGGCCGAGCTGCGTCGGGTCTCGCCCGAGGCGCTGGCCGCCTACGTGGCGATGGCCCGACTGACCGCGGACCGCGCGCTCAACGCCGGGCTGCTCAAGGCCGAGGCGGCCGAGGCGCTGCTCGGTGTACTGGCCGAGGGAGGCCGACCGTGACCGATGTGCGACTGGCCCGGACCGCGGCCGAACTCGCCGAGGACACCCGCCCGCACGGGCTGCGCGCGGTGGTGATGACGATGGGCGCGCTGCACGAGGGGCACGCCGCGCTGATCCACGCCGCGCGCGCGTTCGTCGGCCCGGCCGGACACGTGGTGGTCACCGTGTTCGTCAATCCGCTCCAGTTCGGCGCGGGGGAGGACCTGGACCGCTACCCGCGCACCCTGGACGCCGACTTGGCGGTGAGCGCGCGGGCGGGCGCCGACGTGGTGTTCGCGCCCTCGGTGGACGAGGTGTACCCGGGTGGCGAGCCGCAGGTGCGGATCACCGCCGGACCCACCGGCTCGGTCCTCGAAGGCGCCTCCCGCCCCGGCCACTTCGACGGCATGCTCACCGTGGTGGCCAAGCTGCTGCACCTGACCGACCCGAAGGTCGCCTTCTTCGGCGAGAAGGACGCCCAGCAACTGGCGCTGATCCGGCGGATGGTGCGCGATCTGAACTTCCCCGTCGAGATCGTGGGCGTGCCCACCGTCCGCGAACCCGACGGGTTGGCCCGGTCCAGCCGCAACCGCTATCTCTCCGCGTCCGAGCGGGAGATCGCGCTCTCCCTCGGGCGCGCGCTCGACGCGGGCGCCGGGCGCGCCGCCGACGGCGCGGCGGCGGTGCGGGCCGCGGCCGAGGGGGTGCTGCGGGCCGTACTCGAGCCCGACTACGTGGAGTTGGTCGATCCCGACGACTTCACCCCGGTGGCCGCGGACCACGCGGGCCCGGCGATCCTGGCGCTGGCGGCCCGCGTCGGCACCACCCGCCTCATCGACAACGCCCGCCTGACGATCACGGGAGTCCCCCGGTCATGATGCGCACGATGTTCAAGTCCAAGATCCACCGCGCGACGATCACGCAGGCGGACCTCCACTACGTCGGATCCATCACCATCGACGAGGATCTGCTCGAAGCCGCCGACATCCTGCCCGGCGAACTGGTGCACGTGGTCGACATCGACAACGGCGCCCGCCTGGAGACGTACACGATCGCGGGCCCGCGCGGCACCGGCGTGATCGGCATCAACGGCGCCGCGGCACGGCTGGTGCACACCGGCGACCTGGTGATCATCATCGCGTACGCGCAGGTCACCGACGCCGAGGCGCGGGCGATGAAGCCGCGCGTGGTGTTCGTGGACGCGGCCAACACGATCACCGGCACCGGGCACGACCCGGCCGAGGCGCTGCCCGGCGGGGAGACCGTGCGCGGCGACCGCGTGGCCCCCGTCCGGACCACGTCATGAACGCGCCCGCACAACCCATGCGCCTGGCCGCGCCCGATCCCGGCTGGACCGTACGGGCCGACGTCATCGTGGTCGGCTCCGGTGTGGCCGGCCTGACCGTCGCGCTGCGGGCCCGGCGGGCCGGGCGGGTGTTGTTGGTGACCAAGGGCCGGCTCGACGAGGGCTCCACCCGCTGGGCGCAGGGCGGGATCGCGGCCGCGCTCGACGAGGGCGACAGCCCCGAACAGCACCTGCGCGACACGCTCGTGGCCGGCGCCGGGCTGTGCCTGGAGGAAGCGGTCCGGGTGCTGGTCACCGAGGGCCCCGACGCGGTGCGCCGACTGATCGACACCGGCGCCGAGTTCGACCGGGGCCCCGACGGCGACGTGCTGCTCACCCGCGAGGGCGGCCACCTGCGCAACCGCATCGTGCACGCGGGCGGCGACGCGACGGGGGCGGAGATATCGCGCGCGCTGGTCGCCGCGGTGCACGCCCTGCCCGACATCGAGGTGATCGAGAACGCGCTCGTGCTCGACCTGTTGAAGGACGAGAGCGGGCGGGCCGCCGGGGTCACGCTGCACGTGATGGACGAGGGCGCGCGCGACGGGGTCGGCGCCGCGGTGGGCCGGGCCGTCGTGCTCGCCACCGGCGGCATGGGCCAGGTGTTCTCGTCCACCACCAACCCCTCGGTGTCCACCGGGGACGGGGTCGCGCTCGCGCTGCGCGCCGGGGCCGAGGTCACCGACCTGGAGTTCGTGCAGTTCCACCCGACGGTGTTGTGGTTGGGCCCGGACGCCGAGGGACAGCAGCCGCTGGTCTCCGAGGCGGTTCGCGGCGAGGGCGCGCACCTCGTGGACGCGGCGGGCGTGCGGTTCATGACCGATCGACACCCGCTCGGCGAACTCGCCCCGCGCGACATCGTGGCCAAGGGCATCATGCGTCGGATGGCCGAGACCGGCGCCGAGCACATGTACCTGGACGGCCGGCACTTCGGCGCGCAGATGTGGAAGCACCGCTTCCCGACCATCCTGGCCGCGTGCCTGGCGCACGGGATCGACCCGGTGACCGAGCCGATCCCGGTCGCTCCCGCCGCGCACCACGCGAGTGGCGGGGTCCGCACCGACCTGCACGGCCGTACGAGCGTGCCGGGGTTGTACGCCTGCGGGGAGGTGGCCTGCACCGGCGTGCACGGCGCCAACCGGCTCGCCTCCAACTCGCTCCTGGAGGGCCTGGTCTTCGCCGAGCGCATCGCCGCCGACCTGGCCCGCGAGCTGCCGCCGTTCGCCGAGCCGGTCGCCCCGAGCGCACCCGCCGGGCTGCTGGGCGAGGTGCGCCTGCCGCTGCAACGCGCGATGACCTCGGGCGCCGGGGTGTTGCGCAACGCGGCCGGGCTGGCCGCGACCGAGGCCGCGCTGACCGGCCTCGCGGCGCGTGCCGGCGACGATCCGTGCACGTCGACGTGGGAGACCACCAACCTGCACCTGGTCGCGAGCGCGCTCACTCGTGCCGCGCGGCTGCGCGAGGAGACGCGCGGCTGCCACTGGCGCGAGGACCACCCCGACCCCGACGACACGGCATGGCGCGGCAATCTGGTCACGACGCTGCGCGATGGCGAGCTGCGGGTCGCCTATCAGGCCCACGAACCGAAGGAGTCCACCGCGTGAGCACCGACCAGCTGTCCGCCGACCTCACCGCTCGCCTGGCCCAGGCCGGGCTCGACCCGCTCGCCGTCACCGCGCTCGTGGCCGCCGCCGTCGCGGAGGACCTGGCCGGCGGCGTGGACGTCACCTCGGTGGCCACCATCCCGGAAACCGCGCGCGGGCACGCCGACTTCACCGCCCGCGCCGCGGGCGTGGTCGCGGGCCTGCCGGTCGCCGAGGCGGTCCTCCAACTCGTCTGCGGCGCCGACCTGGTGGTCACCCGGCACGTCCGGGACGGCGACGCGGTGGCGCCCGGCACGGTGCTGTTCGGTGCCGAGACGGGCACCCGCGCGCTGCTCACCGCGGAGCGGGTGGCGCTGAACCTGCTCTCCCGGCTGTCCGGGGTGGCCACCGCCACCCGCGCGTGGGTGGACGCGATCGACGGCACCGGCGCCGCGGTCCGCGACACCCGCAAGACCACGCCGGGTCTGCGCGCGCTGGAGAAGTACGCGGTGCGTTGCGGCGGCGGGGTCAACCACCGCATGTCGCTGTCCGACGCGGCGATGGTCAAGGACAACCACGTCGTCGCCGCGGGTGGGGTCGCGGAGGCGTTCAAGGCCGTGCGTGCGGCGTTCCCGGACCTTCCCGTCGAGGTCGAGGTGGACCACCTCGAGCAGATCCCGCCGGTCCTGGACGCGGGCGCCGACCTGATCCTCCTGGACAACATGAGCACCCGACAGATGCGCGAGGCGGTGGCCCTGGTCGCGGGCCGGGCCCGGCTCGAGGCCAGTGGCGGGCTCACCCTGGAGACCGCCCGCGAGGTCGCCGAGACCGGTGTGGACTACCTCTCGGTCGGCGCGCTGACCCACTCCGCCCCGATCCTGGACATCGGTGTGGACCTGCGCGCCTGAGCGACCGGTACCGTTCACCGGATCAACCGTCCCCGCTCATCCCGCCCTTTCGAAGCCGCGCTCCGTCCCCCACGGCCCGAGCCAGAACACCAAGGACGCCCACGATGTTGCTCACCATCGACGTCGGTAACTCGCATACCGTGCTCGGCCTGTTCGACGGTGACGAGATCGTCGAGCACTGGCGCATCTCGACCGAGGCCCGGCGGACCGCCGACGAACTCGCGGTCGTCCTCGCGGGCCTGCTCGGCCAGCATCCGCTGCTCGGTGCCGAGGGCATCGACGGCATCGCGATCTGCTCCACCGTGCCGTCCGTGCTGCACGAGATGCGGGACATGGTGCGGCGCTACTACGGCGACATTCCCACGGTCGTGGTCGAACCCGGGGTCAAGACCGGCGTGCCGGTCCTGATGGACAACCCCAAGGAGGTCGGCACCGACCGGATCATCAACGCGCTCGCGGCGGTCAAGCTGTACGGCGGCCCGTGCGTGGTGGTCGACTTCGGCACCGCGACCACGTTCGACGCGGTCAGCACCAAGGGCGAGTACGTCGGCGGCGCGATCGCCCCCGGCATCGAGATCTCGGTGGACGCGCTGGGCGCCCGCGGCGCGCAGTTGCGCAAGATCGAGCTCATGCGCCCGCGCAGCGTGATCGGCAAGAGCACGGTCGAGGCGATGCAGGCCGGCATCCTGTACGGCTTCGCCGGCCAGGTGGACGGTGTGGTCAAGCGCATGGCGGCCGAGCTGTCCCCGGACGACCCGGACGCGGTCACGGTGGTGGCCACCGGCGGGCTGGCCACGCTGGTCCTGGGCGAGGCGTCGGTGATCGACGTGCACGAGCCGTGGCTGACCCTGATCGGGCTTCGGATGGTGTACGAGCGCAACGCGGCGGTCTGAGCGCGGCCCGGGCCCGGACTCGCCGTCCAAGTCGGAAAAACACAAGCACGAAATAAGCAGGATTGTCCGGCTCGCCGCATACAGTGCGTGGTATGCCGACGCCACATGGTGACCAGGGGATGGCCTTCAGCGCGCACGAGGTGCGGGTGCTGCGTCGGGCGCTGACCGTCGCGCTGCGCGGCGGGCGCGACTCGGTCGACTTCTGGTTGCTGGGCCGGGCGATCGGCGAGGCGCACGACGAGCGGGAGCGGCTGCGCGCCTTCATGACGGCCGAACTGCGCCGCTATCGCGCCGCGTTGCCGGGGAGCGCGGCCACCTTCCTGTCCTGCCTGCGCAACGCGGTGGACGAGATCGCGCACGTGCCGTCCGCCGAGGACCTGGCCGCGCTGCGCACGGTCGTCGACCTCCCCTGCGGCCCCCACGAACGGGCAAGCCGCGCGGCCCTGTTGCGCCGCTGCACGCACCTGGCCGAGGCCGCCCTCGAACAACGCCTCACCGCCCGCGCCCACCGCCGAGCCGCCGCCGAAGCCGACCGCGCCATCCGCCCGGACCCGTTGGACATCCTCATCCCGGGCCGCACCCACCCGACTCCGGCCGACTCCCCGCCGCGACCGGCGACGACCGGGCGGACGGGACGGGTCCACCGCGAGGAACCGCCTCGGCCGCTCCCCGAGCCCCAACCGGCCGACACGGCCACGACAGAGCCCGAGGCCATCGAGCCCCAGGTCGCCGCCTGCGAAGTCGTCGAATCCGGGGTCGTCGAGCTCGAGGCTGTCGACTCGGGAGCCGTCGACTGCACAGCCGTCGCATCCGAGAGCCCCGAGCCCGCAGTGGCCCCCGAAGACGCGGCCCTCCGGCCGACGCCGGTCACCCCGGAGCCCTCGACCACAAAAGCACCGACTCCCGAATCCTCGACCGACCCCGCTCCCGCCGGCGAAGAGCCCGAACCCACCCCGGCTCCCGGCCCGGAAACCCCACCGCGCGAAACCCTCTCCCCGGTGATCCCCCATCGCCGCCAAGGCCGCATCCTCGGCCAACTCCCCGCCCCGGAAGTCCTCCAGACCGGCACCGGCTGAGCCTCGACCGGTAGGCCAAGGCCCCGACATCCGGGGGCGCCGGAGGATTTCGAAGGACGCGACATGTCCCGAAAGTTTTCTTGTCGACTTGTCGCGGCAGTTTAGGGGGCCAAACCTCACGATGCCATTTCGTGATTCAAATCGCCTGGCAAGCGGTGCAACCAACCATTACGCTACGGAAAGGTTTTTGCAGATCCTTGGGGGTCTTGAAGTCGCCCGTTCTCTCTCTCGCTCCCGGTTGCCACCGCGAGCATCGTGATGGCGGATGAGGCATGCGACGGCGCGTTCCGTCGCCTGCCGATCGATCCTCCCTGCGGCTCGACCCCTTTCTGTCCGAACCGACGCTGACCAAGCGTCGAAGCCGCGGCTTCGGCCCGTGGCCGTCCGTACGACGGCCCCGTGCGTCCCGAACCGGTTTCGAGGCGTTCATTCCTCTCGTCTGCGGCGCGCCTTTCGTCGTCTGCCCCGGCGAGGCTCCACACCGATGCGATTTCCCGGTTGCCGGTGATCTTCGGCCGGCGGCCTTTCGTCTTCCTCCCGCCCCGGAAAGAATTCATGCCCTTCATACGACTGACCCCTGCGTGCGCCTCGGCTCTTGCCGCCGGTACGGCCGCCGCGCTGCTCCTCGGTCCCGCCGCGACGTCGGCAGTGGCCGATACACCCGCCGAGACGTACCTCTGGCTTGATTCGCGGGACACGTACACGGCTGTCCCCGGAAAGGACCGGACGTATTCGATCGACATCGAGAACTACGGTCCCGCCACGGTGAAGGATCTCGTCGTCACCGTGGACACGGCGGACCTCAAAGGGGTGACCTCGGTGGTGTTTCCCTCGCAGTGCACCGTCAAGTCCACCGTGGCGACGTGTCGTGTCGGTGAGGTCAAGCCCCACAACCCCGAGTCGGGCGCGGCCAAGCCCACCCTCGATCTCAAGCTCCGCACGGACGCGGCGACGAAACCCGGGACCAAGGGCAAGCTGAAGTACAGCGGGACCGCTTCGAACGCCACGGTGCGGGTCGATCTCCCCAGCTATGGCGCCGAGATCGTGGTCAACAGCGGCTACGACCTGGTGGCCAAGCCGTTGGCCGACAGCCGTCGCGAGGTCGCTCCCGGGGCCGCGTTGGACATGCCGGGATCCTTCTCCAACGTCGGGGACCGGCCCGCCAAGGGTGTCCTCGTCGCCCTGGACGCGCGGCCGGGGATCGGTTTCGCGCAGCGGTACCAGAACTGCCGATACTTCCCCGCCCTGGCGGTGTTCGGCGAGCAGGCCCTGTGCCGGTTCGACGACGTCGAGGCCAAGCCCGGTGACGCGTACGCCCTGGACAAGTCGGTTCCGCTGCGGGCGTCCTCGGACATGATGTGGGGCGGAGCGGGAATCGCCTTCTACGCGGCCGACGACATCGCCGCCGAAATGCTGGTGAGGGCCGCGGCGAAGGGCGCGCCGGGCACCGAGGGCGCCCTCAAGCTCGTCAAGCAGCAGCCGAACTCCGCGTTGCGCTCGGCGGCCGACCTCGACGACTGGAACAACTCCACGTCCTTCTCGGCACACACCACGCTCAAGGCCGACTTCGCCGCCATCGGTGCCACCGCGAGCGGAGCGCAGGGGCAGACCGTGAAGATCCGCCCGGGCATCGAGAACCGCGGCCCGGGGCGGGTCGACGACTACGCGCTCGCGGACCTCCTGTGGTCCGTCAAGATGGCGGTGCCCGAAGGCGCGACGGTGACCAAGGTCCCCGAGCTCTGCCGTCTCTCCACGGAAGAGGAGCAGGATTTCGAGGGGCCGCTGTACCCCGGTTTCGACGCCAAGGGTCGCCCCGCGTACGTCTGCGCCTGGCACGGTGACGGCGGTACGTACAAGCCCGGCAGCAAGGGCTTCTTCGAGTTCGAGATGAGGATCGACAAGGTCGTTCCGGACGCTGCCGGCATGCTTCAGAGCAGCTCGGTGGACGACAACCGAGCCGACGATGTCGCCCAGGTCGTGCTCAACTCCACCAAGCCCGCACCGGGCGCGGCCTCCGGTGGGTCCGGTTCGAGCGGTGGGGCGGGTACGGCCGGCGGCGCGGGGGCGACCGGCGGTGGCCACGGTGCGGAGTTGGCGGACACCGGGTCCGACTCTTCGTCGACGATGGTGATCGCCGGTGGGGCCGTGGCCCTGTTCGCGGTCGGCGGCGGGGCGTTGTTCGTGGTGCGGCGGCAAAAGGCCGCGGGGCTCGCGGTCTGATTCGCATGTGTTTCGGAGGGCGGGGTCGCGGCGGCGGTCCCGCCCTTCGGCGTGTGGGCTTTGCGGCTCGGTCGGATATCGGTTCGGGGTGGGTGTGGCGGGTCGGTAGCCTTGTCCCGTGACCGAGCAGAGCGCAGCGCAGCCGCAGATCGACGACCTTCCCGAGCAGATGCGGGTTCGCCGCGACAAGCTCGACCGGCTTCGGGCCGAGGGGACCGACCCGTACCCGGTCGGCTTCCCCCGCACCACCACGGTGGGCGCGCTGCGTGCGGAGTTCGACGGTCTCGAAGCCGATGTGGAGACCGGGCGCCGGGTCGGCGTCACCGGCCGGGTCGTGCTGTACCGCACCGGCGGCAAGCTGTGCTTCGCGACGCTGCGCGACGGTGACGGCGACATCCAGGTGATGGTCTCGCTGGACGGCGTCGGCGCCGAGTCGCTGGCCGCCTGGAAGAGCGACGTCGACCTGGGCGACCACGTCGGTGTCGAGGGCCAGGTGATCACCTCCCGGCGCGGCGAGTTGTCGATCATGGTCGACTCCTGGGCGATCACGTCCAAGTGCCTGCGTCCGCTGCCGGACAAGCACAAGGGCCTGACCGACCCCGAGGCCCGGGTCCGCCAGCGCTACGTCGACCTGATCGTCAACGACGAGTCGCGGGCGATCCTGCGCACCCGCAGCCGGATCGTGCGCGCCATTCGCGAGTGGTTCGACGCCAGGGACTTCCTGGAGGTCGAGACGCCGATGTTGCAGCCGGTGCACGGCGGCGCCACCGCGCGCCCGTTCGTGACCCACATCAACGCGTACGACATGGACCTGTACCTGCGCATCGCGCCGGAGCTGTACCTCAAGCGCCTGGTCGTCGGCGGCGCCGAGAAGGTCTTCGAGATCAACCGCAACTTCCGCAACGAGGGCGCGGACTCGACGCACAACCCCGAGTTCACCATGTTGGAGGCGTACGAGGCGTACGGCGACTACAACACGGTGGCCACCCTCACCCGCGAGGTCTACCAGCACGTCGCGCAGGACGTGTTCGGCTCGCAGATCTTCCGCTACGGCGACCGCGAGGTGGACATCTCCGGCGACTGGCGCGAGATCACCGTCTACGGCTCGGTCTCCGAGGCGCTCGGCGAGGAGGTCACCCCCGAGACGCCGATCGAGGCCGTGCGCAAGCTCGCCGACGCCCGCGAGATCGAACACGACAAGTCCTGGGGCCAGGGCAAGCTCGTCCAGGAGATCTTCGAGGCGCTGGTCGAGCACACCCTGATCGAGCCGACCTTCGTCCGCGACTACCCGATCGAGACATCGCCGCTGACCCGCCAGCACCGCAGTGTCGCCGGCGTCGCGGAGAAGTGGGACCTGATCGGCTTCGGCATGGAACTGGGCACCGGCTACTCCGAGTTGGTCGACCCGGTCGAGCAGCGCCGGCGGCTCACCGAGCAGTCGCTGCTCGCCGCGGGCGGCGATGTCGAGGCCATGCGGATCGACGAGGACTTCCTGCGCGCGCTGGAGTTCGCGATGCCGCCGAGCGGCGGCGTGGGCATGGGCATCGACCGGATGATCATGGCCTTCACCGGTCGCGGCATCCGCGAGACGATCCTGTTCCCGCTGGTGAAGCCGACCACCGACTGATCGACAAGGCGGGAGCCCCTTCGGTGACGGTTCGTCGCCCCCGAGGGGGCTCCTGTCGCATTTCCGGGCGCGTCACCCGTTCGTACGCATAGGGTCGGCCGCATGGAAGCAGCAGCCCCCGATCTCCGGATCTGCGTCGCCGGCGACTCGTTCGTACAAGGTGTCGGCGACCTCTCCGGCGGCGGATGGGTCGGCCGCCTCGCGGCCGAGTCCCGTCGCCGGGGCCGGCAGGTGACCGCGTACAACCTGGGCGTGCGCTACGAGACCTCGGCCGACGTCGCCGAGCGCTGGTACGGCGAGGCCGTACCGAGGATGCGGCACGCCGACGGCACCGGCATGGTCTTCGCGTTCGGCGTCAACGACGTGCGGATCGAGAACGGCCGCCGCCGGGTCGCCCACGCCGACAGCGTCGCCAACCTCGACGCGATACTGGACACCGCGACCGGCGCCCGCTGGACCTGCCTGGTGGTCGGCGCGCCGCCCGTACCCGGGGAGCGGGACCACGGCGAGGCCGCGCTCGCGCTGGAGGACGCCTACGCCAAGACCTGCGCCGCGCGGGGCATCCCCTTCGTGCCGATACAGCGCGCGCTGCGCGAGGACCCGCAGTGGTGGGCCGGCATCGAGGCGTACGGCGACGGCGCGCACTGCGACGCCGTGGGCTACGCCAAACTCGCCGCGCTGATCGCCGACGGCGGCTGGTGGGACTGGTTGGATTCGCTGGCCCCGGGGCACTGAGCGCGGCGGCCGACCCGCCGCGCCCGTCGCCCGGTCAGGGCTTGACGCCCCGGCCGGTCAGCCACGTGTTCGGGTCCACGGCCGCGCCGCCGTCGGGGTGCACCTCGAAGTGCAGGTGCGGGCCGGTCGAGTTGCCGGTCGTGCCCACGTAGCCGATCACCTCGCCCGCGGCCACCGAGCCGGAGGTCTTGGCGAAGCGCGACTGGTGGCAGTACCAGGTGCGGGTGCCGTCGGGGTGGGTGAGCACGATGCGGTTGCCGAACGCGCCGGCCGGGCCGGCGGAGGTTATGGTCCCGGCCGCGGCGGCGCGGATCGGGGTGCCCGAGGGGGCGGCGAAGTCCAGGCCGGTGTGCGTGTGCGCCCAGCGTGCGCCGCTGTTGCCGAAGCGGCCGGTCAGCGTGTAGTCCGAGGTCGGCAGGACCCACCCCGAGGCGGCCCGCTCCGCGTCCGCCCGCGCCGCCGCGGCCTCCTGCTCGGCCTTTTCGGCCTGCTCGGCCTGCTCGGCCTGCGCCGCCTGTGCCACACGCTCGGCCTCCCGGGCCTGCTCGGCCTCGGCGGCCGCCTGCTCCGCCTCGCGCGTCTCGCGGGCCTGGCGCGCCGCCTCCACAGCCCCCGCCGCGTCGAGCGTCGAGCGCTCCTCGGAGCGGGCCGCGACGTCCGCGCCACGGTCGGCGAGCCGCCGCGCCGTCTCCGGATCCGCGCTCGCGGCACCGGCCGCCCGCTTCCCGGTCGAGTCCGTCCCCGTGCCCTGGACGCCGGCGGTGACCGCCACGGCCAGCAGCGCGAGGCCGGAGACCACGACGACCGCCCGACCCGGACGCGCCCCGCGCAACCGGGCGCGGCGGTCGACGGGCGTGGCGGGGGTTTCGGTGGGCGGCGTGGCGGGGGAGTGCGGCACGAATACCTCGGGGGTGTCGACAACAGGGCCGACACCAGTGGTAACAATCCGCCGCATATACACCAAGTCGTAATGGAGCGGACACTACGCCTCCGCGTAGTAGCAAAACCCGCCCCCACGCCCGGCCCTGAACCCGTCGGGCCGAGGCTCTCGGTTTGAAACCGGGCGAACTCGGACGAAGCTCCCGCTACGACGCCGCATAGGAGACATCGCGGCAGGCGTGACGCAGTTCACGGCACCACAAGGTTTCCCGGAGGGCCGGACATGAATCGACTAGGCGAACTCGAAGCCCAGGTGATGCTCCGGATCTGGCGGCGCAACAGCCCCGCGTCGGTACGCGAGGTGCAGGAGGCGCTGCTGCCCGACCGTGAGCCCGCCTATACGACGGTGATGACCGTGCTCGACAAACTCTTCCGCAAGGGACTGCTGCGTCGTCGGTTGGTCGGTCGGGCCTATCTCTACGAAGCGGTGCACTCGCGCGACGCCCATACCGCCGAGTTGATGCGCGACGACTGGATCTCCGGCGGTGGTCGAGCCGGCGCCCTGGTGCACTTCGTCGAGGGCATGACGCCCGAACAGATCGAGGTGTTGCGCGACGCGCTGCGGGTTGCGCTGCCGTGAGCCGATTCGCGCGATCTTCGGTACTTCCCTGGGCTGATCGGGGACCTTGCTAATTCGTTCGGCGCAATCCGCAGCGTCTTGGGGGCGCAACTCTGCGTAATCGTATTAATGATCTACGTAAGAAAAGCGGACTTCCGCGTGGTGGAACGGAAGCAGCGGAACGGAAAGTGGGCCGACATGATGCGAGCGAAAACCCGAGCGGGACGCGCCTTCGCGGCGGTCGCGGTCGGGGCGACCGTCGCGGTGGGCGCGAACCTGACCGCGGGCGGTACGGCGGCCGCGACCCCCGCGCCGCAATACCGGCCGCAACCCGCCCCGGCCCATGCCGGCAACTCCTCCACCGGTTCCTCCTGGACCTGGTACACGAGTTCGACGAGTTCGACCGAGGCCCGGTCGGGAGGTTCCTACACGGGCCCGTACGGCTGGACGTGGTGGTCCTCCACGCGCGATTCCACCCCCGCCGGCCGAACCGCCCTCGACGACGCCATGGCCGACCTGCGGACCCGCCTCGACGGCCTGCGGGCGACGCTCGGCCGGCAGCTCCAGGGCTCGTTCACCGACCTGACGAGCCGGTTGACCGGTGCGCTGCCGCCGGGCGTCGACCTGCCCGACCTGCCCGACCGTGGCCGCGACACCTCCTCGGTCACGCCCCCGAGCAAACCCTCGGTGCCGCCGGAGACCACCGAACCGCCGCCGGCGACCGTCCCGACCAAGCCGCCCGTACCGCCGTCGCCGCCCGTCGACGTCGCCGCGCTGCCGAAGCTGGAACTGCGCCGCGTGGCCGACCCGGCGCAGGCCAAGCCCGGCGACCGGATCACCCACGCGGTGACGGTGCGCAACGACGGCGATACCGAGGCGAAGTCGGCCATCGTGCGCAACACGTTGCCGGCGGGCGTGAAAACGGTCGAATCCAAGCCCTCGCAGGGTGAATTCGACAGTGCCACCGGAGTGTGGAAGACCGGCCGGATCAAGCCCGGCACCGAGGTCTCGCTGATTCTCGTGCTCACCGTGCCGGAAGGCGCGGCCGGATCCGAGATGATCGCGAGGTCGAGTTTCGTCAGCGCGCCCGGTGCCAGGCCGGTGATCCGCAACGCGTGTACCGACGACGCCGAGGCGGCCTGTGCGAGCACGCGCGTGGCCGATTCCCGGACACGGTAATGGCCGGGGAAATCCGTCCATATCCGGCCTGATCACTCCACAAGGGCACGGTTCGGATCTCGGCACCGCGCATGTATGAAGAACGTGTGGCCCGGGCGGTGGGAAACCTCGCCCGGGCCTTCGCGTGTCCGTCCGGGTGTTTCCACCGGCACCGGGGCGGATCGGTGGTAAACCGGGCGGAGCGGCGACGCCTATCGTGATCGCGATAGCGTCAGCCCATGGAAGTGACGATCCGACGTGCCAGAACGTCCGATGTGCGGTCCATTCGGCGCCTTGTGGATGGGTACGTGGGGCTACGCATCCTTCTCGACAAACCCACGGTCACCCTCTTCGAAGACGTGCAGGAGTTTTGGGTCGCCGAGCGGGACGACGACAGCGAGGTGGTCGCCTGCGGGGCCCTGCACGTGATGTGGGAAGACCTCGCCGAGGTGCGCACTCTCGCGGTGGATCCGGCGTGTACCGGACACGGGGTGGGCCACCTCTTGCTCAGCAAACTTCTGGAGACCGCGCGTTGGCTGGGTGTTCGACGGATATTCTGCTTGACCTTCGAGGTCGACTTCTTCGCGAAGCACGGCTTCGTCGAGATCGCGGAGACACCGATCGACGGCGATGTCTACAGTGAACTGATGCGTTCGTACGACGAGGGCGTGGCCGAGTTTCTGGATCTGGAACGCGTCAAACCCAACACCCTTGGCAACACGCGGATGCTGCTCCATCTCTGGCAGTGATCTCGATCCGCGTAGACCGGACGAGTGTGGCGGAGATCGCGCGACCGGTGCCGGCGAAGCCCTTGACGCTTCTTGCCCACGGCGGTGTGGTGTGCGGTGAAGTCGTGACCACAAACCCGGTAACGTATTGCCGACTCGACCGGGTTCCGCGCCCGTGGGTTTGTATTTTCCCGCAGAAAGCGGTTTCCTTTTCTTGAGCTCGTTGTGAACCCTCCCGATGAAAGGGAATCCTGGTGGCACAGAAGGTCCAGATTCTTCTCGTTGACGACCTCGACGGCGGCAAGGCCGATGAGACGGTGACGTTCGCGCTCGACGGTGTCTCCTACGAGATCGACCTGAGCGCCACGCACGCAGAGCAGCTTCGCGCGGCGCTGACGACCTACGTCGACGCCGGCCGCAAGACCGGTGGCCGGGTCGCGGCCCGTCGCGGCGTTCGCCAGGTGGTCAAGGGTGGTGCCGCCTCGGGCGACACCGCCAAGATCCGCGCCTGGGCCAAGGAGAACGGCTACGACGTGAGTGAGCGCGGTCGTGTGCCGGGCAACATCCGGGACGCCTACGAGAAGGCCCACGCCTGATCGCCGACGCCGTCGACGAGCGGTGCCCTCCCCCGGTACGTACCGGGGGAGGGCACCGCTCGTGTCGTTTTGTGCCCGGCTCTCAGGCGGCGCCGGGACGGTGGTGGGTCAGCAGCCTCGGCTCGCGCACCCGTGGCCTCGGGAACAGCCGTACGTGCTGGCACGCGTGCGCCAGCGTGCCGATCAGCCGGGTGACGTCCGGGAAGCGCACGTCCACGTGTGGCAGCGCGGTACGCGCCGCGAGGTCGTCCACCGGGGGCATCCGGCCGGGGTCGGCAGGGGGCCGCACCCAGCGCGCGTGCTCCCACGACCGGGGCCAGGGCGAGCGCCAAGTGGCCGGCCACGGGGACGGCGCGGCCACCGTGTCGCCCTCGCCGTACGCGCGCAGGTCCAGGTCCAGGTCGGCCCAGTCCAGCCAGTCCAGGAGCGCGGGCAGGTCGCCCGCCACGCCGGGGGCGACGAAGAACTGCATGCGCCCGGTGCCGGCCGCCGCCACCGGCCCGACCGGCAGCCCCTGGCGCTCGACCCGGTCCAGCGCCCACGCCCCGGCCGCGCCCGGCACGTCCAGGACGTCGAACCGCACCCCCGCGGCCAGCCGCACGGCGGCCCACGGCGTGTCTGCCCAATACGCCGAGAGCAGCCGCGGATCGGTGGTCGCGGCCAGGATCGGATCGGCCGGCTCGCCCGTCCCCGGAGCCGCGGGCCAGCCCAGGGCCCGCGCGTACCACAGGGCCTCGTCCAACGGACCGGGCACGACGGGCGCCGAACGGGACGCGAAAACAAGCGTGGCTGCCATACCGTGTTCAACTCCGGGACGACGGCGAGGTTACGAAAGGTGATATGCCAACCGCGATGAGTGACATGGTTCGAGGGCTCGCCGCGCGGCGCCGCCCCCGGTGCCGGCACGGTCGCGTACGCACCGGTCGTGACCTGCCGGTATACAGCGGGTGTCGTCCGGGGTATGACCCGAACATGGAGGGGAGACGGGGAAGCGAAGTCGTCGACGGCGGCCGGATTCGGTGCGATCGACGGCGAAACCGGCGATCGAAAATGCCGCGTTCGCTTCTGGCGTACTCGGAATCGGCCTCAGTACGTGGCCGGCGGGAACATCGTCTCGCACCATCGGGTTTGACTAGTTGTCCAAGGCGGTCCGCAACACGTGGGTCGCCCGTCTTCACGGACGAATCGAGCGGTCCTGCGTGCAGGACTAGCATGCGGAAGGACAGGGAGGGGACCGTCCCCGATCTGCACGACCGCTCTGAGGAGCGATAACGATGTTCGAGAGGTTCACCGACCGCGCGCGGCGGGTTGTCGTCCTGGCTCAGGAGGAGGCCCGGATGCTCAACCACAACTACATCGGTACTGAGCACATCCTCCTTGGCCTCATCCACGAGGGTGAGGGCGTCGCTGCGAAGGCCCTGGAGAGCCTCGGCATCTCGCTTGAGGCAGTGCGTCAGCAGGTCGAGGAGATCATCGGCCAGGGTCAGCAGGCCCCGTCCGGTCATATCCCCTTCACGCCCCGTGCGAAGAAGGTCCTCGAGCTGTCGCTGCGCGAGGCGCTTCAGCTGGGCCACAACTACATCGGCACGGAGCACATCCTCCTGGGTCTGATCCGCGAGGGCGAGGGCGTCGCCGCCCAGGTCCTCGTGAAGCTCGGCGCCGACCTCAACCGGGTCCGCCAGCAGGTCATCCAGTTGCTCTCCGGCTACTCGAGCGGCAAGGAGTCCGCGACCCCGGGCGGCAGCGGGCAGGAGGGCACGCCTTCGACGTCCCTCGTGCTCGACCAGTTCGGGCGCAACCTGACCCAGGCGGCCCGCGAGGGCAAGCTCGACCCCGTCATCGGGCGAGAGAAGGAAATCGAGCGGGTCATGCAGGTGCTGTCCCGCCGCACCAAGAACAACCCGGTCCTGATCGGCGAGCCCGGCGTCGGCAAGACCGCCGTCGTCGAGGGCCTGGCCCAGGCGATCGTCAAGGGCGAGGTGCCCGAGACGCTCAAGGACAAGCAGCTCTACACGCTCGACCTCGGCGCGCTCGTGGCGGGCTCCCGCTACCGCGGCGACTTCGAGGAGCGCCTGAAGAAGGTGCTCAAGGAGATCCGCACCCGCGGCGACATCATCCTGTTCATCGACGAGCTGCACACGCTCGTCGGCGCGGGTGCCGCCGAGGGCGCGATCGACGCGGCGAGCATCCTCAAGCCGATGCTGGCCCGGGGCGAGCTCCAGACCATCGGTGCGACCACGCTGGACGAGTACCGCAAGCACCTGGAGAAGGACGCGGCGCTGGAGCGCCGGTTCCAGCCGATCCAGGTCGCGGAACCGTCCCTGCCGCACACGATCGAGATCCTGAAGGGTCTGCGCGACCGCTACGAGGCGCACCACCGCGTGTCGATCACCGACCAGGCCCTGGTGGCCGCGGCGACGCTCGCGGACCGGTACATCTCCGACCGGTTCCTGCCCGACAAGGCGATCGACCTCATCGACGAGGCCGGTTCGCGGATGCGCATCCGTCGGATGACCGCGCCGCCGGACCTGCGCGAGTTCGACGAGAAGATCGCGAACGTGCGTCGGGACAAGGAGTCCGCGATCGACGCGCAGGACTTCGAGAAGGCCGCGTCCCTGCGCGACAGCGAGAAGAAGCTGCTCGCCGACAAGGCGAAGCGGGAGAAGGAGTGGAAGGCCGGCGACATGGACGTCGTGGCCGAGGTCGACGAGGAACTGATCGCAGAGGTTCTCTCGACCGCCACCGGCATCCCGGTCTTCAAGCTGACCGAGGAGGAGTCCGCGCGACTGCTCCGCATGGAGGACGAGCTGCACAAGCGGGTCATCGGCCAAAAGGACGCCATCAAGGCGCTTTCCCAGGCCATCCGGCGCACCCGCGCCGGACTCAAGGACCCGAAGCGTCCCGGTGGTTCGTTCATCTTCGCCGGCCCGTCCGGTGTCGGTAAGACCGAGCTGTCGAAGACGCTGGCCGAGTTCCTGTTCGGCGACGAGGACGCGCTCATCCAACTGGACATGAGCGAGTTCTCCGAGAAGCACACGGTCTCGCGCCTGTTCGGTTCGCCGCCCGGATATGTGGGTTACGAAGAGGGTGGCCAGCTCACCGAGAAGGTCCGTCGCAAGCCTTTCTCGGTGGTCCTGTTCGACGAGGTCGAGAAGGCCCACCCGGACATCTTCAACTCGCTGCTGCAGATTCTGGAAGACGGTCGGCTGACCGATTCCCAGGGTCGGGTGGTGGACTTCAAGAACACCGTCATCATCATGACGACCAACCTCGGCACGCGGGACATCTCGAAGGGCTTCGGCCTCGGTTTCTCCGGATCGTCCGACGTCAAGACCGGTTACGACCGGATGAAGGCGAAGGTCAACGAAGAGCTGAAGCAGCACTTCCGTCCCGAGTTCCTCAACCGTGTCGACGACACGATCGTCTTCCACCAGCTTTCCGAGGAAGACATCATCCAGATCGTCGACCTGATGATCGCCAAGGTGGACGAGCGGCTGCGCGACCGGGACATGGGCATCGAGCTCCGTCCGGCCGCCAAGACGCTGCTCGCCAAGCGGGGCTACGACCCGCTGCTGGGCGCCCGGCCGCTGCGTCGCACGATCCAGCGCCAGATCGAGGACAACCTCTCCGAGAAGATCCTCTACGGCGAGCTGCGTTCGGGGTCGATCATCGTGGTCGACACCGAGGGCGAGGGCAAGGACGAGAAGTTCACCTTCGAGGGCATGGAGAAGGCACCGCTGCCGGACGCGCCGCCCGTCGAGGCGACCGGCTCGGGCCCGAACCTGACCAAGGAGTAGTCGCCGGCGCGAGCCGACGCGAGGTGTGACGAAGGGGCCGCCCCCGGGATGCGAATCCCGGGGGCGGCCCCTTTTCGTGTGCCGCACCCTCCCCCGCGTGACAGGGTGCGGCGGTACGTGAGCGAGCCTGCCGGGCGCCGCATTGTCCGGCACAGGTCAGCGCACGGCGCCCGGCACGTCCGTGTCGCGCTCGGCGCCCGCCAGGGCGGGCAGCGCGGGGCCGGACTCCGGGGCCGACTCGCGCAGGCCGACCCGTGCGTGCAGCCTGCGCAGCGCCGGCGGGGCGTACCACGCGTGCCGGCCGAGCAGGCGCATCGCCGCCGGCACCAGCACGCCCCGGACCAGCGTGGCGTCCAGCAGGATCGCCAGCGCCGCGCCGAAGCCGAACAGTTGCAGGAAGCTCACGGTGCTGGTCAGGAACGCCACGAAGGTCACCGCGAGCAGCGCAGCCGCCGTGGTGACGATGCGCCCGGTGCGACCCAGACCCTGGCGGACCGCGTCCGCGTCGGACGCGCCCGCGTCGTGCAGTTCCTTGATCCGGCTGGTCACGAACACCTCGTAGTCCATGGACAGCGCGAATGCGATGCAGAACAGCAGCACCGTCATCGAGGTGTCCATCGGCAGCGGGGTGAAGCCGAGCAGGCCCGACAGGTGCCCGTCCTGGAAGACCCACACGGTGATGCCGACCGCGGCCATGATGCTGAGCCCGTTCAGGAGCAGTGCCCGCAGCGGTTGCAGGATGCTGCCGGTGAACAGGAACAGCAGGACGAAGGTGCTGAGCACGATCAGCCCGAAGGCGAGCGGCAGGCGGTCGCCGATGGAGGCCTTGGTGTCGACCAGGCGGGCGTCGGTGCCGCCGACCAGGGCCTCGGTGGCGTTCGGGGCGGGCACCGCGCGCACGTCGTGGACCAGGTCCTGTGCGGCGTCCGACTTGGCGGGCAGTGTGGTGATCACCGAGATCAGCCGCGCGTTCGGGCGGATCCGGTCGGGGCCGGCGGTGTCCACCCGGGCCACCCCGGGCAGCGCGGCGAGCCGACCCGCGTAGGCGTCCACCGGGGCCTGGGCGCCGGTGCCGAGCAGGACCACGTCGAGCGAGCGGGTGTCGTCGAGGCTGTAGTCCGCGCGCAGCGTGTCGCCGACCTGGCGGGCCTGGGTGCTGGTCGGCAGGACCCGCTCGTCGGGCGTGCCGAAGGTGACCCCGAGCAGCGGCGACGCGGCGAGCAGCAGCGCCGCGACCACGGGCAGCGCGGTCAGCACGGGCCGGCGGGTGACGAAGCCGGCGAGCCGGGACCAGATCGGTGCCTCGGCGCCCTGGACGCCCCTGATGCCGCGGATGCGCATCGACTCCACGCGTGGGCCGAGCACGGTCAACAGGGCCGGAGCGATGATCAGCGCGGCGAGCGCGGAGATGATCACCACGCCGATGCCCGCGTAGGCGAACGAGCGCAGGAAGTACTGCGGGAAGACCAGCAGCACGGCGAGCGCGGCGGCCACCGTCGCTGCGGAGAAGACGATCGTGCGCCCGGCGGTGCGCACCGTGCCCACCACCGCGTCGTGCAGGTCGTGTCCGGAGTGCAGCAGTTCGCGGTGTCGGGCCACGATCAGCAGCGCGTAGTCGATGGCCAGCCCCAGGCCCAGGGCCGTGGTGAGGTTGATCGAGAAGATCGACACGTCGGTGAGGCTGCCGAGGACGAACAGTTCGGCGAACGTGCCCATGATCGCGACGAAGCCGATCACCAGCGGCACCAGGGCCGCGATCAGGCTGCCGAACGCGAGCACGAGCAGCAGCAGGGTAAGCGGCACGGCGATCGACTCGGCGATCGCGAGACTGGTGCCGACCTGGCCGGTGACCGCCGGGCCGACCGCGGCATCGCCGCCGATCCGGACCCGGAGCGGGCTGTCGGCGGGCAGTCGCGCGCCCTCGGGCAGTTCGGCGATATCGTCCTTGGCCGAGTGGGCGACGAGCAGCGCGCCGCGTCCGCCGTCGGCCTTGAGGCCGGGTGCGTTGGTGGTCCAGTAGGAGGCCACCTGGTCGAAGCCCGGCGCGGTTGCCAGGGCGGCGGTGAGCCGCCGTCCGGCGTCCGCGACGGCCGGGGTGTCCACGCCGGAGCCGTCCTTGGCCCGGACCTCGATCACCAGATTCGGGCGACCGCCGAAGGTGTCCTTGACCTCGTTCTGGGCTCGGGTGGAGGCCGAATTCGGCGCGTCGAACCCGCCCGACTTCAGCTTGCCGAAGGCTCCGAAGCCCACCCCGGCCGAGACGAGCAACACCAGTGTGCCGATCACGAGCACGGCGCGCGCTCGGCGGAAGACGAGGTCCCCTAGTCGTTCGAGCATGATCATCGACCTTCCATGCGATTCGTGGGGAACGGAGGGTGCGGAGTCCGGCGCGTCATGTTGACGCCGATAACAATGTTGGCATCGATAACTTTGCATTGAATGTGCGCGGTGTCAACATGGGGCTGGATCGAATGGAGAACCATGCCAAGCGAGCAAGCCGCCGGTACGCCGAGCCGACGCGGGTATCACCACGGCGACCTGCGGAACGCGCTGACCGAGGCCGCGGTGGAGCGGGCCCGGGCGGCCGGTCCGCAGGCGATCGTGCTGCGTGAGGCGGCGCGGGCGACGGGGGTGTCCTCGACCGCCGCCTACCGGCACTTCGCCAACCACCACGAGTTGGTCGTGGCGGTCAAGGACCACGGCTTGGCGCTGCTCGCGGCGACGATGCGGGCCGAGTTGGCCAAGGGCGAGCCGTGCCCGGACCCCGGTGACGAGGCGATGCGCCGATTGCGCGCGGCGGGTCTGGGCTATGTGCGCTTCGCGTTCGCCGAACCCGGCCTGTTCCGCACCATCTTCTTCGGCGGGGCCGAGGAGGAGCCGATGGTCGGCCGGCGGCAGACGGCCGAGGTCGAGGGCGACGACGGGAAGGGGTACGGCACGCCCGACGTGTCGGACGAGTCGTACGCGCTGATGTCCGAGGCGCTGGACGAACTGGTCGCGCTGGGCCGGCTCCCGCAGGAGCGGCGCAGGTATTCCGACGTGGTGATGTGGTCCGCCGTGCACGGCCTGAGCGTGCTGCTCCTCGACACGGAACTGGCCCGGCTCCCGGACGACGTCAAGGCCGACATCGTCAGCCGCGGCCTCGACGTGGCGCTGAACGGCCTGTAGCTCCGGCCGCCGTCCCCCGATAGGCCCTCTCCGGCGGGCGGCTGTCGTGTGTAGATCCCAGGATCGAAGGCATGAGCGCCGACTTCGCCGCCAGGACCGCCATCGTCACCGGGGCCGCCTCCGGGATCGGCGCGGCCGTCGCCCGGCGGCTCGCGGCCGACGGTGCCCGGGTCGTGGTCGCCGACCTCGACGACGTCGGCGCGGCCCGCGTCGCCGCCGAGATCACCGAGGCCGGCGGCACCGCCCGGGGCATGCGGGTGGACGTGGCCGACCCGGACTCCGGGGCGGAGCTGGTGCGGGCGACCGTGGCGGCGTTCGGCGGCCTGCACCTCGCGGTCAACAACGCCGGCGTCACCGGCCCGCACGCGCTCACCGGCGAATATCCGGCGGACGGCTGGCGCACGGTGATCGACGTCGATCTCGGCGGTGTCTTCCACGGGATGCGCCACCAGATCCCGGCGATGCTGGAGTGCGGCGGCGGGGCGATCGTCAACGTGGCGTCGATCCTCGCCGTGGTCGGCTTCCCGAACGCGGCCGGCTACGTGGCCGCCAAACACGGCGTGCTCGGCCTGACCCGGACCGCCGCGATCGAGTACGCGCAGCGCGGGATCCGGATCAACGCGGTCGGTCCCGGTTTCGTCGAGACCCCGCTGCTCGCCGACGCCGACCCGAAGGCGCGCGCCGCGCTGACCCGGCTGCATCCGATGGGCCGGCTCGGCACTCCCGAGGAGGTCGCCGAACCGGTGGCCTTCCTGCTCTCCGACCGCGCCTCGTTCATCACCGGGAGCTACCACCCGGTCGACGGCGGCTACACCGCGCCGTAGCACGCGCGTCGGGATACCCCGCCCCGGTAATCCATCCGGTTGGCGGGTCCTAGTCTGGAAACGACGTCGCCGGCCCACCGTGCCACCCGAGCACCAGCCATGTCGCCCGCATGGGGGCCGGTACGCCGGAAAGGGAGAAACCCATGAAGGCCGTCCAATACGTCGAGTTCGGCAAGCCGGTCGAGGTGCGGGAGATCCCCGCACCCGAACCGGGCCCCGGGCAGGTACTGCTCCGGGTCACCGCCGCGGGCGTGTGCCACTCCGACATCTTCGTGATGAGCCGCCCGCCCGCCGACTTCGGCTTCGCCGCCCCGCTCACCCTGGGCCACGAGGGCGCCGGCGTGGTCGCCGCGCTCGGCGAGGGGGTCACCGGCCTGGAGATCGGCGAGGCCGTCGTCGTGTACGGGCCGTGGGGCTGCGGCACCTGCCACGCGTGCGCGCAGGGCCGGGAGAACTACTGCTCGCGCGCCGCGGAACTCGGCATCCGCCCGCCCGGCCTGGGCGCCCCCGGTGCGCTCGCCGACTACCTGCTGATCGACGACCCGCGCCACCTGGTTCCGATCGGCGACCTGGACCCGGTGCGGACCGTCCCGCTGACCGACGCCGGGCTGACCCCGTACCACGCGATCAAACGTTCGCTGGACAAGCTGTACGCGGGCAGCACGGCCGTGGTGATCGGCGTCGGCGGCCTCGGCCACATCGGCGTGCAGTTGCTTCGCGCGCTCTCCGCCGCGCAGGTGATCGCGCTGGACGTGAGCGAGGACAAGCTGGAGTTGGCCCGGGCCTCCGGCGCGCACATGGCGATCACCTCCGACGCCAAGGCCGCCGACATCGTCCGCGAGGCCACCGACGGACGCGGCGCGCAACTCGTGCTCGACTTCGCCGGCGTACAACCCACCGTCGACCTCGCCGCGAAGTGCGCCGCCGTGGAGAGCGACCTGACCATCGTCGGCATCGGCGGCGGCACCCTCCCGGTCGGCTTCGGCCTGATCCCGTACGAGTGCTCGGTCAGCACCCCGTACTGGGGCTCGCGCGCCGAGCTGATCGAACTGATCGACCTGGCCCGCCGCGGCGCGGTGAAGGCGCATGTGGAGACCTTCACGCTGGACGACGCCCCCGAGGTGTACGACCGGCTGCACCACGGCCGGATCAACGGTCGCGCGGTGCTCGTCCCGGGCGCCTGAGCGGGGCCCGCGCACCCATGGAATACCCGGCCGGGGTATTCGGTTCTGCAGGGTGTCCGACGACGTCACGAGCATCGCGAAGGGAGCCGACGTGACGCTGACCCTGGAGACCTACCGCATGGCCGAGGGACTGGTCGAGCAGCGCGAGCCGCTGCGTGCGCTGCGCCTGTTGGAGCCGGCCCTCGACGAGGAGCGCGACAACGTCGCCGTGCAGCAACTGGCCGGGCGGGCGTACTACCTCTCGCTCCAGCTCCGCCGCGCCGAGGCCACGCTGCGCCGGGTGATCGAGCTGGACCCGTGTGACGCGTGGGCCACCCACGCGCTCGGCCGCACCCTGGAGCGGGCCGGCCGAGGGGCCGCGGCGGCGCCGTACCTGCGGCTCGCGGCGGCGATGAACCCGGAGCCGGAGTACACCGCGGCTGCGGCCAGGTACGCCGACTGACCGACCCGCTCAACCCGACGAGGCGGTGGACCGAGGGTCCGCCGCCTCGTCGGCGTGCCGGCGGGGAAACGGCCGGCTCGCCCAGGTGAGCGCCAGCAGCAGCTGCCCGGCCACATAGGTGGGCATCACCAGCGCCGCCTGCCCCGGAAACAGGTCGACATCGGCCAGGCCGAGGGCGATCACCGCGTCGGAGCCCAGGAACAGCGCGCCGCCGAGTCCGGTGCGCCGACCCACCCCGGCCGCGCACACGGCCATCGCGGTGAGCAGGAGGCTGTAGCCGAGCACCGGCACCAGCAGATCGTCCAGTCCGCCGCGGACGGTGGCCATCATGGCGCCCCAGGCGAGCAGGTACACCGCGGGCAGCCACGGCGGCAGCGTGATCCCCACCCGCCGGAACGCGAGCAGGTAGCAGACGTGCCCGACGGCGAACCCGGCCATCCCGACCAGGAACGTGGCCTCCCGATCCACCAGCAACCCCACGTCGCCGACGAACCCGCCCACGAGCGCGCCGATCGGCAGCCGCAGGTCGTGCTCGGTGCCGGGCCGCGCGGCCACCCACACGAAGGCGATCAGCACCGGCATCAACAACGTCTTGGTGACCCAGCGGGGCCCGTCCACATCCGCCGCCGCGAGCACCGAGTCGGCGACGCCCAGCGTCAGGTAGGCGACGAGCAGCGCACGAGCACTCACGCCGCGGCCTCGGCGGCGGCGCCCGCCGGGGCCGTCGACGCGGCCGGCGCGGGCTGCCAGCCGGGACCGCGCAGCACCCGCCCGAACCGCACCCGCCAGGTACGCGCGGCCCGCACGTCGCGCGCGATCGCCGCGTATTCGTGAAAGGCCACCCGCAGCGGGTTGTACGTCTCGATGTTCTTGGTCAGCCCGTAGTTCACCGGCTCGCCCTCGGGCTCGAAGCTGCGGAACAGCCGGTCCCACACGATCAGGATGCCGCCATAGTTGCGGTCCAGATATCGCGGGTTCGAACCGTGGTGCACCCGGTGGTGCGACGGGGTGTTGAAGACGTACTCGATCGGCTTCCAGAGCCTGCCGATCCGCTCGGTGTGGATCCAGAACTGGTACAGCAGATTGATCGAGAAGGACGTGACCACCATCGCGAAGGGGAAGCCGAGCAGCAACATCGGCCCGATGAACACGATGTGGTGCGCACCGGTCCAGGTCTGCCGCAGCGCGGTGGAGAGGTTGTAGTGCCGACTGGAGTGGTGCACGACATGGCTCGCCCACAGCAGCCGCACCTCGTGACCGGCGCGGTGCTCCCAGTAGTAGAAGAAGTCGACGCCGACGATCACCAGGACCCACGTCCACCACGTGTGCGGGAGCCGCAACGGGGTCAGCTCGTGCAGCCCGTCCCAGGCCAGGACGGTCAACAGACCCCAGCCGAGGCCGGCGGCGATGCTGCCCAGGCCCATGGTCAGGCTCGTCGCGGTGTCCTTCACCGCATACCCGCGCTCGTCGTCGTCGGGGGCGAAGCGATACGACACCCACTCGACGACCAGGAGGAGGGTGAAGGCCGGAATGGCGAACACCGTGAGGTCCATGTTCGGACCCTACTGGCGAGTAACGCCGGGTGGAAGGGGTGATTTCCCGCGATTTTCCCGGGCCGTGCGGGTCGCGCGGGCCCGCGCGAAAGCCCCCGATCGCCGCCGGAGGTGATGTACCGGGGGTGATCGGGGGCTTCGTGTGATGCCGGCGTTACCGGTTCTTGTCGAGCCGTTCGCCCTTGCCGTCGAGGACCTGCACCTTGTCCCCGTCGTGCAGTTCGATCCGCTCGCGGCGGACCTCCTCGGTCACCCGCTGCTCGCCCTGCACCCGCTTGGAGACGAGCCGGATGCGCTCGACCGGGACGACCTCCTTGTGCACGACGACCCGCTCGGCGTGCAGCACGATCTCCAGCGCGCTCTCCCGCATGTCGGGGCCCTTGAGTGCGGCGCCGCGGTTGGAGTCGTCGATCGGCTCGCGGACGATCTCCCACTCCTCGTGCATCACCGGGACGACCTTGTCGACGCGCTCGGTCTCGACCACCTTGCGCAGTGCGGCGCGGCCGGCCTCGATCGTCTCCACATGCACGTCGAGGCGTTCCTCGGACCGGGTCATCCACTCCATGCCGGCCTTGCCGGAGGTCGCCTCGGTCCGGGCGGTGCCCGAGGCGGCGGGGGCGGGCCGGGTCGCGGCGCCGGCGGCCCCGGCGTCGGTCCGCGCGGTCCGGCCGCTCACGGCGCCCGCGGTGCCCGCGGCCGTGGTGTCCAGGGCGCCCGCGGCCCGGGCCGGCGGATCGTTCGTCCGCACCGACGGGTCGTGCCTGCCGGTCAGCTCCTCGTAGCCGTCGTCCGAACCGGCGAGCTGGGACTTGGACATGTCGGACCGCTGCCGGGAGCCCGCGGCGGCGGCCGTACCGGCGGCTCCGGCGGCGGTGCCGGCGGTGCCTTCGGCGGTGCCGGTGCGGGTCATGCCGCCCGACGGTGTGACGCTGTAGTGGCGGTAGAGACGGGCCTCCTCCTCCGGCGACAGGTGCTCGTCGGTACCCAGACTGGGCGCCTCCTTGACCAGCTCCTTGTCGAACGGCACACGCAGGTCGTCACCCTGCATGTCGGCCGGGCCCAGCGGTACGAAGCTCTCGCGTCCGCCGAACATGCCGGTCTTGACGGTGACCCACTCCGGCTCGCCGGTGCGGTCGTCCAGGTACACCTGGCCGATGGTCCCGATCTTGCTGCCTTCGGAATCGACGACCTTGCGGCCGATCAGTTCCTGGGGGGTGACATTCGTCTTCACGAGCCAACGCTCCTGTTCCCGGACTCGCGGCGGGGGTGCCGCCGGCCGGAGGTAGTCGTGTGGGAGCTTCGTTCTCCAGCAGACGGCGAATCGGGCGAAGCGACAACCGGAGGGGGTCGGGGCGGGGTCGGGTGATACCCCGGTGCGGCGCCGTCAACTGGGGGAATGCGATCTACGCCGGCTCGTGCGCGGGCGGGTGGGATTTCACCCGAGTGGGTGAGTGGGTGGTCGCCGGCGCGGGGTGCCCCGGCGGGGGCGGGGCGGGCATGCTCCGGCAGGATTCGTGCGGTGTGGGAGATGGTCGAGCACGACGAACTGGTGCGCCGCTGCGGCGGTGACGCGATGTGTGTCTGGGTCGCGCAGGGGCTGACCGGCGGGCGGCGGGCGTGGGCGAGCGCGGACGGGCGGGCCGTGGTGGTGGCCGGGGCGGGGTTGTGCCGGTACGACCGGTTGGCGCTGTACGGGCCGGTCGACGCGCTGGTGCCGCTGGTGCGCGAGGTGTCGGCCGAGGTGGGGCCGAGTTATCGGCCCTTCGGCGATCCGGAGCGGATCGATGCGCTGGTGGCGGGGGTGCCCGGCCTGGTCGAGGCGGGGTCGTTCGGGTGGATGGACATGGCCGAGGGGGCGCCGGCGTCGGTTGCCGGGGCCGGGCGGGCGCGGTGGTTGGGGGAGGACGCGACGGACGAGGTCGCCGCCCTGATCGAGGCCGGGTTCCCCGGCTCCTATGCCAAGCCGGGGATGCCCGGGGTGGAGCGCTGGGCGGGGGTGCGCGACGCCGACGGCCGGTTGCTCGCGGTGGCGGCGCTCGCCTGGTCCGCGCCCGGGATCGGGCTCCTGGCCGGGGTCGGGGTGGATCCGGCGGCGCGTGGGCGCGGGCTGGGTCGGATGGTGTGCGCGTTCGTACTGGCCGAGGCCCGCGGCCGACACGGGCGTGCGGCGCTGATGGTCGACGAGTGGAACCACGCCGCCGTCCGGATGTACCAGGGTCTGGGCATGGTCTATCGACCGGTCAAGGCGGCGGCTTGGCGGTAGGAGGCTTTGCCCGATCCGCCGGGATCCCCCCGGAGCGGCCGGGCGTCGTGCCCCGGGCGGTCCCGATTTGTAGGCTCTCGGCATGACCATGACCATCCGCCCGGCGACCGCCCGGGATCTGTCGGGGTTGCTCGCGCTCTACGCCGAATTCCATCCCGGGGACGTGCCGTTGCCGATCGAGCAGGCGCATCCGATCTGGGCGGACATCGCCACCCAACGCGGGCGCACGGTGCTGGTCGCCGACCTGGACGGGACGGTCGTGGGCACCGTCGACAGCGTGGTGTTGCCCAACCTGACCCGGGGCGGGCACTCGATCATGTTCGTGGAGAACGTCGTGGTCGCCGCGTCGCATCGCCGGCGGGGCATCGGCGGGCGGCTGATGGCCGCCGCGCTCACCGCCGCCGGCGACGCCGGGTGCTACAAGGTGCAACTGCTCGCCGCCGACGGCGCCGAGGTGCACGCCTTCTATCGGGCCTGTGGGTTCGATGCCCTCGCCCAGGGGTTCCGGCGTTATCTGCGACCCGTCGCGGGTGGTGCGGCGCGCGGTTGAGGGTGGGTCCGCCCGAGTCAGGTGCCGGTGCGCCAGGGGCCGCCCGTGGAGCCCTCGGGGGGATCGGTCGGGCCGTTGCGCAGCCAACCGGTGCCCCGGCAGTGCGGACAGCGGGTGCCCGCCCAGATCGTCGACACCTCGCGGTGCCGGCTGCGGTACACCCGACCCGAGGTGTCCAGGCCGGTGCCCTGGCAGCCCATGCACTGGATCGCGTCGCCCGATCCGCGCTCGTCGTGGCCGGCGTCCTCCATCACCGCGTCCCCCTTCGCTGTCGGTGTACCGCCGCGCTGTGCGGCGGATCGCGTTGCGTAGCCGCCGTGTGCACAACCAGTATTCGCCCGGCGGGGGGCCGCGCGCCGGTATTCCGGGCAGAACGCCGCGCCGCGTCGCGGGCGGCCGGGGGAGCGGGGGCGCGCGGCGAAGGGGCGGTCCGGGGCCCTGGTCCTCGGACCGTCGGTCGCTCGGGCCGGGGTGGGCGGGTAATGCGTTCGCTCGGTTATTTCGTTACGTTGGAAAAGAATAGGCCCGCAAAGACGATGTCGGGCGTGGTGGTCGATACAGTTTTCGATCGCATTGCCGGGCTTCGGGCAGGGGTAATTCGAACACGTATTTCACCGATGTTATTATCGCGCGGATCGAAGTGTGAACCACAACAGCTCGGGGGCAGGACGATGGGCGTAGAAGGCGCCTTGGTCGAGGACCACGCGGTCGAGGGCGCGAAGAATTCCGGTCCGGAAATATCGCCACAAAGACCGTGGTATCGGCCGGACGCGCGGACCGGATGGGCCCTCGCCGTCGTCCTGGTCCCGGCCCTGCTGCTCGGCGTGGCCGCCTTTCGGCGGCGCTGGATCGGCGACGACGGACTGATCTTCGTCCGCGTCTCCCAGCAGATCCTGGACGGCAACGGACCCAATTTCAACGTGGGCGAGCGGGCCGAGGCGGCGACCTCGACGTTGTGGCCGTGGCTGCTCGCGCTGGTCGGCGGGGTGACCGGGATCGACCTGGTGGCCGTCGCGGTCTACGGCTCGCTCGCCTGCGCGGTCGTCGGCCTGGCGCTGGCCTCGGCGGGCACTCGCCGGCTCTACCGCGACCTGCCCGGCGGCGGATGGCCGCTGCCCGCCGGCGCGCTCGTGATCGCCGCGCTCCCGCCGTTCTGGGACTTCGCCACCTCGGGCCTGGAGATGGGCCTGATCTTCGTCTGGTTGGGCACGAGCTGGTGTCTGCTGGTCCGGCTGGACCGCGAGACCTCGTTCCGCCGCCAGGCGTGGACCTCGTTCGCGCTCGGCATGGGTGTCCTGGTGCGGCCCGACCTCGCGCTCGGCACCATCGTGTTCGCGGTGGCCGCCTGGCTGCTGCTGCGGCCGACGCGGAAGCGGCTGGCCGTGCTCGCGGCGTGCGGCGGGCTGCTGCCGGTGCTGTACCAGCTCTTCCGGATGGGCTACTACGGCGTGCTGCTGCCCAACACGGCGATCGCCAAGGAGGGGACCAAGACCGACGTCGGGCGCGGGTGGACGTACTTCGAGGACTACGCGAGCCCGTACAACATCTGGGCGCCGCTGCTGCTGACGGTGGTCGCGGTCGGTCTGTTGGCGACCGTCGGCCGCTCGGTGGGCGACTTCGAGCGCTACCGGATCCGGGTGCTGACCGGGACGGCGCTGGTCGCGGGCACGGTGCTGCTCGGCTACGTGATCGTGGTCGGCGGCGACTTCATGCACGCCCGGCTGCTGCTGCCGGGCACCTTCGCCTTCCTGCTGCCGGTCCTGGTGCTGCCGCTGCAACGGCTGTACGCGGGTACCGCGGCCGCGCTCGCCGTGTGGTCGCTGGTCTGCGCGGCGGCGATGCGGGTGCCGTACCAGGGGTTCGGGCCGAAGAACATCGAGGACACCCGCACCTGGTACACGGCCTGGACGGGCGAGTCGAACCCGGTCACCGCGGCGTCCTATCGGGCGGCGTTCGTGAAGCGGCTCGAAGGGGTCGGCAGGGAATGGCAGGCGGATCGGACGACGCCCGGCGCGCAGTTCGTCTATCTGACCTACTACCACGAGCCCGACAAGTTCTGGATGTTGAACTTCGACTTCCGGTCCGCGCCGCTCAAATACCATGTCCCGGTCACCGATTCGGTCGTCTACGGCGCCCTCGGCCAGCCCGCCGTGCTGGTGCCGACATCGGGTCTGGCGATCGACATCTTCGGCCTGGCGAATCCGCTCGGCGCACACCTCGACCTCGACTACCGCACCCGGTCGGGGCACGACAAGTTGACCTACATCGAATGGATTCTGGCCGACTTCACTCGGCCGGGCACCCCGCTCGACCTGCGCAACGTCGACCCGGCAAAGGTCGAGGCGGCCCGTCGGGCGCTGAATTGCGGCGGAATTCGCGAACTTCAGGAAGCGACCCGCGAGCCGATGTCGTTGTCCCGATTCTGGAAGAATTTCACCGGTTCGGTGAAACGGAATTCGATGCGGATTCCGACGAATCCGATCGACGCGGAGAAGAAGTACTGTCACTGAGTGGACCGGCCGGCAGGCGGTACACACCCGCCGCCAACGGCTCCACCAACCCGTCGGCGACCAGCCCGTCCAGCGCCCGCGCGCGTTGGACGGGTTCGTCCCACACCGCGTCCAACGCGGCCTGGTCCACCGGTTCGGCGCTGTCCCGCAACACCGCGAGCAGCCGGCCCCGGACCTGGCGGTCGGTGCCCGCGTACGTCTGCCCGCGTCGCGGCGGACCCGTGTAGGCGGGCTTGCCGGCCAGCCGCCACGCGCACAGCGCCGCGATCGGACACCCCACGCACCTGGGCGACTTGGCCGTGCACACCAGCGCGCCGAGCTCCATGATCGCGACCGCCCAGGTCGACGCCGTCTCGGCGTCGGCGGGCAACAGCGTGGTCGCGGTGCGCCGTTCGGCCGGCGTGGTGGCCTGCGGCGGATACTCGACGCCGTCGATCGCCCGACCGATCACCCGGCGCACGTTGGTGTCCAGCACGATGTGCCGCTGTCCGAACGCGAACGAGGCGATGGCGGCGGCGGTGTACTCGCCGACCCCGGGCAGCGCGAGCAGGTCCGCGTGTGCGCGCGGGACCTCGCCGTCGTGCCGGTCGACCATCGCGGTCGCCGCACCGTGCAGGCGCAGGGCGCGGCGCGGGTAGCCGAGCCGGCCCCACATCCGCACCGCCTCGCCCGGCTCGTCGGCGGCCAGTGCGGCGGGGGTGGGCCAGCGCTCCAGCCAGGCCGTGTAGACCGGCAACACCCGGGCCACCGGGGTCTGTTGCAGCATGAACTCGCTGACCACCACCGCCCACGCGGACGCGTCGGGGGTGCGCCAGGGCAGATCGCGGTTGTTGGCCGAATACCAGTCGAGGATCGGCTCGTGCAGTGCGTGTGACATCTCCCCCCGATCCTCGCACGTTACGGGCGCTCACTCGGGCGGGTGACGGTGGCTTCTGCCCGCAAATGCCGGAATAGGCCCGCGACCAGGGCTTCTTCGGGCGCGACACGGCCGGAAAATCCAACGCTTCGGACGGTGTGGCTACACCGGACGGCGTAACGATCTCCCCTAGAGTTTGCGCGTGGACTCGATGCGCCGTCCCGTGGGTCACCTGCCGTCAACCGTCTATTGGCGTCGGCGGGTCGTCGTGCTGCTCGCCCTCGCGCTGTTGATCGCGCTGGTGGCCTGGGCATGCACTGCCGGTGGGGACTCCGACGACAAGAAGAACGCCTCGGACAAGAAGCCGATCCCGTCGGGTTCGGTCTCGCCCGATCCGAGCGCCATCACGCCCGGGGCCAACCCGACCAACGGCGCCAACCCGCCGATCCCGGGCGGGAGTACGGGCACGCCGGGCGGCACCTCGGGCACCTCCGCCGGTACATCGGCAGGAGCCTCCGGTCAGCCCGGTGGGCAGAGCGGGCAGAGCGGCCAGTCGGCGGGCGGCGCGGGCAACCCCGGCGGCGGCACGGTCCCGGGTGGCGGCAAGCCCGCACCGGGCGGGGGCACCTGGTGCACGCCGGCCATGATCCGGGTGCAGATCCAGCCGGTGGAGGCGGGCAAGAGCGCCTACAACGCCTCGCAGAACGTGGCCCTGAAGGTGATCGTCACCAACGAGTCCGGGCCCACCTGCTACGTCGACCTCGCGCCGAGCCACGCCTACATCGAGGTGTTGTCCGGCAGCGACCGGCTGTGGAGTTCGGCCGACTGCGCGACCGGCCCGGGCACCGACCTGCGCCAGATCCAGCAGGGCGCCTCGCAGGCCGTGTCGATCACCCGGGACTGGGGCTGGACCCGCTCCGACGCTCGGCAGTGCGCCACCAACGGCGGACAGACCAAGGCCGCCCCGGCGGACAAGGCCGCCTACCGGGCCAAGGGCGTGCTGGCGGGCCTGGAGCCCTCCGGCGAGTTCATCTTCACCGCCACCGTCGGCAAATAACGGCGGACCGACACGGCGGGATCCGAACGCGGGACGAGAACACAACGGGAAGGGCCCCGGCGCCGAGCGCCGGGGCCCTTCCCGTGTCACCGCCGAGCGGTCAGACGTAGCGCTCCAGGATCGAGGACTCGGCGAGGCGGGACAGGCCCTCGCGGACGCTGCGGGCCCGGGCCTCGCCCACGCCGTCCACCGCCTGGAGGTCGTCCACGCTGGCCGCGAGCAGCTTCTGCAGGCCGCCGAAGTGCTCCACGAGCCGCTCGATCACCACCGGTGGGAGCCGGGGGACCTTGGCGAGCAGTCGGAAGCCGCGGGGGCTGACCGCCGAGTCGAGGACCTCGTGGCCCGAGGTGAAGCCGAGCGCGCGGGCCACCGTCTGCAGGTCGAGCAGATCGGCGTGGGCCAGGCCGTCGAGTTCGTCGAGCACGTCGGCCTCGGTCCGGCCGCGCTTGATCGCACGCTCCGGCACGTAGTCGCGGGCGACCAGCTTGCGGTCGTCCTCGACACCCGCGATCAACTCTTCGAGTTGCAGCGAGAGCAACCGGCCGTCGACCCCCAACTCGGTGACGTAGCCGTCGATCTCGCGGGCGATCAGGCGCACCATCTCCAGCCGCTGGGACACCGCGCACACGTCGCGAACGGTGACCAGGTCCTCGATCTCCAGGGCGGACAGCGTGCCCGACACCTCGTCGAGGCGCAGCTTGTAGCGCTCCAGCGTGGCGAGCGCCTGGTTGGCCCGGGACAGGATCGCCGCCGAGTCCTCCAGGACGTGCCGCCGACCGTTGACGTAGAGCGCGATCAGGCGCATGGACTGGCTCACCGAGACCACCGGGTAGCCGGTCTGCTTGTTGACCCGCTCGGCGGTGCGGTGCCGGGTGCCGGTCTCCTCCGTCGGGATCGACGGATCCGGGACGAGTTGCACGCCGGCCCGGACGATCTTCGTGCACTCGCGGTCGACCACCACCCCACCGTCGAGCTTGCACAGCTCGCGCAGCCGGGTCGCGGAGAACTCGACGTCGAGCACGAAGCCGCCGGTGGACAGCGCCTCCACCGTCTTGTCGAAACCCAGCACGATCAGGCCGCCCGTGTTGCCCCGGAGGATGCGCTCCAGGCCGTCGCGCAGGGCGGTGCCCGGGGCCACGGACTGCAGCGCGGCCCTCACGAGAGCCGCGTCGGCACTCGTGCCCTTGTCGGTCCGGTCATTCGTAGCCACAGAACTCCCCGTGGTCGTTGCCATCCTCGGCCGGCCATCGGCCGTCACCCGGGCATTTGCTCCGGTATGCACGGCCGGGAGCGCCTCAGGACCTGCGGACGACACAGGTCGGCCGCTACGTCGGAAGATCGGTGGAAAAGTCTAGTGCCTCCCGGCCGCCGACCGGTCGCCGCAACCGACTCGAAGCCGTGTTTCGGCACGGGTCGCGCGCGCCGCTCCGCGTGTCGAGTATGTCCGAGGCGACACATGGTCACTCCTCGGGGCACCCGGAAAGTTGCCGGACGGTGCCCGGGAGCGGGGCCGGGCGCGCTGGGGAGGGTGTCGCGGGCCCGGTCGGCGGGCCCCGTCGATCATGTGCGGTCGTCCCGGCGCTCGCGTGCGGAGACCAGGTTGAACGCGCGCAGCGCCTCGCGGATGTCGGCCACCTCGATCACTTTCATGCCCTTGGGGATCTTGCCGGGATCGGGCGGCACCAAGGCGTGTGTGAAGCCGAGCCGGAACGCCTCGGCGAGCCGCCGCTGTACGCCGGTGGTGCGGCGGATCTCGCCCGCGAGGCCGACCTCGCCGACCGCGACCAGCTTGGCCGGCAGCGGGTGGTCGGCGGCGGCGCCCGCGAGGGCCAGCGCCGCGGCCAGGTCGGCGGCCGGTTCGGTGAGCTTGACGCCGCCGACGGTGGCGGTGTGGATCTCGGTTTTCTCCAGGCGCACCCCGCCGCGCCGCTCCAGGACCGCGAGCACCATGCCGATCCGGGCCGAGTCCAGGCCCGAGGTGGCCCGTCGCGGGGTGGGGATCTGGGACGGGGCCACCAGCGCCTGGACCTCGACCACCAGGGGCCGTTTGCCCTCCAGGGTCACCGTGACGCAGGTGCCGGAGACCGGCTCGGCGCGCTGGGTCAGGAACAGGCCGCTGGGGTCGGTCAGGCCGGTGATGCCCTCGTCGTGCAGTTCGAAGCAGCCGACCTCGTCGGCGGTGCCGTAGCGGTTCTTGATCGCGCGGACCAGGCGCAGTCGGGCGTGTCGGTCGCCCTCGAAGTGCAGCACCACGTCGACCAGGTGCTCCAGCAGGCGCGGGCCGGCGATCGAGCCGTCCTTGGTGACGTGGCCGACCAGCACGGTGGCGATGTTGCGTTCCTTGGCGATGCGGATCAGCGCGCCGGTCACCTCGCGGATCTGCGACACGCCGCCGGGCGCGCCGTCGATCGCGGGCGAGGCGATGGTCTGTACCGAGTCGACCACGAGCAGGGCGGGCTTGACCGCGTCGACGTGGCTGATCAGTGCGGCGAGGTCGGTCTCGGCGGCGAGGTAGAGCTCCTCGTTGAGCGCGCCGATCCGACCCGCGCGCAGACGGACCTGGGCGGCCGACTCCTCGCCGGTGATGTAGAGGGTGCGGGCGGCCGGCGACGCGGACTTGCTGGCCACGTCGAGCAGCAGGGTGGACTTGCCGACACCGGGCTCGCCCGCGAGCAGTACGACCGCGCCCGGGACCAGGCCGCCGCCGAGCACGCGGTCCAACTCGTCGACGCCGGTCGGGCGGAACCGGGCCTGCTGTACGTCGATCCGGCCGATCGGCAGCGCTGCGGTGGTGACCGGCCCGGCGGCGATCGAGCGGGCCTTGGGGGCGCCGAACTCCTCGACCGTGCCCCACGCGTGGCACTCGTTGCAGCGGCCCAGCCATTTCGGCCCGGTCCAGCCGCACTCGGTGCAGCGATACGACGGGCGATCCTTCGTGGTGGTCCTGGCCATGCCAGGAACCGTAACGGCCCGCGCCGACAATGGAGACAGGGCCGGGATCGGGCACGGGCGGAATGTCTTGATCCTGTCACCGGGTGGGCAAAGCGATGGTGGCGGTCGGGCGTTGTGCCTACCGTGTGGCGGCATGGTGGGGGACGGTGCGGTGCGGGAATCCGGGACGACGGACGAAACGGGCGCGATGCCCGACGCGGTGGCGTTGTACGACGCCCACGGTGACGCGTTGTTCGGCTTCTGCGTGGCGCTCGGGTACCCGCCCCGGGTCGCCGAGCGGGTGGTGCGCGAGGCGCTGGCGCTCGCGCCGGAGCGGATCCGCGCGCTGCGCGACCCGCGCCGGAGCCGGGCGCTGTTGTACGCGCTGGTGCGGGTCGTGGCCGAGCGGGCGGCGCTGGAGCGGCCCGGTCCCGGGGTGGTCGAGCAGGTCCTGGCGGCGGGGGGCGCGGGGTGGTCGGTGCCCGATCGACGCCGGTTGGCGCCGCTGGTGCCGTACGCGTTGTGGGCGGTCGACGAGGACGAGCGGATCGCCCTGGACCTGTCGGCGCGGCACCGTCTGAGCGACGCCGAAGTGGCCGACGTGCTGGGCGTGTCCGAGCGGCGGGCGGCGCGGCTGCTGGCACGCGGACCGGTGCAGTTCGAGCAGGCGCTCGCGGTGTACGCGGTGGCCACGCACGCGCGGCGGGACTGTCCCGAACTCGCGCTGCTGCTGCCGGACGCGGGGGCCGCGGTCGAGGCGGGGCTGCGGCAACCGCTGCACCTGCACGTCGACTCCTGCCCGGACTGCGTGGCGCTGCGCCCGGGGCCGGTGGAGGCGCGGGCGCTGCTCGCGGGCGGCGGGGCGGCCAACGCGCCGTACGCGATCCGGATGGCGCTGCGCGCGGACGGCGCGGCCGAACCGGTGGATCCGGTGGATCCGGTCGAGCGGGGCGGCTTTCCGAAGGGCACGGGTCGGCCGAGGTCGCGGGTGCCGGTGGTGGCCGCGTGTGCGACGGCCGTCGCGCTGGTGCTCGGCACGGCGGTGCTGGTGCGGCCCGGGGCCGAGCACGACACGCCGATCGCGCTGAGTACGGCGCCGCTCCCGGAACGACCGCCGGCGCTGCATCCGGCCGAGACACCGGCCGCCTCGGCGAGTGTGGTTCCGAGTACCGCGCCCGCGCCGTCGACGACGCGGGCGGTGCCGACCTCGGCGCCGAGCACCCGGTCCGCCGCCGCGAAGCCGACCGCGCGGACGAGCCGAAGCGCCAAACCCTCGACGAACGCCGGCGCCCCGCTCGCGGGCGGGTCGGCCACCCTTCCCCGATCGGGCGGCACCGACGAGGGCAATCCGGCGGCGCCGGGCACCCTGTCCTGGTCCCGCTCGACGGTGGACCTCGGCGCGGACGGCGCCGCGCAGACCGTCCGGCTCGCCGCGACCGGCGGGCCGGTCACCTGGTCGCTGGCGGTCTCGGAAAACGACTGGCTCACGGTGAGTTCGCATGCCGGCACACTGGCCAACGGCCAGTCGATATCGATCACGATCTCGGCAAATCCGGACAGGGCACCGGCCACCACGTGGGCAGTGTCCGTTTCGGCGAATCCGACCGGTGTTTCGCTGACGGTCACCGGAGGGCCGGCGTCGCATGGAGGCGCGACGAAGGAATTCGGTCAAAGGTGACGGATATTCACTCGAAAGTATGATTGTCGACCTCGAAAGGCGTATGAAAGTGCAAATCGCCTGAGTCGACGGCTCTCCGACACCTACGTTCACGAACGTGACGGATTCGGTAACCGGCCGGGCATCGGCCCCCGCCGCGGTGCTTTCGTGGGGACGCGCCGCCTACGACGCCTACGCCGAAGGGCTCTACACCTACTGCCTGTCGGTACTGCGCGATCATCGGGCGGCCGCGGAATCCCTCCGCAGCACGTTCGTGCTCGCCGACCGTCACATCGGCCGACTGCCGGACCTGGATCTGCTCAAACCGTGGTTGTACGCGCTCGCCCGCTACGAGTGCCTGGTCCGCCTCGACGCCCACGTGCGCGTCGGCACCGGGCCCGCCCGGCCCGAGGACGTACGGGTGGTGTGGGCGCACGAGCGCAGCCTGCCGCCGCTGGCGGGCGACGCCGACGAGCCGACCGACCTGTTCCCCGGCACCGAGGCCGGGCGCGTCCCCGGGCGGCGCGGCGACCTGGACGAACTCGCCTGGCCCGACGCGGTGGGACTGGCGCCGGAGCGGCGCGAGGCGCTGGAGTTGTCGGTCCGGCACGGGCTCGATCCGCGCGGCCTGGCCGCCGTGCTCGGCTGTGACGAGCAGCACGCCCGCAGCCTGCTCCTGTGCGCCGGGCGCGAGGTGGACCGGACCCGCGCGGCGGTCGCGGGCGCCGAGGCCTCGCACGGCTGCCCCGAGGGCCAGGAGTTGGCCACCGGGCGGCTCACCTCGGCGCTGCGCGAACGACTGATCGCGCACGTCGAGACGTGTCGGCGGTGCGGGCCGCACGTGCGCCGCGCGGCGACGCTGCTCGCACCGACCACGGGCGCCGCGGCGGCGCCGGTCGCCCTCGCGCTGGTCGCCCCGCCCGCGGCGCTGCGGATCGAGGTGCTGGGCGAGGTGGGCAAGGGCCGCTCCGCCCAGCGGCCGCCGGAGCTCGCCCGCCGGGTCGCCGAGTTCGACCGGGCCGGCTTCCCGGTCTTTCGGGCCCGGGTGGTCGAGCGCGGCAATCGGCGCCGGGCCACGGTGATCGCGGCGGTCGTGGTGGCCGCCGTGGTGGCCGCGCCCGCGCTGGCCCTGTGGCAGGCCTCCGGCGGGTCGGCCGCCGGGCCGCCCACCAGGGTGGTCACCATCGCGTCGGCGCACGTGGACACCGCCGACGGGACCGGGTCGAACGTGCCCGCCGCGCCGACGGCCTCCCCGGCCGCGACCGCCGTGCGGCCCGGTGTCGGCGGCCCGTCGCACGGACGCGGATCGGCTCCGGCCGCCGTCGCGCCGCCCGTGACGCCGCCGGACCCGATCGCGCCGGGCGTCGTGTTCGTGCCGCCGCCCGGCGACCCCGCCCCCGTACCGCCGCTGGTCACGGCCGGCCACACCGGCGACCGCACCGTGATCACGCTGCGCAACGTCGGCGCGGTCCCGGTCGACTGGCAGGCCCGGACCGGGGCGGCCTGGCTGCGCCTGAGCCGACCGCACGGCACGCTCGCGCCGGGGCAGGAGGACACCGTCACGATCTCGGTCGTCGCCGCGAAGGCGCCCCGGGGGTCGTGGTCGGCCAAGGTGGTGATCGAGCCGGGCGGCACCGTGGTCACCATCGAGGGCCGCACCGGCGACCCGGCCTCGTCGGGCCCGCCGCCGACCAGCGCGCCCGCGAGCACGCCGCCGCCGAGCGGCAGCCCGGCCGCCGGCGGCTGAGCCGGGCCCGCTCCGGGCCGGGCCGCGCCCCGGTCAGTCGACCGGATCCGCCGGGTGCGGCGCGAACGGCCGACCGCCGGCCAGCCGGGCCCGGCACGCCTCGACCAGGACCGCGTAGGCCGCCTCGCCCATCAGCTCGCGCAGCTCCGGCCCGTAGGACTCGTACACCGGCTCGCCCGCGCCGTGCGCCTCGGTGCTCCCGGTGCACCACCAGTGCAGGTCGTGGCCGCCCGGGCCCCAGCCCCGGCGGTCGTACTCGCCGATCGTCACCATCAGCACACGCGTCTCGTCCGGGCGGTCGATCCAGTCGTAGGTCCGCCGCACCGGCAGTTGCCAGCACACGTCCGGCTTGGTCTCCAGAGGATGCACACCCTCGCGCAGGGCGAGCGCGTGCAGCGAGCACCCGGCACCGCCGGCGAAGCCGGGCCGGTTCAGGAACACACACGCCCCGTCGACCAGCCGGGTGCGCTTGTCGCCGTCCTCGAACTCGCTGACCCCCTTTTTGGCGGCCAGGTCGTGGAACTGCCAGGTCTGCGGGGTCAGCCTTTCGGCCCAGGCCAGCACCCGCTTCTCGTCGTCCTCGTCCGACCAGTGCGCGCCCAGCGAACAACACCCGTCGGGCGCCCGCCCGGCCACCACGCCGTGGCAGCCGGCACCGAAGATGCACTGCCAGCGCGAGGTCAACCAGGTCAAATCGCAGCGGAACAGCTGATCGGCGTCGTCGGGGTCGGGAAACTCGAACCAAGCACGCGGAAAATCCAGGTCTACCTCAGGCACACCACCAGCGTAGAGCGCCGGGCGGGATGTCCGGTTCGGCAAAGGCGTGGCAAGCGAGGGAACGCCCCCGCTCACCCGCCCGGGTCGACGGATTACCTTCGTCACCATGCGACTCGGTGTTCTCGACGTGGGCTCGAATACGGTCCACCTGCTCGTGGTCGACGCCCATCAGGGTGCTCGGCCCCTTCCCGCGTACTCGCACAAGCGCGAGTTGCGCCTAGCCGAGCTGCTGGAGCCGGATGGAGGCATCGCCCCGCACGGGATAGATCTGCTGGTCCGCACGATGGCGGCGGCGCTCGAGGTGGCCGAGGACAAGGGCGTCGAGGACCTGCTGCCGTTCGCCACCTCGGCGGTGCGCGAGGCGGCCAACTCCGAGGCGGTGCTCGACCGGGTGCGGAGCGAGACCGGGGTGGACCTCCAGGTGCTCACCGGCGCGGACGAGGCCCGGCTGACCTTCCTGGCGGTGCGCCGCTGGTTCGGCTGGTCCTCCGGTCGGCTGCTCGTCCTGGACATCGGCGGCGGCTCGCTGGAGATCGCGGCGGGCGTGGACGAGGAGCCCGACGCGGCCGCCTCGCTGCCGCTGGGCGCGGGCCGGCTGACCCGGAACTGGCTGCACACCGACCCACCCACGGCGGACGAGGTACGGGTGCTGCGCAAGCACGTGCGGGCCGAGATCGCCCGCACGGTCGCCGAGTTCAGCCGACTCGGCCGACCCGACCACGTGGTGGCCACGTCCAAGACGTTCAAGCAGCTCGCCCGGATCGCCGGCGCGCCGTCCTCGGGGGAGGGCCCCTACGTCAAACGTTCGCTGAGCCGGACCGGGCTGGCCGACTGGCTGCCCCGGCTGGCGACGATGACCGCGACCGAGCGGGCCGCGCTGCCGGGGGTGTCGGTGGGACGCGCGCCGCAGCTGGTGGCGGGCGCCATAGTGGCCGACGCCGCGTTGGACCTGTTCGACGTGAACACGTTGGAGATTTGCCCTTGGGCGCTGCGCGAGGGGATCATCCTGCGCCGGCTGGACTGGATGGACTGAGGCCCGCCGGCGGCGACGCCTCGGGTCGGGACGAAATCCGGCCGATCGGGGCCGATGAGGTCGAGCCGGACGGGGCGTCGGGTGGCGATTCGGTTCGGATCGGACGCGCCGATGCGGCGGGACGAGGTCGATCCGGCCTTCGATGGTTCTACTCTGGGCGACGTGGCCGACCACGACATACTCACGGGTACGGGGTCCGACCCGGCCGCGGCACGCGTGCCGGACGCGGTGTTGCGGGTGCCCGACGCCAAGATCGCCCTGTCCACCGCCTCCGTGTACCCCGAGTCCACCGCGGACGGTTTCGAGATCGCGGCCCGGCTCGGCTACGACGGCGTCGAGGTGATGGTCTCGACCGATCCGGTCAGCCAGGACATCGAGGCGCTGCGCCGGTTGTCCGACCACCACGCGGTGCCGATCCTGTCCGTGCACGCGCCCTGCCTGCTGATCACCCAGAGGGTGTGGGGCACCGACCCGTGGGCCAAGCTGGTGCGCGCGCGGGACGCGGCGATGCGGCTGGGCGCGCGCACGGTCGTGGTGCATCCGCCGTTTCGCTGGCAGCGCAGCTACGCCCGCGACTTCGTGCGCGGCATCGAGCGCATGGCCGGAGAGACCGACGTGCTGTTCGCGGTGGAGAACATGTTCCCGCTGCGCTATCGGGACAAGGAGGTCGCGGCGTACGCGCCGGACTGGGACCCCGCCGACGAGGACTACCGGCACTTCACCCTCGACCTGTCGCACACCGCGACCTCGCGCTCGGACGCGCTGGACATGCTGGCCCGGATGGGCGACCGGCTGGGGCACGTACACCTGGCCGACGGCAGCGGCTCGCTCAAGGACGAGCACCTGGTGCCGGGACGCGGCACCCAGCCGTGCGCGGAAGTCCTGGAGCACCTGGCCCGCACCTCGTTCGCCGGCGCGGTCGTGCTGGAGGTGAACACCCGCCGGTGCGGCAGCCGCGCCGAGCGCGAGGCCGACCTCGCCGAGGCGCTGGCGTACACCCGGCTGCACCTGGCGGCCGAGGCCGGGGTGGAGCGCCGGCATGGCTGACCCGAAGACCGCCGCCGACGCGCCCGACGTCCGGCGGCGCGGTCCGGGCCGGCCGCCCGGTCGGCGCGGGGACGCCTCGCGGACCCGGACCGGGATCCTGGAGGCGGCCCGCACCGAGTTCGCCGCGCGCGGCTACGCGGGCGCGTCGGTCCGGGCGATCGCCCGTGGCGCCGGGGTGGATCCCGCTCTCGTGCACCACTACTTCGGCTCCAAGGACCGGGTGTTCATCGCGGCCATGGACCTGCCGCTGGACCCCGCGACACTGGTCGGCACGGTGTTCGCGCACGGTGTCGAGCAGGCCGGCGAGCGGCTGGCCGAGTCGTTCGTGGCGTTGTGGGAACAGCCGGACACCGGCACCCGGCTGTTGGCCATCCTGCGCACCGTGGTGCTGGACGGGGGCGGCAATCCGGCTTTTCGCGAGTTCATCGGCGCGGAGTTGACCACGCGCCTGGCCGAGGGCATCGGCGGGCCGGACGCGGCACTGCGCGCGAATCTGTGCGTGAGCCAATTGCTCGGGGTCGCGCTGACCCGCTACGTGGTGTGCCTGGAGCCGATCGCCTCGACGCCGGCGGCCGAACTCGTCCGCCGGCTCGCGCCGATCCTCCAGCGCCATCTGAACGGTTGACCGGCCGTCGCGCGCCCACGGGCACGACGGCCCGGCCGGCCCGGCGCTCGGGGTGCGCCGACGGTCGCATCGTGGACGGCCGCGCCGTCGTTCCCGGCCGCGGACGTAAGCTCGAAAGCACCCGGATCCACCGGTGAATTGCTGAGAGGGTGTGTGCAGTGCCGCAACTCAGGTCTCGGACGGTCACCCACGGTCGCGAAATGGCGGGCGCTCGCGCGCTCCTCATGGCCGCAGGCGTCAAGCGTGCGGACTTCGGCAAGCCGATCATCGCGGTCGCCAACAGCTTCACCGAGTTCGTACCGGGGCACACCCACCTCCAGCCCGTCGGGCGCATCGTCTCCGAGGCGATCTCCGCCGCCGGCGGCATCCCGCGCGAGTTCAACACGATCGCCGTCGACGACGGCATCGCGATGGGCCACTCCGGCATGCTCTACTCGCTGCCCTCGCGCGAGCTGATCGCCGACGCGGTCGAGTACATGGTCAACGCGCACCAGGCCGACGCGATCGTGTGCGTGTCCAACTGCGACAAGATCACCCCCGGCATGCTGATGGCCGCGCTGCGGCTGAACATCCCCGCCGTGTTCGTCTCCGGCGGTCCGATGGAGGCCGGCACCGCGGTGATGGTGGACGGTCGGGTGCGTCCGCACCTGGACCTGATCACCGCGATCGCCGACTCCGCGTCGGACAAGGTCTCCGACGAGGACTTGGAGCGCATCGAGGACGCCGCGTGTCCGACCTGCGGGTCGTGCGCGGGCATGTTCACCGCCAACTCGATGAACTTCCTGGTCGAGGCGATGGGCCTGGCACTGCCGGGCAACGGCTCGGTGCTGGCCACGCACACCGCGCGCAAGGCGCTGTACGAGGGCGCCGGCCGCACGATCGTGGAGATCACCAAGCGCTACTACGAGCAGGACGACGAGAGCGTGCTGCCGCGCAACGTCGCCACCCGCCAGGCGTTCGAGAACGCGATGGCGATGGACATCGCGATGGGCGGCTCGACCAACACGATCCTGCACCTGCTCGCCGCCGCGCAGGAGGCCGAGCTGGACTTCACCATGGCCGACATCGACGCGCTCTCGCGCCGGGTGCCGTGCCTGGCGAAGGTCGCGCCGAACAACGCGCCGTACCACGTGGAGGACGTGCACCGCGCGGGCGGCGTGCCGGCGCTGCTCGGCGAGCTGTACCGGGCGGGGCTGCTGCACGAGGACGTCACCTCGGTGCACGCCGACTCGCTCGCCGAATGGCTCAAGACCTGGGACGTGCGCGGCGGTTCGCCCTCGGCCGAGGCGGTCGAGCTGTTCCACGCGGCCCCGGGCTGCGTGCGCTCGGCCACCGCGTTCAGCCAGTCGGAGCGCTGGGACTCGCTCGACCTGGACGTGGCCTCGGGCTGCATCCGCGACGTGGCGCACGCGTACAGCCGCGACGGTGGCCTGGGCATCCTGTACGGCAATCTCGCCGAGGCGGGCTGCGTGGTCAAGACCGCCGGCGTGGACGAGTCGATCTGGACCTTCTCCGGCCCGGCGGTGGTGGTCGAGTCGCAGGAGGAGGCGGTCGACGCCATCTTGACCAAGCGGGTCAAGGAGGGCGACGTGGTGGTGGTCCGCTACGAGGGCCCCAAGGGCGGCCCGGGCATGCAGGAGATGTTGTACCCGACGTCGTTCCTCAAGGGCCGCGGGCTCGGCGCGAAGTGCGCGCTGATCACCGACGGGCGCTTCTCCGGCGGCACCTCGGGGCTGTCCATCGGGCACGTCTCGCCCGAGGCGGCGGCCGGCGGCGCGATCGCGCTGGTGCGCGACGGCGACATCATCACCATCGACATCCCCAACCGCCGGATCGAGCTGGAGGTCTCCTTCGAGGAGCTGGCCGAGCGGCGCGAGCACCTGCTGCACGACCTGGGCAAGTACCGCCCGGCGAAGCGCGAGCGGGTGGTCAGCACGGCGCTGAAGGCGTACGCGGCGATGGCCACCAGCGCGGACAAGGGCGCGGTGCGGGACGTGTCGCTGTTCGACTGACGCGTCGCGCGCAGCACGTTTTCGAAGGGGCGTCCCGGCTGCGGCCGGGGCGCCCCTTTCGGCTCACGGGGTCGATCGGCCCACATGGTCGCCCCCGTTGCCGCCTGGGTGAATCGTCGGGAATCGCTTGACGGCGCTTGGGGGGAAGCGCATATTCAACACATGATGAATTATGGCGAGGACGCGATCCGAGCCGAAGGGCTGCGGGTCGTGCGCGGCGGGCGCGTGGTGCTCGACGACGTCTCGTTCGCCGTGCCGCGCGGGAGTGTCACCGGGCTGCTCGGACCGAGCGGGTGCGGCAAGAGCACGCTGATGCGGGCGATCGTCGGCGTGCAGGCGCGGGTGAGCGGGCGGCTGGACGTGCTCGGGCTGCCCGCCGGGCATCGGCGGCTGCGCAGCGCGATCGGCTATGTGACGCAGGCGCCGTCGGTGTACGCGGATCTGACCGTGCGGGAGAACCTGCGCTACTTCGGCCGGCTCCTCGGCGCCTCGGCCGGCGACCTCGACCGGGTGCTGCGCGAGGTGGACCTGACCGATCGGCAGGACGCCGCGGTGGCCCGGCTCTCCGGCGGGCAGCGGGCCCGGGTGTCGCTGGCCGCCGCGCTGCTCGGGACGCCGGAGCTGCTGGTCCTGGACGAGCCGACGGTGGGCCTGGATCCGGTGTTGCGCCGCGACCTGTGGGGTCTGTTCCACCGGCTCGCGGCCGGCGGCGTCACGCTGCTCGTGTCCAGCCATGTGATGGACGAGGCCGAGCGCTGCGAGCGGCTGTTGCTGCTGCGCGACGGCGCGCTGCTGGCTGACGACACCCCCGAGGCGCTGCTCGCCCGCACCGGGACCCGGGACGCGGAGGCGGCCTTCCTGGCGCTGGTCGCCGCCGCCGAGCCGGAACCGGCCGCATCGACCGCCGCGACCGCATCGGCCCCGAGGAGCGCGTCATGACCGGCACCGCCACCACCGCCACCGCCCGCCGGGTGCTCGGCCAGTTGCGGCACGACCCGCGCACCGTCGCGCTGATGCTCCTGGTGCCGTGTGTGCTGCTCACGCTGCTGTACTGGCTCTACGACGACCGGCCGGAGCAGTTCGACCACATCGGCGGGCCCCTGCTGGGGATCTTCCCGTTCGTGGTGATGTTCCTGGTCGCCTCGGGCCACGCTGCGCGAGCGCTCGACCGGGACGCTGGAGCGGTTGCTCACCATGCCGATCGGCAAGATGCAGCTGATCGGCGGCTACGCGCTCGCGTTCGGGATCGTCGCGGTGCTCCAGGCGGCGGTGGCCACCGGGCTCGCGATCGGGCTGCTCGATCTGGACGTGGTCGGGCCGACCTGGCTGATCCTGTGCGTCGCGGTCCTGAACGCGCTGCTCGGGATGGCCCTGGGCCTGCTGGTGAGCGCGTTCGCCGACACCGAGTTCCAGGCGGTGCAGTTCCTGCCCGCGGTGATCCTGCCGCAGTTCCTGCTGTGCGGGCTGTTCGTGCCGCGCGATCGCATGCAGCCGGTGCTCGAAGCGGTCTCCGACGTGCTTCCGCTGTCCTACGCGGTGGACGCGATGACCCGGCTCTCCACCGAGCACGAGGTCTCCGGCCTGCTGCTGCGCGATGTCGCGGTGATCGCCGGCTGTGTGCTCGCCGCGCTCGGGCTCGGTGCGCTGACCCTGCGCCGGCGCACCCCCTGAGCGGCCCGGAACCCGCGTCGAGGCCCGCCCTCGGACACGTGTACGTACCGTACGGTGGCCATCGTGGGCACCGGGCGTGCCCCTGACGGACCAGGAACGCGAGAAAGTGTGGGGCCATGGCTCAGCGGGTCGCCGTCGTCGGCACCGGGAAAATCGGTGAAGCGCTGTTGTCCGGGATGATCCGGGCGGGCAAGAGCCCCGACGACCTCCTCGTCACCACCCGTCGCGCCGAGCGGGCCGAGGACCTGCGCCGCCGCTACGGCGTCGAGGCGGTGAGCAACGCCGAGGCCGCCAAGGCCGCCGACATCCTGATCCTGACCGTCAAGCCGCAGGACATGGGCGTGCTGATGGACGAACTGGCCCCGCACGTACCCGCCGACCGGCTCGTGGTCAGCGGTGCGGCGGGCATCACCACCAAGTTCCTGGAGGCCCGCCTGACCGCGGGCACCCCCGTGGTGCGCGTCATGTCCAACACCCCCGTGCTCGTGGACGAGGGGATGAGCGCGATCTCCGGCGGCGCGCACGCCACGGAGGCGCACCTGGAGCGGGTCGAGGAGATCTTCGGATCGGTCGGCAAGACCATCCGGGTCCCGGAGAAGCAGCAGGACGCGGTCACCGCGCTGTCCGGCTCGGGGCCGGCCTACTTCTACTTCCTGGTCGAGGCGATGACCGACGCCGGCATCCTGCTCGGCCTGCCGCGCGCCGCCGCGCACGACCTGATCGTGCAGGCCGCGATCGGCGCGTCGGTGATGCTTCGCGACTCGGGCGAGCACCCCACGCTGCTGCGCGAGGCGGTGACCTCGCCGGCCGGCACCACGATCGCGGCGATCCGCGAGTTGGAGAACCACGGCGTGCGTGCCGCGCTGCTCGCCGCCCTGGAGGCCGCGAGCAACCGTTCCCAGGAGATCGCCGAGGGCCTGTCGTGAGGCCGGAGCTGGTCCTGTTCGACAACGACGGCGTACTGGTGGACAGCGAGCCGATCGCCAACCGGGTGCTCGCCACGCTGCTCACCGAACTCGGCGTGCCCACCGCCTACGAGGACTCGCTGCGCGATTACCTCGGCGGCACCATGGCCCGGGTGCACACGATCGTCCGCGAGCGAGACGGCGTCACGCTGCCCGAGGACTTCGATCATGTCTACCACGAGCGGGTGTTCGCCGGATTCCGGGCCGAACTCGAAGCGGTGCCGGGGGTCGTCGACGTGCTGGCCGCGCTGGACGCCGCGGGCATGCCGTACTGCCTGGCCTCCTCCGGCACGCATGAGCGGATCCGGCTCGCGCTGACCCGCACCGGGCTGATCGGGCGTTTCCCCGAATCGGTGATCTTCAGCAGCCAGGACGTCGCCCGGGGCAAACCCGCGCCGGACCTGTTCCTGCACGCGGCGGCGACCATGGGCGTCGAGCCCGGGCGCTGCGTGGTGGTCGAGGACAGCCCGCTGGGGGTCGAGGCCGCGCGGGCGGCCGGGATGACCGTGTACGGCCACGCCGCGATGACGCCGGCGGAACGGCTCGCGGACGCCGACGCGCTGTTCAAGGACATGGTCGAGCTGCCAGGACTATTGGGCATTTGACGGATTTCGCCAGGTTTTGTCCGGTCGGCGAATCTGACGGTTCATCAAAAGATCTCCTCGGCCCCTGTCCGTGGAAGTGACCCGTCGGTAGCGTGCTCGCCCATGCGGGTGAGAGAACCGGCCGCCGGGTCGGCCAAGGACGAGACGCTGCGCCGTGCGCGGTTCAGCCTGCTCGCGTGCTTTTTGATCCAGGGCGCGTCCTTCGCGCTGCTCGTCACCCGGATCCCGGCGATCCAGCGCCGCTACGACATGGGCGACGGCACGCTCACCGCGGTGCTCTCCGTGGTGCCGATCGTCGCGGGCGTGGGCAGCGTGATCGCGGGCGCCCTGGCCCGGCGGTTCGGCAGTCGTACCGTGCTGCGGGTGTCCCAGCCGATCGTCTGCGCCACCCTGATCGGGGTCGGCGCCGGGGACGGGCTGTGGCAGTTGGCGATCGTGCTCTTCGTGTTCGGGCTGTCCCTGGGCGCGGTGGACGCCACGATGAACATGCAGGGCGTGGCGATCCAGGCCCGCGCGGGGCGCAGCATCATGCTCGGCTTCCACGCGTCGTACAGCCTCGGCGGCCTGGCCGGGGCGGGCGTGGCCGGACTGTGCGCGTGGGGCGGGGTGCCGCTGGTCGCGATGTACGCGGGCGCAGCCGCGCTCACCGTGCCGGCCCTGCTCGTGGTCGGCCCCGGCTACCTGCGCGCGGACGACGCGCCGCAGGTCGTGGCCGCCGACCCGGAGCGGCCCCGCCGCACCCTGCCCTGGCGTCCGCTGATCCCGCTGTGCCTGGTCATGACGTTCGCCTACATCGGCGACTCGACGGTGGCCAACTGGAGCGCGGTCTACCTGGAGAAGGTGCTGGACAGCTCCGAGGCCTTCGCGGTGGTCCCCTACATCGCGTACATGGTCACCACCCTCGTCGGCCGCAGCGTCGGCGACCTCGCGGTGCGCCGCTGGGGCATGGTCGAGGTGGTCCGCGGCGGCGCGGTGGTCGCGGCGGCCGGCTTCGCGGTCGTACTCGCCGCCCCGCACGCCGCGGTGGGCCTGCTCGGCTTCGTGATCCTGGGCGTGGGGCTGTGCGTACTGGTCCCGCAGACCTTCGCCGCGGGCGGTCGGCAGTCGCCGGAGGACGCCGACGAGGCGGTCGCCCGACTCAACATCTTCAACTACGTCGGCTTCCTGATCGGCACCCCGCTCGTGGGCGGGATCGCCGACCTGGCCTCGTTCCGCCTGGCGATGCTCGTGCCGCTGTTCCTGGTGCTCGCCGTACTGCCGCTCGCCCGCGCCTTCGCCCCGCACGGTGAACCCGCTCACGACCGATGATCGGGAGCCGACCCGGGCGGTAGCGTGATCGCATGAGTCGAGCGGTGCACGTGCTGTGGGACGACGGGATGACCGGGTACGACTTCGGATCGTGGCACCCGATGAACCCCGTCCGCCTGCGCCTGACCATCGACCTGATCCGCGCGTTCGGCCTGCACACCCTCCCCGAACTGCGGGTGCGCAGCCCGAAGTCGGCGACCGACGCGGACCTGGCCATGGTGCACACCGACGTGTACACCGCCGCCGTGCGCGCCGCCTCCCTCGACCCCGGGATCGCCGACGGCACGTTCGGGTTCGGCACCGAGGACACCCCCGCCTTCGCCGGGATGCACGAGGCGTCCGCGCTGATCGCGGGCGCCTCGATCGCCGCGGCCGAGGCGGTGTGGCGCGGGCCGGAACACCCCGACGGCGCGGACCACGCGATCAACTTCGCGGGCGGGCTGCACCACGCGATGCCCGATGCCGCGGGCGGGTTCTGCATCTACAACGACCCGGCGCTCGCGATCGCGCGCCTGCTCGAACTCGGCGCCGAGCGGGTCGCGTACGTGGACATCGACGTCCACCACGGCGACGGTGTGCAGCGGGCGTTCTGGAACGACCCGCGCGTGCTCACGATCAGCCTGCACGAGAGCCCGCGCTTCCTGTTCCCGGGCACCGGTTTCGCGAGCGAGATCGGCGGGCCGGACGCCGAGGGCTACGCGGTCAACGTCGCGCTGCCGCCCGGCATCGCCGACGCCGCGTGGTTGCGCGCGTTCGACGCCGTGGTGCCGCCGCTGCTCGCGGACTTTTGCCCCGACGTGCTGGTCAGCCAGCACGGTACGGACACCCACGTGGACGATCCGCTGGCCCACCTCGCGCTGAGCCTCGACGCGCAGCGCACGGCACACGCCGCGCTGCACGCGCTCGCCCACGAACACGCCGGCGGGCGCTGGATAGCCACCGGCGGCGGGGGCTACGCGACGATCGACGTGGTGCCGCGCTCGTGGACGCACCTGGTGGCGGAGGCGGCCGGCCATGCCATCGAGCCCACCCGCGAGGTGCCGCTCGACTGGCGCGAGGAGGTCCGGATGCTCACCCGCCAGGCCGGTCCGCACCGGATGACCGACGGCGGGACCGGCGATTTTCGGCCGTTCTCCACCGGCTACGACCCGGCGGACCGCACCGACCAATCGATTCTGGCCACCCGGCGGGCGGTCTTCCCGGCGCACGGCCTCGACCCGATGTTCGACCTGTGACCCGGTGGTCCCGACGCCTGCGGTGACCCCGACCCGTGACCCAAGGAGCTGTGCGTGACCGTTGCGGTTCCCACCCCCTCGGAGCTTCGCTCCCATCTCGTGCGCGGCCGGATCGCCGGCGACGTGGCGACCACGAGGGAGAACAACCTCCGGCACTACCGACTGATGAGCGAGCGGCATCCCGGCCATCTGTTCGGCCTGGAGCCGGACGGTCGGTGGACCGCGGACGACGTACTCGCGCTGATGGTGCGCCGTTGCGGAGTGGTGGCCGACCCGGCCCACCGCAGCGGGCAGGACACCATCGACCCGGACCTGACCGTGGCCGCGCTGGACGCGTACGCGGACCGGATCGCGCTCGCCGCCGAGCGTCGTGAGCGGGTGATCGTGGCCACGGGCCACCCGAACGGCCTAGGCGAGTGGTACCGCACGCTGGCGCGCGTGTTGTGCGAGGCGGGGTGTACGCTCCTGCGCCCCGCCGCCGGGTGGAGCTATCGCACGCCCACGGCCGAGGGCGGGCAGGGTCGCGCGATCCGGTATCGGGGCGACGTGGCGATGGTGGTGGACGACGCGGGAGATTTCCGGCACACCCACTCCGCGCGCGGGATCCGGGCGATGCTGGCCGAGCTGGCGGCCGGGTCCGAGCCGCTGCCGGATCTGTTGATCGGGGACCACGGCTGGGCCGGAGGCGCAGGTCAGGCGGGGGTTGCGGCGATCGGCCTCGCGGACTGCAACGACCCCGCGCTGTTCGTGGCGGCCGAGGAGGGGCGGGTCGAGGTGGTCGTCCCGCTGGACGACAACGTGGCGCCACACCTGTACGAGCCGGTCATGGCGTACGTGCTCGATCGGTCCGGACTGTCCGGAATCGATCGGTAAAGCAGCCTGATGGGCGATTCAGGTGGGATAACTACTCCTCTTCCCCACTGGTACCACACGCCACTACTCTGGAGGGACGCACGTGCGTGTGGCAGTCGCCGGAGGGGAAGCCGGCGCCCGACGCGTGCTGAATGGTTCGGTGCGTCATGGCTTCTGGAGAGAGGCCTCTCAACGAGGTCAACTTCTTGACTGTGGCCGAGGTGGCCGCGGTGATGCGGGTGTCCAAGATGACGGTGTATCGCCTGGTCCACAGTGGCGAGATGCCGGCCATCAGGGTTGGTCGGTCCTTCCGAGTTCCGGAGCAAGCCGTCCACGACTACCTGCGAGACTCCTACGTGGAAACAGCGTAGGGGGGCATTACGGACCGCCTCGTTTAGAGGTGGGCCGGGGCGGCGAGTAGGCTGACCCCAGTTGTGCGGGCTGATCCGGCTCCGCGCGGTAGAAACGTCACGTGAGCGAGGGTTGTCGGTGGGCTCTGTCATCAAGAAGCGTCGCAAGCGCATGGCGAAGAAGAAGCACCGCAAGCTTCTCAAGAAGACGCGTGTGCAGCGTCGCAACAAGAAGTAGGCATCCCACCGGCTTGCGCCGCTGAAGCCTTGGGCGACCGCCCGCCACGCTCCCGAAACGGGGGCGCGACGGGCGGTCGCCGTGCGTTCGGGCGCGTGCGCGCGCGGGGGGATGGACGCACCGGGTTCGCGCCCCGGCCGCCGCGCCCCGGCCGCCGCGCCCCGGGGCCGGGCCCGGCGCCTTGGCCCTTGGCGCCTCGGGTCCGGTGCTCCGGGACGGGAGGCTCGGGTCCGACGCTTCGCGCTCGGACCCCGGGTTCGAAGGCTCGGGTTCCGCTCTCCGAGTTCGCCGAGCCCGCCGCCCCGGGTCCCCGCCCGGGGGCCGCCGCCCCGAGTTCGTGCCTCCGGGTTCGCGCCCCGGGCCGGTGCTCCGAGCCCGCACCCCCGGCCCGCGCCCCGGCCCCGCGCCCCGGGCCGGCGCTTTCCGCACGCTCCGCGCCCG